>NZ_CP033929.1:0-1417965 GCF_003815915.1 Chryseobacterium indoltheticum
ATTTCATTAAAAAAGATCCACTCGGAATTACTTTTCTTGGAATCAAAAAACTGAATGCGTTAAATATCAGTAAAGATTTCAGGCTTGAAGACAACTACATCGTTACCAAAGACGGAAAAAACCTGTTGCTTTTCATCGATCCTAAAAACAAAAGCAACGACACCAAAAACAACGAACTTTTCGTCAATCAATTAAACGAAATTAAAGACGAAATCAACAAAACTTTTAACGGAAAAACCGAGATCAGCTATTTCGGTTCGCCTGTAATTGCCGTTGCCAATGCCCAACAGATCAAGAAAGACATCCAGAATACAGTTATTATTTCGATGACGGTTCTTCTGATTTTGCTGATGTATTATTTCAGAAACTTCTTCACGCCGTTGATTGTATTTTTGCCGACTGTTTTTGCTGTTTTTATTTCACTGATGATTTTATACTTTATTAAAGATAAAATCTCCGCAATTTCGCTCAGCGTTGGCGCCATTCTGATCGGGATCACCATTGATTACGCTCTTCACATTCTTACGCATTACAAGCATAATAATAATATTGAAGAGCTTTATAAAGAAATTACGCAACCCATTATTCTGAGTAGCGCAACGACAGCGGTTTCTTTTTTATGCCTGGTTTTTGTTCGTTCTGAAGCGTTGAAAGATCTTGGTCTTTTTGCTTCGATTACGGTTTTCCTGTCTTCTTTTGCAGCGTTGATTATTGTTCCGCAACTGTATCATCCGAAAGCAGATAAAGAAAAAACCAACACCAATTTCATCGATAAAATAGGAAGCTATCCTTACGAAAAGAACAAACCTTTGATTATCGGATGCTCTATAATTATTATTGCGTGCCTTTTCGGTTTCAGACATGTTGGTTTCAATGAAGACATCGGCGATCTTAATTATATTCCAAAAGATTTAAAAATAAGTGAGGCCAAGCTTGAAAAATTATCTGACATCACTTCAAAATCAATTTATACCATTTCATACGGAAATTCTGAAAGTGAAGCGTTGACCAGAAATTCTCAATTGAGTCATTTTTTGGAAAAGGAAAAACAGGAAGGGAAAATTTTAAGCTACAACTCGATTGGAAATGTGGTTTTATCCGAAAAAGATCAGCAGAAAAAAGTAGAACAATGGAATCAATTCTGGAATAAGAACAAAAAAGACAAAACTATTTCTGAATTGATCAACAATGGAAACAAATTTGGTTTCAATGCTTCGGCATTTGATCAGTTTAATGAAAATTTAAATAAAGATTATTCTACTTTAAATTTAAAAGATTATTCAAATATCAAAGCCTTTGAAATTTCAGAATTTCTGAGCAATGAAAAAGGATTTTACACCATTTCGAATGTTGTAAAAGTTAATGAGAAAAACAGAGACGCATTCATCAAAGATGTCGAAAAAAGCCATGAAGCTTTAGCAATCGACCGTCAACAGATGAATGAGAACTTTTTAGGTTTGCTGAAAAGAGATTTTAATACATTAATTAACTATTCTCTTTTAGCGATTGTTTTAACGATTATTGTTTTCTTCAGAAATTTCGAACTTTCGCTTTTAACGATGTTTCCGATTGTCTTAACGGGAGTTGTCACCGCAGGAATGCTCTATTTTTTAGGATTGGAATTAAATATTTTCAGCACCGTCGTTTGTACTTTGGTTTTCGGGGTTGGGGACGACTTCAGTATTTTCCTGACAAAGGCAATGCAGAAAGAACATACAACCGGTAAAAATGAACTCCCAACTTACAGAACATCCATTATTCTGGCAGTTTTCACTACTATTTTATCGATTGGTTCATTGATTTTTGCCAAACATCCGGCTTTACATTCTTTAGCTTTGGTTGCTTTAATCGGTATGTTTTCGGTGATTGTGATTACCTCAACCCTATATCCGTTTTGGTTCAGATTTTTAATTATCAACAGAGCAAAAAAAGGGTTGTCGCCAATTACTTTGAGGCTGTTTTTAAATTCTGTTATTTCATTTTTATATTATGGTTTAGGCGGATTGATCTTTTCTGCCATTGGAAGTATTTTTGTGAAAAGATCGAAAGGGAAAACTTTAGACTTAATTAAATTAATTTTAGCAAAATTTCTGACTTCTGTTTTATATTCCAATCCGTTTGTAAAGAAAAAAGTCATTACAAATCCGAATGAAGATTTCAGTAAGCCTGCAGTAATTATTGCCAACCATACATCTTTTCTAGACACTTTGGCATTAGGAATGGTCAATCACAAAATCATATATCTGGTCAATGATTGGGTTTATCATTCTCCGATTTTTGGAAAATTGGTCAGAGCTTTAGGTTTTTATCCTGTGTCTCAAGGCATCGAAAATGGTATCGAGCAATTGAAAGAAAAAATTGAACAAGGATATTCTCTTGTTGTTTTTCCTGAGTCTGAACGCTCTTATACGAATGACGTAAAAAGGTTTCATAAAGGCGCATTTTATATTGCTGAACAGTTTAGTTTAGACATTGTTCCTATTTACATTCACGGAAATTCTGAAGTACAGCCAAAAGGAGATTTCATTATTTACGACGGAAGCATCACCGTAAAAGTGGGCGACAGAATTCATAAAGACGATTTAAATTTTGGCAAAGATTATTCTGAAAGAGCAAAAAAAATCAATGCTTATTTCAGGGAAGAATTTGCCCAACTGCGAAATGAGCTGGAAGGTGAAAACTACTTTAAAAAGAAACTACTTCTAAGTTTTTTATATAAAGAAAACGAAGTTGTAAAACCTGTAAAAGACGATTTCAACAAAAACAAATCGGTTTATTTTGAACTGAACAAACATATTCCAAGCGATGCAACGATTTTTCATATTGCAGATGATTTTGGGCAAAAAGACATTTTGCTCACTTTGCAACAAGCCGCAAGAAGAGTTTTCAGTTTAATCACCGATAAAGAAAAAAGATTGGTTGCAAAAAACAGTTATCTGGTACAGAGAAGAAAAATTTTTTACGTTGATAATCAGGCTCAAATCAATAAAAAAATTGATACCCTTTTAATTTCTGATCATAATTTTAATCTTAATAAGATAAAAGATTTTCCGGAGACTGTTATTTTATTGAATTGCGAAAATAAAACTTTTGAAAACCCTGATTACAAAGAGGTTGTTGTTTCCGAATCAATAAAAATATTTAGGCACGAATAATAAATATGAAAATCTTATTTTTGTAATCCATAAAATTGATTAATGCAAAAAAATATACTTGTCATTTATTACACTCAAACCGGGCAGCTCGAGGATATTATAAAAAATATCGCACAGCCGTTTGAAGATAAAAAAGACGAATATAAAGTGACGTATTACAACATTCAGCTCAAGAAAGATTTTCCTTTTCCGTGGCCGAGTGATGTTTTCTTCAACACTTTTCCCGAATCTTATTTACAGATTCCCAGCGAAATTCTTCCGCCGCCGGAAGAAGTGCTCAATACTAAATTTGATTTGATACTTTTTGGATATCAGGTTTGGTATCTTACGCCATCAATTCCGATTATTTCATTTCTGAAAAGCGGATATGCAGCAGACATTTTAAAAAACACACCGGTGGTTACCATTTCAGCAACCCGAAATATGTGGATGCTTTCTCAGGAAAAATTAAAAGTATATTTGAAGAATTTTGAGGCTAAACTGGTAGGAAACATTGCGTTGGTCGACAGAAGAGATAATTATACAAGCGTATTGACCATTCTTCGTTGGATGACGACCGGGCAAAAAGAAAAATCAGGCATTTTACCTGCTGCCGGAGTTTCGGATGAAGAGATCAACGCTGCCGGAAAATACGGTAAGATCATTGAAAATCATTTTGAGAATAATAATCTCGATAATCTGCAACCCGAGTTGGTGAAAAATGGAGCTGTGGAGATCAGAGCCTTTTTGGTGAGAGTAGAAAAAGTAGGTAATAAAATCTTTACAGTTTGGTCTAATCTGATCATAAAGAAAAAAGAAAAACGACCATTGCTGATAAAATTCTTTAAGGTATATTTGATGGCAGCAATTTGGATAATCTCACCTATTGTGCTGATTTTTCATATCTTGCTTGCTCCAATTTTATGGTCAAAAAGACAAAAACAGAAAAAATATTTACAAGGAATTAATTTAAAATAGAAATGTACGACGTATTTATAACAAAAGCTTCAACATACTTGCCAAATGAGCCGGTTTCTAATGAAGAAATGGAGAGCTATCTTGGCTTGGTAAATAATACACCTTCAAAAGCGAGAGCTTTAATTCTAAGGAACAATAAAATCAAAACAAGATATTATGCTTTAGATAAAAACGGAAATGCTACGCATACCAATGCACAGATTACGGCAAAAGCTGTGGAAGGTCTTTTTGATGAAAAATTCAATAGAGCAGATATGCAGTTGCTCTCTTGTGGAACGTCTTCTGCAGATCAGATTCAGCCGTCGCACTCGTCTATGGTACACGGTGAGCTAAACATCGGAAAATCTATCGAAGTAAATACCGCTACCGGACTTTGCAACTCGGGAATGAATGCCTTAAACTATGGTTTTCTGAATGTAAAAGCCGGAATTAAAGATAACGCAGTCTGTGTAGGTTCTGAAAGAATGTCTGCATGGATGACCGCCGATAAATTTAATCATGAAGCTGAAAACTTAAAACTTCTGGAAGAAAGACCGATCGTCGCTTTCAAAAGAGAATTTTTGAGATGGATGCTTTCCGACGGAGCCGGTGCATTTTTATTGGAAAACAAACCAAGAGAAAACGAAACTTCTTTGAAAATAGAATGGATCGATTTCTATTCGTATGCTCACGAGATCGAAGCGTGTATGTATTCAGGTTGTGAAAAACAGGAAGACGGAAGCTTAAAATCCTGGGCAGAATATCCTGCTGAAGAATGGCTGAACCAATCTATTTTTGCTTTAAAACAGGATACAAAACTTTTAGATAAATATATTTTGGTGAAAGGTGCAGAAAGTTTACGGGCATCATTTACCAAACACGATCTTGACCCAGATTCTATCGATCACGTTTTAGCACACATTTCTTCTGGCTATTTTAAAGAAGGATTAAAAGAAGAATTTGCCAAAGTAGGACTCGATTTCCCATGGGAAAAATGGTTTTACAATCTTTCGGAAGTTGGAAACATCGGAGCCGGATCTATTTTTATTGCAGTTGAACAGCTAATGAATTCCGGTAAACTCAAAAAAGGAGAAAGAATCATGCTTTGCATTCCGGAAAGTGGAAGATTTGCTTATTCTTGTGCTTTATTAACGGTTTGCTAATGAATATTTCTTTACCAACATCTGACCAGGATTTCGTAGAAAATTTAATTCCTCAGAAGTTTCCTTTTGTGATGGTAAATAGCATTTCAGAGTATTCTGAAGAGCATTTGGTTTCAGGATTTACGATTAAGGAAGAAAATATTTTTGTGCATGAAGGAGTTTTTCAGGCTTCAGGCTTGATCGAGCATCAGGCGCAAAGTGTAGCGCTTCATACCGGATATAAATTTTATCTTTTAGGAAAAGAAGCTCCTACAGGATATATCGGCGCCATTAAAACCTTTCAGGCTGAAACTCTGCCGAAAATTGGAGATCAGCTGGTTTCTGAAGTGAAAATCATAAATGAAATGATGGGTGTAACTTTGGTTCAGATCAGCACGACAGTTAATAATCAAGTGATCGCAACGTCTGAAATGAAGACGGTCGTAAAATAATATAAACAGTATTCGTCAGTTCGAGTAAAATTTTGCAAGAATTTGTATCGAGAACTTTAATCAAAAACTTCTCGATACGATTTATCAAAATCTACTCGAAGTGACGTTATCAACAATAGGTTTAAAAAAAACCAATGGAATTAAAAGAAGAAAACCTCATCAATATTCATCATTTTTTGCCTCATCGCAATCCGATGTTAATGGCAGATTATATTCTGGAACTCACTCCGGAAAAAGTGGTGACTTCTTTTGAAATTACTCCAGACAATATTTTTGTACACAACAATCAGTTTGTAGAAGCTGGATTAATTGAACATTCAGCACAAACTTCATCTTCGATTCTCGGACAAAGCTTTTTTGAAAATCCGGAATCAAATACTAAAGTAATTGGCTTTATTACCAACATCAAAAAAATTGAGGTTTTCGGGTTGCCGCAAGTTGGTGATAAGATTATTTCTAAAGCCTCATTGATCTCGAAATACGAAAATATCTGTAATATCTTTTGTGAAACTTTTCTGGATGATCAACTGCTGATTCGTACACAGATTAGTTTGTTTATTCAGGAAATAGAATCATAGAAATTTTCATTAAAAAAATACGAGAGTCAACTTTAAAAGTTGGCTTTTTTTATTGATCAAATTCTCGATATATTTGGTAAAAATATAGTTATGAGCATAAAAGTAAGATTTTATTCGTACGACATTGAATTTGAGTTTGAAAACTCGGTAGAATTTCCGGTAGCACCGCAAGTTGGCGATGAGGTAAACCTGATTTCTTTTTTCAAATATCAAACCTCCGAAAGAATAGAATATTATGAAAATATGGAAGATCTCGGTTTATACAACAACGCCTTGGTTATTGAGCGAACCTGGCATAATGATCTCGAAAAGAATGAAATTTATCTTTTGGTACAGTTGAAATATAAGAGGAGATAAAATTCCGGGATAAAAGTTTCAAAACAAAAAAAAGTGAGACATTTCTGCCTCACTTCAAACAATTTATATTAATGAAAATTAATATCCAAAGATTTCTTCTAAAGTCACTTCTTTAAATTCTCCCATTTTGTTAATAGAATCCATTTTCAGGTTTTCTCTTTTCCCGATAATGGCTGTGTTATACTTCAATGGCTTAATTTCTGTGTTATAGAAACCTGTTAATTGAGGTAAAGTCAACGATTGAATTTCAGCATAAATATCTTTTCTGATATCATAATCAACGCCCAATTTTTTAAGAGCCAATTGATTGTAGAAAATATTGATTCTGTTGATTCTGTTTGACGCAATTTGCTTTAAAGCCGAACCTTTAGAGTTCTCAAACTGAGCCGGAATCTGAGGAAAATCGGCCATCAACTCATTCATTGCAGTTACCGCTAAAGGCAATTTATTAGACTGCGTCCCGATATAATTGGTTACATAGTTCGGATGGTCTTTTTCGTTCGCTGTAGCATAAGAAACGTAAGCAGAGTATGCCAAAGACTTACTTTCTCTAATTTCCTGGAATACGATTGAAGACAAACCTCTACCAAAATATTCGTTGAAAACATTAGCCTTACCAAAGTCATTGATATTTACCTCGCTACCTTTCGCTATTTTGGCCATTTCCATTTGTACCATATCGTAGTTGGCAAAATAAACAGTTCCTCCAGTTGCCGGCTCTGCGTATATTTTAGCTTTTGCAGGCTGTAAAGTTGCATTGGTAATAAATGGTTTTACCGCTTTCTCAAGATCTTTCTGGCTTTCTCCGTAAATGAATACTTCGTAAGGATAATTATTTAAAGTCTTGATTTTCGACATCAATTCGGTTACATTGATGTTTTGAAGACGTTCTTTAGAAATAATATCGGTCATTCTGGAATCTTTCCCGTACTTAGCATAGTTGGAAAGTGCTGCCATAATTCTTGTTTTGTCTTTTTTGGCAACAGTTCTAGATTCAAGAATTGTTTTTACGGTCTGATTGTAGATTTCCTGATCTGCTTTTACATTTTTCAGCCAGTGATTCAACAATTCTACTCCTTTTTTCATATTTCCTTCAAGACCGGTCAATGTTATAAAAGTCTGGTCATTTGAAGTTCTAAAGCTGTTTGAGATTCCTAATTTGTAGAATTCTTCTTTCAACTGCTCCGGAGTATATTTATCGGTTCCTAAATATTGTAAAACACTTACACCCAAAGAAAGTTCTTTGTCATTATCTGTTCCGAAAGGAAAAATATAACTTACCTGAGCAACTTTATTGTATTTGTTATTTACAAAACTTACTTTCTTATCTTTGATCTGAGTCGTTGCAATTGCAGTTTTATAATCTACAAACTGAGGTTTGATGTCTGCAACTTTTGTACTTAAAATATCTTTAAGGAAAGGTGACTGCGCGTCTCTGTTCAATTTAATTGGTGTAATGCCCGGATTTTCTACACGAACCAGTTTATCATTCACCCCTTTCTCTTTGTAGATCACAACATAATTATCTTTAAAGAAATCATTTGCAAATTTTACAATGTCAGCTTTTGTAATTTTTTCAAACTGGTTGATTTCGTCAAGTTCTTGTTCCCAAGTTCTTTCACCAATATAAGTGCCGTAAAGCGTTGTTGCCAAACCATCTGCAGTTTCCCAACCTTTCATACGCTGAACTCTCATATCGTTTATGATAGCTTTCAACATCCATTCAGGAAACTCCCCTTTTTTAATTAAATCAATCTGAGCAAAAAGCAGTTTTTTGGCATCATCAAAACTCTGCCCCTCTTTCGGAGTAACATACATGTTAAAGGAACCGTATGTTTTTAAAGGATTTGCATAAGCTCCCGCTCCTAAAGTTGCTTGCTTTTGGTTAATATTAAGGTCAATTAAACCGGCATCACCGTTGTTACTTAAAATCTCACCTACCATCGTTGCCAATCTTGCCTCTTTAGTGCCGTTAGAATCGGTTCTCCAGGCAATTGTCATTCTTGGTGTAGATGGGCTTTTTACAGTTCTGCTTACAACAGAAGTCATTGGTTCTTCCGAAACCATTTTCTTCATTGGTAATTCTTTATATTTGAATGAACCGAAATACTGATCAACTAATTTTATAGTTTTGTCGAAATCAAGATCTCCAACCAAAACTACTGCCATATTATTAGGCACATAATACGTGTCAAAATATTTGTGAATAGCTTCCATTGAAGGGCTCTTCAAATGCTCTGAAGTTCCGATCGTCGTTTGCTGTCCGTTTGGATGTTTTGGAAAAAGAGCATCCATTAATGCATAATTTACCAAACGTCCGTCGTTATCCTGCGCTCTGTTAAATTCTTCGTAAACCGCCTCTAATTCTGTATGGAAAAGCCTTAAAACCAATTCCGAGAAACGTTCTTTTTCAACTTTTAGCCATTTTTCAAGTTCGTTTGCAGGGATGTTATTTTTGTAGACAGTTTCATCCAACCAAGTATGAGCGTTGGTTCCTGTTGCTCCCAAAGATGAAATTGCTTTGTCATATTCGTTTGCAATTGCGAATTTTGATGCTTCCTGAGAAACCTCATCAATTTTTTTATAAAGTGCTTTTTTCTTTTCAGGGTCTTTTTCGGCTTTATGCTGTTCGTAAAGATCAGAAATCTGCTTTAAAATAGCTTTTTCTTTTGCCCAATCCTGAGTTCCCAAATGGGAAGTTCCTTTGAAAACCATGTGCTCCAAATAATGAGCAAGACCGGTATTGTCACCAGGATCATTATTAGAACCTGTTCTTACCGGAATATATGTCTGAATTCTCGGTGCGTCGTCATTTTTAGCAAGATATACTTTTAAACCGTTTTTCAAAGTATAAACCCTTACTCCAGACTGGTCATTTTTCACAGTTTCGAAACTGTAACCCTGAGCATCCGTTTGTTTCTGTGTTTCAAATTTTTGTGCGGCTGCGTGAAACATCACAAAAAGAGAAAGAGAAATAAAAATTTTCTTCATATGAAATTGATTACTTTAATTACATTAGTCTCTACAGTTTTTGTTTCGTTACAAATCGTTCATACAATAAAGCAACTTCACCTGCGTTTGATATATAATTAAATATATTATGAAAAGAAAAACTTTAAACATTCTTACCATATCTGCAATTATTACAACAATCGGCTTTCTGATGGATGGTGATATGAAAGAACCAAGCATGACAATGCGCTTTACAGAATTTTTTGCGATGATGACGATGTTGTTTTTAGCAATATCAGCAATCTATCTTCCAGTAAATTCTTTAACAAAAAGATTGCAGAGAATACAAAACTAAAATTGAATTACCTATTTATTGTTAGAGCGCAGAGATTTTCTTTGCGTTTTTTTTCTTTATCCACTAATGCTTTTGTTTTCAAAATCCTTCTGATAATTTGCTTAATACCATGTCCTGCATTTTTACTATTTTAGCGGATTATTAAGACAATAATTAATAGAATTTTCGGGTGAAAAAACAAGACATTCCACAGGACGAAAGTAATCTTCAATCAGCAAATATGACCGAAATGTTGTACGTTACTGATGAGAATAACAATTACACAACTGCTCAAAGTATCGGTTGGGAAGCTAAAAAAGCAGCCCTTGACGAATCGATGGAGCTGATCAACGAGCGTATTGGAGAAGCAAGACAGAATGTGGCAAACAATTTGGTAAGTCCTATCGTCTATTTTATGGAACTAAATAAAATGGATATGCAGGTTTTGGCAGCTTATGTTAATATGTGGCAATGGACTGTGAAAAGACACGCAAAACCGAAAACTTTCAAAAAACTCAGCGATTCTACCCTCAAAAAATATGCAGATGCATTTGACATTTCGGTAGATGAATTAAAAAATTTCAACGGAAAATAAAATGAAAATCAATTTTGAACACCATCAGACTGCTCATTGCGAAAACGGTGTTGCCTCCAATCTACTTCTCAACAGAGGTCTAAAACTCAGCGAACCGATGATTTTCGGAGTCGGCTCGGGATTATTTTTCGTGTATTTACCTTTCTTAAAAGTTAATTTTGCGCCAGGTTTTAGCTACCGTCCGATGCCGGGTGCTATTTTCAGCAAAGCGGCAAAAAGATTGGGAATTAAAATAAAAAGACAAAAATTCTCAAATCCTCAGGAAGCTCAAAAAGCTTTAGAGAAAAATTTAGAACAAAATATACCGACAGGTTTACAGGTTGGCGTTTTCAACCTTACTTATTTTCCTGAAGAATATAAATTCCATTTCAATGCTCACAATCTTGTAGTTTACGGAAAAGAAAACGGTAAATTCCTTATCAGCGATCCTGTAATGGATTTCGCAACGACTTTATCTGAAGCAGAGCTTGAAAAAGTACGTTATGCAAAAGGCGCACTTGCACCAAAAGGTCATATGTATTTCCCGACACACATTCCTGAAAAGGTAAATTTGGAAGAAGCTATTAAAAAAGGAATTAAAGATACCTGTAAAAATATGCTTGCTCCCGTTCCGATTATTGGCGTAAAAGCAATGCGTTGGGTAGCAAAAAGCATCCCGAAATGGGCAGAGAAAAAAGGCACGAAAGTAACCAACCATTACTTAGGACAATTAATCAGAATGCAGGAAGAAATAGGAACCGGAGGTGGCGGATTCAGGTTTATTTACGGAGCATTTTTGCAGGAAGCATCTGTAATTCTAAAAAATGATGAGCTCAAAGAATTATCTAAAGAAATTACCGCAATCGGTGACCTTTGGAGAGATTTTGCCGTAGATATTGCCCGCGTTTACAAAAACAGAAATTCTAAAAGTGATATTTACAATAAGCTTTCAAAATCGATGCTGCATATTGCCGATTTGGAAGAAGCATTTTATAAAAAATTGAGAAAAGCGATTTAAACTTGTCAATGTGAAATTACTAAGAAGGCAATTTAGAAATTGATGAAAACAGTATATCAAATAATTATATTTTCTATTTTCTTTACGTCGTGTAAAGAAGAAAAATATAAGTACGACATTTCTGACTTTCGAACTGAATTGAGACCTTCTTTAAAAAGCCTATCAAAAGAAAAATCACTTCCATCTCAAGATACGATTGCAAGAAACTTTATCGAGAAAAATGCCACAAAGGAAGAACTTATAAAATTAATGGATTCAAAAAGTCCATTATTTAGGGTTATCGCATATAGAACAATAGTAAATAGGCAGGAACCTGAATATTTTGATTTATTAACAAAACATCTGAGTGACACAGCAAAAGTAACTTGGTGGTATTATGAAAACACAGGAAACAATTTTTATGTTTCTGACTTAATGATTAGAAAAGCTCACGATAAAAATGGTTTATCCCCGATTCAAAAAAAATATTTAGTGGAAAAAGTCTTGCGCGAACATCCTTATTTAGAAACCTCTATCTGGATGATTCAAGACATTAGTCCAAATGAAAAATATTATAATTTGATTAAAAAAAGAGCTGGATTAAAAAGAGATAGGTGCGGAGAACAATTATCTGCTTGTTTTGCTTTAAGTAAATTTAAAAAGAAAGAAGATGTAAATTTGCTTTACGAGGTTTTCAATCAAAACATTAAAAATCAATATTGCACAACCTTGATTTTTAGAAGTATCGAAAAGTATCCAAACGAAAAATTCTTTCCAATTTTAGAGGACTATTTTAATCGAAAAATAAAAGGAAAACTTTCAACAGAGGAGAATATATTTGATGATGTATTATATTTTTCAAGAGCAATAGCTTCATATAAAAATGAGAATGCGTTATCGATTTTGAAATATATAGAACAAAACAATACTTATATCAACAAGCCGTATTGGCCACCTTCAAATAAAGAATATGTATATAAAGCTTTACTTATAAATTACGATACAATTTATAATGATTTCATCAAACAGATTGCAAAGGAATTTAAAAAAGAAGATTTAAGTAAATTCCGATTTGGACAGGATTTACTTGAATACAATGAAAAGCCAAATTGGTAAAAACATTAATAACTATTTTTTTATGTTTAGAAGTATAACACAAACTTCTTTTAATCATTAATCATTTTTAAAATAAAAAATGTCGAATTTCATCATCGAAATAAAAAATCTTTACAAGAAATACAAAAATTCGGAAGACTTTTCGGTTAATGATATTTCTTTGAACATCGATAAAAACGAAATCTACGGAATTCTCGGTCCAAACGGTGCGGGGAAAACAACGTTAATTTCTATGCTTTCAGGTTTGATTAAGCCAACCTCAGGAAGTTTTACAATCAACGGATTGTCGCCTAAAAAAGACAGTTCAAAAATCAAACAAATCATTGGCGTTGTTCCTCAGGAATATGCGCTCTACCCTACTTTGACAGCAAAAGAAAACTTGTTGTTTTTCGGAAGCTTGTATGGCTTAAAACATAAAACCCTTCATAAAGAAATCGATGAAGCATTAGAATTGATGGGCTTAACGAAATTTGCCAATAAAAAAGTCGACCAGTTTTCGGGCGGTATGAAACGTCGTTGCAATCTGATTGCCGGAACGCTTCACAATCCTAAAGTTCTGTTTCTGGACGAGCCGACCGTTGGTGTGGATGTTCAATCGAAAAAAGCAATCATTGATTATCTTTTGGATTTAAATAAAAAAGGCACGTGCATTATTTATACTTCGCATCATCTTTCGGAAGCGGAGGAATTCTGTACAAAAATTGCCATCATCGATCACGGGAAAATCCATGCGACAGGAACACCGCAAGAATTGGTGGAAAGAGTTGCGAATGCTGAAAACCTTGAAGACGTTTTCATTTCATTAACGGGAAAAGAATTGAGAGATGTTGTATAAATTGTGGAGAAGTTTCATCAAAGAAATTCAGTTGCTGAAAAGAGATTCGGGCGGAATTGTCATTATATTTTTAATGCCTTTATTGCTGATTATTACAATTACCTTAATTCAGGATTCAACATTCAAAAATCTGGAAGGCTCAAAAATCCCGATTATTTTTATTGACAACGATAAATCTGAAGTTTCCAAAGTCATCAAAAAAGAACTGGAAACCAGCAAAACATTTGAACTTGTTACAGATTACAACGAAAAATCGGCGGAGAAAGCTGTTTTCACAGGTGATTATCAAATGGCCATCGTTATTCCTGAAAACTTAACGAAAGATTTAAATTCAAATATCGATTCTAAAGTTCAGACCGTCGTTAGCTCGTTTGGCTTAGAGCCTGATTCGACAGTGACAAAAGCCGTTGCCTCAAAAGCGAAAGACATTCATCTTTATTTTGACCCCGCAACCAACGCTGGTTTCAAAAATTCGGTGATGAATGCCATTAATAAAATGGTTTTTGAAATTGAGAATAAAAAAATATACAAAGCCTTTCAGGAACAGTTGGGAACAACGGAAGACCTCGAAAATAAAAGTTTAATTACTTTTAAAGAAATCACTCCGAACAAAGGCAAAGAAGAATTGATGCCAAATTCAGTGCAGCATAACGTTCCGGCTTGGGCGTTGTTCGCGATTTTCTTTATTGTAGTGCCATTGTCCATTAATTTGGTCAAAGAAAAAAGTCAGGGTACGAGCGTGAGAGTTCGAGTAAGCCCGACACCATATTACATTCATATTTTAGGAAAAACGTTTACGTATCTCATTATTTGTATCATCCAGTTTTTACTGATGGTTGCAGTAGGAATCTGGCTATTCCCATTGATGGATTTGCCTCAGTTCGATGTTTCAGGAAAGATGCTGCACCTTCTTATTGTTACATTATTTGCAGGCTTGGCAGCGATCGGATTTGGGGTATTGATTGGAACGGTTTCTGATACACAAGAGCAGTCGGCACCGTTTGGGGCTACTTCGGTGGTGGTTTTGGCAGCGGTTGGCGGAATTTGGGTTCCGGTTTTCCTGATGCCAGAATTTATGCAGAAAATTGCGCAGTTTTCCCCGATGAATTGGGGCTTAAATGCGTATTACGATATTATTTTAAGAAACAGCGGCATTCTCGAAATTGCTAAAGAACTGATTTTCTTATTTTTATTTTACATTGCGATGGTAACCATCTCTTTACTTTACGAAAGAAAACAAAATGCAGTCTAAAGATTTAACTTGTACTGAAGAAGTACGCGTACGTTTCAATGAGACAGATCCCCTGGGAATCGTCTGGCACGGGCATTACATTGTCTATTTTGAAGACGGAAGAGAAGCTTTCGGAAGACAGCACGGTTTAACCTATCTCGACATTCAGAAAGCCGGATTTACAACACCGATTGTAAAAAGCACTTGTGAGCATTTTCTTCCATTAAAATATGGTGAAACATTCAATATTGTAACAACTTTCGTCAATTCTATTTCAGCGAAATTGATTTATAAATACGAGATTTTCAATCAGGAAAACAAATTGGTTTGCAGCGGAGAAACCATTCAGGTTTTCTTGGATTCCGACAATAATTTGTGTCTGTACAATCCTGAGTTTTTTCAAACCTGGAAAGATAAAATGGGATTATAGCCGATTTTTAACTGTTGGCTTTTCAAAATATGGATCGAAAATTTCATAATTAATGAACAGAGAAATTTACATTACAGATTACAACTGCGTCACACCTTTAGGTTTTGATGTAGAATCAAACTGGAAAGCTCTTTTGGAAGGAAAATCCGGAGTTGATTTGCATAAAGTTAGTGATAATCTTGAAGCTTTTTTTGTTTCTAAAATTGATTCTGAGAAATTAGAAATTGAATTTAAAAGATTCTTCGACTCCGCTCAGAATGACAATTTTACAAGACTTGAAAAAATGTTTTTACTAAGCCTGAAACCTTTGGTGGAAAGACATAATATTACAGAACAAACTGCTTTTATTTTATCTACAACAAAAGGAAATATCCGTTTATTAAAAAACGAAACTACTTTACCGGAAGGTGTTTACCTTTCCAATTTAGCTCAAAAATTAGCTAATTTTTTTGGGTTTAAAACCAAACCAATTGTGGTTTCCAACGCTTGTGTTTCTGGTGTAATGGCGATTTCTGTAGCGAAAAATATGATTCAGGCAGGAAGATATAAAGACGCTTTTGTTGTTGCAGGAGATGAGATTTCAGAATTTGTGATTTCAGGTTTTAATTCTTTTCAGGCGATTGGAAGCGAGCCTTGCAAACCTTATGATAAAAACCGCAAAGGAATTAATCTTGGTGAAGCAACAGCAGCAATTTATATTACTTCAGAATTAAATCATACTGAAAAATTTAGATTTAAAGTTTTAGGCGATTCAGCCATTAATGATGCCAATCATATTTCAGGACCGTCCAGAACAGGTGACGGATTATTTGCCAGCATTCAAAATGCTATGAAAGAAGCAAAAGTTTCCTCAGAACAAATTGATTTTATTTCCGCTCATGGGACGGCAACTCTTTACAACGATGAAATGGAAGCCATCGCTTTCAATCGAATGGATTTACAAAATGTTCCTTTGAATAGTATGAAAGGATATTACGGACATTGTTTAGGAGCATCTGGTTTGTTAGAAAGCATCATTTCTATGGAATCTTCTTTACAAAACACTTTAATTCCATCTAAAAATTTTGAAGAAACAGGCATTTCACAGGATTTGAATATTATTAAAGAAAATCAATCGGCAGAAATCAAGTATATTCTGAAAACAGCTTCAGGTTTTGGTGGTTGTAATGCGGCGATTGTATTTGAGAAGTTATCTTAAAATAAAAATTGAGAAAATATCATTAAATTTGTTTTGACTAATTTTGATTTTATGGAAAATTTTGTTACAGATATTAATGATTTAGACTTAAAAAAAACATACACTTACAGCGATTATATTTTATGGAAATTTAAAGAAAGAGTGGAATTGATTAAAGGAAAAATTTTCAAAATGAGTCCTGCGCCCAATATATCTCACCAGGAAATCTCACGTAATATCAATCGGATTCTTGACCATTATTTTTTTAATAAATCTTGCAAAGTATTTTACGCTCCTTTGGATGTTCTGCTTACTGATAAAAAAAAATCTTCTGAAGAAAACGAAATCTATACCGTTGTACAACCAGACCTTTGTGTGATTTGTGATTTGGAAAAAATTGCTGATGGAAAAAAATGTGTTGGCGCACCAGATTTAGTTATTGAAATTCTCTCTCCCGGCAACTCTAAAAAAGAAATGGATTCCAAATTTGACCTCTATCAAGAATCAGGCGTTTTAGAATATTGGTTAGTTTATCCTGAGGAAAAATCTATTAACATTTTTGTTTTGAAAGACAACAAATATATAGGCCTTAAACCAGTTTCTGAAGGACAGATTTTAACTTCATATATTTTCCCAGAATTGAAAGCGGATATGGATAAAATATTTATATAATCAATAAAATTAAAGTTTTAGAAAATGGACTCTACCTTGGAAATCAGAAAAAGAATTCACGAATTTATTGATATTGCGGATGAAAGAATTTTGCGAATCATCAACGGAATTATAGATGTTGAGGAGCAGGAAGACAACTATCCTACTGTTCCGGATTGGTATTATGAAAAGCTTGAAATTGAAAGAGAAAAACACTTAAAAGGCGAAACCGAATCTTATTCTTGGGAAGAAGTAAAGCAAAGATTGATGAAAGACTATGACTTATAAATTAATTTTAAAGTCAAAAGCTCACATTGATTTAGCTGAAGCAATTGAATATTACCAAAGAAAAGGTTTAGGTCTTAAATTTTTAAAATGTGTTCAAAAGTTCTTTGACAGAATTACCAAAAATCCGCTTCATTACCCTTTAAAGAGTAATCAATTTCGTGAGGCATACATTCAAAAATTTCCTTACGTTATCATTTATGAAATTATAGACAACGAAATTGTGGTCTTCTCTGTTTTCAACACTCATCAAAATCCAACAAAAAAGCCTTAAACTTTTTGACATTTATTAATGAAGAAAACAGACACTTGCAACATAGAAAGTTCAAAAATCATTCTCAACGACGAAATTATTTTTGAATCTCAAACAGAAAATTTCTCAGATTTTGCGAAAGAAGCCTATAAAAGTTTAGAACTGAATTATCCTAAATTTCATAAAATGGATAATCTCAGCAAACTGGCTTTTCTCGCGTCCGAAATGATTCTGAAAAACAATGATCACAGCAAAACAGCTTTGGTTTTTGCTAACAAATCATCAAGTCTCGACACCGATTTTAAATATCAGGAAAGTATCAATTCACAGGAAAATTATTTCCCGAGTCCTACCGTTTTTGTGTATACTTTACCCAACATTTGCGTCGGCGAAATCAGTATTAAACATAAAATGCAGACCGAAAATGCTTTTTTCGTCCTAGATGAATTTGATGAAAATTTTTTAAACACTTATTCGGCACAGATTCTGCAATCAGGAAAAGCTGAAAAAGTCTTGTGCGGCTGGGTCGAACTATATCAGGAAAGTTATAAAGCTTTTGTATATTTGCTAACTACGTAATTAAACAATATAATAGTACAACAATGCAACAATAGTATTCAGTCCAAATTGGTAAACTGGTAAATTGATACATTGGTAAATTTAAAAGAAATGGAAGATTTAAAATTAGAATTAAAAAACAAAATAATAGAAGTTCTTAATCTTGAAGACGTTGCAGTAGAAGAAATCAAAGATACAGACCCTCTTTTTGGGGGCGGTCTTGGATTAGATTCTATCGACGCTCTTGAGCTTATCGTACTTCTTGACAAAGAATACGGAATAAAATTGGCAGACCCAAAGAAAGGAAAAGAAATTTTCGAGTCTATCGAGGTTATGGCAAAATATATCCAAGAAAACAGAACAAAATAATTCAATCTAACACTGTATCAATCGATTAATATACCAATATTGTTACACTGTTAAATTGATACATTGCTACATTATTTAAAAGATGAGTCAAAAAATTGCCATCACCGGAATGGGCATTATTTCCTCCATTGGTAACAATGTCGAGGAAAATTTTATTTCACTGACTACCGGAAAACACGGCATTTCAGACATTCAGTTGTTTGAAACACGTCACGCCGGAAATATTAAAACAGGCGAAATAAAATTGTCTAATGAAGAATTGATACAGAAACTTCAGCTTGCTGAAGATAACAATGTCACAAGAACCGCTTTGTTAGGAATGGTTGCCGCAAAAGAGGCTGTAGAAAATGCCGGAATTTCAGATATAAATGAATATAAAACCGGCTTGATTTCCTCAACAAGCGTTGGCGGAATGGACGTTACTGAAAAATATTTCTACACTTACGAAGATTTCCCTGAAAAGCAAAAATATATCGACTCTCACGATGCCGGAAGCTCATCACTTGCCATTGCAGATTTTCTAGGTCTGAACGGGATGGTTTCTACGATTAGTACAGCCTGTTCTTCTGCTGCTAATGCGATTATGATGGGGGCTAAACTTATTAAAAATGGCGTTTTGGATCGTGTTATCGTTGGCGGAACAGATTCTCTTTCAAAATTTACTTTCAACGGATTCAATACGTTGATGATTTTGACGGATTCTTACAACACGCCTTTCGACAACGACAGAAAAGGATTAAATCTTGGCGAAGCAGCCGCTTTTATTGTTTTGGAATCTGATGAAGTTGTGAAAAAAGAAAACAAAAAAGTACTCGCATATCTTTCCGGTTACGGAAATGCCAATGATGCGCATCATCAAACCGCTTCTTCGGAAAACGGGCAAGGCGCTTATTTAGCAATGGAAAAAGCCTTGAAAGTTTCAGGTTTAGATAAAAAAAATATCGATTACATCAACGTTCACGGAACAGCGACACCAAATAATGATTTATCGGAAGGTATTGCGATGATTCGAATTTTTGGTGAAAACCAAGTTCCGGAATTCAGTTCTACTAAAGCGTTTACGGGACACACTTTGGCTGCTGCTGCGGGAATCGAAGCAGTTTACTCGATTTTGGCAATGCAGAATAATGTAATTTTTCCAAATTTAAATTTTAAAACCAAGATGGAAGAATTTGATTTGACTCCGGTTACTGAACTCAAAGAGAAAAACATCAATCATGTTCTTTCCAATTCGTTTGGGTTTGGAGGTAATTGTTCAACTTTAATTTTTTCGAAATCGTGAGTGCAGTTTACATCAACAGTGCAGCCTGCATCTCGATACAGGACACTTTAAATGAAGATTTTTCCCAAATTTTAAAACCTGAAAACTCAGTTCAGATTTTAAAAGCCATTGAGCCGAATTACAAAGAATTCATTCCGCCTGCAGCAAGCAGAAGAATGTCTAAAACAGTAAAAATGAGTTCTGTTGCTTCAAAATACGCATTGAAAGAAGCCGGAATCGAAAAACCCGATGCCATTATTGTTGGAACCGGAATGGGCTGTTCGCAAGATTCTGAAAAATTTCTGAAAAATTTCCTTGAAAATAATGAAGAGTTTCTGACTCCAACCTATTTTATTCAATCGACTCACAATACCGTTGCCGGCCAAATTGCTTTGGGATTGCAATGTCACGGTTACAATTTCACATACGTCAACAGTTCATCTTCACTCGAATTTTCAATGCTGGATGCAAAACTTCAGATTCTGGATGGAGAAGCCGACACTGTTTTGGTAGGTTCTACAGACGAGCAAACCGACAGAACAATGGAATTGTACAAACTAAACAACACTATTAAAAAACAAGAAAATCTTCCTGTTGATTATTTAGATTCAAAAACTGAAGGCGTTATTTGGGGTGAAGGTGCAAGTTTTTTTGTCTTAGGAAAAGATAAAACAGAAAATTCTTACGCTCAGCTAAAAGATATTCAACTAAGCAACAGATTAGATTTCGACGAAACTCAAAAATTTATTGAAGATTTTTTAGCTAAAAATCATTTAAAAACTTCAGATATTGATGCTGTGATTTTAGGTTTCAGCGGAGATGCAAAATCTGATGTTTATTATACAAAAGCAATGGATTTATTTTCAAATTCAGCATTGTTATATTACAAACACTTAAGCGGAGAATATAATACAGCAAGTGGTTTCTCAACGTTTATGGCTTGCCATATTTTGAAAAATCAGGAAATTCCTGAAGTGATGATGATTAATTCTGTGAAAAAAGAAGAAATTAAAAATATTTTACTTTATAATCATTTGAGTGGAAATGATCATAGTTTGGTTTTGTTGGAGAAAGCTTGATTTCAAAAACAATCTCTTTGTCATTCAGAGCGAAACGAAGTGCAGCGTGGAATCTAAGCAAACTTAAGACACTGTCGAGATTCCTACACAATGACAAACAGGTTGTTAATTTTAAATCTAAAAACAAAGATGAAACACTACCCATTTATCCTATTTTATCTTTTTTGTAACGTATTTATTTATATGTTTCAAGGGAGTTTTTGGGTGTATTTGTTTTTGTTTTTAATGTTTTCAGCGGTTGTCGTTTGGGGATCTTTTGATATTGAATTGGGATATTTTGTTAACAGTTTCACTCATAAAAGAACCAAAATTAAAGAAGTTGCGTTGACTTTTGATGATGGACCGACAGAATTTACACCGAAATTTTTAGATATTTTAAAAGAAAATAACGTAAAAGCTACTTTTTTCTGCATCGGAAAGCAGATTGAAAAATATCCTGAAACTTTTCAACGAATAATTTCGGAAGGTCATACGATTGGAAACCACACCTATTCACATTCTAACAATACTGGGTTTTTATCAACTCAAAAAATGATTGAGGAAATCGAAAAATGTGATGAAATAATGCTGAAAGTCGGAAACATAAAAACCAATTTGTACAGACCGCCTTTTGGAGTTACCAATCCGAATATTGCAAAAGCGATTAAGAAAACTCACAAAAAAAGCATCGGCTGGAATATACGTTCTTTAGATACAATCAAAGAAAATGAAAAGAAAATCTTTAGAAAAGTCACCAAAAACCTAAAAAAAGGCAGCATCATTCTGTTTCACGATACTTCGGAGAAAACGTACAATGTTTTGGTCGATTTATTGCTATTTTTGAAGGACAAAAACTATTCAACTTTTACAATAGATAAATAAAAATGTTGAAGAAAAGTCCCAAAGGGAAGATTTAACAAAGGATTGGATGAAATCCAATTTAAATAAAACAAATTCATAAATGTTTAAAAATATAATTCTCGGAGCATTTTTATTAGTTTCAACCTTCTTTGTTGCTCAAAATACAGCAATGTCTGGAGCTGAAGCAAAAGTATTCGTAACCAAAGTTTCTTCGGAAACCAAAGAAATAAAAACTTTACAGGCCGATTTTATTCAAACCAAAAAGATGGATTTTTTGGACAAAAGCATTATTACGTCCGGTAAAATGTCTTTAAAATCGCCAAATACGCTGAGCTGGAAATACACAAAACCATATCAATACAGCATTATTTTTAAGGAAAATAAAATTTACATCAACGATCAGGGAAAGAAATCTTCGGTCGATGCAAAAAGCAAAACTTTTGAAAAAATCAATAAACTGATTGTCGGAAGTTCGAACGGAAAAATGTTCAGTGACCCTGAATTTGCAGTTGCTTATTTTAAAAACGGAACTTCAAATATCGCAAAGTTCACTCCTAAATCTGCTCAATTATTGAAATATATCAAACAAATTGAACTTCATTTCCCTAAAAACCAAACGACGGTTTCACAGGTAAATATGACGGAAGCTTCGGGAGATACGACAAATATTGTTTTCAAAAACACAAAAATCAATGCGCCGATTCCTGCTTCAGAATTTTCTTTATAGCCTGATTTTCTTACTGTTTGTTTCCTGTAAAACGTATAAGCTTACAGATGTAAAAACTGTTTCAAATTCGGACAAAACGGTTGAAAATTTATACTTTTCTTCCAACGAAGATTATGTGTATAAATGTCAAATGGATATTTATAAAAATCAGGTCAGCGGAATTTTAATTATCAAAAAAATCAATGCCCAATTTCACAGAGTTGTGCTTACTTCAGATTTTGGAAATAAACTTATTGATTTTGAAGTTTCGGAGAATGATTTTAAACTGAATTACGTTCTTCCGGATTTAGATAAAAAAATTGTCATTAACTTTTTGAAGAATGATTTTCAGGAACTTTTAAGACAAAAATATCCTGTGAATGAAAGTTTTGAAAATGAAAATTCTAAGATTTATCTTTCAAAAATTGAGAAGAAAAACTATTATTTATTTTTCAACAAAGAAAATAATCTGCTCAAACAAATCATTTATACAAAGAACAATAAGGAAAAAATCGATTTTAGTTTTGATGCAAAAAAACATATCTTCGCAGATAGTTTGAATCTTCAACATAAAGATTTCAAAATCAATATTAAACTATTTCAAATCACTGAAACTGAATAAATAATGCAGACTATTCTTACAGATTTTTACACTTTAGAATCCTCGGAAAAGGCAGAAAACGGAAGTTTTATTGCGAATATTTCTCTGAATAAAAATCACGATATTTTTAAAGGGCATTTCCCAGGAAATCCTGTAACTCCGGGAGTTTGTATGATGCAAATTGTAAAAGAGTTGACTGAAGAATTTACAGGCAAAAAATTGTTTCTAAAATCGGCTTCCAATGTAAAATTTATGGCAATCATCAATCCTTTCGAAACGCCTGATTTAACCTTGCAACTGAATATTAACGAAGAAGAAGAGGAAATCAAAGTAAAAAACACCACTTCTTTTGGCGAGACTATTGCATTAAAAATGTCGGTAAACTATAAAAAATAGATATTATGCAACTTATTTTCTCGTTTTTGACCGCTTTTTTTCTGTTTTTTCAATCAGACCTTGATGCGTTGAGAAATAGCTATGAAAAGGCAAATTCTTCAACTGCAAATACGCAAAGTTTCATCAATATTGCTGAAAAACAGACTGGTTCTGACGCAGTAACAAGTGCTTACAAAGCTGCGGCGAAAATTATGGAAGCTAAAATTGTAACCAAAAACAGAAAAGCACTTGTAAAATCTGGCGCAACAAGTCTTGAAACCATTATTAAAAACAATCCGAATAACGTAGAATTAAGAGTTATACGAATGAGCGTTCAGGAAAATATCCCGAAAATTGTAGGTTATTCTAAAAATCTTAAGGAAGATAAAATGTTCATCATCGACAATTATAGTAGACAAAACCCGGCTCTGAAAACTTATATTAGAAAATTTGCAGCGCAGTCTAAAACAATGAATGCAGCAGAAAAAAATTCTTTAAGATAATCAAATGACCCTTCCTGAAGTACAAAATGCAATTTCTGAAAAGAAAATCTGCGTTTTAATTCCTACTTACAATAACGAAAAAACTCTGAAAAGAGTGATTGACGGCGTTTTAGATTACACCGAAAACATAATCGTTATCAATGACGGTTCTACCGATTCTACTTTACAGATTTTAGAAAAATATTCGATTACGGTTATTAATTTATCAGAAAATAAAGGAAAAGGAAATGCGCTTAAATTAGGTTTCAGAGAGGCAAAAGATTCAGGGTACAATTACGCCATAACCATCGATTCAGACGGACAACATTATCCTGATGACATTCCGGTTTTTGTAGAAAATCTGTTGCAAGAAAACGAAGATGTCTTACTGATTGGAAACCGAAATATGTCGCAAGAAGGTATCCCAAAAAAAAGCAGTTTTGGAAACCGTTTTTCTAATTTTTGGTTTTGGTTTGAGACCGGAATTAAGCTTGAGGACACGCAATCCGGTTATCGTCTTTATCCTTTGCATAAAATTCCAAAGAAATATTTTACTCCAAAATTCGAGTTTGAAATTGAAATTATTGTAAGAACAGCCTGGAGACAAGTTCCCGTAAAAAATGTTCCTATAAAAGTTCTGTACGACCCTGCAGAAAGGGTTTCACATTTCAGACCGTTCAAAGATTTTACAAGAATCAGTATTCTGAATACGATTTTGGTAACCATTACTTTATTTTACATTATTCCGAGAAACTTCGTAAATAATTTCAAAAAAAAAAGCTTTAAAAAATTCATAAAAGAAGACGTTCTTGAAAGTCACGGAACCAACCGCATTAAAGCGTTTTCCATCGCTCTGGGCGTTTTCATCGGGCTTTCTCCGTTTTGGGGATTTCAGACTTTGTTGGTGATTTCTCTGTCGGTACTTTTCAAATTGAATAAAGTTTTGGCATTTGTGGCTTCCAATGTGAGTTTACCACCATTTATTCCGTTTATTATTGCTGCTTCACTCTTTTTAGGATCGCCTTTTATCTCAGGAAATTCTAATATTTTGAGTCAGGATTTAAATTTCGATTTAGTTAAAAATAATTTGTTGCAATACATTATCGGTAGCTTTATTTTAGCGACTACAATGTCTGCAGTTTCCGGGATTGCTGCTTTTCTTTTTTTGAATAAGGTGAATCCGGAGAATAATGGATCTTTAAACCATTAAGATTATATTAAGGAGTTAAATTGAGTTAAGAAAAATCATAATATTTTTTTTAAGCTAAATGCAAAGAAAACTTAATATTCTTCAAAACTTAACAAATCTTAACGGTTCAAAATCATTTTAATTTCCTCAAAGTTTTCTTCAAAGATTTTTCAATATTTTCTCTATCAGGAATGGTCGTAATTTCTTTCGTCAAAGCTTTTTCAAATTCTGTTTTTGCCTTTGAATATTCTTTTTGTTTAAAATAATATTTCCCGGATTGATAATAAACCAGCCAAAAATCAGGATTTAAAGATTGATAATGCGGAATAAAATCATCCGTAAGAATCATATCATCCGAATCAATTGCATTTTGTATTTCAGAATGGGCAAATTTAAACTCTTCATAATTTTTAAACTCTTGAGAATCTACGAAAGGGTCTTTTGCAATATTTAAATTTGACTTTGCAAATTCACCGCTTTTCAATCTTTTATCGGAGAAAATTCCATTTAAATCATAACAGACAAATTCACCCAACTGATAAGGATTGGAAGACACCCAAACCAGTTTTTTCTGTGGCGAAAAAATAACAGCGTGATGAGCCAAAAGCTGGTTAATCGCCTTTTCATTTCCATAACCTATTTTTTCACCTTTTAATCCGGATTTATCTCTTAAAATGGAAGCCATTTTTTCAGGATTCAGCTTTTTATTTTCCTGCAAAAGTTCTTGAAGTTTTTCGTAGCGGTATTCGGAATGGCTTTCTACAATGTGTTTTTGATTCCTTTTATCATTTTTATAAGCTTCAGATTGAAAATGATTGGTACAAAAAACCTTACTTGAATTTTCAACTCTGTAAACCCCAAAATTATTCGGAGAAACCTCAATAATAACAGCATTTTTATCATTTGCACTTCCGACCAAAATAGATTCGGAAACAAAAACTTTACGCTTTTTGGCAATCGCAATCGCTTCGTCAATCGTTGTGGCGTATTGCAGAATTTCTCTTGTCACAAAAGAAATCGGAGTCTTCGCTGTCAACGGAATTTTAGATTTCCCAGCATTGATTGTCACCGTAATTCCTTCCTTATTCATTCCGGAAACTACACCAATCATTCCAGGCCAACTTACCGATAGATAAGGAATTCCGTTTTCGGGTTCTACAAATTCTATCAATTTATTTTTAGCAAATTCGTCACCGACATAAAAATCAAAATTTCTTCCAATCAACAAATCACCGTCTTCCGTATTTTCATTCCAAACTGCAAGCGAAGTACAGCCAACAACCATCAAATCCTGCATTGCGTGCCCAATATCGTGTGCTCCGTGCAAATACATTGCTCTTCTGAATTTTGGAGCAATAAAATCATATTTATCTGATGAATATTGGGATAATCCGTACAATTCAGCCTGAAAATCGTCTCTTACATTAAGATACATTTTTCGGTTGTACCATTTCAAAAAGCCGCTCAATAATTTTTGCTTGAATTTTGACGGGACAAAACCTTCTACTTTTGAAAAGAAAATTTCTTCCTGTTTCTGCATTAAATCTTGCGTTAAAGCTCCATTGTTATAGCCCAACTGCAAAGGATTTCCTTTGATGTACAATTCCCAAAGCAGTTGTTTATTTTTGGTTAAATAATTTTGATTAAAACTAAAAGTTGAATCGTTAATGATATTAACTTTCGGGATTTCTAAAGAATATTGGCATACATCCGGAATGTGTTTGATTGATTTTCTGACACCGCAAGAGCTCAGATTGAGAATAAGGATAAGGCTGAGAAAAAATAAAATTACAGCTCTGCCACTTCGACGAAAGGAAGAATTTATCTTAAAATTAGATTCATCGTTACGCTTCGCTTCACTCTGAATAACAAAAGTGTGTTTAGATTTCATTATTATTTTTAATTATTTGTGTCAAACGTTCATCAATTTTTTCTTTTCCTAAAATCTCTGCGCAGGTATTGAAAGCGCCAATCGTGCAGCCCAAAATCCCGTGCATGTTTACGGATTGCCCGGTCAGAAATAGATTGTCAATTTTTGTGCGTGGAGAAACCATTGTTTTTAGGGGATTTTCTGAACTTTTGAGATAACCGTACATATTTCCATTAAAACTTCCGATATAATCACGGTAAGACAAAGGTGATGAAGTATAAATATTTTTGATTGAATCTCTTAGATTTGGGATTTTCTTTTCTAAAGCATCAATCAGTTTTTCTGCTTTTTCCAGCTTAAATCTTTCGTAATGTTTTCCTCTTTCCTGTTCTTCAGCAATTGTATTTACTGTATTTTGCCAAGCTTTGACCTCATCAAAATCCATATAAGAAATGGCGGTTAAGCTTTCTGCAAATTTAGGATGATGTTTTGAAGGCGTGGAAGAAAGCATATAGGTTTCTGGCCACGATTTTTTGTCATAACGATAAGCATTCCAAACCGATTCTTCGGATGAATAATGGTAAATATTATAATTGAAATTGGGAATTGTTTGAGGTTTTAAAACTAAATAAACGCTGAAACACGACGAAACAGGCTCCCAACTTAAGACTCTGTTTAAAAAAGATTTCTTAAGTCTTTCTTCACCGATTAATTTAGTTAAAGAACGAATTTCAATATTAGAAATAAACTGTTTAGCAAAAAATTCTTTTCCTGATTTTGTTTTTACAGAACTTAAAACATTGTTTTCACTAAAGATAATTTCAGCCACTTCCGAATGCTTGTGAACCTCTGCGCCATATTCTCTTAATTTTCTGATTAAAAGCTTTGAAATCTGACTTCCGCCTTTCACACATTTGTAAGCACTCTGAATGTAAGAATTTACCGTCAAAGCATGAACGTAAAAGGGTATATTTTCAGAATCACCTGCGTATAAAAAATTGGAGCCCAATAAAACAGATTGCAATTTTGTATTCTGCGTAATCGATTCGATGAATCTTTTGGTATTTAAATGAAGGATTTCTTCGCTGTAAATATCTTTTCCAATCAAGTTATATCGAGGAAAGTGATTACAAACACGCTGAATTTCTTCACAGTAATTTTCTAAATTTTCTCTTTCTTCAGGAAAATAATTGGATAATTGCTCAACAAAATTATCATAACCTTGTGCGTGTGGATATTCAATTTCATCGTCTCCGAAAGTGATTTTGTCATATCCATTTTCATCCATTTTCTGGAGCTCTAAATCATCCATTATTTCCAGATATGAAAAAAACTGATGAAGGTTTTGACCTTTTGAAAGTCCGCCCAAATAATGAACGCCGGTGTCGAAAATCAATTTGTCTCGGGAAAAGGTCTGTAAGTTTCCGCCATATTGATTATTTTTTTCCAGAATGCAGACTTTCAAGCCTTCTTTTGCCAAAATAAGCGCTGAAACAAGGCCTCCTATTCCGCTGCCGATAATCAATATGTCGTATGTTTTTTTCAAATTCTGATTATAGTTTTAACGGCAAAAGGTACAAAAGTTTATCAAACTGTTTAGAATAATGTGTCTAAAAATATTTACGAAAAACTCAATTTATATTGCATTATTTAAACGCAAAGGACACAAAGTTTTTTTTAAATTATTGAAAATATTTTTCGTTCGCAAAGGCGTTTCACTCAGCAAAGGAACAGTATTCTATCAACCTATTACCAAAAATTTACAATACATTAATTTAATAGATGTTTTAATCTTGGATCTTTAAACTTTTACCTTGGCTCCTGTATTATTGAATTGCATACAGCCCGACTTGAGCGGAAATCCTTTTTTTGCTTTGGGAAAGCTTTGGCAAAAAAAGATTGGGAGCGGAAGGCGGAAATAGCTGCCATAAAAAATATTAAACGATTATTCGAGACTGTCAAATAACCATTTTAAAATTATCGAAAACTAATCAATATCGTCCCAAAAATCGAAATAGTTGAACCATTGAAGCGGATATTTTTGAATCATCGATTCAAGATTTTTGGTATATGAGTGTAAAAGTCCCTGTGCATCACGCTTTTTAACGTTTTCAGCGACTCGTGCAAACAAATGATAATGAAGATTTTTTTCTTTCATCACATAAACATAGACCACCGGAACGCCCAATCTGGAAGCAATCATGAAAGGCCCTGCCGGAAATTTTGCACTTTTCCCAAGCAAATCTGCTGCGAGGAATTTAGAGCCTTCAAAATAACGGTCACCCGTAAAACAGATTAATTCATTTTTTGACAATGCTTCATTAATGTCGAAAATATGCGACATATCGTCTTTTACATAGATAAATTTTATGTTGCTCTGTTTCACAGAAACGCTTTCGAGATATTCTTTAATGACTGTAACTTCCTGATCTGTTGTCACTAAATTAATCTGACAATCGAAGTCAATTTCAGCAAAAAAATGCTCTGCAATTTCAAAATTTCCGATGTGGGCGCTGATCAGAACGCCACCTTTTTTTTCGGCTAAAAGATTTCTGAGATTTTCTATTCCGTCGAATTCGTAGGTGTATTTATCTCTTAAACCTGCTGAAATAGCAGTCTTATCAATTAAAATCGTTCCGAAAGTAAAATAACTTTTAAACAAGGAGATTTTTGTCTTCCAAAAACCGTAATTGAGTCTTTTCTGAAAATAATATCGATAATATTTGTTGCTATTTTTTTCGAATAAAAAATAGTAAAAAGCAACAAAGTAGAGCACAAAATATGAACTTCGGATCCCGATATTTCTAATGCACCAGACGAATATTCTATATCCTAAGATGGTGCCTTTAGATTTGCCTTTCCACTTGTTCATAAATTCAATTTACCAATTTATCAATGTACCAGTTTAACAATTCACATCAATTGATACACTGTCAGATTGCTATATTGTTACATTATTTGAGAGTAAAGTTTAATCAATAATTATGCGTTTTTTTGAGCGATTTTGTTTTCTATTGCCGAATAGAAATCATTAAAAGTGATGATGTCTTTAAAGTCTGCTTCACCTAGTTTTATTCCAAAATTAGACTCGATCACCACGACCAAATCTATATAATCTAAACTGTCTAAGCCCAGAGTCTTCTTGAAATGGGCATCATTGCTGATCTCGTCACCATCTACCTCAAACTCATTGATTAAAAAATCATTAGCAATGGCAACAATTTTTTCTCTTTCCATGTTTTTATTCAAATTTTTTAACTATTAATGCGGAATTGGTTCCCCCAAATCCGAAAGAATTCGACAAAAATACGTCAATTTTTTGATTTTTAGTTTCGGAGATTAGATTTATCTTTTGAGCATCTTCATCGGGATTTTCTAAATTGATGTTGGGAGCTACGAAATCGTTCTGCATCATTAAAATTGAGTAAATTACTTCACTTGCACCTGCCATCCAACATTCGTGACCGGTCATTGATTTTGTAGAACTTACCGGGACTTCGCTACCAAAAATTTCGTGAATTGCTTTTGCTTCGTTTGCATCACCAATTGGCGTTGAAGTCGCATGAGCGTTGATATAATCGATATCTTTTACTTCTAAACCTGATTGTTTTAAAGCTCGATTCATCGCTAAAGCCGGGCCATCAATATTGGGCGTAGAAATATGTCCGCCGTTTGATGAAAAACCATAACCGACGATTTCGCCTAAAATAGTTGCTCCTCTTTTCTGGGCCGATTCAAGGCTTTCTACAATTAAAGTTGCCGCTCCACCACTCGGAATTAAACCATCTCTTTCGGCATCGAAAGGTCTTGATGCTTTTGTAGGCTCGTTTTCTCGTACCGAAAAAACACCCAAACCATCAAAACTTGCCATTGAATATTTGTTGGTTTCCTGCGCTCCACCGCAAACAATCATCTCCTGAAAACCATTTTTAATCATCATATAAGCCAATCCCAAAGAATGAGAACCGCTTGCACAAGCCGCACTGATGGTTAAATTGATTCCTCTTAATTTAAAAATAGTAGAAAGGTTCATCGTCACTGTTGAGTTCATCGATTTGAAAATCGCTCCTGAACCCATCAAAGTGGTATCTTTTTTTTCTCTTGCAATGTCAATAGACTCTACAACCGCCTGAGAAACACTGTCGTTTCCGTATAAAATTCCGACTTCGTTTTGATCTAGAAAATTCTGGTCGATATTGGCTTGTTTAAGAGCATCTAATGTTGCAATGTAAGCATATTCGCTTTCCTCGCCCATGCTTACACGCTGACGTCTACTGAGAAGATTTTTCAAATCAGGTTTGGGAACAACTCCCGTAAGACCCGATCTGAAACCAAATTCTTTTCTTTCATCTACTAAAACAATTCCCGATTTTCCTTGATACAGGGATTCTTTCACTTCTTCCAAAGAAGTTCCGATGCAAGAATAAATTCCCATTCCGGTAATGACTACCCTATTTTCCATGTTAAAAAATGTAACAATTTATCAATTTAACAGTGTAACAATTTTAAATATGTGACAATTAAAAACTCTGTCATTCTGAGCGGAGTGAAGAATCTCATTGGTACATTGTTAAATTATTACATTGCTAGATTATTACGAGTAAATTCCTCCGTTAATATTAATAATTTCTCCTGTGATGTACGAAGATTTTTTTGATGCTAAAAAGGCAACCAAATCTGCCACTTCTTCTGCTTCACCAAATCTGTTGGCAGGAATCATTGCTTTCAATTCATCTTCGTTGAAATCCTGCGTCATATCGGTTTTAATGAAACCTGGTGCTACAGCATTTACCGTAATATTTCTTTTAGCTACTTCCTGAGCCAAAGCTTTTGTTGCTCCGACTAAAGCTCCTTTTGCTGCAGAATAATTGGTTTGTCCCGCCGTTCCTTTCACTCCGGAAACTGAAACCATATTGATAATTCTGCCGTATTTGTTTCGCAATAATTTCTGAATGAAGAAATTTGTCACATTATAGAAACCATTTAAACTCGTATTAATCACAGAATTCCAATCTTCACTTGACATCCACATGAATAATCCGTCTCTTGTGATTCCCGCGTTGTTTACAATGACCTCAACCACTGAACTTGGATTATTTTCCTGCCATTCTCCCAAAACCTTTAAAGTCTCTTCAGCATTTCCTACATCGAATTTAAGAATTTCTCCGGTTGAACCCAATTCTTCCACTTTAGCTAAAGTTTCCTTTGCTGCAGCTTCATTTGAAGTATAATTAATTAATATGTGATAGTTTTTTTCTTCAGCCAGTTTTATACAGATTGCTCTTCCAATTCCTCGAGAACCGCCTGTTATGATTGCACATTTCATATGTGTTTCGGTTTATTTATATATTGACAACTAAAAGCCGTCAATAATTACGTTGTCTTTAAATATTTTTTCACTTCCTCCAAATAAGGATACATGACCATGTCATTCGAAAATATCGGAATAATCTTTCTGATATCATCATATAATGCTTTGGTTTCAGATGAAACTTTATCTTGGTACCCAAGGTATTCTATCGCCTGAATCACAGTAATGGCTTCAATCGCCAAAACCTCAAAGGCATTTTCGATTACTTTTCTGCAGATCACGGCTGCATTGGTTCCCATACTTACAATATCCTGATTATCATTATTATTAGGAATACTGTGAACGTACATCGGGTTTGATAACATTTGACTTTCTGCTGTTGTAGAAGTTGCCGTAAACTGAACACCTTGCATCCCGAAATTGAAACCTAATTTACCCAAATTCACAAATGGAGGTAAAATTTCATTGATTTTTGAATTTAAAAGATAATTCAATTGTCTTTCAGCCAACATGGTCAACTTCGTTACCACAATTTTAAGCTTATCCATTTCTAACGAAATATAATCTCCATGGAAGTTTCCACCGTGGTAAACATGTTGGTCTGCCACGTTGATGATTGGGTTATCGTTTGCTGAGTTGATTTCGTTTTCCAAAACCTTTTCAGTGTATTCCAACGTATCGAGAACAGGCCCTAAAATTTGCGGAATACATCTTAACGAATAATATTCCTGCACTTTTTCTTTAAAAACCTTTTCCTGCTCCTCAAAATGAGTGTACAAATGATCGGCTCTTTTTCTTATTAATTTACTGTCAGACAAATGAGCACGCATTTTTTCAGCGATTTTCTGTTGCCCAGCATGAAGTTTCGTTGCATTTAACACTTCCGAAAAATGATCGTCGTACGCCTGAACGATTTCGTTGATTGCACACGATAATTTCAATGAAATTTCAGTAAGCTGATTGGCTTTATAAGCATTAACCATACCTATCCCGGACATCACAGAGGTTCCGTTCATTAACGCTAAACCTTCTCGAATCTCTACCTGAATAGGTTCTAAATTTTCAATTTCAAAAATTTCTTTTGTTGATCTTCTTTCGCCTTTATAGAAAACTTCGCCTTCCCCAATCAGAACTAAAGCTAAATGGGCCAATTGCACCAAATCTCCGCTTGCTCCTACGCCACCGTGCTCGAAAATAAGTGGTGTAATATTTCTGTTAATTAATTCTTTAAGCAACTTAACAACAGATTCATGTACTCCCGAATTTCCACGAGACAAAGTGTTCAATCTTGCCAACATACAGGCTTTCACTTCGTCAGCAGGAAGTGGATTTCCAATACCCGAAGAGTGGCTTCTTATTAAATTATACTGTAACTGGTGCGTATCTTCATCGCTTATTTTGAACTGAGCCATCGGTCCAAAACCGGTATTCACTCCGTAAATTACTTTATTTTTCGAAAATTCTTTAAGAAAAGAAAAACTTTCATTCACCCTTTGGAGAAGTGAAGGATCCAATTCTATGCTTTCGTTTTCAACAATAATTCTTTGAAAATCTCTCAGTTCTAAAAAGTTATTTATTTTCATCAATTAAAAGTAATAGTATATAATTTTGTAGAATATAATTAATTGTCACTAATTTTGCGCAAAGATAAAAGTTTTATTAAACAAATGGACAAAGAAATTGTTGATGTTTTAGTAATTGGAGCTGGGCCTTCCGGATGCGTATCTTCTGCTTATCTGAAGAAGAATAACATCAACGTGAAAGTTGTTGAAAAAACAAAATTCCCCAGACTTGTCGTTGGCGAAAGCCTTATTCCCAGAGTGATGGATCATTTTGACGAGGCCGGATTGTTTTCTGCATTAGATAAAATGGGCTTTGAAAAGAAACTCGGCGCACGTTTTATGCGGGGAAATGAGGTCTGTATTTTTGATTTCAGCAACAAATTCGGAGAAGGATGGGACTGGACCTGGCAAGTTCCAAGAGCTGATTTCGACAATACTTTAGCTCAGGAAGTTATCAATAAAGGCGTTGACCTTGAATTTGAAACTGAAGTGATCGGAATTGAATTTAACGGTACCGATTCTGTTACCACCGTTAAAGACAAAGACGGAAAAACAAAAGAGATCCATGCAAAATTTGTAATTGATTCAAGCGGCTACGGAAGAGTTTTACCGAGACTTTTAGATTTAGAAAAGCCATCAAAATTATCTCCGCATTCTGCTATTTTTGCCCATGTAGAAGATATTAACAGAGAAGAGGGTGAAGAGGGAACTTTAATTTCTTTTGATATTATAGAAACCGAAGTCTGGCTTTGGGTCATCCCTTTTTCTAACGGAAATACAAGTATCGGAATCGTCGGCCCGACCGAATATATCGAGAAATTATCTGAAAACGGAGATCCTACAGAAGCTTTGAGAAAAGCAATTTCTCTTTCTGATTATTACGTGAAACGTTTTGGAGATGTAGAATTTCTTTTTGAACCAAGGCATTTAAAAGATTATTCCTGCTCGGTTAAAAAATTATACGGTGACGGATTTGCCTTAACGGGAAATGCTTCAGAATTTCTTGATCCTGTTTTCTCATCAGGAATGGCATTTGCAACCGAGGGCGGAATGACTGCCGCAAAGCTGGCAATAAGACAATTAAACGGCGAAAAAGTCGACTGGCAGACAGAATTTGCAGATTATATTCTATACGGAGTCAACGTTTTTACAACCTACGTGAAAGAATGGTACACCGGAAATCTTCAGGAATTATTTTTCCATCAGCCGGAAAATCCTGATGTTAAAAGAAAAATTTGCGCTGTTTTGGCAGGTTATGTCTGGGACAAAAAAAATACATTCGTGCGAATACACAATACCGCAGTCGTAAACCTTGCTAATTTCATTAAAGCAGAAAAAGAACAAGCATAAAAAACGGTCTGAAAATTTTCAGACCGTTTTTGTTTTATTTAATTGATTTCTTTATTGCTTTTCCTAATTCCTTTCCTGTTGCCTCATACGCACCCGCAATTCGACCATATTCCATTACAAAATCCTTATTTTGCGGTTTACCTAAAATTTTATCTCCTTGTAATTTCATTATTACTTTTGAAGGATTTTCTGTTTCTACAAAAGTAATATCTGAAGTTAATTTTGCTTCTTGACCAATTAAACCGCCATGCCAACCTGCATAAATCCATTTTGCATCAACAATTACTGTATATTTTGTCTGGGCATCTTTTTTGAAAACAACTTTTTTAGATTTTGAATTTATACCTTTTAATAAGTAATCTAAATATTCTGAATCTTTAAATCTATTCCAAGCCTCATTCCATTTTTGCCATCCTTCTTCTCCTCTTTTGCGATTTGCCAGAATATCTTCTTTTCTTTTTTCGAGATATTGCTCTTCGGTAAAGTTTTCTACCTGAAAAACAGCATTTTCATATTTGACTTGTACATTTACTTCAGTTTGATCCCTCAGAAAATCAAAACTTCCCTGAACAATATTCATTTGATTTTGTGCAAAAACTGTCGTAGCAATTGAAAGCAGTAATACAAGAAATAATTTTTTCATAGTTTATTTAATTTTTCCGTAAAGATAATATTCAAATACAAACTTCATCACAACGGGAGAAAATATTTTCATTTTTTATAACTTATCAAGAATTTATCTTAAATCAATAAACGTAATCGGTTTTCTACTGTTTGGGTTGAAAACTGTTTTAGACAAAATATCAAAATTCACCATTTCAATTTTCGGACTAACACGAAGCTTCGCCCTGAAATGGTCTCTCACTTCTCCTTCAAAACTTTCGTCTTCTCTTTCTGTGCTTAGTTTAATGATAATTTCATCTAAACCGATCTCATTGGACTGAATCACAATCTGATAACATAAAATTCCTTCAAAATCATTCAGAATATCATTCATTGCAGGCGGATACAAAGTTGTTCCTTTATATTTAATCATTTGTTGCTTACGACCTACAACAGGTCCTAATCTCATCGTATTTCTACCACATTTACACGGCTCATTATGAGCTTTAACTAAATCTCCCGTTTTAAATCTCAATAAAGGAAGCGCTTCAACACCTAAAGTTGTAATTGTTAATTCACCGCTTTCTCCATCTTTTACTGCATTTCCTTCGTCGTCGAGAATTTCTGTTATAATTAATTCCGGATGTTGATGACCACCAATTTGATGTTCACATTCAGTAAATGCAGTGCTCATTTCGGTAGAAGCATAAGTGGAATATAATTGAATATTCCATTTCTCTTTAATTTTCTGCGAAAGAATATTATCTGTAAAGTCTTGGTTTTTGATGCTTTCACCAATGCAAACAGCGCCGTAAACGCTTGAATTTTTATAATCAATTCCATGCTTTTCAGCGTAATCAATCATTTTTAAAAGAAAAGAAGGAACAGTAATCAAATATTTCGGTTGATACCTGAAAATAGAATCCCATTGAAGTTCGGGAATTCCAGGTCCCATTCTAACAACACTTGCGCCCATTTTTCTTAAACCTAAAAAATAAGCAAGCCCAGCCATAAATCTTTTATCGATCGTTGTAATCATCTGTACAACATCCCCTTTCTGAATTCCTGCACAAGCGAAAGAAATCGCTTCATTGTAAGCTAATCTTTCAAGATCGGCATCAGACAAACCGAAAGTTACAGGATCACCTAAAGTTCCGGAAGTCGTGCTGTAATCAACAATTTTATTTTGTGGAATACAGAAAAAATCGTCATTATTTTCTTGAATATCGTTCTTGGAAGTTGTTGGAATTTTCTGCAAATCTTCCAAAGTCTGAATATCCGTTATCTGGATATTATTTTCCTTAAATAATTGCTGATAAAAAGGCGAATTGCTTTCAAGATATTGTAAAAGTTCCTGAAGTTTTTCTTCCTGAAACTTTTTAATGTCCTCAATGCTTGATTTCTCGATAAGTGGGAAGAGTTCCAATAGTTTAATTTTAGAAGACAAATTTATTTAAATTAAAATTAAAAGATTATCGCATTTAACAATTAAAAAAATCTGTGAAATCTGTGGGTTTTATATTTCCCGATGATTACATAGATTTTCACAGATGATTGCATTGAAGATTAAATTAAAATCTTTAAAATCTGCGAGAGAAAATAAATTTTGACTAAAGCCAATTTCGGTCTTCAAATTTGAAAGCGGGCTAAAGCCCACTCTTATTGATCAAGACACATACATTATATCTCAAGATTTTAAAAATTCACATTTCACCATTGACAATTCACAAATTAAAAGACTCTTAATTTCTTCCAACTTTTCAATAGACGGAATCAAAATAAAACATATATTATAAACCGACAAAAATCACTAAATTTGCCAACTTGATTAATCAACGAAATTGAGAAATTACAATGAGCCAATTTAAAGAATATAAAAACCTCAACCTTATAGATGTAGCCGAGAATGTTTCGGAATTCTGGAAAGCAAACGACACTTTTGCAAAAAGTGTAGAAACACGTCAGGGAAATCCTGAGTTTGTGTTTTACGAAGGTCCGCCTTCAGCCAACGGAATGCCCGGAATTCACCACGTTATGGCAAGAGCGTTGAAAGATATTTTCTGTCGTTACCAAACGCAAAACGGGAAACAGGTTTTCCGTAAAGCGGGTTGGGACACGCACGGACTTCCTGTGGAATTAGGAGTTGAAAAAGAACTCGGAATCACTAAAGAAGATATTGGCAAAAAAATTTCGATTGAAGATTACAACAAAGCTTGTCGTGAAGCAGTAATGCGTTATACTGATGTTTGGAATCACCTTACCGAAAAAATCGGGTATTGGGTAGATCTTGAAGATCCGTATATCACATACAAGTCAAAATATATGGAAACGGTTTGGTGGTTGTTGAAGCAATTGTACAGCAAAGAATTGCTATATAAAGGTTACACCATTCAGCCTTACTCTCCAAAAGCAGGAACCGGACTTTCTTCTCACGAATTAAATCAGCCTGGAACGTATCGTGATGTTACCGATACAACAATCGTTGCTCAGTTTAAAGTTAAAAAAGATTCTTCCGAATTATTCAACGATGTTGACGGAGATGTAAACGTTTTAGCATGGACGACAACTCCTTGGACTTTACCTTCAAACACAGCTTTGGCGGTGGGAAGAGATATTGAATATGTTGTTGTAAAAACTTTCAACCAATATACTTTTGAGTCTGTAACTGTTGTTTTAGCCAGACTTTTATTAGAAAAGAATTTCGGTAAAAAATTCGTGGAAGGAACTGATGTAGATTTGGCAAACTATACTTCAGACAGCAAAACAATTCCATTTAAAATTGTAAAAGAATTTACCGGAGAAAAATTAGCCGGAACTCAATACGAACAGTTAATTCCTTGGTTTACGCCGGATGAAACTCCTGAAAAAGCGTTCAAAGTAATCATCGGAGATTTTGTAACGACGGAAGACGGTACAGGTATCGTACACATTGCTCCTACTTTTGGTGCGGATGATGCGAGAGTTGCGAAAGAAAACGGAATTCCGCCAATGTTGGTGAAAGATGAGAATGATAATTTGGTTCCGTTGGTTGATTTGCAAGGTAAATTTATCAAAGGAGATAATGTTCCGGAAACTTTCTCAGGAAAATACATCAAAAACGAATATTACAACGAAGGAACTGCACCAGAGAAATCTTGGGATGTAGAACTGGCCATTGTTTTAAAAACAGAAAACAAAGCTTTTAAAGTTGAAAAATATGTTCACAGCTACCCTCATTGCTGGAGAACCGACAAACCTGTTTTATATTATCCGTTAGATTCTTGGTTCGTAAAAATGACGGCTGTAAAAGACCGTTTGGTTGAATTAAATGAAACCATCAACTGGAAACCAAAATCTACAGGAGAAGGCCGTTTTGCCAATTGGTTGGAAAACGTAAACGACTGGAATCTTTCCCGATCAAGATATTGGGGAATTCCTTTACCAATCTGGAGAACAGACCCTTCGACAGGCTCAGGACAAGCAGAAGAAAAAATCATAGGTTCTGTAGAAGAATTATACAACGAAATTGAAAAATCGGTTGCTGCAGGATTAATGAAAGAAAATCCGTTCAAAGGATTTGAAATCGGAAATATGTCTGAAGAAAACTATTCTTTGGTTGATCTGCACAAAAATGTGGTTGACAAAGTAGTTTTAGTTTCAGATTCAGGAAAAGCAATGAATCGTGAAAGCGACCTTATCGACGTTTGGTTCGATTCAGGGGCGATGCCTTATGCGCAGTTGCATTATCCTTTTGAAAATAAAGAATTAATCGATAATAATAAAGCTTTCCCGGCAGATTTCATTGCGGAAGGCGTTGACCAGACTCGTGGTTGGTTTTACACGCTTCATGCAATCGGAACGGCGGTTTTTGACGCAGTTGCTTATAAAAATGTAATGAGTAACGGACTTGTTTTGGATAAAAACGGTCAGAAAATGTCTAAACGTTTAGGAAATGCAGTTGATCCGTTTGAAACGCTTGCAGTTTACGGTCCGGATGCGACACGTTGGTACATGATTTCGAATGCAAATCCTTGGGAAAACCTGAAATTCGACATTGAAGGAATTGATGAAGTGAGAAGAAAATTCTTCGGAACTCTTTACAACACGTATTCATTCTTTGCTCTGTATGCAAACGTTGATGGATTTAATTATTCTGAAAAAGATGTTCAAAATCGACCGGAAATCGACCGTTGGATTTTATCTGAATTGAATCTTTTAATCAAAGAAGTAAAAGCATTCTACGAAGATTATGAGCCAACAAGAGTGGCAAGATCGATCAGCAATTTTGTAAACGACAATTTATCAAACTGGTACGTAAGATTGTGCAGAAGACGTTTCTGGAAAGGAGATTATTCTGATGACAAAATCTCTGCTTACCAAACTTTATATACGTGTCTTGAAACTGTTGCCAAATTATCGGCACCAATCGCTCCGTTCTTTATGGATCAGTTGTATCAGGATTTGAACAAAGTAACAGGAAAAGACGGTGTCGAATCTGTGCATTTAACAGACTTCCCGGTTGCGGATGAAAGTTTAATCGATCAGGATTTGGTTGAAAAAACCCATTTAGCACAAAACATTACAAGTATGGTTTTCTCATTGAGAAAAAAGGAAAACGTAAAAGTTCGTCAACCGTTACAAAAAGTGTTGATTCCTGTATTGGATAAGAAAACTGAAGAGCAGATTTTAGCCGTTGCAGAATTAATTAAACAAGAAGTTAACGTTAAAGAATTACAATTAATCAATGCCGAAGAAGCATCTCATTTAATTGTAAAACAGATCAAACCAAACTTCAAAACTTTAGGTTCAAGACTTGGAAAAGACATGAAAGTTGTTGGTAGTGAAATTACTAATCTTTCTGCTGAGCAAATTTCATCTTTAGAAAAAGAAGGAAAGATAGATATTCAAGGATATGAAATTACATTGAATGATGTAGAAATTTCAACAAAAGATATCCCGGGATGGACGGTGACTTCAGATGGAAAAACAACTGTGGCACTAGATTTGAAGATGACTGATGAATTGAAATCTGAAGGTATCGCAAGAGAATTTATCAACAGGATCCAAAATCTGAGAAAAGAAAAAGATTTTGAATTAACAGACAGAATAAGCATCGTTTTGGAAGAAAACACACCGTTTCTTCAACAAATCAAGCAAAATGAAGAATATATTTCATCTGAGGTCTTGTCAAATAAAATAGAAATTGTATCTTCACTTTCGAATTTTAACGAAATCGATATTGATGAGATTAAATTTAAAGTGAATGTTGAAAAAAATTAATATATAACTATTGTTTTTTCAATTTCCAAATCATAAATTTATTAAAAAAGAAAAAGACAATGCAAGACGAAAGAGTAAAATATAACGACTCTGATTTACAAGAGTTTAAAAAGATAATCAAAGAAAAAATTGAGAAAGCAGAGAAAGATTTACAACTGATCAGAGAAAGCTTTATCAACGATCAAAATAATGGGACTGACGATACTTCGCCTACCTTCAAAGCTTTTGAAGAAGGTGCAGAAACGCTGAGCAAAGAGCAAAACTCTATTTTGGCAGGAAGGCAGGAAAAGTTTGTAAGAGATCTGAAAAATGCTTTGATAAGAATTGAAAACAAAACTTACGGCGTTTGCAGAGTTACAGGAAAACTAATTCCGAAGGAAAGACTTCTGGCTGTACCACATGCTACTTTGAGTATTGAAGCTAAAAATATGAAGAGATAATTATTTTTATCTTATTTTTGTAAATAATTAATTGGGTTTATATAATGTTTTGCAGCATTGTATAAACCTAATTTTTAATTATATCTATGAGTGAATTTTTGATTTTAGGGATTATCCTCGTCGTTGTTTTATGGTTTTTTAATAAAGATCGAATCAAAAACAGATTCTATCCGGAAAAGCCTAAAAATCTGACGATCGATCAGCAATTCAACTCAGACAAGCGAGAAAGAGAAAAAGAAATCGACAGACTTCTCAGCAAAATGGGCAAAAACGGAATCAATGATTTGTCTGCAAAAGACAGAAAAAGGCTCGACGAACTTTCAAAACATTAAGTCTTCGATTACGCTTAGACTGACAAAAAAAATAAAATTAAAATGGAAGCATTAATTGTACACCCAAAAAACCAAATGGAGCTGAATGCGCTGAAAAGCGTGATGAAAGACATGGGAATTCGATATGAAAAATTTCATACAAGAGGCGCAAAAACTCAGAAATTTGAACCAAAAACGCCTGTGAAGAAGGATAAACCGGTAACAGACTATAAGGACAATCCAAAGAAAGACAAGTAATGAAGAAAATAGTATTGATCACTTTTCTTATTTTATTAATAGATCAGGCTTCAAAAATTTACATTAAAACAAATTTTAACCTTAACGACAGTGTTTCTGTTTTTCCGGGTTTTAAATTAACATTTGTAGAAAACCCGGGCATGGCTTATGGTTTTCATTTTGGCGGAATGCTTGGCAAATATTTTTTAGTGATTGTTCGTATTTTTCTGATTGGAGGAATGGTTTACTTGTTCAACAAATGGCTTAAAAGAGGCGAATCTAATTATCTGATTATCCCAATGTCGATTATTTTTGCCGGAGCAATTGGAAATCTTATCGACGGAATGTTTTATGGTTTAATTTTCGACAGCGGAATGGTCTATGACGAAAACGTAAATCAATGGATTGGTTATGGCGGAGTTTCTAAACTGGTTCCTTTCGGAGAAGGATATTCTACTTTTATGAAAGGCTGTGTTGTTGATATGCTGCATTTTCCGTTAGTAGACTGGTACGTTCCTGAAACCTGGCCTTTAATTGGAGGGAAACACCTTGAGTTCTTCAAATACATCTTTAATGTTGCCGATTCTGCAATCACTGTTGGGGCCGCATTACTTTTAATTTTCAGAAAAAAAGCTTTTCCAAACGGACTTGAGTTCTAAAATATTTCATACTTTTATGAAACCTTCAAGGTTTACAATGTATGAAAAGAATTATAAAGAATACAATCAAAATATTCCTGCTGCTTTTTGTGGCAGGAATTATTTTTATCATCTGGTCAAACTTTACCATTAATAATGAGACGGAAGATTATGTGACTTCTACTATTTCAACTTTACCTAATGAAAAAACCGGACTTCTTTTAGGAACAAGTAAAACTTTATCCAATGGAGCACCGAATGCTTATTTTTTTAATCGAATTGAAGCGGCTGCAGAATTATTTAAATCAGGGAAAATTCAAAACATCATTGTAAGCGGAGACAACTCTAAAAAGGATTACAACGAGCCTGAAGAAATGAAAAACGAGCTTATCAAAGCCGGAGTTCCTGCTGATAAAATTTTCGAAGATTTTGCAGGTTTCAGAACTTTAGATTCTGTGCTTCGCGCAAAAGAAATTTTCGGACAAAGCTCATACATTATTATTTCTCAAAGGTTTCACAACGAAAGAGCGGTTTATCTTGCTAGAAAAAATAATATTGAAGCTTGGGGTTATAATGCTGCAGATGTGAATAAATATGCAGGTTTAAAAACCAATGCGAGAGAAAAACTGGCAAGAGCAAAGGTTTTCTGGGACTTTATGTTTGGGGTGGAGCCGAAGTTTGGCGGGGATAAGATATTGATCCCCTAATTAATTTACTATGAGCATATTCACTTATCATTTAGTAAAAACAAATTATTTTTCAGCATTGAAAATTCTTTTGTTTCCACCGAAGCCAAAAAATATTCCGGGGTTGATTCACGCAGAGATCATGACGGCGATGACTCTAGGCTCTATTATTTTTTCACCATCCCGAATGCTGATCAGACAGATCGCCGTATTTGCTCAATGGGAAAAAGAAAGTGATATCGACAATTTTTTAACCAAAAATAATTTAGGGAAAATCCTTGCAAAAGGCTGGCATACAAGATTAAATTTTATGAGAAAATGGGGGAAATTCAACAAGTTTGAGATTCCTGATGAAACATTAGAATTTGAAAATCCAGATTCTTCGGTCGTTGCGGTTACCATTGCACGAATGAAATTTACGGAAATCCCAAGATTTATCCATTGGGGAAGACCGGTTGAGAAATTGGTGCGCGACCATCCGGCAACGACTTTATCTTTAGCTTCCATCAAATTTCCAAATATAGTTTCAACTTTTTCAATTTGGAAAACACAAAAAGAAATGACAGATATGGTTCACGGACATAGCAAAGTTCCAAAGCCCGAAAGACACGCCGATGCTATGAAAGAAAGAGATCGAAAAGATTTTCATTTCGAATTTACAACCTTGCGTTTCAAGCCCATTTCTGAATTTGGTGAATGGAACGGGCAACGAAATATTATTCCAAATTTAAAAAACTCTTAAAATGCGGTTCGCTTATCCTATGCAGAAATTTCAGGATTGGGTGACCCAACAGTGGGTAATTCTGCATGGACGAAAAATTAAACCCGAAGACTTTCCCTGGTTGATGGGGCCGTTTGGGAATTTGGACGCAATTGGTGAAGATTTCATCCACCAATTTGCAGAAAGAGAAAACTTAGTTATACAAAAAGACTCAAATGCTAAAGGTATCATTCCGTCAATGCTAAAGCTTAATTTATCCGAAGCCGAATTCTCTAATTTATCTAAAAATGTCATTGAATTTTACGAGAACACAGCAAATCATAACTTGGATTTTTCTGTAAAATGGAATCCATTTTTCAAATTTTTCGGAATTTTAATAAATAAATTATTCAGCAACAGAATTAACCAATTGAATGTTCCCACTAAGAATATTGCTGATTCAGAAACTTTAAAAAGCGAAATCATCAATCTCATTGATCAAAAATCAAAAGAAATAAAATATACATTTTGGTTTCGTTCGGTAGAATCTACCGGACAAGTTATATATTCGGGTGTTTATGGAGTAAGCAATTTGCCTTCCGGAAAAACCTGTGTAAAAGCAGTTTTTCCCCTCCCAAACGGAAATGCAACGGTATTGATGATTCCAAGTGTTGGAGAAAATGGCGAATTGATTTTAGATTCTTCAGGAAAGAAATTTGGTGACGCCGGATTTTATTTTTTACTGAAAGATTCGAAAGGCGAATATTGGTCGCAATTCATTAGTTCTTTCCGTGACCGTTTAATTATTGGTTCAGAAAACGACTTGATCTCAGCGGAACAAACTTTAACTCTTTGGCATATAAAGGTTCTTACTTTTAATTATAAAATTAAACTGAAGAAATAATTTAATACAACTTTACAGCAGTTTTTGAACAAGATAGATTCTAAATTTTCCCTATTTTTGTAGAAATAATTTTAAACAAATGTCAAGAATTCTTACCGGCATACAAGCCACCGGAACACCGCACCTTGGAAACCTTTTGGGTGCAATTATTCCTGCAATAGAGCTTTCTAAGCAAGCAGGGAACGAATCATTTTTATTCATTGCGAATCTACATTCGCTGACGCAGATTAAAGATGCAAAAGAACTTAAACAAAACACTTATGAAATTGCTGCAGCTTGGCTTGCCTGCGGACTTGATACTGAAAAAACATTCTTTTACAGACAAAGCGACATCCCTGAAACCTGTGAACTTTCTTGGCATTTATCATGTTTTTTTCCTTATCAGAGACTTACTTTAGCGCATTCTTTCAAAGATAAAGCAGATAGACTCCAGGATGTAAATGCCGGGTTGTTTACTTATCCGATCTTAATGGCAGCAGATATTTTATTGTATGATGCCGAAATTGTTCCCGTTGGAAAAGATCAGCTTCAACACTTAGAAATTGCGCGTGATGTAGCTTCAAGATTTAATAATCAGATGGGTGAAGTTTTGGTTTTGCCTCAGGCTGAATTGCAGGAAGACACCAAATATGTTCCCGGACTTGATGGCCATAAAATGTCTAAATCGAGAGGAAACATCATCAATATTTTCTTACCCGAAAAAGAATTGAAAAAGCAGGTAATGAGCATCGAAAGCGATTCTAAATCTCTGGAAGAACCGAAAGATCCTTCTACAGACAAGACTTTTGCTATTTATGAATTGATTGCGACGCCTGAACAAACAGAAGAATTAAGAGCAAAATATTTAGCCGGAAACTTTGGTTACGGCCATGCTAAAAAAGAGCTTTTAGATTTAATTTTAACAAGATTTGAAAAAGAAAGAGAATTGTTTTCTTACTATATGAACAATCTTGAAGAACTTGAGTCAAAACTTCAGGAAGGTGCAGCAAAAACAAGAGTTATTGCTACGGAAACTATTAAAAGAGTGAGAGAAAGTTTGGGAATTTAATTCTGAACACCGAGAGGTCAAAAAGCAATATAAATATTTCAACCAAAGCAAATTCATTTTTGCTTTGGTTTTTTCTTTTATATTTTTCATGCATGCAAAATTTTACATTTATTCATAAAGACAATAGAAAAATAAATGAATATAAAAACCTATAATACAAGCACTTAAAATTTTATATTTTTCAAAAAAAAGTGAAAAGTGTTGCTTGACAATTATTTTTTTGATTCATTTGTATAGTTAAAACCAAATTCGCAGAAAGTTTAAACACAAATTAATTTTAATTATTAAATAAAAAAATTATTATTCGCAGCTTTTTTAGTTGCCGGAACAACTTTAGGGTTCGCTAAAGACAACGTACAAAATCCAAAATCTACAAACAACGAATCATCGAAAGTAGAAAGCAATGTTGAAAAACCTCAAACAATTTACCAGTTTGACTCTCTTGAAGAGGCACAAAAATTTTTAGCAGAGTGTAAAGATCTTGTGGTAGTTACAACAGTAAAGGATGGACAAACAGTAATACTCTCAACACATGAGTCAACTCGTCCTTGTATTCTTGAAAATCCAGGAACAAGAATTTATGTGATAAAAGCGTAGTTTATTTTCAAAAAAAGAAGGCAAGAGGTTTTCTCAACCTCTTGCTTTTTTAAAAAAACAATTTTATGAATAAATACATTACAATATTCGTACTAATTTGTTCAACACTCACATATAGCCAAGTTAGTGTTACTTACGAATCTATTATTAGACCAATCATAAATTATAATGGTTTTAATTTTCCAGATAGTCAAAAAGCAGAAATCGAAAGACAGATTTTAGAGAATGCCAAAAAACCGGAAAAATATGTGCTGTACTATAATGATGGTAATAGTTTCTTTCAAAGAGATTCTAATGAAAAATTATCAACAAGAGAGCAAAAGACGGAATTCTTTCGCTTAAAAGATAATAGAGGTCTTTATAAATTAAGTGATTATATTGTAGAAGAATTTTATGGATATTATCCCATGGATGATGTAAGCGTAGAGTTTACAAACGAAACACAAACTATTGAAAACTATAACTGTAAAGCAGCACTTTACAAAATAGGAAATGATGAGAGCAAAGTTTGGTATACCGAAGATATTCCTGTTTCTGCTGGACCGTACAATTACTATAAAGTACCTGGTCTAATTCTAAAAGTAGAAAGTCCGAATCTTTTATGTTATGCAACCAATGTTTCAAAAAATGTGAGTGAAAATGACATAAAAAAGATGGACCCGACCTTAAAAGTATATGAAGGTGACAAACTAAAACTCAAGAATCAAGAAGGGGGTATTAAATTTTTAGAAAATAAAAGAATGAAAGCTAGTGAAATGATAAAAAACATGCAAAAGAACTAAAGAACCGAAAGGTTTTGTATTGATTATAATTACTAATGAAGTATCTAATTACTTTCCCTTTTCTTTTCTTTGTTCACTTTTTTTGGGGGCAAAATATTGTAGTAAAAACAATTAGCAAAGAAAAGAAAAATCTTGATAATGTAAACGTACAATTAATAAAAAACAACAAAACAATAAATTTCAAAACTACAAACGAAAACGGTGTTTGTAGTTTTGTTGTTTCTGAAAAAGGCATTTATACTTTAAAATTTACTTCTTTGCTCTACAAAACAAAATTTGTAGAGATAAATACCTTTGAAAAATCTGATTTTGAAATCTTATTGGAGCAACAAATTACCGAAATTCAAGAAGTTAAAATAAAAGCACGCCCAAAAATAGCATTTGCAAAAGGAGATACTATTTCCTATAATATAAAGGTTGTAAAAGACGGAACAGAAAGAACCGTAGAAGATTTAATCAAAAAATTACCCGGGCTGGATATCAATGAAAACGGAAAAGTTACCAATAATGGAAATATTGTAGGACAAGTTTTGGTTGATGGTAACCAATTTTTTGGTAAAAACCATAAAATGGCAACCCAAAACATTACTGCAGATATGATTGATGGTGTTGATTTTTGGAAAAACTACACAACCATGAGTGGAAATCAATCGACTGCTTTAAATTTAAAATTAAAGGACGAATACAAAGGACGAATAACGGGAAATGCACAAGCCAATTACGGCAATAAAAATAGTTATCTTGCTCATGCCAATTTATTCAAATTTAGCAAAGCAGGCAATATAGCCATAATCGCAAATGCTAATTCCATTGCCAAAGACCCCATAGGAATGATGGATTTTTATGAAATGAACAAGCAAGATGATGGAGATAATGGGAATGATGCTACACGTCTTGATACACCTACGTTCTTAAATAATGACGGAAGGGTGAAAGATAAAAACAATCAATTTGGTGCACTACAGTATTCAAAATCAAACAAAACCTTTTCTATAACTGCATTTTCAATCTTCAATACTGCCCAATTAGAAAAACTATCAACTATTAGCAGAATTGCCTTTGAAGGACAACCTGCAACATATAATTTATATGAAAATCGGACAGAAAAAAATAAAGGCTTTTTTGGTACAACACAGATGAAAATAAAAAAGACATTCGCAGACAAAAGTTTTCTTTATTACAATTTTGGATTTAATACTGAGGAGGATAACTTTAATCAGGAAATAAATAGAAATTCAAATCTTATCAATACATTCTATGATATAGAAAATGGTATTAAAAGTAACACATTAGGAAATTTTATTTCCTGGAATAAAAAATTCAATATCACTAAAATCTCAATTGATTTTTCACAGCAAAAAAATACAAAAAAATCAATTTTACAGATGAACTCTTCAGAAAATCTATTCCAAAATCCCTTCAACAATTTATTACAAATTTTGGATTTAGATTCAGAAAAATATTCTTTACAGCTTAACTTAAAAAACAATTTTAGCTTTGCGACGATAAATTATCGTTCCGGATATTTTTATAAATATGAGAATGCCAGATTATCAGAATTTTTCACCTCTGAATCTGAAGTGAAAAATTTAAAAACTTACGATTTTATTAATGAAATATTTATTCAAAAGGGCATAGGAAGCTTTGATTTATCAGGAACTTTAACATCTCATTTTCTTAATTTTAACCAAGTAGAAAAGTATTATTTCGACAAAAATTTTAAGATACAATACAAGTTACAATCAAAGGCAAGTATGGTTTTCGCTTTGGAATATATAAATCAGTATAAATCTCCCGATTTTATTCAACTATTATATGATCAAAATTACAACCGTAACTTATCATATATGCGGAATGCTTCATTATCCCCAGAAACTTTGGTTAATGCCAATGCTTTCAAATTCAATTTTATTAGTTTTAATTTATCCAAAGGAAATTATTTTTTTTCAATACTAGCGTACGAAAAAGCCAACTCCAATTTTTCAACAGACGTAACCAATTTTGGACTTTTTTCTCAATCACTTAATGTTCTTGGTAATTTAAACGATCGCTGGTTCTTACTTACTTCAGATGATAGAAGAATAGGAAATTTTCTCACATTGAAATCTAAATTTACAGGATCATACAGCCGCACAAATAATTTCGTCAGTCAGCAATCCAATGAAACCAGCATAAAAAACATAGAAATAGGGCAAAAAATTTCATCCAAATCTAAGGAAATTCCTGTACAATTTGATTTAGGATATACATTTACTAAATCATTTTTTAAGCAAAGTCTTTTTAATACATCTTCAAGTCAACAAAATCTAAAATTATATTTAGGGTTACGTGCAAATATTCATAAAGAATGGTTGGGAAATATACTAGGAGAATACTTTATTCAGAAAACGCAACAAACTATATTAAAAGACTTTCTGTTGGGCGGACAAATTTCTTACAGAAAAGAAAATTCTAACTTTGAATACAATTTACTATTCAATAATATACTGAATTTAAACAATTTTGAATATATTAATAGTTCTGTAAGTTTATTAGGAACGGAAGAAACTTCAATAGTTGCATTACACGGTTATATTACGGGAGGTTTAAAATATTATTTTTGATCATTAAGCATTTCAGACTTTCTTACAAATATTCTTTAATCTGTAAAAGATGTTTTATCACTTTAAGATTTTCAACTTCTTTATTTTCATTCAAAACATCAAAGAAAATAACATCCATGCCGAAATTCTGAGCACCGATTACATCCGCAATCCAATCGTCACCAATCAGAATACTTTCTTCTTTTTTAGCATCAGAAAGTCCTAAAGAATACTCAAAAATTGCAGGATTAGGTTTTCTTACTCCAACCGAGTCTGCGCTGGTAATCGTCTGAAAATAATGATCAATTTTTGAAAGAATACATTTTCTTTCCGTCACTTCCTGAAAACCGTTTGAAATAATATGAAGCGTATAATCTTTAGCTTTTAAATAGTCTAAAATATATTGTGCGCCTTCAACCAGATGATTGTAATTCAAAATTTTATCTAAAAAATGCTCTTCAAAGAACATAGATAATTCCAGATCATCAATTCCAAAACGCTTGAATGTATCATAAAAACGATGTTTTCTGAGATATTCTTTATCAATTTCGCCGTCTCTGATTTGTTCCCAAAGCTTTTCATTGATTTCATGATATACAGAATGAAAGTCTTCAAAATCAATAGTATGTTTTAAAGTAATTTCTTCTTTATCGAAAAGATCTTTTATTGTTAAATAAGCGTTTCTACGGTGATCCCAAAGCGTATTGTCGAGATCAAAAAAAATGTGCTGAATTTTCATACAGCACAAAATTAATGATTTTTAATTTTTCGAAAGGTGGTAATGATTATTTTTAATCTTTACAACGTCAAGACTTTTTGAGAAACTAAGCAAAAAATCAATGGTTTGTTTTTTGGGTTTCAAACTTTTCACTTTTAAAGAATCGTTATTTTTCATAGGCAAAAAATGTTTTTTCTTTAAAACGTGAAACATTGTGAATTATTATCTCGTCAGGACAATATTATTTTCTTCCATTATTTTTCTTAGGTTGATCAATGCATAGCGAACACGTCCCAAAGTAGTATTAATACTCATATCTGTATGCTCAGCAATCTCTTTAAAACTTAGTCCGTCAAAAAACCTGAGTTTTATCACCTCCTGTTGATTCTGTGGTAAAAACTGCAGCATTTTTAGCAAATCCTCCTGAATCTGAAGGCTTACCAACTGATCTTCAATATTTTCTGAAGGCTCTCTAATTAAGTCGAAAATAGAAAACTCGTCACTTTCAAAAGTAGTTTCTGAAACTTTTATATTTTTTGCTTTAGCACGAAAATGATCAATAATAAGATTCTGAGCAATTCTTTTTGCCCAAAGAATAAATTTACCTTCTTCGTTGTAACGCCCTTCTTTAAGCATTACAATAATTTTTATAAAGGTATCCTGAAAGATATCATTCGCCAAATCCTGATCATTTATTTTATATAATATAAATGTAAACAATTCTCTTTGGTGGCGATGTATAAGGGTAGATAATGCTTCTTCGTCTCCTTTTTGGTATAGAGAAATTAATAGACTGTCCGTTGATTTCATAACTCATCTCATATATTATCCGCCGACAAACATTTTCCTGACTTAAATCAAGTGAATTTTTAGTTTGCCAAAACAGTATTAGAGTAGAGTCTTATCTATAAGCATTTAAATTATGCTGTAAATATAAATAAAATTTTAATAACTGTTAACCATTTATTAATAATTCTGAAGAATTATTTAAAAAAGATTACTTTAACATGTCATGTAAGAAAGATGTTGGAATATTTAATGTGAAATTAACATTTACCCCTTTTAATTCTTTACCATTTAAACCAGAATTTCCAATAGGAAAAGCATAACCTCCGGTAAGATCTAAAATTCCAAAAAGAGTAACCCCAATTTTAGGAGCCACATACTTATTTGTTCCCTCAACTCCAGCAAGAAAATAGTAAGAATGATAAAAATCTACATTCTTTTCAAAATTAAACAAAACATCAGCCTGTAATTTGGGCATTATGGCAAAATCCGAATTTGCAGAACCCATCAAAGCGGAAGCTCCCAAACGATAAATGACATCATCATTTTTAAGAAACATCAGTTTCCCGCCTACTTCACCGAAGCTTTGATTTTGGTAAACATATCCTACATTAATCATTTTATGCACCGTGTATTGTGCTTTTACAAAAGTGCTTACGAAAAAAAGTAAAAGTATGGTAATTGCAAATCGCATTTTCATTGTAAAGTATTTAATTGTAAAAATAAAAAAAACTGCTTTAGCATATTCATGTTAAAGCAGTTTCTATACCGAAAAGCAGAATTAAATTCCGAAAGCGGATTTAATTTCTTCTACTTTATCTAATTTCTCCCATGTGAAGAACTCTAAACCTGTAAGAGTCAACTCATTTTTGTGTCCTTTATTAAAGGTTTTATCTGCAACGAAATGCTCTCTTCCCATGTGCCCGTAAGAAGCAGTTTCCTGGTAGATAGGATTTCTTAATTTTAAATTTTGCTCGATAGCGTAAGGTCTCAAATCGAAAACCGTAGATACTTTTTTAGCGATTTCACCATCATTTAAGCCAACCTTAGAAGTTCCGTAAGTATTGATGTATAAACCACAAGGCTCAGCAACACCAATTGCATAAGAAACCTGCACCAAAACTTCATCTGCAACACCTGCAGCAACAAGATTTTTAGCAATGTGTCTTGTAGCATACGCAGCACTTCTGTCTACTTTTGAAGGATCTTTTCCAGAGAAAGCACCACCACCGTGAGCACCTTTTCCACCGTACGTATCAACGATGATTTTTCTTCCTGTAAGACCTGTATCTCCGTGAGGACCACCGATGACGAATTTCCCTGTTGGGTTGATGTGATATTTGATCTGATCATTAAATAATGCTTTAATTTCCTCAGTTTGTAGAGCTACAACTCTAGGAATCAAAATCGTTTTAATGTCTTCTCTGATTTTATTTAACATTTCTTCTTCAGCAGCGAAATCGTCATGCTGAGTAGAAACAACAATAGAATCAATTCTTACCGGTTTGTGATCGTCAGAATACTCAATGGTTACCTGAGATTTTGCATCTGGACGAAGATATTTGATTTCAGAATCTTCTCTTCTGATTGCAGAAAGTTCTTTAAGAATAGTATGAGCCAAATCTAAAGCTAAAGGCATATAATTTGCCGTTTCGTTGGTAGCGTATCCGAACATCATTCCCTGATCCCCCGCTCCCTGTGCGTTTGCTTTTGTTTCGAAAGTTTCGTCGGCAACAACTCGGTCAACACCTTGATTAATATCTGGTGACTGTTCGTGGATCGCAGAAATTACTCCACAAGAATCTCCGTTGAACATATATTCACCTTTTGTATACCCAATTCCGTTGATTACTTCTCTTGCAATAGTCTGAACGTCCAAATAAGCATCAGATTTCACCTCTCCTGCCAAAACAACCTGTCCTGTAGTAACCAAAGTTTCACAAGCTACTTTTGAAGTTTTGTCGTATGCTAAAAAGTTATCGATCAATGCATCAGAAATCTGATCAGCAATTTTATCCGGATGTCCTTCTGAAACAGATTCAGATGTAAATAAATAAGACATATTATTCTTTGTATTTTTTAGATTAAAAATGTGAAGAAAAAATGAATAATTGCCCGAAAATGCTAAAAGAGAATTACTGTTTTAGCATTTTTTTAGAGAGGTTGCAATCAGGTCAAATTTTTCCTCGTTAATAAACGTCTGCAAAGTTAAGTACTATTTTTTAATACTCAAAAACTTTTATCGATTATTATATTTTTATTGAAACATGCTTAAAATTGCCTCCAGATACAATTATTGAGGCTTAATGCTGACAAAATCTTTTGGAGCATTATTGAAATTAAGCTTCGTTTCTAGAGAAGTTTTTATAAAAGAACTCAACTCATCAATGATTTTTTGTTTGAAGGTCGGCTTATAATAAATGATCTTGATCTCTCTATATGGGAAAGGTTTTTTAAATCGGTAAACTTTACCTTTTTGCTCTTCTGAAAGTTGATTTAAGGCTAATTCAGGTAAAATACTGATTCCTCCTACTTTGTCAACCATGTGTACCAAAGTCTGAATATTTGATGCTAAGAAATCTAAATTTTTAGGCTTCAAAGTATTTTCTTTTAAATGACAGATATTTTCAAACTGATTTCTCAGACAGTTACCTTCTTCCAAAAGCCAAACCTTTTCTACATTTAATTCTTCAGGAACGATAAACGTATTTTTCTTATTTGCTTCTGTATCTGAACTGTAAATCATCAATTCTTCATTAAACAAGAAGTCCTGATAAAATTCGTTGGCGTTATCATAAGGTGTAGAAATAATTCCGGCATCCAACTCTCCTGCTTTTAAAGCTTTGATAATGTTGTCTGTCGTCATTTCCTTTACATTCATCTGAATTTTAGGATTATCTTGCAGGAAATTAAAGATTTCTGTAGGCAAAATAAATGAAGAAACGGTAGGAATGATTCCCAAGTTAATGGTTCCGCCCAAAATATTATTTAATAAATTAGCCTTGTTTTTAAGCTCATTTACAGCCTCTATAATTACTTTTGCCTGATCTATAATTTGCAATCCGACATCAGTTGTTCTGATTGGGTGAGTTGTTCTGTCAAAAACCTTTACATCCAGCTCATCTTCAAACTTTTGTATCATTGCACTTAATGTAGGCTGAGTAATAAAGCACGCTTGAGCGGCTTTACCAAAATGCTTATACTTATCTACAGCGATAAGATATTCCAATTGCTGAATGTTCATTTGATTAATATTATCTATGACAAAGATATAACGTTTTTGGCAGAAGCCATTAAAAATTCAACTAAATTTGATTCTTAAAAATTCGATTACATCTCAAATCATAACTATATGGATAATAAAAAATTAACAACAGGCAGCGGAGCACCATATTACGAACACCAGGATTCTCAAACTGTAGGTGCGCGTGGCCCGGTGTTGTTACAGGATTTTATTTTACAGGAAAATCTTGCTCATTTTGTGAGAGAAAGAATTCCGGAAAGAATTGTTCATGCTAAAGGAAGTGGAGCTTACGGAAAATTTACAGTCACTCATGACATTACAAAATATACAAAAGCCAAATTATTTTCTCAGGTAGGAAATTCTTGTAAAATGTTTGCCCGTTTCTCTACTGTCGGTGGCGAAAAAGGAAGTGCCGATACTGCAAGAGATCCTCGCGGATTTGCCTTAAAATTCTACACGGAAGATGGAAATTGGGATTTGGTAGGGAACAACACACCCGTTTTCTTTATTAAAGATGCTAAAAAATTCCCTGATTTTATACATACTCAAAAAAGAGTTCCAAAGACCAACTTAAAAAGCCCAACCATGATGTGGGATTTCTGGAGTTTAAATCCGGAATCATTACATCAAGTTCTGATTTTAATGTCAGATCGAGGGACACCTTATGGCTTCAGACACATGCATGGTTTTGGGTCTCATACTTTCTCGATGATTAATGAAAATAATGAAAGAGTTTGGGTGAAATTTCATTTTAAAACGAAACAGGGAATTAAAAACTTCACCAACGACGAGGCAACGAAAATGGCAGGAGAAAACCCTGATTTTGCTCAGGAAGATCTTTGTAAGGCAATCGACAATGGCGATTTCCCGAAATGGACGATGTATATGCAGGTGATGACCGAAGAGCAGGCAAAAGAATTTAGATGGAATCCTTTCGACATTACCAAGGTTTGGTTTCAGGGAGATTTTCCTTTGATCGAAGTTGGCGAAATGGAGCTGAATGAAGTGCCGGTAAATTATTTTGCACATGTAGAGCAATCCACTTTCTCACCAAGTAATTTGATCAACGGAATCAGCTTTTCACCTGACAAAATGCTTCAGGGAAGATTATTTTCTTACCCGGATGCTCACCGATACAGAGTTGGCGTCAATGCTCATCAGTTGGAAGTCAACAGATGCCCGTTCGCAGTCAATAATTACCAAAGAGACGGTTTTATGGCAGACTCATCTCATTATCAAGATAAGCCCAACTACTATCCAAACAGTTTTGATGACATAAGACCAGATTCGTCTTACAAAAATTTTGAATATGAGCTGGATAGCAACCATGTAGCCAATTTCAACAGAAATGAAAATGACGACGATCATTACACGCAACCCGGGCTTTTATATACAAAAGCGATGAATCAGCAAGACCGAGAAAATCTGGTAAAGAACATTATAGATCACATGAGGGGAATTGATGGGCCTAAAAGAGACGAGATTATCAACCGCCAGTTGTGTCATTTTTTCAGGGCAAATATTGAGCTTGGCATGAAAGTGGCATCAGGTTTAAGTGTCAATATTGACGCCAACATGATGAATCATTCAAAATAAACTATTAGATAATAAACACTTAAAAGGGAAAAAAGTTATTTTTTTCCCTTTTTATTTGCAAAAAATTTTTAATTTGCAAGTTCTTAAAGATTAAGAGAATAATGACTTACGAAAATATACTGCTAAAGAAAGAAGAGAAAACTGCTGTAATTACAATCAACAGACCTGAGAGTTTAAATGCATTAAATGCACAAACAATAAAAGAGATCAGTTCTGCATTAGATGAATTACAGTCTGACAATGAGGTAAGAGTAATTATTTTAACCGGAAGTGGAGAAAAATCGTTCGTTGCTGGTGCAGATATAAAAGAATTTAGTAACTTTAGTCAGGAAAAAGCAGAAGAATTAGCAAGAAACGGTCAAAATATTCTTTTTGACAAGATAGAAAACCTGTCTAAACCCGTAATTGCTGCAGTAAACGGCTTCGCTTTGGGCGGAGGTTTAGAGTTGGCAATGGCATGTCACATCAGATATGCATCTGATAATGCTAAACTGGGTCTTCCTGAAGTAACGTTAGGACTTATTCCCGGATATGGAGGAACCCAAAGACTTCCAAAATTAGTAGGAAAAGGGATTGCTAATGAGATGATTTTCTCAGCAAAAATGATTCCTGCACAAAAAGCAAAAGAAATTGGTCTGGTAAATGAGGTTTTCCCTATTGGTGAACTTCTTTCAAAAACAGAAGAATTGGCAAAAACAATTGCAAACAATTCTCCAATGGCTATTTCACGCGCTATTAAAGCAACCAATCTGTCTGATAGTGATAAAGGTTTTGAAACCGAAATTAAGTATTTCGGAGAGCTTTTTGATTTAGAGGACAAAAAAGAAGGAGTTTCTGCTTTTATTGAAAAAAGAAAGCCTAACTTCTAACATACATATCACAAATTATTTCGAAAAAACCGATGCAGAAGTATAATAAGTTTGACAAAGCTTATCTTAAAATGGCTCAGGAATGGGCAAGACTGTCCTACTGCGAAAGAAAGCAGGTAGGAGCTCTTATCGTAAAAGATAGGATGATTATTTCAGATGGATACAATGGTACCCCATCAGGATCTGAAAACTGTTGTGAAGACGAAACCGGCAAGACCTACTGGTACGTTTTACATGCAGAGGCAAATGCAATTTTGAAATTGGCAGGCTCTACACAATCTGCACGAGGTGCAACTTTGTACCTTACACTATCACCCTGTAAAGAATGCAGTAAGCTGATTTTACAGGCAGGAATTTCAAGATTAGTCTACATTAATGCTTATTCGGATGACGAGGGAATTGCTTTTTTAAAAGAACATCACATTGAAATAATACAGGTTACAGAGAATGAATTAGAAATTTAACAAAAAAACACAACACGATGACTTGGGATGAAAAAATTAAAGATTTTGAAATCTTTCTTCGCTTTGAAAGAAATTTTTCAGAAAACACACTTGACGCTTATGTTCGCGACATTAAAAAACTTAAAGACTACGCAGTAGGATACCTTGAAAATACAGGTCCTGAGAAGATTACCTATGATAATCTACAGGAATACATTTTTAATTTATCTAAACAAAAATTCAGCGAACGGTCACAAGCGAGATGGATTTCTTCCATTAAAGCTTTTTTCAGATATTTACTGGAAGACGAAATTCGAAATGACAATCCTTCAACACTCTTAGAAGGACCAAAATTAGGACTTTATTTACCCGATACTTTAAGCCTTGCTGATATTGAAAGAATAATTCAAGCTATCGAAATAGGTTCAGACCTTGGCAAAAGAAATCACTGTATTATTGAGGTTCTATACGGCTGTGGATTAAGAGTTTCAGAATTAATAGATGTTAAAATATCAAATATTAATTTTAAAGAAAACTATATCAAAGTTGTAGGAAAGGGAAACAAAACACGTTTTGTGCCTTTAGCCGAATATACAGCAAACCTTTTAAAAGAATATATTACAGAAGTACGTTTTAGAAATAAAATTAACAAGAAGCATGAAGACACCCTTTTCCTTAACAGCAGAGGAACTTCAATGTCTCGCGTGATTGTATTTATAATTATAAAAGAACTAACCGATAAAGCGGGAGTAAGCAAGAAAATATCTCCACACACCTTCAGACATTCGTTTGCTACGCACTTATTGCAAAACGGTGCAGACTTGCGTTATATTCAGGAAATGTTGGGGCATTCGAGCATTACGACAACCGGGATTTATACCCATTTAAAAACTGAAGAACTTCGGGATGTGATATTAAATTTTCACCCGAGAAATTCTAATACTGCTTAATGAAAATACTAAAATTTTGTCCGAATTGCGGAAACCAAACCCTCAATTGGAACGGAGAAAAAAAGTGGAGCTGCCCTGAGTGCAGCTTCACTTTATATAATAATGTTGCCGGAGCTGTTGCTGTCGTCATTCGCTGCGGAGATGAAATCTATTTAACCAGAAGAAATCAGGAGCCTAAAAAAGGGAAACTTGATTTGGCAGGAGGATTTGTTGACCCCAAAGAAAGTGCAGAAAACACATGCAAAAGAGAGCTCTTGGAGGAATTGCAACTTGAAATTGATATTAAAAACCTGAGATATCTAACGAGTCTTCCCAATGTTTACCAATACAAAGAAATTGATTATAATACGATTGATTTGTTTTATGAATATCGTGTTCCAGAAAAGTTCGAAGTTAATATAGCACTATCTGAAATTTCGGAAACTCAATGGATTAAAGCTTCAGAAATCAATCTTGAAGATATTGCTTTCGATTCTCAAAAGAAATTCTTTGAACAGTATTTAAAAGATTTTAATTAGAAGTATTTTCTAGTATTTTTTAGAGTCTAGGACTTCTTGAAAATAAACATTTAAAAGCTTCCTTTCATTGGTTGAGAGGTTAGCTTCTTCGTGGTAAATGATATACGCAGGCATTGGCATCATTTTATTGTCAACCATCTCTATTGCTCGGGTAAGCATTTTGTGCTTCAAATCTTTATTGTATGTTTCCCAAACAGAGAAATTTAAATATTTTCTTCCATCGTTCACATGGCTTTTAATCGACCAGGAAAACGGAGCGACATATGCATATTTAGGGTAAACCGTTTCATCGGAATGACAATCATAGCATGCATTTTTAAGTAATATAACTACTTTTTTCGGAGCATTTTCAATCTTAATAAAGTTTTTGCTTTGATCTACCGGCTTATTTACTCGATCAATCGGAATAAACTGAATGATTGCAAACCCTACCAAACACCAAAAAACTATTTTTTTAAACTTCTGCATTATCTTCTTAATTGAAGGTCTCTATTTCCTCTGGTTCCAGAATTATTATTCTGAATAGAATTATTCATAGGATTGGTTGTCGATTTCTTCTCATCAGACTGAGCTTTTGCAGGACTCGAAGCTGTACCAAATTTACTGATGTCAAGCACTCTTTTATCGTTTAGATCCCAGGTTTCGGTTGATGTCCATAAAGGTCGGATAACCGCAGTCTTGTAATAAGTATACGAATCTTCCGCAAAAGTTGAATTTTCGAAATCTGCAGCATCCCAATAACGGTTTTCGTTATTATCCACCAAAATCCGAATGATATATTCGCCGGGTTTCAATATATCAAACGTTACCGAATTCCCGCTTGTATACTTCTGATATATCGGTTTTTCTGAAGAATCTACAAGCTGCAACCAATATTTTTTAGTAGGAGCATTTTGAAGCTCAATTTTTAAAAGTCCATAATTCTCGATCTTATCAACTTCAAAATCGAAACGTTTTGACTCCGAATTTTTTTCATAATAAGATGAAATTGTAGTTTTCGGAATTGTCAGCTGATATTTTTTCCCGGAAATGAAATCCGACGTTACTAAAATCTGATAAGGATTTGTTTCAGATATTTTTGCAGTAAATGGTTGTGCCGTTGTGCTATCAATCGTCAAAGTCCATTTTTCAGGATAAATTTTATCAATAATATAATTGGACGAGATTTTGAAATCAGTTTTTGGAGGCAATAAAGCTCCACCATTTTCACTAACAACATCCATCACGTTCTTTTTGTTGTACTTATAAAAAGAAACAACAGTATCTTTCTTCGCAGCTGTATCATAGCTGAACTCAAGTTTTTCGTTTACGGTTTGTCCAACATCGCTTTTCACAGCATCAAACCAAATCTTTACAGAGTCTGATTTTGGAGTGTGGGTAACTTTGATGTCTTTCAGTTTTTCACTTATAGATAGAACCTTTACTTCTTCAGGATTTCCCTCAAAAGTCATCAAAATTCCTCCCGGCATTTCTTTTAATTCAGGGGTTTTAAATGGTTTCTTAGAAGGATACAATTTTAAATTTAAGCCTGAAATAGATTTCTCAACAACAACGGTATCTTTTTGAAATCCAATTTTTTCTTTTCCGGGGTTGTAGATAGAGTTTTCATTATCATCATCAAAAGCAATAATTTTGTATTTACCTTTTGCAAGATAATTTAACTCATAATAACCGTCATCATCTACTTTTGTGATATAATAGGGCTTTTGTCTGTAATCCATACTGTCTTTCAACTGATAAAGACCAACCACCATTTTATTATCGGAGCTGCTTTTCTTTTTTAAAGCTAAAGCATCTGTAACCTCCCCGCTGATGTATAAATCATCGAGCTTTTCGCCTGTAGAAAAAGCAAAATTATAATACCTCAAAACATTTGCTTCACTGTTATCAACAATCGCATTTCCAAAATTGAAATTATACGTTGTATTGGCCTGCAAAGTGTCGGTCCACTGAATCACTAAAAACTTATTGGCAATATTTGAAGGGAGAATTCTTTTGATATTCTTTATAGGTGGCGAAATATTAAGATTTTTATTAATATCCTTTAAGGTAATATATTCATTAAAATCTATACGAAGTTCTTTAATATCTCTTCTCACATTGACTCTCGAGGAATCTATATTTGAGCCTATAGCCTCTGGAGCCAAGGTATCTTTAAGACCGCCGACTGGTGACCCCACTCTCGCACAAGACTGTACAAGAATTCCGATAATGAATAAGAGAAGAAATCTTTTCATGAAATTATTTGAGCAAAAATAAACATTATTCTCCAAAAACTTCAGTTCCTGTTTTCAAAGTGTCCTGATTATCATTCATAATGCTGTGAAGCTTATCTTTCTGAGGCGGAAAATCTTCAAAAAGACCCGACAAAGCCAGAGCTGAATACACTTTGCCCGAATATTTATTTCCGATAGCTATGATGGTAACTTTAGATTTTAAAAGGTGAGCAAAAACAGAATTTGTGCCGTGCCACCAACCGTTATGATAGGTTAGTTTTTCTCCGTTATCAAAAATTTTCATTCTAAAGCCTAGGCCATAATTGTTTTGTCCTGCCTTCTCATTGCTGTAAGGCGCAAAAATCATCTGCATCAATTCCGGCTTTAAAAAATCTTTAGAAAACATGGCTTTAGAAAAATTATAAAGATCTCTTGGCGTTGTATACACATTTTTATCCCCATAAATAAGATCTAAACGATCTAAAGGATACAACTTATTTCCACCATAATAAAATGACTGCGACGCGGTAGGAATATCTTTTTCCTGAAAGATATAGGTATTATTCATTTTCAATGGAGTGAAAACCATTTCTTGCATCGCCTGCGGAAAAGGAGTTTTAGTAATCTTTTCAATCAATAAGGCTAAAAGCGCAAAATTGGTATTGCAATACATAAAACCGGTATCGGTATCTCTCGCCAGCTCAGGTTTGTATTTGATGATCATATTCAAAACATCCTGATTGGTGATGTACGTTTTTGAAAGTTCTGCAGGAGCCGGCTGAATTTTGGTAATGAAGTATTCGTATTTTGGAAGACCGCTTCTTTGGTCTAATAAAGTCTGAACTGTTACATTCGGATAAGGAAATCCGGGAAAGAATTGCGTCAAATGATCGGAAAGCTTTATTTTTCCGGCCTCGATTAATTTCATCATTGCCATTGCTGTCATGGTTTTTGAAACGGAAGCAACATGCAACGGCGTATTTTTGTTTATAGGATTTTGATTGCCCTCTCGTGCAAAACCTCTGTAATTTTCATATAAAATCTGATCTCCTTGTGCTACCAAAAAGCTTCCACTCAAATTACCTCTTTCCCAAACCTTTTTATAATATTGGTCGATATAATTTACCGCATAATCTTTATCTACAAGACTAAAATCTCCGGAAGCAAACACTTTGGTTAAATCTACATTTCCGTAATTGGGAAGATTGGTCGTAGATTCTGCTGCTTCAGAATTTTTTTCAGATTTATTTTTACAGGAAAACAGGAATAAAAATAGAGTAGTGATAAATACAAGGTTTAACTTCTTCATGAGCTCAAAAAAATGAACGGCAATTTAACAAAACTCTATTCAAATATGAAAAGGCCGTTATCAATTATGAATTATTTAACACAAAATTTCACACCCCAAAAGAGTAATCTAATTTGCTGATTTTTAAACTAGCCAAACGATGCTATAATTTTATCTACAATCACCTGCGCCAGCTTTTCCTTGCTTTGATGCGTCCAGCCTGCGATATGAGGGGTCACGATTACTTTTTCTGAGTCTAAAAGATATTGCAGATCTTCATTTTCTCTTGTACTGAGCGAAGTCGAAGTATCTAATTTTTCAAAAGATGCCTTCTCATATTCTAAAACATCAAGACATGCACCTTTTACCTTTCCTGACTTCACCGCTTCAACTAAATATTTCGTTTCTACATTTTTTCCTCTTGCCGTATTCACAAAATAGAACTCATTTTTCATTTCATTAATAAAAGTTGAGTCAATTAAATAATGAGTTTCATTTGTCATGGGAATATGTAAGCTTAAAACTTCTGCTTTTTGTTTTAGCTCTTCCAAAGAAACCTGCGTTGCAAATTCATCTGAAAGACCCGGAAGAATATCATGAAAAATTACCTTACAGCCGAAACCCGAAAGTCTTTTTGCGGTAGCTTTTCCCATATTTCCATAACCTATAAGACCCACTGTTTTCCCCAACAATTCATCACCACGGTTTTCTTCACGCAGCCAAATTCCTTTTTTTACTTCATTTGAAGCGATGAAAAGACGGTTCATTAGAATCAATAACATTCCCACCACATGCTCGGCAACAGAATCTCTGTTTCCTTCTGGAGAATTAATCAATTGAATTCCCAATTTTTCAGCAACAGGAATATCAATATTTTCCATGCCCGCTCCTACTCTTGCAATGAATTTTAGGTGAGTTGCTTTTTCTAAAAAGTTTTGATCTAAAGGAATTCTGCTTCGAATAATTACCCCATCGTAATTGTGAATTTTATCACAAACCTCATCATACGAAGACGTAAAATCTTCTTCTAAAATAAAGTTTTTAGCTAAAAGCTGTTCGGTAATAAGGGGATGGTTTTTATCTAAAAGAAGGATTTTCATAGCTTAAACACTTAGAATCAAAAAAATAAATGCTTTTAATTTTGCAGAGGCATTACACTCAACAAAATTAAAAGCATTTAAGATATAAAACAATTATTTATCCGTTTCTGGTTGTGGCTGTTCCTGGAACAATTTTTTAAGCTCCACAGAATCCGAAGGTTTCATTCTTCCGGAAAGAATTAAAGAAAGTTCTTTTCTTCTCAATGCTGCAGCATAACGTTCTTTTTCAACGTCAGTTTCCGGCTCCATATCTGGAATTGGAATCGGTCTGTTGAATTCATCAACCGCCACAAAAGTGTAAATACCTTTATTGGTCTGAATCTTTTTATGATTAATCGGATCGTCTAACCAAACATCTACATAAATCTCCATCGATGTAGAAAATGCACGAGAAACTTTAGATTCCATTACAACAATACCTCCTTCCGGAATCGGGTGGTCGAATGAAACATGGTTTACAGAAGCTGTCACCACTCTTCTTTCGCAATGTCTGGTTGCCGAAATGGAAGCACAACGATCCATTCTTGCCAACAACTCACCTCCAAAAAGATTTCTAAGTTGGTTGGTATCATTGGGAAGTACGATATTGGTCATTATCGTCAAAGATTCTGACGCTTTTTTTATTTTTGCCATTTTTTTGATTTACTTTTATTGGAATTGGGTTTCCAAGTTTTTGCAGCCTGTTTTATTGAATCTTTTCTTAAAGAATCCGCTTTAAAAGCTTTTACAGAATCTGCTCTTTTTATCTGCGCCGAATCTATTTTTACCGGCATTTTCTTTTCAATTCTCTTCGTTTTGGTTTGCACCGAAACATCATCAAAAGATTTTTTCCCGAAGAGAAGTTCCTGTTGAGTATATCCTACATACAATATCCCCAAAACCGGAATGATGAAAAGGAAAATCCAAAGAATAGATTTATTAAACTTGTAATCTTTTTCTTTGTTTACAGGGCTCTCGAAAGATTCTCCTTCGTTGATATCAGAAAAACGAATTTCTTCCAAACCATAAAAATCCGGATGATCAGATTCCAGGCGATTTCCTTTGAAATGGAGCTGGCCGTCTTCAATAAAAACAGTTCCTAAATTCTGAATCTCCAAAACCTGCTCGGCCTGAAGTTTTTTCTTCCAAAAATCTGTCTGAATCTGCAATTCATTCTCAGCAGCTTCTTTTGAAATTGCTTTTTTATTGCTGATAAATCCTATCAAATCGTCAGATAAAACCTGATAATCAGAATGGAATGCTATTTTTGAAGAAGGAGGAAGAATACTTCCGTTTTCTGAGTTGATGACCGCTTTAGAATTTTCCAGAGAAAATACACCAAACTTTGGAACGGTAACGGTTCCAAATTGCTTCAGATAGTCTAAAATGTAAGCTGAAATATTCATTTGGTGGCAAATTTATGACTTTTTCATGACTTTTTGAGAGATTTATTTATAATGTATAATAAGCAATAAGTTAAAAATTAAAACTAAAAAAGACTGCCGAAGCAGTCTTTAAAAATTTAATCTGAACTAACTTGAAATATAATGATATGAAATGGTGTTGAATTTTAATTATTGGATTTTCCAGCTGATTCCGAACATGAAGTTGGTTCCTGCCTGAGAAAAATAAACAGGACCATTGTAAACGTAACCGTTGTTTACATATTTCTGATTAAAAATATTATTAACCAAAAGCTTTAAGGCAACCTCATGTTTTGCAATTTTAAAGTCGTATTGTGCATTAAAATCTGTAAGTAAATAATCATCAAGCTGTAAATTCTGGGTTTCTGTATTATCTAAATATTGCTTTCCAACAAACTGATTCATTAAAGCAAGCTGGAAATTTTTTGTCGGGTTAAATTTCAGGCTAAGATTGGCAATCAAATTGGGTGAAAAAGAAATTTCTGTATTCCCAAGCTCGGTAATTTCTTTTTTATTTTTAATTCTGAAATCAAGATTTCTGTTTTGGCTTACACTTACGTTTCCAGAAATCTCCCATTGTTTTGAAAGTTTTGCCAAAGCTCCAATTTCTAAACCTCTTCTGTAACTTTTCCCGGAATTGGTTCTGATAAACTCTCCGATATTACTGATCTGACCGTTTAAAACCAACTGATTCAGGTAATACATATAATAAAGATTGGCTGTAAAAGCGACTTTTCCAAATTGCTTTTCAATTCCTGCTTCAAAATCATGTAGTTTTTCTGATTTCACATCATTGTTTGATATTAGATCATCACGATTGGGCTCGCGTTGCGCATGAGCATAAGAGAAGAAAACTTTTCCGTTTCCTAGTTTATAATTAACTCCCGCTTTTGGATTAAAAAATAGCCAGTTTTTATTAAGATTAGCGCCTTCTCCATCACCTTCCATTAATATCTTTGTATCATAATCAATATTTCTCAACTGAAGATCTCCAAAGAATTCAAAATCATTCACTTTGATTAATGCTTTGGCAAAAGCTGCAACTTCAGTTTTCACCGAACGATTACGGTAATATTCATATTCATCAATATTTGGAAAATACACTCCGGTAACATTCCCATAATGTCTTCCGTAATACTGATTTCCAACCAATCCGAAATTCAAATCTAGATTTTCAAATTTCCCATACAAAGTAGAAACCAAGCCATAAAAATCATTATTCAACCATTTTTTTCTGATAAAATCGGTTTGATCTACAGGAGCTCCATTCAATTCGAATACCGGAAGATTGTAATTGGAATAATGTGTTGCTTCCTCATCTTCTTCGTTTACTCTTACGTAATTCTCATAAAACCCTCTTCCTTTAGTATAATGAAGAGTCGTTTCAAGATTCCAGCGTTCGTTGATGTTTTGTTCCCATAAAAACTGATAATGATTTTGTCTGTAATTATCGGTTTCGTTATCATAAAATTTTTCCTCGCCTGTAAAAAGATCTGTGTACTGACCAGAATAGTTCAGTTTAGGAGTTGTTTCCCAGGTTTGCCTGTCGATTCCGTTCCAAGCCTGATACGTTTTTTCTTTTCCTCCAAAAGCCATCAAGCGAAGTTTTGTTTTTCCTTCTTCAAATAAGGCTGTGAAATTGTAAGAATTTAAATCTGAAAAAGCTCTGTCTATATACCCATCAGAGTGAATATATGAATATCTTCCCATCACAGAAAGACGGTCTTTCCAAAATTTACCGGAACCTACTTCAGCTGAATATTTGTAGGTATTAAACGATCCGTAACTGTCATCTGTTTTAATATAAAACTTTTCTTCCGGTTCCTTAGAAATCACATTGATACTTGCTCCAAAGGCAGAAACCCCGTTATTGGAAGTCCCCACACCCCTTTGAATCACGATTTGTGAAGCCGAGCTGGTAAGATCCGGAACATTCACGAAGAAAGTTCCCTGACTTTCGGAATCGTTGAACGGAACACCATTCATCATCACATTAATCCCTCTTCCTGCAACTCCACGAATTCTAAATCCGGTGTAGCCGACTCCGTTTCCGGCATCAGAAGTGGAAATAATAGAAGTTTGATTTTTCAAAAGAATAGGAAGATCCTGCCCGAGATTTCGTCCGTCAAGATCTTTCTGAACATTGATAATTTCTTTGGCAACGGGAAGTCTTCTGGTAAAGTTGACGGCTTCAATTTCTCTGATTTTCAGAGAATCATTATTGAGAGTTTGAGCAAAACTCAATGAACTTGCGGTAAGTCCTAAAAAAAATAATCCTTTCATTCTTATAAATTTTAAAAATTTAATGGAATAAAAGGGGCGATTAAAGTAATGTAACAATTTACTAATTTACCAGTCTAGCAATGCAATTGGTATATTGTTATATTGCTACGTTGTTACATTTTCAAATTTCCCTAAACAGCATTACCCGTTCCAGGTTCATTGGGTATAATCTCAGCCCCGACTAGAGCACCCCTTTATTTCAGCGGCAAAATTACTAAAAATATGTGAATTAAAAATATTTTGATTTAGGATTTAATTTCACACTAAAACTAATAAGATCGGTTGTAAGAATCTATATAATAATAGTTCTTGTCATCTTTTGTGACTTCAAACATTTTACCCAATTTCCAGCTGTAATTTCTTTTTATATCTGAATACTCAAATGGAATAATGATTTTGTTATTAACATCAATCACACCAAATTTATCGTTATACGTGGCTATGATCATAGGATTCGACGCATCGTCACCCTCCAAAATGTAAAGATACTGGTAACTTGGATAAATGGTAAACTGATTGCGGTCTGATGGATTTTTAAACTTCGAATCTTCGATAATTCCATACTTTCCACTAAGAATATAAGCATGAAACAATGCTTTTTTCAATTCTTGCTGGCATCTTCCCAGATCATTACTGTTATATTGGTAAACTCTTTTTCCTGATTTATTAATTCTAAACGCAATACCGCCCTTTTCTACAGTAGCAAAATCTCCGCTTCCGAACTTTTTAACTTTCTCGTTAGGCGAGTTTAAAAGATTACAATCTTCACCAAAAAACATCACCAAATCATATTCAGGCTGAATTACAAATTTCCCTTTTTGATTGACAAACCCGGATTTTCCGTTCTTTTTTTGCGGAATCAGCAATGGCAACTCCTCATTAACTACTGGAAGTTTTGCTACAGTATTTTTAACAATATTTGATTTTACAGCTTTTTTAGATACACTTATATTGCTTTTTTTCAAAGGTTTAGATTGCGAAAAAGCAAAAACAGAACATGTTATCAAAAAACCCAACTTCAATTTCCTTAAAATCATTGTATGTTTATTTTGTGTCAAAAATAGAAAATATAAAATTCATATTTATAAAGAATCTAAATAATTTCAACATTACAAAATAGTAAAATTTCGTAAATTTGGAAACATTTTCAAGTGTTTAATAACGGAAAACTAAATTTTGAAGATTTTTTTGATAAATCTAAAAAAAATAACATCAGTTCTTATCTGTTAAATTTATATCAGAAAAGATTTTCAATAGACAGCTTCAATTTCCGATAACAAACTTAGAAAGATTTACGAATAAATCGTAAAACAATTGAAAGTGATGCGTATTAGGAATCTCATTACATCCCGAAGGCGCATTTAAAATGAAAAGACTTCTAGAATTATGAATATTTATCAGGATTACATCCAAGAAATCGAAGAAAGAAAAAATCAGGGGCTTCACCCAAAACCAATTGACGGCGCAGATCTATTAAGCGCAATTATTGAGCAGATTAAAGATACAGCAAACGAATATAGAGCTGATTCTCTTAAATTTTTTATTTATAATACTTTGCCGGGTACCACAAGTGCTGCAGGCGTAAAGGCTAAGTTTTTAAAGGAAATTATTCTTGGCGAATCTGTGGTTGAAGAAATTACTCCAACTTACGCTTTCGAATTACTATCTCATATGAAAGGTGGACCTTCAATTGGGGTTTTACTTGATTTAGCTTTAGGAAATGATGAAGCAACTGCAAAACCGGCTGCTGAAGTTCTTAAAACTCAGGTTTACTTATACGATGCTGACACAGCACGTTTGAAAGCATCTTTCGAATCTGGTAATGTAATCGCTAAAGATATTCTTGAAAGCTATGCAAAAGCAGAGTTTTTTACTAAACTTCCGGAAGTTGCAGAAGAAATTAAAGTAGTAACATTCATCGCTGGTGAAGGTGATATTTCAACAGATTTATTGTCTCCCGGAAATCAGGCACACTCTCGTTCTGACAGAGAACTTCACGGTAAATGTATGATCACACCTGAAGCGCAGGACGAAATCAAAATGCTTCAAGCTCAACATCCTGATGCAAGTGTAATGCTTATCGCAGAAAAAGGAACAATGGGAGTTGGTTCTTCTCGTATGTCGGGTGTAAACAACGTTGCACTTTGGACAGGGAAACAAGCAAGCCCTTACGTACCATTCGTAAATATCGCTCCGATTGTAGCCGGAACAAATGGTATTTCGCCAATTTTCTTAACCACTGTTGATGTAACCGGAGGTATCGGAATTGACCTACAAAACTGGGTGAAAAAAGTTGACGAAAACGGAAACCCTGTTCGTAATGAAAATGGCGACATTGTTTTGGAAGAAAAATATTCTGTTGCTACAGGAACCGTTCTTACAATCAATACCAAAGAAAAGAAATTATACAACGGAGATGTTGAATTGAAAGATATTTCAAAATCATTTACTCCTCAAAAATTAGAATTCATCAAAGCTGGTGGTTCTTACGCCATTGTTTTTGGTAAGAAAATCCAGACTTTTGCTGCAAAAACTTTAGGAATTACAGCTCCTACAGTTTTCGCTCCTTCTAAAGAAATTTCTATTGAAGGACAAGGTTTGACTGCTGTTGAAAAAATCTTCAACAGAAATGCAGTAGGTGTTACTGAAGGTAAATTATTACACGCAGGTTCAGACGTTCGTGTAGAAGTAAACATTGTTGGTTCTCAGGACACGACAGGTTTGATGACTTCTCAGGAATTGGAATCAATGGCAGCAACCGTGATTTCTCCAATCGTAGACGGAGCTTATCAGTCAGGTTGTCACACTGCTTCAGTTTGGGATAAAAAAGCGCAGGCTAATATTCCTAAATTAATGAAATTTATGAACGATTTCGGAGTGATCACAGCTCGTGACCCGAAAGGTGAATATCACGCAATGACAGACGTTATTCATAAAGTTCTTAATGATATTACGGTTGACGAATGGGCAATCATCATCGGAGGTGATTCACACACAAGAATGTCTAAAGGTGTTGCTTTCGGAGCTGACTCTGGAACTGTAGCTTTAGCTTTGGCAACTGGTGAAGCATCAATGCCGATTCCTGAATCTGTGAAAGTAACTTTCAAAGGTGATATGAAAGAGCATATGGATTTCCGTGATGTAGTTCACGCAACTCAGGCTCAGATGCTGAAGCAATTTGACGGAGAAAATGTTTTCCAAGGTAGAATTATCGAAGTTCACATTGGAACTCTTCCTGCTGACCAAGCATTTACATTTACAGACTGGACTGCAGAAATGAAAGCGAAAGCTTCAATCTGTATTTCTGAAGACGATACTTTGATTGAATCATTGGAAATTGCGAAAAGCAGAATCCAGATTATGATTAACAAAGGAATGGATAACCATAATCACGTTCTTCAAGGTCTAATTAATAAAGCAAACAAGAGAATCGAGGAAATCAGAACTGGTGATAAACCGGCGTTGACTCCAGATGCTAATGCAAAATATTACGCTGAAGTAGTTGTTGACTTAGACATTATTGTTGAACCAATGATTGCTGACCCGGATGTAAACAACGACGACGTTTCTAAAAGATATACGCACGATACCATCAGAGACCTTACTTTCTACGGTGGTGAGAAAAAAGTTGACCTTGGTTTCGTAGGTTCTTGTATGGTTCACAAAGGCGATTTGAAAATCGTTTCTCAGATGTTGAGAAATCTTGAACAGAAAAATGGTAAAGTAGAATTCAACGCACCATTGGTTGTAGCGGCTCCAACTTATAATATCATTGACGAACTAAAAGCTGAAGGTGATTGGGAATTATTAGAAAAATATTCAGGTTTTGAATTTAATGATAATGCTCCAAAAGGTGAAGCTCGTACTCAGTATGAAAATATGATGTATCTTGAGCGTCCAGGTTGTAACCTTTGTATGGGTAACCAGGAGAAAGCTGAAAAAGGAGATACTGTTTTGGCAACTTCTACAAGACTTTTCCAAGGAAGAGTTGTGGAAGATTCGGAACGTAAAAAGGGTGAATCTTTATTAGCATCGACTCCGGTAGTTGTATTGTCTGCGATTATTGGTAGAATTCCAAATATCGACGAATACAAAGCTGCGGTTGAAGGTATCGATTTAACGACTTTCGTTCCATCTATCAAAGAATTGGTTACCGTTGGTCACTAATAGATTTTAAAATGTAGTCGAAAGGCTTTTTAAATATAAAAATGGAAGATTTCTTTTTGAAGTCTTCCATTTTTTTGTTTAGAATGTTTCCATTTAAGAGCAACTTAAATTATTTTAACTTATGTCAACGATTCAAATTTTATTTTTCCTTAACTTGATAGGTATAAATAATCTCAATCATTCATCATATTTATCTCATCTTATGGGTCAGAGGAATAATATTTGATGAATGAATTATGGTATATTTTTTCCTTTTAAATCTTATCTAAAGATGGGAAAACTTATGAAAAAATAGAAAAATTAAATTAAGATATGACTTTCGACATTGACATGATCAAAAAAGTGTACGAGCGTTATCCTGAAAGAATTGCTGCAGCAAGACAAATTACAGGAAAACCATTGACACTTTCAGAAAAAATTCTTTACACACACTTGTGGGAAGGAAATGCAACACAAGAATACGAAAGAGGAAATTCTTACGTGGATTTCGCTCCGGACAGAGTTGCAATGCAGGATGCCACTGCGCAAATGGCACTTTTACAATTTATGCAGGCTGGAAAAGCTAAGGTAGCCGTTCCTTCAACTGCTCATGCCGATCACCTGATTCAGGCAAGAGTAGGTGCTGAAGCAGATTTACAGGAAGGAATTAATAAAAACTCTGAAGTTTTCAACTTCTTAAGTTCCGTTTGTGATAAATACGGTATCGGTTTCTGGAAACCGGGAGCCGGAATTATTCACCAGGTTGTCTTAGAAAACTACGCATTTCCGGGAGGAATGATGATCGGAACAGATTCTCACACGGTAAACGCAGGAGGTCTTGGAATGGTTGCCATTGGAGTTGGTGGTGCTGATGCGGTAGACGTAATGGCAGGAATGGCTTGGGAATTAAAAATGCCAAAATTAATCGGTGTAAAATTGACCGGAAAAATGTCTGGCTGGACTTCCGCTAAAGATGTTATTCTAAAAGTTGCCGGAATTCTTACCGTAAAAGGAGGAACAGGATGTATCGTAGAATATTTTGGAGAAGGAGCAGAATCTCTTTCAGCGACTGGTAAAGGTACAATCTGTAACATGGGTGCTGAAGTGGGTGCCACGACTTCTACTTTCGGATATGACGATTCTATGAGAAGATACCTTGCTTCTACCGGAAGACAGGACGTTGTAGATGCAGCCGACAAAATTGCTGAACATTTAACGGGTGATGCTGAAGTATATGCAAACCCTGAACAATATTTTGATCAATTAATAGAAATTAACCTTTCTGAATTGACTCCACATCTCAACGGACCTTTCACACCAGATTTAGCAACACCTGTATCTGAATTTAGAGAAAAAGCAATCGCAAATGGGTGGCCGATAGAAGTTGAATGGGCATTAATTGGTTCTTGTACCAACTCTTCGTATGAAGATTTGTCTAGAGCAGCTTCCATTGTTGAAGATGCAGTAGCAAAAGGAGTAAAACCAAAAGCAATTTTGGGAATTAATCCGGGTTCTGAGCAGGTGAAATTCACAGCAGAAAGAGATGGTTTCCTAGATTCTTTCAGAAAGTTTGAAAATACAAGAATCTTTACAAACGCTTGCGGACCTTGTATTGGGCAGTGGGACAGAGAAGGCGCTGATAAAGGCGAGAAAAACTCGATTATTCACTCTTTCAACAGAAACTTTGCGAAAAGAGCTGACGGAAACCCTAACACTCACGCATTCGTAGCTTCTCCTGAAATGGTCGCAGCTATTGCAATTTCGGGAAGATTAGATTTTAACCCAATTACGGATACGCTAACCGCTGAAAACGGAGAGCAAATAAAACTGAATGAACCAAGCGGTTCTGAATTACCACCAAAAGGATTTGCGGTAGATGATAACGGTTATCAGGCACCATCGGAAGACGGATCTAGTGTTCAGGTCAATGTAAGTCCAACTTCAGACAGACTTCAGTTACTAGAAGAATTCCCGGCTTGGGACGGCAAAAATATTACCGGTGCACGAGTTCTAATAAAAGCTTTCGGAAAATGTACCACCGACCATATTTCTATGGCAGGACCTTGGTTGAAATACAGAGGTCACCTCGATAATATTTCAAATAATATGCTGATCGGTGCAGTAAATGCCTACAACATGGAAACCAACCACGTTAAAAATGAATTAACTGGTGAGTATGGCGAAGTTCCGGCTGTACAAAGAGCTTACAAAGCTGCAGGAATTCCTACAATTGTTGTCGGAGACCAAAACTACGGTGAAGGTTCTTCCAGAGAACACGCTGCAATGGAGCCGAGACATCTTGGTGTAAAAGCAGTCTTGGTAAAATCATTTGCCAGAATTCACGAAACAAACCTTAAAAAACAGGGAATGTTGGGAATTACATTTGCGGATGAAGCTGATTACGATAAAGTTCAGGAAGATGACGTTGTAAATTTCCTAGATTTGGATCAGTTTGCTCCGGGAAAACAGTTGACTTTAGAATTCATTCACACAGACGGAACTAAAGACACTGTTATGGCAAACCACACCTATAATGCTCAACAGATTGATTGGTTTAAAGCTGGTTCTGCTTTGAATTTAATTAAACAACAGGAAAACTAATTTTAGTTTTTATCATATATAAAAAGCAACTTCACATGAAGTTGCTTTTTTATTTCAGTTTATCTAAAAAATTCGATCTATACATTTCTCCGATCGGGATTTCTTGTTCAGAATTTATAATTATCTTCTTCGAATTCAAGCTTTTCACTTTATCTAGATTTAAAATAAAAGACTTATGAACCCGTATAAAATTTGCCGGAAGCTGATTTTCGAGCGATTTTAAAGTATCTAAAACAATGTATTCCTGAGATTCGGTTTTGATGTTGACATAATCTTTAATACTTTCCACATACAGAACGTCGTCAAAATTAATACGATGTTGGTGACCGGAAGATTTTACGAAAAAATGACCGACTTCACTAGCTTCTGCTAAAGGGAAACGCTCCCGAGCCTTCAAAACACTTTTATTAAAACGGTCGAAAGAAATCGGTTTTAAAAGGTAATCAACAATATTGTGATCATATCCTTCCAAAGCGTATTCGGAATATGCGGTCGTAAGAATATATTTCATTTTATTACCAACAATTTTCATGAAATTGATTCCCGTTAATTCCGGCATTTGAATATCCAAAAAAACAAGATCTGCATCATTTTTCTGAATAAATTCTAAAACATCAATTGGATTTTCTGAGGAGAAAACAAGCTCAAGAAACGGAATTTTCTCAACATAATTTTCGAGTAGAGAAACAGCCAATGGTTCATCATCAACAATAATGCATTTAATTTTCTTCATTCTTCAAATCAATCTTTAAATCTATGGTAAAATTGGTTTCCGTTTCGATCATATTCAGCTCGTATTTTTTAGGGTATAAAATTTCAAGCCTTTTTCTTACATTTTCAATCCCGATTCCGGAAATAATATCTTTCATTTTCTCTTTTTTGTAATTTAAAAGATAAAAATGCAGAACTTTATTTTCATCTGAAATTTTCATATCAAAACCTTTATTTCTGAAATCCCCATGTTTAAAAGCGTTTTCAACGAAAGGAACCAAAAGCATCGGCGAAATATTAAGTTTTGGATGCGACAGCTTTTTTTCAACATTTAATAATTCAGGATTTTTAATTCTCAATTTTTCTAAAGCGATTAAACTGTCTAGATAACCAATTTCTTTATCTAAAGTAATAAAATCTTTCTCAAGATCTTTTGTGCTGTATCTTAATAATTGTCCCAATTCTTCAATGGCGGGCAACGCTTTATCTGAATTTTTATAGACTAAAGCATAAATATTATTTAAAGTATTAAAAATAAAATGCGGATTGATTTGGGTTTTTAAGGCCTGAAGTTGCGAATTTTTATTTTCTTCAATTAACTGACGCTTTTCTCTTTCTGTTTTTAATGCATTATTCAATAACCAAATTAAAGTAGCCACAAAAATAGCATTGTAACTGAAGAAAATATTATCATAAATATAGTAAACTAAAGTTGTTTTCTCATTATAATTTCTAAAACCAAAAATAATAGGAAAAAGAACCTCTTCGATAGAATATCGTAACAAACTAAAAAACAAAATTATACTTACAATCCCGCCAATGATTGCATACATGTTCTGCTTCTTATATACCCAAGGCATTAAAATAAAATAATTAGCATAAAAAGTTACCAGATTAACGAATAGAAAAGAATAACTTAAAATATAACTTTGAAGTTCTACATTTGAATCTTCCGGTACAAATGCAAATCTAAATTGGTAATAAATAAAAAATAACCAATATAAAAGATGCAAAAAGATGATTTGCTTTTTTTTCATTTTAATTCTTTGTCGTTAACGATGATTGCTTGAGAAGAGTAATAATGCAAATATATTGAAACCGGAACTGTATTTCTGTTCTCTAATTTCAACGTGCTTTTTTTAGGCAGTCTGTATTTAAATTCAGACTTACCCAAAATTTCAGAAGGTGTTTTCAGCCCAGAAACTAAAGCTATCTTTTTATCCGAAAGATTTTTTATTTCTAAAGTCACAGGTGCTTTTACTTTATTAATGTTAATGCTTTCGTTCGGAGCAATCGTAATTGTTTTCCAAACATCTACCTTGTGATTACCAAAGGATTGCATCAAAATGAAACTGAAAAGGAGAATTATATTTTTCATTCACCAAAAATAAATACAATAGCATAACCAGACCTTCCAAAATCTACAAACACCCCTTTTTTTCCGATGAAAATATTTTAAACTGATATATTTTCCACTTGATCGAAACGCTGTTTTATCAAAGCGTGGTGAAATCTAAATTTGTCAAAAATATTTAAAACAAATTATTATGAAAACATCAATATTAATCATGTTAATGACAATATCAACATTTTTATTCGGACAGAAAAAACCTTCAGAATATTTTCCTGATCCTAAAACTAAAGTCTTGGTTGTCGGTTCATTTCATTTTGACTATCCCAATCAGGATGCTCATAAAACTGAAAAAAATGATCAGGTAGATGTTTTAAAACCCAAAACAGCCGCTGAAGTAACAGAACTTGTTAATTACATTAAAAAATTTAAGCCCACAAAAATCGCCATTGAAGCTTGGCCAGATTGGAAAGCCAACGAAAAATTAAAAGAATATAAAGACGGGAAATACAGAGATCAAAGAGACGAGCGTTACCAACTGGCAATGCGCATCGCAACAGAACTTAAAATTAATGAATTATACAGCATTGATGCGAATTCCGTTTTGGATGATTTTACAGAAAAATTTGGTAAGAGAGATTCAGTATATTTTAAAAATATGCTTAAAGATTATGATTTCTTAAGTGACGACCGTATTTCTAAACAATACAATACTTTTATTAAAAATACTGAGCGAAAAAACTTTAAATCTCTTCTTGACATGTTCAAATATATGAACAGCAAAGAATATCATCAATACGAATACGGAGCGTATTTGACAGGCGATTTTAAATTGAGAGAACACGACGGTGCAGATCTTCTTGCTCTATATTGGTATAACAGAAATCTTCGAATGTTCAGAAAAATACAGGACATTCCAAAAAATGCAGAAGACAGAATCTTGGTAATTGCAGGAAATGGTCATGCTACCGTTCTCAGACAGCTTTTTACCTCTTCGCCAGAATATGAATATGTTGAATTTTCAAACTTAGATTCAAAAAAATAATCTTTTTACCTCATCAATCTAAACCATCCATTTCTCATGAAAAAGACATTCATCATTGCTGTTTCCTTCTTATATACTTTTTCTTTTGCTCAAAAACAAGATACTTTACAACTGAAAACTATCGAATCTGTTACGATTGAGGGAAAGAAAAAACTTCTTCTTGAAAGAAAAGCTGACAGACTTATCTTTAATGTTGAAGCTTCTGTAGCTTCACAAGGAATGGATGGCGCAGAAACATTAACCAATGTTCCGATGTTGAAAGTAGACGAGAATTTAGGAAATATATCCATTACCGGAAAAAGCAGTGTCAATGTAATGGTCAACGGAAGAATGCTGAATCTTTCAGGAACTAATCTTGTTAATTATCTGAAAACCATACGCTCGGAAAACATCGCCAAAATAGAAGTGATCACTACTCCACCCGCAAAATATGAAGCTCAGGGAAACAGCGGATTGATCAATATTATCCTTAAGAAAAACCCAAACTTGGGTTGGAGTGGCTCAGTAAATACAGGATTGAACCAAAGAACCTATTCAGGCGGAAATTCGACTGGGACATTAAATTATCAAACCGAAAAACTTAGCTTATCGTTAAAAACAAGCTATGCAGACAGAGCAAAGCGTTCAGAAGAAAACTACAGTATTCTAGGAGCTTCTCAAAATTACAGCCGTTCTGTAAGAAAAGATATGTGGAAAGAATTAACGCCTAACCTAAACTTTTCGTACAAGCTCAATAAAAACTCCGAAATCGGAATAGAATATATTTTTTCTCATCAGAAATCCGGGATGGATATTGTAAACGAAACACGAAATGTAGACACCGATTTATCTGTAGAAAATCTTTTAACAAAAACTTTTCACCGTGAAAAAACTCCAACTCATACTTTGAGTGCTTATTATGATCTGAAATTAGATTCTCTCGGAAAAAAATTGAGTTTTGCAGGAAACTTTTTTAAAAATAATTCTGATACAGACGTTAACTTTTCAACATTGAAATTGAGTGACAATTCAGTTCAAAACGTTAATACAAAATCAATTGTTGAGCCACAGGTTTTTTCTTTGCAGGGAGATCTGGAACTTCCATTTTCTTTTGGTACCATTGAGACCGGACTTAAATTTAATCAGTTTAAAAATGCTACCGATCTGCAATATTTTAATATCATCAACGATCAGCATATTCCAGATTTCCAAAGAGCCAATTTATTTGAATATCGTGAAGAAAACTACGCTGCTTATTTTAGTTATGCCAAAAGTTTTGGGGAACACTGGGAAACCAAAGCTGGGCTTCGTTATGAAAATACTCAGGCGCAAAGCTTTACTCCGTCAACAAACTTAGAAAACAAATACAATTACGGACAGTGGTTTCCATCGGCTTTTGTTTCTTATAAAAAAGATAAAAATGTCTTCAGCCTTTCTTATTCAAGAAGAATCAACCGACCGAGTATGAGCAATCTTAATCCTTTCAGGTGGTATGAAAATCCTTACTCCTATTCTTCAGGAAACCCTTTGTTGACTCCTTCATATATTAATAACCTGGAATTGGGATATACTTACAACAGTAAATTTTCTGCAAGTATTTATTATTTGAAACTTAAAAATGGTTTCGGGCAAGTTGCTTTAATCGATGGACTTTCACAGATTGGGACTTATCTTAATTATTACAACAATAATTTTTACGGTTTTAATGCTTCTTATACAGATAAATTGTTCAAATTTTGGGAAACAAGTCTTTCACTGAACGGATCTTCTACCGATTCGAAAGTATTTAATATCGAAGCTGAAACTCAGAAAGGGCATTCGATTAGTTATTCGATCAATAATACATTCACCATCAATAAAAACAAAACAGTTTTCTTTTTTCTAAATTATAGTCAGGATTTACCTTATAAAAATGTCAATTCCTATTTTCATAATTTTTCTAATCTTACCTCCGGAATAAAAGTTTCATTAATGGAAAAACAGTTACAGATTAATGCAACCGTCACTAATATTTTTGCTCAGAAATATCGTGGTGATATGTATTTCAAAGATAACAGCCAACATTTTAATAATTATTGGGACGGAAGAAGTTTCCGTTTAAACATCAACTACACATTAGGAAACAACAAAAAGAAAAGGAGTATAAAAAGCATTAGTTTTGAGGAAAAAGACAGAGCACAATAAAATTTTGTAACAAATAAGATTTTCTATCGTCTAACTGATTAGATTTACTCACATCATGAAGAAAACTTTATTTACTCTCTCAATTTTAGGTTCAATTTTAGGTTTTGCACAGGAAACCAAAGATAATAAAGAAACCAAAGAAAAAGAAATTGAAGGTGTCGTTATTACTAAAACTAAAAAGGCCGTTGAACAAAAAGCCGACCGTACAATTTTTGACTTTTCTGAGCAGCCAAGCTTAAATTCAGGCTCGTTGATGGAAGGAGTGAAAAAACTTCCGGGTTTAGTAGTTTCTGATATGGTGGGAATGATGTACCAAGGAAAACCTCTGGATGTCTATATGGATGGAAGACCACTGAATATTTCAAGTAACGAACTGAATGCTTTCTTGGAAGGAATGCCCGCAAACTCTGTTGAAAGAATCGAAATCATTACACAACCGGGTGCCGAATTTCCTGCAACTTCCGGAGGTGCTATTTTAAATATCATTACAAGCAAATCAGCAAAAAATTATCTGACTGCAGTTTACAACGGAGGTTACCGCTTTTCAAGCTATGATAAATACAGAAGCAGATTTAATAATTCAATCGCTTTAAACTCAAGAAACAAATGGTTTGGGTGGCAGGTGAACTTAGGTCAATATTACCGTGAAAGTTTATCGCTTTCGGAATTGGATGCGCTTACCAGAAATCACTCCAATTCTTTAGGGCGCACGTATTATATGAATTCTGCTTTCACTTTTGAACTCGGAAAAGACAGATTATTACTAAACTACGACATCAATCACAACAACGGAAATGCAGATGTTACAAGTGACAATTTTTTAAATAATACGTCAACATCTAATTATACAAATAATAATGGTTTGAGACAGGAAGTTGCGGCAACGTATCAGAAAAAATTTGAGGATAAAAATAAGAAACTTGATTTTAAAGCCATTTACACCAACAGTGATTCAGAATTTAACCAGTTTGGAGCTCAATCATTAAACAACTCTTCTCTATTTAATCTATATAATTTCAGAATTGATTATTCTCAACCTCTGAAAATTTTAGACGAAGGAAAGATGAGTTTTGGAGGATTGTATGATCAGCAAAATTTTGAGACGAAAAATGGAAGTCTTATTAATCTCGATTACACAAGACAAACCACTTCTGCCTACTTGGAGTTTCAGGCAACTTTGAAAAAGTTTGATTTCATTGCGGGAGCTAGAGCCGAAAACTATGATATCACGGGAATTACACGATTCTATGATAAAGGCATTTTAAAGGAAAGCAATTTAAATCCATTCAAAAAGTTTAAAGTTTTTCCAAATGCAAGTGTGCAGTATAATGTAATGAAACAGCTTTTCGTTAATGTCAATTACAACAAAAAAATTACTCTGCCAAGTGTTTCGCTCTTAAATCCAAATAACAATACTCTTATAACAGAAACAGTTACGTCTAGCGGTAACCCAAACTTACAACCTACTATTTTCGACAATGCTGAAATTAAAATCAGCGCATTTGATTATGCTTATATCGGCTATAATACAAGCTGGGTAAAAGATCAGATTGTACAGAAAGTTTCCAGAGAAAACAATGTGATCAAGAATGAGCAGGTACAGGTGAACAGCATCAGAACGCATAACTTTAACTTTGGAATGCCAATTCCGTTTATGTTGTTTACAACACCTTTCAGCGAGCTGATGAAGTTTAATGTGAATCCTGATAAAATGAATTTACTCTATGTTTATACAGGTTATCAGGTTCAGGAAATGCCAGATATAAAGACAAAAGGATTCTGGATTTTCAGCTTAATGGGACAGTTTATTCTTCCAAAAGACATCAGACTTCAGGCAAATTATAATGTGATCCCAAAAGGAGGAAATTTCTATTATTTTCAAATTGAAAAACCTTTAAACAATGCTTTTGATTTGACGATATCTAAAAAATTTATGGCCGACCGTCTTAATCTTTCGTTGTATGCGAGAGATATTTTTAATCAGAATAAAAGTGTCATTGTGGCAAATTCTTTAGACGGAAAAGTATTTACTTCAAACAAATTCGACAGCAGAAGTTTCGGAATTACGGTGAATTATAAAATCCCAACCAAAAATAAGCTGGCAAAAGAAGATCCGAATATGATTAAAACAACCAATCAAAGCGACAGCAATGGTGGAATTCTGCAGCAAGGACAATAATTAAATATAATATTTATCAATAGAAACGGGCTTTAGTCCGTTTTTTATTATGCCTAATTTATTTAAAAAAACTATTCACTTTTAAAATTGACAATAGTAAAACCACCCCGTCAAAAATTCTTTTAATTTTCTCCACCCTTCAAAGGAGGGAAATTTTAACTTGTGAGATTTAGGTTTAAAAATCAATTGTCTGGAATCTCCAGTTTAAAGTGTCGATTAATGTGATTTGATTTAAATTTAATTGTAAATCCGTTATTATTTTCAGAGCTTGGTTTGCCATCATGCTTCCTACAATCCCCGGCAGCACTCCTAAAACACCAAGACTGTCGCAATCGGGAAGATCTTCATCAAAAGGAGGTTCCGGGAAAATATCTCTTAAATTCTTACTTCCTTTATAATTAAAAATTGCAACCTGTCCGGAAAAACCTAGAATGCTCCCGTAAACTAAAGGTTTTCTAAGCTTTACACAAGTATCATTAACTAAATATCTCGTTTTAAAATTATCAGAACCGTCAATAATCATATCAAACTGAGAAATAATTTCTTCAGCATTTGAGTGATCTATTTTACTTTCAAACCCTATAAAATTGACCTGATGATTAAGATTTTTCACAAACTCTTCTGCACTTTTCACTTTTGATTTTCCTACAGAACTTTCCTTATGAATGATTTGTCGGTTTAAATTGTGCAATTCAACCTCATCAAAATCTGCAACGCCCAAAGTTCCAACTCCCGCCGCAGCCAAATATTGAATGACCGGACTTCCTAAACCTCCTGCTCCAATTACCAAAACTTTAGCATTCATTATTTTTCGCTGACCTTCTAACCCGATTTGTTCAATAAAAATCTGTCGGCTGTATCTTGAGAAAATATCTTCGTTTTTCATTTTTTTGATTTTATTTGAATCAGGTTGTTCGAGATTTGTTTTTAGCCTCACCCTCAGTTCGACTGTTTTTCGTAATGGAATGGAGAAAAATGTATCGAGAACTTTCATTAAACAAAACTTCTCGATACGATTTTTTGCAAAATCTACTCGAAGTGACGTTCGTTATATTTCTGATAGAGTTTTTATTTTTAGATTGTTTAAAATTTCAACCTTTAAACCCCACTATACACAGAATCCCAATCTTTCATGATTGGATCATATCCTGCTTTTTTAATAATATTTTTAATTTCATCCATACTTCTTTCGTCACTGGTTTCAAATTGTTCTAAAGACTCTTTATCAACCGCATAACCTCCTGGATTTGTTTTTGAAGCTGCACTCATCGCTGTTGCACCCAAAGAAATGATATGATCTCTAAATTTTTCGTTTTCTCTGGTTGAAATGGAAATCTCTAAGTCTTCATTCCAAATTCGGTACGCACAGATTAATTGAAGTAGATCTTTATCTGACATCATGAAATTAGGCTCAATAATTCCTTCTGCAGGTCTTAATCTCGGAAATGAAACTGAATATCTACTTTTCCAATATTGTTTTTGAAGATAATCGATGTGAAGTGCATTGAAAAAACTATCAACCCGCCAATCTTCCAGACCAAGCAAAACGCCTAATCCCATTTTATGAATTCCAGCTTTTCCAATTCTGTCAGGTGTTTCCAAACGAAAATTGAAATTTGATTTTTTTCCTTTAGGGTGATATTCTTTGTAAACTTCCTGATGATAGGTTTCCTGATAAACCAAAACAGCATTGACACTCGCTTCATGAAGCTTTCGGTACTCTTCCTCCAACAAAGGTTGAACTTCAATCGAAATATTTACAAAATGGGATTTCAACAAACGGACAGCATTCAGAAAATAATCAATTCCAACTGTTTTATTTGCTTCTCCGCTTACCAGCAATACATGATTTACTCCCATTGATTTTAAAACTGTCGCTTCAATCATCAATTCGGTATCAGAAAGTGTTTTTCTTTTAATGGAATTATCTAAACTAAAACCACAGTATGTACAAATATTCTGACATTCATTACTCAGGTACAACGGTGAATATAACTGGATCGTTTTCCCGAATCGTTTTTGAGTGAGTTGTTGCGTCATTATTGCCATTACTTCTAATTTCTGAGCAGCAACCGGTGAGAGAAAGTTCAGAAAATCTTCTATCGTTTTATTTTTTTTTTGAAGACTGTTTTCCACATCAGACAATGTCACTTTTTCAAGTTTTACTTTCACTTCATCCCATTGATATTTTTCAAAAAAATCTTTAAAACTTTTCATAATATTCGGTTTAATCCAAATGACGCGTTGTCTATTATTTATTGATAGGATTTTATCCTATCCTTTATTAAATCGTCCCGTTAGGACTTTCTAATTCTTATGCAAAATCATAGTTTAATCAAACAAAAAAGAAGTCAACGGACTTGATGCTTGCGCATGATTTCCAATAGCTCCCAAACCAGATTCAAAAGCTCTTCTTCCCGCAATTACGCCTTCTTTAAAAGCCAATGCCATATTTACAGGATCTCTCGCAACAGCAATTGCAGTATTTACCAAAACCGCATCAGCTCCCATTTCCATTGCTTTTGCGGCATCAGAAGGTGCGCCAATTCCGGCATCAACAACAACAGGAACATTGCTTTGGGCGATAATAATTTCTAAAAAATCTAAAGTTCTTAAACCTTTATTCGTCCCGATCGGCGCTCCCAAAGGCATTACAACAGCTGTTCCTGCATCTTCCAAACGTTTGCACAAAACCGGATCGGCATGAATGTAAGGCATCACGATAAATCCTAATTTTGCCAATTCTTCCGTTGCATACAATGTTTCAATCGGATCAGGTAACAAATATTTTGGATCAGGATGAATTTCTAATTTCACCCAGTTGGTTTCCAAGGCTTCTCTTGCCAATTGCGCTGCCAAAACCGCTTCTTTAGCAGTTCTTGCTCCCGAAGTATTTGGTAAAAGGTGAGATTTTGTAGGTTTTAAAGCATTGAACAAGTCATCTTCTGAAGATTGCGAATCGATTCTTTTTAAAGCCATTGTCACCAGTTCACTTCCCGAAGCGATGATAGAATCGGTCATTTCTGAAAGATTTCCGAATTTTCCGGTTCCTAAAAATAATCTCGATTCAAAAGTTCTGTCTGCTATAATTAACGGTTGATTGTTCATTGTAAAACTGTTTTAAATTCTTTGGTAATAGAAGGTTGATTGGTGATTTGCCCCGAAACAGCAACTCCATAAATTCCGATTTGTTGTAAGAGTGGGATGTCTTCCAAAACCACTCCGCCAATGGCGAATATCTTTGGTATTGCTAATGATTTTTCTTTTAAAGTCTGAATAATTTTTTGATATCCTTCAAAACCCAAAATCGGACTTAGCTGTTCTTTAGTTGAAGTAAATCGTAAAGGTCCCAAACCGATGTAATCACATGATTCATTCATTCTTTGCAAAACATCAGAAATGGAATTTGCCGTTCCACCGATAATTTTATTTTCTCCTAAAATCTGTCTTGCAATATCAATCGAAGTATCTTTTAAACCTAAATGAACACCGTCTGCATCGATATCTTTTGCAATCTGAACATAGTCATTGATGATACAAACAGATCGATTATCTGCGCAAAGTTTTTTTGAATTTTCACAAAGCCTGATAAATTCATATTCTGGTGCATTCTTCCAGCGAACCTGAATCCATTTTATGCCGCCATCTAAGGCTTTCTTTATATTTATTTCCTGTTCGGCTTTTGTAAAACCTTGAGAAATATATTGTAGCTTTTCCATTTTTAAATTTGAATAAATCTTAATAAATTACATTCTGTCTGCATTTTTTGAAAACACCTAAAGGTTCATCATTTCCCCAGATTGCTCCTAACAAAGCCACTCCATCTACTTCACTTTCAAAAACTTCTTTGATATTATTTTCATTAATTCCTCCTAAAGCAATCAGTTGTACATTTTGATGATCTCGTTTTTTAATATCATTCAAAATATTCGAATTTTCACCATATCCTTTTTTCGAAATACTTGGAAAAACCGGACTGATAAAAGCATACTCCCAATCTTCACTTAATAGATTAAAAGTTTCAATATCATGAACAGACGTTGAAATTATTTTATCTGTGAAAGATTGAAACAAACCGTTTTGTCTGTCAACTTCCCTGAAATTAAATCTTGAAATATTAAAATCTTTCGCTAAATCATAATGACTGTGCAAAACTAATTTTTGATGAAATTTTGAATCTATCTTTTGAATAAAATCCGTCATTTCTTCTGAATTGATAAAAGGTTTTCTGATGTGAAGTAAATTCAAACCTTCCTGAAATAATTCATTAATAATCTCAGTTTCATTTTGAACAACTTCTTCGGGAGTGATGACGATAATCATATATAAATTTCTTTCCCTTTTTCGATGAACTCCTGCGATTTATCAAACATTCCTTTTTCTGCAGATTCACGAATTTCCTGCGTGATTTTCATTGAACAGAATTTTGGTCCGCACATTGAGCAGAAATGCGCAATTTTTGCTCCGTCTGCAGGAAGCGTTTCATCATGATAAGATCTTGCCGTATCCGGATCAAGAGAAAGATTGAACTGATCTTCCCAACGGAATTCGAATCTCGCCTTGCTTAAAGCGTTGTCTCTGTATTGAGAACCTGGATGACCTTTCGCCAAATCTGCAGCATGAGCAGCTAGTTTATAGGTAATAACTCCAACTTTTACATCTTCTTTATTGGGAAGTCCCAAATGTTCTTTCGGGGTCACATAACACAACATCGCGCAACCAAACCAGCCAATCATAGCTGCACCAATTCCTGAAGTGATGTGATCGTATCCCGGTGCAATATCCGTCGTTAAAGGGCCTAATGTGTAAAACGGTGCTTCATCACATACCTCCAATTGCTTATCCATATTCTCTTTGATCATGTGCATCGGAACGTGTCCCGGACCTTCAATCATCACCTGTACATTGTGCTTCCAGGCAATTTTTGTCAGTTCACCTAAAGTTTCCAATTCGGCAAACTGTGCTTCATCATTCGCATCAGCAATTGAACCCGGCCGAAGACCGTCGCCTAAAGAAAAAGCAACGTCATATTTCTTCATGATCTCGCAAATCTCTTCAAAATGAGTATATAAAAAGTTTTCTTTATGATGGAACAAACACCATTTTGCCATGATAGAACCACCTCTGGAAACAATTCCCGTCACACGTTTTGCGGTCAAATGAATATATCTCAACAAAACTCCGGCATGAATCGTGAAATAAGAAACTCCCTGTTCTGCCTGTTCGATCAACGTATCTTTAAAAATTTCCCAGGTTAAATCTTCTGCAACTCCTTTTACTTTTTCTAATGCCTGATAGATCGGAACGGTACCAATCGGAACCGGACTGTTTCTGATGATCCATTCTCTGGTTTCGTGAATGTTTTTTCCGGTTGACAGATCCATAATTGTATCGGCTCCCCATCTGCAAGCCCAAACTGCTTTTTCTACCTCTTCTTCAATGCTCGATGAAACAGCACTATTTCCGATGTTGGCATTAATTTTAACTAAAAAATTTCGCCCGATAATCATCGGTTCGCTTTCGGGATGATTAATATTATTGGGAATAATCGCTCTTCCGGCTGCAATTTCGTCTCTTACAAATTCTGGAGTGATCTTGCTTTTCGGAGTTCTTGCGCCAAAACTATTTCCCTGATGTTGAAAAGCCATCTCTTTTGAAACAGAATCTAATTGCTCGATTCGTTGATTTTCTCTAATGGCAATATATTCCATTTCAGCAGTGATAATCCCCTGTTTTGCATAATACAATTGGGTAACCTCTTTTCCTTCTCTGGAAACTTTTGGCTGATGGTTATACGAAAAACGCAGTTCGTCTAATTTTGAATTGGCAAGACGGGCTTTTCCGTATTCTGAGGTAATTCTGTCTAAAACTTCGACGTCATTTCTATCCAAAATCCATTGTTCTCTAATTCTTGGAAGTCCTTTTTCGATATTAATTTCAAAATTTTCATCGGTGTAAGGTCCTGAAGTATCGTAAATGGTGACAGGAAGATTTTCTTCTAAATTTCCGTTGGTTAATTTTGTCGGACTTAGATGTATTTCGCGCATCGCTACATTGATTGGGTGAATTTTCCCTTCAACATAGATTTTTTTTGAGTTCGGAAACGGCGAACGTGTGATTTTATGAGCCATAAAAATATTTTTTAACCGCCTTGAGTAGCAGTGATAATTAAAATTGAATCTTGGTTGTTGAGAATAGTTTCCGCCCAGAATGACTGCGGAATAATACGATTGTTGAGCGCTACGGCAATTCCTTTTTTCTTTTCAGGTAATTCCATAGCGATAAGTGCTTCCAGCGTTTTGGGAAGTATATCAAAATTTCTTAGTGTGTGATTGATTGTGAGCTCCATTCCTAAATTTTTAAATATACTTTAGGAATGCCCATCATTGTACAATAGAATGTACAGCAAAGTCATCTCACTTTTTCCTACGCTAGTATGATCTAGAAATCAGGTTCAAAGGGTAAAGTCTCAGCCTGTTTTGTCAACAGACACCCCTAAAGTTGGGAGCGAAGTTAGACATTTTTTTAAAATGGGCAAAATTTTTTGAAGGAGATGGAAGTTTAGAAGATTAAGCTTGGAAGCTTTAAATGCTTGAAAATATTTTTGCCACGAATACACGAATGTTTTTTCATCTTTAACGTAATAATATTCGTGCATTCATGCTTATAAGTGAAATGAAATATTCTGCAAGTCCATAATTAAGATAATTTCAATACAAAAAAAAATGGAAACAAGATGATCTCCAGTTTCCATTTTCTAATTTTATATTATTTAAATATTTACTCTTCACAAGCTCTCCAGATTGCGTCATTCTGCGGAACGGGGGCAACGATTGTTACCTCCTCCTTTGTAACAGGATGTATAAACTGAAGTTTTCTGGCGTGAAGATTAATTCCTCCATCAGGATTTGAACGGGGCGCACCATATTTTAAATCACCTTTAATAGGAACTCCGGTTTTTGATAACTGTGCCCTGATTTGATGATGTCTACCGGTTTCCAAGTCAATTTCCAAAAGAAGGTAATTATCCAGAGTTTTAATAATATTGTAGGTAAGAATTGCTTCTTTTGCCCCTTCGGTCACTTTTGTGAAGACAATTGCTTTATTATTTTTTTCGTTTTTCTGAAGATAATGAACCAATCTTTGGCTTTGAGGAATCATTTCTTTAGCAACAACCGCCCAATACGTTTTCTTAATTTCACGGTTTTTCACCATTTGAGTCAATCTTGAAAGCGCTTTTGAAGTTTTAGCATAAATCACCAAACCAGAAGTTGGGCGATCGATACGATGTACCAAACCCAGAAAAACATTTCCGGGTTTATTATCTCTTTTTTTGATGAAATCTTTAATAGAATCAAGTAAAGGTTCGTCGCCGGTTTTATCGCCCTGAACGAGCTGCCCTACTTTTTTATTGATAACTAAAAGATGATTATCCTCAAAAACAATCTGCTCTTCCATATAAACTAACGATTCTGTGATCTGCTCACAAAAGAAATAACCACTCCGCCTAAAAGACCAATCGTTTTTATGACGTTAAGACTTGAATCGATTGGTAAAAATGCGCCGATGATACACAAACCTGCCGCAGCGTACATAGGATACATAAACTTGGTATGCATCAACATTCTTCCCTGAACGATAAAACTGATTCCAATTAAAATATAAAATAATCTTGCCGAAAGAAGATAGTTAATATTATCCGGGAAAATTTTAAACCAACCCGCTGCTAAACAAATGATTGCTAAAATTGATAAAATTCCTTGTGTTGCCTGTAAATTACTTTTCATTAATAGCTTTCATTTTGGTTAGGGAAATCAGCATTTTTCACATCTTTTACGTATTGAGAAACTGCTCCTGTTATTTCTGTATATAAATCGAGGTATCTTCTTAAGAATTTTGGAGAGAAACCTTTATTCATTCCCACCATATCATGATACACCAAAACCTGTCCGTCACAGTGAGCTCCGGCTCCAATTCCGATTGTTGGAATCGAGATACTTTCCGTCACTCTTTTTGCCAAATTTGCTGGAATTTTCTCAAGAACAACTCCAAAACAGCCCAATTCTTCAAGCAATTTTGCATCGTTGATCAATTTTTCAGCTTCAGCTTCTTCTTTAGCTCTCACTTTATACGTTCCAAACTGATAAATAGACTGCGGCGTTAATCCCAAATGTCCCATAATAGGAATTCCGGCGTTGATTATTTTTTTAATCGATTTCGAAATTTCTTTTCCACCTTCAATTTTAATCGCATGAGCACCTCCTTCTTTCATCATTCTAACTGCAGATTCTAATGCAATATCAGGATTACTTTGGTAGGTTCCGAAAGGTAGATCAGCAATTACCAATGCTCTTTCTACGCCTCTTACCACACTTTGAGTGTGATAAATCATCTGATCCAATGTAATAGGAAGTGTAGTTTCAAAACCCGCCATTACATTCGCTGCAGAGTCACCGATAAGAATGGTATCAACCCCACCGGCATCGACCATCTTTGCCGTTGTAAAATCGTAAGCGGTAAGCATTGTTATTTTCTCTTTGTCGAATTTCATTTTTCGCAAAGTTTCTGTAGTAACTCTTTTAATTTCGGAATGAACAGACATAATGTATATGATTGTTTTAAGTTAAAAAGTCAGCTTCCGCCGACTTAGATATTTGAATTTACAAAACTACGTGTCCTAGTTTCATTAATTTATCGTGGTTGAGAATTTTGATGTTTCTGCCGTCTACTTCGATGAGACTGTCCCCTTTAAACTCGGAGATCAATCGGATAGCACTTTCGGTAGCCGTTCCGATGATATTGGCAATTTCTTCTCTTGTCAAAGAAATTTTGATGAAACCTTCAGGATCAGTTCCTAACTTTTGTTCTAAAAGAATAAGGATTTCTGCCAGTCTTTCTCTTACCGTTTTCTGCGCAAGGAAAGTAATGGTATTGGAAGATTCTCCCAATTCGTAAGATATTTTCTGAAGCATCACAAAAGATAACTGTGGATCTACTTCTAATAAGTCCATAAAAATATCTGCAGGTAAGAATGTGCATTCAACATCCGTCATTGCTTCAGCCTTTGCTTGAAAATTTTCTCCACACAACAATGCACGATATCCTATAATATCACCTTCTTTTATAAATCTAAGAATTTGATCTTTACCAAAAGATCCTGATTTGGACAATTTAGCAGCCCCTTTTTCTATTACGTAAACCCCTTTGGGAGTTTCGCCATCGTCAAAGACGATATCGTGTTTTTGAAAAACGAGTTTCTTTTTTGCGTTGATATATCTTTCATAATCAGTATTGGAAAGTCTTTCTTTAAAGGATTTATCATTAAAAACCCTCGCGAATCTTTCTTCAATAGCAATCTGTTGTTCCTGCGACATTGTAATATGACATTTATCACAAAAATAGAACATTTAAACTCTATAAACAAAAAAAAATGTTATAATTTTGTAAGTCAATAATTTATGAAGGTGAGCGAGAACTGTTTTCATTGCGGACAAGGGATAGAAAAGGAAAGAATTTCTTTTGACGAAAAAATTTTCTGCTGTACAGGCTGTAAATCTGTTTATGAAATTCTGAACACCAATAATCTCAGTAATTTTTACGAATTAAACAAAAAAGCAGGAATCAGGCCTGAAGAAAACTCTTCTCAATTTGACTATCTCGACACCAAGGAAATTTTTGACAGAATTACAGATTTTTCTGAAGGCAATACAAGTCTTGTCACGTTCAGAATTCCGGTAATCCACTGTTCTTCTTGCATTTGGCTATTAGAAAGCCTACACACTTTACATAAAGACATCCACTATTCTCAGGTTAACTTTACAAGGAAGACCCTGCAGATTTCTTTTAACCATAACGAATTAAAATTAAGCGATTTAGCTAAATTCTTAACCAATCTTGGCTACAAACCCGCAATCAACCTTGAGACGGTTGACAAGAATGAAGATAATCTTGACAAATCTCTACTTATAAAACTGGCAATCGCCGGATTTGCTTTTGGTAACGGAATGTTTTTGGCGTTTCCGGAATATATTGGCGGAGAAGATTACTGGATGGAACATTACAAAGGTTTATTCAGAATCTTAATGTTTTTACTTGCTGTTCCGGTTGTGTTTTATTCTGCATCAGACTATTATAAATCTGCTTGGTATGGTCTAAAAAACAAGATCGTCAATATTGATGTACCCATTGTGTTGGGGATTTTTGTTCTGTTTGGAAGAAGTATTTACGAAATCGCTACCGATTACGGTCCAGGATATTTTGACACCCTGTGCGGACTTCTTTTTTTTATGCTTTTAGGGAAAATTTTCCAGAAAAGAACGTACAGTTCGCTTTCTTACGACAGAGATTACAAATCGTTTTATCCAATTGCTGTAACTAAAGTTGATTTTAACGGAAAACAGGAAAACATTTTACTTTCAGAGATTAAAATCGGTGATAGAATTTTAGTAAGAAATCACGAAATCATTCCGGTTGATGCTATTTTGATTAGCGGAAACGGTAATATAGACAACAGTTTTATTACAGGCGAAAGCGAAAGCATTTCTAAAAATCCAGGTGATAAAATCTTTGCCGGAGGAAAACAAATTGGCTCATCTCTCGAACTTGAAGTTATTAAAAACGTTGATCAAAGTTATCTTACCCAGCTTTGGAATAAAGAAGCTTTCAAAAAACATGAGACCGGACTTGACACCTTAATCAATGAAATTAGTAAATATTTTACCTTCATTATTTTAGGAATCGCACTTGTTGCCGGAATTTATTGGTATTTTATTGATTTGGAAACAATGTTCCAGGTTATCTCTGCCGTTTTGATTATCGCTTGTCCTTGCGCTTTAGCATTGTCTTCTCCATTTACTTTCGGTCACATTATGAGAATTTTAGGTCGAAATAAATTTTATGTAAAAGACACAATAACGATTGAGAAAATTGCAAAAGTTGACGCTTTAGTTTTCGACAAAACCGGAACGATTACACACCGAAAAAAATCAAACATCAGATACGAAGGTTCTGAAATTCAGGAATTTGATTTATTAAATATTAAAAGTTTAGTCAAAAACTCAAATCATCCGCTTTCAAAATCTCTGTATGAATTTTTGGAAGTACAAGATGACTATTTCCCTGTTGACAACTTTGAGGAAATCTCAGGAAAAGGATACGAAGCGAGCGTACGAGGAAATATTTACAAAATAGGTTCTGCAAAATATAACAATCAAGAGTCGAAAAATCTTGAAACCGCAGTTTACATCAGCAAAAACAATGAGTTTATCGGAAAATTTATTTTTAAAAATGAATACCGGGAAAATCTTAGAAATCTGTTTACAAAACTGACCAATTATAAAATCTTTATTTTGAGCGGTGATAATGCTTCTGAAGAAAATCAGCTTAAAGAGATCATTCCGAATTACAGCTCGATGGCTTTCAACCAAAACCCTGAAGATAAGTTGAATTACATCAAAGAGCTTCAGGATAAAGGATTAAAAGTTATCATGCTTGGTGACGGATTAAACGATGCCGGAGCTTTAAAACAAAGCAACGTAGGAATCGCAATTTCCGACGACAGCAACAGCTTTACGCCATCTTCAGACGTCATCATGAACGGAGAAAAAGTATCGCAGCTCGACCATTATCTGAATGTTTGTAAAGGCTCAATTACCATCGTAAAACTCACCTTTCTTATTAGTTTCCTATACAATGTTGTAGGTTTAACCTTTGCTGTAACCGGAAATATGAGCCCATTATTTGCAGCTTTAATTATGCCTGCAAGTTCGATTACCGTCATTTCATTCACCACGATTTCTACCTGGATTCTCGGAAGGAAGTATTTCAAAAAACAGCCTTAAAAGCCCTTATTTAGACTGATTTTAAATTAGAGAAAGCCCGTATTTCGTGATAATTGTCATTATTTTTCACTAATTTTGAACCCCGAAAATAGGTTAATTTTGTTGTCAAATGGATATTCTATATTTAATGATCTTATGCAGCGTTTCTTTGGCTGTAGTTTTTCTGGTCGTATTTATAGTTTTCGCCAGAAAAGGGCAGTTTGAGGACGACGAGTCTCCAGCTGTACGAATACTTTTTGATTCCGGTGAAGTAAAGGAAAAAGAAGAACCTGGCAACAAAAACGATAAGGAAAAAGGAGATAATAATAAATTTGAAGAAAAAAGTGAATAGTTAATATGGAGACACAAAAGTTTAGTTATGACAACAGTATTGTTCGTGCATTCCTATACGCGACCATAGTTTTTGGAATTATAGGTTTCGTATTTGGACTTACGGCAGCATTGATGCTTTTCTATCCTGAGCTTCCTGAGTTTTTGTTTGGAACTGACGATACAACAATCAACAGTCTTGCATCAGGAAACATACAAGGGTTAATTAATACCAACGGTGCGTTAGGGTTTGGTAGAATAAGAATGTTACACACCAATACGGTAATTTTTGCATTCGTATGTAATATCGTTTATGTGGGGGTTTATTACTCTACTCAAAGATTATTAAAAACAAGAATGTACAGCGATACTTTATCGTGGATTCATTTTTGGACATGGCAATTTATGATCGTTGCTACGTTTATCACATTCTTTATGGGGATCAACACCTCAAAAGAATATGCTGAGCACGAGTGGCCAATCGATATATTAATCGCAGTTTCGTGGATCATTTTCGGAGCGAATATGATTTTAACGATTGCAAAAAGAAGAGTAAGACACCTTTACGTAGCCATTTGGTTCTATCTTGGAACTTGGGTTGCTGTAGCGATGCTTCACATATTCAACAACTTAGAAGTACCTTTAACGTTCTCTGGCTGGAAATCATATTCAGCTTATGCAGGAGCAAAAGATGCCATCGTACAATGGTGGTATGGTCACAATGCGGTAGCATTCGTATTGACGACTCCGGTTTTAGGTTTAATGTATTATTTCTTACCTAAAGCTGCTGACAGACCTGTATTTTCATACAAACTATCAATCATTCACTTTTGGTCATTGATTTTCGTATATATCTGGGCTGGTCCTCACCACCTTCAGTATACTGCTTTACCAGCATGGGCTCAAGCAGTGGGAACTGGTTTCTCGATCATGCTTATTGCGCCATCTTGGGGAGGTATGCTAAACGGTCTTCTTACCTTAAGAGGAGCTTGGGATAAAGTAAGAGAAAATCCTATTTTGAAATTCTTCGTAGTTGCTGTTACCTGTTATGGTATGGCAACATTTGAAGGACCTCTTTTGGCAACAAAAAATATCAATAAAATTGGTCACTTTACAGACTGGGTTATCGGTCACGTACATTTAGGAGCATTAGGATGGAATGGTTTCATGGCATTCGGTGTTATCTATTATTTGGTACCGATCATGTGGAGAACCAAAATGTGGTCTGTAAAATTAGCGAATTGGCATTTCTGGTTGGGTACTTTAGGAATTATTTTCTATGCTGTACCAATGTATATCGCTGGATTTACGCAAGGTTTGATGTGGAAACAATTTAATCCGGACGGAACTTTATTGTGGAAAAACTGGCTAGATACCGTTACCGCAATTATTCCTTACTTTAAAATGAGATTCGTAGGTGGATTATTCTATCTATCAGGAGGTCTTTTAATGGTGGTGAATGTTTACATGACAATCAAAAAAGGATCTTTCCAAAAAGAAGTTCCTGCAGAAGCACCTGCTTTGGCTAACATCAGCAACAGACGTAAAGAAGGAGAAGGTCTTCACCTTTGGCTAGAAAGAATGCCAATCTTGATGACAGTTTTAGCATTACTTACCATTTCTATAGGTAGTATGGTAGAAATCATTCCTACTTTATCATTAAAGAAAAGTGTACCTACAATTTCTGCGGTGAAACCTTATTCACCATTAGAATTAGAAGGTAGAGATTTATATATCCGTGAAGGTTGTAACGCTTGTCACTCACAAATGGTAAGACCATTCAGAGATGAGATCGTAAGATTTAACGGTAAAAACGGACAGTACTCTAAAGCTGGAGAATTTGTTTACGACAGACCTTTCCTTTGGGGATCGAAAAGAACTGGACCAGATTTGCATAGAGAAGGTGGTAAAAACCCAAGTTCTTGGCACTATAAGCATATGTACAACCCAAGACAAACGTCTGCAGGTTCTATTATGCCACGTTACCCTTGGTTGATTTCAAATAACCTTGACCGTTCTCAAATGGTAGACAAAATCAAGTTTATGAAAAACACCTACGATGTACCTTATACAAAAGCTCAGATTGATACTGCAGATAAATGGGCAGATAATCAGGCTGCGAAAATTGTAAAAGATATCTTTGTAGAGGCAGCTGACCTTAAAGAAGCTTATGCTAAAAGACCACAGGGAGAACTAGAGAAAAAAGAGATTATCGCTCTTATCGCTTATCTTCAGAGATTAGGTACAGACATTAAAACGACAGAAATAAAAACAGCTAGTAACTAATAATATTAAAAGCTTACTATGATTCCTCAAAATTTTAAAGATATATTATCCAATACTGAAAATGCAGGTTTGTATCAAACATTGGCTCTGATTTTCTTTATGTTGTTTTTCATAGCTTTGATAATCTATGTTTTTAGCAGGCCTAAAAAATATTACAAAGAAGAAGAGCACGCTCCACTTGGGGATGACGAAGATGATTTTAATTTAAAAAATTAAACTATTTATTATGAGACAAAGAACACCGGTTGTTGTAAACATTTTAATAATAACAGTATTATTAGTAATATTTTATTATTTATTTGTTCAGAGCTACTCGTTTTTAGCTTCACCATATTTCTGGGGAACTGTTGTGATCAGTGCTATTTTGGCATACATTCACAGCGCTATCGGAGATTTGATTGAGAACAATAAATTTAAAAAATTAACGGCTGAAGAGAAATCTGCTTATTTAAATGAAAAGAAAATTCCTTTTCTTAGAAGACAATATGATGCAGCTTTCAAAAAGCAATCAGACACTCACGAAAAAGATATTCTTATCGACCATGGTTTCGATGGAATTATGGAATTAGATAATCAATTACCAAAATGGTGGTTAGGTCTATTCTATTTCGGAACTGTATTCTGTATCGTTTATATTTGTGCTTATGCTTTTACAGATTTTGCACACCCAATAAGCGAATACGATAAAGAATATAAAGAACAAGAAGCTGCAATTGCAAAATATCTTGCAGATCAACCACCAGTAACAATAGAATCGGCAGTTTTCTCTGAAGATAATATTGCGGCAGGTGAAGAAATTTTCAAAACCAACTGTGTATCTTGTCACTCAGATGGTGGTAAGGGAGGTATCGGACCAAACCTTACAGATAATTTCTGGCATAACCAACCTGAGAAAACATTATTCAAAAACGTATTTCACGTAGTTGAAAATGGTGTTACAGGAACAGCAATGCAGGCTTGGGGCAAAAATGGAGTTCTTCCAGGAGGTGATATTGAAAAAGTAGCAGCGTATGTTTACTCTATCAACCAGCTAAAAAAACCAATTACACCTAAAGAAGGAGGCGCACCACCATACGGTGATGAAGCTCATTGGGAAAAACAGTAATTAAAAAAAATATAAAGCATATGAAAAACATAATTTGTTATTAGATAAAAATAGTAACGAATTATGTTTTTTCGTTTTTTAAAACCTAATATAAATGTCAAAAATAGATGAAGACATCGCTCGCGGTGGACAGGGGCAGGTTTTAGACCCTGAGACCTATAGAGATTCTATAGGCACAATGGAACAATCCGGGAAAAGAAAATGGGTTTTTCCAAAAAAACCAAAAGGTAAATACACCAATTACAGAAACCTCGTAAGTTATACGCTGCTAATTGTATATTTTGCCATTCCGTTTATTAAAATCAATGGAAATCCGTTCTTTTTATTTAACGTTATCGATAGAGAATTTTTTATTGCAGGACAGCCATTTTATCCGCAAGATTTTTTTATCCTTACACTAGGCGCTATTGCATCTCTTATTTTCATTATTATTTTTACGATTGCATTCGGAAGAATTTTCTGCGGGTGGATTTGTCCTCAGACAATTTTTTTGGAATCTGTCTTTCGTAAAATAGAATACCTGATTGAAGGAGATCGTAATAAGCAAATGAAGCTTGACAGACAGGAGTGGAATACAGAAAAAATCTGGAAAAGAAGTTTAAAGTGGGCGGTTTACATAATAATTTCTTTAATCATTACCCACTTTATGTTCATGTATATTGTAGGATATGAGCAGGTATTAAACATTATTTCAGAAGGGCCATTTACTCATCCTACCAACTTTATGGTGATGATTCTGTTTACGGCTGCTTTTTACTTTGTGTTTGCATGGTTCAGAGAGCAGGTTTGTACACTGGTTTGTCCCTACGGAAGATTACAGGGTGTTTTAATTGACAAGGAAACCATCAATGTATTTTACGATTATAAAAGAGGTGAAAACCGTTCTAAATGGAGAAAAGGTGAAGACCGAAAAGCAGCAGGAAAAGGAGATTGCATCGATTGTTATCAGTGTGTGGTAGTTTGCCCTACCGGAATTGATATCAGAGACGGGCAACAGCTGGAATGTGTAAACTGTACGGCATGTATCGATGCTTGTGACGAAGTGATGGAAAAAGTTGGTTTACCGAAGGGTTTGGTGCGTTATGCATCTGAAAAGGAAATAGAAACCGGCGCTCCGTACAAATTTACCGGAAGAATGAAAGGCTTTGCAGTCGTTTTGGTCTTATTGGTAGGATTTTTAGGATATTTACTCTCAAGTCGTGGCGAGATGGAAGCAAAATTCATTAAACCTGCGGGAAGTACCTTCTTTGTAAAAGACGGGAAAATACTCAATACATACAACTATACTTTCCTTAATAAAACAAACGACAAAAAAATTGTTACGATCAAAGTAATCGAGCCTGCTCATGCAGAAGTAGGGTACAGCGCATCGAGCAAAATTACTGTAGAACGTGACAAGATTTCTAAAGGGACGATCAACATCAGCTTTCCGGAATCGGAAATGAATCTGTCTAAACAAAACATCACTATCGGCGTTTATGATATGAAAGGAAAATTGATCGATTCTTATCAAACGTATTTCGAAGGACCTTTTAAATTACAGTTTTAAATTTTAAATTATGAAAAATTTCACTTGGGGACACGGTATTTTTTTAGCTCTAGCCTCATTTATTATATTTATTTTATCAATGATTTTTCTTTTTCCAAACGGACAGAAAAACTCTGAAATGGTGACCGACAAATATTATGAAGAAGAACTTCTTTACCAGTCTGTAATTGATGCTAAGAAAAGAGCAGACTTACTTGAAGAAAAACCGGCGTATTCTCAATCCGCTGAAGGAATTAAATTGACCTTTCCAGAAGGTATCGACAACTCAAATTCTGTGGTAAGTTTTGTCTTAAACAGATCTGATGATCAAAATCTGGATGTTAAAAAGACGGTTAAGCTAGATGCAAATCGGGCATTCGTTATTCCTGCTTCGGTTTTGAAAAATGGTAATTATACTTTAAGACTCCATTGGATAAAAGATAAAATCGACTACAGACTCGATTATGACGTGATATGGAAATAGCATTGATCATATCTGCAATTGGTTTAGGCTTCGCATCCGGTTTTCACTGTATCGGAATGTGCGGTCCCATAGCGTTATCAATGGGTTTAACCAAAAAGCAGGCTACGAATTACTATCTTCAAAATCTCACGTATCAGTTCGGGAGAATTGTCACTTATGCTTTTTTAGGTGCAATTCTGGGAATTGTAGGTCAGGGATTTGAGATGGCAGGCTTTCAGCAATATCTTACCATCGGAGTGGGGGTTTTGCTGATCATCATGGCATTATTTTCATTTGGTGGAAAAGATTTTGCTTCAAAAATTCCTTTTATTTCCAAATTTCTTTTTAAAGTTAAATCAAACCTTGGAAAACTGCTTCAGAAAGCAGATTACCGCTCAAGATTCACCACAGGTATTCTGAATGGATTTTTACCATGCGGAATGGTCTATATGGCTTTAACGGCAAGTCTTGCAAGTGGCGGAATTTGGCAGGGCGCTTCTTTTATGGCATTATTTGGATTGGGTACACTTCCATTTATGTTTACTGTCGTCTTAGTCGGAAATCTGATGAATCAGGCATTTAGAACTAAAATTTTAAAAGCAATTCCTGTTGTAATGATTATCCTTGGTGGATTGTTTATTCTACGAGGCCTTGAACTTGGAATCCCTTACATCTCTCCGCCATCGGAAGCAATGAAAGTTTCTCCGGAACATGATGTGAATTGTCACAATACAGATCCTAATCATAAACATAATGCGGTAACGTGTCATTAATTAATCATTATGAAACATACATTTAGTTTTTTATTTATAATTCTGTCTCATTTTTTTCTCTCTCAACAAGGAAAAATAATTAATAATCAATCTATAGCTTTCGAGATTTCAGATAAAAATGATCCTATAGAATTATTGTCTATGACACAAAATTAGATCATAAAAAACCGGTATTCTTATGGTGCCAAGGGTCTTTACCCTATCCAATGTATGTCAATTCGAAAGAAGAAGGACTTTGGCTAATTGGAGGCGGAATTACCAATTTTGACATTGCCAATATTGTAAAAAATTATCACTTGGTTATCATTTCAATGCCTAAAACACCTTTAATAACTGACGAAAAAAGATATTAATGAATCTTATTGGTATTATGGTAATTCTAAAAATGAAAATCAGCCCACTTTAGAGTTCCAAAAAGCAGATTATTTAGAAAATTACGCAAATCGCGCTCAAAAAGTTCTCAAATTTTTAAATAAGCAAAATGGGTAGACCATTCGCAATTAATTGTTGCGGGTTCTTCTCAAGGTTCGAAAGTTGCGACTAAAGTTGCGGTTGCTAATAAAAATGTTTCTAAACTGGGATTATTTTCAGCAAATCCATTTGGAAGAATTGATCAGAGCATCAGAGCGTATCGAAAAAATGCAGAAAAAAAACAAATCTCTTGGGAAGAGGCCAATAAAGGAATTGAAGAGGAATATCAAATGTTCAGAGATGCGTACAACCCAAAAAAGTTAGCACAAAGACCAGAACTTCTTGCCTGGAAATCTTTCTCAGTACCTTTATTAAACGATTGGTTACAATTCAAAAAAACCAATTTATTTAGCCTACGGAACTCATGATATTGCAAGTGATTTAAACGACATCGTTCCGCTTTATTTCATCAGAGAAAACAACAACAACCTTACACTGAAAAGATATTTAAATTTCAAACACAATTTCTTTAAAGTGGAAAACGGAAAAGTCAATCACGAAAAACCACATTGGGAAGAAGTGATGAATAATTTTGTAGCTTGGACGTTGAAGTAGAAAGGGAAGGATAATAAAATTATACTTCTCATTTAAAAATAGCATGCATCTGCTTTATTAAAGTTACCAGTATAAATTTTCAACGTCACGCATATAAAAATTAATTCAATCGTATAGAATAAAAGCTACCCATATTAGACAGCTTTTATATTTATTAAAAATCATCAATCAAATTTAATATCTCCTAGCTGGATAAACTTTCATATCACTTGACTTTACCAAATCAGAAATTTGAATATTACCAGATAGTTCGTATTTTACATCAAATGCCGAAATATCAGATTTCTGAGTAGATGTCCAACCGCTACCATAACCATTTATTGATATATTAGCTTTTTTAAGCTCTTGTGAAAGGATAAGTAATTCCTGACTTGATGGTAAATACCAATCAGACATTCCATTTCTTACAAGATCTAAACAAACTTTTGCAGCACAGTTAACTCCCGGATTATTAGCAGCAATTATTATTGAATTCTCCAGACCTTTACCAAAATCAGGATAAGTTCCAGAAATAAACAAATTAAGATCTCCCCATCTTGCCCCTTGTGCAGACGTTCCATAATAAGCACCTTGAGGGTGAATTTCCATATATCTCCAACCATCAGTGATTTCTCCTTTGTCGTAACCTACGTATCCTCCACCTGGTCCGAAATAACCAGTTGTTTTAAAACTTGTTTCCGCAGTGTATGTATAAATACCTTCACCTGTTTTTATGAACCCTCTCACATAATATGTTGTATTTGGTTGTAACGTTCCAGACTTTACCTCAAAGTTTGTAGGACCTTGTGCGATAGTTGTCACAGAAGCATTGTTGATAACTGTAGGGTTGGGTGTCGTTGCATACACAAAACCAGGTGTTTCACCTTGTCCATCTTGTTGTACAATATTACCTCTGAATATTGCCGTCGTTGGAAATATTTCTGTTGTTGTACGTAAACTGATTGTTTTTGGAGGTGTCGAAGGAATAGGATTTGAAACATTGATAAATGTAGAATCATCAGAATCACTTCCGCCACATGAATTAAGAATCATTACCATTAAGGTAAAAAATAAAAATTTGTATTTCATCATTTAAAAATTTGTGACTAAAGTACTTATTTTTTTCAATAAAAAAAGAATTAATATTGAAAATCAACAACATACATTTCACCAAAAAAAAGCCACCGAAATTCGGTGGTTTCATTATATAAAATAAATTCTAAATTTTAATTAATCAATTCAAATCTCGCATATTCAGCGATTTTCTTAGGAAGTTTAATTCCTTCTGCTGTCTGATTATTTTCAAGCAAAGCTGCCATAATTCTTGGCAAAGCCATTGCAGAACCATTTAACGTATGCACTAACTGAGATTTTCCGTCTGCTTTGTAACGACACTTCAATCGGTTTGCCTGGAAAGTTTCAAAATTAGAAACTGAACTTACTTCCAACCATTTTTCCTGAGCGGCACTCCAAACTTCAAAATCATAAGTCATTGCAGCGGCAAAACCTGTATCACCACCACAAAGTCTTAATACTCTGTATGGCAACTCAAGATCTTCTAAAATAGACTTGATATGTTCTACCATTTCTTCCAAAACAGCATAAGAATTCTCAGGTTTCTCTAATCTTACAATTTCTACTTTTTCAAATTGGTGAAGACGGTTCAAACCTCTTACGTGAGCTCCGTAACTTCCCGCTTCCCTTCTGTAGCATTGTGAAAATGCTGTGTTTTTAATTGGAAGATCTTTTTCGTCCAACAAAACATCACGGTATAAATTCGTCACCGGAACTTCCGCTGTTGGAATCAGATATAAATCATCTGCATTGATGTAATACATCTGCCCTTCTTTATCCGGCAATTGCCCAGTTCCGTAACCTGAAGCTTCATTCACAACATGCGGAGGATTAACTTCAAGATAACCTGCATCCGTATTTTTATCTAAGAAATATTGAACCAAAGCTCTCTGAAGCCTCGCTCCTTTCCCAAAATACACAGGAAAACCGGCTCCGGCGATTTTTACTCCCAATTCAAAATCGATCAGGTTGTATTTTTTTGCCAGTTCCCAGTGAGGAATCGCACCTTCTCCTAAACCTTCCACATCATGAGACTGATAAATAATTTCGTTATCATCTGCAGAAACACCAGCCTTTACCAATTCGTAAGGAACGTTTGGAATCTGATACAAAATAGTAAGCAAAGATTTCTCAATGCCTTCAAGCTGTAACTGTAATTCTTTACTCGACTCTTTGAACTGTGCTGTTTTAGATTTGGATGCTTCAGCTTCTTCTCTTTTTCCTTCTTTCATTAAAATACCAATTTCTTTGGAGATTTTATTGATCTCTGAAAGTTGAGAATCTAATTCAAACTGAATTTTTTTTCTTTCTTCATCGGTAACGATAGCCTCGTCTACCAATTCAAGATTCTTGAATTGTCTTTTCTTAAGACCTTCTAAAACGCGTTCTTTATTGTCGCGCAAAAAATTAACCTGTAACATAAGTTAGTTGTTGGGTGTTTGATGATGGGTGTTTAATGCTAAATTTGATGAAGAAGCTTTTTGATAACTTCCATCATCCTGCATCACACATCCCGCAATTATGCAAATTTAAGATTATTTTATGACTGTTGCCACATTTGGCTGGTCGGGAACTTTTGTAAACACCAATTGGTTGTTATAAAGTACTCTCGAAACTTCAAAAACAGTTGGTGACGAACGATAAAATATTTCGAGCTTATCTTCAACTACAGGAGCATTCTGCGTTTCGGATATCTTCTTGGTCAAAGAAACCTGAATTTCAGATCTATAAATTTTATTTCCATCCGAATCATCTTCTACAAACTGTCTTGTTGCTCCTGCAAGATACTCCAGATAGTAAGTGGAATCAGCAAGCATCTTACGATTATAGCTTACATTCACATTATCTTTTTCTGCCAGTTCATCAATAAAAGAAACCCCGGTATAAGAACCTATTTCTGTCGGTTTCAAGAGGTCATTTCCTGATGAATCTTTGATATAAATACTTAAAAGCTGATCTATTTTCTGCAGAGAATCTTCATCACTTCCGCAACTGAGAAGAGTGAGACTGATAAGCGTTAAAACAAGAAATATTTTCTTCATTCTTACAAAGATAAAATATTAATGAAAAATAAGTTTATTGATTTTCAAAATATTTCTGATACCAAAGCTCAAAAGTCACCAATTGCCAGATTTTCACACAATCGTACTCGTTTTTTTCATTGTTCCACCATTGATCAATAATTTCTGGCTTGAAGAAATTTCTCTTTTTTAAGCTATTCAGATTTTCAAGAATAAATTCTCTTACTTTCGGCTCGGTTTTAATAAAATGAGCAAGTGGAAAAGAAAATCCACGCTTTGGCATTTTCAGAATTTCTGCAGGAAGATATTGGTCTGCAACTTTCCTTAAAAGTGGTTTATTCTTAATTCCGTTGTATCGTAATTTCTCAGGTAAAGAGGAAACATAATCAATCAAATCGTTGCTCAAATAAGGATAACGAAATTCAACACCATATTTCATTGCACTCAAATCATCTCTGAAAACATGGTGTGAAGAAAGTGAATATTTCATATCATACTCAAAAAGACCTTGATAATCTTTGGTTTCAGATAATTTTTTATCTTTTAAATTCGTTTTAATTGTATTAAAAACAACATCAGAAAAAATGCTTTTAGCCTCAAAAGGTTTCATACCAACCTGACTTTGTCTGAAAAAATCAAGCATATCGTCCTGAGAAAAATAATTTTTTACTTTTCTTGAAAAATCATCATTGGTAAAAATAAAATGGCGGACCGCATTAAACTTTCTCATCGAAAGCCATTTATTAAGCTTTATAGAATGAGAATATCCCGCAAAAAGCTCATCGGCTCCATTTCCGCTTAAGACAACTTTAAATCCTTTATTCTTTGCAAATTCTGCAGCGTTCATCAGGACTTCAAGACTGCTGTATGGTTCTTCAAAATGCTGAACATTTTCTTTTAATTGGTTTAAAATCTCTTCATCAGAAACTTTTTTCACATCATGCTGAATATCAATTTTTTCAGCCATTAAAGAAGCATTTTTCACTTCGCTTTCCGAAAATTGATAAGAAATGGTAAATGCGTTGATGTCACTTTTGAATGGTTTAGCTTTCGCAGTAATCAAGGTTGAATCTATTCCGCCACTCATCATACTTGTGACCGGAACGTCAGCAAAAAGCTGTTCTTTAATACTTTCAGCAAGTAAACCATCTACTTTTGCAGCCGCTTCTTCTGCCGTAATATTTTCTATTTTTTTAGTCGGAAAATTCCAATAAAGTTGTTTTGATATTGAGAAATCATTTAAATCTAAAACTAAGAAAGAAGCAGGATCTAATGAAAATATATTTTGAAAACACGTCTCCGGCGCTAACGTGGTTTGAAAAAGAAAATTAGTGTAAACTCCATTCCAATTGATTTCTGGCTTGATGTATTCATTTTTCAGAATAGATTTTATTTCGGAAGCCCAAACTAAAACATTTTCATTTTTAAAATAAAACAAAGGCTTTAAACCTACTCTATCTCTTCCAAGAATCAACTTTTGTTTTTCTAAATCGACTAAAGCAATGGCAAACATACCGTCAAATCGGGAAAACATTTCCGTTCCCCACTCTTCGTACGATTTTAAAATAACTTCTGTATCTGAATTGCTTTTAAAATGATAACCTAAAATTTCAAGCTCTTTGCGGAGTTTTTTAAAATTATAAATCTCTCCATTGAATGTAATCGTAATTTTATCATTATCTGAAAGCATCGGTTGATGACCTTTTTCAGATAAATCTAAAATGGAAAGTCTGCGAAAACCTAAAGCAATTTTTGAAGAAAATTCATTTAAAACAGGAAAAGTTTCTTTAATTTTTTGTATTGAATCTTTTCCAGAGAAAGATTTACCATAAAAACCATCAGAAATCCAGAAACCTTCATCATCCGGCCCGCGGTGACGAATTGCATTATTCATCTCTAAAATATTTTTAGACGAAATTTCTTTCCTGAATGAATAATAACCGCAGATGCCGCACATATTTTAAAACTTTTTCGATTGGTAAAAATAAGGATTTGATTTTAGTACGTTACATTAATTCTAACCAAGAAAACATCAATGACCTTTTTTAGAAAAAGTTTTAATCAACGTATTAATTTCATCTTTAGAAATGATGTAATCTTTTATTTTAAATTCGGTAGACTGATAAAATTTCCAGAATAATATCGTTGCAGAAACTACGTAAGATAAGGTCGTTACAAAACAAGCTCCCCAAATTCCCCATTTTGGAATAGCAAAAAATGAAAAAATAACCGTTATAAATAATCCTACAATCGATTTTATATTTAATATTTTCAACTCTTTAATTCCTGAAAAATAATAACCGATCATATCGCTTACTGCAATTGCTAAAATTCCAGGAGCTAATAAAAGCATAATGAGTTTGGTTTCATTAAATTCTTTTCCAAAAATAAAAGGATACACAAAGTCCGGAATAATCAGAATTCCTAAGACAAAAACAAGCATTAATGTGAATGAAAGTTTTAACGAAGACTTGGTTTTAACAATAGATTCTTCCCTATTCTCACTGTTTACAACATCAGAATAGAGAACGACCGCAATACTTCTTGTGATCGTCCATATTGCTTCTGAAAATGTGATTCCGATAGAAAAGATTCCGACAACAGCAATTCCTTCAAAGTATTCTAAAAAATAAAAAGAAAGCCTATAGTTTAAAAACTGAATGAATGCACTCAACTGAGTTTTCCAACCGTATTCGAACATATTGATGAATACAAATTTTGAAAATGAAAATTCTGAAAATTTACATTTCTTCAGGATTAGAATAAGACTCGTCAAAAACAGAAATGCTAAGCAGAAAATCTGAGCTAAAAAGTAAACCGAAACATCTTTCAGCTTAACTATATAAATCAAAATTGCGATAAATAAAACATGAAAAAACTGCTGTAAAACAGTATAAATATTGAAAAACCGAATATTCTGCGTCCCAATAAACAGACTAATATTGGTTGATAAAAGTGATGAAAAAACAGAAATACCAATCAAATAATATAGAAACTCATTCTGAATGGCCGCAAAACTGAATATCAAAGGAACCGCAGTTCCTACAATGAGCGACCAGAGATAAGAGTAAACCAGAACCTGCTCTACCTTAAATTTTCTTGCGAAATAAGATGTGCTGCTTCCGGAAAAAATACTGCTAAAAAAACTTACCAGAGCTACATTGGCAATGACAATTGAGATCGTGCCTTTTCCTTCACTTCCCCACATGTTGGTAGAAAAGATGACCAGACCAAAGCTCAAAATCAAAATTAAGAACCTCGAAATAAAAGTCTGAACAACTTTAAGCTGCTTCATGGATTGTTTTTTGGTAAAGAATTTTTGATAAAGTTAACAAAAGAATTCTTGATGACATTCCAATTGTAATTTTGCATAAACTCTTTTCTGGCATTGGCTGCATGAAGATGATAAAGTTTTGGTTCGTTAAGATAAGCTTCAATATAATCTGCAATCTTTTTAGAATAATTTGGATTCACCAAATATCCAAAATCAGAAACATCAATATGCTTTCTGATTCCTTTTAAATCTGAATAGATAATGGGTTTTCCCGCTCCGATATAATAGAAAAGTTTAATAGGCAGCGAATGATGATTTTCAAAATTAAAATTCCTTAAGTCAAAACAAATATCAGCATCAGCAAAAGCTTTTGTAAATTCTTCGAAAGAAGTCGGTTTTCTGATTTCGATATTTTTGACTGAAGATTGGGCAAGAATATCCGAGAAATAAATTTCGTCCTCTATTTTTCTCGTAGAACCAACAATCAAAATTTTGATATTTAACTGAGGATTTCTTTTATGAAGTTCTTCAACTGCATTGAAAAAATTTCCGATTCCTTTATCTTCTGAAATTGCGCCTGTGTAACAAAGCGTTATTTCATTTGGCTTTAATTCCTTAATGTTTTCAGAAACGAATCGTTCGTGAGGATAATACGGCAGGATGATTTTCTTTTTAAAAGGAAAAAAATAAGCCAATGGAAACTTTTTAGTTTCTTCACCAAAGATAAAATAAGTACTTAAAAAACCAGCGTACAGCTGAATCAGAAAAAATTTGAATCCATGAACCCATTTCATCAGAAAATTGTAATTCTGAAGCATCGACATTGCAGGATACCATTCTGTGATATCGTAAACGATACTTACTTTTTTCGTTTTACTGAATTTTTTAGCCGCAATTACGGCAATCGGTTCAGAACAAATGATACAATCCGGCTGAAAAGAATTGCAGACTTCCGTAAATTTCTGAATTTTTGTCTGTACAGATTCGTTTAAAATATCAAAAGACTCAATCTCAATACCATCAATTTCCCCTTTAAAATAGCTTGTTAAACTACAAATCTTAACGTCAAAATTATTTATAACCAATTCTTTTGCCTGATGAAAAAAGATTCTGTCATCATCAAAATTATGTGCAGTGGTTAAGAATAGAATTTTTGGCATAGAAGTGCGTATTCAAAAAATTCCTCATCAGTTTCTATGAATCAGAAACCAAGAGGAATTTTCATTATTTCATTAAGGAATTATTTTATCGTAACTGCCCAACTTTTGCTGAAAGGCAATAAAAAGTTTCCTAAAAATTCTAAATACGTGTTTTTTGAGAAATCAAAAACTTCGATGTCTTTTGAAAGTTCTCCGCTTCTGATTTTGTTTTTAAAATCGATAAGCTTTAAGGTTTTTACTTCTCCGTTTTCTACGAAGCTGGCTTTCATTCTGTCGAATAATCCCAACTGGTATTCTTCATCGATCTCTCTCATTATTTTGCCTAAAGCATCGATGCTGCATCCTGAAGCCATTTCTTTTTCTTCGTCTACACAGATAACGATAAACTGATTTTTTTCAATTTTAAAAGATGACGAAAGCGGTTTTCCGTGGGCTGCCCAGCCTGCCAAGAAATCGTATAATTTCTCTGTAATTACTTTGGCTTCTTTTGTAGTGAAAGGTCTTGATGCGGGATATATAATAACTCTGTAATCGTTTGCTTCAACAATATTAGATTCTTCAATTTTCATTCTGAATAAATTTAAAGAGTAAAATTACGCATTTTTCCTGAGTTGGAAACCATTGTATTTTTTGCTCAATGCATACAGAAATACAATAAAAAGAAGAAGCACAAAGCCTAAAAAGAATCTCAAATTGGCACTGTCCGGGAAAAATACAAACTTGATATAAATATTGATAAAGAACAGTAAAGACAAGATCCGGATCCACCAATCTTTTGAAAAATAGAAAGTTGATGCCACTAAAATCACTGAAGCCAAAGTTATTCTTTTAAAGTTGATCAATTTAAATAGTAGAAAATCAAAGTACTTCTGAAAGGTAAACTCTGCTTTTTCAGCTGAAATTACTGGTCTTCTGTAAAAGAAACTGTCATAGAAAAGGTCTTTCCAGCCCGGATAATTGTAATATTTAATGATCGCAATATAAATAACAGCAATGGAAAATCCTTGAAGAATTAAACTATAATTAATCTGTTTATTTTCTTTGAAATATTGAAAAACGAAAACTACAAAAAGATAGCTCATTGCAAACAGCACATAATCTGGTCTGATCAAAACACAGCAAAGAAGGAAAATAAATTGTAGTAATTCAGATTTTTTTTGCAGCAGACTAATGATAAAAAGCATTAGAAAGACAAAAACGAACATATCCGGTGTCGGATTTTGAGCCATGTCTCTTACCGGAGGAAACCAGAAAACAAAAAGGGAAAGTAAAGGTGCAATAAAATAGTTTTGTGGAAATAAAAGCCTTAAAACGTAAAACATCAATAACCCACAAATAAAGTAGGAGAAAATATTGACTAAAAGAACCGAGTGAGGTCCCGTAAACCCTAGTTTATACAACGCATATACTGCGGCATTAAAACCTATTTTAATCTTATAATAAGGCAATTGCTCGCCAAAGGCTTTATAATCTGCGTAGAAAACTTCGTTAGCATGATTATAATGCAGGATGTCATTAAATTCTGCTTTTGATGCCTCTTTTTCAATATCAGAATACACCTTTTCCTGTACTTTTTTTGCATCATCTGGAAATTCCCAGGAATAAACGCTGCCTAAATATCCAGGCATATCCCAATCGTAAACCCTATTCTGATAGCAGGAAAAAGTAAGAAAACTTAAACCTATAATAAAAAAAAGAAAGGATAAACCCCATTTTAATTTCATAACGCAAGATTTATCCTTTCTGGAAATATATATTTACAAATCTTCAGCTTCAGCCAAAAGTTCTACGATATCTTTTACTTCAACTTCGTTATTTTTATTAAAATGTTTCACACCATCAGTCAACATGGTATTACAGAACGGGCAACCTGTAGCAATGATCTTCGGCTCGAAAGAAAGCGCTTCTTCTGTTCTTTCTACATTGATATCTTTTTTCCCTTTTTCAGGTTCTTTAAACATCTGTGCTCCACCTGCACCGCAGCAAAGACCATTGGTTTTGCAACGTTTCATTTCAACTAATTCGGCATCCAACTTTTCTAAAAGCATTCTCGGAGCTTCATACTCATTATTGGCTCTACCCAAATAACAAGGATCGTGGAATGTGATTTTTTTTCCTTTAAAACTTCCGCCTTCAATCTTCAGTCTGCCTTCATTCATCAACTCTTTTAAGAACTGTGTGTGATGAATAACTTCATAGTTTCCACCTAAATTAGGATATTCATTTTTAAGCGTATTGAAACAGTGCGGACAAGCCGTAACGATTTTTTTTACTTCATAAGCATTCAGAACTTCAATGTTCGTCATTGCCATCATCTGGAAAACAAATTCATTTCCGGCACGTTTAGCAGGATCACCGGTACAGCTTTCTTCCTGTCCTAAAACAGCGAATTCTACACCTATTTTATTTAAAATTTTGCAGAACGCTTTAGTTATCTTTTTGGCTCTGTCATCGAAACTTCCAGCGCAACCTACCCAGAAGAGAACTTCCGGAGATTTGCCTTCCATTGCGTATTCCGCCATTGTTTTTATATTGAAATCCATATCAGTTTCAAATTTATCAATATAACAGTGTAACAGTTTACCAATGATTGTTACCTCGTTACATTTTTACATTATTAGATTAATTAGTCTTTTGCCCAGTTCAGACGGTCAGCCTGATTGTATTGCCAAGGAGCGGCATTGTTTTCTACATTGGTCATCATCAGATTTAATTCCTGTGGCGCTGCAGATTGCTCCATCACCAAGAATCTTCTCATTTCGAAAATAATAGAAAGTGGATCTAAAAGCACCGGACAAGCCTCAGTACATGCATTGCAAGTAGTACAAGCCCAAAGTTCTTCTTTTGTGATGTAATCGTTCAACAACTTTTTACCATCATCTTCAAACTTCCCGTTTTTGTCGATGTTTCTTCCCACTTCTTCCAAACGGTCTCTGGTCTTCATTAAAATCAATCTCGGAGACAGTTTTTTGCCTGTAATATTTGCAGGGCACACAGAAGTACATCTTCCACATTCAGTACAAGAATAGGCATTTAATAACTGAACCTGATTCAAATCAAAAACATCTTCCGCACCAAATTTCGACGGAGCTTCTTCAGCACCTTCAGCCGGAGCTGCGTAAGGATCTGCATTAGGATCCATCATCAATTTTATTTCTTTGGTAACAGATTCAAGATTATTGAATTTTCCGTACAAATCGAGATTGGCGTACCAGGTACTCGGAAAAGCAAGGATAATATGTAAATGTTTAGAATAATAAAGGTAATTCATAAAGAACAAAATCCCTATAAAGTGAAACCACCAAGCTCCTCTTTCAACGATTTCTAGAAAAACAGTATCAAAGCTGAATATTTCTAAAAATGGTACTAAAGTCATTTCACTAATTGGAAAACTTCCATGCGCTGCCAAAACTCCTCTTTGCTGTAAAATGAAGTCGGAAGAATTCATTGTGAAGAAAGCGACCATTAAAGCAAACTCAATAATCAAAATCCAGTTGGCATCATTTTTTGGCCATCCGAAAAGCTCTTTCATCGTTAATCGCTTAACTCCGTAGAAATTTCTTCTAATAAAAAACAATACAACACCAATGATCACCAAAATGGCCAGAATTTCTAATGTTGCTGTGAAAAAATTATAGAAAGTATGTCCGAAAATTGTTGCTAAGAACCGATGAGTTCCAAAGATCCCGTCAACAATAATTTCTATTAATTCAATATTAATAATTACGAAACCAACATATACAAAAAGGTGTAAAATGCCCGCAATAGGTCTTTTTACCATTCTGCTCTGTCCCATTGCGACTCTTGCCATAGTTTCCCATCGCTCAGCTTTTCTGTCACTTCGGTTTATTTCTCTTCCTAATCTGATGTTTCTGTAGATTTTATAAAGACTTTTTCCGAAAAGCCCAAAACCAGCAATAAGTAAAATCAGGAAAAATACATTATCAAGATACTGCATAGTGTAGAGGTTTAGTCTTTACTGTTCTTACCAAAAACTGAGAAATTGATATATCTCTTAGGATTAGCCTTCATATCTTCAATCAAAGAATTCAGATTGGTAGATGCAGAATTCAGATTGTTGTACAACTGATCATCTTTCATGATCTTCCCTAGGCTACCTTCACCTCTGTCAATACCTGAAATCACACCGTTTAATTTTCCAACAGTTTGATCCAAGTTGGCAATTGTTTGATTCAATTGTTTAGTATCAATGCTTTCTGCAAGATTTCCGTATTTGTCTAAAGTTGTCTTACCGCTTTGCATTGTTAAACTTGCTTCGTCAAGAACTTTCTGAAGTTTAGGATCGTTGTTTCCAACCAATCTGTTTACACTTCCGGCTGTATTTTCTAATGCACCAACGGTTCTGTTTAGATTATGAAGCAATACTTTTATTTCTTCTCTGTTTTGAGCATTCATCACCTGATTGGCATTTGCCATCAAAGAATCTACTCTATGCAAAACAGTCTGCAACTGGTCTTTCACAGGACCAACCTGAGATGAAAGACTGTTCATCATTCCTAATTTGAATGCACCTTTCAAAGTATCACCATCTTTTGCAGTAGGACCACCGTAAAAAAGATTGACTCTCATTTCTTTACCGCCCATTAAGCTAGGTTCAAAAATCTCAAGATTTGAATTTTTTGAAAATTCAAAATTATCATCTACGGTGATTTTTACAACAAAGTGCAATTTACCATCTTTTCCTGTCTGAGGGATGATTTTATCAACCTGCCCTACTTTGAGACCATTAATGGAAACCGGAGAAGACTGTGTAAGTCCTTCCACATTATCATATTTTGCGTAAAATATATTGTCGGTAGTAAAAAGGCTTCTGCCTTTCATAAACTGAAATAAAATCACAAAGCCAACAATGGCTAAAAGTGCGATTAAACCAGCCTTTAATTCTTTACTGAATTTCACTTGTTAAATTTTTTCTAATGTAGCAAATATAGCACATTTTAAATTAATGTTTCTCTCTAATGCAGTGGGTCAAATACAAAAAAAGCGCCAAAATAATTTTGGCGCTTTTTTATTTTTTAAATCAGGATGTTACTGTTGATTTCCAAGTTTACCCCAGATCTCAATTCTATAATCATCGATATCTGCATTGTCTTGTAAGCTCTTTAACCAAGACTGACCAAACATTCCTGCATTTCTCTGAGTAACAGACTCTGTAAATTGTTTTATGTCGCCAGGTTGCTTATTGATCGTTTCACTCTTTTTAACGATTACATAAACTCCGGTACCACCTTCGATCGGGTTTGAAACTTTTCCTTTTGCAATACCAAACGCAGCACCTGCAACTTTAGGTTCCATCGCTCCTGCTACAGAAGGATTAAGCATATTAACCTGCGCAGACTGTTTTGTTGTTGCAAATTTTGCAGCAACCTGATCCAGACTTCCTGCTTTTCCGATTTTATCAGAAATTTGTTTTGCAGCCAATTTATTCTGAACTACTGTTTCGATCTGATCTCTTACAGATTCAGGATCAGCAAGACCTTTTTTTTGTTTTCCATTCAAGTAAACAACTACTTTATCTCCTGTACCTTCTACAGTGAAAAACTCTGTATCACCTTTCTCTCTTTTCTTATCAAAAGCCCATGCGATGATTTCACCGTCTTTATCAGTTCCTAAACCTTGAAGCTGACCGTCAAATCTTTTTGCTGATTTAGCATTTGAATATTGATAGTTTGATTTTTTAGCAATATTTACAAAATCATTGAATGATTTCCCTTGAATTTGCTGGATAAATCTTCTTGCTTTTTTATCAACCTCAGCTTCTGTAGCTTCAGAAGGCTTGATTGTTTTTACGATATGAGCAACTTTGTAACCCATCGTTCCGGCTTTTTTATCATCAATATTGATGATATGATAACCAAATTCAGTCTCAGCCAGACCTGTAGAACCTTTAGGATTATTTGCTAAAAACGCCAAGTATCCTGGAGCAAACTGACTTTGAGGAGTCGTCCAGCCCACACTACCTTTTCTTTCAACAGCACCTGGCTCATCAGAAAGTTTAAGGCCTTCAGCGAATTTTGCAGGATTACCTTTAATGACAGATAGTAAGCTGTCAGCAATTTTCTTTGCTTCTTCTTTAGTTCTGGTTGCCGTAGATCTTTCAGCACCTTTGTAAGCGATCAAGATATGATTTGACAATGTAGAATCTGAAGGTTTTTTATCAATTAATTTAGATAATACATAAAGATTCTGCTCTTTGTAAGGACCGAAAACCTGCCCGATTGCAGCAGTTTCAATTTTTCCCTGTAATGCTTGAGGCATTTGATTTGCCTGAACATAAGCATTATTGTAAGGCATATCTGAATTTGCCATTACAAACATAGAATCATTTGTTGTGTTTTGGAAGTTTTCTTTTCCATCACTAGCATCAGTACCGCCTGAGAATATTTTAGTAATTTCTTTTTGCACTGCAGCTTCATCCGCCGGACTTGGCTGAGAAGGGAAAAATGCAATTCCTAAATTTCTGCTTGGCTCAGTTTTAAACTGTACCGGATGCGCTTTGATATAATTTGCTAAATCTTCAGTCGTAACTTTGATTTTATTTTTCTGAAGATATGATGCGTAATCTACTTTTACAAAATCGATATCAGCAAGCTGATCTCTTTCTTTCATCAATTCTTCAGCTTCTTTTTTACCTGTGGTGATTCCGGCAGAAACATTGGTGAATACCTGTCTTGCCATAATTCTGTACTCAATGGTTTTTCTAGTCTTCAACCATTGGTTGTATCCTTCAGGGTTTGTATTCTGTAAGGTTTCAATTTCTTTTTTTAATTCCTGAAGCTTGAAATTCCCTTTTTCGTCATAAAGCTGTTGGTTTTGCGCAAACATTTGATCAAACTGCAGCTGATTCCAAAACAGATCATCTGTCATTTCAAAGCCCATTTTTTCAAATTGCTGTTTTACCAGCTTCGATTGTACCAATAATTGCCAAGCCTGCTCTTCTAGACCGTTTTTCGGCTGCCCTTGTTGATCCGCTTGCTGCTGTAATACGAAAAGCTGGTCATTAAATTCTTCACGAGTAATTTTCTCACCATTTACTTTTCCTAAAACATCAGGGTTTTTACCAAAAACCTTATCAAGGCTTTCCGGGTTTACCAAAAACGCTAAAAGCGCCAATGCGATCATTCCCATCAAAAGCCAAGGTCTACTCCTAATCTGTCCTAAAATTGCCATTTTATAAATATAGTTTTTATATCAGTGTGCGAAAATACACATTTTTAAGAAATTACAGAAATATAAGTCGTTTTTTTAATTTTTAAAATTTAAATACTCTTAAAATGGAAATTTTGACCGTATTTTTTGATGATTAACAAATGGCATTAATATTGTCAACTTTATACACAGTTCATACATATTGCTTTCTCTAAGCATATTGTAAATTATCATTGTAACGACTTAAACTGAAGATGACAATTTGTCATTCGATTTATTATGACAGAATTTGAAGATATAAATTTTGATGATATTCTTGGCGACGGCTTTAATATTGTAGCCGAAGAAATCAACCTTTCAGACTTGAATATGGATCATGAGAAAAGCTCTGAGCAAAACATTTTCCCAATACTTCCGGTAAGAAATATGGTAATGTTTCCTAATGTAGTTATTCCTATCACTGCAGGAAGAAAGGCCTCAATACAGCTGCTTGAAGAAGCACAGCAAAATGGCGATTATATTGGTATTGTAAGCCAAAGAAACTCTGACATCGAGCAACCTACCGAAAAAGATCTTTATCACACCGGAACTTTAGCGAAAATTATTAAAATCATTAAACTTCCGGAAGGGAATATCACTGCGATTACTAAAGGATTCCATCGATTTAAAATAAAAAGAATACTAGAATCTCAACCTTATTTTAAGGCTGAAATAACTAAATTAAAAGATACCAAAGCTAAAAACAAGGAGGAATACGAGGCATTACTCGAAAACATTAAAGATTTAGCCCTAAAAATTATTGAGCTTGATCCTAATATTCCGAATGCGGCTAACTTTGCTATAAAAAACATCAGCAATAACGAAGATTTACTGAATTTTGTAAGCACAAATGCCAATTTCCCTTATCTGGAAAAACAAAAACTTCTGGAAGAAAAAAGTCTGATGGAAAGAGCCAAAAAGTGCTACGAAATGATGCACGAAGACTTCCGAAAACTGGAACTCAGAAACCAAATTCATCAAAAAACCTCTAAAGATCTAGACAAACAGCAGAGAGAATATTTTCTGAATCAACAAATCAGAACCATTCAGGATGAATTGGGAGGCGGGCCAGAAAGTGACGTTGAAGATTTACTTAAAAAAGGGAAAGATAAAAACTGGAAACCTGAAGTTGAAGAGCACTTCCAGAAAGAAATAGGAAGACTGCAAAGACAAAACCCAAATTCTCCGGATTATAATGTTCAGAGAAATTATCTGGATTTCTTTACCGATCTACCTTGGGAAACCTTTACAAAAGACACTTTCGATATCGAAAAAGCAGAAAAAGTTTTAGATAAAGCTCATTTTGGTTTAGAAGATATCAAGAAAAGAATTTTAGAACACATGGCGGTTTTAAAATTGAAAAATAACATGAAATCCCCAATCCTATTATTGGTAGGACCTCCAGGAGTTGGTAAAACATCTCTAGGAAAATCTGTTGCTGATGCTTTGGGAAGAAAATATGTACGTGTTTCTTTGGGTGGACTTCATGACGAGAGCGAAATCCGCGGTCATAGAAAGACATATATTGGTGCAATGGCCGGAAGAATTCTTCAGTCTATTAAAAAATCGGGCACTTCTAATCCTGTAATTGTTTTAGATGAAATCGATAAAGTAGGAAAAGGAATGCATGGCGACCCTAGCTCGGCATTGCTTGAGGTTCTTGATCCTGAACAAAATAATTCTTTCTACGATAACTTCCTTGAATTGGGTTATGATTTGTCTAAAGTAATGTTTCTGGCAACAGCAAACTCGCTTTCAACGATTCAAACTCCGCTTTTAGACAGAATGGAGGTCATTCAGATTGCAGGTTATACGTTGGAGGAGAAAATTGAAATTGCCAAAAGACATTTAATCAAAAAACAACAGGAAGAAAACGGTTTGACAGCAAAATCTTTCAAACTTGGAAATCCTGAACTTAAGCATATCATCGAAGCACACACTTCAGAAAGCGGCGTAAGAACTTTAGAAAAAAGAATTGCCGCAATTGCACGCTGGGTTGCTTTGCAGACGGCATTGGTAAGAGAATATGATACTAAAATTACGGTTGACAAAGTTGATGAAATCTTAGGCGTTCCAAGACCGAAAAGTTTATCTGAATTAACAGATGTTCCCGGAGTAGTTACGGGATTGGCTTGGACAAGCGTAGGTGGAGACATCCTTTTTATCGAAAGTATCACCAGCAACGGAAAAGGAAATCTTACGATGACCGGAAATCTGGGAACGGTAATGAAAGAATCTGCAACAATTGCGTTGGAATACATCAAAGCCAAGCATGAAGACCTCGGAATCAATGAAGATGACTTGGAAAAGAAAAACATTCACGTTCACGTTCCAGAAGGCGCAACACCAAAAGACGGACCTTCTGCAGGAATTGCGATGCTGACTTCTATGGTTTCTTCATTCAAAAATAAAAAAGTAAAACCACACCTTGCGATGACCGGTGAGATTACGCTAAGAGGAAAAGTACTTCCTGTAGGCGGAATTAAAGAAAAACTACTCGCCGCAACAAGAGCCGGCATTACAGAAGTAATTCTTTGCGAAGCCAACAGAAAAGATGTAGAAGAAATAAAGCAAGACTATCTGAAAAACCTGAAAGTAAACTACGTAAGCTGGATGAAAGAAGTGCTTGAACTGGCCATCGAAAAATAAATTTTCAACAATAAACTAAAAACCTCATCTCAAAACGGTGGGGTTTTATTATTTTTATACAGCAGATTTTTAATTATGAATTTTATAAAACTTCCATTTCTCCTGAAACTTGCATTAGCAGTGATTTCAATCATCGGGATAGGTTACCTTATCAAATTGGGGCAAAGTATTTTGGCTCCGTTTTTTTTGGCATTTTTGTTGGCGATGCTTTTTTTACCGCTTGCTAATTTTATGGAGCGAAAATTAAAATTCCCAAGATCTGTGTCTACCATTGTTTCGGTAATGATAATGTTGATTATTCTTACAGGCTTGCTCTATTTCTTTGGATCGCAATTATCCAGCTTCAGCAGAGATCTTCCGCACCTCAGCAAACAATTTAATTTAGTTTTTCACAATCTGCAAAACTGGGTATCACATACTTTTAATGTAAAAATTGATGAGCAACTCGATTATTTGGATCAGGGCTTAAACAAGCTTTTGTCTTCATCAGGAATTATTCTTGGCTTTACGTTCGGAATTTTTTCTACAAGTTTAGGTTTTATGGTATTTTTCATTCTGTTTTTCATATTCATCTTAAATTACAGAAGGATTTTAAATAATTTTATCGTCAATGTTTTCAATGAAAAGCATAAAGCAAGCGTGCAAGAAGTCGTTTCAGAAGTAAGAATTATGACGAAGAGATACATTATAGGTCTTTGTCTTCAGGTAATTATTGTTTCTGTACTTGCTACGATAGTTCTTACTATTTTAGGAGTAAAATATGCGATTTTACTGGGCGTTTTAACGGGATTATTAAACGTTATTCCTTACATCGGTATCGCTATTTCGTTATTAATTTCTTGTTTTATCGCATTTGCAACCGGCACTGTTTCTACCTGCGTTTATGTAGCAATTGGCTACGTGATCGTTCATGCCATTGACGGAAATATTGTACTGCCTTTTGTAGTTGGTTCAAAAGTGAAAATCAACGCACTATTTTCTTTCATTGGAATTCTTTTAGGCGAACACCTTTGGGGAATTTCAGGAATGTTCCTATGTATTCCTGCGATTGCGATTATCAAAATTATTTTTGAAAGAGTAGACGGTTTAAAGCCCTGGGGGAAATTGCTGGGTGAAGATGACAAACCCAATAAAAAGAAAAAAAGCTACAAGATTTCTAAGAATATCACTTTAAAGGAAATGGATTGATTATGAGTGATAAGCAATTGGTAATGAGTACTATTTCATATAAAGAAAGCCTTCAGATTGAAGGCTTTTAGTTTTTATAATGCGCAAAGCGGGCTCGTACCATTCGGACATGTTTCCGTACAATAGATATACGTTCCGCTATACGTACAATATCCGATGGGATCTCCCGGATCAGTCGGTCCACCACCGCCACCTAAACATGGATCTCCAGCTGGGATTTTGCATGGACAACCAATTGGCCCGATATCACATTTTCCGGGACCACCGCCGCCTAGAATTTCTCTTAAATCTGTACGATTTAGTTTTTTAAGATTTTTCAACATATTGTTTCGTTTTTATTTTTTAATCTAACAAATATATCAAATAAATAGACAAATCTATATACATTTCTTAATGTTCTTAAAAATTAATTAGTTTTTAATCAACCGATTATAATTTTATTTAATTTTAATGAAAAATATTACTCATGAAAATTATCAAATTTATCATCTGTCTCCTCTTCGGGTTAATGTTTATCAATGCCGGATTAAACAAGTTCCTCAATTACATGCCAATGGAAAAACCCACTCCCGAGCAAATGGAACTTTTTGCAGCATTTGACAAAATCTTCTGGCTGATGCCGTTAGTGGGTACGGTGGAAATCGTCGGTGGATTATTATTTATCTTTCCAAAAACAAGAGCTTTGGGCGCCATTGTTATTTTGCCGGTAATGATAGGAATTGTAATTCATGTTTTCACGATGGATAAATCTCCAATGGGAATATCAATAGCCGGTGTTTTATTTTTAATTAATCTTTGGATGCTTATTGATAACAAAGAAAAATATAACGCTTTGCTGAAGTAATAATGTGAATGGTGAATGGTCAATTCGCTCCGCTTGTCAATTTTTCAATTCACTTGCGAAGAAGATTCAAAATTCACCATCGACTTTTAAACAAATGCGCTGAAGCCAGTAATTGATCTGCCAACAATCAGTGAGTTGATCTCTTTTGTTCCTTCATAAGAGTAAATAGCCTCTGCATCAGCAACGAATCTGGCGACATCATATTCAAGTAAAATTCCGTTTCCGCCCATTACTTCCCGTGCTCTGGAAACAACATCTCTCGTACGCATTGTACAGAAAACTTTTGCTAAAGAAGCGTGCTCGTCTTTTAAAATTCCTTCATCCTGCATTTCAGAAAGTCTGAAAACCAGGGTTTGCATCGCCGTCAAATTCGATAACATTTCAACCAAATGTCCTTGAATCATTTGAAATGAAGCAATTGGTTTTCCGAACTGCTCTCGTGTTCTGGTATATGCTAATGCACTTTCATACGCTCCTCTAGCGCAGCCAGTCGCCATCCACGCTACTCCGGCTCTCGTCATTCTGAGAACTTTTGCCGTGTCTTTGAATGAATTGGCATTTTGAAGCCTGTTTTCTTCTGTGATTAAACAATCTTTTAGCGTAATTAAACCATTTTGAACGATTCTGAGCGCCATTTTTCCTTTGATTTTCTCCACTGAAAAACCCGGATTGTCTTTTTCAACAATAAAACCTTTTACTTCTCCATCATCAAGATCTCTTGCCCAGATAATAATTACATCTGCAAAAGTGGCATTTCCTATCCATTTTTTTTCACCATTTAAAATCCAACCTTCCGGAGTTTTTTTGCAAGTTGCCGTTAAACCTCCTGCTGCTCCTGAACCGACTTCGGGTTCAGTTAAGCCAAATGCACCAATTTTTTCAAACCTCTGCATTTGAGGAAGCCATTTTTGTTTTTGCTCTTCCGAACCGCATATATAAATAGAGCCCATTGCCAAGCCGGACTGTACACCGAAAAAAGTAGCAATCGAAGCATCAATTCGTGCCATTTCCATGGCAATAACTCCTTCCATTAAAAATGGCATGCCTTTACAACCATACCCTTCGTAAGTTACTCCGCAAATATCAAGTTTCTGAAATTTTGGAATCAGCTCGTGTGGAAACTCGTCCCGCAACCAATAATGATTTACCAAAGGTTTCACTTCTTTTTCCATAAACGCTCTTACTTTCAGCTGAACTTCTCTTTGCTCAGGAGTTAAGGTGTGATAAATATCGTAGAAATCTCCATCAATTGGCGGTAACTCTCTCTTTTTCTTATTGGGATCGAGCATTTTCATCATTCCGCTGAGCTGCTTGTCATCAAGCTTGGAAAAATTTTCCATGAGTTTTGGGAGATTTACTTTCTGCGAAATTTCGCTAAGCTGATCAAAATCAATTGATTTAAATAATTCTATGGCGTTTCTGATTTTGGAAAAAGTTTTAGACATATTATTTGAGATTTAATTTGTAAAACATCAGCAAAAATCAATCCGAAATACCACACAAACAGTGCCTGCTCTTTTACAAAAAACTGAAATTCAATATTTTAAATTTAAATAAATATTTACAAAATGTTTACCTGCAATATTCAAACATTACAAACGATTCTGCGTGAACTTTGACCTAAGTAAACAATAAAAAATTAAAATATGAAAACGACTTACATCAGACTATCAATCGCAACAGCACTCTTAGCTGGCATCTACTCTTGCAAAAAAGGTGAAGCCACAACAGGTGACTACCAAACGACAGAATATAGTAACGAGATTTCTGCCGACAGCATTTCTTCTGTAGCCACCATGTCTGTGAAAGACAAACAATTTGTAAAAACCGCCAATGTAAATATGGAAGTAAAAGATGTATATGATGCAACAATTTCTATAGAAAAATCGGTACAGGAGCTCGGCGGATTTGTTACCCACAGCAATTTACAGAGCAGGGTAATTTCTGAAGATACTTACAACACTTCAAATGAAGAAGCTATGCTGGTAAAAAAGTATCAGACAGAAAACACATTGCAGGTAAGAGTGCCGACCTCAAAACTGGGCGAGCTATTAACCTTAATCAATGATAAAAAACTTTTCCTGAATTCTAGAATTATTAATGCCGAAGATGTTACTTCAAGCATTAAATATGCAGAAATGGAAGGCAAAAGAATTAAAAAAACCAGTGAAAATATTTCTGAGCTTAAAACCACAAAAGATAAAGTAAAAATGAGCGATGAAAATATGTCTGAAGAAAACCTGCAGCAATTGGCAAATCTTGATGTTACCGACAATCTGAAATACAGCACTGTTGATATCTACATTAAAGAACCCAAGCTCCGAATCGCAGAAATTGCAGTAACCAATTCTGAAAACATTGATAATAAATATAAATTCGACTTTTTCTACAGTGCAAAAAATGCTTTTGTTGAAGGATATTATTTAATTCAAAGAATTCTTATAGGATTGGTAACGATCTGGCCAATTGTAATTATCGCAGCTATTGCATTTTACTTTTATCGCAAAAATAAGTCTACTAAGAAGTCAATCCCAGTCGACAAAGAATAAACTTGGCATCCTAACCTTCTGGTTATTTATATAAACATTACGAACCTCTACATTTTGTGGAGGTTTTTCTGATTTATTTAAAATGCATTTCAGCAAATCTCACTTGAAAATTGATTTTTAATTCTCAATTAACATCATTGTACGAAAATTCCGTAAATTTGCAGATTGAAATTTAATAAATACGATTTTAGTGGATTTATTCGAAAAATCCCTAAGTCTTATAAGCAATTCTACCTATGTTATCAAAAATAAACCCTACACACACAAATAGCTGGAAAGCCCTCGATGAACATTTTGGAAATAATGATTTTGAGTTGAGAAGCCTTTTCCAGTACAATCCAAATCGTTTTGAAGAGTTTTCTATTAAAAAAGATAATTTTCTATTCGATTATTCTAAAAATTTAATAGATTCTAAAGCTAAAGAACTTCTATTGAATCTTGCAGAAGAATGTCAGTTAAAAGATGCTATTTCTAAAATGTTTTCGGGAGATAAAATAAACGAAACAGAAGGAAGAGCGGTTTTACATACTGCATTAAGAGATTTTTCTGATAAAGAAATTTTGGTTGACGGTGAAAATATTAAGCCTCAGATCAAAAGAGTTTTGGAGCACATGAAGTCTTTCTCAGAAAAAATTATTTCAGGAGAGCACAAAGGTTTCAGCGGAAAAGAAATTACGGATGTGGTGAATATCGGAATCGGTGGTTCAGATTTGGGACCGGTAATGGTAGTTTCTGCTTTAAAGCATTTCAAAACAAGATTGGATGTTCATTTCGTTTCAAACGTAGACGGAAACCATATTGCAGAAGTTGTAAAGAACTTAAATCCTGAAACCACTTTATTCATTATTGCTTCGAAAACGTTTACAACGCAGGAAACAATGACGAATGCGAATTCTGCAAAAGACTGGTTTTTAAAAGCAGGAAAACAGGAAGATGTAGCAAAACACTTTGTAGCTTTATCCACTAACGTTCAATCAGTTAAAGACTTTGGAATCGCAGAAGAAAACATCTTCGAATTCTGGGATTGGGTTGGCGGAAGATATTCATTATGGAGCGCCATCGGATTAAGCATTGTTCTTGCGGTTGGATATGAAAACTTTGAGCAATTATTAAAAGGTGCTGAAAATACTGATCAGCATTTCCAAACTGCTGAATTTTCAGAAAACATTCCTGTTTTGATGGGACTTTTAGGAATTTGGTATCGTAATTTTTATGCTGCGACGACTTATGCTATTTTACCTTACTCTCAATATTTAGACAGATTTGCAGCGTATCTTCAGCAAGGAGATATGGAAAGCAACGGAAAATGCGTTGACAGAAACGGAGAATTTGTAGAATATGAAACAGGCCCAATTATTTGGGGAGAACCTGGAACAAATGGCCAACACGCATTCTATCAATTGATTCACCAAGGAACAGAATTGATTCCGGCAGATTTTATTGCGTATGCGAAAAGTCCAAACAAAGTTTCTGATCATCAGGATAAACTTTTAGCTAACTTTTTCGCTCAGACCGAAGCTTTAGCTTTTGGTAAAAACGAAGAAGAAGTTGAATCTGAATTACAAGCATCAGGAAAATCTGAAGAAGAAGTTGATTTCTTATTAAACTATAAAGTCTTCCACGGAAACACGCCTACCAACTCAATCATATTCAATGAATTAACTCCATTTTCGCTAGGACAATTAATTGCAATGTATGAACATAAAATTTTTGTTCAGGGTGTGATTTGGAATATTTTCAGTTTTGATCAGTTTGGGGTAGAATTAGGAAAGGTTTTAGCCAATAAAATTTTACCGGAACTTGAAAGTAATGAGACAATTAGCTCTCACGACAGCTCAACAAATGGATTGATCAATTATTATAAAGGAAATAAATAATTGTTGAAGATTTTCATTAATTTTAATCAAAAATAAAAATATGACACAAATTATTATAAACCTAAACAATAAGGAAGAAGAAACCTTTGTGGAAACTTTTTTGAAAAAAATGAAAATCAGTTTTGAAAAAAATGAAGATGATTTTGAATTGACGGATGAAATGATTGCAGCAATAGAAACGGCTTTAAAACAAGATAAATCTAAAGCAGTAGATGGTAAAGAATCTTTAAAAAGAATTAGAGCCAAGCATGGACTTTAGTTTTAAATTTTTACCAATTGCGGAAGACAATATTGAAGAGGCAACAGATTATTATGCGAATATTTCATTGAAAGTTGTAAAAAGCTTTAATAAGCAGTTGGATCTTTCGATAAACAGAATTGTAAGCAATCCTTATTTTCAAAAAAGATTTAAAAATGTAAGAGCTTTACCTGTTAAGAAATTTCCTTACATAATTTTCTACGAGGTCAATGATGAAGAAAAAGTGATTTATATCCTTTCTGTTTTCTGTACTCATCAGAATCCGGAAAAATATCCTTAAAATCTAATAATAAAAAGTAATAAAAGTAAAAATGGCAGAAATTCTTGACGGATTAAAAGTATCCAAAGAAATAAAAGCAGAAATCAAGGTTGAAGTTGATAAAATCATTGCTAGCAAAAGAAGAGCACCCCATTTAGTAGCTATTCTTGTTGGGAACAATGGAGCAAGCAAGGCGTATGTAAATGCTAAAGTGAAAGACTGTGAAGAAGTAGGATTTCAATCTAGCTTGGTTAAATTTCCAAGTACAGTTTCTGAGTCTGAATTATTGGAAAAAATCGACGAACTTAATAAAGATAAATCAGTAGACGGTTTTATCGTTCAGTTGCCTTTGCCAGACCAGATTGATCAGGAAAAAATCATTAACGCAATCGATCCAAGAAAAGATGTTGACGGTTTCCATCCTACAAATTTCGGTAAAATGGCTTTGGAAATGGATACATTCTTACCTGCAACCCCTTTCGGAATCTTGACATTACTTGAAAGATACAATATTGAAACGAAAGGAAAAGACTGTGTCATCATCGGAAGAAGTAAAATCGTAGGAAGACCGATGAGTATTTTGATGGGAAGAAAAGATTTCCCCGGAAATTCAACGGTTACTTTGACTCACTCTTACACGAAAGACATTGAAGAATATACCAAAAAAGCAGACATCGTGATTACCGCTTTGGGTGATCCACACTTCTTAAAAGGTGAAATGATCAAAGACGGAGCCGTAATTGTGGATGTTGGTATCACAAGAGTAGACAACGATTCTCCAAAAGGATATTATCTGGCAGGTGATGTAGATTTTGACAGTTGTGCAGCAAAAGCAAGCTGGATCACGCCGGTTCCGGGAGGAGTAGGTCCAATGACAAGAGCGATGTTGATGAAAAATACCATCATTGCTTACAAAACTTCAGTCTATAACGACTAATTTTGAAATGAATAAAGAAGAAGATATATTATTAAAAGAAGGTAAAATGCTCCCTGTAATGGAGCATTTTTACACTATTCAGGGTGAAGGTGCGCATACAGGAAAAGCAGCTTACTTTATCAGACTGGGAGGTTGCGACGTCGGCTGCCACTGGTGTGATGTGAAAGAAAGCTGGAATCCTACACTACACCCTTTGATAAATGCTGAAGAAATTGCAGAAACTGCCGCAAAACACTGTAAAATTGTTGTTTTGACGGGCGGCGAACCATTAATGTGGAATTTAGATATCTTGACTTCTAAATTAAAAGAATTAGGATGCACCATCCATATTGAAACTTCAGGCGCGTATCCTTTAAGCGGACAAATCGACTGGATTACACTTTCACCAAAGAAAACAGGACTTCCAAAAGAAGAAATTTATGCTAAAGCTCACGAGCTTAAAATGATTGTTTTTAATAATAATGATTTTAAGTTTGCCGACGAACAAGCATCAAAAGTTTCTGAAAATTGCAGACTTTATCTTCAGAGCGAATGGAGCAAACGTGACGAGATGTATCCTAAAATTACCGATTTTATCCTTGCAAATCCGCGGTGGCAAGCATCGGTTCAGACTCATAAATACCTTAATATTCCTTAAATTGTTTATATTAGCTTCTGCCTTTCATTAGAGAAGATGCAAAGAATCCGATATTCCCGTTATTTAAAGTCAATTATCATATTGCTTGACCTTCTGGTTCTTGCAGCAGTATTTGTATTGTATTTTTTAAATACTTCACGAGGTTTGTCAGACAATCAGGAATTATGGTCGGAATCTGCTTTTCCTTTACTTCTCGTTATGTCATTCTGGGTTTTACTAAGCGGAAGAACCAGAATTTACAACATATCCAGAAACCTTACCTATATACTTTTTGTAGAGCGCATTATTATTCATTTTCTCTTATTTATAATAGGCTTGGTATTGATTCGGAAAGTGAGCGGCAATCAATTTTTTGGTTCCGAACTTACCTGGCTATCACTTTACCTTTTCGTTTTTATATTTACATTAAAATCTGCTGTTTACTTCTTGATAAGATATATCAGAACAATGGGAGTCAACCACCGAAATGTGATGTTTCTAAGTGAGAATAAATCAACGGAGGTTTTAAAGAAAATTATTGAAGACAGAAAAGATTTTGGGTACAAAATATTTAATTATACTTCATCTGAGCTAGATACCGAAAATCTTGTTGAATTTTGGAAAAAAAATGGAATTCACACCTTATTTATTCCGACAGAAAATTCATTCACCAATGAGATGGAAGACAAGATGTTCAAATTGGCAGAAGCCAACAAAGTTCATATTTCTTTGATCCCGAGTATTTCGAAGAACAATTTTTTCTTTTATGACTTAGGATATATTCAAACCCAGCCCGTTTTAACTCAGGCAAAGTATCCTTTAGATTATTATTCTAATTTTTTTCTGAAGAGAACTTTTGATATTATTTTTTCGGTCTTGGTTTTGCTATTAATTTGTTCGTGGCTATTTCCCATTATTGCAATTTTAATTAAAAGAAATTCTAAAGGACCTGTATTTTTTGTTCAGAAAAGATATGGTTTTCATGAGGAAATTTTTAATTGCATTAAATTCAGAACAATGGTTGTGAATGAAGATTCTACATCAAAAACTACAGGTGTAAATGATTCGAGAATTACCAAAATAGGAAAGTTTTTAAGGAAAACCAGTCTTGACGAAATGCCGCAGTTTATCAATGTTTTGAAAGGTGAAATGTCTATTGTAGGACCCAGACCACACATGCTGGCGGTTGATAACTATTACAAACCCAAAATAGGAAGATACAGCTTGAGAAGTTTGGTAAATCCCGGAATTACGGGCTTAGCTCAAGTAAATGGTTTAAGAGGTGATGCGGGAAATGTAGAAATAGAAATGAACAAGAGAATTCTTGCCGACGCATTCTATATTAGAAACTGGAGTTTTACTCTGGATATAGTCATTATTTTAAAAACCATTTTATTAGTAATTATAGGAGATAAAAATGCAAAATAAGACGAGGTTTTTGTTACAATCAATTTTAGATTTTTAGCATCAAAACAAAGGTTCAGCCTTAACCTCAATCTTAAATAAATTAAATAAAAATAGTCTAATTTAGCAGAATGTTAAAAAAGTTTTTTACAGCCATAGGAGAATACATGATTCTTATCGGTAAATCTCTTCAAAAGCCTCAGAAAATGAGAGTTTTTTGGAAGCTTTTTATGCGAGAAATCAATGATTTGGGAGTCAACTCTTTTGGGTTGGTTATATTCACATCTATTTTCGTCGGAGCCGTAGTTGCCATTCAGATGTTTAACAATTTTGATGCATCATCTTTCCCAATTCCTCCATCTTTTGTGGGATACGCAACCAAAGCAGTTTTAGTTCTGGAGTTTGCTCCTACTATTATCAGCTTAATTTTGGCGGGAAAAGTAGGTTCATATATTGCCTCTACCATTGGTACTATGCGTGTCTCTGAGCAGATTGATGCTTTAGACATTATGGGAGTTAACTCACCCAATTTTTTAATTTTACCTAAAATTATAGCCTGTCTTATATTTAATCCGCTTTTAATTGCACTCAGTATCGTTTTTGGTATTGGTGGAGGTTATATCGCCGGAATACTTACCGGTAACTGGACGACTGCAGATTATATCTCAGGTATCCAAATGTACATGCCCAACCTTTTCATTATTTATGCATTTACCAAAACTATTGTTTTTGCATTTGTGATTGCAACCGTTCCCTCTTATTTCGGTTATTTTGTAAAAGGAGGTTCACTGGAAGTTGGTAGAGCAAGTACACAAGCGGTGGTTTGGACGATGGTATTTATCATTATTTCCGAATTAATTTTAACACAATTAATATTAAGCTAATGATTGAGGTAAAAGATCTTAAAAAGAGTTTTGGTGATGTTGAAGTGCTTAAAGGAATTTCAACCACTTTTGAAAAAGGAAAAACGAATCTTATTATAGGCCAGAGTGGATCCGGGAAAACCGTTTTCCTAAAAAGTTTATTGAATGTTTATCAACCTTCATCAGGGGAAATTTTGTTTGATGGCAGAGATATAAATGTAATGAACCGTGAAGAAAAACAGCATTTAAGATCTGAAATCGGCACCCTATTTCAGGGAAGTGCTTTGTTTGATTCTTTGACTGTTGAAGAAAATATCATGTTTCCACTTGATATGTTTACCAATTTAACCTTCAGAGAAAAGAAAAGAAGAGTTTTTGAGGTTATCGGAAGAGTACATTTAGATAAAGCTAACAGAAAGTTTCCGTCTGAAATTTCCGGAGGGATGCAAAAACGTGTGGCAATTGCCAGAGCGATTGTAAACCACCCAAAATATCTGTTTTGTGATGAGCCAAATTCAGGATTAGATCCTTATACATCCAACGTAATTGATGATTTATTGCTTGAAATCACCAAAGAATACAATACTACAACCATCATCAACACTCACGATATGAACTCGGTAATGACCATTGGCGAGAAAATTGTATATCTGAGATTGGGCATAAAAGAATGGGAAGGCAATAAAGACATTCTGATTACTGCAGGCAATAAAAATCTGATCGATTTCGTTTATTCATCAGAATTATTCAAAGAATTGAGAGAATATTTATTGGAGAATAATAAGACAATTGAAAATACTATTACAAAAATAGACGACAATGAAAAAATTAATTAGTGCAGCATTTATAGGATTTTCTGTTTTTGCATCAGCGCAAATTTCACTGGCAGGAAAAGCAAATGTATTGATTCCTACAAGCTCAGCTTCTTGGAAGAATCTTAAAACTGCAGCAACTAATGCTGTAGAACAAAAAGGTAAAAACATTACAGGTTTTAACGTAGGTTTATCTTTAAAAATCGATTTGCCAACAGCTTTATACGTAATGCCGGAGATTTATTATACCAATTTCAGCAATGAAGTTACCGTACAAAATGACGTGAATGCAGCTCAGACTACCATTAAGGCCAAAAACAGCAGAGTAGATATTCCTGTTTTGGTTGGGGTGAATGTATTGGGAGATTTACTAAGTGCTTATGCCGGACCTGTTGGAAGTTTCAATTTAGCTAAAAGCGATAATTTTGATAACTTTGTACAGAAAGTAGACGCTAAAGAGTTTACAGTTGGTTACCAATTGGGTGTACAAAGTGAAATTAAGAAGATTATTCTTTCAGCAAGATACGAAGGAGCTTTTTCTAAAGACCAAAGAAAATTCATCAACAACGTTGCAGGATCAAGTCAGGAAATTAATTATGACAACAGATCAAGCTTATTTCTGTTAGGTTTAGGATATAAATTCTAATTAGAAATTATTTAAACATAAAAAATCCTCAAATTAAATTTGAGGATTTTCTTGTTTATTTTCTCTTTCTATTTGTTCTTGTTTTTTAACAATTTCTGCAGCCTTTTTTTCTAACTCTTCTTTTTCCTGTTGAAGACGTTTAAATTCTCTTCTTTTTTCTTCAGCTTTTATAGCAGATCCTTTGCTGATATAACCGGTCATACCACCGATAATCAAGCCAATTCCTATGCCTGCCATTACACCCATCATATGAGATAATGTAATTTTTTCAGCTGTAAAATCTGTTGTCAGGTAAAAAAGCAGCACAGATACTGCAAGAAGAACTAAGCCTGTAATCGAAATACTTTTCATAATCGTGTTTTTTAATGGTAAATATTCATTTTTATAAATTTAATAATAAATTCTGATAAAATACTCCGTTTAAACCATTATTATAATGAAAACTTAAAGTATTTACATTAAATCTTTCCGCCAGCAGATTTGTAGTATTCCAACGCTTTAGGTAAATCTTTCTGAATATCTCCAACTCTGGTTCCCGGACTTGGGTGAGTTGATAAAAATTCCGGTTGTCTTGCTCCTGAAGATGACGCTTCCATTCTCTGCCAAAACGGAATCGCCTGACGTGGATCGTATCCTGCAATTGCCATCAAATTTAATCCCATTTCGTCTGCTTCAGATTCCTGCGTTCTTCCGTACTTTAAAAGAGCGACTTGAGACCCAACAGGATACACTTGTTGAAAAACACTCGACCATTGTGCATTTGAAATTGTACTTCCTAATAGAGCACCTCCATATTGTGCAACCATAGCCTGTGAAATTCTTTCGTTTCCGTGACCTGCCAAAGCATGAGAAACCTCGTGGCCCATTACCACTGCAAGACCAGTTTCATCTTTAGTAATCGGCAGAATACCGGTATAAACAGCTACTTTCCCACCAGGCATACACCATGCATTCACTTGATTATCCTGAAGAAGATTAAATTCCCATTGATAACCTGACAAATCTGCACTTCTGCCAATACTTGCGTAATATTTTTCGGCTGCTGTTTTTATTTTACCTCCAACTCTTTTTACCATTTGAGCCTGAGATCCTGTCACAACTTTCGATTCTTTCAGAGTTTGTTGATACTGCTGAACAGCTGTTGACGTTATTTGAGGATTAAGTGTTCCTATTTGCAAAGATTTTCTTCCTGTCATCGGGTTTGTTGTACACGCTGCAACTGCAAAAGCCGCTGCTCCAATACCTAATAGATGAGTAATTTTCATAATTATGCTTATTATAAATGAACCTTAACAATTTCTATTCCAAAAAATAATCTGAAATTTGTATTTGCATACATTTTGATATATAAATTACTAAATTTAATCTTATGAAAAATTATCTAAAAATAATATCTCTTTTTGCTTTCATATTTCTATTTCAGAATTGTGTTTCGCAAAAGGTTGATCCACAAATAGTAAACAATTTGGTAAGTACTGATGAATTTACTTTTCATGCTGAGAAAGCAAATCCTATGAATTATGATGTGATCAATGTTGTAAATTCAATTCCAAATGCAGCTCAACTGCGTACATTTCAGATTTCAGGAGATAATTATGGTATTGAGATAAAAAAAGGTGTGATGGAAGTTACACTTCCTTATTTTGGCAGAGCTTTTACTTCCAGCTATGGGAATTCTGATAACAGCTATAGATTTACCTCAAAAGATTACGCAGTCACAAAAACTCAGAGTAAAAAAGGAAATTGGGTGTACAAAATCAAACCCAATGATGTGAAGAATGTTTCTGACATTAATATTGAAATCTTTAAGAATGGAAGAGCATCTACATCAATAAGAAGTAACGACAGACAGCCGATTTCTTACGATGGATATATTTCTAAAAATGAAGAAACAAAAGAAAAAGAAAAACTTTAGTCGTGGTTCGGGTTTTGTGATGGAAGTTTAAATATTTATTAAATATTCTCAGAATCTCGAATCTCAGATTTCGAATCTCTTAAAAATTTCTCTACAAATAATTTTGCTTCGGTACTTGGATTAGAAATCAGGTCTGAAGCATTTTTTTTGTGTTGAATATAAGCTTCCTCCACAGAATCATTTTTTTTCATCATGCTTAAAATATATTCCTGAACCCAATATTCAAAACGTTTTTCAGATTGCATTGTCCGTACTTTATCAAAACGAGCGGTATTCTTTTTTAATGAAATAAAATCTTCGATTTTCTGATAAACCTCCTTTAGCCCTTCATTTTGTAAAGCGGAACCTAGTAAAACAGGCACTTTCCAGTCTTTTTCTTTGGAAGGAAGAAAATCTAATGCACGTTTCAGTTCGAGTTTGGTATTTTTAGCTTTCTGCAGATTGCTTTCTTCTACTTTATTAATAAAAATAATATCCACCATTTCCATGATTCCGCGCTTGATTCCCTGAAGTTCATCTCCGCCACCAATAATTTTTAAGAATAAAAAAACATCGGTAATATCTGAAACCAAAACTTCAGACTGCCCTACTCCAACGGTTTCAATTAAAATATAATCGTAACCTGCAGCTTCGCAAATCATCATCGTTTCAAAAGTAGTATTGGCAACGCCTCCCAAAAATCCCGAACTTGGTGAAGGACGAATGAATGCATTTTCTTCTTTTGCCAATTCTTCCATTCTGGTTTTGTCTCCTAGAATACTGCCTTTATTAATCGCTGAACTGGGATCAATGGCTAAAACCGCAACTTTTTTATTATTTGCGATCGCTAGCCTGCCAAAGTTTTCTATAAAAGTAGATTTTCCAGCTCCCGGAACTCCTGTAATCCCTACACGAATCGATTTTCCTGTTAATGGAAGTATCTTTTTTAAAAGTTCTTCAGCCTGACTTCTATGTTCAGGCTTATTACTTTCAACTAGAGTAATGGCTTTTGCAATCAAACGTTTATTGCCTGATTTAATGCCATCGATAAAGTCTTCTGTTGAAATTTTCATCTGGGTATTCCATTTTTAAGGAAAGATGTAACCTTTCGGTTTCATTCATTCAAAAATATAAAAATAACCTACAAAATCCGAAAAAAAGAGTACTAATTTTAATGCTTCTAAATTATAAAGCTATGAGCCAATCACCTGCAAAATTCATTATTTTTGTTTTAAACAATTAAAAAAAATATGAAAAGTCTATTTGCAGCAGCAACATTTACCCTTGTCTTATTAGCATCTTGTACGCCGAAAGCAACACCCGTAGCACAAGCTCCAAAATCAGCAACCAGTACGGCAGAACAACTAGCACAGGGAAAAACAATCTTCGAAACTGCATGCAAAAGATGTCACGATTTGCCAGAACCCACCAAATTTACTTCTGTGCAATGGGTAGGAATTATGAATTCTATGGCACCCAAAGCAAAACTAACCGACGAACAACATCAGTGGGTTTATGATTATGTGGTGTCTGTTAAAAAATAAAAGATTTAACCAATAAAAAAATATCATCATGAAAAAATTAGTATTAAGTATGATTTTAGGATCTGCTTTTATGGTTTCATGTGGACCAAAAAGTACAGCAGTAACCGGTCCTAAATTTACCACAGCAGAACATTTAGCACAAGGGAAAACAGTTTTTGAAAACTCTTGCAACAGATGTCATGCGCTTCCAAATCCGGAAAAACATGACGACCAAGGCTGGATTAAAACCTTAAGTAGAATGGCGCCAAAAGCAAAGTTGAACGATGAACAACATCAAATGGTGTATGATTATTTGATTTCTGTAAATAAAAAATAGACTTTCTTTTGAGAGTCTATTGTGCTTAAATCTCACCTCAATTCGAGTTGAGATTAGCAAAAGTTCTCGATACACTTTTTTCATTTCATTAAGATAAACGCCCGAACTGACAAACTCCTCGCTCAGATTAAACTTATAAAAATTGACAAGCAAAGTGAATTTACAATTGACAATTAACCGTTTAAATCACTTTAAATCAATTCCCAAGCCTGGTTTTCCGGATAGAGTAATTTTACCATTTTCCACAAAATTCCCGGTTGCATAATCATTGGAAATAAGTGTTGCTCCGTCTAAATCGGCATAGTCTCCAAGACCTGCTAAAAGGCATCCTGCCGAAATTCCAACTGTGGATTCTGTCATGCAGCCGATCATAATTTTATAGTTTAATTCTCTTGCTTTTTTTATCATTTCTAAAGCGGGAGTCAATCCTCCACATTTCATCAGCTTAATGTTGATACTTTTATAATATGGAATGAGTTCCTCAAGTGAATCGATATCTTGACAATCTTCATCTGCCATCCAATTTGCAAAGCCTTCTTTTTGTAAAACTTTATAATTGTTGATCGGGCGAGGCTGTTCCAGATAGGAGAATTTCTGAATTTCATTATTTTTCTGAAGCCAACTACAATCTTCATCGGTGAAGCTTGCATTGGAATCTAATGCGATATTTTTATTTAATTGTAACAGTTTCTCAACCTGCATTTTGTCCAATCCTTTACATTTCACTTTAAACTTATTCCATTCACTTTGACGAATTTTTTTTATCTGTTCTTCAATGGATGCTACAGAAATTGTGATCGAGCTTTCAACCAAATCATTAGAAGGAATTTTATTTAATTCAATAAAACTTTTATTCTCCAACTTTCCGAACAGATCCCAATACGCACAATCCAAAGCAGAAAGTAAAAACGGATGTAGATTTAAACCCACTAAAAAAGCAAAAAAATCTTTGGGATGAATGATATTATGACCCTCAATTTCACGCTGAATTTCTTTTAATTTTAAAACAAAATCACTAAGGTTAATCTGATAATAATCAATCGCCACACACTCGCCATAGCCTTTACATTTTTGATGAGATAGTTCAACGAGCAATGCATTGCGATGATCATAGTTCCCGTAAGCAATGGAGAATGTTTCTTTTAGGTGAAGCTTTTTAAGTGTAAACTTTATTTTCATATACTAACTTACCCATTGGTCAAATGTTCTTAAAACAACCCATTTTCCATTCACTTTTTTATAGATCGAAGTTGAACCTCCACCGTATAATGGTCCACAAGACATTGAATTTTGTACAATGCAAACCGTTTTATTCTTATTAAAGAAAGGAACAGAAAAAGTTTGAATGCATTTATCTCCATATTTTTTTCGAAACTGTTTCCAAAAATTTCGTTCATATTTTATGCTTAAATTCAAAATTTCGTCGGTGGTTACAAAATCTAATTTATTCTTGATTCTACTTTTTTGGAGATTAAAATTTATTAAGTTTCTATCTTGATTTTTATAGTAAGATGAATCTTTCATTGCAAAAATTGAATCATATGAGAAATTCAACGCTAAAACAGGCGGCGGCGGTGGTTCGTTCTCATTTAATTCTTCAAAAAAAATCCTCTTAACTGCAATATTATAAATGTTATCATGTAAAATATCATTAATGCTGTCTTCTCTAATTTGGTCAGTAATAAGTTGATTCAAAACTTCGTACTTCAAGTCCAAGGTTTCATCTTTTTGGATTATTTCTTTTCTCGCTTCGTTCTTTTTGCAGGAAATCAATAGCAATAGAATCAAAAATAAATAGTCTTTCATAAATTAAATTTACAAAAAAGGAGACTTATTTCGTCTCCTTCTTGTTTTTAGATTTTTTCTTGGGCATTTTAGATTTTATAAATTTCTTGCGATCTTTTACAACATCCAAACTATGCGATGAAAAACAATACTTTTCTGCTTCAGTTAAGAACTTTAAAGCATTGGGAAAACTTCCTCTCTTCTCAGAAAGCAGGGATCTGTAAAACCAGATAGTCGCTTTATCAATTCCTTTTATTTTTAAAGAATAGGTAATCAGCATTTCAGCTTCCTGCAAATCTTCATTATCCAGAAGACATTTGATGTAATATTTGGGCGTATTGAGATTCGTCACATCACATTGCATTGCCTCTTCAAAATAGAGTTTTGCTTTTTCGTAATCGATGAGCATTTCGCTGTAGATTCTTCCCATTAAACAGAGAGAATCTGCATCTTCAGGATCGTACGACAATGCATAATTCAACGCTTCCAGACAATCCGGCAAGCTATAAGGATAATTATCTAAAGCCTCGAAGTAATATTTACTTTTAGTTAAGGTCATTTTTATATTTTTTTAATTCGTTTTTCAGGGTATTTCTTTGTTTTCTGAAAGATTTTTCCTGATAATTCTTTTTAAAATCTGTTCCCGAAAAAGTACGGACAGCGTTTCCTCTCTGCACCTGCAAATGATTGTTCCATGTTTCCTGCATTTGCTTTTGAAGCTGAATAATATTCTGCTCCAATACTTTTTCTTTCAGTCTTTCAATAGAAAGTTTTTTATTCTCCAATTGCGAACGAGAATCCTGCACAAAAACACTTTTTCCGGTCTGAATATGAGTCGCACGAACAGCAGTATTTACTTTATTCACGTTTTGTCCGCCACTTCCCTGGCTTCTCGTCGTCTGAAACTGAATATCTTTTTCGTTGAAATTAATTTTCTTCAATCCTTCCAGTTCAAAAACCCCAATAAACCAATTGCTTCTTTTATGCAGTTTTCGGAATGTACTTTTCCCTATCCAACAAATACTTCCTAACCAAGTTTTTAAAAATTCATTTACATTTTTTGATTTTAAAAATAGGGTTACAGATTTCAATGTAAGATTTTCATCACCATTTTCGCGGTGTATGATTTCGTAATCTATATTATTATTTTTTGCTTCCTCAAGGAAAACCTTCAGAACTTTGGCAACTATCCATTGGCATTCTAAAGGTCCTCTTCCTGAGGTTATTTGTATTAATTTGTCCATTTTATTTTGGTATTTCACTTAATCTTGGATGACCGACAGGATCAATTCCTTTTTCCAATAAATCTTTTGCAGCCATTACCGCCCAACATTTATCGCTGGAATGAATATTTCTGTAAAATGAAAGTAAAACATCAGGTTTCACCACCATAAATCCGTTGGTTTCTACAGTTTCCAAATCATTTCTTTCAAAGAAATCAATGGTTATCCTGTGGAATTTTTCATTTTCCATTTCGATTGTTTTCTCGTACCTGCGGAAGTTTTCTTCGCTTGGCAAATGATCATAACGAGTCCAGATTTTCTGAAAACCTTCCTGCTGAAGAATCATAACGACCTCTGCTACGTTTTCCTTATTTACAAAAATATCAATATCCTTATGGTCGTGAGCGTGCTTATATTCTGTGTGTCCTATTTCAGACATAAAATGCCATGCCCAACCTCCTGATAAAATGACTTTGTTTTTTAATTTCTCTAAAATTTCCAGTCCGTATTGAATTCTAAATTCCGGCCAGACCTCACCGTATCTTTTTATATTATGTGGCGCTCCCATTTTTGTTAATTTTTGTTGATAGTTGATGTTTGTCAGTTGATGGCGTTAAAGATTCTAACAACCATCAACTAAAAACTAACAACCAATTTACTTATCCATCCTCACAATTCTAGGCTGGAAAGTTCCAAGAATATCTACCAATTCGCTTTGCGCATTCATGACTTCGTTGATGTCTTTGTACGCCATTGGTGCTTCTTCGGCATTTCCGCCCATCAAAGTGACATTTTTGAGTTTTAATTCTTTCTTAATGTCATTTTGAGTGAAAAGATTTCTGCATTCTCCTCTTGAAAAAGCTCGTCCTGCTCCGTGTGAAGCTGAGTTCAATGAATCCGGATTTCCTTTTCCGCGAACAATAAAACCTTTTGCAGTCATCGATCCGGGAATCATTCCCAATTCATTTTCATTTGCCGGAGTTGCGCCTTTTCTGTGAACAATCATTTCTTTTCCGTTATGGATTTCTTTCCAGGCGAAATTGTGATGGTTTTCGATTTTAGCTTTCACTCTTCCGCCAACTGCTTTTACCAATCTTCGGTGAATGTCGTCGTGACAAGCCGAAGCGTAATCTCCTGCAAGATTCATCGCTGTCCAGTATTCTAAGCCGAGATGCGTATTCAAATCTAGCCAGGCGAAGTTTTGGGCTTCTTTTGGCAAAGGACATTGCTCTGTCGCAACTCTCGAATAATACTGAGCGATTTCTGCTCCCAAACCACGCGAACCGCTGTGTGAAAGAATTCCGAGGTATTTTCCTTTTGGAAGGTTGATCTGTTCGTCTTCTTCCGTAATTTCAACTTCCCCGAACTCCACAAAATGATTTCCGCCGCCGGAACTTCCCATTTGTTTGATGGCTTTTCCTTTTAATCGTCTCAAAATCGGAATTAAGTCGAATGTGTCTCTGTCGAAAATTTCGTGATCGACGTGAGATTTATGCGTTTCATACATCCCGAATTTGGTATGCTCGGCAAGCGCTTTTTCATATTTATCTCTAGCTCCGTTCAGATATGAAATCGGCGTATCCAAAATACTGAGCGACATTCTACAGCCGATATCCATGCCGACTCCGTAAGGAATTACAGCATTTTCTACGGCGAGAACTCCACCAATCGGAAGCCCGTAACCACTGTGTGCATCAGGCATCAAAGCTCCTTGCGTTGCAATTGGAAGTTTCAATGCGGTGTACAATTGATTCTTTGCTTCATCCGAAATATTATTTCCGAAAATCTGAAAAGAAGTTCGGTTTGTGTTGAGCATTCTTTTTTCTGTTTTCTTGGATGAAAGCAAGGCTTCTGCGATTTGTCCGAAGGTTAAATCTTTCTCAAAATTTTCCGGATTGACCAGAATTTCCTTTAAAAGAGATTTTACATGATGAATATTTTTCGTGGCAAAATTTCTTTTCATGACTTCCAAAGCGATGTTTACGCTTTGATTATTTGGATAGCCTAATTTTAATATATCTTTTCCTTTAAGTTTTAAATTTCCCATTGTTTTTTTTAATAAAATGTTTAGATATCAACGCTAGATGAAAGATATTTTTGCATCTGATATTTCACCAACTAAAATTTTAGTTGATCTTGTTTTTGTCATCTTTTTGAAAGAGATTCTTCCTTCGTGAGAATGACAATGTTATTCAAACCTCATAGGTTTTAAAAACCTATGAGGTTTATTGGCAGAGTGTTTTCTAGCCCCGATGTTCTATGTTACTATGCAAATTATTCAGGTTAAAATTTTAAAGTTTTTTTGATAATCTGGTTGATAATTGATTTTATTTTTTACCACTCCAAAACATATTCTCAGTAGCTTGTTACATACTGCAATTAAAGCTAATTTTTTAGGTTTCCCCTGAGAAAGAAGTCTTTCATAAAACTCTTTACATTGTTTGTTATGCTTAATTGCCGTCCACGAACAAACATATAACAAGCCCCTGATATGATTCTTTGAGGTTCTGCATTTTCCCGGGGAATATGATTTCTTTCCCGATTGATAAATACGGGGTGCCAAGCCAAAATATTTAGATAATGATTTTGCTGAATTAAAGTTTTTAAATCCTGAAGTAGCCGTCATCAGTTGAAGAGATGTCTTTTCACCAATGCCAGATACACTTTGTAGTAATGCTTTTGTTTCCTTAAACTCTTCATCCTGGAGCCCAGGGAGACGGCTTATAACTTCTTTAATCTCTTTTTCTAATTGTTGTAATCTTCTTTCATAATGTTTTTCTGTGTTTGGATTAATCTGAGCATTATAGCGAAGAGATTTTAACTTCACTCCATATCTCCTTTTTTCTTCCTCCAAATCATTGAGAAGCTTTAGTTCCTGATCAAGATGTTCAATATCAACACTTTTAGAAGTATAAATATCAGGTTTAAACATCTCTCCGTAAAGCCTGATCAGCTTGGCATCTTCAGCATCTGTCTTGCTGATGATGTTTTTCATCCTTGCAAAATGCTTAACAGACATACAGTTTATCAGACTTGATTCAAAGCCCTGAACTAAGGATAAATGTAAAATACGACTGCTGTAATTTCCTGTGGCCTCAATGACAAAACAATAATCTTCTATCCGCAGTTTCTTTAGAAATGACAAAATAGAGCGCTGGGTATTTTCTATATTAAAAACCTGATCTCTGTTTTCAAAATCATTAAAGCTTACTGTTAAAAACTTCGCTCCGACATCTACTCCAATTACTTTTTTTGATATTTTTGACATACAAAATTCTTTTTTAAAGAAGTTTTCTTCTGATCCACCATGGTAAAAGTTATGGCTAAACAACGTTCTATCCGGATTTGGAAGAAAACAGCAGCAGGGGAATAAAATCGGGGACGATATCTAAGTATCAGTGAAGCGTCTGCCTTTATCCTGCTGCTTTTATCTTTAGGTTAATTTTTTAACTAATTTATTAAAGTACATTTACTAATGCAAACTTACCATGGAAACGGCATCCTTTTTTGCGTTGGCTTGAAAAAGCGTTGGCAAAAAAGATACAGTGGACAGCGGGATTAAGCTCCTAAAAAAAATGATTTCGGGGAAACGTTTTGAGTTTGAAATATTGCGCAATAAAAAACCCGAAATCTTACGACTTCGGGTTTTGATATTTCAATATACTGTTGTTCTATGAATGTACCAAACCACGAAGCCTCGCCTTTGCAAAAGGCAATCCTACTGATGAATGTTGATTGTATTTGAACATTGCTTCGTTGTTTTTTTAATGGTTAAACTTGATTTTCAGATGCAAAGATATACAATTTTCTGAAAAACAATATTTTTTCAGAAAAAAACCTGAATAATTTCTTATCCAGGCATTCTTTATTTTTTTTCTTAAACTTAATCTTTAGATCCTAAACTATCCATTGTATCGCCCATTCCGTTGCTGTTTGGGGAATACACTCTTTCTTTATCGAGGAAATATACATCGTGCTTTGCTTTTGCAATAATCCCGTTGTAAACATCTTCCGGTAAACCTGCTGTGTCTGACTCACTCTGATTAACAGAAGGCTTGTTGTAAATTTTTAACGCTCCATATTGATCGAGAACTTTTTTTGCTTTTTGGGCATCTGTAAGATTGGAAGCATAAACTACCAAGTTGATTTTCCCTACACTTTCTTTGCTGTAAGCCGCTAAAATTTCATTATCGTTCACAAAAACATGATTCCAAAAACTTTTTGTTTTTTCATCATCTTCGTATTCATTATTTAAAGATTCCTGATCAAACCTTGATTTCGAAACAATAATGTCTGCATCAAGAAATCCGTTATTTTTTAATTCTGATTTTATTTCCTCGGTATTCACATTTTCCGGAAATACTGAAACTACTGTATAAGCCATAACATTTTATTTTTGGTTATGTCTTACAGTACAAAAGCTGTGCAATTTGAAGTCTAATGAAATGTTAAATTGTGATATTTAGAAATTTATTCAAAATATCAACCGCACATTTAGGAAGATTTGTTCCAGGACCGAAAATGAAATCAGCTCCGTTTGCATACAAAAATTCGTAATCCTGTTGCGGAATTACTCCTCCCACAACAATTGTAATATCTTCGGCACCCAATTTCTTTAACTCTTCAACAACCTGCGGAACCAAAGTCTTATGACCAGCCGCCAAACTTGAAACACCCAAAATATGAATATCGTTCTCAACCGCCTGCTTTGCAACCTCTTCCGGAGTCTGGAATAACGGCGCAACATCGACGTCAAATCCCATATCTGCAAAGGCAGTTGCTACCACTTTTGCACCACGGTCATGACCATCCTGCCCCATTTTTGCCACCATAATTCTTGGGCGACGACCTTCTGCTTCTTCAAATTTTTGGGTAAGCTCAAGAGCTTTTCCAAAGTATTCATTTTTACCTGCATTCATAGCGTAAACTCCTTGTATCGTTCTGATATTGGCTTTGTAACGTCCGAAACTTTCTTCCATTGCATCACTCATCTCTCCTAAAGTCACTCTCCTTCTTGCCGCTTCGATGCATAATGCCAAAAGATTTCCGTTTCCTGTTTTCGCAGATTCTCGGATTTCATTTAAAATCTGCTCAACAGCTTCGCTGTTTCTGTTTGATTTAATTGAATCTAATCTTTCAATCTGCTTTCTACGAACTTCAGTATTATCAATATCTAAAATATCGATTGGTGTTTGCTTTAAGCTGGATTTAAATGAATTGACACCAATGATAAATTCTTCACTGCTGTCAATTTTAGCTTGTTTTTTTGCGGCAGCTTCTTCAATTCTCATTTTTGGAATTCCTGCTTCTATGGCTTTCGTCATTCCGCCTTCTTTTTCTACCTCATCGATGAATTTCATCGCTTCTTCGATCATTTGCTGCGTAAGACTTTCAACCAGATTACTTCCGCCCATCGGATCTACCACATCGCAGATTCCACTTTCCTGCTGAAGAATAATTTGGGTATTTCTTGCAATTTTTGCCGAATAATCAGTAGGTAAAGCAATCGCTTCATCCAAAGCGTTTGTATGAAGAGACTGGGTTCCGCCTAAAGCTGAAGATAGGGCTTCAATTGATGTTCTCGTAATATTATTAAATGGTTCTTGCTCTGTTAAAGACCAACCCGAAGTTTGTGAATGGGTTCTTAAAGCTAAAGATTTAGGGTTTTGAGGATTAAACTGCTTTAAAAGCGTTGCCCAAATATATCTCGCCGCACGCATTTTAGCAATTTCCATGAAATGATTCATCCCGATAGCCCAGAAAAATGATAATCTTGGTGCGAAATCATCCACATTCATTCCTGCTTTAATTCCGGTTCTTACATATTCTAAACCATCAGCTAAAGTATAAGCCATTTCCAAAACAGGGGTTGCACCGGCTTCCTGCATGTGATATCCGGAAATCGAAATCGAGTTAAATTTGGGGATATTTCTCGAAGTGTATTCAAAAATATCAGCAATGATTTTCATGGACGGTGTTGGTGGGTAAATGTACGTATTACGCACCATAAATTCTTTCAAAATATCATTCTGAATGGTTCCTGAAAGCTTATCCTGAGAAACACCCTGCTCTTCTGCCGCTACAATATAGAACGAAAGAATCGGCAAAACCGCCCCATTCATCGTCATGGAAACCGATATTTCATCTAAAGGAATTTCGTTGAATAAAATTTTCATATCCTCAACAGAATCAATCGCAACACCGGCTTTACCAACGTCTCCAACAACTCTTGCGTGATCGGAATCGTACCCTCTGTGTGTCGCCAAATCGAAGGCAACGGAAAGTCCTTTTTGTCCGGCTGCTAAATTTCTTCTGTAAAACGCATTCGATTCTTCAGCTGTAGAAAATCCCGCATATTGACGAACGGTCCAAGGTTTTTGGACATACATTGTAGAATAAGGACCTCTTAGAAAAGGTGCAATTCCCGGAGAGGCATCAGCGATATCTTTATTTTTTACATCTTCCGCAGTGTATTTTGATTTCAGCTCAAGTCCATCCTTTTCAAATTGGTAGATTTCCTGCTGATTTTCAGATATATTAAATTGAGGAATTTTATTCTTTATTTCCCTTCTCATTTCTTCAGATTTAAGATTTTAAAAATAAGCATTTTTGAGAGAATGTTTTGCGATTGATTTTTAGGAAGGAAAAGTAAGATTAAATGCGTAAAATAAAGAATCTTTTAACATATAGCTCTTTAGGCTGTATCAACTTGTTTAATTTAATAGGACTTCATCCTATTCTTCGTTAAATCCTCCTTTCAGGACTTCTTAGTAACATAAAATACAAAAGCGAGACTGTAATATTACAATCTCGCTTTCATTTAAACCTAAAGAATTTTAGATTATTTATTTAGTTTTTTAATTCCCATTTCGTATAACGCAAAAGAAATTAGATCGGCATTTTCACTGATTACCTGATCCGTTGCTCTTCCTGCTCCGTGGCCTGCATTTTTCTCAATTCTTAGCAAAATAGGATTTGTACATTTTTGTTTTTCCTGTAATTCTGCACCAAATTTGAATGAATGCGCCGGAACAACTCTATCGTCGTGATCACTTGTAATAATCATTGTTGACGGATAACAAGTTCCTGCTTTTACGTTATGAACCGGTGAATATGATTTTAAATAATCAAACATTTCTTTGTTGTCTTCAGCAGTTCCGTAATCGTAAGACCAACCTGCTCCAGCAGTAAATTTGTTGTATCTCAACATATCTAAAACACCAACTCCCGGGAAGGCAACTTTAGCCAAATCAGGACGCATCGTCATCGTTGCTCCAACTAACAGACCTCCGTTTGATCTTCCTGAAAGCGCCATATATTCTTTTGAAGTATAACCTTTACTTTGCAAATATTCTCCAGCTGCGATGAAATCTTCAAATACATTCTTCTTCTGCATTTTCGTGCCTGCATCGTGCCATTTTTTACCGTATTCACCTCCGCCACGAATGTTTGGAACAGCGTAAATTCCGCCATTTTCCATCCAAATCGCATTAACTACGGAGAAAGATGGTTGTAAACTGATGTTGAAGCCACCGTAAGAATAAAGAATCGTAGGGTTTTTACCATTCAGTTTGATCCCCTTTTTATAATTGATCATCATCGGAACTTTGGTGCCGTCTTTTGATGTATAAAATACCTGCTCAGAAACATAATCTTCAGGATTAAATTTCACTTTCGGTTTTTGGTAAACTTCAGATTTTCCGGTATCTGCATTGAATTTGTACGTTGTTCCCGGAGTAATGTAATTGCTGAAAGAATAATACATTTCTTTCTCTGTTTCTTTACCTCCAAAACCACCGACATTACCTTTCCCAGGAAGAGAAATTTCTCTGATCAGCTTTCCGGTTTTGTCAAACTGTTTCACTTTATCAATCGCATCAACCATATAAGTAGCGAAGAAATAACCTCCGCCGCCGGAAATTCCCAACACATTTTCTGTTTCTGGAATAACATCTTGCCATGTTTCAGGAGATGGATTTTGGATGGTAGTTTTCACCAAACGCATATTTGGCGCATCTTTGTCGGTAAAAATAAAAAGATTGTCACCTTCTGTATCAACAATATTTACATTGATATCAAAACCTTTGTTGACTTGAACGAAATCGCCTCCTTTCTTTAAATCTTTAACGTACAACTCGTTTCCGTTGGTTGCATTAGCCGCTGAAATAATCAAATATCTCTGATCTTCAGAAACTCCAGCTCCCAAATATCGTCTTGGAGTTTTATCGCCTCCAAAAATCAGTTGATCAGCAGATTGTTTTGTTCCTAATTTATGAAAGTACACTTTGTGCTTATCGGTCATTCCGGAAAGTACAGTTCCTTCTTTCGGTTTGTCATAGCTTGAATAATAGAAACCTTCATCACCCTGCCAAGAAATTCCGCTGAACTTTACATCAACCAAAGTTTCATCGATTGGCTTTTTCGTAATAGCATCAATGATGATGATTTTATTCCAATCGCTTCCTCCTTCTGAGATTGAGTATGCTGCCAAATTTCCTTTTTTATTGAAAGATAAACTGGAAAGTGAAGTTGTTCCTTTATCTGAAAATTTATTCGGATCTAAGAAAACTTCTGTTGTTTTTGTTTTATTATTGGTTCTGTACAGTACAGATTGCGCCTGCAAACCGTCATTTTTATAATAATATGTAAAACCTCCTTCTTTAAAAGGCGCACCAATCTTTTCGTAATTCCAAATATCTGTCAATTGCTTTTTAATCTGGTTTCTGAAAGGAATTTTAGACAAATAATTTTGGCTGTAAGCAACCTCTTCATCTACCCATTTTTTGGTAGGGGCTGAATCATTTTCTAAATCTCTGTACGGATCTGCAACGCCTGTTCCAAAATAAGTATCTGTTTGATTTCCCTTAATCGCTTTAGGATAATTCATTTTTTGAGAATAAACTGTAGCCGAGAACAATACTCCGGCTGTTAATAATATAGGTTTAAAATTCATTATGAAGGATTTTCTCAAAAATACGTAAAGTTGTGGGAATAAAAAAAGCTTCTGTATACCGACAGATTAAAGTCTCAGATTTTAAGCTAAATCAATCTTCGCTAAGTTTAAAATGTTGGTTTAAGCATTCTGTAAGTTTACAGAGAGTTTAAAATATCAGTTTAGATATTATGCAGATCTACGAAAAGTTTAATTGGATCGTATAGACTTTCTGTACGATGTATTTCTATCGCATCCAACTGTTTAGAGCAAAAAAACCTCTACGAATAGAGGTCTTTCTTAATTATATATTAGAATTTATAGATCAGATTTATTTCTTGATTAATCCTAATTCAATTAATCTTTCATGTAGAAACTCTCCGGCTGTTGTATCTTCATACAACTTCGGATTGTTTTCGTCAACACAGTTTTCTAAAGAATATCGCTGAAATGATTCAAAATACTTTTAGTTTCTAGCAATTTATTTTCTAAAATTATCACAAGTTCTAAAAACAAGCAGAAAGAAATATTTTGATGAAAAAGAGCAGTTGTCTCTGAGAATTTATTGTCAAGGATTTCTGGCGGATTGGAAACTTCCTGTGATGACGGAACAAGAAGTTTGCAGAATGATTTAAAAGATTTATCTTCAACACCTAGTGTTAATGTTCACAACCCTCCATACCAGACAATAATACAGGTAAATTGTAATTTTTAAGAAATTATAGACTTTTACAAGATTAACCCATAGCTTTTTGGGGGTTAATGGTTTTTAATAAATGTAAATCAAATACTACTCAATGAAGAAATTTACTTATCTCGTCTTATTCCTGTTACCTTTTGTTTGTTATTCTCAAACCCATCGATTTATTTATTCATATAAATTTATTGCCGATTCAACAAAGATAGATAGTTTGCTATATGAAGAAACTAGGTTAGAAGTTTTTGATAACCATACTGAATTTGTTAGTAATATTGGCGCAAAGAGAGATTCAGCTATTGCGAACGCTATTAAAAATAATGAAAGTCCAGCCAACATTAAACTCACTAAGGGTCTATTTATTAATAATGTTTTTAAAAGTAAAAAAAGCACTTATTCTATTGAGTATGTTGGTATTCAACCATTTAAAGTTATACAACAACCACTAATAAATTGGAAGCTTACAAAAGAAAAAAAAATAATACAAAACTACAATTGTCAAAAAGCTGAAGTCAATTATGGCGGACGTACATGGGAAGCTTGGTTTACACAAGACATTTTAATACAGGATGGTCCATATGTTTTTGCAAACCTTCCTGGTTTAATAGTTAAAATAAATGATTTACAAAACCAGCATTCTTTTTTATTAATAGCAAATTATAAAGTAGCAAACGCAGTAACAAACTTTATTTATAAACAGTATTTAACACCTATTCAAATAAATAAATTTGAATTTAATAAAATTTGGAATAATTTTAAAAGAAATCCAATGGGTGCCACCGAACAATTTATGAATATAAATCCTGGTCTTTTAAATGGTAAAAGTTTTGATAATAATGGAAATGAAATAGATTTTACGCAAAAGAAAAGAGAAGAAAAAAAGTATGTCGAAAAACAGATGTTAAAAAATAACAATTATATTGATTTACAATTATATAAAATAAATTAAAATATTGTACTAGAAAACATTACGAAATAGCTGAAAATCAACAAATAAGAGCTTAACTTAAAAAATCTGTGTCAATATATGAGAAGAATTACTTTTCATGGATTTCACATATTGACACAGATGATACTTTCGAAAAAAACCGAACTAAAAAGTTCGGTTTCAAAATTATTTCTTGATTAATCCTAATTCAATTAATCTTTCATGCAAGAACTCTCCGGCTGTTGTATCTTCATACAACTTTGGATTGTTTTCGTCAACACAGTTTTCTAAAGCATTCAGCGACATTTCGCTTACCGGATGCATAAAGAAAGGAATAGAATATCTTGAAGTTCCCCACAATTCTTTTGGCGGATTAACGACTCTGTGAATGGTAGATTTCAGCTTATTGTTGGTATGTCTTGAAAGCATATCTCCAACGTTAATCATTAATTCATCAGGTTGTGCAATGGCATCGATCCATTCACCTTTATGATTTTGTACCTGAAGACCTTTTCCCTGAGAACCCATCAAAAGAGTGATTAAGTTGATGTCTCCGTGAGCGGCAGCTCTTACTGCATCATCTGGTTCCTGAGTGATTGGAGGATAATGAATTGGTCGAAGAATGGAATTTCCTTCTGCAATTTTATCATCAAAATAAAATTCATCAAGACCAAGATATAAAGCTAAAGCTCTCAAAACATATTTTCCTGTTTTTTCAAGCATTTGGTAAGTTTCTTTACCTACCTCATTAAATTTTGGAAGCTCGTCAACGATTACATTGTCAGGATATTGGCTTTTGTATTTTGAGTCATCCGAAACATACTGTCCGAAATGCCAAAATTCTTTTAAATCACCTTTTTTAAAACCTTTTGCCGTTTCTTTACCAAAACCTACATACCCTCTCTGTCCCCCAATTCCTGGGATTTCATACTTTTGTTTGGTTTCTGTTGGAAGTTCGAAGAAGTTTTTTACTTCTCCATAAAGATCGTCTACGAGTTTGTCATCAAGGAAATGTCCTTTTAAGGCTACAAAACCAATTTCTTCGTAAGCTTTTCCGATTTCATTTACAAATTTCTGTTTGCGTTCCGGGTTGTCCGAAAGGAAATCACGCAGGTCTACACTAGGTATTTTATCCATTTTATAGAAATTTTACGTGGTGCTAAAATACATCTTTTTTAAATTAAATGATTTTTGAATTCATTATTTATAAACTAAATTTGCTATATGAAAAAATATTCTTCTAAAAGGAGTATTCAGGTACTTGCCAATATTCTTCATCAGTACAACATTGTAGACGTTGTGATATCTCCGGGATCCAGAAATGCTCCTCTGGCCATTCATTTTTCAGAAATGGATGATTTCAACTGTTTCAGCATTGTTGATGAAAGAAGTGCGGCTTTCGTAGCTCTCGGAATGGCAATGAGTGAGAAAAAACCTGTTGCAATTACCTGTACAAGCGGTTCTGCAGCGGCAAATTATTATCCTGCAGTTACCGAAGCTTTTTATCAGAATATTCCATTGTTGATTTTAACGGCAGACCGACCGACGGATTATGTCGATTTGTTTGATGGACAAACAATCAGACAAAACAACCTTTTTCATCAGCATTCTTACGGAGATTTTCAGTTAGTTGAAGACAGTAAAGACGATGCCGAAAACATCAATTCAGGCCTTATAAAAAAAGCAATTGAGCTTTGTTTTGAAAAACAAGGTCCGGTGCATATCAATATTCCGTTGGAAGAGCCTTTGTATGATTTGGTTTCAGAACTTCCAACTTTCCCTGAAGTGGAGAAAACCATAAAAAAGAAAGATTACGAGCTTCCTTCAAATTTAGTTGCAGACTGGAATACTTCACAGAGAATCATGATTCTTGTGGGTACCAAAGGCTACAGCGCAGAGCTTGAAAACCAGCTCACACAATTGGTAAAAAACCATTCGGTTGTCGTGTTAAGCGAAGCGAATTCTAATTTGTATCATGAGAAATTTTTCAGGCATATCGACCGATATATTTTTGCATTCACAGAAGAAGATTTTAAGACTTACGCACCCGATTTATTGATTACTGTCGGGCAAAATGTGGTTTCTAAAAAAGTAAAGCAATTTTTAAGAAATGCACATCCGAAACAGCATTGGCATTTGGATGAGGTTTGGCAGCCCGATACTTATTTTTCTTTAACCCAGAAAATAGAAGTAAAGCCTGAACTATTCTTTTCTAAATTATTAAATTTCATCAACTTAGAACCAAGGCCTTATTATAATCTTTGGGATGTTTTAAGAGATAAAAAAGATAAAAAACATAATGATTTCTTAAATCTAATCGAGTTTTCAGATTTTTATTTCTTTAATAAAGCTTCACAAAGCATTCCGGAGAATTACAATGTACACTTCAGTAATTCATCGGCGATACGCTACGCACAATTATTCGATTTTGGTAAAAGAAAAATGTACTGTAATCGCGGAACAAGCGGAATCGACGGTTGTACTTCCACGGCAATGGGCTTTGCCATTAAGAACAAAAACCCAACTTTATTGATTACAGGCGACTTAAGCTTTTTCTATGACATCAATGGTTTGTGGAATCAATATATTCCGCCGTTTACAAGAATTATCATTTTTAATAATGGTGAAGGAAATATTTTTAAAATAATTCCTGGTCCTGGAAATGCTAACTCAAATACAGTTGATGAATTCATTTCTACAAAGCATCATAAGAATGCTGAGTTTATGGCTAAACATTTTGGTTTTTCTTATGTAAAAGTAGATGATGACGGAACTTTAGACCGGGTTTTTGAAAATTTCTTCAAGCCGGATTTACAACCTAAAATAATGGAAGTCAATACGCAAGGTCAAAATAATGCAGCTACACAAAAAGCTTATTTTAATTTTTTGAAGGAAGTTTAAAATAGATTTGAACCATTAAGAAGAATTAAGTTGTGAGGAAGATTAAGAAAAAATCCTAAACTTTAATGATAAAAAAAAGCAGATTTATAATTAAATAAATCTGCTTTTCTATTTAATCTGTAAGAAAAATATTTTAAAAGAGTTATCTAAATATCCAGATAATCATCATTTCCCGGGAGATTGGTGATTTTATGAATTGGGTAAATAAACATATCATCAAAGTCATTCAGCGCATTAATCAACTGAAAATGTGAGAATTCCTTAATGTTTTGCAATGTAATTTCCGCTTCTTTTATTTTCTTTTTCTTTAAAAGATACTGTCTTTGAACTCCATTTAAAAGGTAAGTAGACGGTGTAAACCAGTCTTTTCCTTTCTGAAACAGAAGATTAGAAAAAGAAGTGTCTGTGATGTGATTATTCTTTACAATAATAATTTCCTCAGCTTTAGATTTCATCTTCATTTTCTCCAGTTCTTTGCGGTCTTCAAACTTAAAAGAATAATCGTAGATGTTATTTTCTACCAACTGAAAATCCTGTACTTCGGGAATTGCATAAGGAATCATCATGGTTCTGAATTTTTTATCCAAATCATACGTCAATCTTAATTTGTATAAACCGTCTTCGTCATGATTGAGATTTTTAAAAATTTTCTCCAAATCGATAGAGCCTTCTTTCCCAAAATGGGCGAAAGTCTCGTTCACACGCTTCTGGTGAAATTCCAGCAGGAACAATTCCTGATCTTCTACTTTAATACTTTCAATGAATTGGGACATAAATTTTGTTTTTCATTTCCTGATACTCGTCTTCTAACCTGCTCATGTGCGTAATACCGCCACCGCTCTTGAAATACAGCTGATCGCCTTCTTTTTCTATAAAACGAATCATCACACAACTGTCTAGATTTTTACCATCAAACCAACCGCAAACTCCGGTATAAAAACCTCTTTCAAAGCCTTCTGCTTCAAGAATAATTTCTAAAGTTTTAGGTTTTGGAGCTCCTAAAATTGAGCCTGCAGGCAAAAGCTTTTGCATTATGCTTCCTACTTTACCTTTAAATTCAGATTTTAAATTTCCCGAAATTTCAGAACTCATCGCATACAAATCTTTCTGTTTTGTTTTCAGAAAATCTATATGCTGAAATTTGTCAACCTTTACATCATCTGCCACCATGCTCAAATCATTTCTAAGCAAATCAACAACGGTATAATGTTCGGCTTTTTCTTTTTTATCGTTCTTCAAAACCTCTGCAGCATTCTTTACGGAAGCATCAATCGTGCCTTTCATCGGAAAAGTAAGGATTTTATCATCAACGATCTTTACAAAAGTTTCAGGAGAAAAAAATACGAAAAAATCTTTATATAAAACCTTATATTTTGCCTGAGAATGATGAAAAATTTCTTCTAAACTGAGATTGGTTTCAATTTTTGTTTTCCTTGTATAGTTGGTAAGATAAGAATTTCCCTGCCGAATATTTTTCTGAACGTGGTCAAAACCTTTTTTAAAGCTTTTCAATGATTCAGGAAAAGATTTCAATTCTATTTCTTTTCCTAAAGCTTCCTGCTCATTTACATTCGAAAAACCCTGAAAATCAATCAATAAACCATTTTTACTAATTTCATTTTCTGTGAAAACCTCTACCTTATCAACCAGAAAGTCTATAATAAAGAAAAAGGGAACTTTCTGATGTGAAAGTTCGTCCATTTGAATAAATTTTTGATGATTCGCCAAAAACATTCCGCAAAAGTAGTTATTGATGTTTACTTTTGCACAAAATATTTTCATGCAGCAGCAATATCCACAAAAACCGGGAATCGATTTTATCTTAAAACAGGCATTTTTTTATTGGAATAAGACTTTGATATACCAAATGATTTTTTCAGTTATTTATATGGCTTTATTTTCTACGGTATTCATGTACTTTTCGGGTCGATACGGAATTATGGATCAGTTTCTCGGTGCCATGTCTGATTATATGAAAATAGGACCTGCAGGGCTAGAAGCCTATAAAAATAATATTTCAACAATCATTTCTAGTGAAGGATTTCAGAACTTTTATCTTGGAATGGTAGGAACACTTATTTTTCTTTATCCTTTAAACTTAGGTTTTTTTCAGATTTTCAGAAAAATTGACCTTAAAGAGAATGTTGAGTTAAAAGATTTATTTGCAGGCTACAATGGTCTGAATTTCTTCAGATATGCAAGCTATTTTATATTCTGGTATTTTTTATACAGCATTATTGCTCAAACCCTCATTCTTCCGGTCATTTGGGTAATGATCACCTTGTTTGTAGCGCCACTAATGTTTTTTCAGAACAAAACTATTTTTGAGGGAATCGCATTAAACTGGAAAGCTTTAAAAATGTTTTTCATCGAAATATTAGTTTGTACAATAGTGGCAGTTTTATTTAAATACATTGGATTTGGAATCTTTTTGATCGGTGGATTATTCACTTTTCCATTTTGGAATGCGATGATTTATTCTCTTTACAAGACTATTTTCAAAGAGGAAGCATAATATGTAAGCCGTGGTATTGCTTTTGTTATGAGAAAGGTTAAATTTACTTCTAAATAAAAACTATGAAAATGCCACATAAAGAGAAACATATCAGCAGCATTGCCATCAAACAGGTCTTTTTGCTAACCATTATTTTAGTTTTAGGGGGCTTAATCTGTTTTAATCTTGCGCTTTTCATTCCTTCCGTTTTGGGAGCGATAACGATTTACGTAGTCTGCCGCAAATATAATTTTTACCTGCAAGAAGAGCGAAAATGGAAACCCTGGGCTTCATCTCTGGTCCTTATGCTGGCCAGTTTAATTATAATTATTCTTCCTGTATATTTAATCGTTGATTTATTGATCGAAAAGCTTGGTAATGCACAGGCTTACATGGAAAAGTTTAATATTTTTATTGCTAAAATTCATGATTTCATTGATAAAGAAACAGGTATAAATATTCTTAGCAAAGAAAACATGGCAAAGGTCAAAGAATTTGCCGGAAAATATTCTACCTCAGCATTAAGCGGAACTTTTAATACTCTGACGGTAGTGATGTCGATGTATTTTATTCTTTACTTTATGTTTGAAAAACCAAGATTTTTTGAAAGAATTTTGGCATCAGCTGCTCCTTTAAAAAGAGCAAATGTTTCTTTAATTGGCGAAAAAATGCGTAAGCTGATTATGGCCAATGCGATTGGTCTTCCTGTTGTTGCTTTAGGACAAGGTATTATCGCATTAATTGGTTATTTTATCTTTGGTGCGCCAAGCCCTATTTTATTGTTTGCATTAACTGCTGCTGCATCGATGATTCCGATTGTGGGAGCGGCGATAGTATATGCCCCAATTTGTATTTTTATGATCGCTGAAGGCCAGACAGGACCCGGAATTGGTCTTGGATTGTATTGTGTAATTGTTGTGGGATTAACGGATAATGTACTTCGTTTCACATTGCTTAAAAAATTGGAAGATATTCACCCTTTAAATACCGTTTTCGGAATTATTATGGGGATGAATTTATTTGGGTTTATGGGATTAATTTTCGGGCCCATTCTAGTATCATTTACATTACTGCTTATTCAGGTATATAGAAATGAGTTTTCTGATGATGAAACTCCTGAACTTCAACTTTCAGAAAAAGACCGTGAAGAAGAATTAGAAAATAAAATTGATTTAATAGTTTAAAAATGGAGCAGGGAATAAATCCTGAAATTTTACAGGAAATATGTGTTGTAAAAATGCCTTTCGGAAAATATAAAGACACCGTTTTGGCTGATCTTCCAATCAGTTATCTGGAGTGGTTTCACCGTCAAGGTATGCCGCCAGGAAAATTGGGAATGCAGCTTTCTACGATTTACGAAATAAAACTAAATGGTTTGATGGATTTGCTTACACCTCTTCGTGGCGGGAAAGTGAGTTATGAAAAACCTAAAACTAAGATTTATAAGTTTTAAAAGACTTTGCAAAACTTCGGCGGTACTTTTGGTACCGCCGAATATATTTTCAAGCAAGGAATAAATTATTTCGGTTCCCACAATTCAACCTTATTTCCTTCCAAATCAAGAATGTGAACAAATTTTCCAAAATCATACACTGCAATTTCGTCAAGAATTGTTACTCCTTCTTTTTTTAATTCTTCAACCAATGTTTCTAAATTTTCAACAGTATAATTAATCATAAACTCTCTTGTAGAAGGCTCGAAATAATCTGTTGTTTCTTTAGTTGGGCTCCAGGTCAATGATCCTTTTGCATCAGAATCGGACATTTGTTTCCAATCAAAAGTTGCTCCGTAGTCATTGGTATCAATCCCTAAATGACTTTTGTACCATTCTTTCAATTTGATAGGATCTTTACATTTGAAGAAAATGCCTCCAATTCCTGTAACTCTTTTCATGATATAGTTTTAAAGTAATTTAACTTCTTACGCTCTTAAAGCAGCAATTTCGTCTCTAAGTTTTGCAGCTTTTATGAAATCTAGATTCTTTGCAGCAGCTTCCATTTCTTTTTGCTTCTGCCCAATCATTTTCTCAATATCTTCAGTTGCGTAGGATGCTTTTACTTCTGCAACTTTCTGAGTAATTTCTTTCTGAGTATATCTTTCATCAGGGAAATCTTTACTTCTTCCGACAAGGTTTTCTGAGATTTTCTTGTTCAATGCCATCGGAACTTTTCCGTGTTCTTCATTATACTGCATTTGTTTTGCACGGCGATATTCGGTTTCATCCAAAGTTGCCTGCATCGATTTGGTGATTTTATCGGCATACATAATTGCTCTACCATTGATATTTCTTGCAGCACGCCCCACTGTCTGAATCATAGATCTTCTGCTTCTCAACATTCCCTCTTTATCGGCATCTAAAATTGCAACCAATGAAACTTCAGGTAAATCAAGACCTTCTCTCAATAAATTGACACCAATTAAGACATCAAAAACTCCAAGACGCAAATCCTGCATAATCTGAATACGCTCCAAAGTCTCAACATCCGAGTGAATATATCTCGTTCTGATTCCGAATTTTGTGAAATATTTTGTGAGTTCTTCCGCCATTTTTTTGGTTAAAGTGGTCACCAAAACTCTTTCGTCAATTTCAGCACGCTTATTTATTTCTTCCATTAAATCATCAATCTGATTTAAGGAAGGTCTTATTTCAATTATTGGATCTAAAAGTCCTGTCGGACGGATAATCTGTTCAATATATTCTCCACCGGTTTTTTCCAGCTCATAATCTGCCGGGGTTGCCGAAACATAAATTACCTGATTTTGAATCGCCTCAAATTCTTCAAACTTTAAAGGTCTGTTATCCATCGCTGCTGGTAATCGGAAACCATATTCCACCAAAGCTTCCTTTCTGCTTCTGTCACCACCGTACATCGCATGAACTTGTGGAACCGTAACGTGGCTTTCATCAATCACCATTAAGAAATCTTTTGGAAAGTAATCTAAAAGACAGAACGGGCGAGATCCCGGAAGCCTTCCGTCGAGATAACGTGAATAGTTTTCTATTCCTGAGCAATAACCGAGCTCTTTAATCATTTCAAGGTCTAATTCTGTTCTTTCCTGCAGTCTTTTTGATTCTAAAGGCTTACCGATTTCGGAGAAGAAGTCGACCTGTTTTACCATATCATCCTGAATGTTTTTTATCGCACCATTCAATGTTTCTTTTGTGGTTACGAAAAGATTGGCAGGATAAATCTGAATCTGGTCAAAATTGGAAGTTACATTTCCGGAAACAGGATCAAAACTCTGAATTTTTTCGATTTCGTCCCCAAAAAACTGAACTCTTATTCCATTGTCTGCATACGCAGGAAATATATCGATGACATCCCCTTTTACACGAAACGTCCCACGCTGGAAGTCCGCCAACGTTCTTGAATACAAAGCATTAACTAAAGAATGAAGTAACGCCGTTCGGGTAGTTTTTTCACCTATCTGAAGAGAAATTAAAGATTTATGGAATTCAGCAGGGTTTCCGACACCATAAATACATGATACTGAGGCTACAATCAAAATATCTCTTCTTCCTGAAAGTAAACTTGCAATTGCCGAAAGACGTAATTTTTCTACCTCTTCGTTGATACTTAAATCTTTTTCTATGTAAGTTCCTGAACTTGCAATATAAGCTTCAGGCTGATAGTAATCATAGTAACTTACGAAATACTCCACAGCATTTTCAGGAAAAAATTCTTTAAATTCCATAAAAAGCTGAGCTGCCAGAGTCTTGTTGTGTGCTAAAACCAACGTTGGTTTCTGAACATTGTTCACAACATTGGCAACGGTAAAAGTTTTCCCGGAACCTGTTACACCAAGCAATGTTTGATATTTTTCGCCAATTTCTATTCCATCGGTCAATTTTTCAATTGCTTTGGGCTGATCTCCTGTAGGTTTATATTCTGATTGAAGTTTGAATTGCATCTAACAAATTTAGGAAATAAAAAAATGCGAAGATGAAGAGTGAAGTCATAAAATTATGATTTCTCAATTGAAGAAGCTTATTAAAAAATAACTATTCTGATAAATCATTAATGCATCAAAAAACCGCAAAGTATAATACTTTACGGTTGGTTGTAATATCACTGAGTGAAATTATTTATATTTATTGTGTTTTATCATTGGGCGCAAATTGCATTGCTAAGGGAATTTTATATTTATATCTTACGGCCAGTCCATCTTTTTTACCGGGAGTCCATGTTACGTTTTCATTAGCCAATTTAGCTACTCTTATTGCCTCATTGTTGAATTTTTCGTTTTCACCGACTGCACTTATACCGCTTGCCTTCCCATTTTCATCGACTATAATAAAAACATCTGCTTTAATTATGCTATTTTGATGATCTAAAGAACTTGAATCAAAATTATAACCCATCTTTTTTCTAAGTTCATTATTTCCGCCAGGATATTCAGCAGGAACAAAATCTGCTGCACTACCTTCGACAGCAGTAGAAATATCTTGTAAAGATTTTTCTTCTACCTTATTTACGATGTTTGCATCGACATTTCTTTTAATAGGGATTGTGTCTTTTCCTTTAATAATAGCCTTTACTTTAAAACTCATATGTACAGCTTCTTCTTTCTTCAGATATTCTTGGAAATATCTATTTGTCATCATATTAAGCTGGAACGGTTCCGGATTTTGCTTGCTAATGGCATTTGGATATCTTTTGCTTACAAAATGATTAGAGAAATCTTCAGGCTTAAAGTTTTTAAGTTCCTGATTTTTGGTTTTCTTACCGTCAATCCACAAACCGTATTTTTTAGAATCCATAAAGTCGTTAATTTCGCTTTGTGTTACTTTCGTCTTTGCAAGTTTTTTAGGAGTATTCATAAAAAACAGAGGGGTTGCTGCTCTTTGTTCTTTTGTAAGTTGAAAGTATAGGTCGTGAAGTTTGGATCGATCAGATATGCTTACTGCTTTGTGAAATTCAGCGTATTTTTTTTGCTCTAAAAGGTTGCCGTATTTTTTTATGATTTGATTATATTCTGAAAGAGGATCGTTTGAAAATACCTTAGAAATTACATTTTCTTTTTCCTGATTTAGGTTTTCAATACTTTCTTTCGCATATGTTTTTTCTGCAAAAACTATTGCTAAAACAGCAAATGCGGGAACTGCAAGATAATTTTTCACCTTCGCAAATTTTGAATTTTTACTGGTCATCATTATAAATCGTTTTTTTGTGTTATTAAAATTAAACTGATGTATCAATGGTAGATTCTGTTGTTTTAAAATTTCCTGCAGAATCAGCTCCTGATAATTTTTTATGTTTTTATTCTTACGAATTACATGATCATCAGCAATAAACTCATGATTATTAACCATCGCTTTCTTATAAAAATAAAGGAATGGATTAAGCCAAAAAACAGCTTTTAAAATCTCTACAAAAAGAATATCAGCAGAATGTTTCTGTTTTACATGAATTTCTTCGTGCAGAAATACAGAGTCCTGAATCTTGGAATCTTTAAAATAAGTTTCAGAAAGATAAATTGTATTCCAAAAACTGAAAGGAGCTAGGTCTTGCTTCAGAAGAAAAACAGTTCTATTTTGATACGTAATTTTTCTTCCTTTTAATTTTTTGATTCTTATAACAGAATATGCAATTTTTATAATTAAAATCCCAGAAACAATACAATATGCAATTAAAAGAGCCTGTGCATAATCAAACCTTTCTTGCTGTTCAATTTGAGCCTGTAAAATAGGCTGTTCAATTTCCCCTACAAAAACAGTTTCCTGAATTTCTTTTTCAACCTGTTTTGTTTCTATTGTTGCAAATGGGATTGAAAATGAAAATAGTAAAGCTGAAATCAGGTAAAACCGATTGAAAATAAAAGTCCGTTCTTTTACCAGAACCAAATGATACAATGCGAGCAGAATTCCTGAGCATAGAATCATTTTTAAAACTATTGTTAACATGATTATTTTTTTATCTGTTGATCAATAATATCACGAAGTTCTTTCAATTGCTTTTGCGACAGTTTAGAATTTGAAGTAAAAAACGAAGCAAACTGCGTTACAGAGCTATTGAAAAAACGGTCAATCATAGAAGTCATTTCATCATTGAAATATTCTCCTTTTGCTACTTTTGGAAAATATTCTCGAGAATTTCCAAAAAGTTTAAAACCTACCAAATCTTTATTCTGCATTCTTTTAAGCACTGTTGCAACGGTAGTTGTTGCCGGTTTAGGATCAGGATATGATTCTAAAATATCTTTCAAAAATACTTTTTCTTTTTCCCAAAGAATCTCCATTACTATTTTTTCGGAATTCGTGAGTTTTATTTCATCCATATTCTACATAATTAAAATCTACTCTACAAATGTAGAATAAAATTTTAATTGTGCAACTTTTTTGTGGCATTATTTTTCCTCTCATCTCTGAACCACTAAATTTTAATTATGAAAAAACTACTATTACCCATTTTACTGGCATCCGCAACCACTATGATTTCTTGTCAAGGAAAAGGAAAGCCAAGCGAGCCTTCTGCAAAAGAAGAAAAACCAAATACCAGTTATAAGCCGGCTTTTAAAGGACAAACCCGTATTGCTCCAATAAAAACGTCAACTCCATATAATGTTGAAGTTTTAACTAAAGATCTAGGTAAACCATGGGGAATCATTAATCTGCCTGACGGAAAATTCTTGATTACTGAAAAGTCAGGCTTTATGAATGTAGTTTCTATAGACGGAAAACAAATTTCTAAAATTGAAGGCTTTCCGAAGGTAGATTCAAAAGGACAAGGCGGAATGCTCGATGTTGCACTCGATCCTAATTTTAAAACCAATAATATTATCTATTTCAGTTATTCTGAACCTTATGAAGGGGGAAATCATACAGCCGTTGCCAAAGGAAAACTTTCTCCAGACTTGAAGAACATTTCAGAGGTAAAAGTGATTTTCCGTGCGACGCCAACTTATAATGGTGATAAACACTACGGAAGCCGATTGGTTTTTGATAAAGACGGAAATCTTTTTGTGAGCACCGGCGAAAGATCAGATAAGGAAACTCGTGTTTATGCTCAGAAAACCGATAATTATTTAGGTAAAATTTTAAAAATAACCAAAGACGGAAAACCCGCTCCGGGAAATCCTTTCATCGGTAAAACCGGTTACAAACCTGAAATTTATGCTTTCGGAATAAGAAATCCTCAAGGTTTAGCGATGGATGAAAAAGGCCAGCTTTGGGATATTGAAATGGGACCAAGAGGCGGAGATGAAATTAATTTAATTCAACCGGGGAAAAATTACGGTTGGGGTGATGTAACTTATGGAATTGAATATTCCGGAGATAAAATCAACAACGGAACGACGCAAAAAGAAGGAACCGAGCAGCCCGTTTATTATTGGGATCCTGTAGTTTCACCAAGTGGAGTAACTTTCTACACCGGAAATATTGACGAATGGAAAAATAATCTATTTATCGCCTGTTTGAGTGGTCAACACATCAACAGAATTGTGATGAAAGACAATAAAGTGGTTGGCGAAGAGCGTTTACTTTTGGATCAAAAAGAAAGATTCAGAGATGTTTTAAATGGTTCCGACCGCAATCTTTACGGAATTACCGACAGCGGAAAATTATATAAAATATCTAAGAAATAACTCTAAAAATAAAGAATCCTGAAAGGACGATTTAACAAAGGATAGGATAAAATCCTATCAAAAAAGATATTATTAAAAAATGGTTTTGGCGCAAAATCTTCGATTTTGCGCCAAAACTTATCAATTATTCTAACAATTATTTTCTTAAGCCTCTTCTAAATGAACCGTAAAATGTCTTAAAATTTCAGGTTCCCAAGTAATGTTATACCCTTTTGAGATTTCATTTCTTCTTTCGTAAACGTTTTTCACTGCAGCAGCGATGTAATCCATGTGATTATTGGTGTACGTTCTTCTAGGAATCGCCAAACGAACCAATTCCAGTTTCGGATAACGATTTTCTCTGGTTTCAGGATCTCTGTCTGCTAGTAAAGTTCCGATTTCAACCGTTCTGATTCCTGCTTCTTTGTAGATTTCTAAACCTAAAGTTTGCGCCGGATATTCTGCACGAGAAACATTTGGTAAGAAGTCCAACGAATCAATAAAAACCGCATGTCCGCCAATTGGCTTTTGTACAGGAATTCCGTATTCAATTAATTTATTTCCAAGATATTCTACCTGAGAAATTCTGCTTTCCAGATAAGCAAATTCAGTCGCTTCATCAAGACCAACAGCCAAAGCAGCCATATCCCTTCCGGCCATTCCACCATACGTGATGAATCCTTCATAAATAATCGTAAAGTTTGAAGCTTTTCTGAAAACGTCTTCATTATTTAAAGCGATGAATCCACCGATATTTACCAAACCGTCTTTTTTAGAACTCATCGTCATTCCTTCACCATAAGAAAACATTTCTTTACAGATATCTTTAATGCTTCTGTTTTCCTGACCTGCTTCTCTTTTTTTGATGAAGTAGGCGTTTTCAGCAAATCTTGCAGAGTCAAAAAATACTGGAATTCCGTATTGGTCTGAAAGTGCTTTTACCGCTTTCATATTTTCAAGAGAAACTGGTTGACCTCCTGAAGAATTACAGGTAATGGTAACCAAACAGAAAGGAATTTGTTCTTTTGGATGAGATTTGTAAACTTCTTCTAATTTTTCAAGGTTGATATTTCCTTTAAAAGGATGAAGGTCGTTAATATCAAAAGCTTCATCAATTGTACAGTCGATTGCGTGTGCTTTTCTGATTTCGATGTGACCTTTTGTGGTGTCAAAATGTGAATTCCCCGGAACCACATCACCATCTTTTACCAAAACCGAAAACAAAACATTTTCAGCAGCTCTTCCCTGGTGTGTTGGTAATAGATATTTAAAACCTGTAATGATTTGTACAGTTTTGTGCAGTTGCTCAAAAGAACGAGAACCGGCATAGCTTTCGTCTCCGGTCATCAAAGCGCCCCATTGTCTGTCTGACATTGCTCCAGTTCCGGAATCTGTCAAAAGATCAATATAAACCTGCGAAGATTTTAGATTAAATAAATTGAACTTTGCGTCTTTCAGCCATTGTTCTCTTTCTTCTCTTGTAGATTGACGGATTTCTTCCACCATTTTAATACGAAACGGTTCTGCATATGGTAATTCCATGTGATATATTTTTAGATTTTATTAAAGAAAAATTAATTTGAAATTGATTTCAAATCATCAGATGTATTTTTGATACTGTTTAAAATTTAACCATTAAGATTAAATTAAGATGTTAAGTTTAATTAGGAAAAACACTAAAAAAATGTTTATTAAGCACTATGCTTTAACTTTTTGAAAGTGTCAAATTTCTTAATGTTTTAAAATCAGACAGTTTAAAGCGAGTAAAAGAAATTTACTCAGGAGCTTTAAATATATTTTCATCTGAATGAAAACCTGCTACGCCGCCGCTTACCGCAAATTTCATCGCCGTAGCTGCAGACATTCCTACAACAGGTTTTATATTTTTTTCTTCAGTTACAATCACCCAGCCAGAAATTGCATAAGAATGCGGAAGGTAAACTGCTACAAAATTATCTTTATGTACATCAGCCATCTCTCTTTGCGTAAGAAAACCTATTCTCCAGATCTCAGGATTTTCATTGGTTTTCACCCAAACCGGATCACTGAATTTTTTCTTATCTCCTACAAACGAAGACATTACATCTTTTGTAGGTGAATAAATATGCTTGATACCAGGTGTTTTTTCTAATAATCTATCGATAGAATCTACAAAGAATCTTCCGACCACAAATTTGTTTCCCAGATAACCCAGTAATGCTGTAATAAGCAATGTTGAAATGAAAACCAACCCCGGAATTTGCCTTGCCACAGACGGAATAATATTGTCTATGGACGTAATAACAGACCAGATGACAAAAATGGTCAATCCGATGGGACCAATAATCAGCAATCCCTGAAAAAAGTTTTTCAGGAAAAAATTAGTCAGATTTTCAAAAGTCGGCTTTTTCAATTTATTTTTATCCGTGTATAGTTTCTTTATTTCCGTAAGATTTTATAATGCCTGCTTCATATTCCAGCCATTCTTCCCATCTCTTGTTTACTTTTTCAGGATCGCCAAGCTGTCTGGCAAATCCGATAAAGGTAGTGTAATGATTGGCTTCAGAAATCATTAATTCTTTATAGAAAGTTTTTAGTTCTTCGTCTTTTATATTTTCTGTTAAAACTTTAAATCTTTCACAACTTCTGGCTTCAATCATCGCAGCAAAAAGCATTTTATCGACAATTAAAGTATCTCTGTGACCTCCTTTTTGAATAAAATTCACCAATTCGTTAACATAATCATCTTTTCTAGTTCGCCCAAAAGTGTAACCTCGTTTTGTAATAATCTCAAGAACCTGCCCGAAATGTTCCAATTCTTCCTGAGCAATTGCTAAAAGTTCTTTTACAATATCCGGACGTTCCGGAAGCATTGTAATTAATCCTATTGCATTGGTAGCTGCTTTTTGCTCACACCATGCATGATCGGTCAAAATTTCCTGAATGTTATCCTCTGCAATATTTGCCCACCTTGGGTCGGTAGGAAGTTTCAACTTAAACATAATTTAAAAATTTCTGTAAATTTAAAATAAATTGCGATAAGAATTATCGTTTTGTTTCAAATTCCGTAGCTGATTTAGTTTGGAGAAGCGGTTTTCTTTCTTAAAACTTCTAAAACATTCCACCCAAAAGCATCAAATTTCTTTAAACCAGTTGCAATGATAAAAGCCAAAGCAACATTAATAATGTAAATAATGACCATTAAAACCCACCAAGGCATCAATTCTTTCATCGGAACAACAAGAAAATAGACCAATGAAGAGCTGATTCCCTGACCGAAATAAAAGAAGATTGCGTTTTTACCAATATGGGTAACAAAATTTTCTTTTTTAATTTTTAATCTGTTGTACAAAATAAATAAAGTCGTCAGAGAAAAGAAAGTCCAGATAATATATGGCGTTTGCGGCGGAAACTTTTGCTTATTGATTTTAAAAAATATTTCGTTTCCAAAGTACCAAAACATCCAAACTAACGCCAAGGCCACCAATCCGTAAAGAACAGGAATCATTTTTGTCGGTATTTTTTTACCTCTCATTCTGTTTCCGACAAGGAAAACTGTCATATAAAAAGCAACATATCCTACTTGCCCACTTGGATAAATTTCCGGGAAAATATTAAATATTAAAGTTAACGCAATGCAAAGTCCGATAAACCAATTGACATGTTTGGGGAAAAATTTTAAAATTAAAACTCCAAAAACGGTTAAAATAAAATAGACTTTAAGATACCAAAAACTTCCCATCACAACAGGGAAAGTATCTGCATTGCTGTATTCGTGAAGATACCAATTCCCTAAATTCTGCCATTGCGGTGCTGTTGAAATACTTGTTGCCAAATACTTTGAGCCAAATGTTGAGTAAAAACTTTGCAGCCATTCGAGTGAGAAAAAGGTGAGCCCGAATATTTTGAAAAAATAATCTAAAAAGAACAGAAGCGTCACAAAGATCATGTACGTTATCTGCAATTTTAGTAAACGGTAAAGCGTTTTCTCAATATTATTTCCTGACGTGATACCACTTAAAGCATAAAAAAGCGCAACATCAAAAACCAAAGAAAACACACGGATTTCCGGAATGATATAAAACTGCCCCGACCAAAATGCCGTGTGAATAAATATAATGGAAAGCGTGGCTAAACCTTTCGCAAAATCAATGTAGAGATCTCTGTTCATCTAAATGTGGATTATTTTCCAAAAGTAATTAAACTTTATCAATATTCTATACAAAGAAAAAGAGGCAAGAACAATGTCTTACCTCTTATTAAAAATATTAAAATAAATGCTTATTTAAGTTCTTTAAACTCTTCAGCAGAAATTTCTCCTGACTGAATTTTTTTCAGCTCATCAAGATATTGGCTCATGTAAGCATCCAACTCAGGATATTTTGAGTTTTTTGCCATTTTGTAAGTTCCGTTTAAAACTCCCTGATAATAATAAAAGAAGTTGTAATCAAAATCTGCTGCAGAAAGGTCGTACTGTCCTAAAAGAAAACCTAAACGTACTGCAGATCTCCTTTGAGGCGGCGTTCCGTGATGTCCTGCACTGGTTGTCTGATAATCGCCAATACTTTGGGCAAACTCATATGCCGCAGCAATCTGGGCAAATGATGTTTGGTTGTATCCATTGGGTCTTCTTAGATAATATCCTGCAAAACCGTCTGCTTCCAATTCGTTTGGTCTTGCCGTGGATTCGCTTACAGAAGGCAATCCAAAAATATACTGCAACTGGTGACCATATTCATGAGCTAGAATCATTGCATTAACAATATTTCCGCCTTTGTTTTTTGCATCGGCATAAATTGCGTATCCATAATAGATCTTTCCAGTGGAATACGAAATCGCATTATACGTAGAATTTGGACTGGACGGATCATTTACGAAACGTAATGTCGGATTACTCCTTCCCCATAAACTGGCAATTTTTGTCATCTGAGCATTCATAAAACTCGTGTCTGTAGAGCTCGGTAATGATGTCGTTAATACGGCACTTGAGCTCCAGTACTGGTCTACATAATAACAGATTTTTTCGAGATCGCTTGGCTGCTCAGGTTTTAAGTTTTCCTTTTGAGTTTCAGATACAGGAGTTTCCATTGTATCGTCGTTACATGCTGATAATGAGAATACAGCAAATGCTCCTGCTAGTAAGCAGAAATTAAAGTTTGTTTTCATATTGAAATATTTTGGTGAAAGCGAAGATATACAATAATGTGAAATAATTCACTAATTCATACCGAAAAAAAGCTATGCTATGCAGGTCGAAAATATTTTTTACTATTTGATAAAGATGCAGTTGTGTTTAAGCATCAAAAAAATAAAATACCAAAACCAAAAAACATGCGACGTTTTGGAAGGGTATAAAAACTCTTTACTAAAGAGGCTTTATGAATAAGATCTGATGTGGAAATATTGCTCAATTTGTGGTAAAAATCATTGTAAAGAACTCACTTCATCTAAATGTGGAATATTTTTTAAAAGTAAGAATAAAACAAAAGCAATTTAATTTCTATATTTGAAACAACCAATCATAAAAATATGAAACTTAAATACGCTCTTATTTTGGCTATTTTTGCCATTCTCAATTTATCTGCGCAAGGAAATCGTTTCACTTATGAATATCAGTTCAGAATTGATTCCACGAAAACAGACAGCCTGAAAAAAGAATTTGTGAACCTGGATATTTTTCCGACCAAATCTTACTTTTATGGTCAGGCTAAATTCGCAAGTGATTCTATCACGAACAATTCGATCATTGAGCAAAGAAAGTCTACTCCGAATAGTTTAAGCTATTCTTCCACCACAGAAGATTGGAATACCTCTTATTTAATAGAAAAGTCATATCCGAGCTTTAAAACTAATTGGTTTACAAATATTGAGCAGACTAATATGGTCGTAGAGGAAACTCCTGTGATAAAATGGCAGATTCTTCCAGAAACAAAAAAAATTGAAAGCTATAATTGTCAGAAAGCGACAGCAAATTTTGGAGGAAGAATTTGGGAAGCATGGTTTTCAAAAGATCTGCCTTTTCCCGACGGGCCTTACAAGTTTCACGGTTTGCCCGGTTTGATTGTGAAATTAGAAGATAAAACCAAGTCACATCAGTTTTTATTGAAAGGAAACAAGAAGCTGAAAGCTGAAGATCATTCTTGGGATTATATTTTAGCACTTCAAAAAGAAGCTAAACATGAATTTGAAGGAGTAAAAGTAAATCCGGCTCAATACAAAAAGTTATTTATGACTTACAAAAATGATCCTGCAAAAGATATTAAACTCGATTTGGCTAATCCTAATCATTCGATGACCGTTACTACAGGAGAAGGCAAAAAATTAACCAACAACGCAGAAATCATAAAGTTTTTCGAAGAATTATCAGCCAGGAAATATAAATCGAACAATAATCAGCTGGAATTAAATTTACACCGAAAGTAGAAAATTTCTCAAAATCATATTGTTACTAAATAAATAATCAGTACATTTGCACCTCGAATTAACTAAAAATTTATAGACAATGTTTGCAATTGTAGAAATAGCAGGGCTTCAATATAAAGTTGAGCAAGACCAGAAGTTGTTTGTGAACCGTTTGAAAGGAGATAAAGGAGGGAAAGTATCTTTCGATAAAATCTTACTTACTGTAAACGGAGCAATCACTGTAGGCGCCCCAGCTGTAAGCGGTATCACTGTAGAGGCAGAGATCCTTGACCACGTAAAGGCTGATAAAGTAATCATCTTCAAGAAGAAAAGAAGAAAAGGTTATGAAGTTAAAAACGGTCACAGACAATCTTTAACTCAAATCAAAATCACTGGAATCACAGGATTTGAAGGAAAAAAAGCAGAGAAGCCTGCTAAAAAAACAACTAAAAAAGCTGACGCTGAAAGCGCAGAATAATTGTTTAACCAAAAAACCTTAAAATAAAATGGCACATAAGAAAGGAGTTGGTAGTTCCAAAAACGGTAGAGAATCTCATTCTAAAAGATTAGGTGTGAAGATTTTCGGTGGACAAGACGCTATTGCTGGTAACATTATTATCAGACAAAGAGGTACTCAACATCACCCAGGTGAAAATGTTGGTATGGGTAAAGATCACACTTTGCACGCTCTTGTTGACGGTAAAGTAGTTTTCAGAAAGAAAGCAAACAACAGATCATTTGTATCTATTGAACCAAACGCATAATTAAATTAGCGTTTTATAAAAATAAAATCCTCAGCATTTTTGTTGAGGATTTTTTGCGCTTAATGAATTTGTAGCGGATTGTTTTTCTGATAATTTAGATAAAAATAATATTTCTAAGATCCCTATTGACCACCTAACTGGATATTTAAATATTAAATACCAAAGATTAAAACTGTCAACGATTATAAATTTCTTATAAATGTTTTTGGTTTCGATCGCGTTTGATATATAGGGAATTAATATAAAGAAAAGTAAAAATATAGATATTTTCATAAAACGATTTATCTTAATATTTTTACTACTTCTGAATATATAAATATTGATTATTAAGACTAAAATAAGGAAAGTTATGTCATAATACGTAAACGACGTAAAAGGCTCTGCAGGCTCGTTGAAGAAATACATTATTGATAATTTTAAAAGCCAAACTGAAAACCTGCTTTAATTCCAAATTTGGAAACATCCGGTCGGTCAAGATAATTTCCTCTCCAATTGAAGTCTACACGGAAAATTCTGATGTTTCCGAAACCTATATTTTCAATCCCAAATCCGTATTCATAATACACTTGCTGATCGGGTGCAGAATATTTTAAATTATCAACATTAATATTTTTTGAAGCATCACTTAATGATCCGTAAGCGCCTCTGATAAACGCAACTTCTCTTAATTTCAATTTTTTAATAAGTGGAATATAAGAAAGTATTTTACCATTGAAATGATGTTCTATATGAAGCGTAGAATAGGTATCTGCAACAAACTCATAGTAATTTAACTGAGCAAACGTATTCGGAACAATTCCGTACGACTGGTTTCCAGGAATAATATTCTGCAGTGCCAAAGGAACGGTATCAAAGTTTTTCCCGGCTTCAAAATTCAGCAATGTTTTTCCCCAACTTCCCAAAAGAATCGGCTTGTAAAACATAAACTGCAATTTGTTATAATTAAAATCTGCATTAAACAAACCTTCAATACCTCTTGTATATTTTAAAACAATGGTCGGAGCCAATGTTCCATGCTCATATCGGTCAACTCCGGTTTGAGAAAAAGTAGCGCCCGGTCTTGCAATCAAACTAATCGTAACATGCGAATCATTGGTCGTCTTTCTTAAGTCACCATTTCTGAAATACATCAAACTAAAACCTGAAGGATTGGCAGATTTAATGCTTTGCATCGTCCCGTCAACTCTTACCTGAAAGTTTTTCCAAGGCTCAATAGAAGTAAAAACACTCGTTTGGTTGACCGAACTTAAAGAAGCATTTTCTCCTCTGGCAAAAACTGTCGAAGAAGCAAATGAACGCGACAGAATACCGTCCTCCGTTGTAAGCTGCACACCCAATTGCGTAATATCTCTTTTGGTTCCGGCTCCCACCATAAAACGATTGACTCTATTGAACATATATCGACCTTCAACCCCATATTTAAATTGCTGATCTTTAAAACCGTAAGCATTATAAAACTCAACTCTCCAAGGGTCATTTTGCGTAAAATAGGTTCTCGCTCCCAATCTTATTCTATCACCTTCCACTTCATTTTTCCCGTAGACTGAGGTTATCGGACCTAAATCGACGCCTTTTGTAACATTATAATATCGAGAAGCAAGCGTTTCTGTAAGTTTAAGAATTCTATTGAATTTTGGAGTCTGTTGTAACCTGTCAAGCATTTCATAAACCCCTTTTTCTTCTTTCGATAAAGAGTCTGGCCTTGCTTTCACCCAAAAAGCATCATCCTTGTCTACAAAGCGATCGTCATATTCTTCTTTTCTCCTTGTGAAAACAGTATCTGCTAAGGGTTTATTAAAATCATAATCAGAATAATCTACAGACCGTTTTGCAATAATGCTTTTTGCTGTCTTCTTTTTCGAAAAAGGGGTCATTTCAATTTCTGTGACGTATTTTTTAGGCAAAAATGTTTCGTCATCAGGATTATCATATTCTAATTCTGTAGAAATAGCGTTGATGAAATTGACATTGATTTTATTTGTAGACTTTAAAGTAGCTTCTAAAACCGCATAAGAATCGGTGTCGATATAAAGATATCCCTGGAAAGCCAAAACTTCAGATCTTCTAGGCTGATAACGTATTTTATACGCCTGTTCTCCCCGAATGGAGACTGTATCAGTCAAATTATAATCATACGTGCTAAAACCATCAGTTCCTACCGGGCTCGGAAACCCGATATCAAAATAATTTAAGGTATTATCATAAATATTGATGTCACGATAAAGATTTTTAGCCGTAATCGCAATAACCTGATTATCCTGAAATCCGGATGTTTTTTGCGCGACTAAAAGTTTTTTTGTTTTCTTGTTTGGTTTGTTTTCTCCGAAATGGTTGTAGATTGATTCATTTAAGAAAATAGGCAATGCCATTTTTCCTCTTGCAGTAGAATCGGCATAATCAAAAATAAAGTCTAATTTATTGAAGATTTTCCTGTTCATAAAAGCACTGTCGAGATTATTGGCATCAAACTGAATCTTTTCGTATTCTTTATAAGTGTAGGTATCAAATTTATCAAGACCGTTATTTCTCTTGCGCTTCCACACTTCCTGCATAATTCTGTATGCCGGATTTTCTTTTTTATTTTTAAATTTTGTTTTCTCGTTGTGAATGACAACTTCTTCAATGCTGCTTACTTTTTCAGACGACAGTTTAATAAGAAGATTATTGTTGCTGTCGGGAGTAATATCTACACTTTCTAACGCATAGTTTTTTTTCTGAAATCTTAATTTGTAAATAATACTGTCAGATTGTAGAGTAAAGCTTCCTGAAGCAGTGGTAAGAACAGGCGTATCGCTTTCATTAATGAAAACCTCGACAGCGCTGACTTCTTTATTGGTTTTAGCATCTACAATCTTTCCGCTTGCTGTATTTTGAGCATGAAAAAGACTGGTTATAAAAAGGGATATATATAGGAGACCGTATTTTAATTGATTGGTTGACATCATTCGTATCTTCGAGCAATAGCTTAAACAAAAACTATGCTGTTTTATTATTAAATTTTAAAAGTTTTTTACAGACTTTGATGTTTATCTATAAACCTGCAAATGTAACGAAAATAAAGCTATGAATATTGCGCTCAGAGAAAGCTTAAAGCTGATATTTAATAAAATACAAAAGTTATATTTTGAGAGGAAATAAAATAAAAAAAAGACTCACATTTCTGTAAGTCTTTTTGCTCCTCCTGCTGGGCTCGAACCAGCGACCCTCTGATTAATCCCGAAGATTCGGGGCTCTAACCAACTGAGCTAAAATTCCAGACAGTTGGTGATTTTCATCACAAAGCGTCTCTATAAATCTCCTTGATTTTTGTCTTTTAATAAACCTTTCGACAGCAATGACATTAGCCTTATCATCCGAAACCTCAAAAAGAGCAACTAGTTTCCACGGACGGAATTTTCGAGTGAATGTATTAAAGTTTTCCTGCCGATTATGTTTCAAAGTCTTTTATTCGGAAATTGTGAATATCCGGTGTAATATTTATCTGCTGATTCTGAAAACAAAATATAAATATAAGACATAAAAAAACCGTAATCTAAGTGACTACGGTTTGCTCCTCCTGCTAGGCTCGAACCAGCGACCCTCTGATTAATCCCGAAGATTCGGGACTCTAACCAACTGAGCTAAAATTCCAGACAGTTGGTGATTTTCATCACAAAGCGTCTCTATAAATCTCCTTGATTTTTGTCTTTTAATAAACCTTTCGACAGCAATGACATTAGCCTTATCATCCGAAACCTCAAAAAGAGCAACTAGTTTCCACGGACGGAATTTTCGAGTGAATGTATTAAAGTTTTCCTGCCGATTATGTTTCAAAGTCTTTTATTCGGAAATTGTGAATATCCGGTGTAATATTTATCTGCTGATTCTGAAAACAAAATATAAATATAAGACATAAAAAAACCGTAATCTAAGTGACTACGGTTTGCTCCTCCTGCTAGGCTCGAACCAGCACCCTCTGATTAATCCCGAAGATTCGGGACTCTAACCAACTGAGCTAAAATTCCAGACAGTTGGTGATTTTCATCACAAAGCGTCTCTATAAATCTCCTTGATTTTTGTCTTTTAATAAACCTTTCGACAGCAATGACATTAGCCTTATCATCCGAAACCTCAAAAAGAGCAACTAGTTTCCACGGACGGAATTTTCGAGTGAATGTATTAAAGTTTTCCTGCCGATTATGTTTCAAAGTCTTTTATTCGGAAATTGTGAATATCCGGTGTAATATTTATCTGCTGATTCTGAAAACAAAATATAAATATAATACATAAAAAAAACCGTAATCTAAGTGACTACGGTTTGCTCCTCCTGCTGGGCTCGAACCAGCACCCTCTGATTAATCCCGAAGGTTCGGGACTCTAACCAACTGAGCTAAAATTCCAGACAGTTGGTGATTTTCATCACATAGTTTTTCCAAAAGTTTTCGGGATTTTTGTTTTTTAATATATCTTTCAATAGTAATGACTATAGTTTTATCATCAGAAACCTCAAAGAGAGCAACTATTTTCCACGGACGGAATTTTCGAGTGAATGTATTAAAGTTCCTACTGATTATGTTTCAAAAGTCTTTCATTCGGAAATTGTGAATATCCGATGTAGTATTTATCTGCTGATTCTGAAAACAAAATATAAATATAAAACATAAAAAAAGCCGTAATCTAAACGACTACGGCTTGCTCCTCCTCTTGGGCTCGAACCAAGGACCCTCTGATTAACAGTCAGATGCTCTAACCAACTGAGCTAAGGAGGAATGTTCCTCTTTTAAGGTGGTGCAAAGATAATATGAAAAATAATAGTAAGCAAATATTTTTTACCCAAAATTACAGGAAACCTGCTATCAGATTATTTTTCAGGAATTTAAATTTTAAAATAAATTAAAAAAGGAAAGTATGAAACAAAAAAAGACCTACATTTCTGTAAGTCTTTTTGCTCCTCCTGCTGGGCTCGAACCAGCGACCCTCTGATTAACAGTCAGATGCTCTAACCAACTGAGCTAAGGAGGAATGTCCTTATTTTTAAGTGGTGCAAATATAGGACGGATATTTGTACCACGCAAGTTTTTTAATTATTTTTTTGAATAAAATTAAAGATTTCCTGTAACCCATTTAAAAATATCACTTCCAAAAATCAGTAACATCAAGCCTAACAAGAAGATAACACCAACCATCTGTGCATTTTCTAATATCTTTTGCGGAACAGGTTTACCAACAATCATTTCGTATAAAGTGAAGATTACATGTCCACCATCCAATCCAGGAATTGGAATTAGGTTTAAGAATGCCAACCAAACAGAGAACATTGCTGTAAAACTCCAGAAAGCCGTCCAGTCAATAGATACACTTCCGTCTCTTGCTTTGTCAACAGGCATATTTTTGATGATAGCCAATGGACCACCAACTTTCTTATAACCCTGAACTTTTTTATTGAAGATTAATTTGAACTGTTTTACCTGATACGTTAAGCTTTCAATACTTCTTGTGAAACCTCTTCCGATAGATTCTCCAAAAGAAAAGTGTTTCGTTTCATAGAATTTAGTTAATTGCTTATAAGAAGCCAATCCTAAAGTTCCTTCTTTAGATACCGATAAAACAAGCGGCTGAATTGTTCCACCTCTTACTACATCTACTTTCAGGTCTTTTCCGGGACTATTTCTTACAGTTTCCTGAAATTCGTCGTAATATGAAATTTTCTTTCCATCAACAGCAACAACTTGGTCACCAACTTTCAAACCAGCTTGAGCAGTTTTAGGATTGTATATAGAATCGATTACTGCAGGAAATCTAGGCGTAAGGAATGCTCTGGGATTCTCATCTCTGAAAGCCATCGCTTTACCATCGTCATTCGTTGGGAATGTAACTTCCTTTCCGTTTCTTAAAACTGTGATTTCGTCACTTAAAAGAACATCTAAAGCTAATTTATCAAGATTATTCTGAGTTTTCCCGTCAACTTTTAAGATTTTATCGCCATCCTGGAAACCCATTCCTTTGGCAACGCTCGTATAATTCATAGGAGCATCAACTTTCGCTGTATCAAAAGAAGTTTCACCATTGAAAAACGAAAGACATCCGTAAATCAACCAAGCCAGGAAAAAGTTAACCGTAACTCCACCCAACATAATGATCAATCTCTGCCAAGCCGGTTTTGCTCTGAATTCCCAAGGCTGTGCAGGCTGCTTTAGTTGTTCGGTATCCATACTTTCGTCAACCATTCCGGCAATTTTTACATAACCTCCGAAAGGAAGCCATCCGATACCGTATTCAGTTTCGCCGATTTTTTTCTTAACTAAAGAAAAGTAAGGGTCAAAGAAAAGATAAAACTTTTCTACTTTGGTTTTAAAATACTTTGCGGGTAAGAAATGCCCAAGTTCGTGAAGAATTACTAAGATAGATATGCTTAATATAAATTGAAAGATCTTAATTGCTAATTCCATTAATTGTTTTTAGATTTTAATTTGCAAAGGTAACAATTATCAAAAGGATGCCAAACAAAAAAGCTCCTCTAAATGAGAAGCTTTGTCATATATTGTGACTGCTTTTTTAAAAATTGAATGAAACTCCCAGACTTCCGTTGTTCCCGACTTCCGCGAAAACACCAACTTTTTCTGTAAAGAAATATCGGGCACCAATATGAGCGCCAATACCGAAGTCTCTGCCGAGAACCCCAAGATCAACTCCCGGATAGATGTCTAGTTTCTCAGGCAATTCTAAAGCTTCGTTTAAATGAAAATTAACCCTTCCAAATATAAAAACCCTGTTATCTTTATTATTGTCTTTATATCCATCAAAATAAGCATTAGCTCCGGCTCCGACAGATATCAACTGGTTTAAACCATAGTCGTAAGTTGCGGTAATTCCCGTTCCATAGCCCCAGGCATTTAAACCTAAATTAACTTTCTGATCCCCTTTTCCGGTGTAGGCTTGTGCGCTGACTGCCACTCCGGCAAAAACCATCAACATAAAAACCAATTTCTTCATAGATTTTAATTTTAAATTATTACTAATGACAATTTGCAGCAAATATAAAACCGAAACCATTTAAAAGCTGTAATTTTATACAAGTTTTGAATTTGGAATGTGAAATCGCCATGTTTGTTTTTAAATTATAGATGCGATTTTAAAAAGGCGATTCCATACGGCAATTAAAAAAAAAGAAATCTGTGTATGAAAATTATAGGATTGAATCAGGAAATTATCTGGAAAAATAAAAGTGAAAACTTTAAATTAATAGAGAATCAGCTTCAAAACCAAGAAGCAGATTTATTTCTTCTGCCTGAAATGTTTTCTACAGGCTTTTGTATGGATGCTGCTGAAGTTTCAGATAAAAATGAAGAATCTTTAGAATTTTTAAAGAAAATTTCAAAAGAGAAAAATACAGCATTTTCCGGAAGTGCTTCTATAAAAGTTGATGATCAGTTTTTTAATAGAATGTATTTTGTGAAGCCAAATTCTGAGGTTACATTTTATGATAAAAGGCATTTGTTTTCGTTCTCGGGCGAAGACAAAATCTACACTCCCGGAAAAGAAAGGATCATTGTAGAATATCTTGGAATTCGTTTTCTGTTACAGGTTTGTTATGATTTGAGGTTTCCTGTTTTTGCGAGAAATAATGATGATTATGATGCTATTTTATACGTTGCCAACTGGCCGAAAAAAAGAGTCGGAGCTTGGGAACATTTGTTAAAAGCACGTGCGATTGAGAATCTGTCGTATGTTTTTGGATTAAACAGAATTGGCACAGATGGGAACGATCTTTTTTACCAGGAAAGTTCGCATTGCTTTTTTGCAGACGGAAAAGAAATTGCTGAGAAAAAAGGAAATTTGGTTTCTGCAGAATTAAATTTAGATGAACTTAAAGATTTCAGAAATCATTTTCAGTTTTTGAATGATCGGGATGTTTTTGAAATTAAATAATTCAAATTTTTGATAACTGGAATTTCATGAACACACGAACCATCAGAAAATTATTTTTCATTTTAACAACAATATTACCAAGCCTTTCGTACGCACAAGAAAATAATAAATGCGCTGAGAATATAGATTTTTTAATTAAAACACTAGAAGAAAAATCGCCTTCTTACAAGTATTTAGTTAAGAATAAAGTAGATTTCCAAATAAAAGCAGATTCTATCAAAAGCATTGCAATCAAAGACAACAACCCTTATAATTGCAAAGAATATTTACAGAGAATTATGCGAACCATCCAAGATGGTCATTTGCAAATTTTGGTAAAAAACAACCTTGATTTCAGTGATTCAACTTCAGTTAATAACTTTTTAAATTCGGAAAAATTCAATTCATTACCAAAAATAAATATTGATTCTCTTATCGAACATAAGAATCCAGATTACATCTACAACTCTTTAATAGACAACATTAATATTTATATTTTTCAAGATTCTCAAAATCATTTTAAAGGTTATGTAAAAAATTCAGATTCAAAATTTTGGAGAAAAGGAGAATTAATTCTAAAGTTTACTAAAGGAAATAGTTTTTACGAAGGGGTTTCATATACTATTTCTAAAGATCCACGATATTTCAAAACATCATCTTTAGAAAGCCTTATCAAAAAATTTAACATTAGTAAATTCACTAGAGAAGAAAGCCTGATTTTCAATAGATCTAAACAAAAATTGTCTTTTGAAATCATCGACAATGAAATATTATACGTTTCAATAAGAAGTTTCAGGAACTTAACTATTGAAGAAAACAAAGAGTTTGTAGAGTTTTTCGAAAAATATGTTTTGCCAAACTATAAAAAATACAAAAACATTATTTTTGACGTAAGAGATAATCCCGGCGGAGCAATGGCATATGAAACGTTGCTTAGCGGAGTTAAAAAGATAAAAGATCCTAAAAATATTTTTGTTTTACAAAACAGAAATACAGCAAGTGCTGCGGAGTTGTTCATTCTTCATTTAAGAGGATTAAAACCTATTAAAACCATTGGAGAGAACACGATGGGAATGACTTCATTTCGGGATATTCATCAAGCTCCATTCCCTAATAATGATTATGTAATTTTCCTTCCCACTAAGGTTTTTGATAAAAATTACAAAGATTTACTTCAATACGAATATATTGGTATCACACCCAACATTGAACTTAACGAAAACGAAAACTGGTTATTTAAAACTGTAGAAATTATAAAGAAAAACTCTTTATAATACACATTTTAAATTCAATTATTCAAAACTTCTTTTCGTTTTCTTAATTTTTTCAAAGCTTTTCTACCCAAAATGACAATCGCTATTACAGTTGCAATTGCCAGAAAAGCAGCTATTACAGGGGCAACCATTGCCAAAACAGCCATAATTCCTGCTCCTGCGGTTTCGGTAGTTCCTACAACAGGATTTCCCAATCCACCTGTTGTCGCGGTGGACGCCGCCCGAATTCCTGCAAAGCCGGAACTGATCGTTGCAGCAGTTCCGCCTCCTGCAATTAAAGCCAATCCCCACTGTGGAAATGTTCCTAAATCAGCAAACTGACTTGCAAAAAGTACAGAACCCGCAATCGTTGCCATTGGAACAGAAACAGTATCGAGCAAATGATCTACAATCGGAATATAATAAGCTAAAATTTCTGCTAATGTGGCAATTCCTGTCGTAATTAATGCTGGAAGACCACAAAGCCATTCAAAACTTTCATGCGTGGGAATCCATTGAAAATAAGAAGCTAAACTCACCGCAAACATCGGCAGGAAAACTCTGAAACCAGTTGCAGCAGCAAGCCCAATACCAATAAATGCGCTCAGAACATACGGAAGATAAGGAATTTGATCTTGCATAACATCAATTGTTTGTCTAAAGCTACAAAAAATACAAACACCTGCATCTCAAATTTTTAAGTGCTATAATGAGAAAGATTAATTTAGGCTCCTTGGGAGCAGAAACTTTGTAGAAAATATGAAAACGAAAATTGCGCTCCTTCGGAGCGCAACCTTTATATTAACAATAAAATAATTAAATTTAACCTTGCTACGATTTCTTTTGAGACTGACAAAGCTTAATAAACTCAGCTTCTACATCCTGAAATTTCTCAGGAAGTTCATTCGAAACCCAAAACATCATCGCAATTGTTTTTTCACCAAAACTTTCTTTAAACAAATCTTTATTTAGACGGTAACATTCTCTTAAAAGTCTTTTTATACGATTTCTATACACCGCTTTTTTAAAATATCGTTTAGAAACCGAAACTCCTAGTTTTACATTTTCGGTGTGTAGATCCGGGTGATTTTTTAGAATAATAATGCGCAAATTTCCACAACTCTTCCACTTACCTTTTGCAAAAAGTAAAGTGATCTCATTATCTTTTTTGAGTTTTTCTTCTTTTGGATATTTAAAATCAGACATTAATCTTTCTTCACTAGATGATTTATAACTTCTGCAGCTGCGTACAATCCGAAAATTGCAGGAAGAAAGCTAATGGTTCCGTAGAAAGATCTTTTATAATTGCTTCCGTCAGTCATTTTTAAACTTTCTTCATCCTGAATTTCATCCGAAAAAACGCAACGTATTCCTTTATCTATTTTTTCTTTTTTCAGTCTTTTCCTAACTTCTCTTGCAAGATGGCAATGCTGGGTTTTACTAATGTCGCGAACCATAACTTTAGAAGGATCAGATTTTCCGCCGGCTCCCATTGAGCTTACAATTTTTATTTTTCTGCGTCTTGCTGCAATAATTAATGATACTTTCGGGCTAACGCTATCTATACAATCTAATATATAATCAAAATTTCCACCATCTAGAATTTCCGCCATTCTTTCAGGATTCAAAAATTCATTGACTTTTAAAAGTTCAAGATTCGGATTAATATCCATCAATCTTTCTGAAACAACATCTACTTTATGCTTTCCTACAGTAGAATGTAGAGCAGGAAGCTGTCTGTTAATATTCGTAATATCTACAGTGTCACCATCTACAATTGTCATTTTCCCGACCCCGGCTCTGGCTACGAATTCAGCGGCAAAAGAACCCACCCCTCCTAAGCCTACAACCAAAACTGCGGCTTTATTTAATTTTTCAACACCTGCCTCTTTTATCAGTAACTCTGTTCTTTCAAGCCAAACTTTATCCATGCTGAATTGTTTCTAAATTTTCTAAAATCTGTTGATTAAGTTTTTCTAAAGAAATTCCCTTTAATTCTGAAACTTTTGCATATAATTCTTCAATATTAAAATCTTCATTATCAGTTTCGAGAAATATTTTATCTAAAGGAGTCGTCTTTAAAACATTCTGCAAAGATAGATTATACAAAACAGGTTTTCCAAAACTCAAATAAAATTTATTTTTAAGCAAATCATCAGCAATGCTCTGTTTTTTATTAAACCCATGAATAATCATGGCTTGAGTCGCTATTTTCCTGAAAGAAATTACCTCGTAGAATTTTCTTACACAATGAATGATTAATGGTTTTTTAAACTCATTAGAAATTTCAATATGTTTTTTGAAGACCTGTTCCTGTATTTTTTGTTCAATCGAAATCAATCCGTCAAGACCACATTCTCCGATGGCAAAACAGTTTTGAGTAATATTAGAATTCAACCAATTGAATTGGCTTTCAACACTTTCTGATTGAATATCTTGAGGATGAATTCCTATTGAGTATGGAAATTCAGGCAGACCTTCACTATATTCCAGATTGTAAATTCCGTAGCTTATATTTTTCTTATGATGATGAAAATCAAAAAATTTCATATTCAAAAATACTATAATTACTGTAAGGCTGAAAATTATTAAACATCTGTTTACAGATATGTTAAAAAGTCTTAACTTTACTAAAAACCTACGCATGGGAAAAAAGTTTTCTGAGAAGCAGATTCACATTCTTGATATTGCTGAAGAACTCATCGCTAAGAAAGGATATGAAGGAACTTCTGTACGAGATATTTGCACCAAAGCGAATATCAATGTCGCAATGATTTCTTATTATTTTGGTTCTAAAGAGAAAATGATGTCTTATCTTTATCAGTATCGGGTACTGAAAACCAGAGAGAACTTTTCTGAATTTGCAGATACCATAAAAGATGGCAGACCCGAAATGCAGATGAAAGAAATGATAAAATATATTGTAAGCCAGCTTTTCAGATACAATTATTTTCATGGTTTTGTCACACAGGAGCTTCGCCATACCGAAAATCTTAAAGATGAATTGCTCGATTTTTATCAGCTTTTTGTAAGAAAACTAGATGAAGTCATCAAAAAAGGAGTTACTTCAGGAGTTTTTACATTCACACCAAAACCTGAGGATATCCTTACTACCATTATAGGCTCTACCTTATTTGTCATCAGAAATAAGAATTTCTATGAGCTGTATGTACCTCACAATGATGACGAATCATACACCAAAGAAGCCGAAAAAAAGGTGAGAATGAATCTCTTAATGAATATTTTTGCTGTTTTGGGATATGCAGCAGACTAATTTTACGTTAAATAATCATAAAAAAAAATCTTTTAGCAAAAAAGTTATATTTTTGCAAATTAATAGCTCGGTAAACCCGAAAACTGTTACATTTTATATGAAAAAGTATATTTTAGGTATTTTCGCCATTGCTGTTTTGGCATCGTGCAAAAGTCAGCAGGAAAAAGCGTTGAGAAGTGCAGACAAAAACTTTATTCTTAAAGCTGCAAACGAAAATTTTGCTAAAAAGAAGTGGAAAAATGCATTGGCACTTTATGACAGACTTCCCAATTTGGTGGCAGGTACAGATGATGCACCCAACGTGGTTTTCAATTCTGCATACGCCAACTATTACGATAAAAACTACAGACTGGCAGGAAATCAGTTTAAAAATTTCTCGGTAAGTTTCCCTCAGGATAACAGAAAAGAAGAAGCGGCTTATATGTCTGCATTATGTTACTATAACGGTTCTATGGATTATAACTTGGATCAGTCTAGTACAGAATTGGCAATTAATGAGCTTCAGGAATTTTTGACGGCCTATCCTACTTCTGAAAGATCAAAAAACATCAACACCATGATTGATGAGCTTTCTTATAAGCTAGAATTCAAAGCTTACGAAAATGCCAAGCAATATTTCAAGATGGCAGATTACAAAGCTGCAGTTACTACTTTTGAGAATGTTTTGGATGATTTCCCAAGTACCAAACTTCGTCCAAAAATCTATGATTACATCATGAAATCACGCTATTCTTTGGCTGTAGGTTCCAATTATGATCTAAAAAGCGAGCGTATAGAAAGTGCTTTAGCTTTTACCAGACAGGTTGAAAAAGAACTTCCAGATACAGAATATTCTAAAACAGCATTAGACTTAAGAGAAAAACTCGAAAAAGAGAAAAAAGATTTTGCTGTTGCTAAAAAACAAATGGAAGAAAGAATTGCGGTACTTACGGCGAAGCAAAAAAAGATCGCCGATAAGCTTGCAGAGCAGAATAAAACAGAAGAGCAAATGAAAGAACAGATCTCTAACGAGAAGAAAGCAATGCAGATTCAGAGAGACAGTGCTGCATTACAGACACCTCCTCCGGCGGCGACTTTCAAAATCCAAAGATAATTCGTAAATTTGCCATCTTATAATTAAAATAATTTTCTCAAAATGAGCGTAAAAGATACAAAAGCAGAAGTAAATACTATTACTTACGATAAAGATAAGATTGAAGATAAAGTAGGTTCAATCTATGAAGCTATTGTGATCATGGGGAAAAGAGCAGAGCAGATCAATGCAGAAATCCGTACTGAATTACACAATAAATTAGACGAATTTGCTGTTCACAACTCTACTTTGGAAGAAGTTTTTGAAAACAGAGAACAAATCGAAATTTCAAAACACTACGAAAAACTTCCGAAACCAACATCTATCGCAATCCAAGAATGGTTGGATGGTGATGTATATTTCAGAAAAACTGAAGAAAGAAAATAATAAAATTTTATTTTTATAAAATCTAAGATCATAGAAGATTAATTTCTTCTATGATTTTTTGTTGTTTCTATATATTGCCATTATTAGAATTATCAAAATGCGCACAAATAAGACAACAAGGTTCTTGAAAAAAATAAGTAAATTAGTCCTTTAAAAAAATCTACATGAGTATTTCCGGGAAAAAGATTCTCATTGCCGTTTCTGGCGGAATAGCTGCTTATAAAATTCATTTCCTCATCAGAGACTTGATAAAGAAAGGAGCAGAAGTTCAGGTAATCATGTCTTCTGATGCAGAACATTTTGTTACTAAACTTAGTCTTTCAACGCTTTCAAAAAAACCTGTGTACACAGAATTTTATAGTGATAACGGAACATGGAACAGCCATGTCGAAATGGCACTTTGGGCAGATCTAATGATTGTCGCTCCCTGTACGGCAAATACTCTGGCAAAAATGATTCACGGGATTTGTGATAATCTTTTGATTGCGACATATATGTCGGCAAAATGCCCGGTTTTCATTGCTCCTGCGATGGATTTGGATATGTATCAACATCCTTCAACCAAAAATAACCTAAAACTTGCCGAAGAATTTGGTCACACAGTAATTCCTGCTGAAAGTGGAGAATTGGCAAGTGGTTTAGTTGGGCAAGGGAGAATGGCTGAGCCGGAAACCATTGCCCGAATGATAGAAGAGCATTTTAGTTCTGATCAAAAAAAATCTTTGGGAGGAAAAACAGTTTTAATTACTGCCGGACCAACGTATGAAGCTATTGATCCTGTTCGTTTTATTGGAAATCACTCTTCAGGAAAAATGGGTTTTTCTTTAGCTGAAGAGGCTGCAAAAAGAGGCGCCAAAGTGATTCTAATTTCAGGGCCAAGCTCTTTGAAACCGAAACATGAAAATATCAATTTACACCGAATTACATCGGCAAAAGAAATGCTCGATAAAGTTTTAGAATATTATGATACGATCGACATAGGAATTGCAAGTGCCGCAGTTGCAGACTACGCTCCGAAAGTGGTGGCTTCAGAAAAGATTAAAAAGAATGAAGATACTTTTACGATTGAGCTCATTAAAAATCCGGATATTCTGAAAACAATGGGCGAAAAAAAAGCACATCAGTTTTTGGTAGGATTTGCTTTGGAAACTCAAAACGAAGAAAAAAATGCGAAAGGAAAACTGGCCAAGAAAAATTTGGATATGATAGTTTTGAATTCGCTACGTGATGAAGGAGCCGGTTTCAAAAACGACACCAACAAAATAAAGATATTTACAAAAAACGAGAAAATAGAATTTGATTTAAAATCAAAAGAAAATGTCGCTAAAGATATTCTCGATTGTATTGAAGCTCAGTATTTAAAATAAATGTTATAAATTTCCGTTTTCAACTTTTAATTTGTCAAATGAAAAAAATAATCATACTTTTTCTTCTCATCGCATTTAATTTTGGTTTTTCTCAGGAAATTCTGGCTACAGTTCAGGTGAACTCTCAACAATTGGGAGGGAGTAATACCCAGGTTTTTAAAGCTTTGGAAAAAAGTCTCAGAGATTTTATCAACAACACGAGCTGGACCGGTAAAAAACTTCAGAATTTCGAAAAAATAAAATCAAATATCTCGATTGTTCTTAGCGAAAGAGAAGGAAACAGATTTAAAGGAGTTATAGTTGTTCAGGCTGTTCGCCCTGTATTTAACAGTTCATATGAATCTCCGCTTTTAAACCTTCAGGATACTCGGTTTGGTTTCGAATATGCGGAAAACGAAAATCTGATATTTAATGAAAGACAGTTTTCGGGGAAAAACTTAATTGATGTGATCAGCTTTTATGTCTATCTTATTTTAGGTTACGATGCAGACAGTTTTCAGTCGATGGGCGGAACGCAGTGGTTTTCAAAAGCGCAACAGATTGCCCAAAATTCTCAGAACAGAAATTATGAAGGTTGGAATCAAATCAACGAGCCCAGAAGCCGTTCTATTTTAATCGGCGAGATTCTTAATCCGAATATGAGCCAATTGCGTTCAACAATCTACACCTATCACAGAGCGGGTTTAGACGGATTGTTTAATCAGGATCAAACACAGGCCAAGAAAATTATCTTTGATGCTTTGATGCAGCTTAAAACTTACGAAAACTCTTTCCAGCAGAATTATTTCTTCAATCTTTTTATGGATACTAAAGCTGATGAAATATTCAATATTTTCAATTCTGGCAATAATGGAGCGGTAAACATCAGTGCTTTGAAGCAACAGATGATTATTTTCTCACCAAAGAACACAGAATCCAGATGGAATAAGTGGAAGTAACAGGCATAATTCTTGAATTCTGACTTCTAAATTTTATATTTGCAGTAACAAACGTAATCTGCCTCTGATCTATGCTTTCAAGAATCTACATTAAAAATTTTGCCCTTATCGATGCTCTCGAAGTATCTTTAAAAAACGGTTTACAGGTAATTACCGGTGAAACAGGTGCGGGTAAATCGATTATTCTCGGTGCTCTTCGATTGATCTTGGGTGAAAGAGCAGATATAAAATCAATTTCAAAAACTGAAGAAAAAAGTATTGTTGAGACCGAATTTGAACTGAACAACCAGTTTAAAAAATTCTTTATCGAAAATGATCTCGATTACGAGCATCAGACCATTATAAGACGTGAAATCTTGCCTTCAGGGAAATCAAGAGCTTTTATTAACGATGTTCCGGTCACTTTGGATATTTTGAGAGAGCTGACTTCTCAGTTGATCGACATTCATTCTCAGTTTGAAACGTCAAATCTTTTTACTTCAGAATATCAGTTTAAAATCATCGACGGACTTTCAGATAACAAAAACCTGATTGAAAATTATCAGCACGATTTTTATGAATTCCAGTCTTTAAAAACTCAGCTTAAAAAATTTCAGACCCAACTTTCAGAAAACACTAAAGAAAGTGATTACAAGCAATTTCTTTTGAGTGAGCTGGAAGATCTGAAAATGGATGATGTAAACTATGAAGATCTACAGAATCAGCTTTCCGTACAGGAAAATGCAGGCATGATTTCTGAAAATCTGGCTCAGCTTCTGTCAAGATTTCATCAGGAAGAAATAGGAATTCTTTCCTTTTTTAATGAAGCAAAATCTAAACTTTCTAAAATCTCTGAGGTATCAACAAGCTTCGCAGAACTTAGCGAACGATTTGAAACATCATTTGTGGAAATCAAAGATATCATTTCGGAGCTGGAAGATGAAGCCGATAGAATTGAAATTAATCCTGAAACTTTAGCTCAACTTTTAGAATTTAATAATAAAGTAAACAGTCTTTTCCTAAAACACAATGTTACTGATATTGAAGATTTAAAGGAAATAAGAGATCAGCTTTCGGGCGAACAGAAAGGAACAGCAGAAATTGAGACCAATATTGCACAAATTCTTGAAAACATTTCTAAAAAAGAAAAATCACTGGAATCTTTAAGCCAGAAACTTTCAAAAAACAGAAAGAAAAGCATTCCTGTTTTCATTAAAAAAGCAGAAGATTTGCTTAAAAAACTCGGTTTAGAAAAAGCTAAAGTTGATATTGAAATTACTGAAGCTTCAGAATACAATCAGTTTGGTAAAGAAAATATTCAATTATTATTTCAGGCCAATTCAGGATTTCCTTTAAAACCCATTCAAACCGCTATTTCAGGTGGTGAAAGATCTCGTGTAATGCTTGCTGTGAAAAAGATCATTGCCGAAAGCGATGAACTTCCGACTTTGATTTTAGACGAAATTGATACCGGAGTTTCCGGAAAAGTAGCTGAAGAGATAGGAAATTTAATGCGCCAAATGTCTGAAGATATGCAGCTGATCGTTATTTCTCATTTGGCACAGGTTGCCGCAAAAGGAAATGACAATTACAAAGTTGTAAAACAGGATATTAACGGTAAAACCCAATCAACCATTATCCCTCTCAATGATGAGGAAAAACTGAACGAAATTGCACAGCTCATATCCGGAAGTAAAATCACTGAAGCGGCATTAACGCAGGCGAAAGAGCTGATTGGATAAATCAATTCTCTCAATAAAACACAAAGACTTCTGTTTATTCAGAAGTCTTTTTTTATCTAAATGAAGCTTAAATAATCAAAACAATTTCAGCTGCTGCTCTTTAGTTCCGGTAAAACCGTCAGTAGAAAGTTTTGGAAATTCTTTCTCGTCAAAAAACTTTTTTCTTCCTATTTTGAACGTATTGTGAATCATTTCTGCAATATTTCCACTTCCTTTTTGTCTTTCAAAATACCTTTTGTCACCTAAATTTCCGCCTCGCATAGAACGGATTAAATTTAAAACCTTCTGTGCCCTATCCGGAAACTGAGCCTCAATCCATTTTACAAAAACAGGCTCTACCGTATCATTAAGCCTGACTAAAGTATAACCAAAACTTTGAGCTCCTGCATCAGAAATTGATTTTAAAATGCTCAACGGCTCATCGCTGTTCAACCCTGGAATAATAGGAGCCACCATAACATGAACGGGGATATTGTTTTCAGAAAGAACTTCGATTGCCTTCAGTTTATTGTTTGCCGTACTTGTTCTGGGTTCCATCTTCCTGCGCAAATCTTCATTGATTGTCGGGATGCTCAATGATACAGAAACTAAATTTTGCTCCGCCAGAGGCTTCAGGATATCCAGATCACGCAGAACCAAAGCATTTTTTGTCAAAACGTTTACCGGATGCCTGTAATCCAGGCAAACCTTTAACAATTGTCTGGTGATTTCAAATTGTCTTTCTGCCGGCTGATAACAATCGGTGTTTCCCGACATTAAAATGGGTTCAGGTTTATAGCCTCTCTTTCTGAAAAATTTCTCCAATAATTCGGGAGCATTTTTCTTGACCATGATCTTTCTTTCAAAATCAATTCCGGCACTGTAGCCCCAGTATTCGTGGGTTGGTCTCGCAAAGCAATAAGAACATCCATGTTCACAACCCTGATAAGGATTCATCGAGTATTCCATCGGTAAATCTTCGCTTTTAACCTGATTAACAATCGTTTTGGGAAATACTTCGGTAAAAGAAGTTTTTATGATGTCGAAATCTTCATCTTCAGGCTCAAAAGTAAATCTGTCGAAACGGTTAATTACATTTCGCTGAGCACCTTGTCCTTTTATGATATTTTCGTTCTGCATTTCTATGTAAAATTATAAAGCTTTGTTTTAAAAATAATAAGTTTTACGACAAAAGTTTTCCACAAAAAAAATCCAACACCAAAAATTTGGATGCCGGACTTCAAAAATCTATATCTATTTATTACTTTTATTTGAATGCGTAGAACTCAATACCATGATCGTCATCATCATTTTTTCTATCAAAATGTCTGTGATGATCAGAATAGTACTCGTTATATTTTTTATGTTTTTTACCTAAAATTTTCTTTACGCTTAAAAAACTTAATACCGCCAAAAGGCCAACTCCTCCTGCCAGTAAAACTCCAACTTCTTTTTTCATTTTTTTTACGATTTGTATTTTTATATCAAATAGTATACCTATTTATATTTATGTAATAAAAATTTTCGTTAAATCTACATCTATATTTTGTTAATATATACTTCATTATGGTTTAATAATTGTAGTATAAACTAAAAATATTATTATGGAACATTCAGAAAATAACGACCAAATGACAACCCTGAGTCAGGTTATGGAAACCCTGCGAAAAAGAGGGGTTCACAAAGAATTCAGAATGAATGATGAATGTCAAATGAAGTATGATAACTCTGAAAAAAACTATACTCCAGAGGAATTATTAATCCTGAAAACATACCGTTTTGAAGGCGACAGTAATCCGGATGATAACGTTGCCTTGTATGTATTGCAGGATAATGAACAAAATTTAGGAATTATCATTGATTCTTATGGTGCAGACAGCAATTATTCAGGTGAAGAATTTGACACTTTCCTTCGTGCTATTCCGATTCAGGAAAGCGACGAATACTAAATAAAAATTTATTTTAAATATAGAATCCCCCGAAATTATTCAGTTTCGGGTTTTTCTTTTTTCTTGAATATCTTTTTAAACAGTTCTTTCTTTTCTTTTGATGTTTCAGTTTTCTTTTCCTCAGTTGGCGTATCTGTATTGGTTTTAGGTGTCGCTAATTCTTTGGAAATATCTTGCTTGGCCTGCTTCACAGAATTTTTCACATCTTTTACACTACCTTTTACATCCTTTACGGTATTTACTGCTCCTTCAACGGTTTTTTTAGTTTTGTCTATATTGATACCGATCAATGTTTTCTTCAAACCGTCTTCAATCCCTTTCCAGAACATATTGAAAAAAGATTTTGTAGGATCTCTTTCTACTCCTTCCACGATAACAGATTCGGGAAGTTTATCAGAGTCTGTTTTGATAAAAACATTCGCAACGGCACTTAAAAAACCTTTTTTCTCTTTACTTTCTTTATCTAAAATCGAAATTTTAAGATCTTTATGCTTAAGATTAAATGCACCACCAATTCCTTTTGGGTTTCCTTTAAAATCGAACAGCATTTCCTGTATCGTTCCGGTCGCCGAAACACTTAAATAAGGAACTATAAAAGAATTGAGTGCTCTCGCAGGAATATTTATCAATTTCCCAGAAATAGAAAAACGGTCACCAAGATCTGCTGTATTAAAGCCCCAATTAACAGAAAGTGGCGAAGTCTCCATAAAGTCACAATTTATTTTTATGGCAACCTGAGTAGACTTACCTTTCATTTTAGCAGAATTCAGATTTTTCACATTCATGTTAAAATTGGTAAAAATCAATTTTCCCGGCCCGTCGCTTTTGGGAGTATCTTCTTCGTATTCTAAAACTGAATTTTTCAGATTGAGATTAGCAATATACATCGGCATTTTGATCGATCTCAACAGTTTAGAATACAAAGGCTTTTCTTTGGGATCATCGGCAGGAATTTTACTTCGGAAAATATTGGCATTTGCAGAATTGATAGTAACATTTGAGGCATTAATAAATTTATTTGCTGAAAAAAAGTCCCAACTTCCCTGCGCAGAAATCTGCTTCACTTTTATATCATATAAATCACTTTCTACGGGAATCATTCTGATAAACTGAGCTCGCGAAACCAATGGCGTCATTGCAAATTGATCAACTTCAATTTTATTTTTGGTTACAGCCAAAGCTCCGACATTCATTTTATAGAATTTTGTTGTATAGATGAAATTTTTGGTTGTAAGTGCATAATCTTTTATCTTCACTGCCATTCCGTTTTTGGTGGCATTTTCTACTAACTCAAGTTGGTTTACCGTCGCATTTAGTGCATTGAAAGTCAGCGGTTGTTTGTCGCTTTCGTAAGTAATATTTGAATTCTTAAGTGATATTTTCCCTACCAGAATCGGAAACTCAATTCCTTTAACAGCTATCTTTTTCTTTGGAACAGCGTTTCCTGCAGTAATTTTACCGTTAATCCCGTCAATCAGAAGATCTTTAACGTCGAGATTTAATTTTTTATCAACAAATTTAAAATCATTAATATTAAACTGAATAAGGTTGGTTTTAAAATCCATTACCATTTTTGGCGAGTTGCCAGGCTTTGCAACCATATTTTTTATTTGTCCGCCTTTAGGATTCAAATTAAAACTTTCAACAGAAATATTTTGCTGATCATTATAGTGAATCCCTTTTCCGGCAATTTTAAAATCTTTATACAGCACCGGAATTACCTCCTGCGAGCTTTCTTTGGAAAATTCTAATTTATTGATATTAACACTTAAATCTTCAGCAAAAAACAAATCAGTATCATTAGGTTTTAACACTTGAATTTTAGCATTACTCAACTGTATATCATCTAAATTTAGCTCAAAATTTCTTTTTTTCTCTGCTTTTTTTATCGCAGAAACTCCTGTTGTATAAATTTTCACAAAAGGATTCTGAAAATTTGCATTGGCCAATGAAACTTTATTTTTTTTCAGAACAATATCCTTAAAATTCATTTTAGGAATACTGAATTGATACATTTGAGTTTTTTTAGGATAACTTTTCTTAAACTGCTCGAACGAAATAAGTGGTGTCAGCTGAAAGTTTTCAACAGACATTTGCCCGTTCGCTGTAGTAATCTTATCAATTTTTATCGTGTAAATATCATCCGGCTGAAAGAAAAAATCTCTGCCTCGAATGCTGTAACGATCAAAAACAACAGGAAGTTTATTTTCTACAGATTCTTCTGTCATCTGTAGATTTTCCACATACAGATCAAGCTGATCAACGCCTACAAATTTCTGCTTGGTATGTTTAAAAATATTGATTGTTCCTTTATTGATTCTGATATTTTCAAAATTAACCGGATTTGGTTTTTTTCCGGTTTTTTTATCGACAGGTTTTGCCAGAATAATATTAAGATTCGGCTTTGAAAGCAATAAATCCGAAGAACTTATGGTCTTATTAAACAACGCATCGTAAATTCCGAAACGACTGATCTTTAAAGTATCAATTGTTCCCTGAAGCCCTATGACGTTTATGTTTTGTGGATCTTTATTGTTGACCGTAATTCCGGATGCAAATATATTTCCGGTTCCAAGATCAACATCGAGCGATTTGTACGAAACTTTATAATCTGTATTTTTTTTGATGTAATTGGGTAATTGGGTTTTAAGCCATATATTAAGTCCGAAATTAGCAAGCAGTACGAGGCCGAAAATAATTCCCAGACCTATCAAAAGCTTTTTAACCCAAGGTTTTTTCATCATTATAAAGTTTTAATACATACAATTAATTTTTTACAGTCAACTCAATTACATACCCTTCATGTCCTCTGACATTTATAAAATTACCTCCTTCAAAACTCAGATATTGACCTTTAATACCGTTCAGTTTTGCAGTAAATTCAGGCTTTTTATCCAGCGTAAAAGATGTAATCTTTTCAGGCTTTGAAAAAGGATAATCAAACTTCCACATATCTTCACCTTCAGAATAGAATTTCTGAAAATCTTCAGGGAAATATTCTCTTATTTTCCGCTGAAAATCTGCCAAATCTATGTCATCTTCATAATCGTCCTGCAACATTTTTCTCCAGTTCGTTTTATCAGGAAGATGATCTTTCAAGGCAACTTCTATCATTCCTGCTTCGTATCGGTTTTCTGTTCTCGCGATCGGTAAAGCAAATGTTGCGCCCTGATCGATCCATCGGGTAGGAATTTGTGTATTTCGCGTCACACCCACTTTCACATCTCCTGTATATGCCAGATATACGGTATGCGGCTGCAATTGGATTTGTCTTTCTACATCTAAATCTCTTTCACCAATTCCCAAATGCGCTGTAGACAGCTCAGGACGGATAATTGTATCGCTTGCATAAGGACTTTCGAAAAAACAGCTTTTACAAAATCCCATTCTGTAAATGGTCTTATCTAATCCGCAATTTACACACTGAAAACCTGTATGTTTTATAGTTATTTCTTTTCCAAATAATTCATTCATGTGGATAAGATCTCCAGAAAGATTTAGATAATATTGTATCGGTTGATCGTCATAGGTTGTCATTTTCAATATTTGTCCGGAAAACTGCATTTCAAAAAATTTTAATTATGATATAAATGTAAACTTTTTTAGTCATTTAAAAATAAATTCCTAACTTCACTATCACTAAAAACATAAAAAAGATGAAAAAAATCTATTCTATCTTGTCAATATTATTGACATCATTACTTGTTGCACAAACTACTATTTATTCGGAGGATTTCGGAACTCCTACCGCAACAACTTTACTGACAGCTTATTCGGGATACCAAAACAGTAGTCCGATCATGTATTCAGGAACTGCAGATGTAAGAACCTCTAGTCCATCAGTAGGCTATGCTGGAGCAAGTGGCAGTGGATGTGTATTTTTAGGAGAAGTTACTACAACCTCAGGAAACCCTGCAAAAACATTGATGATTGAAGGGATAAACACTTCCAATTATATGGGTATTTCAATGACGCTTGGTCATCAAAAGAGCACAAATGCTTCAAGTAACGAACTTACTATCGAAGTAAGCGCTAATGGAACAACCTGGACACCATTAACTTATACAAGACCTACAGGCTCCGGAACATCAAATTGGATATTGATAAGCCCCACCGGAATAATACCCGCAACTACCAATTTGAGAATCAGATTAACCAATGTTTTAGATTCTAATGTAGGTTTTAGAATTGATGATATAAAGTTGACAGGAACTGCTGGTACTTTAGCGACTAATGAAAACAACAAAAAGGGATTTAATATCTATCCTACTTCTGTAAGTAATGGTAAAATTTTTATTACTTCAAGTAAAAATTCTGATAAAAAAGTGAAAATCTTCGATCAAACAGGAAGATTACTCATTAGTAAAACAGTTAAAAGCGAAGTAAACGTTTCTGAATTACCAAAAGGAATTTACATTCTAAATGTTGAGGAGAACGAAGCAGCTGTATCTAAAAAAGTACTGATCAAATAATAAAAATCATTTAAACATAAAAGAATCTCAATGTTTTATTGAGATTCTTTTTCAGTTTATGGATATATTTGTAAAAGAAACTTAGCAAATGATTTATCTCGTAACAGGAGGAAGCGGATTTATTGGTTCTCATTTGATAGAAAAATTATTGAAAGAAGGACATTCTGTCATAAACATTGACAATTTTGATAATTTTTACGATTATAAGATAAAAATTAAAAATACTTTAGATTCTGTTGAAAAAAACATTGATTTTGAATTTTCCGAAAAAGAAAATGATATTCAAAATTTAATTTCAATTTCAAAATCAGAACATTACACTTTATATTTCCAGGATATCAGAGACCAAAAAGGTTTAGAGAAAATATTTCACAATCATCAAATTGATTTTATCATCCATTTAGCTGCTCTTGCTGGCGTAAGACCGTCTATTGAAAGACCTTTAGAATATGAAGAAGTGAATGTACGGGGTACGATGAATCTTTGGGAACTGTGTAATCAATTCGGGATAAAAAAATTCATCTGCGCCTCATCATCAAGTGTATACGGCAACAATGAGAAAATTCCTTTTTGTGAAACTGATAATGTAGATCAACCTATTTCACCGTATGCAGCGACAAAAAAAAGTGGGGAGATTTTAGGTCACGTTTATCACAGTTTATATGGAATAGACATGATTCAGCTTAGGTTTTTCACGGTTTACGGACCAAGGCAAAGACCTGATTTAGCCATTCATAAATTTACAAAACTCATTTCAGAAAACAAAGAAATCCCTTTCTACGGCGACGGAAACACAGCAAGAGATTATACTTATATAGACGACATCATTGATGGAATACTAAAATCAATAGATTATCTTGAGAAAAATTCCGACATCTATGAAATTATTAATTTAGGCGAAAATGAAGTAGTCACTTTAATTGAAATGTTGTCAGAAATTGAAAAAAATCTTAATAAAACTGCCATCAGAAAAATACTGCCACTTCAGCCGGGTGACGTACAGAAAACCAGCGCTGACATTACAAAAGCACAAAATTTAATAGGTTACAAACCAGTCACAAACTTCCAAAATGGCACAAAAAAATTTGTGGAATGGTTTTTGAGAAAATGACATCAATCTACTGCGCCTGCACACTTACATGCATCTGCAGTGAAATATAGACAAAGTTTAACAAAAAGAATTGAAAATCAATTCATAAAAAAAGTTTATAATATAACCTATTTTTATACTTTTGCAAAAAATAATAAATTATGTACTGGACATTAGAATTAGCTTCATATCTAAGCGACGCACCTTGGCCGATGACAAAAGCAGAACTTATCGACTATGCAATCAGAACTGGTGCACCAATGGAAGTGGTAGAAAACCTTCAGGCAATTGAAGACGAAGGAGAAATTTACGATGCTATCGACGAAATTTGGAGCGATTATCCAACAGATGAAGATTATCTTTGGAACGAAGACGAATATTAATGAAAAGCATTAAGCTTTAGGTGGTATACTTAAAGCTTTTTTAAATATATAATACACACCAAAGCGTGTAATTTTAATATGCTTAAAGCAATAAGCTTTGAGCTTAAATCAAATTCTATGAGTTTTTTAAATAAAGTTCTTAAAGGGTTTTTGGGAGACAAAAAAGCGCAGGACCTAAAGGAAGTAAAAAAAGTTGTAACAAAAATCAAAGCTGTTGAGCCAGGTATCGGAGAATTATCTGATGATGGACTGAGAGAGAAAACCGCCGAATTTAAATCTAAAATAAAAGAAGCGACAAGCAGTATCACAGCGCAGATAGAACAAATTAAAGAGCAGATAAAAAACTCTACCAATGTTGATGAGAAAGAAGCGCTGTTTTCTAAAATAGAAGCTTTGAAAAAAGATTCTTACGAAATTGAAGAAAAAGTTCTTTTACAGATTCTTCCGGAAGCCTTTGCCTTGATCAAAGAAACATCAAGAAGATGGGCACAAAACGGGGAAATTCGTACCACAGCAACAGAGTGGGATAAACAATTGGCCGCTGCCGGAAAAGATTTCATTGAGATCCAGGGAGATCAGGCAGTTTGGAAAAACTCATGGAACGCAGCCGGAACACCAGTAGTTTGGGATATGGTGCATTATGATACACAGTTTATTGGTGGTGTAATTCTTCACAGCGGAAAAATCGCTGAGATGGCAACTGGTGAAGGTAAAACGTTGGTAGGAACACTTCCTATTTACTTAAATGCACTTCCAGAAAGAGGAGTTCACGTTGTAACCGTGAATGACTATCTTGCAAAAAGAGACTCCGCTTGGATGGGACCATTGTACCAATTCCACGGAATGTCTATCGACTGTATCGATAATCACCAACCCAATTCTGACGGAAGAAGAAAAGCATACAACTCAGATATCACGTACGGAACCAACAACGAATTTGGTTTCGATTACCTGAGAGATAACATGGTAACTTCGCCTACAGAATTGGTACAGAGAGAACTAAACTTTGCCATCGTGGATGAGGTTGACTCTGTATTAGTTGATGATGCGAGAACACCATTGATCATTTCTGGTCCGGTTCCTCAAGGTGACAGACAAGAATTTGATCTTTTAAAACCTTCAATCGACAGAATCGTTGAAGTACAGAAAAAAACTGTTTCTGGTATTTTTAATGAGGCTAAAAAATTAATCGCAGCAGGAAATACTAAAGAAGGAGGATTCAAATTACTTCAGGCTTACAGAGGTCTTCCTAAAAACAGACAATTAATCAAATTTTTATCGGAAAGCGGAAACCGTGCATTGCTTCAAAAAACTGAAGCTCAATACATGGCTGACAACAACCGTGATATGCCGATTGTAGATAAAGATCTATACTTCGTAATCGAAGAAAAAAACAATCAGGTTGACTTGACAGACAAAGGTGTTGAATACATGTCTCAAGGAAATTCGGATAATAACTTCTTCGTACTTCCGGATATCGGAACTGAAATCGCAGAAGTAGAAGCTAAAAATTTATCTAAAGAAGAAGAATTTGAAGCTAAAGAAAAGCTTTTCGCAGAATTTGCCGAAAAATCAGAGCGTGTTCACACCATGAGCCAATTATTAAAAGCGTATACATTATTCGAAAAAGATGATGAATATGTGGTAATTGACGGAGAAGTGAAAATCGTTGACGAGCAGACTGGCCGTATTATGGAAGGTCGTCGTTATTCAGACGGTTTACACCAGGCAATTGAAGCTAAAGAAAGTGTAAAAATTGAAGCAGCTACCCAAACTTTTGCTACGGTAACACTTCAGAACTATTTCCGTATGTACAACAAACTTGCGGGGATGACAGGTACAGCAGAAACTGAAGCAGGAGAACTTTGGCAGATTTATAAATTAGACGTAGTGGTAATTCCTACCAACCGTCCGATCCAGAGAAACGACAAACAAGATTTGGTTTTCAAAACCAACAGAGAAAAATATAACGCAGTAATTGAAGAAATTGAAAACTTAACCTCAGCTGGAAGACCGGTATTGGTAGGTACAACTTCTGTTGAGATTTCACAGTTACTTTCTAAAGCACTTCAGCTAAGAAAAATTCAGCATCAGGTGTTGAATGCAAAATTGCACAAAAAAGAAGCAGAAATCGTTGCCGGAGCTGGTCAACCAGGAGTTGTGACTATCGCAACCAACATGGCAGGTCGTGGTACCGATATTAAGCTTTCTAAAGAAGTAAAAGAAGCAGGCGGTTTAGCAATTATCGGAACAGAAAGACACGATTCAAGACGTGTTGACAGACAGTTGAGAGGTAGAGCGGGACGTCAGGGAGATCCTGGAAGTTCACAGTTTTATGTTTCTCTGGAAGACAACTTGATGCGTTTATTCGGTTCTGAAAGAATTGCAAAAATGATGGATAGAATGGGTCACAAAGAAGGTGAAGTAATTCAGCATTCTATGATCAGTAAATCTATCGAAAGAGCTCAGAAAAAAGTAGAGGAAAATAACTTCGGAACAAGAAAGAGACTTTTGGAATACGATGACGTAATGAATAAACAGCGTGACGTAATTTACAAAAGAAGAAAGAATGCTTTGTTCGGAGATCACCTGAAGTATGATATTACGAATATGATCTTTGATGTTTCAAACTCTATTGTAACCAAAGGCAAAGCTTCTGGAAACTACAAAGATTTTGAATTTGAGGTGATTAAAAACTTCACGATGGAATCTCCGGTTTCTGAAAATGATTTTAAATCAAAACAAGTTCCCGAACTTACCAATATTCTATTCAAAGCAGCTCAGGATGATTATAACATGAAGCTGAATTTGCTGAAAGAAAAATCGTTCCCAATTATTGAGAATGTATATCAGAATCAAGGTTCTATGTTCAAAATGATCCAGGTTCCTTTCTCTGACGGTGTGAAAACTTTAACCATCGTTACAGATCTAAAAGAAGCTTATGATTCACAATGTGACAGCTTAATTAATGATTTTGAAAAGAATATCACGTTATCAATCATTGATGAAAACTGGAAACTTCACCTTCGTGAGATGGATGACTTGAGAAGATCTTCTCAAGGAGCTGTTTACGAACAAAAAGATCCTTTGGTGATTTACAAGCAAGAATCTTTCCACCTTTTCAGTGAAATGGTAGACAAGATGAACAAAGAAATTATTTCATTCTTATACAGAGGAGAAATTCCCGCATAAGAGATAAATTATAGATTTTATAAAAACCCGCCTCAAATGAGACGGGTTTTTGTTATTTACAGAATAATACTTATTAAATAAATATGACAAATATCAATTAGCTATTTTATTTAGAATAATTAAAAACTATATATTTGCAAAAAATTAGGTATTACATGAATAAATTATTGATCTCTGCTTCGTTGTTAGCAACAGCATTTGCTTTTGCACAAGAAAACGATACTGTTAAAACTGATAAAATTGACGAAGTTGTTGTACAAGGTTATATTACGCGAGATAGAGAGTCGGTAAACAAAATGCCTCTAAAGGAAATCGAAAACCCTCAGGTTTATAATATTGTTAACAAGAATGTAATCAAAGAGCAAGTTGTCACAAGCTTTAATGATGCTTTGAAAAACGTTACAGGGATTGCCAGATTATGGGAATCTACAGGAAGAGGAAATGATGGTGGTGAATATTATACCATGCGAGGTTTTTCTTTACAGCCAAGTTTGACAAACGGAATGCCTTCCCTTACCAACGGAACTTTAGACCTTGCAGGAGTTGAAACCATTGAAGCCATTAAAGGGCCATCTGGTACATTGTACGGAGGAAGTGTAATTTCTTATGGCGGTTTGATTAATGTAATTACTAAAAAGCCGTATCACCATTTTGGAGGTGAAGTAAACTATATTAACGGAAGTTACGGCCTGAACAGGCTGAGTGCCGATATAAATACTCCGCTAAGCAAAAACTTATTTGCGAGAGTAAATGCCGCTTATCAAAAACAGAATACTTTTCAGGACGCAGGTTTTAGCGAATCTTTTTACGTTGCACCTTCTCTAAAATTTATCGCTAACGACAGACTTACCTTTTTTGTAAATACCGAAATCAAAAAAAGCGAGTCTGCAAATGCGCCAATGATCTTCTTAAACAGAAATCTTCCACTTACCTATTATTCAATTGGAGTATTTAAAGACAATTATAAAAAGTCTTATACCAGTGATGACTTAACCATTAATAATACAACTTTCAATTTTCAAGCTTCAGCGAATTACCAAATTTCTGATAATTGGACTTCAAAAACAATTTTTTCTAGAAGCAACACCAAAACAGATGGTTACTATCAATATTTATATGATCAGTCAAACGGAAAAGATTTCACAAGATACATTGCTGATGTAGGTGGTGAAACCAACACTACAGGTATTCAGCAAAATTTCGTCGGTAATTTCAATTTTGGACGTGTTAAAAATAAATTATTAGTTGGCTTAGATTATTTCCAAAGAGATTTCATTCAGGGAGGAACTGGCTGGATTGGTTACGGAGTTGTAGACATTGTTAATCAAAGTGATACAAAAGCGGATGTATTAACAAAATCTTCAGTTGATTTTGCTTTACAGGGATCTGGTCAGGAAATAGGTCATGCACAGGCAAAAATTTACAGTGCTTATATCTCTGATGTTGTGAACATTTTACCCAACCTATCAGCAATGTTAAGTTTAAGAATGGATCATTTTACAGGTAAAGCAACTGCTTATGCTACTGACGATTCTAAAAACCAAACAACATTCTCACCAAAACTAGGTTTGGTCTACCAACCTATTCCTGATAAAGTATCCATTTTCGGGAATTATATGAATGGTTTCAAAAATGTTGATCCTTCTACTGTACAGATCACTGATGATCTTGGAAATGTTTTGAGCAACGAACTTCGTTATTTTGATCCTGAACACGCCAACCAATGGGAAGTTGGAACAAAAGCCAATTTAGCAGGTGACAAATTCTCAATTACAGCAAGTTATTACAGCATTAATGTTAAAAATAAAGTAATGGGTAACGGAACTAATATTACTCAAGGAGGAGAGGTTGACAGTAAAGGTTTCGAAGTAAGTGTTTTGGGTAGCCCAATTCCCGGTATGAATATTATTGCAGGATATAGCTACAACGACAGTAACGTTGTAAAAGGTGACGAAGGTTATCCTGGTCACAGAACGGAAGATTCAGGACCTAAAAACCTAATCAATTTCTGGGGAACATATAAAATACAGGAAGGCTCTCTGAAAAACTTTGGAATTGGCTTCGGAGGTAACTCAGCAAGTAGATTTTACACCCTTAATAGAGGTAATATTGGCGCATTTCCACTTCCTAGCTACATCATTATGAATTCATCTCTCTCTTACACAGAAGACAGATACAGCATCATTCTTAAGCTAGATAACATTGCTAACAAAAAATACTTCTCTGGATGGTCTACAGTGACACCCCAGAGATTGAGAACTTTATCTCTAAGTTTAAATTACAAGTTCTAAAATTTAAAAACTACATTCTCTATTCCTGAAAGCTTTTTCGGGAATAGTTTTTTAATAGATAAATGAAAAAAAAACATCATCATAAAAAGAAACCGAGCGCCTATAAAAAATGGGCAGGCAAACTGCATTTATGGTTTGGCTTATCTGTGGGGCTCATTATCTTCATAGTTTCTTTATCGGGAACGATGTATGTTTTCAAAGACGAAATTCAGAATCAGCTAAGGAAAGATGTTCTGTTTGTAAAAACTGAAACTGCTACACAAAAACCTTTGTCTGTCGAAGTTTTAAAGGAAAAAATTACTTTGGAGCTCAATGAGAAATATCCTGTAAGTTCGGTTGAGATCCCTTTAGATAAAAGCAAATCTTACAAGTTTATTTTTTATGAAAAAGACAAAAAAGCGTGGAACTATTTTGATGAAGTAAAGATCAACAAACTGATTTATGTCAATCAGTACACTGGTGAAGTTCTGGGAATTTACAATGAAAAATATGATATCTTCCCTATTCTGAAATCCATCCACTGGAGTTTACTATTAAAAGCTGACTGGGGAAAATATGTGGTCGGTATTCCGGTTGTCTTATTTATCATTATGCTGATTACAGGAATTATTCTTTGGTGGCCAAAAAATAAAAATGCGAGAAAAAGCAGACTTTCATTTGATTGGAAAAACGTAAAAACCTGGAAACGCAAAAATTATGACCTTCACAATGTTTTAGGATTTTACGCTTCGTTTATTGCTTTATTAATAAGTCTTTCAGGGTTATATTTTGCTTATCCGTGGATGAAAAATGCATTCAATTTTACATTATCCGGCTCCGTAGAACTTCCAAAAGAAAAAGAGATCAAATCCCCTGACTCACTTTTAGCAAAAAACAACTCGGTTTTTGATCTTACCATTCCTCAAACTCAAGAATTATATTCTCAGTCTTCAAGCTTTAGAATTCCATTAAACGGAAAAAATAAAAAAGGAAAAGAATTAGAAAACATCCCCGTTACCGTCTATGGTAAAGACGGTAGATACAGTGAAAGAAATCTACTCTTCTACGATAAATATTCGGGGAAACTTTTATTAAATAAACCTTATCAGAAATTAACGAACGCTGAAAAATATGCCAATGCCAATTATGACATTCATGTTGGGTCATATTTCGGCATCTTCGGTAAAATCCTATGGTTTGCCGCAGGATTGGTATGTACCTCATTACCGGTAACCGGCTTTTTGGTATGGTGGGGAAAACGTAAAAAACAAGGAAAGAAAACAATATGAAAAAGGCTATTTTATCAGTCGCTTGTCTTGGCACAATCACAGTTTTTGCACAAGAAACAGACAGTTTGAAAGTAAAAAATGTAGATGAAGTAGTGCTTACAGCTTCCAGAAAAAAAGAAAGCATCAAAGAAATACCAAGTTCTATTACCATCGTTAGCGAAAAACAAATTCAAGCGCAGCTGACAGTCAATTCAGACATTTCTAATATTCTGCAATACACGGTACCAAGTTTAGGACCTAGTTCAGGGCAGACTTCCAATTCCGGACAAACCTTAAGAGGTCGTCAGGTTTTGGTACTCATCGATGGAATTCCGCAATCAACTCCGCTACGTAACGGTGCAAGGGACATTAAATCTATAGATCCTTCGGCTATTGAGAGAATTGAAGTAATAAAAGGAGCCTCGTCTATCTACGGAAATGGCGCAGATGGCGGTATCATCAACTATATTACGAAAAGAAACAAAACAGATAAGAAGATTTCCGGTATTTCTCAGATCGGTATTACCGGGCAACCTTATGGCGGGACTTTAGGTTTCAGAGCAAGTCAGCTTTTATCTGGTAAAATAAAAAAATTAGATTATGTCTTGTCTTTGGCTTATGAGAGAACCGGTGATGCAAAAGACGGTGACGGCGTATTTCTAAGCCCTACGTACAGCACATCACAGATGAACAGCTACAACGGATTACTGAAGTTGGGTTATGATATTAATGATAACCAGAGAATCGAAGTTTCTTATATGGGATATGCATCAAAATCTGATTTGAATTTAGGTATAAAAACAGGGAAATATGGCATTACTCCAACTATTGGAGATGGCGAAGGTAAAAGTTTAGAAACCACTCCGCAAGGCACACCCCGTAATCACAATTACAGAATAAACTACGACAACAAAAATCTTTTTTGGGGCTCTACAGCTCTTAATGTTAATGCGTATATGCAAGACTTCAGAACAGTTTATGGATATAGCGATACTTTTTTCGGAGGAGGACAGTCGAATATTATTTCTAAAAAAATGGGAGCCAGAATCAATTTTGATACCCAACTTTGGTCTGGAAACAATTCTCAGGCAGAAGTCATATATGGTCTAGATTTACTCAATGATAAGACCGTGCAGAAGCTTGAAGACGGACGTTACTGGACTCCGGATATGGATATGATCAATACCGCACCTTTCCTTTTATTAAAAATCGATCTTTTTAAAAAATTAACGATAAAGGGAGGATTACGATACGAAAATATGACCGTAAATGTAGGAGATTTCAACACGCTTTCTTCTGTAAAGAGCGACGGAACATTCACCAAAAGTATCTTTGTAACCGGTGGAGACTTAAAATACAACGCTTTGGTAGGGAATATTGGTCTTCGTTATAATATTAATAATCAGATCAATCTTTTCGGGAGCTTTTCACAGTCTTATTCAATCAACGAGATCGGGAGAATTTTACGAACTTCTACACAAAGTACCATTGCCCAGATAGAAGCCAAGCCAATCATTGTCAACAATTATGAGTTGGGTGCTACCGGACAAATTTCTAATTGGCTGAATTATGAAGTAACATCTTATGTAAGCACCTCAAAATTGGGAGCTTCTTTCGTACAGGGTCCAGACAGAGCTTTTACCATTCAAAGATCTCCTGAAGTAGTGTACGGTGTTGAAGGTTTTCTGCACTTCACACCAGTAAAATGGATTAATTTCGGTGGAAGTTATAGCTGGCTGGAAGGTATTACTTCGCTTAAAGACGATGGAGATTACTCAGCAAAAGTAAACAACAGCAGAATCGCAGCACCCAAAGTTTTAGCATACGTTCAGGTAAAGCCTACCGAAGTATTTTCTGTAGGCCTTGATATGCTTCATTCTTTCGAACAAGACAGGTTTAGCCCTAATGCAAGCACAGGTTTGTATGCTTATGGTGAAGGAAAAGTCCCTGAATACACTATTTTTAATTTTAAAACAAACTATGAAATCAACCAAAACTGGAAGCTTTCTTTAGGGATAGAAAATCTTTTCAACACCACTTATCAGCCAGCAATTGCATGGTGGAACGCCCGAGATTCTGAATTTGTAAACGCTTTGGGTATGAGAGGAACCTTTATGATTGAATACAGATTTTAATTAATCTAAATAAAAACTTGTTTTATATTTGCACATTGCAATTTCTATGAAGAAAAAACACCACTATAAAAAGAAGCCCAGTATCTTCAAAAAATGGACAGGCAAACTGCATCTGTGGTTTGGTCTTTCCATCGGTTTGATCATATTTATTGTTTCAATCACCGGAACTTTGTTTGTATTCAAAGATGAGGTTGAGAATTTTACCCGTAAAGATGTTATTTATCACAATGAGCAAAATATTGCGCAAAAACAGATTTTGCCAATCCGGGTTTTAGAAAAAGCTGTCGATGCTCAGCTTAAAGAAAAATATAAGATCCATTGGGTAAATGTTCCTATCGATAAGAAAATGTCTTATCAGTTCTATTGGTACGAGCACAATACCGCAGCCTGGAATTATTTTGACGAGTTTCCTATCTACAAAGTTGCTTATGTAAATCCTTATACAGGAAAAGTATTGAGAACTTATGATGAGAAAAACGGTTTTTTCAGCATTGTAAAATCTATTCACTGGAGCTTTTTATTAAAACAGGACTGGGGAAAATATGTAGTGGGAATTCCGGTAATTATATTCGTTATCATGCTGATTTCCGGGATTATATTGTGGTGGCCAAAGAATAAATCTGCCCGAAAACAACGCCTTTCTTTCAAATGGAAAAATATCAAAAACTGGAAAAGAAAGAATTACGACCTTCATAATATTTTAGGATTTTATTCTTCTATTTTTGCTTTAATCTTTTCAATTACAGGTTTATTTTATGCCTTCTTTATCGTACAGGCAATGATCTATTTTGTTTTTTCCGGAGGAAATACGGTATACCCCGATTTTTCGCACATTACCACCAAAGCGCCGATAGAGCAAAGAAATGAAACCACATTAGATAAAGTCATTCACACGGTTCAGGCAAAATACCCGAACTCTTTTGGGTTTGCAATTGACCTTGGACATCCGCATATGGATGATCATGAGCATCCTAATTTCTCAGTTTTCGTAAAACATCTTTCTTACTCTTATCACAAAAACAGCAGTTTGATTTTTGATGAAAATTCGGGAGAGCTTTTGCATACTTATAATCATGAAGATAAGAACTTTGGCGAAAAAACAGTCGCTGCTAATTATGATATTCACGTAGGATCTATTTTGGGATTACCCACAAAAATCATTGCATTTATTGTCAGCTTAATTTGTGCTTCACTTCCCGTAACGGGGTTTTTAATATGGTGGGGAAGAAGAAAAAAGACTAAAAAAGCAGTCTGATTTTTCAAATAAGTCGGGTTTAATAACTATTAATACAATCTTTTTTATAAATTTATTGCCTCGAAATTATACAATAAGAAAATGTCAGTAGTAGATTTGTCAAAACAGGTTGCATTAGGTATCGATATCGGTGGAACCAATACAAAATTTGGTCTCGTCAATCACAGAGGAGAAATCTTGATTAAAGGTTCTTTGCCGACCGACCAATACAGCACACCTGAAGCATTTGTTGATGCTCTTCATGAGCAGATTCAACCGATGATCGATGAGCATTGCGAAGGAAAAAAGATTGAAGGTATAGGTGTAGGTGCTCCAAATGCAAACTACTATAGAGGAACTATAGAATTGGCTCCCAATCTTCCCTGGAAAGGAGTAATCAACTTCGCCGACTTAATGACTGCGAAATTCAACAGTCCCTGCAAAATGACCAATGATGCCAACGCTGCGGCTTTAGGAGAAATGATGTATGGTGCAGCAAGAGGTATGAAAGATTTTATCATGATTACTTTGGGAACAGGTGTAGGAAGCGGAATTGTTTCCAGTGGACATCTAATTTACGGTCATGACGGTTTTGCCGGAGAACTGGGCCACACCATTGTAAAGCCAGGCGGTAGAAAACATTGGAGTACAGGTTCTGAAGGAAGCCTCGAAGCTTATGCTTCAGCCACAGGAATTGCCATTACCGCAAAAAAAATGAGAGCAGAATTTCCGGATTCTATGCTGAATCAGTACCCGGAGGAGGCGATCAATTCTAAAACAGTGCACGAATGTGCATTAAAAGAAGATCCTGTAGCGGTTGAGGTTTTTAGATATACAGGTCAGAAATTGGGTGAAGCTTTAGCCAATTTTGTCATGTTTTCTTCTCCTGAAGCGATTTTATTATTCGGAGGAGTGATCAAAGCGGGCGATTTTATTTTGAAACCAGCTAAACTTCACATGGAAAGAAACCTCCTTCCTATTTTCAGAAATAAAGTAAGATTGGTTTTCAGTGAACTGGATGAAGCAGATGCAGCTATTCTTGGAGCAAGTGCTTTAGTTTGGGAAAAATAATCTGACTTAAATTTAAAATATTAAGCATCCTTTCTGGGGTGCTTTTTTTGTTGATTAAATTACCACTGATTTTATATTTTGCCACGAATGCACGAACATTTAAATAGATATCGAAAAATATTCGTGCATTCGTGGCTAATAAATTTGCCGGTTTTTCATGGCTCATTTAAGTGTGCAAATTTCTTTCATTTGATTTGTGAAATCTATTGTGATCATTTATTCTAAAAGCATAAAACCTTATTTAAATGAAAAAGTTTTTCATAATTTTGATTTCGTTTTTCAGGCTTATTAAAGTTTAAGAAAGAGAATATTTAAATAAAACAATCAACTTAAAATGAATAAAAATAATTTTCAGCAGATCACTTTTGGTGGCGGATGTTTTTGGTGTGTAGAAAGCTGTTTTAATATATTGAAAGGAGTAGAATCTGCTATTTCCGGATATTCGGGAGGTCATAAAGATAATCCTACGTACGAAGAGGTTTGCACAGGCGAAACTGGTCACGCCGAAGTGGTACAGATTACGTATGATCCTGCAATTATTTCTTATGAACAATTAATGGATGTCTTTTTCTTCCTTCACGACCCGACTCAACTCAACAGACAGGGTAATGACATCGGAACTCAATATCGTTCTGTAATTTATTATAAAGACGATGCTGAAAAGGCAAAAGCTGAAGAAGCCATCAAAGCGTCGCAGGAATCAGGAAGATGGTCTGGAACTTATGTGACAGAATTAACCCCTTTTGAAAAATTCTGGCCAGCCGAACAATACCATCAAGGATATTATAATGAAAACCCGACACAGCCTTATTGCAGCGCAGTTGTAGGACCAAAGATTCAAAAATTTAAAAAACATTTCGGAGAATTGGGAATGCTGGAAACAGATTCAGAATAAAAAACAAGAGCGGAGATTTTTCTTCGCTTTTTTTATTGCCCATCTTCCTGAATCCCAGCATATTTATCAATAATATATTCTGTTGCTTTTCTTAATTCTCTTCCATTATTCGGATCAACGCCATCACTTGTAAAAAAATCTACTTCTCCGTTATATTTTGAATACCAAACTTTCCCGAAAGCATTCTCTACCGTTAAAGTATCTTTCCGTTCAATTCTTTTAAAATATTCCATTCTTTCAAAATCAAAAGGAATTCTGTGATTGTAAGCCGGATTTTTATCTTCACAATCGACAGATTTATATTCACTTTTATCCCAATACATGCAATATGGCCCTGAATGTAAAATTCCGGCAATTCCCTGAATATGTGCGTTGGGTTTCTTCGAAAATGCAATACTTCCTGTAGTAAGACAAATTAAAAATGCAATTTCCATAATTCCCATCCCATTTTTCTTCATGAATTCGGGCATTTTGAAATTTTGCTCATTACTAATATTGATAATTATATTAGATAACTTCTCACTAAAAGATTCTTCGTCTTTATCAACACTTATTTTCACTGTTGTTTTGTTTGCATCATCATCTTTCTTAATAATGGTTCTTGAAAAATCAGCAAAACTTTTATAATCTAAATATTCGCTCAATTTATTTAAGATTAAAGTTTCAATACCCGTTTCCTCTTTTGTTCCTGCAACATACGAATCGTAATATCTCGAAAGTGTTTTTATAGAAATTAGAAATCCTAATTTCTTATCGATATCATCAGAAAGATCCGTTGCCCACCCATTCTTTGTATCCTTATCAGATTTAGATTTAATTCTTTCAAATACCTCATTGATTAATAATTTTCTTTTGGACATAATTAGTTTTTAAAGGCATTACAAATTAAATAATTTTCAACCACATAACATTATGGTTTCCCGTAATATAAATGTGTGTAATCGATGTCCATCGATGTCCATGTTTTGTCTAACACTTACCTTCCTTTCTACCCCATCTTTGCAATAGAAATCAGTGACAAACTAACAATTACAAAAACAAAAAACAGTTATTCTGATTTCTAATCACCTGATAAAACGGAAGAAAACTCCGGGTTGGGAAGCAGATGTTTCTCTTCCGTTTTTGAAGGTTTACTTCCCAAAAATTTAGAAGCGCTTCAATTTTTTTAATCGTGTTCCACTGCTTGTGATCGGTTTCGCAAGGAAGAACACTTATGCAAAATTTTAAATTTTAAAACAATGTTACAACTTATATTGATGCTATTGGGATTAGCATTTTCAAACGGAAATACAACAAACTGCAATAATAACGACCAAGCCCCCATAACGGTACAGGATACAGGAGGAGGAGCTGGTTTAGATCCGGGAACGGGAACCGGAGATGGAGGTACGAGTGGAAATACAGGTCAAAAGCCACCATTTACAAATCCTTCAACAAACCCTTAATTCAATAAATTGAGAGAGTAATTAATTATTACTCTCTTTTTTTGTACTTTTCGGAAAAACTATCCGTGAAAAAATTTATATTAATCACCTTATTGATTTTAATTAATTGTAAGGAAAAAATAAAAAATAATTCTACCGATGGCGAAAATAAAAATTTAAACAAAGCAAGAGAATTTAGAGAGTCATCAAATGAAGATTCTGCTTATGTTTATTATGTTAAAGCCAAAGAAGAATTACTAAAAGATAAAAATAACACAGAAGCAGCACGAGCAATTGTAAATGTTGCCATTATAGAATGTGACAAAGGAGATTATCACTCAAGTATTACTAATTCAATAGAAGCTGAAAAGCTTTTAAAAAACAAAAAAGATAGTAATGCTTTAAAAATAGCATCCAGCAATTACAATTCGATCGCAATCGCATCAAAAAATTTAAAAAACTACTCACAAGCAATTGATTATTATAAACTTGCCATAAAAACATCTCAAAAAGAGATAGATTCATTAGCTTTTTATAACAATATCGGAGACACCTATTTAGAACAAAAGAACAATAAAATTGCAAAATCATACTTTAAAATAGCTTTAAAAACAACTGACAGTATAGATTTTGCTCGTGCCTTAAATAATCTTGCAAAAGCTAATTTCTTAGAAACCCCCTCTTACAAAGCATATCCTGTGTTAGAAAAAGCTTTGCTAATTAGAATGCGCCAAAAAGATGATAAAGAAATTACCTCAAGCTTTTCGACATTAGCGGATTTCTATTTTAAAAGAAATCCCAAGAAGTCATTATTCTATACAAATGAAATGTATAAAATTGCTCTGAAAAACAAAAATCCGGATGATCAATTGGAAGCGCTAAATAAACTAATTCTTTTAAATTCTAACGAATATTCACTAAATTTTAGCAGATATGTTTCACTAAAAGACAGTGTGCAAAATGCTCGAAACAACGATTTTCAAAGATTTGGTCTCATAAAATTTGATGTAGAAAAACAAAAGCGTTCTAACCAAGAATTAACAGCAAGAAACTTTCAACAAAATATTGGAATTACTTTTTTGGCTTTAGCATTAATAGGAACATTCATTTGGTATAGAAAACGTAGACAAAGAATACTATTAGAATCTGAAAACAAATTAAAAGAACAACAACTTAAGACCGCAAAAAAAGTACACGACGTAGTAGCCAACGGGATTTATCAGGTGATGACAAAAATTGAAAATCAAGGCAGCTTCAATAAAGAACAGGCGCTTGATGAATTGGAATTTGTCTATGAAAAATCCAGAGATATCTCGTACGAAAACCCGGATTCTCAAGATGAAAAATTCAATGAAAAAATTTCAAAGCTTGTAGCTTCTTTTAAAAATGATGAGATCAAAACATTTACTGTCGGAAATCAGGAAGAAACATGGGAAAACGTTACAAAATCGACTCAAACAGAGATTTACCAGATTATTCGTGAGCTTTTGGTAAACATGAAAAAGCATAGTGAGGCAAACAATGTTGTTTTTAAGTTTGAAAAAATAAACAACCTCATCAATATTCACTATACTGATAACGGAATTGGGATTTCTGATGATTTAATTTTTAAAAACGGATTATCGAATACGGTTTCCCGTATAGAAAACATCAACGGAAAAATTACTTTTGAAACCAAAACCGAAAAAGGACTGAAAATCAATGTTTCATTTCCTGTTTCTTAAAAAGATAACAATGTTTAAAAAAATTTTAATTTCCGAAGATCACGAAAGTATCAATATTTCAGTACAGAAAACTTTAGAAGATCTCAAATTTGATAATTTTGAGTATGTATATTATTGTGATGATGCATTATCAAAAGCTCAGAAAGCAATCCGTGAAAAGAAACCTTATGATTTGCTCATCACCGATCTTTATTACGAAGAAGATCATCATCCTCAAAAATTAAAAGACGGTCGGGAATTGATTTTGGCAGTCCGACAAGAACAACCTGATTTAAAAATTATCGTTTTTTCGGCCGAACATAAATCCGGAATAATCGATTCTCTTTTTAATGATTACGGAATCAACGGCTATGTCCGGAAAGCAAGACACGATTCTAAAGAATTAAAAAAAGCAATTGCATCAGTTTATGACAATGAAAATTATCTTTCGCTTGATCTTAAACAGGAGGTAAAAAAACTGAATAATTATGAGTTTACATCGTATGATATTACACTAGTCTCGTTACTTTCTCAAGGGGTTTTACAAAAGAATATTCCGGTATTTCTACAAAACAACAATATAAAACCCAACAGTTTGAGCAGTATTGAAAAGAAACTCAATACGCTGAAAGAAGAGTTGGGAATAAGCAACAACGAACAATTGGTTGCATTCTGCAAAGACTTAGGAATTATATAATTCATTTTAAATAACCATTCGAAACCTTTCAAATTATTGAAAGGTTTTTTTGTTTTACGGTTTCCCGTAAGGATTGGTTTTGAAAGGGTTATACTTTTGAAGTATTAAACAAAAACAATCATGGGAAAATTTACTATTAGCAAAAGAAAAAATGATGAATATCAATTTAATCTGAAAGCTGGGAACGGAGAAATCATTTTAACCAGCGAAGGTTACACGACAAAAGCAAATTGCCATAAAGGAATCGAATCTGTAAGAATCAATTCACAGGATTCTTCAAGATACGACAGAAGAGTTGCTGTAAACGGAAAAGATTATTTTGTATTGAAAGCAAGAAACGGAGAAATCATTGGAAAAAGCCAGTATTACAGTTCAAAATCAAGCATGGAAAGCGGAATTGATTCTGTAAAAACCAATGCACCAACTGCCGAAATCGTTGATGAAACTCTTTAAAAAATACCATTATGGATCTTAAAATTAAACTTGAGCAATTACATCAAAAAGTAGTTGGGTTAAAAGAGCAGATCACTACAGAAGAAGCTACCAAAAATGCTTTTGTAATGCCTTTTATACAAATTTTGGGTTATGATATTTTCAATCCTACAGAAGTCGTTCCGGAGCATGTTTGCGATATTGGAACCAAGAAAGGTGAAAAAGTAGATTACGTCATCAAAAATAATGACGAGCCCATTTTCATTATCGAATGCAAACATTGGAAAGAAAGCGCCGATGCGCACAATTCTCAACTTCACAGATATTATCATGTTTCAAAAACAAGATTCGGAGTCTTAACCAACGGAATTGTCTACAACTTCTACACAGATCTTGAGAAACCAAATATCATGGATGAAAAGCCTTTTTTTACCATCAATATTGAAGATATAAAAGAAAGTTCGATTAAAATTCTGGAAAGCTTCACCAAGAAAGATTACAATCTTGAAAGTATTCTTGATTCTGCAGAAGCCTTAAAATACATCAAAGCTATCAGAAAAGAGTTTGAAAAAGAAATTGAAAACCCTTCAGATGAATTGGTCAAATTATTAGTCAACCGTTTTTTTGAAAAACCATTAACGGCAAACCGAATGATTTCGTTTAAAGAATATGCCAAAAAGGCGTTAACAACTTCCATTAATGAATCAATCAGTTTCAGATTAAAATCTGCTTTAAGCATTAATGAGCAAATCGAAAAGCAGGAAGATGATGTAAAAACATCACAGCCGATTGACGAAAATAACGATTCTAAAATTGTAACTACAGAAGAAGAACTGGAAGGATTTCAGATTGTGAAAGCTATTTTGAGAGAAAAAATTCCATCTGCCAGAATTGCACACAGAGATACTTTATCCTATTTCGGAATTCTGCTGGATGATAATAATAGAAAACCACTTTGCAGATTGCATTTTAATACTGCAAATAAATATCTGGAAACATTTCACAACGGAAAAGATGCCGGAGAAAAGATTTTACTTAATAATCTGGACGAAATATATAATTACAAGACAGAGCTTCTGAAAACATTAGAAAATTATTAATTATGGCTGTTTTTGCAATTCCTAATCCAAAGAAAAATCTTAGTGTTGATTTTCCAATCGAAAAAGTAAGACAAGGTGTAAAAAACTTATCCTTAATTAATCAAAAATATAGATTTTCAAACTCTAATGAAATCTTCAACCAATACACTTATGAGTCTTATGAATTCTTAAGTCTCGGAGTTTATATTGACATTAATTTAAATTCGGTAACTGAAAATAAAACAGAAATAACTGTTGAAATTAGAAGAAAGTTAGGCACATTTAATGAATCGCATGAAGTTACTCATGCCAATAATCACATTATAAATATTGTAAATTATATTGCGCAGTTGGTTTCGATGTCCTCAGACGATATTATCAAATTAAAATCTTCTCAAACTCAAAACGTAAAAGTAAAAACTCAAGGATTAAAAGATAAAAACATAGCTACTATACTGGCGTTATTTTTAGGTGGTTTAGGAATACATCGTTTTTATTTAGGCCAACCTCTTATCGGTATTCTATATTTAATATTTTGCTGGACTTTTATCCCGCTTTGCCTTTCAATTATTGATTTCTTTGCTTTCATTTTTATGTCACAAAATAGATTTAACTCAAAGTATAACATATAAATAACTACCATGAAAAAACTACTATTTACAAGCCTTTTAGGTTTAGGCTTATTATTACCAGCCAACTTTTTAGCAAAAGAAAATTCGACTGCCAAAACAGAATTCTCAAACACAAAACCAAAAAAGAAAAGCAAAAAAACTAAAAAGAAAAGAACGACAACCGCGTCTAAAAGCCAGGACTGTATGTATAACGGACGAACCTTGTACGTCGGAAAAAGAGGCGGTTGCTATTATTACACCGGAAACAGCAAACAATATGTTGACAGATCATATTGCTCAGGTTGTAATTAATGATTTATTTTCATATAAACTAAAAACACATTTCCATATATAACCAAAGGCGAATTCTATATTCGTCTTTTTTGTTGATTGAAATGAAAAACCAGAACCTTCAGTTTATAATCTTTTTCCTATTTTTGTGAAGTTCACTACTTTTTATGAAAAAAATTGTTCTGATTGAAGATGAAACCAGCGTAGTCTCTTTTATTAAAAAAGGACTTCAGGAAAAAGGATATGAAATTTCTGTAGCATTCGACGGCCGCACCGGTGTAAGCTTGGTGCAGGAAAACGATTTCGATTTGGTTATTCTCGATATTATGCTGCCCGAAATGAACGGATTGGATGTCTGCAAAGAAATCAGAAAAACCAATAAAAACGTTCCTATTCTTTTTTTAACGGCATTGGGAACTTCCGAGAATATTGTTTTAGGTCTGGAAAATGGCGGTGACGATTATCTTGTAAAACCTTTTAAATTTATCGAATTAGTTGCCCGTGTAAAATCTCTGCTTCGAAGAAGTAACCCAATAAACACTCCAGACGAAACAGAAAACGAAATTGATAACAAGCATGTTTTTCAGATTTCAGATTTAATTGTCAATGATTACACCAAAAAAGTCACTCGCGCAGGTGAAGAAGTTTCTTTAACCTCCACAGAATACAAACTCCTCATGTATTTCCTCAATAATCCCGAAAAAGTGATCTCCAGAGCTGAAATTTTAGATGCCGTTTGGGGAGTCAATTACGAATTAGGAACGAATGTGGTGGATGTTTACGTAAATTATTTGCGAAAGAAAATCGATAACCAGGAAGATAAAAAGCTTATCCATACGGTAATAGGAATGGGATATGTTTTAAAAAAACCTTAGAAAATGTTCAATAGAGTCATTACCAATCAAACCAAAACAATGGTGCTTTTGATGGTTGTTTTTACAACCGTTATTCTGATTTTTGGCGGATCGGTGTACTTTTCTATTGTTAATTTTTCGCATCAGAGGTTCTATGAATTGCTAAAAATCCGTACCACCACCATTGTGCAGATCGAAAAAAGCAAAGAACGTCTCGATCTTCCAGAAAATTATATTCTCAACAGCAGGAATGACGAAGAACTTCCGATGGAAAGAGACTATGTTTTTGCAATTCCTACAGATTCTAATTTCAAAAAAATTTCGCACGAAGTGCATATTCCGGATACTTTTTTTAAAAATATTATCAGATCCGGAGAAGCCAATTACAACGATTCTGAATTTTATTATATCGGACAGACGTTTAAATATCAAAACAAAGATTATATCGCAATCGCTTCAGCAAAAAACCATTACGTCGTTCATTATCTAGGATTTTTGAAAAGAACATTAATTACATGTATGATTCTTTCGATATTTTTCAGCATGATTTTCTCTTTTTATTTGTCTAAAACTTTATTTAAACCGATTTTAAAGATCACCGGAAAAGTAAAAGAAATCAGTTCCGAAAACCTGCATTTAAGACTTGAACCTCAACCGGATAACAAAGAATTAAATGAATTGGTTGAAACGTTCAACACCATGCTGACAAGAATCGAAACTTCTTTTGAAACTCAGAATCACTTGATTGGAAATGTATCGCACGAGCTCAGAACACCGCTAACTTCGATTATGGGCGAAGCCGATGTAGCACTTTCTATCAACCGAACTGCCGAAGAATATAAAGAGACGCTTGAAATTATTTTAGATGAAGCCGAAAAGCTTGATAAAAAAATAAAAGCACTTTTACTGATTGCACAAACCGGATTTGACGGTAGAATTCAGAAAATCGATAAAGTACGAATCGACCAGCTTTTATGGGATGTTATTGAAACTTTAAGAAGAATAGATTCCCGAAATAATATTTATCTTGACATCAGCATGCTTCCCGATAATCCTAAAAAACTGAAAGTTCAGGGTAATGAGCAGCTTCTTCATTTGGCGGTTGCCAATATTATTAATAACGGCTGTAAATATTCTAATCACCAGCAGGTAAAAGTATCATTGGGCGCAACAGACACAGATCTTTATATTATCATTAAAGACAACGGAATCGGTATTCCAGAATCTGAAATGAATAAAATTTACGATCCTTTTTTCCGGGCTTCCAATACGCGAAATTATGAAGGTTACGGCATCGGTCTTCCTCTTGCCAGAAATATTGTGAGAATGCACAACGGTGAACTCTTGGTAAGTTCTCACGAAAATCAGGGAACGACCGTACAAATGCGTTTTCCTACTATTTACGGTACTCAGAAAGAAGAAAACCCATCTTAGCTTCAAAAAGAAGCATTTTTAAAATGAAATTCTAATCTCATTTTAATCTCTTTAATTACATTTTAATTTCTTTCCAAAGAGCTTTTAATTTGGCAGGTATAGTTTTGTATCATCAAAAAGATGTTACACAACTAAATCTAAAGATATGATCAAAACCATTTTAATAGCAACGGATTATTCTCTTGAGTCTCTGAATATTTTAAAAAGAGTTTTAAAAGAGAAAAACGCAGAAGAAAATGATACGCAATACAAAATTTTATTGGTATCAGGTTACGACATGGGAGATTCTATCAGAGATCTTCTTTTCACTACAAAATCTACCATTTTCAGCAAAATAAGAACGCAGGAATTTTGCGATGCCTACGGAATTATTGTTAACAAATATCCGCATTTGGTTCACAAAATTGTTTGTGATGTCTTTTCAGGAAGCTTCCAGAGAGCATTTAACAATTACGTAAAAGCTGAAGGAATTACAGAAGCGTACTACTCGCCTTCTCTTAAAAATAAAAATACCAAAGGAAAATTTGATCTAAATCCTTACATCAAAAAATGTAAAGAATTGACTTCTTATGAAATGGTATTCGGAACTCCGGAATTTATGCCTGAAAAAGGCAGACTTGCAGAAGTTTTTGTAGAAGTGTAATGCTTTAAATGTAAACTATTTTAAAATTTAAGTAAAATGTTAAGAAATTATAGTAACAGCAGGACGTTGGGAGACAACATAAAACTGGGGACGCTGACTGCTTTTACGGCAGGAACTATAAATATAGCATCTCTATTGATATTTCTCTCATTTACGTCAAACGTAACGGGACATTATGCTGTATTTGCAGCAGAAATAAGCAAAGGAAACTGGAATCAGGTTGCCGTTGTAGGTGCCTGGATCTTCTTATTCTTCTTCGGTAGTTTTACCGCCAACTTTTTTGTCATCAATTTCAACAAAAAAAGTAAATATTTTGCCCATGCAATGCCGATTGTTCTGGAAATATTATGTCTTTTGACAGTCGGAATCTACGGTCAGTTTTTCTACCAAAAAACATTGGAAGAAGCCGAATATCTGGTCGCGTTAATGCTTTTTGCAACCGGTTTACAAAATGGTTTAACGGCAAGTATTTCAAACTTTTTGGTAAAAACTACGCATCTTACCGGAACAACAACCGACTTGGGAATTTTGATGTCTATGTTTACGCACAAAAAATATAGAAAAAATCCTGAGTTGATTGCAAGAGCCAAGCTTTTATCTAGTGTAATGTTGGCGTATGTTACAGGAGCCGTATTTTCAGGTTTGACATATTATTATCTGGAATTCAGTGTATTTTATGTGATCAGTGCCTGTTTGCTGGTCGTTATCGGATATGATCTTTATAAAATTCATCTGAGACACTTTTACACAAACTACAGATATTCGAAAATCTATAATAAACCCAATCTGATGGCTTATTTATATGACAGAATACATGGAAATGGCGAAGTTGTGGTAAAACAGCAAAGACCTGAAAAATCAAAACTGGTCTTAGAAGAAAAAATGATGTAAAAATTCATTAAAAATAGCAGCACAAATTGTATATACTTAGTTTGGAGTCCTTGCCTGGTTTTTCAGGCATGGACTTTTTTTTAACGAAATTGTGTAAAAGTTAGGGATAACTTAATCTTAATTCATCGGTTTATTATTTAAAATCTTATTTGCTTTGCCTATTTTTGTAAGTTCATTACTCATTTATGTCAGATATTATTCAGCTTTTACCCGATCATGTAGCCAACCAAATCGCAGCCGGTGAGGTGGTGCAGCGTCCTGCATCTATTGTAAAAGAACTTTTGGAGAACTCTATTGATGCCGGGGCTTCAAAAATAGAGCTGATTATAAGAGACGCCGGAAAAAACCTTATTCAGGTTGTTGACGACGGAAAAGGAATGTCTGAAACCGATGCAAGAATGTCTTTTGAGAGGCATGCCACATCAAAAATCCGAGGAACTGAAGATATATTTAAAATTGCAACCAAAGGTTTCCGTGGTGAAGCTTTGGCTTCTATTGCCGCCGTTTCTCAGGTTGAACTGAAAACCAAGCTTAAAGATGCTGCTTTAGGAACCAATATATACATTGAAGGCGGAGTTTTCCAGTTTCAGGAACCGGTGCAGACTTCGGAAGGTTCTAATTTTTTAGTTAAAAACCTTTTCTATAATGTTCCTGCAAGAAGAAAATTTCTTAAAAATAATAATATAGAATTTCGTCATGTCATTGACGAATTTCAGCGTGTTGCATTGGCTCATGAAGGATTAGAGTTTTCTCTTTTTCATGATGACGATCCGGTTTTTAAGCTGAGAAAAGGAACACAGATGCAGCGAATTGTCGATATTTTTGGCAGAAAACTTCATCCGCAATTGATTCCCATCAAAGAAGATATCATTTGGTGTAAGCTTCACGGTTTTGTAGCAAAGCCTGAAGGAGCCAAGAAAACGCGTGGCGAACAATTCCTTTTTGTGAACGGAAGATTTTTTAAAAGTCCGTATTTCAACAAGGCTGTTCAGGAAGCCTTCGACGGATTGCTAATGCCCGGATATATCCCTACATTTTTTCTTTTCCTGGAATTAGATCCTGAAAAAATTGATGTCAATATTCATCCGCAAAAAACGGAAGTAAAATTTGAAGACGAGCATCTTATTTTTGCGCTGCTTCGTTCGACTATAAAGCGTTCTTTAGGAATTTACAATATTGCGCCAAGTCTAGATTTCGAAAGAGATCCGCAGATTGATGCAATTATGCAAAAAAGCTTTCCGAGCAAAAGCAATAATACCGGAAATCTAAAAATGCCTGAAATCATCGTAGACCGAGATTACAACCCTTTTCTGGAAGAAAGAACAACATCAAAAACTGAAATTCATAATCTTGCGGAAATGTATCATCAGAATATTTCTGCTGAGCCTTCAAAAATCAACTTGTTTGAAGATGAAGATTTTGATGAAGATTTGATGAGACTTCCCAACGGATATTGGCTTTTCAATAAAGGAGACCGCACTTTGATGCTCGATTTGGGTAGAATGCACCGTCTTGTGGTGACCGAAATCAATAACAAATCAAAGAAAACCACAAATAGCCAGTCTCTTTTGTTTTCGCTCGAATATCATATGAATGAGATTGAAAAGAGCAAATACAAATCAATCAAAAAATATCTTCCCGAGCTAGGGTTTGAAATGAGCATTGCTCATGAAAGTGTTTTAAGAATTGATGCTGTTCCGGAAGGTTTGAAAGAATCTCAGGTAATGAAGTTTCTGGAGAATCTTTTTGATGTTTTGGAGTATAAAACCGAGGAAGAGTTTATGCAGTTTTACCAGAACCAATGGAATAAAATGCAGTCGAAATCCCGTTTCGATTTTATTTATAAAATAGATGCCGAACAGCTCATCAAAGACTTTACAGCTTTGGGTTTCCCTGAATTTTTACCTAACGGAAAAAGATGTTTTTATGAAGTTCCGTTTAATGATTTTAAAAATAAATTTTAAGTAGATGTTTAATAATATACCGCCAATTACCCGAAATATCATTATATTAAATATTGTAGTTTATATTGCAGCATTGGTAATACCACAGCTTGATTTTTATTTGGCTGCGTATTTTCCTTTATCACCACAATTTAAATCATGGCAAATTATTACACATATGTTCATGCATGGAAGTCCTATGCATATTCTTTTCAATATGTTTACTCTGTTCAGTTTTGGTCCTATTTTAGAGCAAAGTCTGGGAGCCAAAAAATATTTAATTCTTTATTTTTTAAGTGGATTAGGAGCATTTTTTCTTTTTAACTTATGGAATTTTGTAGAATATCAAGATGCCTACTCTCAATTAAGTAATTTAGGGTTTGACATACAAGGATATGTTGCTGATCCAGAAAGCTTTGTGAATGCTCAAGTTTCATTAAAGGTTCAAGAATTGATTAATGATCAGATAAACCCAATTATATTTGGCCGAATGGTAGGTGCATCTGGCGCAATCTTCGGTGTTATTGCTGCATTTGCAACTTTGTATCCTGAAGCAAAAATCGGAATTATGTTTATTCCGGTTCCCGTGAAAGTAAAATATTTACTACCCATAATTATAGTTGGTTCTGTTGTTTTAGGCGTTACAGGAAATGTTGGCGGAATTGCTCACTTAGCTCACGTTGGTGGCGCAATTGTTGGTTTCATTTTAGCTATGATCTGGAAAAAACACTTATACAGATTCAAATAATATATTGTGAAAATTTTCCGATTAATACTTCTCATACTTCATTTAGGGCTATTATTTCTGTTAACAGGAGTTTTACTGAATGCTTATATTCCACCGAAAATTTTCCCGTGGTTTAATTTACTGTCTTTAGGTTTTCCTATTTTGATTGCCGGATATGTGTTACTCACATTCTTCTGGATTTTGAGTTGGAAAAAAAGAGCATTCGTCTTTATGTTTTTAGGATTATTTTTTCTGAACCCTGTAAAAAGATGGATTAATTACTCTTCTGAAAGCAATGAAACAGCGAACTTAAAAATTGTTACTTTTAATATAAAAGGAGGTACTTTTGGTAAGGAGGAAATACAGGAATATATTAATGCTCAAAAAGCTGATTTAGTTTTCATCCAGGAATATGGAGCCGGTGATTTAGAGCTTGAAAATCTCACAGGAAAGAACACTATTCCGATTAATTCTTTATACACAAATTATAAAATTGTTTCCCGCAAAAATCTTTTTGAAAATCTTTTTAATGGAGACATTACCGCGCAGTGCGAGCAAATAGACCTTGAAATTAAAGGTAAAACCTATCGTGTCATCAACGTTCATTTAGAATCTTTCGGCGTTGTAAAAAGTATGGTAAAACTTAACGGAAATAGCGGTGAAGACGAAACTAAAGTAAAAAACGTAATTAAAAGATTAATTCCTACTTTTAAATCACATCAGGAACAAGTACAAATCATCAGAGAAAGTATCGACAGTTCTCCGTATCCCGTAATTGTGGCAGGAGATTTTAATTCCGTTCCCAACTCTTACGAATATTACAAAACTTCAGAGGGCTTAAAAGATGCTTTTTACGAAGTAGGAAGAGGCAGCGGAACAAGCTTTCATGACTATAAATATCCGTTAAGAATAGACTATATTTTCACTTCAGAATCAATAAAACCCGTAAGCTATCAGGTTGACAGTAGCGTGCATCTTTCTGATCATTTTCCGGTGATTGCCACTTTTAAAATTGATTAAAAACAATCTCAGCCTTCATAAAACACTGATTGGCAGAATTTTTGTTGCTCAAGAAATATTTTGAGTTTCATGAAGCGGTTTCCTTTTTTTCTTATTATCCATTTAGGAGTTTTAGCACTGTTAATAAGCACATTTGCAAATGCATGGATAAGCCCCAACTACTTCAGTAAACTCAATCTTCTTTCGCTGAGCTTTCCTTATTTAATTTTTGCCCATCTCTTATTTACGCTTATCTGGATTATTAAGAAGAAGAAAATTGCTGTCGTCTTTATTCTTTCAACATTTATTTTCTATAACCCTGTAAGACGATGGGTTAATTTTTCACCTCAAAACAGCAATATTGAGACCGCCAAGACAGATATAAAAGTCTTGACATACAATGTAAAATATGGAAGTCTGGGTTGGGATAATGTAAAAAAATATATTGAAGATCAAAATGCCGATATTATTCTGGTTCAGGAAAAAGACACTAATAAAGCGCTTAGGAGCGATCTGGTAAAATATCCTTCGGTCATACTAAAAACAAAACATAAAATTTTAAGACAGGGAGATTTAATTAATGATGCTTCCAAAGGCAATTCTTTCTATGCAGATATCGATATTAATGGTAAAATCGTAAGAGTTGTAAATGTTTATCTGGAACCTTTCAGACTCAATAAAAACATGATCGGAATAGAAGATGACAATTCTGGCAAAAAAGAAAATAATAAAATGGAAGCGTTATTTTCAAGACTGATTCCTACCTTCCGAACGCATGAAGATCAGGTGAGAAAAATAAGAAAAGTAGTTGATCATTCACCTTACCCGGTGATTCTTGCAGGAGATTTTAATTCGGTTCCCAATTCCTGGGAATACTACAATCTGGGTAAAAACCTGGATGATGCTTTTGTAGAAGCCGGAAACGGAAGCTCTACAAGCTTTCACGATTATAAATTCCCACTCAGAATAGATTATATTTTTGCATCAAGCAGCCTTGTTCCCAAAAGCTATAAGGTAGATTATTCGGTAAAATTATCAGATCACTATCCTGTAATTGCTGAATTTCTACTAAATTAGTCGCATGAAAAATGTAATTTTTGCTACTGTAATTTCATCTTTATTATCGGTTGCCTGTTCTCAACGTGAACCTGTTGTCAGCAACGATCAGGTATTAAAAATTAAATACGATACCACAGCAATAGATTCTTTTTCTCCGGGCGCAACATCAGTAGATATTGCCAGACAAATAAGAATGTCTTCACAGAAATATCAGGATTCTTTAAAAGAGGCCTTAAAATTGCAACAGGAAGAAAAAAGAATTACCGAAGCGCTTGAAAAAGAAAATAAAAAGAAAGCTGAGACCGAGAAAAAATTAAAAGCTTCTGAAAAGACAACAGAACCTAAACAGGAATAATTAAAATTAATTTATACTTAAAACAGATTTTTATTGCAAACAAATTTTCTTCTTTTGCAATTCAAACAATTCATTACAAAAAAATATACACAATGAAAAAACACATTTTATCAGCAGTTGTAGTTTCTACACTATTTGTTGCATGTACAAAGTCAACAACCACTGAAAAAACAGAAAATCCTGACGGATCTGTAACGACAACTACGACAACGGAAATAGGTACCGGATTGATCGATTCTTCGAAAGTAGATAAAGCTAAAAACGATATTCAAAACACCGTAGATAATGCGAGTGATAAGATCGACAATACAGCCCAAAAAGCAAAAGAAGACATCAACAAAGCAGGTAAAGACATTAAAGATGCAGCTGCAAAAGGTGCTCAGAAAGTAGAAGACGGTGCCAAAAAAATTAAGGAAGATCTTAAATAAAATAAAAACCGCAGAAAATTCTGCGGTTTTTTTATACTCTATTAAGCTCCAGTAAAGGATCTATGTATTCTCTGTCATTACTAAGCCTCGGCACTTTGTTCTGCCCGCCCAGTTTACCTTTAGATTCAAGCCAGCAGTAAAAAAGGTTGGGTCTTGCAATATGCACGACAGGTTTTTTCAGCGTAATATTATTATATCTTTTAGCCTCGTAATCCGAATTGATGCATTTCAGGTGCTTATCAAAAATATCCGTAAACAAATCGAGATTTTCGGGATGTTCACTAAATTCAAAAATCCATTCGTGGGCACCGCTTTCATTTTCTTTCATGAAAATCGGAGCTCCGGTAAAGTCTTTTACGGAAGCATTCGTTTCCTGGCAAGCTTTCGTTAAAGCCGATTCTACATTCGTAATCATCAGTTCTTCACCAAAAGCATTGATATAATGTTTTGTACGACCCGTAATTTTTATTCTGAATGGGCTCGTCGATGTGAAAACCACTGTATCCCCAATTAAATATCTCCAAAGTCCGCCATTGGTTGTAATCACCATTGCATAGTTTTTTCCTACCTCGACTCCTTCCAGACTCACCACTTTCGGGTTGGAATGGTGAAACTGATCCATGGGAATAAATTCATAGAAAATTCCGTAGTCGAGCATCAGAAGCATTTCATCACTATTCGATCTGTCCTGAATTCCGAAAAAGCCTTCAGAAGCATTATAGATTTCATAGTAATTGATATCTTTCCCGATAATCGGTTTGTATTGCTCTTTATAAGGTTTAAAACTGATTCCGCCATGAAAGAATACTTCCAGGTTTGGCCAAAGTTCAGAAACATTTTTCACATCTGTTTCCTTTAAAACTCTTTGCAAAAGCACCATCATCCAGCTAGGAACCCCTAAAATACTTCCTACATCTTCGTTTTTTACTTCAGAAACAATGGCGTTAAGCTTACTTTCCCACTCTCCCATCAACGAAACTTTTTTGCTCGGTGTTGTGGTAATTTCAACCCAAAAAGGAAGATTATCAATCAAAATAGCAGAGAGATCGCCAAACTTCGTGTTAAAATCAGCATATAACTCAGAGCTTCCGCCAAGACGTAAATTTTTATTGGTAAAAAGTTGATTTTCAGGATGATTATTGGCATAGATCGAAACCATGTCTTTTCCTGCTTTTAAGTGGCAGTATTCCAGACTTTCTGCTGAAATAGGAATAAATTTACTTTTGGCATTAGTAGTTCCCGAAGATTTTGCAAAATGCTTAATGTAACCGGGCCAGCTCACGTCTTTATGGCCTTGCCTTGCCCGTTCCACGTACGGCTCAAATTCCTCATACGTAACAATCGGGACTTTATTTTTAAAATCCTGATAACTTGAGATAGAATTAAACCCATACTTCTTGCCATATTCCGTGTCTTCTGCATGGAATAATTGAGAAAACAGAATTCCCTTCTGTGTATCGATAGGATGATCCATAAAATGCTGGATCTGATCTATCCTTTGACGGATAAACCAATTGACCACCGTATTGAAAAGTGCTTTCGTTGCCATTCTGACAAATATAATAATATTTGAATTTTCAGCGAATGATTTAAACAAAAAAACCATCACAAATTTGCAATGGTTTCCATATTATTTTTTTAATTCTTAAAGGATTAGCAATACTCGTCGTACGCTGCCTGTAAGTTTGCAGCAATTGCTCCTGCAGGATTACCTTCAATATGGTGTCTTTCAAGCATATGAACCAATTCTCCGTCTTTGAAAAGTGCTACACATGGTGAGCTTGGAGGAAATGGTGCCAAATGTTTTCTAGCTGCTTCTACTGCTTCTTTATCGAAACCTGCAAAAACGGTAGTCAAATGGTCTGGTTTTTTTTCTCCAGTCAAAGAGTAAACCACTCCCGGTCTTGCGGCTCCAGCTGCACAACCACATACCGAATTGATTACTAAAAGAGTAGTTCCTGATTGCTTTAAAGCATCTTCTACCTGAGCAGGAGTTGCCAAATCTTCGAAACCTTTATCTGTAAGCTCAGCCTTCATAGGCATTACTAAATCTGTTGGATACATTTCTTATTTTTTTTTAAGTGTCTACAAATTTACACAATTCTGTATGTATTTACAATTTATAAAAACTATCAAAGCTTTTAATAAACAAAATGAATTTTGAACAACATATAAGAATAACATAATAATTTTAATTAATATTTAAATAAAAATCATCTATATTAAATTTTATTTGCTAAATTTGAAATGATTCTAAAAACGATTTCCATGAAAAAAACTTTATTAAATCAATCTTTCAAGACATCAGAGTAATCTGGTAACAATGTAATTCCCTCACCTTTCTCTCTGTTTTATCCTCGGTTTTTAGAATTCATTAAAAAACATTGATAAAGGATTTACAATAAATGAAGCCCGAAACATAAAGTTTCGGGCTTCGTTAATCAAATCGATATGCAAAGGTTGAATATCCGTTTTAAATAGTTGATGAGTTTTAGTTGTCAGTTGATAGTATATTAAAAGTACCAACCAATAACGGTCAACAATCAACTACGAAAGTAATTTCTTAGCCATCTCGGAAATACTTTTTCCGTCAGATTTTCCGGCCAAGTTTTTTGAAGCTAATCCCATTACTTTTCCTAAATCTTTAATCGATTCAGCGCCAGTTTCTGAAATAATCTGCTTGATCTCTGCTTCTAATTCTTCAGAGGACAATTGTGCAGGTAAAAACTTCTCAATGACTTTCATCTGAGCTTCTTCTACTTCTGCCAAATCGTTTCTTCCCTGAGCGGTAAACTGCTCATAAGAATCTTTACGCTGTTTGATCATTCTCTGCAAAATTGCAATTTCCTGCTCAGATGAAACTTCAGCTCCTAAAGCCTCGGTTTTCAGCAATAATATCTGAGATTTTACAGCACGAAGAGAATCTAAAGCTACTCTGTCTTTAGCTCTCATTGCTGTTTTTATTGCTTCGCTTATGGTTAGTTCTAAACTCATTTTATTAAATTTAACAATGTATCAATGTAACAGTTTACCAATTGAGATGCTTCAATAAGCTCAGCATGACCGTTCGAGATTGTTACATTGGTACATTTCTACATTGTTACATTATTTTAGTCTACGTCTTTATTTAAAAATCTGTTTTCTCTGATCTGCATGTTTCCGTTGTTATCAGACAAATAGGTATTGATATTTTGGTCTGATGCATTGGTGCCGTCAATTGAAATATTCTTTCTCTTGAAAGCAGGTACAGATTCAAATTCATTTACGTGATCGAAATTTTGGTAACGAGAATTGAATTCTTTCAACTTGTTTCTTCTCTCTACTACTCTTTCCTGATCAGCAGGCTTATTCACAAAAGTGAATTCAGATTCTGTATGTCTTGTTGTTTCTATTTCTACTCTTTTTTCAACAACAGGTTTTTCTTCAGCTTTAGGCTGTTCTGGAGTTTGATAAAATGTTTCAACTCTTTGAATTTTCTCTTCAACTTTCTCAATCACAGCTGAAGTTTCAACTTCATTTTTTGGTTGACCAAAATCATATTTAGGCTCAACAAGAGGTTCGTTCACGGTGAAGTTAAACTCAACCTTTTTTTCGTCTGAATAATTATTGTTAAAAGCACTCTCTTTTGGTTCTTCTTTTTTATTATCAAAATCGAAAGAGAAAGACTGAATTTCTAAATCATTCGGATCGTCATCGAAAGAAAACAAATTGACATCATCGTCATTGCTCGATTCTTCGTTTCTCCAGCTCTGAATCGGGCTTTCTAATGTATCTTCCTCTCTATCAGAGAATTTTATTTCGGTTTTTACATCTTCATCCTCAATAATCATTTTTTTTTCAGAAGACGACATTTTAAACTTCGGAAGATCCTGATCTTCATCATCTAATCTAAAAAGATTTTTACCTCCAAAGTCGTATCCCTGTTCAGGAGCTACTTCTCTCTCGTCCCTTGTTTTGAAAGGAGAAGCTTTTGGAGTATCTAAAGCGTCATTCAAACCAATTCTGATTTTCTCAGTAGGTCCTGAAAACTTTTGGTTATCATTAGAAAAACCAGTAGCAATCACCAATACGCTTACAGCATCGCCCAATTCTTCGTCAGCTCCAACACCGAAAATGATATCAGCCGTGTGACCAGCTTCTTTCTGGATATAATCCATGATGATCCCGATCTCGTCCATTGTAGCTTCTTCTACACCGCTTCTGATCAACAATAACACATTTCTTGCACCTGTAATTTTGTTGTCGTTCAATAATGGAGAATCTAATGCTTTTCTTACTGCTTCTTCCGCTTTGTTTTCACCTGAAGCCATTCCTGTAGACATCAATGCCGTACCGGAATTTTGAAGCACAGATTTAGCATCTCTAAAGTCAATGTTTACATCAAAGTAACCTGTAATAACCTCTGCCATACCTTTTGCAGCATTGGTTAACACTTCATCGGCTTTAGAAAAACCTTGTTTGAAACCAAGATTTCCAAATTGCTGTCTTAGTTTATCATTGTTGATCACAATTAATGAATCAACATTATTTCTTAATTTATCAAGTCCTAATTCTGCCTGATCAAGTCTTCTTTTCCCCTCAAAGCTGAAAGGAACGGTAACGATACCTACCGTAAGAATTCCCATATCTTTGGCAACTTTAGCAATAACAGGAGCCGCACCCGTTCCGGTACCACCACCCATTCCTGCAGTGATGAAAACCATTTTGGTGTTTTGTCCCATTGCCGCTTTGATGTCTTCGATACTTTCAATAGCCGCTTTCTCCCCTACTTCAGGATCTGCACCTGCTCCAAGACCTTCAGTAATGGTAACTCCCAACTGAACTTTGTTTGAAACCGGATTGTTATCTAAAGTTTGCGCATCGGTATTACAGATCACGAAATCTACCCCGTGAATACCTTTTTCGTACATGTGCTTTAGAGCGTTGTTTCCACCGCCACCAACACCGATAACTTTGATGATCGAAGAATTTCCTTTTGGCAGATCAAATGAAAATCCTTGTGTGCCTATATTTTCCATATTTAATTTTTTCTAAATTGATAATCGACTATGATAGTTGATGAGAAAGATCATTCATCGCTTATCATTCATCATTTATATTTTATTCTACTTCTTCAAAGAATTTTTTCACTTTTTCCATCAGCGACTGTCCGAATGTTGGTTTCGAAGGTCTTGATGTTTGTACAGGAGTTTTAAATTCTTCTTCTATTTGAGGAGTTGTTTGAGTTTGAGATTCAGCATTAGCATTCGTTTGTGCTTCTTTTTGCTCCACTTTTGTGTCAGCCTCAATTTCAATTTCCTCTTCTACAGCAACCGTTTTTTTATCTCTGATTTTTAGACTTTCCATCAGTAAACCAATAGAAGTTGCAAATTCGGGACCTTTCAGATACTGGTTTTTATCGTTGGCAATATATTCATTGGCAAAACCAATTCTGCTATCAAAACCTGTCGTGTAGTTTGCCAGCTGACGAAGATGTTTCAAGTTTGAACCACCACCCGTCAAAACAATTCCTGCAATCAGTTTTTTCTTTTGTTCAAAAGCTCCGTAAGCTTTTAACTCTGTATTGACCATTTCTAAAATCTCTTCAACTCTCGCATTGATAATTTGTGCTAAAGTTTTCAGAGAAATCTCTTTATCCGGTCTTCCGTGAAGTCCCGGGATCGTTACAAATGTGCTGTCTTTTTCCAACTCTGGAACTGCAGAACCGAACTTAACCTTTAATTGCTCGGCGTGCTTTTCTATAATTGAACAGCCTTCTTTGATGTCTTCCGTAATAATTCCGCCTCCATAAGGGATGACGCAAGTATGACGAATGATATTATCTTTAAAAATAGCAATATCTGTAGTACCACCACCGATGTCTACGATTGCTACTCCTGCTTCTTTTTCTTCTTTAGTTAAAACAGCTTCAGAAGATGCTAAAGGCTCCAATGTAAGCGCTTCCATCTCCAAACCTGCTTCTCTTACGCATCTTGCGATGTTTCTGATGCTTCCCATTTGTCCTACAACAACATGGAAATTGGCTTCCAGACGTTTTCCGTGCATTCCGACAGGTTCCTGAATTTCTCCTTCAGAATCAACCTTATATTCCTGTGGAAGAACATGGATAATTTCTTCACCCGGTAACATGACCAGTTTTTTCACCTGATCTTTTAATGCTTCGATGTCATCATCTGTGATGAATCTATCCGGATTCTCACGCATAATGTAATCTGAATGCTGCAATGAGCGAATGTGCTTTCCTGCAATACCTACAGTTACCTTATGAATAGGAACTCCTGCGCTCGACTGTGCTTCTGCCACAGCTGCTTTTATAGAGTTAATGGTTTGTGAAATATTATTCACAATCCCTTTATGAACTCCAAGACTTTTGGCCTTCCCAACACCGAGAATTTCTATTTTCCCGTGTGCATTCCTCCTTCCGACAATGGCGACAATCTTGGTTGTCCCGATGTCAAGACCTACTGAATACTCTTGATTTTCCATTGTGTATATCGATTTGATTTAATTACTTATTTATTATTTGATAGGATTTTATCCCCTCCTTTATTAAGTCGTCCCTTTTGGACTCTTTGTTTATTCTATTTTAACCTTTGCTTTAGTCTTCGGTTTTGTGACCGTTTTCTTTTCCGGAGTTATCTTTTTCTCTTTTGGTTTGACGACCGCTTTTGGCTTTGTATTTTCTTTTGGCTTTAAAGAAGTTGAAGTCGCTTTTTTTACTACTGCAACCGGAGTTTTTGCTAAATCTTTATGACTGGCTTTTAAAATACTGTCATTTTCTTTAAAATAAGGATTCAGCGTTGTAACAATTTGATTCTGATATTTTACAGAAATCATTTTGTATTTCTGAGGATCCTGAAACACTAAGTATTTTTCAACAAAAGTTTTAAAACCTTTTACCTTTAATTCAATATTGTCTAAATCTCCTATCTCAACTTTATAGTTTCCTTCGCTGGTGAGAAGATTGTAACTGTCCTTATATTTTGAAATCCCAATGAAATATTTTTTGCTGAAATCATCTTTATCAATCTTATCTACCAGATCTGCCAGCTTTTCATATTCATCTTTTTTTACATCTCCTGTCACCAGCATGCACGGATGAGAATAGGTTCTTGAAATCGGAAATTCTGTTCCTTTTTCGTCTACATAAAAATCTTTTCCTTTATAATTAAGCCTGAAAACAGGAACTCTTTGTTTAATATCCAGATTCAGTTTTCCATTTAGATTTAAATAAACATTAGCGCTGTCAACCGCCGGAAGCGCATTTATTTTTCTTTCCAGTTCAGGAATATTCAAATCACCGACTTTCCGTGACGGGTTTTCTTTATTGACGATCTCACGAATATCTTTTTCATCAATGAAATAAACCGGAGTTTTCTCATTCATTTTTACAGAAATTTTATTGTCCGTAATCTTCTGACTCCCAAATTTCTTCAACGAGAAACTCAGCAGGAACCCAAGAATGATTACTGTAATGGCAATTTTTAAAATTCTGTATTTATTTTTCATACTTTTTTGTATTCATGTATTAATGTAAAATGTATTCATGAATTAATACGTTAATACATTATTACTTTTACATTTTATTCATCCAGTCACAAATCGGGTCATACAGTGTATCTATGTTTCCTGCGCCGACTGTAAGCAAAATGTCAAATTCCTTTTCTTTTATTTTGTTGAAAGCATCAGATAAGTTTGACACTTCTTTTTTATCTAAACTTACTTTCTCTGATAACCAATCTGAAGTAATTCCTTCAAAATTTTCCTGAAGTTCTCTTGCCGGATAAATGTCGAGCAAGATCAATTCATCAGAATTATTTAAACTTTCAGCAAATCCATCCACAAAATCCCTCGTGCGGCTGAATAAGTGCGGCTGAAAAACAACCAAAAGTTTTTTTTCCGGATAAAATGTTCTTATTGAACCTACAACAGCATTGATTTCCGTCGGATGATGTGCGTAATCGTCAATATAAATTTTACCACTCGGATAAATATGTTTTGTATATCTTCTCTTAATTCCTTTAAAATTGGCAATTGCTTTCTTTAAGATTTCAAAATCAACTCCCAGATTGTGAAGAATAGCCAGCGCAACCGTTGCATTTTCAACATTATGAATTCCCGGAACATCCCACACAAACTCTTCGACAAGCTCAGAGTGACAATCATTTGCTGGCGTATGAAAATCGAAGTAGATTTTATCATGATCCATACGAAGATTATCCGAATAATAATCTGCTTCTTCGTTTACAGCATAGGTTTTATGCGATCTCCCGATTTCAATACCTTTTCTTACAAAAAGCTGTTTGTCTTCAGGAACTAAAGCTGCAAATTGTCTAAAGCCTTCTTCAATCGTATTTTTATCTCCATAAATATCCAAATGATCGGCATCTGTAGAAGTAATCACTGCCCAATCCGGAGAAAGGTTGAGGAAACTTCTGTCGTATTCATCGGCTTCAACCACAGAATATTGCGAACCGTTATATAGAAAATTTGATTTAAAATTCTCAGAAATTCCACCTAAGAAACATGAGAAAGGTAAATCTGCTTCTTTGCACAAATGCGAAACCAAAGTAGAAGTTGTGGTCTTTCCATGTGTTCCCGCAACAGCGATGCAATCTGTGTTTTCTGTAATTAAACCTAAAACTTTTGCACGCTTTAAAACTTCAAACTGATTTTCATTAAAATAATCTAAAATCTCAAGCTTTTTGATTGCCGGAGTGTAGATTATCAATGTATTTTCTTTCTGAAGCGAAGTAATTTTTTCATCAATCACATCTTCAAAAACAATATCAATTCCTTCGTTCATTAACGCTGTCGTCAATTTGGTGTTGGTTTTATCATAGCCCAAAACATTCTTGCCCGAAGCATGGAAATAGCGCGCCAAAGCACTCATTCCGATTCCTCCGATTCCAACGAAGTAAAAATTTTGATATGTTTCTAAATTGTTCATTTTTATATTTAATCTTTAATGGCTCTTCGACAAGCTCAGAGTGACATTGCTAATACTATTATTAAAAGACGCATTAATAATGAAAATCATTTTACCTGTGTCAGGCTGAGCTTGTCGAAGCCCTTTCACTTTTTCATTCGATTTTTTGACAATTCAGAAAGTAAATCCCAATTATCATTTATTATTGCTTCTTTCTTTTTTCTGCTCCAGCCTTTGACTTGTTTCTCAAAATCTATGGCTTGATTAATATCATTAAACTCATAATAAAAAACCAATTCTACAGGTCTTCTTTTATAGGTGTAACTTTCAGGTTTAAAACCATCATTATGTTCATTTATTCTTCGTTCCAAATCATTGGTAACTCCCGTGTAATAAGAGTTATCAGAACATTTCACAATATAAACATAATAGATTTTCATTCATTTTGTTTTGTCTGTCTAAACCCTTCGACAAGCTCAGGGTGACATCTCTAATACTAACTGCTTTTATATAATTTTGTCAGGCTGAGCCTGTCGAAGCCTTAACTATCTCATCCACAATCTCTTTTGCCGCATTGGGTTTGGCAAAATATTTCAGATTTTCAGACATTTCTTTTCTTACATTTTCATTTTCGCAGATTTCTGATAATGTATTCCAGAATTTTTCCTGCATTTCAGAATCTCTTACCATTTTGGCTGCATTTTTTTCAACGAGATTCATCGCATTTTTAGTTTGATGATCTTCCGCTGCGAATGGAAATGGAACCAATAAAACAGGTTTCTGCGCTACCGCCAATTCTGAAATGGCAATCGCTCCCGCTCTTGAAACAATGACATCGGCCGCTGAATAAGCGGTTTCCATGTCTTTGATGAATTCCTTTATTTGTATTTGGTTGTTAATTGGTTGTTGGTTATTTCCATCAACTGACAACTGACAACTATCAACAATTTCTTTGTAATCCAACTTTCCGGTTTGCCAGATTAACTGATACCCTTTTTCTTTTATTTTTTCTAAATTCTCTTTCCAAGCGTTGTTTAATGTTCTCGATCCTAAAGAACCACCAACCGATAAAATGGTCAGTTTATTTCTATCTAAATCTAGTTTTTCTTTAGCCGAAGAAGTTTCCTGCATTCCTGAAATAATATTCTCACGAATAGGATTTCCCAAAAACTTTATTTTTTCAGCCGGAAAGCCTTCCACTTTTGGGTAGGCAGTAAACACGGCTTTTGCTTTTTTACTTAAAATTTTATTCGTCACTCCTGCATGAGCATTCTGTTCCTGAATAAAAATCGGAATTCCCATTTTACTGGCTTCATACAAAGCTGGTCCGCTTGCGAAACCTCCTGTTCCTACTGCAAAATCGGGAGCGAAATTTTTTATTATTCTTTTAGATTTAGATAAACTTTTCAAAATTTTGAAAGGCAACCCTAAATTGGATAACATATTTCCTCTGTCTATTCCTGCAATGTCAATTCCTTCTATTTTGTAGCCAGCTTGCGGAACTTTTTCCATTTCCATTTTTCCGTTGGCTCCAATGAACAAAAACTCAGCATCAGGAAATCTTTTTTTGATCTCGTCCGCAATAGCGATTGCCGGGAAGATGTGCCCTCCTGTTCCGCCGCCTGATAACAATACTTTTAGTTTTTTGTTCATACTTTTTAATATTGATAAATGATGATTGATAAGCGATATGAAAATCAATTATGCATTATCATTTATATTTATGCAATGTCGTTTATCTCGACAATGCTTTGTTTTTTACCCATTCCTTCTTCATCATATATCTGGATTCTTGAGCTAATATTTAAGATAATTCCGAGCTGCATGTAGGTTACCAGCATCGATGTTCCTCCGTAACTAATCAGTGGCAAGGGCTGTCCTGTAACCGGAATAAGATTCACAGCAACGGCAATATTTACCGCTAATTGTATGAAGATCATTACCCCGAGACTGAGCACGAGCAATGAGCCAAAAAATGCAGGCATTTTACTGGCAATCATTACAATTCTGACAATCATAATCAGATACATACTGATGAGAAATCCTGCTCCTATTAAACCATATTCTTCAACAATTACAGCAAAAATAAAATCGGAAGCAGATTGCGGAAGCATTTGCTTTAACGCAGATTTTCCTGGTCCCATTCCGGTAATTCCACCATGAACGATAGCTGCTTTTGCCTGCATTACCTGATAATTTTTTGCTTTTACACTTTCATCATCAACATCAGCAGATTTTGCTTTGCTCGATGTGAATGTTTCGATACGGCTCATCCATGTATGAACACGGTTTCCGCCAATCATATTGGTATTTAAAGCAATTAATAAAAACAATGCAATGGCAACAAATGATGCAGAGATAAACCCTGCAATGTATTTCCAGTGCAGTTGCCCGATAATCAAAACAATTACTGAAACCATTAAAATCATCAACGCAGTAGAACCATTATCTTTTGCAACCAATACAAAAACCAGCAAAATCGGCCCGAAAATGTACATTACATTTTCAATCGGAAGCCTTTCTCTGGTAATTTTCTTGGTTAAATATCTGCACAGATAAATAATCAACATTAAAAATGCAAAAGATGACGGTTGGAATGAAATCGGTGTTCCGGGAATCTTCAGCCATCTTGAGGCACTTGCCCCATCAATCGTTTGCCCTGTAAACATTGTGACAATCAAGAGAATAATCATTAAACCCAACATAATGCTGCTGAGTTTTCCCATGTATTCATACTTCACAGTTCCTACCAATCGCATGATTGCCAAACCTAAAACTACAAAGAACATATGCTTCATTACGTGACCCGTTGTGGTCCCGTTATTTACAATATATTCAAGATTTGAACTTGCAGAATATACCGGGAAAATAGAGAAAATGGAGATCACAAGAATGACCATCCAAAGTACTTTGTCGCCCTTTAGAAATTCGAATCTGCTTTCTATATTCTGTTCGTTCATATTATTTAATGAATAATGAAAAATTAAGAATGAAAATCATTTTTAACTATTCATTGTTAATTCTTAATTTTTTAACACTTGCTCTTTAAACTGACGACCTCTGTCTTCATAGCTTTTGAAAAGATCAAAGCTTGCACAACAAGGTGAAAGTAAAACCGTATCACCACTTTTAGCTAATGATTTTGAGATTTCTACCGCATCTTTCATACTTGAAGTGCTGTAAATAAATTCTTTTTTGTTTTTGAAGAAGTCAATAATCTTTTGATTATCAATTCCTAAACAAACAATTGCCTTTACTTTTCTTTTAACTAAATCCTCAATTTCGGTATAGTCATTTCCTTTGTCTAAACCTCCGACAATCCAAACTGTAGGATTTTTCATGCTTTCTAAGGCATAATAAGTTGCATTTACATTGGTTGCTTTGCTGTCGTTGATGTATTTTACCCCTTCAATTTCTGTAACAAGCTCCAATCTGTGCTCCACCGCCTGAAAAGTCATCAATGAATTTCTGATACTTTCATTATTGATTTCCAATATCTTACCGGCAATTGAAGCCGCTAAGCTGTTGGCTACATTATGATTTCCTAACAAAGACAATTCATCAACTTTCATTGAGAATTCCTCTTTCAGTTTTACCACAATTTTATCTTCCTCCACAAAACCTCCTTCAGACAATCTTTCATTTGTTGAAAAAGGGATCATTTTCGCTTTAATTTCAAATTTTTCAAGAATATTTTTGCTCATTTCATCATCTTTATTGTAGATGAAAAAATTGTCATTCTCCTGATTTTCAGCAATTCTGAATTTCGCTAAAGCATATTCTTCGTAGTTATAATTGTACTGATCCAAATGATCTTTCGACAGATTTAACAATAAAGAAATATACGGTCTGAAATTCTGAATATCATCCAACTGGAAAGAACTTACTTCCAAAACATAATATTCGTGGTTTTCATCGGCAACCTGTTTTGCAAAGCTGTAGCCTATATTTCCTCCTAAACCTACATTTAATCCGTCGTTTTTCAGGATATAATAGATCAAAGAAGTAGTCGTTGTTTTCCCATTGCTTCCTGTGATGGCAATGATTTTGGCATCGGTAAACTCTGAAGCAAACTCAATTTCAGAAGAAAGCCTGATTCCTTTCTCATGAATTTTGTTGATCATTTCCGCTTTTTTGGGAATACCCGGACTTTTTACAATCCAATCAGCATTTAAAATTCTTTCTTCATCGTGGTTTTCCTCTTCAAACTCAATGTCATTTTCTGTAAGAAATTGTTTATAGTGATCCTTAATGGCTCCTTTGTCTGAAAGAAATACTTCCAAACCTTCTTTCTTAGCCAAATAAGCAGCACCACAACCGCTTTCGCCACCTCCTAAAACAACTATTTTCATATCTTTTTTGTATTTATGTACATTGTATTCATGTATCCTGCATTTACAAAATCATTAATACGTTAATACATTCTTACTTTTTACAATTTATCTCATCTTCAATGTAATGAGACATACAATTGCCAACATAACCCCAATGATAATCATCCTGTTAACGATTTTACTTTCGTGAAAACCGTCTTTCTGATAATGATGATGAAGCGGAGACATTTTAAACAATCTATTATTTTGGGCATGTTCCAGCCCATATTTTCTTTTTCTGTATTTAAAGACAACCACCTGCAGCATTACTGAGATATTTTCGATTAAGAAAATCCCGCAAAGCACAGGAATCATCAGTTCTTTTCTTAAAACAACCGCTAAAACAGCAATCACACCGCCCAACATCAAACTTCCGGTATCTCCCATAAAAACCTGCGCCGGATAGGTATTGTACCAGAAAAACCCGATTACTGCACCGACCATTGCGACGGCAAAAATGGTAGTTTCACCCATATTCGGGAGGAACATAATATTGAGATAATCTGCAAAAATGATATTCCCGGAAACGTATGCAAAAAACGCAAGCGCCAGAAGAATAATGGTGCTCGTTCCTGCGGCGAGCCCGTCGATTCCGTCGGTAATATTTGCTCCATTTGAAACGGCTGTTACAATGAAAATAACGATAGGAATAAAAACAATCCATGCCCATTCGTGGGCATCTTTATCATTCATCCAAAATAAAATTCCGCTGTAATCGAACTCATTATTTTTGGTAAAAGGAACGGTAGAAACAGTAATTTTTTCTGTCGGCATAAAGTTTTGTTCAACGTTATTTCTGTTGACTACTTTTGCATCAGCATATTTTCTTTTAACCGTAATGTCGGGATGGAAATACATTGTAACTCCGACAATTAGCCCTAAACCGACCTGTCCTACAATTTTGAATTTCCCGCTTAATCCATCTTTATTTTTCTTTATTTTCTTTAAATAATCATCTATAAAACCAATTGCTCCCATCCAGATCACCGTTACGATCAAAAGAACAATATAAATGTTGGTAATTCTTGTAAACAGTAAAACCGGAATTAAAGTCGCAATAATAATGATGAAACCTCCCATTGTAGGTGTTCCCTCTTTTTGTTTTTGTCCGTCTAATCCTAAATCACGAACTAACTCGCCCATTTGTTTTCCTCTCAGGTAATTGATGATGCTTTTTCCATAAACGAGGGCAATCGTCAATGAAAGCAAAACAGCCATCCCTGCGCGAAACGAAATGTACCTCAACATTCCCATTCCCGGAATGTGGATGCCTTGGCTCGTTAAATATTCGTATAAGTAGTATAACATTTTTTACTTTTTTATAAATGATAAATGATTATTGATGAATGATAAAATCAATTAACATTGATCAATTATCGATTATAAATTTTATTTACTCATAAGCTTCCAAAGCTCATTAATTACTTCTTTGTCATCAAAATGATGTTTCACCCCATTGATTTCCTGATAATTTTCGTGACCTTTTCCGGCAACGACAATAATATCTTTTGGTTCGGCAAACTTTATTGCCATTTTTATCGCTTCTCTTCGGTCCGGAATTGAAGTGTACTTGCTGAAGTTTTGTGGCTCAACACCCGCCTCAATTTCTTTTATGATCACTGCCGGATCTTCTGTTCGCGGATTATCTGAAGTGATGATTGCCAAAGTAGATTTCTTTGTGGCAATATTTCCCATTTCAGGTCTCTTTGAGTGATCTCTGTCGCCTCCACAACCGAAAACCGTAATTAGTCTTTCGTTTTTCGTTCTGATATCGTTTACGCTGTCTAAAACATTTTCGAGCGCATCCGGTGTGTGTGCATAATCTACAATGAAGAAAATTCCACCATCAGATTTGAACGTTTCAAATCTTCCCGAAACTCTTTTCAAAATACTGATTGCCTGAAGAATTTCTTCCTGCTGGAAGCCTAATTCAGAAGCAATTCCGAAGACCAAAAGCAAATTGTAGACATTGAACTTCCCTGTTAAGGTTGTCCAGAATTCTTTTCCATTGAAATTTAACAGCATTCCGTTAAAATCAACTTCTAAAGTTCTTCCGTGATAATCTGCCATTGTTTTCAAAGCATAAGATTTTTTCTTTGCTTTGGTATTTTGCAGCATCACATTGCCGTTTTTATCATCAACATTTGTGATTGCAATAGCGTCATCATTCAACTCATCAAAAAACCTTTTTTTCGTTTTTAAATATTCATCAAACGTTTTATGATAATCAAGATGATCGTGTGTAAGATTCGTAAATCCTGCAATTTTGAAATGTAAACCTTCAGTTCTATTTTGAGAAATTCCGTGTGAACTCACTTCCATAAATGCAAATTCGCAACCTGATTCTACCGCTTTAGCTAAGATCTGATTGATCGTAATTACATCCGGAGTTGTATGTGTTGCAGGAATTATTTCATCCCCAACTCTTATTTCAACTGTAGAAAGCAACGCTGAATTATAGCCTAAATTTTTAAACACATCAAAAAGCAAAGTAGAAACTGAGGTCTTTCCGTTGGTGCCGGTAACTCCTATTAACTTTAATTTTTCAGAAGGATTCCCATAGAAATTAGAAGCCAATTGGCCTAAAGTTTTAGATGAATCTTTTACTTTGATGTAGGTGATATTTTGATCTAAATTTTCCGGTAATTCTTCGCAAACAATGGTTTTTGCGCCTTTTTCAATAGACGATGTAATAAATGAATGTCCATCTGCAACCGTTCCTTTTACAGCAACGTAAAGTGAATCTTCGGTAACCTTTCTGCTGTCGAAAACCAAAGCAGAAACTTCACGATCGTTTTTACCGTGGATTTCTAAAACTGGAATTCTTTTTAATAATTCAATTAATTGCATTGCTTACTTTTTTAATAGGATTTCATCCTATTCTTTATTAAATCATCCTTTTGGAACTCTCTTTTTTAATTCTGCAGAGACAAATATATTCTCTGGTTTTTGCTTATCGTCGTCCCTTCAAGCGGGAATTGCTCTTTGATTCTACCGACTCCTTTGAAGTCTACACGATAGCCTAAATTTTCCAATTGCGGGATTACGTTTTTACCGATTAACCCAACTACACTTGGCATTTGCTTATTATTAACTGCTACTTTTACATTCGGCTCCACCATTTTATTAAGGTTTACCTTTCTGTCGACAAGCATTTCTTTTTCAACATTCTGTGGTGTTTTCAGGAAAGTTTTTCCGGCAATTTCTTTAAAAACCGGCGCAGAAACTGTTCCTCCATAAAACCCTTTTGCCGTGTTGGGCTCGCTAATCATCACGTAACACGTATATTTCGGATTATCTGCCGGATAAAATCCTGCGAATGATGCTCTGTATTTCATTGGACCGGGAAGCCAGTATTCAAATCTTGCCGTTCCTGTTTTTCCTGCCATTTTCAGGTTGGGTGTGAAGATACTTCTACCTGTTCCTTTTTCTACCGCTTTTGTCAAAGCACTGGTCATCATCTGAATTGCTTTTTCAGAAGCCATTTTTTTAACAATTACTTCTTCTTTGGCTTTAAAAATTGTTTTTCCGTCTTTCATTATTTTATCAATGAATAGCGGCTTTACCATTCTACCCTTGTTGGCAACTCCGTTGTAGAAGGTTGTCAACTGTAAAAGATTAATATTTGATGAATATCCGTACGCAATTGAAGCCAATGTTGCAGCGTTCCATCTTTTATTATCCGGAGTTACGATTTTAGGTCTTGCTATCCCAGGAAGCTCGATATCCATTTTATCAAATAATTTCCATCTTCTTAAATGATCAAGGAAAATCTGAGGCTTTTCTGCGTAATATTTTGTGATCAGTTTTGCCGTTCCTACATTGCTCGATTTTGCCAGAACATCACTGATATCATACGTTCCACCGCCATGTCCATCAGAAATTCTTTGTTTCGCATACGTCCAGACTCCATTTCCTACATCTACAGTTGTATTCTCATCGATAAAACCATCATCCATTGCTGCCAAAAGAGAAATCGTTTTGAAAGTAGATCCCGGTTCGATATTATCTTTTAAAGCATAATTGTAGGCATCTTCATAAACTCCGGGTTCGGTCTGTCTTAAATTAACCAAAGCTTTCACTTTTCCGGTCTCAACTTCCATTACGATTACCGTTCCGTGTTTTGCTTCGAAATTGATCAGCTGTTTTTCTAAAGCCGAATGTGCAATATCCTGAATCCTAAGATCTAATGTGGTGTAAACATCCTGCCCGTCAACAGGTTCGCTTACTTTCCAGAAATCAATTGGCTTCCATTGAGACGAATTGACTCTTTGCTCCAATCTGCTTCCGTCGGTTCCGGTAAGAAACTTTGAAAAAGCACCTTCCAGACCGGATCTTACTTCGCCATTATCCATCCCAATTGTTCCGGAACCGATTTCTGAAGTTGCCAATTCTCTTTTATAGTTTCTGTCAACAATGAATCCACCTTTATTTTTACCTCTTTTAAAAATCGGAAAATCTCTGATTCTGTCGTACTGATCAAAATCTAAACCTTTTACCAAAGAGTAGTATTGGTTTTTCTTTCTCTTCTGCTCGTCGAATCTTTTTCTGAATTCAGCTCTTGGTTTTCCGAACATCTTGCTCAAAGAATCTGTAAGAGCGCCTATATTATTGCTGTAAACAGTATCTTTTATGGTTTTAAAATCAAGATAAATATCATAACGCATCACCGTTGTAGCCAAAATTGATCCGTCTGAAGCAAACAAATTTCCACGAGCGGCTTTCAGAGTTGCTGTACGGTAATTGCTGTTGATATAATCGTCTTTAATTTCCTGAACATTGGTATTCTGAAGCACCACGATTCTTGCCAAAAACATTACGAATATGCATAAAGCAACAGTTGCGAAGAGGTAACCCCATCGCAGTGTTTTTTTTCTTTTGTTATCGTAATCATTTTGTTTTTGCATCACTACTGTCTAATTTTATTAACAATTTGTGCGGGTGACTTTCTAAAGTCATTAGCGAATCTGCGGCGACTTCTTTGCCCAATTCAGATTCCATTTTTACTTTGATCAGCTTGCTTTGTGCGTAAGCGTTTCTAGATTTATATTCTTCTGTTTCTTCTTTTAAAGCGTTAACAATTTTTATTTTTTTGTTGACTAAATGATTACTGTAAATCATCGCCATCATTAAGACAAATAACAACAGGAAAAATTTGTAATGAACTTTTATTTCATCACGATTCAGAAAATTTCCTTTTATAATATCTATAAAAGTAAGCTTCTTCTGGGGACGATTTGTTGTTCTTTTTGCCACTTTATTTATTAATAATAGGTAAATAGTAATGTGTAATATTTTAAAAATTGCTTATTACCCATTTCTTATTATTTATAATTTAATTCCTGTTCTCATTTTAGCACTTCGGGCTCTTGAGTTTTCTTCAATTTCCTTATCATCAGGAATAATTGCTTTACTCTTCACCAATTCGAATGCTTTCTCGTAATTTCCGTAAATATCACGTTGCGGCTCACCTTCAAACATTCCGTTTTTCAAAAATCTTTTTACTAAACGATCTTCCAGAGAATGATAAGAAATAACTACCAATCTTCCACCAGGTTTTAACATTTTGTAAGACTGAACCAGCATTTCTTTTAAAACCTCAAGCTCTTGATTAACCTCAATTCTTATTGCCTGAAACAATTGCGCATAAAATTTATTCACTTTATGAGGCGGAAGATAACTGAATAGTTTTTTCAGATCTTCCGTGGTTTCAATTGTTTTATTTTTTCTATGATGTACGATGTCACGAGCCAACTTTCTCGCTTCTCTCAATTCACCATAGTAATAAAAAATATCTGCTAAAGATTCTTCGTCATAGTCATTGATTACTTTTTTGGCATCAAGACTCTGCATAACGTTCATTCTCATATCAAGCGGCGCATTGCTTCTTGTAGAAAAACCTCTTTCGCCAGCATCAAATTGATGAGACGAAACTCCCAAATCCGCTAAAATACCGTCAACCTGAGAAACACCATACATCAAAAGAGAATTTTCAAGAAATCTGAAATTCTGATTGATTAATGTAAATTTCGGGTCATCTATATTATTTTTGAGCGCATCAAGATCCTGATCAAAACCGTAAAGTTTTCCTTTTTCAGAAAGTCGGCTTACAATCTCGCGTGAATGTCCACCGCCACCAAATGTGCAGTCTACATAAATACCGTCCGGATTCGTCACCAAATCATCCACACTTTGCTTCAATAAAACGGGGTTATGATACATGCTTATTTGTGTTTATTTAATTATTCTTCGTCAAACGCTCCCATCACATCTTCTGCAAGACTTGCAAAATCATCTTCGTTGGTCGCAATTACTTTTTCGTATGCTTCTTTATCCCAAATTTCAAAAAGTTCTCCTGCACTCGTCACCACAATATCTTTCTGAAGATTGGCAAAATGAGTAAGATCTTTCGAAATCTGCAGTCTTCCGGCACTATCCAGCTCCACAGTTTTCACTCCGGCGGTAAACATTCTGATAAAATCTGCATTTTTTTTGATGAATCTATTCAGCTTATTTATCTTATCCATCAGCTTATCCCATGCTTTCATAGGGTACACTTCCAGACACGGTTGAAACACAGAACGCTTTACCACAAAGGTTTTATCCTCAAAGTTCTCCATCTGCTTTATAAGAGATGATGGCACTTTCAGGCGACCCTTGTCGTCTATTTTGCACTCATATGTTCCAATGAAATTTCTCATTTGGGACAAAATTATAAATATTTTTCCAAATCCTCCCACTTTTTCCCACTTTTTGACTTAATGTTAATAAGTTTCATTAAATATTGAATATCAATAAGATAAAATCATTTCCAGGATTTGCTACAAGTGGTCTTATATTTGAAGCATAGCAAAAAGAATTGTAAAAAATACCATAACAATAGGTTTCATATATTATTTTTAGTTTATATTAGTTATATCAAAAATTTTTTGGTGTTTAATTTGTATTTTTGCAAGGCTTAGAAAGGCATTATGAGATTTAGTACAAAAAAAGAAAAGAAATATACGTTTATAGAAGCTGGGGAAGGTCATCCACTTGTGCTTTTGCATGGGCTAATGGGTGGATTGAGTAATTTTGACAAAATGGTGAATTTTTTTTCAGAAAAAGGATTTAAAGTTTACGTCCCTCAATTACCGATTTACGATTTACCGGTACTCAATACCAATCTCACCACGATTGCAAAATATGTAATCAAATTTATCGAAACCAATATTGGCAAGCCGGTTACTATTGTAGGTAATTCTATGGGGGGGCATGTAGGTTTAATTTTAACTTTAGCACGTCCCGATCTGGTGCAGAACCTTGTATTAACGGGAAGTTCAGGATTATACGAGAGAGCTTTTGGCGACAGTTTTCCCAGAAAAAACGACCGTTCTTATATAAGAAAGAAAGCAGAGGAGGTTTTTTATGATCCTTCGGTAGCTACTGAAGATTTGGTAGATGAAGTTTTCAGTGTGGTAAACGACCGAATGAAAGGAATCAAAACGGTGATGCTGGCAAGAAGCGCCATCAAACACAATATGTTGAATGACCTGCCTAAAATCCAGAGACCGACATGTCTGATCTGGGGAAAACAAGACAATGTAACACCGCCTGAAGTTGCGATTGACATGCACAAATTTATCCCAAATTCAGATTTATTCTGGATCGATAAGTGCGGACATGCGGCAATGATGGAAAAACCAGATGAGTTTAACGAAATTCTTTACGACTGGGTAAAAGACAAAATATAAAATGATAAACCATTAAGACTTTCTTAATGGTTTATCTTTCTAAATAAAATTCAAGAAAAATGGTTATAAAAACAGCAGAGTTTGTGAAAAGCAGCGGAAAATGGCAGGAATGCCCTGAAGGAACGATTCCTGAGTATGCTTTTATCGGACGATCAAACGTTGGGAAGTCTTCATTAATCAACGGAATGTTGAACAGGAAAGATTTGGCAAAAACTTCAGGAACTCCAGGAAAAACTCAGTTGATCAATCATTTCCTTATTAATGAAAACTGGTTTCTTACCGATTTACCAGGATACGGATATGCAAAAGTCTCAAAAGTAATGAGAAGAGATTTTGAAAAATTGATTAATAATTATATTTTAAACAGAAATAACCTCGTTAATCTTTTCGTCCTTGTTGATTCTCGTCACAGTCCGCAAAATATTGATTTGGAGTTTATCCAATGGTGTGGAGAAAGTGGCGTTCCTTTTTCAATTGTTTTCACGAAAGCTGATAAGCTTAAGCCAAGCATTTTGATTAAAAATGTGGAAGACTACAAAACTGAGCTTCACAAAACATGGGAAGATTTACCGGAAATCTACGTTACCTCTGGGGAAAAGAAAACCGGAACTGAAGAAATTTTAAGTTTTATTCAAAAAACGAATGAATTTTTGACTAATAACAGCGTAACATTCAATGAATAATATCGTTTGGAAAATAAAAAGTTTCGAAGAACTGACGACTTCTGAACTTTACGAAATCATCAAAGCAAGAGTAGATGTTTTTGTGGTAGAACAAAACTGCCCTTATCCCGATTTGGATAAATACGATCAAAAAGCATTACATCTCTGGGCAGAGCAGGAAGATCAAACCGTGTTGGCATATTGCCGAATTTTCGATAAAGGAATAAAATATAACGAGACCTCAATAGGAAGAGTTTTAACCTCAGCAAATGGGAGAGGAAAAAATCTAGGCAAACAATTGATACAATATGCTGTTGAAACCATTGAAAACCGTTTCAAAACTTCTGAAGTAAGAATTTCTGCACAAGATTATCTTTTAAGATTTTATTCAGGTTTTGGCTTTAAAGAAACTGACAAGAAATATCTGGAAGACAACATTCCGCACACAGAGATGTTTAGATCTTAACATCCAAGCTTCGCAAATGCGGGGCTTTTTTTATTTATAGAAAGAGAAATTATGCAGGTATATTTAAATATCATCATATAATTCTTCAGACTTATATTAAAAAATTACATTGAAAGAAAGTGCCGCAGGAAAAAATTTCTCCTACGGCACAAAACACAAATGATAAATAACGTATTTCTTATTTACTATATTAATTATTTGTTTCTTAATTTACTGCGATTGCAATTATTGAATTTTCAGACCAATTTCCTGTAAAATTATTTAAGAATCCACCTGATATTGTTCCCGAAACTTCAGTAGCACCAGCAATATATTTATAAGTTTTACTTGCTCCGGAAGTATTATTAATGAAAATCACTCCGGTTTTCGAATCTTCACGATGTGGTCCGGATACAGTGAAAGTCATAGAGCTTGGCTGTGTAATATCTGCGGAAGGTGATGCAGCCTGCCCTATAGTCGTTACATTGGTTTGATCAGAAAAGGAAGACCTCACAAGCATCCAATCGTCTGGAGATATAAGTATGCTGGTACTTCCTGAATCATTTCCAGTAATATAAGTAAATTGAGTGATTGTTACCAGCCATTTTCCCGGAGGCAAAGTAATCGATGCTCCGGTATACCTTAAATCCGAAAATTGTTCGAAAGGTAAGTTATATCCTCCAATCTCGCCTTTTACGACAGAAACTTTAGGCGATTGCCATGTTCCTACACCGTCTGCGTCAGAAGTCAATATTTTATCTGCTCCTTGCGTACCATCTACAATTTTCACAGCACCATTGGTTGTGCCGTTGTTAACTTCTAGTCTTGTGGAAGGTGCTGTAGTACCAATTCCTATATTTCCTGCGGGGGCTGCTTGTGTTCCGGTTAGTCCGGTTCCAAAAATAGCTCCGCCGATATTGAGTTGGTTACTGCCTGTGCTAGTAGCTAAATCCTGAAATGAGCCAATTGCTATATTATTGGAGGTTGCATCCTCCAAATTACCACCTGCAGTAAATCCTATACCAATATTATGACGTCCTGTTTTATTAAGCGGATTTGACAAGGCACTATGTCCGATGGCGACATTTAAGTCTCCTGTTGTATTGTAGGGTAAAGTACTTTGCCCAATAGCGACATTACTGTTTCCTTCTGTGTTTCCTGTCATCGCACTGTGTCCGATAGCAACATTTGAAAAACCTTCTGTACTGTTGTACAAAGCAAAACTGCCCATTGCAACATTGTTTCCTCCTGTGTCATTTGCTTTTAAACTTTCATATCCTACAACAGCATTACTGTTTTTGTTGCCACTACCCCTTCCGACAGTAATTCCATTCAAATTTAAATCTCCACCTGTAATTGTCTTGATCGTGTTGTTTGCATCGACTGTATTATAAGTTCGCTCTCGCTCTGTATTATTGGTTTTTACTATAAAATCCTGAGTATCTGTAGTACCTATAAAATTTGCTCCGGCCGTGGTTCCGCTGTTTCCTACAAGAGACCAATCATTTCCAGTTCCTGTAGCTAAGTCCTGCCAAGTTGCTAAACCATTTGCATCGGAAGTTAAAATTTTACCTGCTCCCTGTGTTCCATCTACGATTTTAATAGCTCCGTTTGTTGTGCCATTATTGATTTCTAGCTTTGTAGTCGGTGCGATTTCACCAATACCAATGTTTCCGTTTTTCAATACTGTTAAAGCATTTGATCTTGCCTGATCGTTACCATTTCCTATCTGAAGCACAGGATCAGTAGCGACCCACTGGTTGGTACTTGAAGAAGTCATAATAGCTGCATAACGACCAAAAACAGTTTCATTGACAGAACTTGCAACATTATTTTCGCCAAATGCTACAGCATCATTTCCGGAGGCTGTATTTCCTAAGCCAAACGCAAGAGCTCTTGAACCCTCTGCTTTATTCCGTTCGCCAAAAGCAGTAGTATTTTCATTACTCGCAACATTTTGGAAGCCAAAGGCTACAGCATTACCACCACTGGCTGTATTTTCGAGACCAAAGGCGAGAGATCTGTTGGCGGAAGAAATATTATGTCTACCAAAAGCTGTGGACCAAAATCCGCTTGCAATATTTGATGCTCCAAATACAGTTGCCTGAGGTGCTGAAGCCGTGTTTCTAGTACCAAATGCAGTTGTTCCAAAAGACGATGATACATTACTATATCCAAAAGCAGTAGATGCAACTCCTGTGGCTTCATTATAAAGATTTCCTGTAGTGCTAGTGGCATCTTCGTTTCCTCCCCAAGTCATTGCGTTTATTCCAAGAGCTTGATTATTCCATCCAAAAGCTGTAGAATTTTCACCAGAAGCGATCGTTCCGTTTCCAAATGCTGCCGAGTTTACACCATTGCTTCCTGAATGATTTGTTCCCATGTGAACGGATCCTTCTACATCTAAAGCTATATCTGATACCATTGTACTTTTACCAATAGCAACATTCCCCGACTGATAAATATTTTGACTGTTTTGGGTTGCGGGAAGATTTGTTAAAGAATCATACCATGGTTCTGAACCTGAACCTGCAGTATTTAATTTCTGCCAGAAATTTCCGTCAAAAAAATAGTATCCACTGCTGGTCACATTTATAGTTTTTGCGCTGGTATCGGCTGAAGCCAAAGGAGTTGTTACATAGATAAGCGCTGCATTTTGATCTGCTCCATACAAAGCATCTTTAGCTTTCAGTTCTGTGCCGGAAAGTCTAGGAACTAGAAACCCGTCAATTTTAGACATATCAGTCGGTTTACCGGTTACATCCAAAGTTGCCTTTGGTGTTTCTGTATCAATCCCGACTTGAGAGTAGGCAAGACTGGAACAGAATAATGCAATTGTAAAAATTTGCTTTTTCATTTTTTTGTGTTTAAATCATTATACTTAAAACGCCGTTTTAAACTTTCATTGTTGTTTTATCTATGTTCTTAATTATTAAGAATGTAAAATTCTGAAATTTAGATACAGCTTTTTTTGAACGGATTAATATTTACCCGTCAAGTAAAGCACAATTAGATTAAAAAATTATGCCTTGGGAACTAATTTTAAATTCATAATTGTGCTTTTTTTGTGTTAATAAATAAACTTTTTTTCATCATAGATTGTATTCAATTTCCGTAAATAAAACAATCTTTTTTAGAATCGTACGCAATGCTGAGAAAATAATATTAGGGAATTATATAATTATTTTCCTCACTTGTATTGCGGTTGCAAATCTAATTCAATTCGAATGTACAACCTACAAAATGATTAGTACAATTCCAGAATTTTACAATACCATCAAATCTATTATCGATTGATAAACAAAACATTACAATTACCATTTGAAAATTTTCTCTTTTAATAAATACTTCTTTTAAATCAGCCAAAAAAGATAGAATTATCAGTTTTTTCGTCTTTGTAGCAGTAAATTATTCGTTGTAATCTTTTTTTTCTTTTTTATTTTTCTCTTTTAAAGAGGCTATAAATTTTGAAGGGGAAATTTTATTTTTTTGAGTAAATACTTTCGTAAAATAGCTGTGCGAAGAAAATCCTCCTAAATCTGAAAGATGACTAAGCTTGTATTTTAGGCTTTCCGGGTTTTCGTGAAGGTATTCCAGAATATATTTGATCCGTAAGTCATTAATATATTCATTAAACGTTTTACCATGATGTTCTTTTAGTATACTGTTGATGTATTTCGTATTGGTATCTAAAATACTAACGAAATTACTTAATGTAAAGTTTTTAGCAGTAAAAGCTTTTCCTTTTTCAAACTTCTCCAGCTTTTTTAATAAATCCGTCTTTGTTGCTTCTGATATTATATGAGGTTTTGAATCTGCACATTGCGAAAGGGTTTCTTCATTTTTTTCTTCTTCATCTATAACAGAATTGGACGTTTCTTTATTATTTTCAAGCTCTTCTATAATCTCTTCAAAGTATGCTTTTTGTTTTTTTCTTTTTCTTCTTTTAAATATTAAAACTCCTAAAGACAAAAAGACAGCAACCAGAATAAAGATATATTTATATTCTCTTTGATGTATCAGATTAAGATCCTGCCTGCTAATCTCCTGATTAATTACTTTAGTACTTTCTTTTCTAAAATGATCTTTACGTTTTAAAAATTCAGCAAAAAGCATCTCTCTTTCTTCCGAGGCATCGATATTGAGCTTCAAACGCTGTTCTAGTAAAACGGTTAATCTCTCATTCATTTTACTTTTTCTGGTGATATCAATTGCTTTATCAAAATGGAGCACTGCACTTTTTTCATCGTTTTCTTTGGCTGCAATAATAGCTTTGCAAACATAGTAGATCTCTGCTCTCCAATTTAATTCGTTGAAAAATTGAGAACTAGCTATTTTAGATTCAAAAATAGAAATTTCGTTTTTCGCTTTTTCAATATCACCAATCATCAGGTAATCAAAAGCTAAGTAACACTTCGAAAAAGCAAACTCCGACATTACATTTTGTGGAAAATTTTTATCTAAGCCTGTTTGGAAATAGCTGTTGCAAAATGTGCGATACGGAATTGCCTCAGTATATTTTTTTTCGTTCTCTAACAAAATAGCCTTTAGTTTTTGAGTCATGGCATTCAGAAAGGGGTCATTATGTCGTATAGCCGTTTTTTCTGCCTCATTCAGATATTGAGTTGCTTCATGCATAACTCCGCACTTATGATAAGCAAGTGATAGGTAGTAATTCGTAATGAAATGCTCTTTTTCTTTATGATTTTTTAAGAATAAGAGATCGGCTTTTTTTGCGTAAAAAATACTTTTGCTAAAATTTCCTTTTAGATAATGCCCAACAGAAATGTACAAATAGCTTTTGGAAGTTTCATCATCGGTTTTAGATAAACGGAGTGTTTTCTCACCCTCATTAATGAGCTGATCAGAAGTTTTAAAAGATTGTGGATAGATATCAATTGTTGATTTATATATATCTTTATTTACAGTATTTTGTCCAAAACAAATTACCGCAAATAAAAAGGTAAGCATTCTCAGTATCTTCATTCTTATTTGTATTTTCTTTAAGTTAAATCTTATACAGTTTGAGTGAAGAAGAAAGTTTATACCCACAACATCAATTTATATAAAAGTCATGTTTTTTCATTTATTTTTATAAATAAGCAAACGGTCTAAAGAAACATAATAAAAATTTGTTATGATAAAATCAACCACACACAATTAGCACACCGATCAAAAAGTAGCACACACTTACCCCATACTACTAAGTTTTCAGGTTTAATTTATGCATTTATATTGTTGAAGAAAATTAGGTATGAGAAAGTATTGGATATAAAAAAACCCTCCGTAAAATAAATTACAGAGGGTTTTATGTACCCCAGACGGGACTTGAACCCGTACATCCTTGCGGATACAGGATTTTAAGTCCTGCGTGTCTACCAATTCCACCACCAGGGCGTGATGAGAGCGAAAAACGGGACTCGAACCCGCGACCCCAACCTTGGCAAGGTTGTGCTCTACCAGCTGAGCTATTTTCGCAATTTGTAGTGCGGATGAAGGGACTCGAACCCCCACGCCTCACGGCACCAGATCCTAAGTCTGGCGTGGCTACCAATTACACCACATCCGCATTATTATTGAGTTATTTTAAAGAACTTGTTTCGTTTTTGTGAGTGCAAATATAGGGCAATTTTCTTTACTTCCAAACCTTTTCGAAAAAAAAATTAATTTTTTGTAAAATTTATTTGAAACCATTCTTTTTAAATTTCATTTTATTACTTTTACACCGTTAATATTTACGATATGGAATTACAAGGAACGGTAAAGAAAATCACTGAAGTTCAAACATTTGCAAGTGGTTTTCAAAAAAGAGAAATGGTTATTCTTACACAAGAGCAGTATCCGCAGCCCATCAACATCGAATTTTTACAGGATAAAATAAATTTGTTGGACACACTGAAAGAAGGAGAAAATGTAAAAGTAGGAATCAACATCAGAGGTAGAGAATGGGTTTCGCCACAAGGAGAAACAAAATATTTCAACTCTATTACAGGATGGAGAGTAGAAAAAGTTTTGGATAATGCTTCAGAACCTACACAAGCTGCACCATCTCAATCTGCTTCTCCGGTTTCAAATGAAAATCCTTTTGCCGGGGACGATGACGATGATTTACCTTTTTAATCCGAAATAAAAATCAAATACTAATCCTGCTTTTTGAAAAAGTGGGATTTTTTTTCCAGTAATGGTTCGATTAGACAAAAACGAAATATCATTTCCCGATCCTGCACAATATGACGGTCACGAAGGTATCATTGCTTTTGGCGGCGATCTGTCTGTGGAAAGAATCTGGTTTGCTTATCAGAATGGTATTTTTCCGTGGTTTAATCCTGGAGAAGAAATTCTTTGGTGGTGCCCGGATCCCAGATTTGTACTTTTTCCTCATGAATTGAAGGTTTCGAAGTCGATGAGAAAAATTTTAGATAAAAAAGTTTTTACCATTACCGAAAATCAAAACTTCAGAGAAGTGATAAAAAACTGTCGGGAAATCAATCGCAAAGGTCAGGAAGGAACCTGGCTTTCTGATGAACTGATAGAAACTTTTATTACACTTCATGGTTATGGATTGGCCCGAAGCGTAGAAGTCTGGCAAAATAATGAGCTCGTTGGCGGGCTCTACGGAATACAAGTCGGAAAAGTTTTTTGTGGCGAAAGTATGTTTGCAATGGTGAGCAATGCTTCTAAAGCAGGATTTATTCATTTTATAGAAACTCACAAAAGCGACTTCACAATCATTGACTGCCAATCTCACACCGATCACTTGGAAAGTTTGGGGGCGAGAATGATTCCTAAAAAAGATTTTTTGAAAATTTTACACAAAAACAATGAACGCAGATAAAGAAAAATGGCTTCTTCTGATTATACTAAGTGTCATTTGGGGCTCTTCATTTATTTTAATTAAAAAATCCTTAGACCATTTCAGCCCTTATCAGGTCGGAGCTTTAAGAGTTTTGATTGCCGGAATTATCTTAATGCCTGTTGCTATTTCAAAATACAGACTTTTCCCGAAAAAACATTTGAAATGGCTTATTTTAGCCGCTTTTACAGGCAATTTCATCCCAATGTTCTTATTTCCTATTGCCGAAACCCAGATAAGCAGCAGCATTGCAGGAATCATCAATTCTATGATGCCTATTTTCGTGATTATTGTTGGAGCTTTAATCTGGAAATTTGAAACCACAAAAAGACAGATGACCGGAGTTTTCATAAGCTTTACCGGAGTTTGCCTGCTTGCATTTGGTGGTGATGACAGCACTCAGTTTAAAATATTTCCCATTTTTTTACTTCTGCTGGCAACATTGTGTTACGCAATGAGTACAACGACTGTAAAATCAAAATTAATGGATGTATCATCTACCGTTTTATCGGCATTTGTATTTTCTTTCGTTTTGTTTTTGCCTTCATTGATCGCTTTGCTTTCTACAGGTTTTGTTTCTCAGTTTACATTCACCAAAGAAAATATGATCGGATTAGGTTTTGTAAGCTTGCTTTCTGTTTTCGGAACCGGATTGGCAATGATGATGAATTATCGTTTGTTGAAAGTTTCTACTCCGCTCTTTGCATCAACCGTTACTTTACTGATGCCGATCGTTGCTATTATTTGGGGTGTTTTGGATGGTGAAAAACTAACTGCTGTGCAATTTGCAGGAACAATTGTCATTATTGCTGGATTGATCTTTTTAAGGGCTAAAACTATTGTTCAAAAATAAATCCCGCATTGATGCGGGATTTCTTATTTAATTAATGCTGAAAATTAATTTACGGAAGATCGAAAACATCTAACTTCCATCATCCAACATCAAGCTTATAAATTCTTCTTTTTAACCTTTGCCTTAGCCTTTTTCACCTCATCTTTGATGTACGGATATTTTTTCTGCATATCTGTAATCAATGAAGGATCGAGTTCTAAAGCCTTTTCAAGAGATTCACCTCCATTTTCATGGTCTTTCAAATTAAAATAACAGTTGCTCAGCTGATAAAACAATTCTGCTCTGTAATGATGTTTTAAAGCTAAATTTAAAACGGTAACAGCTTCTTCATATTCACCAACCAACATCAAAACTTCAGAATATGCATACCAATTGTAAAACCTTGATGGCTCTGCATCTACAAGCTTTTTAAGACAAGTAAGGCTTTCTTCAAACTTACCGGAATCGATAAATAAAAATGCCAGTCTTTTTTGATAATCAAGGTTGCTGTCATTTAATAATGTTGCTTCTTTTGCAAAATGCAAAGCTTCCGCCATTCCGCCCATTTCTTCGTAAAGATAAGACTGCTCCATCATCGCAAGATAAAACTGAGGATCTTCTCTTAATGATTTCTGGAAAGAATTTAAAGCAATAATCGGCTGTTTTAAAGCTTTATGACACAATCCTATTTTATAAAAAGTAAATGCTTTGGTGTATTCCAACTCCAACATTTCTTCATATACTTCAATTGCCTTCTGATATTGATTTAAAGCTTCATAACAAGCTGCTTTGCTCGCATAAACCCCAACTGCGCTGGAATTGATTGCCAGCATATAATCGAAACCTTTGATGGCTTCTTCGTAATTTTTTCTATTGAAATAATACTGTCCATACTCGCTCCATGCAATTTCTGAATACGGAAAATCGTCAAGATAATCGTTCAAAAAAGCAATCGCTTCCTCACTCTTATTCAAATCATTAAAGCAGATCATCGCATTTTCTAAAGAATATTCATCCATAGGATCTTCTTTGAGTGCTTGCTGATAATGTTTAAGTGCGTTAAAAGGATCTCCCAAATTGACATATTCGTCTGCAATAAAGTTATTGAGGAAGTTTTCTTCTTCATTCAATTCCAGGGCTTTTTTGCAGATTTCGATGGATCTTTTAGGATTACCTAAATTCGAATAATACTTAGCGTAGCAAACCAAAAAGTCTGTATTCTCCATAGAAGAACCTTTTAACTCTTCGATTAATTCTTTCGCCAGATTATAATCTTCCCACTCTAAAAGAACCTCCAATTTTTTAATTTTGATTTCTAATGAGTTGGGATGGAGTTTCAGACCAAAATTAACTGCAATATCGGCATAATTAAAATCTCCAAGCTCCAAGTAATAAACAATAATGTCTTCTAATTCTTCTGTATCGAAGTAGAATTCATCATTGTTTTCCATCATTTCTTCGAACTTTTTTACTAGTTCATTTCCAAAATATTCTTCCAATATAGTATCTCAGCGTTGTTTTCAAAGTCCAAAATTATTTTATAAACTTCGAAAAAACTTTTTTTAATTAAATTTATTTTTCTTCGGATCTTGCCTGTTATCAAAAAAAGATAATATTCTAATTTCCTTTGTTGAAGTTCGATAACTTAACGAGAAATTTTCCAAAATCAACACTCTTCGTAATTCTTTCGTACTACTTTTGAGTCCTATTTTATTTTGATTCCTAATCAGGTTAATCATCCGCAAAGTTTCATCAAGAATTTTTTCTGAATAAATATTTGATTCATTGTGATTTGTCCAATATTGATAAACCTTGTCAATTTCTTTTTTTGCACGAACTGACCAGGTTATTTTTGTCATCTTCCGTATGATTTTAAAAAATCTTCATGAGAAACAACATTTCCTTCTTCAAAATCTTTTATTCCTAATTCAATTAATTCTTTTTCTGCATCAGAAATTTTATTCCACCAATCATCCTCATCATTAATTTCTTCTACAAAATCAATTTCAGCCGCTTTCAAAATTGCTTTAATTTTGGCGAGTTCTTTTTTATTTTTTGGATTAATGGTAATTGTCATTGCACTATTTTTCTAAACTAAATGTACAAAAATTCTAAACTAAATCAAACTTTTGATCTTTTCAATTATTTTATCTCCCAAATCATCAGCTTCTTCCTGAGATTTTGCCTCTGTGTATATTCTGATAATCGGTTCTGTATTCGATTTTCGAAGGTGAACCCAATTGTTTTCAAAATCTATTTTTACGCCGTCTACCGTAGAAACCTCTTCATTTTGATACTCTTTTTCCATTTTAGTTAAAAGATCATCCACATTAATTTCCGGAGTAAGCTCTATTTTCTTTTTACCCATAAAATAGCTTGGATAGCCAGCTCTAAGTTCAGAAACTGTCTTGTTTTCTTTTGCCAAATGCGTTAAAAACAAAGCAACACCTACCAAAGAATCTCTTCCGTAATGAAGATCAGGATAGATAATCCCACCGTTTCCTTCACCACCAATTACGGCATTTTTTTCTTTCATTAAATTCACCACATTCACTTCTCCTACTGCACTTGCAAAGTATTCTGAATTGTGAGTTTGGGCAACATCTCTCAAAGCACGGCTTGAAGAAAGGTTTGAAATCGCCACGCCATTTTTATTTTTCAATAAATAATCTGCAACAGCAACCAAAGTATATTCTTCACCAAACATTTCTCCTTTTTCGTCAACTAAAGCCAGTCTGTCAACATCCGGATCTACAACAACGCCAAAATCTGCATTTTCTTTTATGACCAGTTCACAAATGTCTCCCAAATGTTCTTTTAAAGGCTCCGGATTGTGTGGAAACTGTCCATTTGGTTCGCAGTATAGTTTAATTGTTTCACAGCCCAATTTGTCTAAAAGCATAGGAATTGCAATTCCGCCTGTAGAATTTACGGCATCTAAAACGATTTTATATTTTTTAGCTTTAATTGCTTCTGCATCTACCATCGGCAAATCGAGAATCTGCTGGATATGAATATCAAAAGCATCATCTCTTGTTTCATATTTCCCTAAATCGTCCACTTCAGCGTAATCGAAATCTTCATTTTCTGCCAAAGCTAAAACTTCAGCACCATTTTCTCCGCTGATGAATTCCCCTTTTTCATTTAATAATTTAAGGGCATTCCATTGTTTTGGATTGTGAGAAGCGGTCAAAATAATTCCGCCGTCTGCGTTTAATTCAGGAACCATGATCTCAACAGTCGGAGTTGTAGAAAGTCCCAAATCAACTACATTAATACCTAATCCCTGTAACGTTGCTGTAACTAAAGAATTGACCATTGATCCGGAAATTCTTGCATCACGACCGATAATTAAGGTTAAATCTTTTTTATTTTTTTGAGCCTGAAGCCAGGTTCCAAATGCAGAAGCAAATTTTACAACATCAAGCGGCGTTAAATTATCACCAACTTTCCCACCAATCGTTCCGCGGATTCCTGAAATACTTTTTATTAATGACATTTTTTAATATTTTAATTTTCCTGATTTTGAACTTCAATGCAAACTGCATTTTATTTTTTGAATCTTCAGAAAAAACAGATTATCTTTATTTTAAATTTTTCCGTTGCAAAGATACTCAAAAGACAACGAACTTATAAAACCGGAATTTTTTTCTGCATTTTATTATAATTTCTTTCTACAACCTTTGGAGGCGGAAAACGATAACCTATGTAGAGAAGCCCGTAAGTGTTGTTATTTTCGACAGTAGAATTTTCTTTTTCGTCATAAGCTGTAGCATTAAAGTTCAGTTTTCCACCAAACAAAAAGCGATCAGAATTGTATCCTATATGCAAACCTCCCGATCCTTTTGCTGTTATATATTGCTCATTTTGTTTTGGCCCTCTCGACCCATTTTCTAAAGTATCTTGGAAACTTGTAAATTTTCCACCAAAACCTAAGGTTAAAAATGGCGCAATATTAATTTTTTCGGCAATTACCCAATTGTAAAAATATCCGATGTTTGCTCCGAAATTGTATTGATATTCTTTACTTTTCAAACCGTCAATCGTATTGCTGAAAATTGTAAAATCATAATCTAAAAAAGGAACCCAGCTTCCTTTGCTGTTTTTTTGCCATTCACCTTGGGTATAAAGGCTTTTTAATGAGAAATCCTTTTTTAAAATATAAGAGGTGGAGCCTCCAAAAGTCTGAACTCTTAGATCCGGAAATTTAATATAAGGATCTCTATCTTTCTGCCATCCCGGAAGAAGATCCTGCATATTTTCAATATAAAATCCTTTTACGTTTTTATAATATAAGGTCTGTATAAATCTTTCAGGAAAAAATCTGAATCTAAAATCAGTATAAGAACTGTTTCCTTTTCTTTCATTATCATTATTTCCAGAAAAAAATCGAGGCGCGTAAGACACCGTGGCACTTATGATCTTGTAATCAACAGATAAAGAAGCCTTTGTCTTATTATTGATGGAAAGTATGGTTTCGTTTAAATTTTCTTCGCTGCCTTCAGAAAAAGTGTAATTTTCTATGTTCGTATCAAGGTTTACACGAATCATTACCTGATCTGCGTAAGATTTTATATCTGTACTGTCTGTTTGTGCTTTTGAATAAAAACCTGACAGACAAAGAAAAAAAACAGCGACTGCTTTTGAATTCAAATTGAATTTAATTTTAGGAAATGAAATTACTACAAATAATTTATAACAATCGAAAGAATTTATTTTTTTATGAAAATTCAAATTAGAAATAATTTATACCTTTGTAAAAAGCAGATTATGAATACGATAATAGTACATCCTACAACACCCGAAGAAACTAGCTTTTTAGAAAATCTTTTAAAAAGAATGAAGTTTTCTTTCGAAAAAGTTTCTGAAGAAATTGTAACTGTTTCTCCCGACGAATTAAAGTCTATTCATATCGGTATTGATGAAGCCAATGACAAAAAATTAGCCGACAGCTCTGATGTTCATCAAAAAGCTCGAGCATTATGTTCAAAATAAAATGGACTCCAGAAGCAGAGACATTATATTTTGAAACAATAGAATATTGGATTAATCATAATAAGTCTAATAATTATTCTTTAAAAATAATTGCAGAAGTAGAAAGAAAAGAGAAATTAATCTCTGCTAATCCTTTTATTGGCGCATTAATTTTTGGAACAAAAGAACAGATAAGAAGAGTCCTGATTTTAGAAAACTTTTCTATTTATTACAGGATAAAAGAAACAACTGTTGAGATTTTATCTTTTTGGGCAAATAAAAAAGATAGGCGATTTTAATTTGTAAAAATTCTTTTCTAAGAACATCCGCAATCTTTGTCGCACCCGGATCTTTTGGAACTGAATTTCTTTGGTGAAAAATTTTTCCTTATAAATCTATATAAAGAATAGCAGGCAAAAAGCACTAAAAGTGCGATAATGATATATTGAAAAATTAACGAAGAATCCATTTTACTTTAATATTTGGTAAGCTATCAACGACACAAAATATGCCAAACCTGTCATCATTACTACCTGAAAGCCAGTCCATTTCCAACTTTTGGTTTCTCTATAGACTACTGCAAGTGTAGAAACACACTGCATTGCAAATGCATAAAACAACAACACCGAAACTCCTGTCGCAAAGTTGAATACTTTTTCGCCATTCGGTTTTACATCGTGTCTCATTTTATCGATTACTTTCCCTTCCGGAGCATCGTCATCCAAACTGTATAAAGTAGACATTGTTCCCACAAAAACTTCTCTGGCAACGAAACTCGTGAGAATCCCCACACCCATTTTCCAATCGTAACCGAGCGGCGCAATGGCTGGCTCAATTGCTTTACCCATTTTAGCCAGATAAGAATGATCTAAATGAACATCCGTTGCAACAACCTCATCCGGGTTTTGTTTTGGCCCAAAATAGCTTAACACCCAAATAATGATACTTACAATGAAGATAATCTTTCCAGCTCCGGTAATGAAGTCCCATACTTTTCCTAACACCAATTTAAAATCGTACCCGAAAAGTGGCTTTTTATAAGTAGGCAAATCCATCACAAGATACGTTTTATTATCTTCTTTAATGAAATTTTTAAGAATCGCTGCCGATAATAAAGCAACAAAAAAACCTAAAATATACATGCCTAAAAGCACCAAGGCTTTATATTGAACTCCAAAAATAGTTTTATCGGAGATAATCAAACCAATAATAATGCTGTAAACCGGAAGTCTTGCAGAACACGTCATAAAAGGTGTAACCAATATCGTGAGCAACCTTTCCTTTAAATTTTCGATATTTCTGGTTGAAATTACCGCCGGAATTGCACAAGCTGTTCCCGAAACTAAAGGAACAATACTTTTTCCATTTAAACCAAATGGTCTTAAAAGCCTATCCATCAGGAAAACAACTCTTGCCATATATCCCGAATCTTCCAGTAAATAGAGAAAATACAAAAGAATCCCAATCTGTGGTGCAAAGATTATAATTCCGCCTAAACCAGGAACAATTCCCTGAGAAACCAATGAATTGATTGGCCCCTCCGGAAGATGTTCTCCTGCAAACTGAGAAAGCCAAGCGAAAGCTTCGTCGATCCAGTTCATCGGATATTCCGCCAAAAAGTAAACACACTGAAAAATTATTAAAAGGATAAACATGAAAACAATATATCCCCAAAATTTATGAACAAGAACTTTATCTAATTTCTCTGTTAAAAGTTCTTTAAACTGAGCTTTTTTAGTAATAACATCCGCCAAAATCTTATCAACATTCTGATAACGTCTTACCGTTTCCTTAACCTGTAATCTTTTCGGAACTATATTTTTTGATGCTGAATCTGATTTTTTTTCAAGCGTAACATTTACCCAGGCCTGGTAATCATTCTCTGCATTTTTATCAAGAAGGTTTTTATGTTCGGCAGGAATTTCAAAGCTTGCCTTTTCAGATGTAACAAAATCATTGGCAAAAACAGCTTCTTTAATGGCTTCTATTCCTATCTGTTCTTTTGCATTCGTCTGAATAACTTTGATATTTAATGCTTTAGAAAGTTTTTCAATATCAATGTGAATTCCTCTTCTTTCTGCCTGATCGATTTGATTTAACACCAAAATCATTGGAATTCCCAAATCCTGAATCTGCTGGAATAACAAAAGCCCTCTTTTAATGCTTAATGCTTCCAGAATATAAACCACTCCGGAATAATTTTTTTGCCCATCAATAAGAAATTTAGAGAAAATTGCCTCATCTTCTGAGCTCGGATAAATACTGTAAGATCCGGGAAGATCTACAATCTCCACTTCTTCGTTTTTGTAAGAATAATTACCTGAATGGCTTGATACGGTAACGCCCGCATAATTTCCGGTTTTCTGCTTTTTGTTTGATAAGGCATTAAAAACGGTTGATTTTCCTACATTCGGGTTTCCTACTAAAAGTATCTGTTTTTTGTTATTTTCCTGCATTAATCAAATCTTCTACAATGATAAAATCTCCTTCTTCTTTACGTAGTGCAATACGGCTTTTTTCATCGCCAAACTCCACATAAAGCGGTCCGTTGAACGGTGCCTGGTAAAGGATTTTAAACAGAGTTTCAGGAAGAAGCCCCATTTCTATAATTTTCGTCGGCATATTCAGATTATCATTATCATAGTCTACTATTTTCCCAATTTTATTTTTGGGAAAGCTGCTTAATGTATGTAATTGAATATCCTTCAAGACCCTAATTTTTGTGACTGCAAATATAATTATTTAAATTTAATCTAAATAACGTTATTTTTCATATTTAAAGGCAGTTAGATTTATAGTATCTTCAATTATTTGATACAATAAACCCAAACACATTACTGCATCTGGGTTTATTTTAAATATAGTTTAGTTAATCTGAAAATTATTTTTTATCTTTTTCCTTTCCTACTTTTTCTAGATTTCCAACACTTATAGAGTTTGCTTTTTCGATAGGGTTATCATTTGCATTGTAAAAATCTTTATACATTTTCTCCTGCTTTTTCATCATATCCCCAATTGTACCATCTGTTCCAGGCATTGGCCTAGACATTATTTCCTGTGACATCATAGGTCTTACAGAAGCAAAAGGATCTTTTTTAAAATCATTAAAAGTTTTGTCAAACTTCTCTCTTGTTAATTCTTTTGGTTTTCCGCCAGTTGCCTGCATCAAACTTTCAATGTAAGAAAACTCGTTGTAATCTTTAATTTTTTTATTTCCCTGCAATACCCAAGAATAATTTTTGCCGGCATCTTCAATTTTCACAATCAAACCGGGAAGTCCACTGAATTTATATGGCCCATCTTGAAAAGGAAGATCTGAAGAAAACCATGCAGTCCACGTTCTACCACCATATTCTGTAGTTGCTTTTTGGGTATTGTATTCGCCTATTTTTTGTTTTTCGTCTGATATTTTCCAGTTAAATTTCAAATCTTCTGTATACGCTATGTTTACTGGCGTCATTCCGTTCGCAACTTTATCCACATATTCCACTTTCATACTTGGGTAAAATTTGTGAATTCTCGCCGAAAATTTTGGTGTTTTAAGAGATTTTGAAAGGTCTTTGTAAGTGCCGGCCTTCTGCATAGCCTCTATTTCCACTTTTGTAATAGAATCTTGAGAAATTACAGTGTAATCCTGATAAACAGATCTGTTTTTGTCTGTAATATCCAACACGGTAATTACTTTATCGAGCTTGGCAGAGTCTTGCTTTGGCTTGAAAGTAAGTTCGTAAAAGAAGCGATTTGAGCTTTCTTTTGATTCTTGTGCATTGGCAAAAGCAAAAACAGCAATAAATAGTATTGAAAATAAATTTTTCATTGTATAAAAAGGTTTGCTTAATTAGTTTGCATTAGTTGTTTTTTGTTACAGATTTTCTGAAATAAAATTATTATTTATCTAAGCGAAGATTAAATAGAAAGATTTTCTATCACCAAATTTTCACCGCTTACAAAAAGACGATATTGTGGCCATGTTTTATTTAAGGTGTCAAAAAATATTCTTGTGGTGTCTTTCTGCATCGAGTCGTGCAGCTCGATAACGAGTATTTTTACTTTAGGCAACCAATCTTCATAGTTTTTAGAAAAGACTTCTTTTTCGCTGCCTTCTATATCCATTTTTAATACATCAATTCTATCAAAATTGTTTTCCTTGAGAATTGTATTAATACTAATTGCTTCTATAGTCCCGTTTTCATTGTCTTCCACGACCTGAATTCCCCACTTTGAGGCGTTTTCATCGATAATTTTTAATTTAACGTCACTACTCCAAACACCTTTATTGAGTAACTGTATGTCAGGATAATTTTCAAGATTCTTTTTTGCCATCCTAAAATTATCAGAATCGGGCTCAATAGTGATAAATTCAGCATCCGGAAATTTGTTTTTCATTAAGACTGTAAAAAGCCCCACATTACCTCCTGCATCAATAATAATTTTAGGGTTTTTGTAATGATACGGGTGATATTGTTTTTCTATAAAAATCTGTTTAAAAACTTCCAGATCAGATTGTTCATTTTTTCTGAGATGTATAGGATGTTTTATTCCGTAAAGAAAGATATTATCTAAGTTTGAAGATGATAGTTTTTTGTATAGTTTATATCCTTCTTTGAATCCGTATTCATTGTAATACGGTAAAAAATTTTTAAGGTTTGAATATAATTTTTTTCTCATTCATTTGAATTTTTTGCTAAAATAATTTTTTCTTTTTAAACTTTAATCTGTTTTATCACAAATTTGACAATACTCTATTAATCAGGCTCTAATTTTGTGATGACTTGCTCTCACATTAGAACCTTTTTCCTAAATATTTTCATCAAAAAAGTTTTTAGCTCTTTTAAAAGTTTTAAATTTAAGTTCACCTAAACAAATATGATATGGATACCTTAAAACAACTAAAAGACGAGCTTGAAACTGAGTACCAGACTACAAAAAGCTTTTTCGAAATTTATCCGGATGACAAAAATGATTACACTCCGCATTCTAAAAGTATGAAAATGATGCATCTCGCTACCCACATTTCGGAAGTTTTTGGCTGGGCAGGTTTTATGCTTAATTCTTCTGAACTTGATTTTGCCAAAAGCGAAATAGAACCGAAGCATCTTACCACAAAAGATGAGCTCTTAACCGTTTTAGAAGAAAACCACAAAGCAAGTCAGGAAGCATTACTTAAAGCATCTGAAAACGACTTAGAACCAAGATGGGCTTTGAAAAATGATGGTCATGAACTGGCTTCGTGGACGAAATATGAAGCAATTCGCCACAGTTTAAATCAGATTACGCATCACAGAGCACAATTGGGAGTTTATTACAGGCTGAATGACATCGAACTTCCCGGAAGTTATGGACCAACGGCGGATCATCCAAATTTTTAAAATATTTTAAAACAAAAAACCAATCTCAATGAGATTGGTTTTTCTTACTTTTTATTTAAAGTTGAATTTTACTGAAAGCATAACTTGGCTTGGTCTGAGTTGCATTGTCGTTTGAGTAATCGTGGCGTCACCAACACTGATTCGTTCAAAGACTTTTTTGTCAGCAATATTCATCCATTTTAATTCGAAGTCAACCTTCTTGGCAGTCCAACTAAATTGGTATGATAAATCAAAGAAACCATTATTCAGTTTAGTATCTCCCAGATTTGAGTTGATCTGATCCCAATAGAAACCAATTGTATGGCTTTCTAAAGGATAGAAAAATACATTTAAGTTGTGATTATAGTTTTCTGTTTTTCCTAAATCATTGCTAATAATTCCATTTGATTGTTTATTCCAAGTTTTTGTAAAGTTGAAATCTACACTCATCCACGAGAAGTAAGTATTATTGAATTTAAATCCTAAACTATTACTTTCGTTTGTAGTATTAATATCCTCGTTATTTCTTCTAGACTGAGACTTTGAAGTGGTATCATTAAAAGTTACTGAAGCATTAGTCTTAAATTTTGGGAAATACTTTCCTATTTCGGCATAATAAGAATTGTTTGTTCTTTTGTTTTCACTTTCTATATACTCTACAACACTAAAACCTAGATCATTCACTGCACTCGAAGCCAATAAGTTATTTTTGGTATCACTTAATCTATAACCTACATTAAAAAAAAGATTATTCAAAGGATTTCTATATTCTAATCTTGCACCACCGCTTTTTGTATTGGTTTGAGGAATAGGATTTTTAGGATTCATTACATTAAAACCACTTGGACTTGTTAAAACATATCCTGCATAAGCAGTTTGTATATCGCCGAAATTATTACTAATATTCCCGTTAACACTTGCTTTAAAGAATGATGCAAAACTGTACTGTGCAAAAAGATTAGGCGTAAATGTAGTTTTATTTAAAGTTTTTGAAACATTTCTAAATGCATCTTCAGCTTTAATATTATTAAAATTTACTGGTAAACTTGCCCAGACATTCCATGCGTCAGATTTGTAATTTGCAGTGATAGAAGCTCGCGGCGTAATTTCAGCAAACGTCAAATCATTTTCGTACGATAAATCATTAAAATTAAGTGGTATATCATCTGTAATACTTGGATTAGGAATTGCTGTTCCTTCAAAATTTGTATTAAGTTTATCTGTTGAGACATCAATCCCAATTTCTGGAGTAAAAGTCCATCCTTTAGCTGTAAAACTAATGTTTGCCGAATGTGAAGTATCCAATGTTCTAATTCTGAAATCCTGTAGAGCAGTACTTCCACCTGCAAAGTTTATATTCGTTATTGTATCTTTAACTAAATTTTTATAGGGTAGCTGTAAATAATTTGCTGGAGAGATCTCTAAAGTCTGTCTGTCATCTTGATAATTAATATATGATTTCAAATTCACCATTTTTTCTTTCCACGGAATAATTGTACTTAAAGAGTTTTGAAAAGATGAAGTTGGTGATTGTACGCTTTCGTTACCCGTTCTGTAACCAATTCTATCATTTCTCTCTGCAAAAGCACGGTCTCCGTTCCAAAATTGAGAAAAGGTTGTTGTATTCTTAAAGAATCCTTTCTTAGCATTCTTAGTAAAAATTAGCTCTCCTTTCAGCTTATCTGTGTAAAAGTTATTTAAAAATCTTGTGTTATATTGTGTTCCTTGTTGAAAATCTCTTGTAACACTATTAGATTCTCTCTCTACAGCATTATTGGTATAATTGGCATTTGCTTTAAATTCCCACTCTTTCTTCGAATCTATATTAGTAAGATAATTAGCAGATAAATAATGTACATTATTAAATAAATATCTCTTGACCGGAAGATTGGGTACAGAAGCATTTTCTACACCCAACCAGTTATTTTGTGAAGCGTTTCCTCTTCTGCCTTCCCAAGAACTTCCAAAAGCCAGAATGTTACCTTCATTTTCTACCTGCTCTCCCATATTATTCGTTTTGTAATTAACAACCCATTGTTGCTTTTTACTGAAAAACATAGGCGTTAATTTTACATTCCACAGCCACGGATCACCAAATCCGGAACCTACTTCTCCTCTACCCGTCATCGTTACAGATTTTTTAAGCCTAATATTAATTGCCGCAGCATCCGAAGGAATTTTTCCCTGTAACATTTTTACCGGTTGGTGGTTTTCTAAAACTTCGAGTTTTGAAATAGCGTCTTTTGGTAATGAGTTTGTAATCGTTCCGTAACCGCCTTCCATCAAGTCTTTACCTTCAACATAGAATTTATTGATCGCATTACCTTGGTAAAGAATCGTTCCGTCTGCATTTACCTCAATGCCCGGAATTTTTTTCATGATATCGGCCAAAGTACGGTCGTTCTTATTGTCGAAAGCTTTCAAATCATAAGAAATAGTATCGCCTCTTGCCGTGATCATTTTGGTTTTCAGCTGTACTTCTTTTATTTCGGTTGCTTCAGATTGTAATTTGAAGGCAAGGGTTTGATCGCTGTTGCTGATTTGTTTTGTGAGGGGTTTTTGATTAAAGGCTTTCACTTTCAGATCTACATTGGGTTCTGATGAAGTAAAAGTAACTTTGTATTCACCTTTAGAATTGGTAATTCCGTATGCGAGAATTGCATCTTTTCCGGGTTCTTCAATCGTTACACTTGCGCTTGGAATCGCCACACCATCTTCATCGGTAATTTTTCCGGAAACTGTTTTTTGGGCAAACGTTATCACAGAGAAAAAAACCATCAGGAAAAGGTAAATTTTTCTTTTCATATGTATTTATTTATTTTTTTAACGGTTAAATAGAATCGCAAGGCCTTGATTAATGAGTATTTTACCAATCTCTGCGACTTCATAATTTATTATTTGAGTAATTAGTTATGTGTTAAGCTCTTTTGTTACACTTTATAGAGATATAAATTTTATATAAAAGTTAAAAACAAAATTATCACTACAAAAATAGTGATAATTTTTCTTTACTTTCAATTTTCATCATTTTTTCTTTGATGTTTTAGTTTATATCATAAATTTAAATAATATATCATATGTGAGTAGGAAACAATTTAAAGAGACTAAGAATATTCTAATCAGGATATTGCCGATTTATTAGGAATAGACCGAAATACTAATGTAAATTGGGAAAGTGAGATTACAGATATTAAATCTCAGTACATCCCGAAATTGGTAGAAATTTTTGATGTAAAAATTCAAGATCTTTTTGATTCCGAAAGAAAATTAGAAATATCAAATAATACTTTTGACAATAAAGATAATTCAGTGGGTTTAATTATCTTTAACATTTCCGACAAAGAATCTGTGGATAAATTTAACTCTAAACTAGAAGATTTGATAAATAGCTTAAAAAAGATAGTTTTTTTACATAAAATTTCAAAAATCATTCGAAGGGCTTTAATTCTAGCGGATTATTATACCGTTTCCTCTTCGCTGTCATTATGTCTTCAGCTTCTTTTCTCATATCAGCATCCATTGGAAAACCAGCATATGTAAATTCTAAATTATAAGATGCTTTTAAAAAATCTTTTTTATTAAATTTCTTATACCCTCCCAGATTAAATTCAAATTTGTTGGGATATTCTTCGAGTTTTATTAACGTAAAATGATAATCATTTTTTGTATCATAAATTTCAAATATCAAACCGGGTAACCCAGTAAATTTGTATGGTCCGATCGGTATCGCATGTCCGGTAGAAAAATAGGCAATCCATCTCCTGCCATATTTATTGGTTGCTGCCATTTGGCACTTTACACCATTAATTATTTTCGTATCACTATAAAGTACCCATTTTAGTGTAACATTTTCTTCATATCTTAATCTTTCATCTCTGAACATACCGAACAAATTTGTTATACCATTTTTTTTTATAATTCTCTCTTGAAAATAATCTCCTGCTGTGAGGCTAATTCCATTTCCTTTTTTAGATGCTTCTTCCAAATCAAGATCTTTATGATAGTTCTTATAGCCAGCAAAATAATAGTCTTTCGTATTTCCTATCAATATAAAAGTTTGTGGTTTTACCGGATAATTATTACTAAATTTTAAAAAACTTTGGTAGGTTGCTTTAACTAGGGGGTTAAATTCTACTTTCTGAGATTTTACAAATGTACATATCCAAAATAGTACTATGCATACAAGATGCTTTTTCATACTGAGAGTTTTAATTTTTTAAGAATTGTGCTATTTTACCATCTCTACAAATAAATAATGGTAATTTCATAATTTTACTATTTCAAATGGGACAGGAATTCTTCCTGTCCCAAATTAAAAACTAGTTAAAAGTGACAGTTGGCCTTACACCATTACATTCTTTTTCGTTAATATTTGCTATGTGCCAAGCCATCAAAGATTGACTAGTTCCTTCAGTAAATGTGGTGTAATGTTTTACCCCACACGTTGAAGTCCAAACTGCCATAAATTTTTCAGCAAAAGACATAATTGATAAAGTCATGATGCTAAACATAGCACCTAATAAAAATTTCTTTTTCATAATAAATTGGATTTAAAATTAATAAATAATTGTTTCCCTACCTGTACAATTTTGTCTAGAATAAACAGTACAGATCGGATGATGCATCATTTTATGACTTTTAAAAGAAATAAATACGGCAGAACGCCTGAAATGTTTCGCGAATTCTCATCTGTGTCATATAGCAAACATACTAAAAAAAATTCCTTTTTTTTACAGATTTTATTTATCATTTTACATGTTTTATTCATGAAAAGCATTTTATGAAATATTTTGTTGATTAAATATTTATCACAAATACTTGTTCAACATAATTAGTATTATGTAATAGTTTTTATAGTGTTTAAAAATAAATTTTTATTCGATCTAAATAGAAAAATGATTAAGGTCATAGATTAAAAATATCTTAATTCATTTTCCGTAAGTAAATATTTAATAATTTTGTAACATAAAATTTTAAACAAATGGGGGTTATTCTAAAGCCTATTGATATTGTCGACGATATTACTCAGGAGGAGTTTCGCGAGAAATATCTGATACCAAGAAAGCCGGTGGTGATAAAAAATATGGCTAGAAAATGGCCAGCCTATCAAAAATGGACGATGGATTATGTGAAGGAAGTGGTAGGAGATGTTACCGTTCCCCTGTACGACAGTGCAAAAGCAGATCCTGCAGCGCCAATCAATACTCCGACAACGGAGATGAAGTTTGCAGATTACATCGATTTAATCCAAAGAGAACCCACAGATTTGAGGATTTTCTTTTTTGATCCTATCAAAAGGGCAAATAAATTATTGGAAGACTATATCTCTCCTTCAGATTTGATGGGTGGTTTTTTAGATAAATATCCTTCCATGTTTTTTGGAGGAAAAGGCTCGGTAACCTTTTTACATTTTGATATTGATTTAGCTCATATTTTTCATACGCACTTCAACGGAAGAAAACATGTTTTACTTTTTGAATACAAATGGAAAGACAGACTGTACAAATTACCTTACGCTACTTATGCTTTGGAGGATTTTGATATTTCCAATCCTGATTTTGAAAAATTCCCTGCATTGGACGGTGTGGAAGGAATCGAATGTTTTCTGGAACATGGCGACACTTTGTTTATGCCAACCGGATGGTGGCACTGGATGAAATATCTTGACGGAAGCTTCTCTCTTTCGCTTCGTGCATGGGACAAATCCTGGGCTGTAAAAGCAAATTCTTTATGGAATCTTACCGTCCAAAGAAATTTTGACAATATCATGAAAGGTCAATTCAAAAAGAAATACATGGATTGGAAAGAAAAAAAGGCTGTGGAAAGAGCCAATTATGCTTTGAAAAAAGGATTGCCTAGAAAATAGAAAAACACGCTTCGAAATGGAGCGTATTTTTTATTTTACTTTAATATTATAATTATTTCGACCTTTTTCATTTGGATATAAATTTGGTAGCAAGTCGCTCTGCCAGAATTCTTTAGTTTCAACGTTCATTATCGACAATGCGCCTGTAAAAGCAGCGCCTGTATCAAGATTCCAAATATTGGCTTTATTCACAGGTTTATCAACTCCTAAATGCAAAGTTGGCGTATGTCCAATGAAAATTTCCTTATATAGAAGTAACCTCTTAGGATAAAGTTCTGAGTTTTTTGATAACTTCTTATCCATTGCAACTGCAGTTTCCCATAAGGTTCTATCCCAACGATAATTGCTTGAATAAACTTCTTTTTCAGGACCGTGCATCGAAGAATAACCGGCATGAATAAACAAACGGTTTTCTTCATCAACATAATAATTTTTCATCTTTTGAAAAAATTCCAGGTGAATTTCCAGCTCTTCCAAAAAATATTCAGAATAACTGTCAACTGTACTTTGTCCACCGTTGAAAAGCCAGACATCGGGAGCATTTCCTAAAGACAACCAATCTTCCGTCCATGCATCATGATTTCCCTTGATGAAAATACATTCCTGCCTTTCGGAAAGTTTGATTAAAAATTGAATGACTTGAGAAGATTCACTCCAGCCATCAACATAATCTCCAAGGAAAATTAATTTATCATTTTCGTTAACATTGGCTCTTTCCAAAACTTGTTTCAAAGCTTTAAGGCCACCGTGAATATCTCCTATTGCTAATGTTCTTTTCATTCAAATCATTTAAAAACCTTTTGATTGTCCTAAATTTCTAATTTTATTTCACATAAAAAACCCCTAATAGTGTGATACTTTATAGGGGCATTTTTTCACTTTATTACTTACTTAAAAAGCATACCAACGTCCACATTTATTAACGCAAAATGGTTCAAAGTCAGGATCTGCGGTAGAAGCTTGAATGCAAGCTGCTTCGGTAGTGTAATATGGCCTACCTGATCCCCACCAAGATGCACATTCTGGTGTAATTCCTCCTTTAATTAATTTTAAATTTTCTCTTGAGATTTTGTTTAATTTTTTCATAATGATTAGTTTGATTTTCCTACTCTATACGGTTTTCAGATACCCCGATATTAATACACTAATATATGAAATATATTATAACAAAATCAAAATTTTTTTTATAGATAATTTTAATTTTACTATTCGTCTTTATTATTGCGAAATGTATTTAATATCTACAAAATCTGTCAGCCAAACATTATTTTCAGAAAGATAAAATTCTATCCCATCATCAAACATTTTTTCTGTATTGATGGTTAGAATAATCGGTTTTCCGTGACGCATTCCGACTTTAGTTGCCGTTTCAATATCCTGACTCAAATGAACGTGTTGTCGGTTTCTTTTTTCAATTCCTTTTTCTAAAATGGATTCGATATTACGTTGCGCAGTTCCATGGTAGAGAAATTCTGGCGGCTGTTGCGGAATTAAAGCTAAATTAATATCAATCGAATGCCCTTGATTTGCTCTGATTCTTGTTTTATCTTCATTAAAAATAAACCGTTTTTTATCATTAGTTTGTACAATTTCATCCAATTCTTCAAAAGTAAAACCTTGAGAATCGTTTGTGGATTTTGTAATCAGTTCGTCAACATCTGCCCAACCGTTTTCATCCAAATGCAAACCGATAATTTCTGGATGATGCCTGAGAACGTAGCTCAGGAATTTGCTTGTTTTTTTCTTATGCTGTTCGTTCATGGTTTGTGTTTTATTTCATTAATTTGTTTTCTAATTTTTCACACAAAAGTTCAATATCCTCTTTTCTCACCAACTCCGCAATCCACTCATCAGGAATGTTTTCAAAACCATAATAAATTCCTGCAATTCCACCTGTAATAGCTCCGGTTGTGTCGGTATCTTCTCCTAAATTGACGGCTTTTAAAACTGCCTCAGAATAATTTTCTGTGTTTAGGAAACACCATAATGAAGCTTCTAAGCTATGAAGAACGTAGCCACTTCCTCTAATCTCGTCTTCCGAATATCTTGAAATATCATTTCTTAAAACCTTTTCAAAAAGCTGAATCTCATTTGGGTTAAAACCTTGAATTTCTGCATATTTCAAAGCTGTTTTTTGAACATGATTGTATGCTTCTTTTTTGTCTTTTCCTTTAATTAATTCAATAGCAAAAATAACATAGATAAAGCAAGCAAAAACAGAACGAAAATGTCCGTGTGTAATTGATGAAACTTCTTTTACGATTTGATATAGCTTTTCAATATTTTCTTCATCTTTAAAATAAAAAGCCAAAGGAAGAATCCTCATCAAAGATCCATTGCCATTATCTTCTTCAAAAATATTTCCTGAAAACCTAGCGCTTTCACCTTTAATTAATCTTGCAATGGAATGTCTTGTTGTTCCGCCAATATCGAAAAGTCTTCCGTGGGCCGTCCAATGTCCATATTTATTCCATTTAACAAAGCTTTGTCCTATTTTTTCGAGATCATAACCTTTTGTCAATTCATCAGCTAAGCAAAGAGTTAATGAACTGTCATCGCTCCAAGTTCCTTTGGGTTGATTCCAAGACATATATTCCAAATATCCGGTAACAGGGTATGTTTTTAAATCTTCTCTTTTCTTAAATTCCACCGGAACTCCCAAAGCATCGCCAATACAAACCCCGAAAATTCCGGCTTTTACAACATTTTTCATTCCGCTAGATTTACCAATTTATCAAACAATAATTTCATTCCTTTTGTTGCGGTTTCTTTCATTACAACGGCTCTTTGCCCGTATCCGAAGCCTGTTTCGTTAGGATTGATGACAATTAACAAACAATCATCTTTGATGTCATGAAGCAATCCTGCAGCCGGATAGACCTGCAAAGAAGTTCCGATTACTAAGAAAATATCGGCTTCTTTTGCTTTTTCCGTGGCTTCTTTCATCAACGGAACTTCTTCCCCGAACCAAACAATTAAAGGTCGTAATTGTGCTCCGTCTTCTGCTTTGTCTCCAATATTGATATCTTCTTTTTGATCGTAAATCAAACTTTTATTATTGCATGAGCAAGATTTCAACAACTCTCCGTGAAGATGAATGATATTTTTTGAACCCGCTCTTTCGTGAAGATCGTCGATATTTTGAGTGATAATTTGAACATCAAAATATTTTTCCAAATCTGCAATTAATTTGTGCGCATTATTCGGTTCAACTTCATGGATTTGACGACGCCTTTGGTTGTAAAATTCAAGAACTAATTCTCTGTCTTTTCTCCAACCTTCCGGACTTGCCACATCTGGTATGCTATGATTTTCCCAAAGACCATCTCCGTCTCTGAATGTTTTTATTCCGCTTTCGGCGCTGATTCCTGCGCCGGTTAATATGGTTAGTTTTTTCATTTGTTTATTTTTTTAATCTCCCGCAGATTTAGCAAATTATGCAGATTTTTCAATCGAATTAACCTGCTAGATTATTTAGAATCGGAATATTTAAATTCATTCCAATAATTTCTTGTAAATCTCTTCATTTTCATCATCAAAACAGACGAAAATAACTTTCTCGATAACATCAGATTCGAAACTTTTCACTTCCTGAATCGCAATTTTTGCAGCTAATTCTTTCGGAAATCTATAAACTCCCGTGCTGATATTCGGAAAAGAAATTGTTTTTACATTTAAGCTTTCAGCTAATTTTAATGAGTTTTTATAGCAATTCGCTAACTGTGGTGAACATTTTTCTTCATCGTTATTCCAAATAGGACCGACCGTATGAATAACATATTTTGCAGGAAGATTTCCGGCTGTGGTTACCACAGCTTCTCCGGTTTTACATTTTCTTTGTCTATTTCTGATCTGTTTACATTCATCTAAAATTTCCGGTCCTCCTGCACGATGAATTGCTCCATCAACTCCGCCACCGCCAAGTAATGAAGAATTGGCAGCATTGACGATGGCGTCTGTTTTTATTTTGGTGATGTCACCTTTTATTAATTCAATTTTCATCGTTTTTAGTTTTATTTAAATGGTTGTCTTGAAATATGAATTTCTGCTTCAATTTCTTTATTTTTCAACTCATAATGAAATGCCGATGCCCATTCATCTGCTCTTTCTACTTTTGGCCCCAATGTAATTTTCTTTATACTTTCTGAAACTTCTGTCAACTCAATATAAACACGTGGTATTATAAAATTTTTATCTACAATTTTATCGAATCCCATTCCTTTTTGTACTAATCTAATTTCGTGTTCATATTGATATTCTATTCCTTTAAAAAGAAAAGCAATTTCAAATAATAGCTCTTCAATATCAATTTGAATCTTTATCTCTTCATCTTTTTTACTAAATTCTTCAATAGCATTTTTAAGTTCTAAACAATATTTATTTAAATTTTTAATTTTTGTTCCTAATATTTTTTCATCTGGAATAATAAATTTATTATCTTTCCAATAAGCAACTTTATAGAATTTAATTTCTGGTTCATTTTCCTCTAAATTTGTTGTGCCAAGTTCTTTTTGAATTTTTTCTCGTAATTTATCTACTTTCATTGTTAACGCACAACCTCTAGCCTCATCCTTTCCTTCTTTTCCATACATCCTCCACATTGTTAAATCATTATGTTTATTTTCTGAAACAAAACTTCCAATAAAAGGTTTTTGGACAAAAATTTCATCAACTGGATTTTCCTTTCTACCAAAAGGTGATTGATAATTTAAAAAAGAAAAAAGCTCTATCCCTTCTGATGTATCATTAAGATATGCACCTTCTGATAACCTAAATCTGCTATCTTCAAAAATTAATAATTTTGTTACAGAAATACTTGTAAAATGTGTAACACATTCATCTGTATACTCTAATGTTTTTTTTATTTTAGCAACAATCTCTTTTATAATTTTATAATCTTCACTTGCTAAAATTTTATTTAATTCTTCAAGCTTTTCGATTGCAATATTATAATATCTATCCTTTCTTTTATCACTTTCTAACTCAATAAATCTTTGATAGTTTCTCTTAGAGTGTTTATATTTTTTTTGCTGAAAATTTAAATAAGCTAGGTTAAAATAATTTGCAGACGACTTTGAGTTTATTTTTAGCGCTTTTAGATACAATTCTTCTGACTTTTGAAAATCGTTATCAAGTTGATAAACAACTGCTAAACCAATATATGAATTTGAAAAATTAGGATCTAAGTTCAATGCTTTTTTATAGCAATCTTTCGCACTTTCTAAATCAATCTTTCTTACAAAATAGTTTCCTAATCCGTGATATGAAAGAGGGTTTTTGGGATCTATCTCAAGCCCTTCTTCAAAAGTTTTTTTTGCTTTTTCAAAATTTTCTTTTTCAATAAAATAACATCCTAAATGAAAATTTGCTTTTACATTCTTTGAAATTTCTAAGCTCTTTATAGCATAAATTTGATAATTTTTTTTATTGCTTTTACTCATTGATTCTGTTACTTCAGCATACAGCTCATAACTGCTAAATGCTTCTAAAACTGAATCAGTGAGAATATTTATAACTTCATTATAATTTCCTTCTAGATTAAGTATTTTTACTTTTTCAAGTAACTCCTGTTTATTCTCTGTAATCATGATTTAATTTTTTTGATTATTACCTATACCGCTTTCTCTTAAAAGCCTTATTTCCGCTATTAAACTGCAGAAAAAGCTAATAAATTCCGTCATTAAATATAAAACCAATATTTCCAAATAAATATTTTTTTAAAATCATCAATTAATTCTTTTAAAATCCTTTGAATACGGAGAATAAAATCCATAAACAATATCAAATTTTACATCAAGATTTTCTATTTTAAACTCCTCATCCAATTGATCTAAACAAGTCACAACCAGATTTTTCTTATTGGCAAAAACATAAGCTTCATCCAATTTCAGAGCATAATTTAATAAGTCATAATCTAAATTACCAAAGCGGAGATCCTTTTGATATTCATTAAAAATACAGGTTTCCTCTTCATTATTTTTTAATGTCAAATTATTTTCATTGCTCATCCAACCGCTTCCGTGACGTGTTGAATAAGATCTTGTGACGTAAAACATTTCTATATTTTCAATCTTTAACAATTTACAAACTTCATACGCATTTTTTGAGGTGGTATTGGCAAATGTTACGTTCGGGAAAACGCCATGATCCATATCCAACAAAATCCCCTGACTTCCTTCAAAAATAAGATTGTTAAACGAATTCAGATAATTGTAACCTTCAATTTTCCAATCAATTTTATCAACGGCATTTAAAAAATCCTGTAAAGCATTTTGAATTTCCTCTCCTTCTTCAAAACCGTAATAATTGGCAATTCCTTTTAATTTTTCAATTAACATTGATTTTGGAGCGATTAAATCAATCGCAAATAACTTAAACGGGCTTTCATTTCTTTTCATCGTTGCTCCAACGCCTTTTCCGCACGTTCCATGTTCTAAGTTTTTGACATTTTTTCTATTGCTTAAAACATCAAAAGGCGTGGTTACTTTTGCTAAAGGATGAATATGCAGTTCAATATTTCCGTTTTTCTTGATCAATTCTTTTCTTTCATTGAATAAAAAAGTCGGATGAATCGTACAGTGCTCGGTAAAATAAGAAGGCAAACCCCGCAACGCTCCACTTGCAAAACTGGAATGAATGTGCTTTTTATTATCAATCATCACCGTATGCGCCGCCTGTTGACCGCCAGAAAACCTAATAACTACTGACTCAGGATTTTGCTGAGCCAGAAAATCGGTGGTGATTCCTTTTCCTTCATCACCAAAACCTAAGCCTATAATTATTTGTGCTGTTTTCATTTTTTAATACATTTGAATATTATTAAAACCACCTAAATCTTTAGTTTTACTAAAGCCTTCTTTAAATTTACTGCAAACTACATCTTTAATTACCTTCGGAACATCTCTGTAATCTTCAATAGACAAACAGTTTTGCCCCAACAGATCTTTCCATCCTTTATTTGCATATTCTGCCTGCCCGGAATGTAAAACGCTAATGTGAAAAACTTCATATCTTTTTTGAGCTTCCGCCAATAATTCTGTGTGTCTGAAAGTCTGTTGACCCGTTCCCATCAACTCTCTAATCGCAGAAGCCGGAAGTGTTTTCAAGCAAGGTTCATCACCCACCGTAAATAACAAGCCTTTTTGATTTCTTTTTTCAAAAGCATCGGTTCTGGTGTGAAAAGCCGCAAAATACCAAGCCAATAAATAACTTTCTCCAGCATTTCCTCCACCGCCTGATTCAATATAGGTTCTTGTCAACCACATATCCAATTCTTCATCTCCTGATTCAAACTGACCAACTTGTAAAGGATAACCGTCACATTCATGGTCTCCGATTCCTAAAAATAAAAGTGCGGGATCGGGAACTCCGCCTTGGATGATTCCACCCATTAATTTTGGGAGACCTTCTTTAATTAATTCATGAGGAATATGTCCCATACTTCCCGTTACATCAAGCCCTAAAATAATAGGAACAGAATTCGGATGAACCGCAGAATCTCTTGATTCTCTGAAAGAAATATTTTTAGGATTCATTGATTCGTGTGCCATTCTTTTTGCATTCTGAGTGAAAATTTCACTGGCAGATTTTGATGCATAACCTTCTCTTCTTGCTCTGTCATAACGAGCGTCCATGTCGTATCTTGTACTTCCCATAACTAAAATTTTTTACCAAATAAATATTCAAATCTTTTTGTAGAAACTTCCAGTTGAATATTTAGATTTCTGATTAATAATGATAATTCTATGTCTTTCTGAACGAATGCTTCCGGCTGAAAATCGGCAAATGTCAAACTGTTTTTGTCTAACGGACTGATGTCGATAAGACCTTCCTGTTCGCGTTCCAGTCTTTTTATTTTCAGTTCAATGTCTTCAACTCGGCGTCTGTATATCAACTCTGAATCTTCACCGATTGTTCGGGCTCGATCTTCTCTTATCTGATCATTATTTCTTTGTAATGATTCGATAAATCTGGGTTTTAAGTCTTCTTCCATGTTTTTATATTTTATTTGTGTTTATTTTACACTAATTTGAAACTGTATAGCTTTGCCTTAATTCTTTGCGAAATATTTCTATTCTTTTAATAAATCTCTAACTTCCATTAAAGCAAATCCCAACAAATTTTCTCCATTCCAGAATGAAGGATTTTGTGCTTTTGAATCTGTTTCCAGCATTCCGATTCCCCAGACTGTGTCGTATGGACTTGCTTCTACTAAAATTTTATTATTTGTCGATAATAGAAAATCTTTAAACTTCTGATTTTGCGAAAACTTTAAAAAATTTGCTCTTTTTACGATTTCATATTTTTGCTCGTCCCAAATTTTTGAATCAAAGTTTTTTACTTTTCTACCTAAACTATTAGCTTGATTTGGAGTTTCAGATTTTAAAATCTCTTCTAAAATTTTATCGTCATTAAATAATTTAGCTTTTCCAGCCATCATATAATGTTCTGCAGTTTTATATTCAATTCCTTCTTCTTCAAATTTAAAAGGAAACCATTGACTGAAACAAGCTTTTGTAATTCCTCTTTTACTGTATGTCCCCAGAAAAATAAGAATTCTATGTTTTCTTTTTTCTGAAATTTTTCTATTGTATTTTGTAATGTGTATTTCATGATTGCGTTATTATTACACAAATATAAAACAATCTGATTTTATTAGCCAAATTAATTTGTGTTTATTTTACGCTAAATAATTTAATTATCTGATTTTCAGTATTAAAAACTTATTTCATTTAAATATTAAATGCATAAATATTTTTCACAAATGGTTCAGATTTGAATATTGATTGATGAATTTCGATTGGAAAAAGAATTAAAGAAAGTGGTTTATTTGCTCATTTTGTCATTCTGACGCAGGAAGAATCTCAACACTAATTTATAGATTCTTCATTCGGCTTCGCTTCATTCTGAATGACATTGGAGAAGTAATATATTGTTAGAAATTCATGCAAAAAGATTAGTGAAATTTGTATTAATAAAACTATTTAATTTCAAAATAAAAACCCTGTTCTTCAAGCTCTTTATACTTTTCCTGATTGAAAGTGAATAATTTCCCGGGTCTGCCGCTGCCTTCTTTTTTAAATTGGGAGGTTTCATTGAGAAGTCCGTAGCTCATGATTTTTTTTCTGAAATTTCGGCGGTCAATTTCTTGTCCTATAATAGTTTTGTAAAGATTTTCGAGTTCAGAAAACACAAATTCTTCATTTAAAAGATTAAAACCAATCGGCTGATATTGAATTTTCGTACGAAGTCTTTTTAACGCAATATCAATAATAGTTTGATGATCAAAAGCCAATTTAGGAAGTTGATTCACACTGAACCATTGCGCGTCTTCCGCATCAGAATCTGCAAACAATTCGTGATAAGAAGGATTGACCAAACCCAAATAAGCTACCGAAACTACTCTATTTCTAGGATCACGACCTACATTCCCGAATGTATAGAGTTGTTCCAAAAAATCAGGTTTTATGCCAGCTTCTTCCTGCAATTCTCTTTTTACAGCATCATCCAGATTTTCATCATCTAAAACTAAACCTCCAGGTAAAGCCCAACCGCCTTTGAATGGTTCAATATTTCTTTTAATTAAAAGAATTTGAAGATCTTTTTTATCAAAATATCCGAAAATAACGGCATCGACAGCGACTTTGATATCCTGTAATTTTTTTTGAGAATCCATAAATTAATTTGCGTTACGAGTACACAAAAATAGTAATTAGAAATTTGAATGTCAAGATTAAAATAATTTATTTTTGGATTCTATTTTTCATTAAATTTATAAACAACTAAAAACTAAATAATTATGAAAAATTTATTCTTTACAGCCTGCGCTGCACTTCTGTTTATCGCTTGTGATAAAGCAAAAATTGATGTAAAAACCTCTGACGGAAAAGATTCTATCGCCAATGAAGAATGGAAACCGGTAGATTCTGCAACCGCAAACAAAGCATGGATGGAATTTGCCACACCCGGAGATATGCAGAAAATGTTGGCAAAATCTGACGGAGTCTGGCTTGGAGAAAATACAATGTGGATGGAAGACGGCGGAAAACCTATGACAAGCACCTCGACAACGACCAATAAAATGATTTTTGACGGGCGCTATCAAAGTAGTGAACACAAAGGAAACTTTATGGGAATGCCTTTTGAAGGAATGAGCATTACGGGGTATGACAATGCTAAAAAGAAATTTGTAAGCACTTGGATTGACAATATGGGAACCGGATTGATGAATATGGAAGGCGATTGGGATGCATCCAAAAAATCTATTGAATTTAAGGGAAAAATGACAGACCCTACCAGACCCGGAAAAGACTGCAATATGAGAGAAGTCTATACTTTTGTAGACGACACTCATCAAACTTTAGAAATGTATGGTCCTGATTCTAAAACAGGCAAAGAGTATAAAACAATGGAAATAAAATATACGAAAAAATAAAATTTAACCCGTTTTTGGTTAACCATCATGAATAAAAAAAACCGCAGAAATTTTCTGCGGATTTTTTTATATTTTTTAGCTTGGTTAGTAGTTAAGTTTTAATAGTTTCATGAATACTTTTGTAGCATCTCAACTACTTTTCCATTTGCGTAATTTTAAATATTCATCCCTATTAATTTTTCCAAATCCTCATCTTCATTAGCTTTGGAAGAAACTGGTCTAACTTGACATGCATATTTTCGTTCAGAGCTGAAGTATTCTGTATTCTCAGAGATTTTAAAAAATCTTGCTTGTAAAAACCTAGTTCCTGTTAAAATATTGAGACTTGTATTACCAGAATTAACAATTTCAACTGATAAACATCCACAATATCCTGGCTGAACTATCGTAGATATTGATAGTCCTAATCTACTATAAGAACTTCTTAGGTTTAGGACAGCATAAATATTTTTGGGTAGTTTAACATATTCAAGAGTTGAAAACAATGTTGGCTGTGATGGGTGAATCAAAAATTCTTCTCCTAATTTTCTTCTAGTTTCAGTGTAACTGCTTTTAATTGATCTAGTTATATTATTATTTTTTGTTGTATCAATAAAAGCATTTCTTCCTTGATGTTGTGTTAAAAAATCAGTTCCAATTCTAAAATCAAAACTAATTTCTCCAAATTGCTTTTCGTCTAAAATTGGAGTAATAATTAATTCTCTATTTTCTAAAAGCTTTTTCAATTCTTCTTTAACAATAAGACTCATAAATTAAAGATTTTGCCATTTAGATACTACTATATAATTAGAAATAGACTTTTCAACTAAGTTATTTATTATGTTATATCTTTGTTTTTTTGGAACTTTATTAAGTGTGTTTGTTTCTGAATTATTCCAAAAATCCCAGCCAAGCTTAAAAACTGAATGTAATTCATTTTCAGAATTAATTTGCTGCGGTATAAATTCATTAAAATCAGAACTATCTGCATCAAAAACGGTATGTCTAATTTCAATTTGTTGCTTTGACTGAGCAGCCAAAACTAAATTAAACTCATCAATTAAACCTATTTTTTCTCCGTTCAAAAATTTATCAACAAATTCCACTCTTTTTTTAGTAGCAGGATGTGTTGTAGAATCAAGTGTACCAGCCGAAATGTAATTTAAAAATAAATTAGAAGCATCATTTATATATTGCGAAGCAAAAACATCTGCAAAATATTCCATAGTATGATGATGCTCTTGTATTTCAGTATTGCTATAAATAGACTTGAAACCAAATTTTTTGAAAAATATATTTTGACTAATATTTAATTCAATGTCGATAAAATGCCCTAGTTCGTGATAAAGAACCACTATTGATAGATAATCCCTAGAAAGAACACGAGGTAAAACAATTTTTATTAGTCTTTTTGAAATTTTTAGACCATATAATTTTTCAATTGTATCATTCATTAACTTGAAAAATTCAACATTTTCACCCATGAAGTAAAAATCTAAATTTCTATTCGACAATGATGTTGCAATAATAAAATTATCATCGGAAATCCATTCACCTAAAACTTTTTCTAAACAAAATACAGTTTCAAAAGGAATAAGATTTAAAGTACTATTATCTAAAAATTCTAACGCACCGAAAATATAGTTTAAAATTTGGTAATGAATTCCTTGCAAATTATCATCGTATTTTTCTATATCAGCTTTTTTAATTGCATCAAATAGTAAATACAAATCTTCAAAATATTTTTCTTTCTTTTTATCTGAGTAAATATTTCCTTTACTTTTTGAAAAAACACCTTCCAGTTGCAACAATTGTAGCTCAATTGCTTTAACAGTCATAACAGTAATTTTTATTTAGTAATTCTATTATCTCTTTATAAACAGAATTATTAATTTCTTGGTTAATACTGGAAAGTTCATCTTTATAATGCATTAATAATGAAGTAATCAAAAAATAATGTTGCCTTTCTGCTGAATAAATATCTTTTTTATTTGCCGAAATTAATGCTGCTTCCTTGATCGCAGTATCCATTTGCTCTTTATACTCAGTATCACCGTTAATAATGTCAGACAAAATATTTATATAAAAAGGAGCCTGACTTTGTTTTGAGTCAATTTGTGCTAGATACATAATTCATTATTTTTATCAAAGTTAATAAAATAATTATACCAAAGTTTTTCTTTATTATCTTTTTTAATCATTCAGTTTCAAAACAGCCATAAATGCTGATTGCGGAACTTCTACTCTACCAATTTGCTTCATCTTTTTCTTACCTTCTTTCTGCTTTTCAAGAAGTTTTCTTTTTCTTGAAATATCACCACCGTAACATTTTGCGGTAACGTCTTTTCTTAAAGCTTTAATGGTTTCTCTTGCAATAACTTTCGCTCCCAAAGCAGCCTGAACAGCAATATCAAACTGTTGTCTCGGAATCAGTTCGCGCAATTTCTCACACATTTTTTTACCGATGTAATAAGCATTCGAATCGTGAATTAATGAAGATAAAGCATCTACCATATCCCCGTTGATCAGGATATCCATTTTTACCAGCTTAGAAGAACGCATTCCGATGGGTGAGTAATCGAATGAAGCATATCCTTTAGAAATAGATTTTAAACGATCATAAAAGTCAAAAACAACTTCTGCCAATGGCATATTGAAGGTCAATTCTACTCTATCGGCTGTCAAATAACTTTGGTTCACAATTTCACCCCTTTTCTCAATACACAACGTCATTACAGCTCCAACGAAATCAGATTTTGTAATGATAGAAGCTTTGATGTAAGGCTCTTCTACTCTGTCTAAAAGATTGGGATCAATCATTTCAGATGGGTTGTTGATTAAAATTGTAGTTTCAGGATCTTTTTTAGAATATCCGTGATACGAAACGTTGGGAACTGTCGTAATCACGTTCATATCAAATTCTCTTTCCAAACGTTCCTGAACGATCTCCATGTGAAGCATTCCCAAGAATCCGCATCGGAAACCGAAACCAAGCGCTGCTGAACTTTCAGGCTCGAAAACCAAAGAAGCATCATTTAGTCTTAATTTCTCCAATGAGAATCTCAATTCTTCAAAATCTTCAGATTCGATAGGATAAATTCCGGCAAAAACCATTGGTTTTACTTCTTCAAAACCGTCAATCGGCGCTTCGGCAGGATTCACAAAAGAGGTAATCGTATCACCAACTTTTACTTCACGAGCATCTTTAATTCCGGAAATAATATAGCCTACATCACCACATTCGATTGTTTTCTTCGGAAGCTGTTTTAGTTTCAAAGTTCCAACTTCATCAGCCCCGTACTCTTTTCCTGTAGCAAAAAATTTAATTTTCTCGTTTTTAGAAATACTTCCGTTGACTACTTTGAAATAAGCTTCAATTCCTCTGAAAGGATTATAAACTGAATCAAAGATCAATGCCTGAAGCGGCGCATTTGGGTCTCCAACCGGAGCAGGAATTCTTGCAACAATCTGTTCAAGCAAATCATGAACACCTTCACCTGTTTTTCCCGAAACACGAAGAACATCCTCATATTTACAGCCGATTAGTCCCATAATTTCGTCGGTAACTTCTTCAGGGTTCGCAGACGGAAGATCTATTTTATTTAGAATCGGAATAATTTCCAAATCATTTTCTAGAGCCAGATATAAATTACTAATCGTTTGTGCCTGAATACTTTGCGCTGCATCTACAATAAGAAGCGCACCTTCACAAGCTGCAATCGAACGCGAAACTTCGTAAGAAAAATCTACGTGTCCCGGAGTATCAATAAGATTTAAGATATATTTTTCGCCATTAAGCTCATAATCCATCTGGATGGCGTGAGATTTTATTGTAATCCCACGTTCTTTCTCCAAATCCATATCATCAAGCGTCTGAGATTGTAATTCTCTTTGAGTCACTGTGTTGGTATACTCCAAAAGACGGTCTGCCAAAGTAGATTTACCGTGGTCGATATGGGCGATTATGCAAAAATTTCGTATGTTTTTCATTTAAGAACTATGTAATTTGCAAAGATAACAATTTGAAAGAAATTTATCATTCTTAATTTTACAGGGAGAAAATTAATTTTATAAGACTGTTTTCGAAAGAAAAAAAGTTATTTTAAAATCTCAAATAACCTGAAACAACAATATTTAATCAAAAATATACGCTCCTGTTAAAGAATCTATATAGATTTTTTGCATCCTCGAAGATCGTGACTCTTTTGAATCAATTGCACCAGCAACTGCTCCACCCACAACTCCACCAATAAGACTTCCGGCAATCATACCTTCACTTACCTGCGTTGATAATGCGTTTTTGGAAGAGATTACAAAAAAGCCCTTTTCATCTTTTTTCATTTCAAGAAAACCAACCGGAGTTAAACGAAATGCTGTTCCGTTTTCAACATATCCGAAAAGTCTTTCCACAACAGGCCAGTTTTTAGCATTAATAAATCCTATTGCAGTTCCTTTCTTATTTTTATTTACAGCATATTCTTTGCTGGGTTCCTGCTTTAAAAAAGATATAAAATCAGGGTAAACACCGTCAGAAAGAGTTTCGCTATTTAATGATTTTATCTGTTTTAAAATTATTTCTTCATAATTTTTCAGTTCGTTTTCGTTTAAAGCAACATCTATCGTCGGATTAGAATAGGTTTCATTAATAATTTTACTTAAAATAAAACTCAGTTTGTTGGCTGTAAGTTTAGGAATATGCACATCATATTTGGGCTGAAAAGAAAATTTGTCGGAAAGTCTGCTCACGAAATAATATTTATCGCCTTTCTTAACGAAACTGGACAACTTAACATCAAGCTTTCCTAACGTAGATTTTTTAGTAGGTTCGTCGTAAGCTTTCAGAGTTTCAATGAGCAGTATAAAATCGGTATTTCCTAATTTTTTATTATCTGATAAAAACCATTCCTGAACAGCGTTTTCCATTTGATTATCTTTAAACTGAATTTCAAATGGTACATTTTGATGAGAGACTGATCCTATTTTTGGATCTTCCCGGTCATCAATAATGGTTAACGATTTCGCAGATTTACTCTTATCTTTTATATTTTGGGTAAGATGTACCAACTGTATTTTCTGTGCAGAAATCACAACTGAAAATAGTAAGAGAAAAAAAGTTTTGATCATCATTAAGTTTTTTTCAAAATTATAAATAAGATTTCAATTCTAAATTAATATTAACCAATTTAAAATTAAACGACCCTTACAATAAATTGCAAGAGTCGTCCAACATTAAAAAAATAAACTATTATGGAGTTTGCTTCGATTCTGAAGAATTTTTTTTCCCGCCGTGAGGTTTTCTTTCATTCATCTTATCTCTCATCATTCCCTCAGACTGAAAAAGCTTCAAGACTTTTTGACAAGGAATCACAGTCTGCATCTTCTCAGCATACTTTTTTCTGTTGTCGAATAATTTTTGCCCTACATCAAAACTTTTCTGAAGCTTTACTTTTGCTTCGTCTTCAGAAAGTTTTTCGGGATCAAAATTTGAATCGAACTGACTTTTTATCTTTTTCTGATTGTCTAAATATTCGTTGTACATCGCAGTAAATTCTGCTTTATCTTGTGGTGCAACGTCAAGCATATCAACAACCATATTATTTCTGAATTGTGTAAGAAGTGCTTTTCTTTCATCTGGAGAAAGATTGTTTATTACTTCTTTTCTCTGATCGGGATTCATTTTCTTCCAATCATACTCTTTGATTTGTGCATTCAGCCCAAAACTTGAGATAACAAAAAGTGTAAATAATATTTTTTTCATCTTTCTTCTAATTATATAAGTCTAAATAAACATCCTGACTAGAATTGTTTGCCAATTCTGCTATTTCCGAATTGGGAAGCGACTCTAAATATTCATTCATATGTACTTCATTAGCAGTTTTTACTGCTTTTTTGTTTTGTTTTTCTGAGTTTTTATTAACAACCTGCGAAACTATAGGCTTTATATCAATCTGTCTTTCAGTTCTTTGATTAGTATTTTCTACCGAAGTTAAATCTGAAGTTAGAGTTTCGTAGGCCAATTCGCTTTCTTTTTTAGGAGATGTTCTGTTATCTGCATAACCATTCACCGGATCTCCGTTTGCTGAAGAATCTGAATTTGATTGATATACAAATGTCGCTCCGAAAATCAGAGCCAAAGACGCTGCTGCTGCATATCCCCAATTTAATTTGAAAATCGGAGCTTTCTTATCCGCTTTTATTTCACTCAACACTCTGTCCTGAATGTTTTCAAACATCTTTTCAGGAACTTTGTAAATGTTTTTGCGTTCCAGTTTTTCTAGATCAAAATATTTCACTTGGCTCAACACTTTATCCTGAATGCTTTCAAACATATTGTCAGGCATTTTATAAATGTTTTTGCGTTCTAATTTTTCTAGATCAAAATCTTTCATGTCGTTGGTTCTCAAAAATTATCTCTCGTAATTCTCTTTGATATATTCTTCTATTTTCTGTTTGGCGTAATGATAATTTGTTTTTAATGTTCCTACCGACATATCAACAATTTTTGATATTTCTTCGTAAGGCAAATCATCATAATACCGCATCATAAATACCAGTTTCTGCTTTTCGGGCAGGCTTTGTATGGCTCGTTGCAAAAAGATTTGGATTTCTTCAGCATCACTGTGTGTATTATCGGCAACCAAATTCTGCATATAATATTCGGGATCTTCATCGGTTTTCTGCATTCGCTTCAGCTTATTGATTTGCTGTAATGCCTCATTCGTTGCAATTCTATACAGCCATGTATATAACTGACTGTCATTTTTGAACTGATGAAAATTCTGATATGCTTTTATAAATGTCTCCTGCAAAGTGTCCTGAGCAAGGTCTCCATCTACAATAATTCGTCTGATATGCCAATATAATCTACTCTGATAAGCATCCATCAACACCCGAAGACCTTTTTCAAGCGTTCGTGGGTTTTGCATCAGCGCAATAATCTCTGCGTCGTTAATCTTCATAAGATGCTTTCATTGTTTTGGATTACAAAAATATCTAAAAGTTAAATTACTTATTCAATTTTTAGTCCAATATATTAACTTTTAAAATTTATAGCAATAAATATTATTCTAAAATATTCACTTTTTTCAGCTTTCTTTTCAAAACTAAAAACTCTTATCTTTGTTTTATGCAAACAGTCATTATCGGCTCCGGGAATGTTGCCTATCATTTGGCAAAAGCCTTCATTCAAAATGGTATTTCTTTAGCCCAAATCTTTGGTAGAAATGAAAAGGAACTTCAGAAAATTTCTTCAGAATTAAATATTTCTTATTCAACTGAAAACCTGCAAGACGCAGATTTATACATTATTTGTGTAAGTGATAATTCTGTAGATGATGTGTCTAAAATTATTGCCAAAAAAGATTGTTTGGTTGCCCATACTTCAGGATCGCTTCCTAAAGAAATTTTGATAGGGCAGTACAGAAAATCAAGCTTTTACCCTTTGCAGACTTTTTCTAAAACTAAAAATTTAGATTATAAAAAAATTCCGTTTTTTATTGAAACAGAAAATGAAGAAGATCAAAGAATTTTAACTGATTTAGCTTCAAAAATTTCAGACAATGTAATGGAAAGTACTCATGAAAAAAGAAAATATATTCATCTGACTGCAGTTTTTGCCTGCAATTTTGTGAATCATCTTTTTGCAAGAGCTAAAGAAATTTCGGATGCACAGGAAATTCCTTTTGATTATTTTTTGCCACTGATTAACGAAACCGTTCAGAAAATTTCTGAAATAGAGCCCAAATCAGCACAAACCGGACCTGCCGTGAGAAACGATAAGAGAATTTTGGAATTGCATGAGCGGTTATTAAAAGATGAAAGTCTCGAAATTTATAAAACAATGAATCATTCTATTAAAAAAATGTATGAGTTATAAAGAGAAATTAAAAGATATAAAAGCATTTGTATTTGATGTAGATGGCGTGTTTACTGACGGAAGCGTTTATCTTATGCCAGGAGGAAACATGAGCCGTGTGATGAATGTTCTGGATGGATATGCTGTTGTAAAAGCATTAAAAAATGACTATCTGATAGGCGTTATTACAGGCGGAAACGATGAAATGGTAAGACACAGAATCAGTTATTTGGGCATTCAGGATTACTATGCAAAATCTCATGACAAAATGGTAGATTTTGAAGACTTTAAGGCTAAATATAATCTTAAAAATGAAGAAATTCTAACGATGGGGGATGACATTCCAGACTTTCATATCATGCAGAATTCTGCAATCGCAACTTGTCCTGAAAATGCCGTTCCCGAAATAAAAGGAATTGCAGATTATATTTCTCAAATAAAAGGCGGAAGCGGAGCAGTGCGTGATGTCATTGAGCAGGTGATGAAAGTTCAGGGAAAATGGCATGATGATAATACGCAATCCGTATAAGAAGATGAGAGAAAATAGATAAAAGACTTATAATCAAATATATTTTCTCATTAAATAAAATATCATTTACCATTAATCGTTTATTATTTTTAAAATACTGATGAAAATACTTTTAGCATCACAATCTCCAAGAAGGAAAGAATTACTTTCAAGTTTAGGTTTTGATTTTGAGGTCGTGAAAATTGATTGTGAAGAAATTTTACCAGACCATATAAAAATAGAAGACGCTGCAGCTTATTTATCTGAATTAAAAGCAAATGCATTCGGAAACATTCAAAATAATGAAGTTTTGTTGACTGCAGATACGGTCGTTGCCAATGAAAATCAGTTTCTTGGAAAGCCAAAAGATGAAACCGAGGCAAAAAAGATGCTTCAGTCATTATCAGGAAAAACTCATCAGGTGTATACCGGAATTACCATTAAAACTTCAGATAAAAGCATCACACAGACTGATGTTGCTGATGTAGAATTTGATAAAATTTCAGATCAGGAAATTGATTTTTATATTAAAAAATATAGACCATTCGACAAAGCAGGGGCGTACGGAATACAAGAATGGCTTGGAATGGCAAAAATCAAAAAAATAAACGGAAGTTTTTATACCATTATGGGGCTTCCCACTCATTTAGTTTATAAAAGATTACAAGAATTATCACCGTTTTCAAAATAAGATTTTTATTATTATTTTTACAAAATCACCAAACTGCTGATAATAAAAAGTAAATTAGCGAGTTATATTGAAATAATGAAAAAAAATATAGTCTTTCTTTTAGCAGCGATTATCGTTGTTTCCTGTGGCACGAAAGTGAAAAAACCGGAAGCAAGGTCAAAGTTTTTAAAAGGATTTTCAACATATTACAATACCCTGTTTAATGCAAAAGATGCCTTAAATAGTGAGTTTACAGAGAGAGACAAAGCTCATAAAGATAATTTTTATGCGCCATATATTCCTATACTAACGTACGAGGAGCAACCGTTGGGAAGTGATTTGGGACAATCTTCAGCTTTTGCAGAAAATTCTATGAAAATGGCAGAAGTAAACCGACCGCAACAAAATGCAAGAAACGCTCCCGGAATGCCATCAAATGGTCCCGGAATGCCTGGAATGCCCGGAAATACGTCTCAAGATCCTAATAATCCGGAAGGAAATAAAGGAGCATCCGTTTTAGAAATTGCAGAAGCTAAGGCTTTAAAAGCAATTAATAAATATTCTGTCATCAGAAAAGGAGAGGAGCAAAATAAAACTATTTTTGATGCCTACATAATTCTGGCTCAATCTAGAATTTATCAGGGAAAAGCGATCAAAGCTTTGGATGCCTTAAACTATGTTTTCACTCACATGAAAGAAGACAAAAGACTTCCATTAGCCCATATTTACGAAGCTTTAGCCTATTCACAAATTAAAAATTATCATAAATCCGAAGAAATTTTCAATAAGCTCAGAAATGAAAAATTAAGCAAAGATCATGATAAACTTTTGAGTATTTATTATGCTGAATCGCTTTTGGATGCAGGTAAAAAAGAAGAATCTATAAAAGAATTAGACCGCGCTTTTGAACTGAACGGAAACAGAAAACTAAAAAGCAGAATTGCCTTTTTGAGAGGACAAATCTTACAGGAAACAGGAAAACAGGATCTGGCAAGAGAAAGCTTTTTATCTGCCTATAAATATGCCAATGATTTTGAATTTGAAGTGAAATCGCAGATCGAAATTGCAAAAACATTCAACGGAAAAGGAAATTATGAAGGCGCTAAAGATTATCTCGAAAAAATAAGTAAAAAAGGGACTTACGGATCACGAAAGAATGAATTCTATTATGCTTTAGGGCTAATGGCTAACAAAGCCGGTAAGAAAAAAGAAGCGCAGGAGTTTTTCAGAAAATCACTGCTTGAAAAAGTTTCTGACGGACAGGTGAGAGGTTTGGCTTATTATGAGATCGGTAAAGATTATCTTGACAAAAATGATTACATCGGCGCAGGAGCTTATTATGATTCTGCATTGGTTTCTATGACGTATGAACCTTCGAGAATTTTGCTGCAGGATCAGTCTAGTTACATTAAAAAAATCTCAAAAAATTACTATTTAATTAAAAGAAATGACAGTGTACTTTCTTTAGCAAAAATGTCTGATGCACAAAAGACAGATTATTTTGCAAAATATATTGAGAAACTAAAAATTAAAGAAGAAAAAGAAGAGCAGGAAAGGAGGCGTGCAGAGAGAAGCAAAGGTTTTGATACCGGAGATTACAATGCCAATTCTCTTTTTGCTAACAGTTCAAATTCCTTCGAAGATTTTGGGGTTTCGGCAAAAGGTTTTTATTTCGGTAATACAGGTACAGTAAGTAAAGGTACATCAACGTTTAAACAAGTTTGGGGCGACCGTGCTTTGGTCGACAACTGGCGTTATTCTAAAAAAATGACTTCTCTGGAAGACATGAAAAATGAAGCTTTAGGAGTGACTTCAGTGCCAAATCCGAGACGTTTTGAGCCTTCATTTTATATAGAGCAAATTCCTTCAGATGCCGGAAAATTATCTCAGTTGAAAAAAGATAGAGACACCGCTTCATTGGGACTTGGGGTAATGTATCAGAATTATTTTACCAATACACCTTTAGCAACAAAAACGCTTTATGATTTGGTAGATGTAAAACCGGAAGAGAAAGTGATGCTTCAGGCTTTATATGAAATTTTCGCAATGAATTATGAGAAAAATCCACAAATTGCAGCCAGAGCAAAACAGATTTTACTGACCGATTATCCTTATACTTCCTATGCAGAATTCGCAAGAAATCCTAAAAATAATAATTTTGTAAAATCTTCTGAAGAGGTTGAAAACGAATACAAAATGGCCTTTGCATTGTATGAATCTGAAAAATTTGCAGAAAGTCAGGGCAAAATAGAGCAGGTGGTTCTCAAATACCCTAAAGATGCTTTAGTCCCAAAACTTAATCTTTTAAATGCTTTCAATGCCGGAAAAACTGGTGGAAAAGAAGTGATGATTCTACAACTTGAACAAATAGTGTTGAATTATGCCAAAACTCCTGAAGGAATTAAAGCTAAAGAAATGCTGAATTATCTGAAAAGTGATATTGCCTTCCAGGCAACCGATAATAAAGGAAATAAGATGCCAGATAATCCTTTTAACGGACCGGGACAGCCAAGTAATATTCAATCTCAAAATAGTAATATTGCACCGAATAATACGGTTAATCAGATGAACAATAACCCACCAAAGAATAACAATATTCTGAAAAAACCAGGGAATAACACGATGCAAAAGCTTCAGGCTCCGGTTGAAGCAAAACCAATGACTAAATAAAAAAAGCGAAGATTATTCTTCGCTTTTACTTTTTTTCTTCACTCCGTGAAAATCTTTCAGATAAAAAGGCTCGAAATAAGCAATGTCTTCAAAATCTTCATTCTTTATTTTTTCTAAAGTTTTCTTTATCAAATGCTGAGCAGAAGGGTATATGTCTGTATTGAATTCTGCGTTTAGGAGCTTTAATATTTCTTTTGCCTTTAATGCTCCGTCGCCCACGAAAAGTACTTTTTTGTCTTTCAGTTCTTCAAAAGAAGTTTCATCTAAAATTTTAGCTTCGGTAGGAATAAGCTCTTCCCCCGAAATACCATCGTAAACAGCGGTATAAACCTCCATTCGTCTTGCATCGACTAAAGGGATAATCATTTCATAGTTTTGCCCTACAAAAGGCTCTATCATACTTTCCATTGAATTAACGGCAATTAAAGGAATTTTAAGTCCGTAACAAAAGCCTTTTGCTGAAGCAGCACCGATTCTCAAACCGGTATAAGAACCCGGACCTTTTCCTAAAGAAACCGCTTCAATATCTTTCATTGACAAGTTGGCGCCTTCCAAAGCCCATTCTACAAACGTGTGAAGACTTTCTGACTGTTTATAATTTTCTGAAATTTCTTCTGTAGAACACAGCAGTTTTTCACCATCTGAAATGGCTACCGAACAGTTCTTTGAGGAAGTTTCGAGATATAATATTTTCATTTTAAATTAATTTTATAAGTTTTATAACTTATCTTTTTTACCTAATTTTTTAATTTCCTTATCAAAATCAGAAATTATTTTCTGAGTCTTATTGAAAGTTTCATATTCAGAAACTGCTTTTTTATCAGCTGCAATTTTCGCAATTTTTCCTTTTCCTTCCAAGATTTTATACTCGTTAAACTCTAAAAATCTATTGACACTTTTGGCCAAAGATTCCATTGTAAAAGTATTTTCTCTCTCAATTAAACCTTCGATATAATCAAAGTAACCTGTAACAGTTCTTTCCAATTGTTGAATTTCTTTTTCAGATAGATAGTTTTTGGCAACAATAACATCAGATTTTAAAATTCTTCCGTCCGGAGAATGTTTCCAATTCATCAAACCCATATTCTCTTCTCTACTGTCGACATTTTGATAAATAATTTCTGCCGCAGTTTTACCGGTTATCGCAAAATGAAATTTATTCTGAATTATTGCATAAAAATTCTTTGTGATATCTGAATTTCTATCATAATCAATACTGCATTCAGCAAAAATATCTGTGATTTTCTGATAAACTCTTCTCTCACTTGCCCGAATAGAGCGAATTCGCTGAAGAAGTTCTTTAAAATAATCTTTACCAAATACATTTTGTCCTTGCTTCAGTCGTTCATCATCAATTACAAAACCTTTGATAATAAACTCTTTCAAAGTTTGGGTCGCCCAAATTCTAAATTGTGTTGCTTTTGATGAATTTACACGATAACCGACAGAAATAATAGCATCTAGATTGTAGTATTCAAGGTTTCTAGCAACATTTCTTTCTCCTTCAATTTGAACTGTTCGGAATTCCCGAACAGTTGCATCTCTACTTAATTCTTCTGTATTAAAAATGTTTGTGAGATGCTCACTAACTGTCGATTTAGCTACACCAAATAAAGTAGCAATCGCCTTTTGCGTAAGCCAAAGTGTTTCGTTTTGCAAAAAAACATCAACCCTAACTTTTTCATTAGGTGTATCGTAGATTAAAAACTTTTGAATTTCTTCGTCCATTGTGTTGATATTCTGTGCAAATTTATGGCTTTATTTCCACACTTTGCCGGCTCCACAATTTCCAGGCAGATTTCTTTTTAAGCCAGATTTCAAATAAAGCAAGTTTCATTTCAAAATCCTGATTTTTGTAAAGACCTGCAACTTTTACACTTCTTCGAATGCTTACCGTATTTTTAAACTGTTTTAATTCTGAAATTTCAAGTTGTATGATTTCTTTATAACTGACTTTTTTTGATGTAAAATCTTTCTTAAAATCATCCAAATTTTGAATCCAGCCATTGGAATGTCCGAATGAAACGTCTGAACAAAACAAATCAACAATTTGAACATCATTTTTCATCATCAAAGAATCAAGCTTTTTTACTTGTAATAAAACAGCTTTCTCATCTTTTGAATAATTTTGAGAAAATCCAAAAACAAAGCAAAACAAAAATAGAATAGGGAAGAACCTCATTTTAAAATTCTCAAATTAATCAATTTCAATTATCCTTTTCTATAAATCGTCCTCGGCTCGCTCTGTGCGCTTGGATAAATCGTCATATCAGAAACCGTTACGTGTTGCGGAGCATTGATACAATAGGCAATTGCATCAGCAATATCTTCAGCTTTTAAAGCCTCGTAACCTACATAAACTGTTGCTGCTCTTTCCTGATCACCTTTAAATCTAATTAGTGAGAAATCAGTTTCTACAGCACCAGGCTGAATATTCGTTACCCTGATTCCGAATTCTGTAAGCTCGATTCTCATTCCTTCAGAAATAACATCGACTGCTTTTTTGGTAGCGCAATATACAACACCATTCGCATAGGTTTGTCTCGCTGCAACCGAACTGATATTAATGATTTGTCCGGAATTTCTTTCCTTCATCATCGGAATAAGCGTTTTAGAAACGTATAAAAGACCTTTTACATTACCATCAATCATAGAATCCCAATCGTCTGTACTTCCTGCTGAAAGAGGCTCTAAACCATGCGCATTTCCGGCGTTATTAATTAATACATCAACCTTTTTCCATTCTTCCGGAAGCGATTCGATGGCAGTTTCAACTTCTTCAAGATTTCTAACATCAAATTTTAAACTAAAAACTTCTGTTAAAGCCGATAATTCTGTCTTTACAGACTCCAGAACTTCTGGCCGTCTTCCACAGATAATGATTCTGTTTCTTTGTTTTGCTAAAAGTTCAGCGGTAGATTTTCCTATTCCGGAAGTCGCTCCGGTGATGAGTATTGTTTTCATAAAAAAATTTCATTTTTTAAATGTATCGATGTCCCAGTTTACCAATGATTGTTACATTGTTAAATTATTAGATTGCTACATTACTTTAGTTTGCATCAAATGCTTCAAAAGCATCGGTAATATGTTCTATAATTAAGTTTCCTTTTTCGTCGGGAAGTACAGAAATAATATCAAATCTTACTTCCTGATCTTTATTAAATTCTTCCATAAAATGATTGGCTGCAGTAACGATAAGCTTGATTTTACCTTTCGTAACCGCTTCCTGAGGCAGAATGAAAAAATCAGTTGACCTCGCTTTTACTTCGATCACAATAATTAAGTTGTCTTTTTCAGCAATAATATCGATCTCAGCTTTTTGATAACGGAAGTTTCTCACAAGAATTTTATAGCCGTTTTTCTGTAAAAACTGAACCGCTAAATCTTCTGCTTTCTTGCCAAAATCGTTGTGTGATGCCATTATTTTCTAAATTGGTAAGCCCACCAGATTAATACAACCTGTAAAGGAAGCCTTAAAACAGTCAACCAAAAATATTTGTGATGAATTTGATAAAACTTTTTCGCCATCTCAATATTCGCCGGAAAAACTGCTATCAATAGAGCAATACAAAGATAAGCTCCCAGCTTTTGTGTTTCGGGAAAGAGGAGGAGGATTCCACATAAAATTTCTACTGCACCGCTGATGTAAACCATTTGCATATGATAAGGAATATAATCAGGCATTATTTTCATGAAAAAATGCGGTTTTACAAAGTGTAAAATTCCGGCAACAATCAGAAAAAATGCAAGTACAAATTTTGAGTGGAACATTTATTTTTTAAAATTTAAAGACGTTTTTTCTCCAATCTTTAAAGAAACTTTGCTGCCAATAATCAGCGGTCGGTTATCCTTAATGTGACCATTTGGAAAATCAAAAACAACTGGGAAGTTATACTTTGAAATTCTGTCTGAAATAAGTTTGTTTGCAAATTCATCAAAACTTTCTTCGTATTGTTTGTTGTCTTTTTCATCGCCCATATTGGTCATTCCACCCACTATCAAACCTTTTATTTTTGTAAAAACTCCGGCTAATTCAAGGCTCATCATCATTCTGTCGAGTGCGTAAAAATTTTCGCCAATATCTTCGATGAATAATATTTTATCTTTAAAATCAAAAGAATATTTGGTTCCTAAAAGAGCATAAATTAGCGCTAAATTACCTCCAATTAATTCTCCTTCAATATTTCCTTTCTTATTAAACTGACTTGATTCTAAGCTGTACTTCGGTGATTTTCCTTTTAAAATATCAAAAATAAGATCATAACTTTCTTCAGTAACTCCGAAGCTTGATGTTTTAATGGTTTGTGCGTGAATAGAAGCAAAACCTTTTTTCATCAAAAAACTTTGTATCACGGTATTATCAGAATAGCCAATGTACCATTTCGGGTTTTTGCTAAATTCTTTTAAATTTAAACCATGAAGTAAATGTTGACAGCCATAACCGCCTCTTGAAGCCCAGACTGCAGAAATTTCGTTGTCATTTAAAGCCCAATTTATGTCTTTCAATCTTTGGTCTTCGGTGCCTGCGTAATTGTATCCGTTTGAAAATTTTGTATAAAGATGTTCCCCTAAAATAGGTTCAAAACCTTTAGATTTGATCATTTCAATTCCTTTTTCCAATTGAGTTGGCTCAACTGAGCCTGCAGGAGAAATAATGGCAATTTTATCACCTTTTTTGATTGACTTTGGGAATATTTTCATCGATCTGTTTTGTATTTGAGTTCCTTTTTTTCGGCTTCTTCAAGTCGTTTATCAAACTGATTAAACATTTTGAAGCTTTGAAGGAAAATGAAAAAACTGAAAATAATCAGCACAACTCCCACACCTTTTCTAATGTTGTTTGCTAATCGCTGAGTAAGTTTATAATGAAATTGTTTTGCCAGAAAAATTTTAGCCAAATCAATTAAAAGATAGGTTGCAATGACGATGGCCAGATAAAGAATGAGCGTTTCTGTATCGGGATATTGATTGCGGACTCCAATTACTGTTACTAACCAGAAAAGTATTACTCCGACATTCAAAAGGTTCAGTAAAAAACCGTTAATGAATGTTTTGAAATAATTCTGGCTTATTATTTTTTCTTCTCCAGGCAGATGCATTTTGGTTTTTGTCACCATCATGATAATTCCATATGCGAGAATAAGGATGGATGTAATTCTGTAAAATCCGGGATGCTTATCGATAAGCTGTACAATATCGGCGCTTGCATAGTAAGCTGCAATGATACATAATAGATCAGCCGTAATTACGCCTAAATCTAGTGCCAATGCGTGTTTCGGGCCTCTTGTAAAGCTGGTTTCTATCAAGAGAAAAAAAATAGGACCTATGAAAACTAAGCTCAGCATGAAGCCCAGACCAATGGCCGAAAATACAAGTTCAAACATTTAAATTTGTTTCTATCCCAAATTTAAAAATTATATTTCTATTTGTCTGCAAAAATGAGTTTTTTAAGCCTGAATTGTTTCATAAAGACTTTTTTAACCAAAAAAGACTGCCACAATTGGGCAGTCTTTCGTATAATTTTTTTTAATTCTTATTCAACAATTTTAAAATCGAGTTGTTTCTGAATCAAATTAGCTTTTACCACTTTAATCTGAACATTATCACCCAATTGATATCTGTTTCCGGTACGAGATCCGTACACTGCGTGTGTCGCTTTGTCGTAAGTATAAGAATCATCCATCAAATCGCGAAGCTTAATTAAACCTTCTGCACCGTTTTCAGGAATTTCTACCCAGAAACCAAATTCTGCAACTCCGGAAATAACTCCTGTGAAAGTTTCTCCTAAATGTTTTTCCATGAATTTTACCTGCATAAATTTGATAGAATCTCTTTCTGCATCGGCTGCCAAACGCTCCATTGCACTGCAGTGTTTTGCCTTTTCTTCCAGCTCATTTCTGTCGGGAGATTTGCCTCCGTCTAAATAATGCTGCAACAATCTGTGCGCCAGCAAATCGGGATAACGACGAATAGGAGAGGTGAAGTGCGAATAATAATCAAATCCTAAGCCGTAGTGACCGATAGGATCTGTAGAATAAACGGCTTTACTCATACTTCGCATCGCCAAGGTTTCGATCATATTTTCTTCGCCTTTTCCTTTTACATCTTTCAGTAAAGTATTTAAAGATTCTGCTACTTTTTTGGTATTGGCAAGATCCATTTTATATCCAAAAGTAGAAACGAAATCTCTTAAAGCTTCCAGTTTTGCAGGATCCGGATCATCGTGAATTCTGTAGATGAATGTATTATTATTTGGCTGACCTTTTTTCAACGAAACAAATTCTGAAACTTTTTTATTGGCCAGCAACATAAACTCCTCGATCAGGTGATTAGAATCTTTACTGATTTTAAAATAAACTCCAATCGGCTGATTATTTTCATCTAAATTAAATCGAACCTCACTTCTGTCAAATGTAATTGCACCGTTTTTGATACGAGCTGCACGCATGATCTTAGCCAGACCATCTAAAACATTGATCTCTTCCTGCAAATCGCCTTCTTTGGTCTCAATTCTTTCCTGAGCTTCTTCATAGGTGAATCTTCTGTCAGAGTGAATGACCGTTCTTCCAAACCATTCTTTTTGGATCTCTGCTTTGTCATTCAATTCAAAAACGGCAGAAAAAGTATATTTATCTTCATTCGGACGAAGCGAACAAACATCATTACTCAAAACTTCCGGAAGCATCGGTACAACACGGTCTACCAGGTAAACAGAAGTCGCTCTTTCGTACGCTTCATCATCCAAAATAGTTCCCGGAACCACATAATGTGAAACATCAGCAATGTGAACACCGACTTCCCAATTTCCGTTTTCAAGCTTGCGCATCGATAAGGCATCATCAAAATCTTTTGCATCTTTCGGGTCAATGGTAAACGTTAAAACATCACGCATATCCCAACGTTTTGCAGCTTCTTCATCAGTTATTGTTCGGTCTATTTTATCGGCATCTCTTTCCACTTCTTCAGGGAATTCGTAAGGTAAACCGTATTCTGCAAGAATAGAGTGAATCTCCGTTTCATGATCTCCGGGATTTCCTAAAACCTGTAAAATTTCACCTTCAGGATTTTTGTCTCCCGCTTTCCATTCGGTCATTTTTACAACGACTTTATTACCGTTTTCTGCACCGTTTATTTTTCCTTTCGGAATAAAAATATCAGTGTTAATGGTTTTTTTATCGCAAACTACAAATCCGAATTCTTTATGTGGAACCAATTGAAAAGTACCTACAAATTCTGATCTTTTTCTCTCCAGAACTTCTAAAACAGAGCCTTCTAATTTTTTACCTTTAAAATTATAGGTAACAATTAAAACTTTATCACCCTGCAAAGCGTCTTTCACATTTTTTGAATGAATAAAGACATCATCTTTAAGATTTTCTACGGTAACATAAGCATTTCCGCTTTGGTTGAAATCTATCGTTCCCGTTAAAGTACCTTCGATATTAAGATTGATGCTGTATTTTCCTTTTTCGGTTTCTTTAATTCTTTGGCTTGACAAAAGTTTGTGCAAAGCCTGTATAACCATCTCACGCTGTCTTGGATTTTTATGATCTATTCCGTCTGAGATTTGTTTGTAATTGTAGATTTTAGTTTGATTTTGATTCATAAATTTCATGATCAATCTTCCGATTTCCATTAATTTGTGATCATTTTTCTGACTTATATATTTTTTCTTTTTTGGCATTTTTAAATTTTATTTTTAATATAATTATCATTTTTTTGATAATTGTTTTTGTGTTTGGTAATAATTATTGATATTATTTTGAAGTACAATTCTTACTCCAAATTACTCTACAATTCCTCGATTTTTACTTTTTGTGAAATTTTGGTTTATTCTTATTTTCAGAAACAAATAATATGGAATACTTTTCTCGCATAAATGAATACATCGCTTTAAGTGTGCGTTATTTCTTTATATAAAATTAAGTACAGCGCAGAACTAAATTTGCATAAATTTAAAACAAATATGGAGAAGAATTGTGAAAAATTTTCTGATAATCTCATTAAAACTATCTGAAACTTCATAGGAATCAACAGTTGAGTAATTGCTGTCGGACGATGCAAATATATAAAATAAAAAATAAATAAGGCTTGTAATTTGATTTACAAGCCTTTATCAATTTAGCAGAATGCAATTTTGTCTACTCTGTTTTGGTGTCTTCCTCCTTCAAATTCTGTATTCAAAAAAGTTTTTACAATTTCCAAAGCATATTCTTTAGCTACAAATCTTGCAGGTAATGCAACCATATTTGCATTATTATGTTGTTTAGATAAAGCCGCAATTTCAGGCATCCAACAAAGTGCACAACGAATTCCCTGGTGTTTGTTAGCAGAAAGCTGTACGCCTTGTCCACTTCCGCATACCAAAATTCCTAGTTCATTTTCTCCATTTTCAACAGAAGAAGCTGCAGGATGTACAAAATCGGGATAATCTACACTTTCAAGAGAATGAGTTCCAAAATCCTGAATTTCATAATCATCTTTTAACTGCTGTTTCAAATATTCTTTATACTCAAAACCCGCGTGATCTCCGGCGATAGCAATTTTTCTTTTCATTTTTACTTTATTTATTATACTTTATTTATATCTGCAGCATTAAATCTTTGGCAAAGTTACATTAAATCAGAATTTAATCATATTTGTTTAGTAGGTTTATATGAGAATTCCAATGAGGAAACATAATTATTAATCTAGATATACCGATAAATAGCTTCCATTTTTATCTTTCATTTATTCAAATTTGATTAGTTTTTTCAGTAAATTGACGTTATAAAAATGTACAAAGGACTTGCAATAGATTTAACATAACTTTTCAATTCACCTAAATATTTAGTTTAAATTTTACTTGATAGGAATTGAACTACTTATATTAATCAACATTTCTATACAATCACTATTTCATCCGTAAAAGCAAAATATTTGTCTTTTTTCAGCATATTAATTTTCTATAACTAAGTCTGCAATCGTATTCTGTTAACTTACTTTTTAAAGCAAATAGTAATACAGTTACTTCCTCCAAATCTTTCATAATGATAAATATTTCTTTTGCGTTACATCTCCTCAGAACAAACTTTTAACAAGTCAACGAATAAAAATAGATTTCTATGTATATAATGTTTGAGAGGGTTGTAGTATAGTATTATTCTTCTAAAGCAGTTACTAACAACAATTGTAAAATTCAATATATTGATTTTCAATATCATCCTAATTCTAACTTTGTCATTTTCCAACATTTTTAATAATTGTTAATTAAATTCTAACAAAATGTTAAAAGCACTGTGAATAACTGTGGAAAACTTCGCCGAACATAATGTTTTTTTCTTGCGAAAAATGTTGTAATGAAAGTAACCTCCTAATTATTGAGCAAAAATTTTTAAAAACTTTCTTCAGACTATTCTTTAGTTTTTCCATAATTCAGTTATTAAGAATTGCGATCGTGGAAAAGTTATCAATATTTGTTAGTAAGTACCCGAAAAATCAGATTTACAGCATTTTAATTTGTGAATTAAATATGAATTATCAAAAAAATACATGTTATCAACTTTTAGGTTTAAAGTTATCCCCGTTACTAACAATACTCAACAACAGTACTCATTCTTTCTTTTAAAAAAAAAGTGAATAATGTTGATTGGTGGGTGAGAGCTTTGTTCAGAATTTTTTGAAAACTTTTGAAAGATTCGATTTTTTGCGAGACTTTAAAATCTTACATTTGTGAAACAAAATTTCAAAAGAAATGATGAAATCGGTCTGAGCTTTGAAAATTCAAAATTTTAATTGAGTAAAACGATTTCATCGGACAAAAAATATAGATTTAGGTATGAAAACAATTAATGATTTCAATTTTAAAGACAAGAAAGCTCTGGTAAGAGTAGATTTTAATGTTCCGCAGGACGATCAGTTGAAAGTAACTGATAATACCAGAATTGTTGCTGTAAAACCTACAGTTGATAAAATTCTTAAAGATGGCGGTTCCGTGATTTTAATGGCTCACTTGGGAAGACCGAAAGGAGAAGTGAAAGATGAGTTTTCTTTAAAACATATTGTAGATGAAGTATCTAATGTATTGGGTAAGGAAGTAAAATTTGTTGATGAATGTGTAGGAGAGAAAGCTGAGCAAGCTGCTTCTGAGCTGAACGCCGGAGAAATTCTTTTATTAGAGAATTTGCGTTTTCATAATGAGGAAGAAAAGGGTGATGAAGCTTTTGCTGAAAAGCTTTCTAAGTTAGGTGATGCTTATGTGAATGATGCATTTGGTACTGCTCACAGAGCACATGCTTCAACGGCTGTTATCGCTAAATTTTTTACGTCAACTAAATTTTTCGGTTTACTTATGGCTAAAGAGCTTCAGGCAATCGATCGAGTTTTAAAAAGTGGTGAAAAGCCTATTACAGCTATACTTGGAGGATCTAAAGTTTCAACTAAAATTACCATTATAGAAAATATTCTACCTGCAGTTGATAATTTAATTATTGGTGGAGGTATGGCTTTTACTTTCATTAAAGCTCTTGGCGGTAAAATTGGTACTTCATTAGTAGAAGAAGATAAATTACCTTTGGCTCTGGAAATTTTAGGAAAAGCAAAAGAACATAATGTAAAAGTATATCTTCCTTCAGATACCATTATTGCTGAAAGTTTCAGTAATGATGCTGATAAAAAAGAAGTTGATATCTACGAAATTCCTGAAGGATGGATGGGATTGGATGCTGGTCCGAAATCAAGAGATCAATTCAATGATGTTTTATTAAATTCCAGAACAATTCTTTGGAACGGCCCGATCGGAGTTTTTGAAATGTCTAATTTTTCAGCTGGGACTATAGCTTTAGGTGATAGTATTGCAGAAGCTACAAAATTAGGTGCTTTCTCTTTAGTTGGAGGTGGAGATAGCGTGGCTTTTGTTAAACAATTCGGTTATGGTGAAAAAGTTAGTTACGTTTCTACCGGCGGTGGGGCAATGCTAGAAAGTTTAGAAGGATTGGAACTTCCTGGAGTTGCTGCTATCAATAACTAAACAATAAAAATATATTGAAAGTCTGCTAAATATTAGCAGACTTTTTTCTTAATTCAGTTAAATACTCTTGATTTCTCTGTTATATAAATATTTTTAGCTGTTTGATTTGTATAGGAGATAATTTCCTTCAAAGTTTTAATACTTTCCCTATCTGTTATATTGTATTCTTATCAATTAAAAATAATACAGGCGATTCTCAGAGCCTTTATTTTAAATTACAGATATACTTACTTTCTTAAATTTTTTTAATCTCTCCCAAAAATGAAAATAATAATATTTGTATAATTTTTTACTTTTATTTTTCTATTCCTTTTACTGCATAATTCTTAATCAAAAAAAATATAAGGGATTCTCATGCGGTTAGTTTAGTTCTAAACATATTTTCTTTTTGTACTGAAAAATAGCAATACTAACATTTAACTAATATTTTTTATTATTATAATCTTTTTTAAAAGTCAGATTTAGAATAGAAAATATAACTACAAGTCAGAGTGGGGTAGTATCAGATAAAATTAAAAAAACTCGAAATTTTGTTTCGAGTTTTTTAATTTTTTTGTAAAAATGGTAAAAATTGACCTTTAGAAATAGGGCAAAAATCGATTTTCTACTTTTTTTCGATAATGTAGATCATACTTGAAAATTCGTTTGAAAAAAGGGCTTTTACGTTAGAAATCGTTCCGTAGAGCAATGCTTTTAGCCAAAATAAGGGTGATTTTTTATACTTTTCGCTCAACATTGAGATGTAGTAAGAATCCAAAACCAAAGGTTTGATTTTTCTTATTCTCCAATTTGGTTTCTTTGCAATAAGATTTTCCATTCCATTTTTAGAGAAATGAAAGATGTGTCTTGGCACATCATACGCTGCCCAAAATTCCTTATAATGTTTTGCATCGTACGAAGTAGGATTGGGAACGGCAATAATAAGTAAACCTTTTTCTTTTAATTTTTTATTGAAAATTTCAAGCATCTCATCTTGATTTTCCACGTGCTCGAATACATGCCAAAGTGTAATTGCGTCTAGACTGTAATCTTTAATCGCATTGATATCATCTACAATTGTAGCTTTTGAAATTTTATTATTGACAGCTTTTCTAGCATCTGAATTAGGTTCAAATCCGAAAGTTATAAAATCGTTTTCTATATATTTTACAAATTCTCCGGCGCCACATCCATAATCTAATACTCTTGAATTCTTCTCGATTCTATCTAAGAGAATTGTTTTTTTGTACTGTAAATTGAAAGACTGCAAAAATTTATAAAGCTTTTCTTTCAAACTTCCCGAATCCTGATGATGAGAAATATAATCTTCACTTTCGTAATATTTAGAAATATTGGATGGAATAGGGGTAGTTTTAAAAACACCTTTCGTTTCTGTTTCTTTAATTTCAAATATTTCCTGAGAAAGAAAATGATCTTTTATTTTCATTGAATTTTTGTTTTAAATTAAAAATTAAGATTCATCAACTTAAATAAGTTCACAAATACCTTAATTTTTGACTTTATTTCGTCTATGTTTCACGTGAAACATTACCTGTTTAACGTCCTAAATAGACCAGTAAAACGTTTATATCGGCGGGTGAAACACCGCTTATTCTTCCAGCTTGAGCTACGGTTTTTGGTCTTACATTATTCATTTTCTGCTTTGCTTCGGCAGATAAACTTGATATTTTTAGGTAATCAAAATCTTCAGGAATCTTTACATTTTCTAATCGATTCAGCTTCGCAACGTTCTCTTTTTCTTTTTCTATATAGCCTTTGTACTTTATATTTACTTCTGCCTGCTCTCTTACTTCATCACTATATTTTGAGGAAACTTCTTTAATTGCATCAATTTCTTCAAGTTTTTCAAGAGTGATATTCGGTCTTGTAAGGAATTGTGACGCTCTGTAAGCCTGATCTACTGGGTTACTTTCAATACTTTCAAGAATAGGATTGATGATTCCCGGCTTTAAAGATGTTTCTCGTAAAAAGGTTTCAAGTTCCTGACTTTTAGCTATTTTCTCTTCAACTCTTGTTAATCTTTCTTCTTTTGCCAGACCTAATTGATATGCTTTTTCAGTAAGTCTAATATCCGCATTATCCTGTCTTAGAAGAAGTCTATATTCAGCTCTTGAAGTAAACATTCTATAAGGTTCTTCAGTGCCTTTGGTGATCAGATCATCGATTAAAACGCCAATATACGCTTCGTCTCTATTAAGAATAAACTCATCTTTTTCATGAACTTTATTATGAGCATTTATACCAGCCATTAAGCCTTGTCCAGCAGCTTCTTCATAACCGGTTGTACCATTTATTTGTCCAGCGAAGTATAAATTATCTACCAATTTTGTTTCTAAAGTATGCTTTAATTGAGTAGGAGGGAAGTAGTCATATTCAATAGCATAGCCTGGTCTGAATACTTTTACATTTTCAAATCCTGGAATATGTTTCATCGCTTTAATCTGAACATCCTCTGGAAGAGACGAACTAAAGCCGTTTACGTAGATTTCAACAGTTTTCCAGCCTTCAGGTTCTACAAAGAGTTGATGTCTGTTTCTTTCAGCAAAACGATTAATTTTATCTTCAATACTTGGGCAGTATCTTGGACCTAAACTTTGAATTGTACCGTTAAACATCGGGCTTCTATCGAATCCTTCACGTAAAATATCGTGAACAGCTTTGTTTGTATATACGATGTGACAGCTTAATTGTTTGGTTAACTTCGGAGTATCTAAATAGCTGAATTTTTGAGGATTTTGATCTCCTTTTTGTTCTTCCATTTTTGAGTAATCAAGGCTTCTTCCATCTACTCTTGGTGGAGTACCAGTTTTCATTCTTCCAGCTTCAAAGCCTAAAGAAACTAACTGTTCTGTGATTCCAAAAGCTCTTGGTTCTCCCATTCTGCCGCCTCCCAATTGCTTGTCACCAACATGGATTAATCCATTAAGGAAAGTACCGTTGGTTAAGACAACAGATTTTGATCTAATTTCAATTCCTAATGAAGTTACAACACCAACTGCTTTATTATTTTCTATGATTAAACTCTTTACCATATCCTGAAAGAAATCAAGATTTGGAGTGTTTTCCAGAGCATAACGCCATTCTTCTGCGAAAAGCATTCTATCATTCTGTGTTCTAGGAGACCACATTGCGGGACCTTTTGAAAGATTGAGCATCTTAAATTGAATTGCCGATTTGTCAGCAATAATTCCCGAATATCCTCCCATCGCGTCGATTTCTCTTACGATCTGTCCTTTGGCAATTCCTCCCATTGCCGGGTTGCAGCTCATTTGTCCAATGGTCTGCATATTCATTGTAACCAATAAAGTTTTTGAACCCAAATTGGCAGCAGCAGCAGCAGCTTCACAACCTGCGTGACCTGCACCTACTACAATTACATCATATATTTCTGAAATCATTTTTTTATTGCTTATTTTTAAGCTTTAAATTTTAATCTTTTGTCTAAATGTTTCACGTGAAACATTATTTAATTCCACAAGCTATAATCGCTTGTAGCACGTCTTATTTAGCCCTGATCGCAGCATTTGTTTGAACTCATTTTCTTCTTAAAAAAGAAAATAGCGAGTGCGGAGAGCGGGAATAAGCAATAAAAAAAATTAGATATATTTTGCAATATAAAAATCTTCTTTACTACGCATTAACTGTTCTTCTCCTTCAGTTTTATCTTTATATCCGCAAAGGTGAAGAATGCCATGAGCCAATACTCGTCTGAGTTCTTCTTCATAATTTTTGGATAGAGTAGAAGCGTTGTCTGAAATGCGCTGCAAAGATACGAAAATCTCTCCGCTTATTGTTTTGCCTTTTACATAGTCGAAAGTGATGATATCTGTATAATAATCGTGCTGCAGATAATCTTGGTTTACTTTCAATAAATATTCGTCGTCACAGAAGATATAATTGATTTCTCCTAATTTTTTACCTTCCGAAAGAATGATGTCTTTCAACCATGTTGTGTAGTCTGTATTTACCGATTCTGGTAAGTTTTCGTAAAAGAATTGTATCATTTTTTTAAAACCAGTGTCCTAAAATAACACTGAATATGCCTTTTTGATTATTTTTTAGTGAATGACTGAAATTCAGTTTTATCTGCCCAAAGGGAGATTTGTATCCCAGAGTTGCTCCTAAAGAACTGTAATTTACTTTCACAGCATCTTCAAAGCTGATGTCATCAGAAAGATTGGCGAAAGAAAAATTCCCGCTCAAAAACAAGTTTTTATAAAATTTGAACTGAAGATCATTTGATACTAAAACCACATTATTTGAATTGAGCTGTGCAAAATAAAATCCAGAAAAGTTTTTGAAGTTGACAATATTTTGCTCGAAAATTCCTCCCAATCTGTATTGATAAAATTCCGGAAGATTTTCACCAATGGTAATTCCGCCATAAAGATTAAGATGATAACTTAGCTGTTTTGTGATTGGAAGATTAACTCTTACATCGGCTTTTACCTGAATCAATCTTTTTTCAACTTCAGATTTCATTAGATCGATAACTTTTCCTTCAGCATTAAGATAAAAACCTTTTGTTGGGAAATCGCGATCATTCTGGGTATCACTTTTTAGAAATACATACGGATTTAGGAAACGGTTGTAGCGCTTATTTAAACCATTTATTTCGGCTTCAAAGTAGTCATGGCTGATTCCTGCTCCAATTGCGAATTTATCCTTCCATACCGATTGGATGTAAACTTCATTACGCAACCATTCCCAGTTATCGGCATTAATGTTTGAGCTATTCCTTAGATCAAAACTCATTCCTGAAGAATAAATACCAAATCCCGGAATGTATCCGTTATCGACAAAGTAGTTTAAATAATATCTGGGTTTGTCTCCTACAACGACATCTAAAGAAAGATTTGAATTTTTAAATAAAAGTCTTTTCGCAGAGTAATTTAATAAAAGCCCGGTTTTAAAAATTTCATCGTAATGAAGTCCAACTTTCAGAAAATGTCTGGCTTCATCTTCGGTCACATATAATTTGAGATAATTAAAATTATTTTCTGTAACAATATCGTAATTAATAAAACTATAATTGTTTGTCGCAACGAGTTTATCTAAACCTCTGTTAATACTTCCGTAAGTCTGCAGTGAAGGGAGACGAAGCCCCATTTTCCCGAGAACATAGTTTTTACCGTAAATTCTACCGCCATCTATCGAAATACTGTCAATCTTGTATACATTAGAATATATAGGATTTACGGCCTGTCTGAGACGGTCAAATTCCCGCTTTGGCAATTGATCTAGTATTGCAGCATATTTTAAGCCTTCTACATATCCGCTATCAAGAATTTTCTTCTTATCGTCATAGCTTGTCGCCGTCATCCCGGTAAGATTAGGCTTAATATTAATATCGGTATGTTTATATTGTCTTCTGGTATCTTTCTGAATACCGAAGTCGATAACCTGATTAAGAATTGAAATAATATTATTTAGATCTTCTCTTTTAGATAAATCCTGATTTAAATCTACTCCAATTACGATATCAATTCCTTTGTCTTTTAAAGGTTTTGAAGGATAATTAACGGTCATTGCACCGTCTATGTAAATACTGTCGCCAATTTTTACAGGATCCATTAAAGACGGAAAAGCTGAACTCGCCATGATAGACTGTACCAGATCTCCGCTTTCAAAAATTTTCATGTTCCCGCTTTCGAGATTGGTGGCAACACACATAAAAGGAATTGGCAGTTTTGAAAAATCATTAACGTTGGAGACATTTTTGAATAATTCTTTCAAAAGATAAACATTCTTCTGCCCGGAGCTGATGGAAGAGGGAAGGGTTATCTTGCCGTTTTTTAAAGGTATGGTGAAAAGATATTTGTCTACCGATTTATTGAAAAATGAACTTTCTTTCCTTGATTTTGGATCTCTGATTAAAGAATAAAAATCAGTATCCATCACAATTTTTTCGATTTCTTTCCCCGAATATCCGGATGCGTATAATCCTCCTACAATTGCGCCCATGCTCGTTCCTGAGATGTAATCTACTTTCACGCCCAAAGAATCTAATACTTTAAGAACTCCTACATGCGAAAAACCTTTAGCTCCGCCACCAGCAAGTGAAAGTCCGATTTTGGGATTTTTAGGAATCACCAAATCTTTCTTTACCTGAGACTGTATCAAAAGTAGCTGAAATACGAACAGCAAAGTCAGGAGTTTTCTCATAGTTAATCTTTTACGTAAATCCGTTTTACACGAGGTGAAATGGAGGTTAATACTTCATAAGTAATGGTTTTGCAGTACTCTGCGAATTCTTTAAGGGTCGGTTTTGCATTAAAAACAGTCACGGTATCACCTTCCTTTACATTTGCGATGTGATCAACATTAATCATCATCATATCCATACAAATGCTTCCAACAATTGGAGCAAGAGTTTTATTTACACCAACATTTCCGATTTGGTTTCCGATCAACCTTGGTATTCCATCTGCATATCCAACAGGTATTGTGGCTATTTTTGTAGCATGGTTTGGTCTAAATCTTCTGCTGTATCCTACTGATTCACCGTTTTCTACCAAGGAAATTTGTGAAATTACGGTTTTAAAGCTTACCACAGAATGTAACTGTTTCTGTATATCACTATTTGGTGATTCTCCTAGCATTCCGATGCCTATTCTCACCATGTCATATTGATGGCTGGTATAACTTGTTATCCCGGATGAATTCAAAATATGGCGAATAGGAGCGTACCCTAAATTTTCAATTAAATAGCTTGAATTTTTCTCAAAAGTTTCGAGCTGATGTAAAGTAAAATCTTTCTCAGTCGGCATATCTGAAGATGAAAGATGACTGAAAATACTTTGTACTTTTAAGCTTGTTTTATTTAAAATCTGGCTCAACTGATCCAATTCAAAATCTTTGAAACCAAGACGATGCATTCCTGTTTCCAACTTGATATGAATAGGATAGTTTTTGTCATTTCCTGATTTTTGAATGGCTTCATAAAATAATTCCAACACCCTGAAACTGTAAATCTCAGGTTCTAAATTATACTGAATGACAGTTTCATAGCTATGTTGCTCAGGATTCATCACAACGATAGGAACCGTAATTCCTTTTTTTCTAAGCTCGACTCCTTCATCAACGAAAGCGACTCCCAGATAATCAATATGATGATGCTGTAAAAATTCTGAAATCTCATAACTTCCTAGTCCGTAGGCATTTGCTTTTACCATTGCCATCATTTTTGTGGATGGTTTCAGTAAGGATTTATGATAATTTATATTGTGCAAAAGAGCATTCAGATTGATTTCTAAAACCGTATCATGCTTTCTGAGCTCCAACAAATCTTTTACTTTCTCAATCTCAAATTTTCTTGCACCTTTCAGTAAGATAATCTGATTTTCAATTTCTGTAAGATGTTTGCTGTCAATTAATTCCTGAGTATTAATAAAAGTATGAGTTTTAGCTCTAAATAAATCACTAAAATTTGATATTTCATCACCGATTAAGAAAACGGAATCAAATTTTTGATCATTGACCAATTCTGAGACTTCTTCATACAGCTCTTTTGAATTGGAATTAACACCGACAATATCGGTTAATACTAATGATTTCTTCGGTTTTTTATATTCATTTAAGAACTGAAGAGCGGTTTTAAGAGAATCTAAATCAAGATTAAAAGAATCATTAATAACGATATTGCTCTTAATGCCTTCAATCGCTTCAAGTCTCATCTCAACAGCCTTTAAAGCATTGATTTTTTCGATTATATTTTGATTTTCTATACCAAACTCCTTCAAAACAGTTATAAGCGCTAAAACATTCGTTAAAGTCGCTTCATCTCTTTGGTGAACAGGGAAGGAAATTTCTTCGCCAAAATAGTGTGCAACAAGTTGCTCGTCTTTTGAAATATTATTTTTAAAGTAAATCTGATTGGAATCTTTAAGTCCGTAAGAAATTAATTTTTTACTTGAATATAAATCGTTTAATTTTTTGTCAACCAATAAATTATCTCCATTGTAAATAATGACTTCGGAATCTTTGAAAAGCTTTATTTTTTCGTCAATCAAATCTTCTTCAGATTTGAAATTGGCAAGATGAGCGGTGCCGATATGGGTCAATAAACCAATTTGTGGATGGAAGATATTTTCCAGATTTTCCATTTCATTCGGCTTAGAAATACCGACTTCAAAAATGCCCAATTTATGGTTCTCGTTAATTTGAAGCAAAGAAAGCGGAAGACCAATCTGAGAATTGAAACTTTTTGGGCTTTTCACAGTCGGAAATTCATTCCAAAGACATTGATACAGCCATTCTTTTAAAATTGTTTTACCATTACTCCCGGTAATCCCGATTGATTTTATATGAGAATTTTTGCAGTGATATTTGGCTAGTTTCTGAAGAAATTCCACAGAATTTTCTACAATAATCCAGGTTATATTTTCAAACTGAGAATAATGATGTTCAGAAATAATGACATTAATCCCTCTGTCGATCGCAGATTCAATATATTTTTCGCCTGAATTTTTTTGAGTATTAATAGCAATAAACGCAGTATTTTTAGTTGAGTAAATGATCCTGCTGTCGAAAGCTATGTTTTTGATCACTAATTCTCCTTCTCCAATAACTTTAGCATTGGTGATCTCTGCAATTTGATTTATAGTGTAGTTCATAAACTACTTTTCAGTAATTAATTTATAGTTAGACTCCGGATCCCGAAAATTATTAATCATGTTCAAAAGATTGATTTGAGTTCCAGAAATTTCGTAAATAATATAGTTATGTCTAGTAATCAGTATTTTATGAAATTCTGTGTTTTCATACTTTTGATGAATTAAACTTCCATTTTCCAAACTTGAAATTTTTCTTTCTAAAATTTCATAAAAATCATCAAGAACATTAAAGCCCCAATTTTCAATAAGAAAATCTTCCAAACTTTCTAAATCTACTTTGGCTCTATTTGTCCAAAAGATATTCATTTTTCTTTTTTGTAATTCTATCTCTTGCCTCTTTCATTACAAGACTATGCTCTGTAATTCTTCCGTTTTTTACGTCTTCCAAACCTTCCTCAATAGCCTTTAAAATATGTTCTTTTGAATTCTTTTCAGGTTCAATAATCTCAGCAATTTTCAGCAATTCTTCAGGTAAAAATTTTTTCTCCTTCATTTTTCTAAAAAATGTAGGCTCAGAAATTCCTGTCTTTTCAATAATATATTTTATTTTGAAAGGAGAATTTTTCAGAATCTCATCAATAGAATTACTTATTTTTATGTAATTTTTAATTTCTAATATCATTTTTTGATAGTTTTTACTATTAAAATTTAAACAAAATTAAAAATTAATTTGATATTAAACTTCTTTTTTGCTTAAAACTTCATCCACAAAAACTCTTCGGCTTACAGCATCGTAAGATTCTGTTTCTCCAAGTTCTACCAAGTTTTTTCCGTCAGAAGTTCTCATCGAATAATTGGCTAAATTTCCTGTTCTTCTACAAATGGCATGTACTTTTGTAACATATTCGGCAGTTGCCATCAAATGAGGCATCGGCCCGAAAGGTCGTCCCAGAAAATCCATATCCAAACCTGCAATTACTACCCGAATTCCGCTGTTTGCCAACTGATTGGCAACATCTACGATACTTTCGTCAAAAAACTGAGCCTCGTCAATTCCCACCACATCGCAATTTGATCCCAACAAAATAATCTCATCAGGATTTTCTACAGCAGTACTGCGAATTTTGTTTTTGTTATGCGAAACGACATCTTCATCAGAATATCTCGTATCGGTTTTAGGTTTAAAAATTTCCACATTCTGCCCCGCCATTTCTGCTCTTCTCAGCCTTCGGATCAACTCTTCGGTTTTTCCGGAAAACATTGAGCCACAAATAACTTCCATCCAACCGCTCTGTTTGGAATGATTAATTGTATTTTCTAAAAACATTTGTTAAATTAGCCGTAATATTTTAACATCAAAAGTAAGCAATTTTAATAAGAATCTACGATGCAGAACATTCAAGATTTAAAGGACAAAATTTTTTTTGAATCCAGCAGTATCATTGATATTTTGGGTGGAATAAACAATGTTGACGAACTGATTTCGAAACATGATCTCTTGAACGATCTTGTGGAAAAAATTGCTTTTTTAAAATTGTTAGATAAAAATCTGGAGTATTACAGCCGCAATAATTCAAATTTTGCTGATTATCAAAAACAGAAATCTTCTATTTCGAATTATTTGGTAACCGAAGAAGAAGCAATTTTTAATAATGAATTGAACGAAATTGGAAATGAATCTTTCTCTGAACCCGAAAATAAAGTGGAAGAAGAGGAAGCGATTTTTAATAATCAGTTAAATGAAATTATTGAAAGTGATTACCACGAAAATATAGTAAGTTTTGTGGAAGAAAATCAGCCTGAGGCTGAAGGGAATTTTGTTTCGGACGAAATTTCTGATCATCTTGAAGAAGAAGCTGTTTTCAATAATCAGTTAAATGAAATTGAAGAAGATGAGCCGTCAGAAAATACTGACCATGTTTTGAGCTTTATTGACGAAGAAAGGATTCTTGAAAATTCTCAGCCGGAAAGTGATGATGATTTCAATGAAGAAACTTATAACGAGAAAACGACAGCGGAAGAAGTTACTTTTAGTGATCAGTTGAATGAAATCAGTGAAGAAGAAAATCTAAATTCTGAAAAAATACCTGCTGAAACTCATATAATTCAGGATATTTTTGAAACCGAATATAATGAAGATGAAATTTTGGTTGAAGATACTGAAAATGAATATGTTTCAACGTTTAATCATGAGAATGATGAAATCATCAGTGAGAGTTCAAATGTAGAATCTATTTTAAATGAAATTAAAAAAGATTCTGAAACCTCCGAAGAAGAAGTTGAAACGAAAACAGAGGATTCTAACCGGGGAAAAATCGTCGATATTGATAAACCACAGTCTGAAATAATATCTGAAACTCCAAAATCAGACGAAAGTTTTGAAAATCTGGAGGCGTATCGTCAGGAAAAGAAAATAAAGCTTGCCAACATTCGAGGTTTAAAAAACATTCAAACCTTATTTGATGATGATCCTTTGGAAAGAGAAACGCCGCATGAAAAAGTTGAAATTCCGGTGGTAAAAGAAGACAGGGGAAGTTTAATAAAAACAAATATTCCGACTCAATTTATGGAGGCCGAAAAGCCAAGACCTGAGTTCAGACTTGATCTGAATGACAGAATTGCTTTTACCAAAGTACTTTTTAATGGAAGCCAGACTGATCTGAATGCGTCAATTTCTGAGCTCAACAGGTGTAAAAACATCGAAGAAGCAAAAGAATTTTTAAGTGAACTATATTATGATAAAAATTGGGAAAAAGTAGATGAATATGCCCAAAGACTTTGGGTATTGGTAGAAAATAAATTTTTATAGAATTTCAATGAGCAGAAACATTAATGTTTTTGGGAAAAAAATAAAGTCAGATCAACTTGCATTTTACATTATTTGTATCGCGGTTTTATCTATTTATAGTTTTCTTGAAAAACCTTTTGTTAAAATGAAATATCTGCAAAGTGATATACAATATTTTGAAGATCATTATTTCTGGAAAATTTATCTTACAGTTTTTGCTATTCTTATCATTTTTATATTTATTAAAAGTAAAAAAACTAAAGAAGCAATTGGAAGATTAATACTATTTCCTCTATTTTATTTCTTTTTATTTTATGTTTTTCTTAATAATTTTATTACAATTAATGCCTTGTATATCAATCAAATAAAATCTGTGGGAAAGGAAAGGTTTGAATATGTAGTATTTAATTATGAAAACCAAATTTCAATCCGAACAAAAAATAGCAAAGAGTATATTTCTGAGCTTACAGACAGAAAATTTTTTAATCAACTCAAAGAAAAAAGAAAAATAAACCACGTACGGCCTTTGGATCAAATAAAGCATGGAGATACAATAAATGTTGTTTATGATAAAGGGTTATTTGGATTCAAATATTTAAATTAATGAGCGGTATTTTATATTTTGTTCCGACACCGGTCGGAAATCTTGAAGACATGACTTTCAGAGCGATCAAAACGCTGAAGGAAGTAGAGTATATTTTGTGTGAAGATACCCGGACATCGGGAGTTTTATTGAAGCATTTTGAAATTTCGAAACCTTTGAGATCTTATCACCTTCATAATGAACATCAGGCGACTGAAAAAGTAATTGCAGACCTTAAAAACGGTCAGAACGTTGCCATTATTACCGACGCAGGAACTCCGGGAATTTCAGATCCCGGTTATTTATTGGCGAAAGCGGGATCAGATCACAATATTGAGATGATTTGCCTTCCGGGCGCAACCGCTTTGATTCCGGCTTTAGTAGTTTCCGGCTTGCCGAATAATGAGTTTCTTTTTGCAGGTTTTCTTCCTCCGAAAAAAGGAAGACAAACAAAACTGAAACAGCTTGCAGAAGAGAAAAAAACAATTGTTTTGTATGAAAGTCCACACAAAATCAACACAACTTTAGAACAGATAAAAGAATTTTTCGGTGAAGAGACAAGAGCAAGCTTAAGCCGTGAAATTTCGAAAAAATTTGAAGAGACAAAAAGAGGAACAATCAATGAATTAATTGAGTTTTCCAAAAGCAAAACTTTAAAAGGTGAAATTGTTTTAATCGTTAATAATTCTTTAAAGTAATTTCATTGAAAAAAATAGTTTTCATTCTGTTTTCAGGTATTTTTTCAGCACAGACCAATCAGTATAAAGAGATATTATTGTCTAAAAAAGTTGGGAAAGAAGTACATTCTTATACCAAAGGTTACGGAATCATTACAGATTCTGACACCGGATATTCTTCTATTATAGATTCTTTAGGAACTATTTCTTTTAATTATCCTTATAAAAGTGAAATTATTCGGCTGTCCAAAGACAGGTTTATTTTAAAAGTAAAAGAGGGTGAAGCGAACGGAAAAACAGCTTTAATTGACGGAAATGGAAATCAGTTGATTCCATTAGATAAATTTAAATATAAAACGTGGGAAAATAGAGAGCGTTTGATTGTTTCAAAAGACGGAAAAGACGGTGTCTACGACTACAACGGGAAACAGATTATTCCGTATCAGGATAAAATAGAATTTGCAAACGACAGCAGATTTTTCATTAAAAAAGATAAACTTTGGTTTATTTATAATTTTGACGGTCAACAGGTTTCTGATAGAGAATTCAAGGAAAACTTGAGATTTTACAAAGGAAAAGTTTATTTAAATACAGGAATTAAAACTGGAGAGGTAATTGATATTGATGGTAAAACAGTGAGCCGGTTTTCGGATCATTATATCGAGGATATTAATGGTTTTCCTTTTTTAATTACGAAAAATGTTACAAAAAATAAGTACGGAATTGTAGATGAAAATGAGCAGGTTTTAGCCGAAAATATCTACGATCAGGCTTTTGTAGGAAGAAACTATATTTATCTTATCAAAGACAATAAAGTAAGTGTTTTTTCTAAAACGGAAAAAAAAGTTTATCCTACCGAATATCATTATGTAAATCATTTATTCAACGGTATTTTTAAGACACTTAAAGACTCGAAGAATCCTAAAATTGCTGTTATTAAAATTAGCGGGGAAGTTATTTTACCTAAAGAATATGACGTTGTAGAAGGTTTTAAAATAAAGGGTGAAGATTACGTTTTTGTAAGCAAGGATAACGAAGAAAGGCTTTTGAATAAGAATTTTGAAAGTGTTTTGGACGAAGGCTTTCAGATAGAGAAAATCTTTTTAAATAATGTAATTGTAAAAAAAGACGAGGTTTATTATAAGTTTTCACCAAAAGATAAATCTTACACGCCCATTAAAAATATTGTTTCTATAAAGCCGTTTCAGTTTTATCCTGCAATGATCTGCAAAAATAAAGAAAACCTGTACGGAATGCTCGACGAAGAAGGAAACGAAATAGTTCCTTTTATTTATGATGATATCGTAAGTTTTCTTTCGGGAGAAGAAGTTGTTGTACAAAAAGGCGATAAATTCGGCGTAACCAATCTTAAAAATGAACCTTTGAAAGAGGTGATTTACGATAAATATTCTGCAGATAACAAAAAGCTTATCCTTACGAAAGATAAAGAATCGGAAGTGATTGATTTTACTTCTTCAGATGATAAATTGTTTTAGAATACAATTTTGAGTAACTCGTGAATTAATCGCAAAAACAAAATATATATATTTGCAAACTGAATAACTTTAAACCACTCAGGTTATTTGGATGTTTAAAATAAATAATCATTATATGAAACTATTAGAAGGAAAAGTAGCGCTAATTACCGGAGCTACGAGAGGAATCGGGAAGGGTATTGCCGAAATTTTTGCTCAGCACGGAGCGAAAGTAGCATTTACATACGCCGGTTCTGTAGAAAAAGCGAAAGAATTGGAAACTGCTTTAAGTTCTGTAACTCAGATTAAAGGTTATCAGTCTGATGCATCAGATTACGATGCTGCACAGAAATTGGTAGAAGATGTAATGGCTGAGTTTGGTAAAATAGATATCTTGGTAAACAATGCAGGAATTACCAAAGATAATCTTCTGATGAGAATGTCAAAAGACGATTGGGATACGATTATTAAGGTTAATTTAGATTCGGTATTCAACCTTACTAAAGCGGTAATTAAGCCGATGATGAAAGCTAAATCAGGCTCTATTATCAATATGACTTCTGTAGTGGGCGTAAAAGGAAATGCTGGGCAGGCAAACTATGCTGCTTCAAAAGCTGGAGTTATAGGATTTACAAAATCTGTTGCTTTAGAATTAGGTTCCAGAAACATTCGTTGTAATGCAATTGCACCTGGATTTATTGAAACTGAAATGACCGCTGCGCTAGACGAAAAAACCGTACAGGGATGGAGAGAAGGTATTCCTTTGAAAAGAGGAGGACAGCCTGAAGATGTAGCCAATGCTTGCGTTTTCTTTGGTAGCGAGATGTCTTCTTATATTTCTGGTCAGGTTTTAAACGTTGACGGCGGAATGTTAACTTAATAAAGCTTTATTCTAAAATATAATCCCTTTCATATACTTTATGGAAGGGATTTTTTATTATTCGGAATCGATGTAGTTTCGAAGCCATATTTGAAGATCTTTTTCAGGAGACAGATTGATCTTCTTCCTAAAATGATAACGGTTGTTTTCTATTGTTTTAATAGCCTTAAAAGTATAATCTGCAATTTCTTTTGTTGTAAACCCCAGATATATATAAGCTGCAAAAGTGAGTTCGCTGGGCTTCAGACTTTCATTGAGTTTAAGCATTTTGGACTGAAATTTTGGGTAAACCTCTTGAAATCTAGTATAAAATGACGGATTATTATCCTTTGCCAGCTTTATAATTTCTTCGAAAGCCTCGTTTATCTGTTGTTTCAGTTTATGCGTTTCCTGCTCGGTGATTTCTTTTTCTTTAAGCAGTTTTTGAGCAATTTCAATAGATTTAAGATTCTTAGATTTCGATTTTTTTAGAAGATAAATAATAAATGCGGTGATAAAAATGAGTACAGCAATAATGATTAAGGTTGTTCTCTGCATTTTTTCTGCTTCGAGCGTATGCTTTATTTTTTCTTCTTTCATTGCTTCATTTAGTACAAAATCTCTTTCTTTTTTCATTCTGTCATCCAATATTTTATTGGTTTTAAGATAGAGATCCTGATAATATTTGGCGTCTGTTACAATTCCCTGAGAAATTTTTAATTCTGCAATTTTTTTGTACAGTTCACTCAGAATATCTGGAAAATTGTGTTGATCAAAATTCTCTAAAGCCAGATCATAAAAACGTTGAGCTTTAGAATAATCTTTTTGAGCAGTAAATAGATTTCCCAAGCCGATTAATGCTTCAATTTTGCAGGGATGTATTTTATTATTAAAATGGCTTAATGATTTCTTATAATAATACTGGGCAGAGTCTGCTTTCTCTTGATTCAGATAATAATTTCCAAAGCCAAGGCACGAGCAGCCTTTTTGAATATAAGCGTCCTGTACATTGATTTTTTTGATAATGGCATCTTCTTTTTTCAGAAAGTAATGCATAGAATCCGGTTTATCAATATTCTCATAAATGTAGCTCAAATGAGAATAAACAGTACTTTCTGTAAGAAGATCTGTTGTTGTTTTGTTGGTCTTTGTTTTTAAGATTTCCAGAGCTTCTCTATAGTTTTTAAATGATAAGGTATAAAGCTCAAGAAGTAAGTAATTTCCTGCCAGTAAAGAGGAAATATTTGCAGAATGTGTTTTATCAGTTTCTAGATAAGAAGAATATTTTTGCGCTTTTTTTGCATAATCAATGCTCTCTTTAAACTTTGCCTGATCGTAGTAATAGGAAGCAAGATAAAAATTGCCATAAGATAATCCTTTCTCGTTTTTTGAAGGAGTCGAAAGCTTAAGAAGCTTTTGAGAAGCCTCCAGCATCTGATCAGATTTTCCTGATCGTTGAATAATACTGATTTGCTTGACTAAAAAATCAATGTCAGACTGATTTTGAGCATGAAAAAAATTACTCAAAAAAATTAAGGCAAATAAATATTTGTACGAATGGAGATAACCCATTGAGATAATTTGGTATTATAAATCATAAAAATCAAAATCATTGCCCAAAAACCTATTATTCATGGGTGTTACCGTGTTTTTTTGATCCTGTATTTTTACACAATTTTTGTGCCAATGAAACCGGACTCTTGAAATGCTTATTGCGTTGGTGACTTATTTTAAATAAATCTACATCTGTATAAATGTGCCATATTTATAGTGAAGAAATAAGAAATAACAGTTCATGGTGTCGATGTTGAGAGATTTATCTAAAAAAAGATTTAAAAAATATACTTTTAGAAAAAATAAAAAATCTCCGGAATTTCTAAACCCAGTTGTTTAAAAATCTCCAGAGATTAGTTTTCTCCATCATTCGGATTTCAGTTTTTGAACGGTACAAATAGACGGAAAAGTAAAAAAATAGACAAAATATCTTGCCCTCATTTTGCCCTCTATTTCGATAAAACCTTTTGAATAAAGGTTTTATAGGATTTTAAAAATTATTAATACAATCCTAATTTACAAAAGGAGAGCATATAATTAATCATTATAAACCTGGTTTTCCTGCTCCTGAACCCTAATAAAAGTCGTTCTTTTAGACAGTTCTTTCAAAGTTGAAGCGCCTACATACGTGCAGGTAGAGCGTACACCACCCAAAATATCTTTCACCGTTTCTATCACTCCACCTTTATAGGGAACTTTCACTGTTTTACCTTCCGAGGCTCTGTATTCTGCAACACCACCGGAGTGTTTATCCATTGCTGTCTTTGAACTCATTCCGTAAAATAGTTTGAATTTTTTACCGTTTTCTTCAACCATTTCGCCACCACTTTCATCATGACCGGCAAACATTCCGCCAAGCATCACAAAATCTGCTCCGCCACCAAAAGCTTTCGCTACATCACCCGGAACTTTGCAACCTCCGTCTGCGATAATATGACCCTTCAGGCCATGGGCGGCATCAGAACATTCAATTATTGCCGATAACTGCGGATATCCTACCCCGGTTTTTACCCTTGTTGTACATACCGAACCGGGACCGATACCTACTTTTATAATGTCTGCGCCAACCAAAAGAAGTTCTTCCACCATTTCTCCGGTTACCACATTGCCTGCAATAATTATTTTATCGGGAAAATTGGCTCTTGCTTTCTTCACAAATTGCACAAAATGCTCAGAATATCCGTTGGCTACATCAATACAGAGAAACTCTATTTTTGGATGGTTTTCGAGAATAGTTTTTATTTTTTCCTCGTCTGCTTTTCCGGTTCCTGTGCTTAAAGCAATGTATTGATAAATACTTTCGGACTGATTATGTAAGAAATTGCTCCATTCTTCAACGGTATAATGTTTATGAATCGCAGTAATTATCTTTTCTTTGGACAGCTCAACGGCCATTTCAAATGTTCCCACCGTATCCATATTAGCTGCGATGATGGGCGTACCTTTCCACTTTTTTTGAGTATGAAGAAAGGTAAACTCGCGGTTTAAATCTACTTCTGAGCGAGATTTTAAAGTAGAACGTTTTGGTCTGAACATCACGTCTTTAAAACCAAGCTTTATATCATTTTCTATTCGCATAATTTGGAAATTATTTTAAATAAAATTAGGAAAAAGATTAATAGAAAAGCTTAAAAGAAATGATTTTATAGATTAATTAACTATAAACTTACAGCATTAATAACACATGAATTTCAATAATTAAAACGCACACAATTAATCCTAACATTCCCAATTTTATTTTTGCTATTAAAATATTTAAATCTATGGCAAATTTTAATTTTGAAACAGTTGTACAAATCTTAACTGATATTAGTTTGAGTTATCAATTAATTGAAAAAGGTGTGAAAAGTATCGTAAAAATAATAAGAATGATTAAAAAAACAAAAGTAAAGACATGTAAAACATTTTTTTTAATACAATTATCTGTGAAAATTTGTAGGAAAAGATAATTGAAATGTCCTATTTTTGATTTTATGGATTTCCCGGTTACATTTCAATTATTTGGTAAAACGATTCTTGCACATCCTGTGTTTGAAACGGTTGGGATTTTCATTGGGATGCGGTTTTATTTTTACTTGAAGCGAAAATCACCCGAAAAGTTGCCTTTCAATACTTCGGCTGCAGTGCTTATCGGCGCAACAGCGGGAGCATTAATCGGCTCAAAACTCATTGGGAATCTGGAGAATCCGTATGTTTTTTTCGATGATTTTAATTTTAAACGATTCTGGACCAATAATACCATCGTTGGAGGACTGGCTTTTGGGCTCATCGGAGTAGAATTGGCAAAGAAAATAGTTGGTCATAAAGAAAGCACCGGAGATTTGATTGTTTATCCTTTAATATTAGCAATGATTATCGGGCGAATAGGCTGTTTTCTCACAGGAATTCATGAAGAAACATATGGCTTGCCGACGACTTCAATCTTCGGAATGCATCTCGGAGATGAATATCTCAGACATCCTGTCGCTCTTTACGAAATTGCATTTTTGCTCTTCATGTGGTTCGAATTAAAAATGATTGGCCGGAAAAACAAATACGTTTCGGGATTTCTGTTTAAGCTTTTTATGCTGAGTTATTTTTCATTCAGATTCTTCTTAGATTTTATTAAACCTAAAATTGAGATCGTCGGAAATTTGGGAACTATCCAACTCGTATGTCTTTCAATGATTATTTATTATATTTATGTATTAAAAAACGGAAGAAATTTAATTCAACCTAAAATAATTAAATTATGAAAATGCTGACCCTCTTGGAAGTTGGTGGATTAGAAGGTTTGGTCGCCATGATCATTCTGATGATTATTGCTGTCGCTTTCGTTGTATCATTAGTCGTTACTGTTTTTGTAAAACTTATTTACGAAAGTAAAGACGGAAGGAAATTTTCTAAAAGCCAGTTTTGGACAACAGTGCTTATTTCAATGTTGATTTGTGGATTGATCAGTGGTGTCGTTTGTGGAGGAATGTAAAAATTGAAATTATGCCGATAAGAAATTATACGTATTACGATTATACAATCAGTCTTTGCCCGGAATGCCTGAAAAGGGTAGGCGCAAAAATCATCATTGAGGATGAATCTGTTTTTATGACCAAAAGATGTCCGGATCATGGTTTTTTTAAAACGATGATTGCGTCGGATGTTCAGTATTATAAAAACATTAGAAATTATAATAAAGCTTCTGAAATGCCCGTTCATTTCGGAACCGATGTTGAATATGGCTGTCCCTACGATTGTGGTTTATGTGTTGATCATGAGCAACATAGCTGTCTTTCGATTGTGGAAGTTACCGATCGATGTAATCTGACATGCCCGACATGCTATGCGATGTCTTCGCCACATTACGGAAGTCACAGAAGCTTAGAAGAGATTGAGGCGATGTTTGATATCATTGTTAAAAACGAGGGACAACCTGATGTTGTACAAATAAGCGGTGGCGAACCGACGATTCATCCTGAGTTTTTTAAAATTATGGATATTGCGAAGTCGAAACCGATTAAACATTTAATGCTTAATACCAACGGAATCAGAATTGCAAATGATCCTGGTTTTGCAGAAAAGCTCGCAACTTATGCTCCGGAATTTGAAATTTATCTCCAGTTTGATTCTTTTAAAGCTGAAGTTTTACAGGATTTCAGAGGAAAAGATTTATCGGATGTACGAATGAAGGCTTTAGAAAAACTAAATGCGCTAAATCTTTCTACAACGCTCGTGATTGTTCTTCAAAAAGGAAAAAATATTGATGAGATCGGAAAATTAATTTACTTTGCTTTAAAACAAAAATGCGTTCGTGGAATTACTTTTCAGCCTGTAGAAGTTGCCGGAAGAAATAGAGAAGATTCTGCACACGAAAAAATTACGTTGACGGAAGTACGACAGGAAATTTTAAATCAGTTTCCTCTTTTGAATGGAGATGATATTATTCCTGTTCCGTGTAATCCGGATGCATTGGCAATGGGTTATATTTTAAAATTAGAGGGCGAAACGATTCCCCTGACACGATACATTAATCCTGCTGATTTATTGAATAATGAAACTAAAAATACCATCGTTTACGAACAGGATGAAGGTTTGCAAATGCAGCTTTTAGATATTTTCAGTACAGGAATTTCTGTTGATAAAGTACAGCCTAAAGTAAACCAATTACTATGTTGTCTTCCAGAAGTTTCGGCTCCAAATTTAGATTATGATAATCTGTTCAGAATTATTATCATGAATTTTATGGATGCCCATGATTTTGATGTCCGTGCCGTAAAGAAATCTTGTGTTCACATTGTCAATAAAGATTTAAAAATGATCCCTTTTGAGACGATGAACCTCTTTTACAGAGATGATAAAAGTAAATATTTGGAAGAGCTGAGAAAAGATGATAAGGTTTTGTTTTAAATGAATTTTTACACAGATTTTCGACTTTCCACAGATGATTGAGAATAAAATAGGTTATAAAGTAGATTGCCACGAATGCACGAATTCTATAACTAAATCTGTGTAATTAATTCGTGCATTCGTGGCAAAATAATAAGTGAGAGAGATATTTAATCAAAATCCATCACCTCACGAAGCGTATTCATATATTCATAAGCGGTCATATCAAACTTCACGGGAACAATTGAGATATATCCGTTGGCCAAGGCTGTTTCGTCTGCATCTTCAGATTCATCCATATTGTTGAAATAACCAGTTAGCCAGTAATATTTTTTACCGTGCGGATTGATTCTTTCGTCAAAACTTTCTTCCCATTTTGCATGAGCCTGCTTGCAGATTTTCACACCTTTTATTTCTTCTTTTAAAAGCTTAGGAATATTAACGTTAAGTACAACACCTTTAGGCATTGGGTTTTCTAAAGTTTTCTTTACAATATTCTGAATATATTCTTTAGCCTGTGTAAAATCTGCTTCCCAACTAAAATCTAAAAGTGAAAAACCTATCGAAGGAAGACCTTCTACACCGCCTTCTACAGCTGCTGACATCGTCCCCGAATAAATTACGTTGATCGAAGAATTGGCGCCGTGGTTGATGCCTGAAACGACAAGATCTGGTCTCCTAGGAAGTATTTTATCTAAAGCCATCTTTACACAATCCACAGGAGTTCCGCTGCACGAAAAATCGGTTTGTGGACCTTCAAGCTGTACTTCTTCATAGCTCAGTGTAGAGTTTATCGTGATTGCATGGCCTTTTCCGCTTTGTGGGGAGTTGGGAGCAACCACCACTACATCGCCGATTTCATTCATAAATTCTACAAGATTTCTGATACCCGGAGCTGTAATACCATCGTCATTAGTTACCAGAATAAGTGGTTTTTCCATAAAAATTTAATTTTAACAAAATTACTTAAAACTAATTGATAATTGTAAATAAGGTATTAAATTTGATAGTTTGTAACAGTCATTTAATAAATGCTACTTATTACATGATTTCATAGAATTAATAAAAATATATTACAGATTTATGTGGAAAAATTTTAAACTAAATAAATTTCTACTCTTTATTCCATTAACAAGTCTTATGTTTTGTTTCAACTCGCCAAAAGATGACGATGAGAAGATGCAGACGATAATGGTGAGTGTTAAAAATACACTTTCTTACTTACACTACAGCCCAAAACCTATTAATGATGCTTACTCAAAAGATGTTTACAAACATTATTTTGAAATGATTGATCCGGGTAAAAGATATTTCCTGCAGTCTGATATGAACGAATTTGCCAAGCACGAAACAAAGCTTGACGATTATATCAACCAGGGAGATCTGCAGTTTTACAAACTTACCATTGACAGATTATATCAAAGAGTAGATGAAATAGATAAGCTTACCCAGGAAATTTTCAGCAAGCCGATCAATCTGGAAGAAGATGAGACGCTGACGCTGGAAGCAAAACTTAAAAACGTTCCTGCCGATAAGAATGAGCAGTATAATGAGTGGAAAAAATTCATCAAATACAATATCCTTCAGGAAATTGAATCGATGAACAGCAAAGAAGAAGCTCAGAAAGAAAAGAAAGATTCTGTACAGAAATTTAAGCTGAAAGATACCATCAAGCTTGAGATTCTTAGTCCTCAACAAAAGCTTACAAAAGCAACAGATGAGGTGAAAGATCTTGTGAAAGAAACATTTACAAGATTTAAAAAGAGAAAAAAAATGGATTGGTTTTCTGTTTATATGAATGCGTATACAGAAGTTTTTGATCCACACACCAATTATTATTCTCCAAAAGATAAAGAAGATTTTGATACCCAGTTTAAAGGGAAAGTTATCGGAATTGGTGCTATTATTCAGGAGAAAAAAGGAAATCTTTATTTAGGTGCTTTAACGATCGGTGCGCCGGCCTGGAAATCCAAAAAATTGTCTGATGGCGATAAAATCTTAAAAGTAAAATCTAATCCTAAAGAAGACCACGTAAATGTCGTAGGAATGCTTTCTGATGAGGCGGTAAGATTGATAAGAGGTGAAAAAGGAACTCCGGTTACATTGACGGTTCAGAAAAAAGATAAAACCATTGTAGAAGTGACGATGATTCGTGAAGAAGTGGCTATTGAAGACACTTTTGCGAAAAGTATTATTGTAAACTCTCCAAACGGGAAAAAATACGGATTTATCAATCTTCCAAGTTTTAATGCAGATTTTGAGGATGAAAAAGGAAGAAACGCTTCTGATGACATCAAAAACGAGATTATCAAGCTGAAAGCTCAGAATATTGAAGGAATTGTTTTAGACCTTAGAAATAACGGTGGTGGTTCTTTAACGGAAGTTGGTGATATCATGGGATTATTTATGAATGCAGGTCCTTATGTTCAGGTAAAAGACGGAAACGGAAAAATTCAGACGTTAAAAAACAAGCAGGAATCACCTGTGTGGACTGGTCCTTTAGTGATTATGCAAAACGAAATTTCGGCTTCTGCTTCAGAGATTCTGGCAGGTGTAATGCAGGATTACGGAAGAGCGGTTATCGTTGGTTCGCCTCAATCTTATGGTAAAGGAACGGTGCAAACTTTCGTAGATCTAAACAGATTTTTAAACACTGAAGATGATTTTGGATCTTTAAAACTGACGATTCAGAAATTCTACAGAATTACCGGAGAATCAAACCAGAGAAAAGGGATTGTTTCTGATATTCAGATGAAAGACTTCTTCACGTACGCAGAAATTGGGGAAAGATATGATGATTTTGCTTTGGCTTGGGACAAGATTCCTAGTGCAAATTTCCAGAAGCTGAGTTATTTTGATGTGAAAGCTTTAGAAAAAGCGAGCAACGACAGAATGGCAAAAAATGCAAACTATCAATTGTTGCTTGAATCTGCGCAATGGAGAGAGCAATTAGATAAAGAAGAAACCATTACATTGAATATTAACAAGTTTAATGACTTAATGAAGCACAGAAAATCTCAAATTGAAAAGTTTAAGAAACTGACAAAATTTGATAACGGATTAAAATTTGAAATGTATCCTGCAGAAATCGAAAGAGAAAAGAAGGATGAGGTTTTCAAAAAGAAATCTGAAATGTGGATCAAAAATCTCAGAAAAGACTCTTATCTTGAGGAAGCAATGAATATCGTTGCAGACATGAAAGCTAAAGTGTAAGATAAATACTATAAAAAAGCGGCGCTAATCGAAGATTAGCGCCGCTTTTTTTGGTTAAGAATGGAAGAGATTATTTAATTTCTATACATCCCACTCTTCCGCCCGCATTGCCGGTTGGCTGCGTCATAAAGTCGTCTTTATCAGCATGAATGATGATTCCTTTTCCAATGATATTTTTAGATTCGTCTACACAATCAAGACACCATTTATCGGTTTTAAAAGTCAGTTTTGCTTTTCCGTCTGCACCGGCTTCCAGATTTCCGATATCTCCCATATGGAAATGATCAGATCCCCATTTTCCGTGGTCATTTTTCCCCGGATTCCAATGTCCGCCTGCAGAAGTTGCATCCGGAGCAGAGCAATCACCTTTTTCATGAATATGCACTGCATGAATTCCCGGTGTAAGATTCGTTACTTCCAAATCCATAACCACTTCATTTCCGTTTTGAGTAAATTTTGCCGTTCCTCCGGTTTCAGTTCCGCTTTTTGCCATAACGTTGTACGTTTTGCTAGAACTGCATGATGCTGCAAATAAAGCGCAACTTGCTAATAATGTTAAAGTTTGTAGTTTCATAAATTAATATTTAAATGTTATGATCATAAAGATAAATAAAGAATTTCAGAACAGAATATAATTTGGAAATTATAAAATACATATACGATTGATCTTGAAGTCAGTTATGAAGAACCTTACTCGAATTTTTTACATTTTATCACTTCATTTTCGCAATCGTTTGAGAATAAAAGTCAGAAAAAACGATTCAGTTTCAAAATTCTACAGCTCAGCAACAAAAAGTTTAAAGGCATAAAAATTCAGCCTATTTTTGATTCGAATTAAAACAGCTATGAAAACAAAACTATTATTTCTCATCTCTTTTTTCTCTTTTGCTCTGAGTTTTTCTCAGACAAAAATCACCGGAAAGGTGACTTTTAAAAATAAGGGAATAGGCGAGATTAATGTTACTTTAAAAGATACTTACGACGGTGCAACCACAGATTCCGACGGGAATTTTTCTTTCGAAACTTCCGAAAAAGGAAACCAAATATTAACCTTCACGCATCCAAAATATAATGAAGTTCAAAAACCTATTGTAATTGAGGATAAAGACGTTTCCGTAAACACTGAATTAAAGGAACAAATCAATGAAATAGATGCAGTCGTGATTTCTGCAGGTTCTATCGAGGCAAGCGACAGAAAAAGAGCAACCGCTTTACTGACACCGATTGATATTTACACAACGGCCGGAGCCGACGGACAAATTTCTTCTGCTCTGACTTATCTTCCCGGAGTACAGAAAGTGGGCGAAACCGAAGGATTATTCGTTCGTGGAGGAACAGGAACAGAAACCAAAATTTTTATGGATGGAAGCTTAATCAATAATTATTTTTCAAGCTCTGTTCCCGGAATTGCAGGAAGAGACCGTTTCAATACGTCTCTTTTTAAAGGAAATATATTTTCCAGCGGTGGATATTCTGCGTTGTACGGCCAGGCTCTTTCCGGAGCATTGATGTTGGAAAGTGTAGATCTTCCCGACCAAAGTTCTTATGATTTCGGGGTTTCACCGATATTTTTAAATGGAGGTTTCCAGAAATTAGGTGACAATAAAAACTATTCTTACGGCGCAACTTTGGGATATTCAAATTTAAATTTAATGCAGAAAATTTTCAATTTTAATACAAATTTTATTGATGCACCTCAAGGTTTAAACGGTGATGCGAATTTTAGAATCAAAACAAAATCAGGAGGATTTTTAAAATACTACGGAATGTTTGACACGAATAGAATGGGCGTAAAAACCGAAAGTTTAGAACCGGGATATGATTTTGCATTAGTAAGATTAAAAGGTGAAAATACCTACCATAATTTGTCTTTCAAGCAAAAATTCGGGAAGTATCTTTTCAATACAAGTGCTTCGTATTCTTACAATCAGTCAGATTTAAATTTTTCGACAGAAACCAATCAAATTGAATCGGAAAAAACAGAATTATTAAATGACGGAAATTATATCAATTTTAAAGCAGTTATCGACAGGAAAATTAATAAAATAAGCGCTTTGCGAGGCGGATTTGAATTGAATTATGCCAATGAAAAACTGAATTTCGGCGAAGTCAATAAAAACTATCGTGATTTGATTTCTTCCGGTTTTTTGGAAACAGATTTGGGTTTCAGCAACAATTTATCTGCGAAAATTGGAGTCAGAGCCGAAAATTCTTCTTATCTGAATAAAAATAATTTGGCACCACGTTTTGCTTTGGCTTATCGTTTGGCAAAAGACTGGACAACCTCTTTCGCTTACGGATTGTTCTTCCAAAATCCTGAAAGTAAATACATTAACTCTTCTGCAGATTTAGATTTTCAAAAATCACAACATTATATTTTTCAGGTTCAGAGGTCGACAGAAGGACGAAGCTTGAGATTTGAAGCTTTTTATAAAAAATATGATGAATTGATTAAAACTCAGAATATTGTCCCGAACAGCAACCAGAATCAGCAAGTACAAACAGCTTTTAATAATAACGGAAACGGTTTTGCAAAAGGGCTTGAAGTGTTTTGGAGAGACAAAAAAACATTTGAAAATATCGATTACTGGATCAGTTATTCGTTCCTGAATTCTAAAAGAGATTTCCTGAATTATCCTGTAAGTTTAAAACCCAGTTTTGCGGCTGAACATACCATTTCCGTAGTTGCCAAAAGATTTATCCCGGAATGGAAAACCGGAGTGAATCTTTCTTATACATACGCAAAAGGGCGACCTTATTACGACATCGTGACACAAAATGATAAAAACATTATCCGAAACGAAGGAAGGCTGAAAGATTACAACGCTTTGAATTTAAGCTTTAATTATCTTCCGAATATTGGTAAAAAAGACTCAAAAGCATTTACTATTTTCGTTTTAAGCATCTCAAATATTTTAGGAAATAAAAACGTTTACGGATACAATTTTTCACAAAACGGAAGCCGAAGCTCTGCAGTTGTTCCACCAGTCAATACGTTTGTTTTTGTGGGGATGTTTATCAGTTTTGGAGTCGATAAAACTCAGGATGCAATTAATAATAACCTTTAATTCTTTTAAACCGCAAAAGATACAAAAGAAGTGATTGAAAAAAGGATTATAAAAGGTTACAAAAAGTAAACCTTTAATGTTGTTTTGTTAGCTTTTAAAAAACTAAAACAATAATAAAATCTTTTGTCTCTTTTGCGGTAAAAAAAATATCTTTAAATAAAAAATAACATTAAACAATTTAGAAATTATGAAAAAATACATTTTAAGTTTTGCTTTAGCTTGTATGAGTTTATTATCTTTTGCTCAGGCTAATTATGAAAAAGTAATGACCGAAAAGATTGCTAAAATCGAAACCTGTAAAACACCGGAAGATTTCCAGGCTTTAGCCAACGATTTTCAGAGAATTGCTGAGAAAGAAACCACAAAATGGTTACCGAATTATTATGCTGCTTTTGCTTACATCCAAAAAGGAAGAGTGTTGATGAGAGAAGGAAAAATGCAGGAATTGGATGCTGTCGCAGATCAGGCTCAGAAATTTATTGACGCTGCAGAAAGTGTTGAAAAAGAAAATTCTGAAATTCATTTGCTTCAAAAAATGGTTTATTCATTAAAAATGATGGTGAATCCTCAGGAAAGATACATGACTTTTGGAATGAAAGCTCAGGATGAACTTAATAAAGCTGAAAAATTTAATCCAAATAATCCAAGAGTGACGCTTATAAAAGCGGAAGATATTTACTTTACACCAGAACAATATGGAGGAAGCAAAATAAAAGGAATGGAACTGTTTAAAGCTGCTTTGGAAAAATTTAATTCGTTTAAACCAAAAACAAGTTTAGAACCGAATTGGGGGAAAGAGGAAGCAGCGTATTTTATTGGATTGGAAAAAGCAAAATAGTTTTGTTTAAAAAATAACTCCTTAAAAAATTTAGAATTAAACACTTTCAGTATTTCAAACGCTGAAAAGGTTTTAAGATTATAAAAAAGTTTTGGAGGTTGCGAATAGTTCTTATTATCTATTTTTTTAAGTGTGTTTGTCATGCTGTAAGCATCTCTACAACGTTTGTTTAGATTCTTTTCAGAATGACAAACATAATGTTTATCAGATTAAATATGAACATGTAAAAAGTTTTACTACAGTTCGGAACATAAAAATAACCATTCAGTAAGGAAAAATTTCGCAGAATTTAATAAAAGCTACTTTTGAAGTATAATTTGAACAATGAAACGTAAAGATTTTATCATTTTATTTTGGGTGTCTTTGGCAACCACCCTGATTTTCTTTTTCCTTTCGACAGAAGAAAAAAATCTTGAGAATTTCTCGCTTACTTTGCTTATTTCGGCGATGTATTCTTTTGTGATAGGAATCGGAAATGGCTTGATTAACGATTTTCTCAACAAGAAAATGCCGTGGTCTGAAGCGACGACCAAAAGAGCTGTTTTAAGCATCGTTTCCATTCTTATTGCCAATTTTATTCTGGTGTATTTCTGCAACTACATCAATTTTGTGATCATCCAAAAAGAGGCTACAGCGGAAATGTTTTTCTCAGGGAAATACAATTTTACCAATTGGTTTATGATCAATGTTGCATTGCTGATCTCTGCTTTTCTGCATGCGAAAGGCTTTATGGAAGAGCTTAAAAAGAACACTAAAAAAGAAGTTGTAGAACAGAAACTTATCGCAAAATCTGCCAATGCACAGTTTGAAAGCTTAAAAAACCAGCTGGATCCGCATTTTCTTTTTAATTCTTTAAATGTTTTAAGCTCATTAATAGACGAAAACCCAAATCAGGCACAGAAGTTTACTGCTTCAATGTCAAAGATTTACAGATATGTTTTGGAGCAGAAAGATAAAGAATTGGTGACGGTGGAAGAAGAAATAGAATTTGCCAAAACTTATTGCGAATTACTAAAAACAAGGTTTGAAGACAGCGTAGATTTTGAATTTATTGTTGAAAAAGAAGATTTACGAAAATTTGTTGTTCCGCTTTCATTGCAATTGCTTTTGGAGAATTGTATCAAACATAATTTTGCAACGTCTTCAAAACCGTTATTGATCAAAGTGTTTTCTGAAAACAATACGTTGTGTATAGAAAACAATCTTCAGGCGAGAGAATTGATCAAAGAAAGCGCAGGAATAGGTTTGGCAAATATTGTTCAGCGGTACGCTTTGCTTACAAAAGAGAATGTTTTTATTGAAAAATCTGAAGATTATTTTAAAGTAAAGCTTCCGATTTTATTAGGTAAACCGAAGATTGTATTTGAAAAAATAGAAGATGGAGACAAGGCGTATAAAAAAGCCAAAAAGAGAGTAGAGGAAATCAAAGGATTTTATTCTAATCTGATTTCTTATTGTATTGTTATTCCTTTTTTAATTTTTATCAATCTTACTACAAACAGCCGCAATCACTGGTTTTGGTTTCCTTTACTGGGTTGGGGAATTGGTGTAGCGACTCACGCATTTCAGGTTTTTGGAGTAGGAGAATCGTGGCAGGAAAAGAAAATCAGAGAAATTATGAACAAAAACAGAGACAATGGAAAAATTTGACGAAAATGATATCCGATATCAGCGGGCGAAAAAAGAAGTAGAAAGATTAAGAGGTTTTTATGGGCATTTATTTGCCTATATTACTGTGAATCTCTTGATTGTTTGGTATAATTATACCAATTTGAAACCGGGAGAAAGCTATTTTCAATTTAAAAATTTCTTTACGGCAACATTTTGGGGAATAGGGCTTATTGCGCATGCGTTTGTGGTTTATTTTCCTAAAATAAATTTTGTGAAAAGATGGGAAGAAAAGAAGATTCAGGAATTTATGGATAAAAATAAGTGAAATGAATGCATTATATCTGCTTTTTTACAGTTCTATTGCTGGATGGTTTTTGAGCGAAATTTACTACAAGCAAAAATTTAAATCAGAAATAAATGACCAAAAGAAAGATAAGTCTACACTCAATATTTTGTGGGTTGTTATTATTCCGTCAGTTTTTTTGGCAGTAATGGTTTCTAAACTGACTTCTTTTCATATCAGGAACCAATATTGGATTTTATATTTAGGTGAAATTTTAATTGTGACGGGAGTGCTTTTCCGTTGGATGATCATTAAATCTCTTGGGAAATTTTTCACGGTAGATGTTTCCATTAAAGAAGATCATCAGATCAAAAAAGAAGGTTTTTACAGGTTTGTAAGGCATCCTTCTTACTCGTTTGCACTTCTCACTTTTCTGGGTTTGGGATTATTTCTAAATAATTGGTTTTCTCTGTTTATTACTTTTGTGCCTACATTTTCAGCATTTTTATATCGAATTAAAGTAGAAGAACAGGCTTTGATACAACAATTTGGAAATGAATATTTGGAATATAAACGGACAACAAAAAAGCTGATTCCATTTGTATATTAATTAAAAAGATAGTTTTTAAAAACATAAAATAAAATCCCGATTTCCGTTGAGTCGGGATTTTTGCTGTTCAGTCAATATTTTCCACAGTTCAGTAATATAAAGTTGATTTGAGGAAGCTAATCGACCTAAATTTGACTCAAGAAAACAAACAAATAGTAATTTAAAGAAATAAAAGATCATGGAAAATTTATCATTAAACAGAGAAAACTTAGCGTACAAAAAAGCAGCAAAAAGAGTAAAAGATCTGAAAGGGTTTTATGGAAATCTTACTTCTTACTGTTTGGTTATTCCGTTTTTGTTGATTCTAAATCTTTTGACATCACCTGGTCATTTATGGTTTTATTGGCCAATGTTAGGATGGGGATTAGGCCTTACTTTACATGCCGTAAGTACTTTTGGAATCGGTAAAAACTGGGAAGAGAAAAAAATAAGAGAATTGATGGAGGAGGAGAAAAGAAATTCAAAATCACTTTAATTAATAAACTTTAAAACGTAATAAAATGAATTATAACAGCGCACAACAAAGAGTAAAAGGCCTAAAATCATTCTATAAAAACTGCATGTGGTTTACGATCGTTGCCGGATTTATTCTTATTAGAAATTTTATTAAAGATAATGGAACAATCCACAGTTTTCAAGGATGGTTTATTCTCACAGTATGGGCAATAATTTTAGGAGTAAAAGCTGTAAATCTTTTTATATTTGATGCCGAGTGGGAAAATCAAATTTTAGATGAAGAACTTAATAAAAGCAAAAAGCCGATTAATTTTTAAAACTAAAAGAGATTTAATTATTTTTATTTAAAATTAAACTTAAAAGCCAATTAATGATTAAAACAGTCATCATCGAAGACGAAAAACCTGCAGCAAGAAAACTAGAAAGAATGTTGAGTCTTTTTCCTGATTTGCAATTAGTTGCCAATCTTGAATCTGTAGAAGAAGCAGTGACTTGGTTTTCTGAAAATGAACATCCGCAACTTATTTTTTCAGACATCGTTTTGGGAGACGGTCTTTCGTTTGATATTTTTGAGAAAATTTCTACAAAAGCTTTTATTATTTATACCACAGCTTTTGATCAGTACACCTTGAAGGCTTTTAAACTCAACAGCATCGATTATCTTTTAAAACCAATCATGGAAGAAGATCTTGCCGGAGCAATCGAAAAATTCAAATCATTTATTCCTTCCGGTGAGTCGGTTAATTCACAAGAAATAAAGCAGTTAATTAAAAAAGAAAAATCTACACTTTCAAGAATTCTGGTGAAGATCGGTTATAATTTAAAAATTGTACAGACGTCTGAAATCAGCTGTTTTTTCAGTGAAAATAAAATTGTTTATCTGCAGACTCAGGATCGGGTATATCCTTCAGAATTTACTTTAGATGAATTAACTGATGTGCTTGATGATAAGCAATTTTTTCGTGTCAACAGGCAGTTTATTATCAACTCAGATTTTATAAAAAATATTCATACTTCGCCCAATTATAAAGTGGAGCTGAATTTTCAGCCAAAGGAAGAAATTACAGTGAGCCGTGAAAGGGTAAAAGATTTTAAAGACTGGTTGGTGGCTTAGATCTTTTAAAATGAGAGAGGCCTGAATCTCTTCAAACCTCTGTTTATAATTATTTCTGAATTTCTTTTTCCGGTTTATAACCATATTTTTCAACCATAATATAAGTTAAAACCACCAAGATAATGCTTAGCGTTAATCTTGAATTTTCTGGATGTACGATTTCCTGATAAAGATTGTAACCTAAAGTCGCAGAAACTATCGCAATTAAAATTTGGTTTACGTAAGCGTACTGATTTTTAAAGTCGTTTTCATGATAAATATTTTTAATTGTTATTTACTGAGTAAGTATCACAATCAGAAATATGTTACAGAAAACTTTTTTCCTTTTTAAGAAACAGAGGTATTGGCTTTATTCAAGCTTCATCAGCGACTTGTCGCCATTTTTTGCTCCTCAAAATAATAAGCTTAAAAAATTAAGTCTTTGCTTTAAAAATAATCTTTTCAATATTAAATTACGAAATTACTCCGCTTCCGATCAATTCATCATCAATATACCAGGCTGCAAATTGTCCTTCAGCGATTGCAGATTGAGGATTCTCAAATTCTACAAAAAAACTGTTTTCAAACTGATAAATGGTAGCTTTCTGAAGTTCTTGTCTGTAACGGAATCTCGCCATTACTTCCATTGATTCTCCATTTTTTAATCTTAAATCTTCACGTACCCAATGCAGTTCAGCATTATCTATTTTCAGCGCTTTTTTATGCAATCCAGGGAAGCTGTGACCTTCACCGACAAAAATAATATTGTTTTCCATGTCTCTCGACACAATGAAGCAACTTTCTTTATGTCCGCCTATTCCTAGTCCTTTACTTTGTCCGATCGTGAAAAATTGAGCGCCTTGGTGCTTTCCGATTACTTTTCCGTCAGCTTTTTTATAATTAATTTTTTGACTTAAAAATTCTAATTCTTCCTCTTTAGATGAAAAGCTTGGAGCTTCCTGTGAAAAAAGCGGAGAATCTTTGAAAATCTCTACGATTTCACCTTCTTTAGGAATCAATTGCTGTTGTAAAAATTGAGGAAGGCTTACCTTTCCGATAAAGCAAAGTCCTTGAGAGTCTTTTTTATCAGCCGTTACCAAACCAATTTCTTTGGCAATTTCTCTTACTTCAGGCTTCGTCAATTCACCGATTGGAAATAAAGCTTTTGACAATTGATCCTGATTCAGCTGACAAAGAAAATAAGACTGATCTTTATTATTGTCTTTTCCTGCCAACAAATGAAAAATTTCTTTTCCGTTTTCATCAAAAGTAGAATCTACTCTTGCGTAATGTCCAGTTGCCACTTTATCAGCACCTAAAGACATTGCGGTCTTCATAAAAACATCAAATTTCACTTCTCTGTTGCACAAAACATCAGGATTCGGAGTTCTTCCTTTCTGATATTCATCAAACATATAATCGACGATACGTTCTTTATAAAGTTCGCTCATATCAATCACCTGAAACGGAATTCCCAGTTTCTGGGCAACCATCAAAGCATCATTGCTGTCCTCAATCCACGGACATTCGTCTTCTAAAGTTACCGAAGCATCGTTCCAGTTTCTCATAAATAAAGCCACAACTTCGTGACCTTGTTGCTGCAGCAAATACGCTGTAACACTCGAATCTACACCTCCGGAGAGGCCTACTACTACTTTCATTTAATTCAATTTTACGAAACTCTTAACGGGAGTTCTTAGTTGAGCGGCAAAATTACGATAATCCTATTCACAAAAAAAATGATAATTTTATGCATTGATAAAAACGATAGTATCACAAGATCGTTGCTTAACTTTCACCAAGTAAAATATTTAATATGAAAAAACTATTTATTTCTTCATTCATCCTGATTTCCGGATTGTCATTTTCTCAAGTTGCAATAGGTACACCAACCGCTGAAACCAATAAATGGACTTTCGGTGGTGGTTTAGGCGTTGGTTTCGGTAGCAATTCTTATTTTAATTTGCAGGTTGCACCCAGAGTTGGTTACCGGCTGACAAACGATTTGGAAGCAGGTTTGATTGGAAGCGTTTCCTGGCAGACTTCAGATTATTATAAATCGACAATGTTCGGTTTTGGTCCGTTTGTGAATTATTATTTTGCCAGATCTTTCTTTGTAAGCGGGAATCTGCAGCATTTTTTCATCAATTATGAAAATAAATTTTATGACTATAAAGACGATCAGCAGGAAACGGCTCTTTATTTAGGAGGCGGATATATGCAACAAATCGGGAATAATTCTTTTATGCAGATCGGATTGATGTATAATGTTTTGTATAAAGAAAACAGCAGCGTTTTTTCTGGTGGATTGATTCCTAGTGTTGGTTTTGTGGTTGGACTTTAAGATTTTCCCACAGATTATACAGATTATCACAGATGCTTGAGCATGAATTTGTGATATTACTTTGATTTCGAAGAAGTCTTTCTCACAGATTTTACTGATTGAGCGGATTTAAGTGTAATTAGCCTAATTTTTCAACAGCATTGTCTGTGAAAACGTATGTTGTCTATGTGATTGACAAAAAAAGCATCGAGAATATCCCGATGCTTTCATTATTTATATTAAAAATTGATTATTGAGATGATTTCTCAGCAGACTTTTTAGTTTTGTGAGTTTTTCCTTCTAATCCGTCTTTAGCTTCATTAAGACCTAAAGTTACTGTTTCGCCTTCAGTTAATTGTTTGTTTACAAGCATTTCTGCCAATAAATCTTCAATATATTTCTGAATAGCTCTCTTCAGTGGTCTTGCTCCAAAGTCTTTATCCCAACCTTTTTCAGAGATGAAATCTTTGGCTTCTTCAGTTAATTCAACTTTGTAGCCTAATTTATCAAGTCTTGTGTAAAGTTTATTAAGCTCGATATCGATAATTCTCTTAATATCGTTTTGCTCAAGAGAGTTGAAGATCACAATATCATCAATTCTGTTAAGGAATTCTGGTGCAAATGCTTTTTTAAGGGCACTTTCTATTGTACTTCTTGCTCGTGAATCTGTATTTGTTTTCTTTGCATTGGTTCCGAAACCTACTCCGTCTCCGAAATCTTTGATATCTCTTGTACCGATGTTTGAAGTAAGAATAATAATTGTATTTCTGAAATCAATTTTTCTACCTAAACTGTCGGTAACGTGACCTTCATCCAAGATTTGCAGAAGAATATTAAATACATCCGGGTGAGCTTTTTCAATCTCATCCAAAAGAACGACTGCATAAGGTTTTCTTCTTACAGCTTCGGTTAATTGTCCACCTTCCTCGTATCCAACGTATCCCGGAGGCGCACCCACTAATCTTGAAACGGCAAATTTCTCCATATATTCACTCATGTCAATTCGAACTAATGCTTCATCAGAATCAAAAAGTTCTCTTGCCATCACTTTTGCAAGCTCAGTTTTACCAACACCGGTTGTTCCAAGGAAAATAAATGTTCCGATTGGTCGGTTAGGATCTTTCAGTCCAGTTCTGTTTCTTTGGATCGATTTTACAACCTTTCTTACCGCATCTTCCTGTCCAATTACTTTTCCGTTCATATTGTCGTCCATCTGAGCCAATTTATCAAGCTCATTTTTACCGACTTTAGTTACAGGAACACCGCTCATCATAGAAACTACTTCTGCAACACTTTCTTCAGATACGGTTTCTTTTTTCTCTTTTACATCCTTATCCCATTGATCCTGGGCAGAGTTTAGCTCCATTTGTAATCGCTCTTCTTCATCCTTCAGCTTTCTTGCTTCCAGATAATCCTGAGCTTTTACTGCTTTTTGTTTCAATTCTTTGATGTCTTCAATTTTCTTTTCAAAATCGATAATGGCAGTAGGAACTTTCATGTTTTTGATGTAAACACGAGATCCTGCTTCATCCATCGCATCAATAGCTTTGTCCGGTAAAAATCGATCTGTAATGTATCTTGATGTCAAATTGACACAAGCCAAAATTGCTTCTTCTGTATAAACTACATTGTGATGCTCTTCATATTTATCTTTAATCTGATTCAAAATCTGAATCGTTTCATCGATAGAAGTCGGCTCCACCATTACTTTCTGGAATCTTCTTTCTAAAGCTCCGTCTTTCTCAATATACTGACGGTACTCGTCTAGAGTTGTAGCACCAATACATTGAATTTCTCCTCTTGCTAAAGCCGGTTTAAACATATTTGAAGCGTCTAAACTTCCTGTAGAACTTCCCGCTCCAACAATCGTATGCAACTCGTCAATAAATAAAATGACATCACGATTTTTTTCAAGTTCCGTCATGATGGCCTTCATTCTTTCTTCAAATTGACCACGGTATTTTGTTCCGGCAACTAAACTTGCAAGATCCAAAGTAATTACTCTTTTACCATAAAGAACTCTTGAAACTTTTTTCTGCTGAATTCGTAAAGCCAAACCTTCAGCGATGGCAGATTTACCAACACCAGGTTCACCAATCAAAAGCGGATTGTTTTTCTTTCTTCTTGACAAAATCTGTGAAACTCTTTCGATTTCTTTCTCACGACCGATTACAGGGTCTAGTTTTCCGTCTCTTGCCAAAGAAGTAAGATCTCTACCAAAATTATCTAAGGTTGGCGTTTTACTTTTTGAAGAGCCCAAATTTCCTGTAGGTTTTCTCATCTGCTCAAATTCTTCTCTGTCATCATCATCATCGTAAGCCGAATTTTGAGGTGCTTGGCCAGAATTTTTAAGCATTGTCTGATATTCTCTTGAAACTCCTTCATAATCAATGTCATAAGCTCCTAAAATACTTGAAGTAGGGTCTTCATATTTATATAGAATGCCCAATAACAAATGTACGGTATTGATCTCGTTACTTTTATATTGTCTGCATTCTAACTCCGCACGCTTAATGGAGTGATCTGCCATTTTGGTGAATGAAATATTGGTGACTTCCTCAGAAATAGGATTTAGACTTGCTGTATTTAAAGTTTCAATTTTTCTTCTGATTTGTGTTAAATCGGCATTAAGCCCTTGAAGGATTTCTTTTGCAGAGTTTTCTGTTTTTATAATACCTAAAAGTAGATGTTCTGTATTAAGAAATTCACTTTTCAGCCTCTTAGCTTCATTTTTGCTTTGCTTGAACACTTGGCTCAAACCTTGTGAAAACTTATAATCCATAATATATCTCGTTAGAATAAAAGCAGAATTGCTTTATATTCAATATCTAAATTACAAATATTTTACCAAAAAACAATTAATGACTTTATGGCAGAAAAATATTTTTTATCTTATTGAAAATGACTAAGTTTGTTATCCTTAAATATCCCTCATGAGTTCTGAGATCGTCAATTATATTGGTTATGCTGCTTCAGTTTTTATCGTTTTGAGTTTCATCCTTAAAGATTTAACCAAGATCAGGATTGTCAATTTGATAGGGTGTATCTGTTTTGTCATCTACGGAATTTTCAGCGGAATGCTTTGGCCGGTGATTATTCCCAACGCAATTATCTGTTTTGTACAGATTTATCATTTAGTGACAGCAAAGAAGAAATAATGGCTCAAAAAAAAATATTGACTTCTGCTTTTAGTAACCTTTACACCGATCAGAGAATCGAAAAAGTTTGTAAAACACTACACGAAAACGGATATAAAGTTGAGTTAATTGGTAACAATTGGGGTGGGGAAGAAGCAATGACCCGACCATATCCTTTTTCAAGAATACATCTTGTTTCTAAAACATTAAAAACCGCTTATTTTGAGTTTAACTGGAAACTTTATTGGGAGCTTTATAAAAAAGCAGATCAGAATACTATTCTTCATGCCAATGATTTGGATGCGTTACTGCCTAATTATCTTTTAGCTAAAAAATTGAATATTCCTTTGATATTCGACAGTCACGAGATCTTCTCTGAAATGCCTGCTGTACAAGGAAAAATGTCTCAAAAGTTATGGCGCTATCTGCAGAATAAAATCGTTCCGAATCTGGAATTCATGATTACGGCAAGCGGAAGTTATACAAAGTGGTTTCATAATAAATATGGAATTGAACCTGTTGTCGTTCAAAACGCACCAAGAAAAATTGATTTCTCAATAGATATTCCGTCAAATAATCCTAAAATAATTTTATATCAAGGCGCAATTAATCCTTTCCGTGGTATTGATAAAGCCATTTTGGCAATGCATCATCTTGAAAATGTTATTTTTAAAATTGCAGGAGACGGACCTATGAAAAAAGAATATGAAGATTTAGTTTTAAAGGAAAACCTTCGGGATAAAGTTCAGTTTTTAGGGAAATTACTTCCGGATGATTTAAGAAAAATCACATTGACTGCTGATGTCGGGATGAGTATAGAAGAAAATGGGGGCGAAAGCTATGAGTTTTCATTACCAAATAAGGTTTTAGACTGCATTCAGGCTAAAGTTCCTTTAATTTTATCTCCACTTCCGGAAATGTTAAATATTAAAAATCAGTTCAATGTTGGCGAAATCATTGAAAATCATGAGCCGAAGAATATTGCTGCAGCAATACATTTAGTTCTAGATAAAGGAAGAATAAATTATCAATCTGAATTACAAAAAGCTTCTGAAGTTCTTTGCTGGGAAAATGAGGAGACTAAATTATTAGGAGTTTTTGAAAAAGCGTCAAAACGATAAACTGTTTAGAATTAAGATGATCAAATTATCATCAATATTGTTGCATTAAATTTTAACGAATGAATAGACATATTCAAAAATAAAAAGGAACTTTTGTATTTGTTTAAAAATATGTTGAATAATGAATATTTAGTTTATCCTTGCTTTTAAAATAATTGAAAATAGTTTCTGTTAAATTATCTTTTCAAAATTGGCTATCTTTGCAGAAAGAAAGTATAGAAATGACCATTAAAGAAAAACAGCAGGAAATAATCGACGAGTTTGCGTTTCTTGAAGACTGGGAACAGAAATATGAGTATATCATAGATTTGGGCAAAGAACTGAAGGGGCTTCCGGAGGACAAGAAAAAAGATGATAATCTGATCAAGGGTTGCCAGAGCAAGGTTTGGATTGATGCTGAATTTAAAGATGGAAAACTATTTTTCAATGCAGATTCTGACGGAATTCTCCCAAAAGGAATTGTCTCTTTGCTCGTAAGCATTTACAGTGGTCATTCTACCCAGGAAATTCTTGATTCTGATTTTGAATTTATTTCTGAGATCGGTTTACAGGAATTTTTATCGCCATCCAGAGCCAACGGATTGATGGCGATGACCAAGCAAATCAAATTTTATGCAGTCGCATACCAACTGAAATCTTAGTTTTGACCAGAATTCTAGCATACCGTTTTTCCGCATTTGGTGATGTCGCTATGACTGTGCCTGTTTTCCGGGAGTTTTTGGAGCAAAATCCGGAGGTTGAAATTGTAATGGTTTCGAGGAGTAATTTTGATAGCTTATTTGCTGATATTCCGAACGTTATATTTCATGGGATAGATCTTGATGATTATAAAGGTTTCCTGGGAATCAGACGGTTGGGGAAAGAATTGCTTACATTGTATCAACCAGATTACGTTGCTGATCTGCATGATGTTATCCGTTCAAAAATATTAGATAAGATTTATATAAGAAAAGGCTTAAAGGTTTTTAAAATCAATAAAGGAAAAGAGGAAAAAGAATATCTTACCGATGTTTGGAATTTAAATAAAATTCAGCTTAAAAAGACTGTAGAGCGATATGCCGATGTTTTTCGAGATATGGGTTTTAAGGTCGAGCTTTCGCATCAATTAAGACCCAAAGCAAGTCAAAAATCAGGAATTGGTTTTGCACCGTTCGCTCAGCATAAAGGAAAAATGCTTCCTTTGGAAAAGTCTTTTGAGTTCGTAAAAATTTTAGCAGAAAAAAATACAGTTTATTTTTTCGGAGGCGGGAAAAAAGAAACAGAAACCCTCGAAAGTTGGGAAAAACAGATTCCCAATACCAAAAGTCTGGCAGGAAAACTCAATCTTTCAGAAGAACTGAATAGGATTTCTCAACTTGAAGTAATGATTTCGATGGATTCAGCTAATATGCATCTTGCGAGTATTGTAGGAACCCGTTGTGTTTCTATTTGGGGCTCTACTCATCCTTACGCAGGGTTTTTGGGATTCGGGCAAAGTGAAGATGATGTTGTTCAGATTACTGACCTTACTTGTCGCCCATGTTCTGTTTTTGGGGACAAAGAATGTTTCCGTGGCGATTGGGCTTGTTTAGAAGAGCTCAATGTGCAAAAGATCATCGAAAAAATCTAGCTTAATGAAAATCTCTATATGCATTCCGGTTTATAATTTTGATGTAAGAGAATTGGTTTATGACCTTAAGAGAGAAATAGCAAGCCATTCAATCGATGCAGAAATTATTCTTATTGATGATGGGTCGGACGAAGGATTCAAACAAATAAATAATGAGCTCAATAATCAGGTAGGTCAATTTATTTTACTTGAAAAAAATATTGGAAGATCTCGAATAAGAAATTTATTTTTGGATTATTCGAAAACTGAGTACCTTCTATTTTTAGATTGTGACGGAAAAATTATTTCTACAAATTTTCTTCAAAACTATGTCGATTTTTTAAATGAAAATTCTGATGCAGCTGTTATTTATGGTGGAAGAACGGTTTCGGAAAAACCTTCTTCACAAAAGCATATTTTAAGATGGAGGTTTGCTGTAGAACGAGAAAATTTACCCTTAGAAAAGAGAAAAATAAAGCCTTATTTAAGTTTTCAGACGAATAATTTTCTTATAAAAAGAGATGTTTTTAATAGAATTAAATTTAATCCTGATCTCCGGAAATATGGCTATGAAGATTTAGTATTTTCAATGGATTTAAAATCAGCAAAAATTCCTGTGATTCATATTGATAATCCGATTTATAATAATGATGTAGAAGATGGAAATGTTTATTTGAGGAAAGTTGAAGAATCTGTAGAAAGTCTTTTACTCATGCTGAAAGACTATGATTTAAGCCAAAAATTAGCGGAAATTAAATTGGTGAAAGCATATCAGTTAGTTTGTAAAAAAGGATTAAAATATCCTGGCTTAATTTTGTTTTCTTTATTTGAAAAATTTCTAAAAAAGAATCTGCTTTCCAGAAATCCTAATCTGAAGTTTTTAGATTTATATAAGCTTGGATTGATGCTCAAGAAAGCAAAATAAGGATCAATCTCAAAACTTGGGGATAAAAAAAATATTGATAATTTTGTGGAATGTTAAACGATGCCGAACTCCTCAAATTATTTTTACCTGAACTCTTGATTGAGCATTTTGAGATTGTAAAAGTTGAAGAAGAAAACAAAATCGTCCACATTTACTTTGACGAGAAAAATACAGCTCCGAAAGAATTTTCTTCTCTGTTATTGCAGTCAAAAGGTTTTGTTCCGGAAATTACCGTTGACGATTTTCCTCTTCGTGGAAAAACAGTAAAACTCCACATCAAACGCAGAAGATGGACCGATACAAAAACCGGCAACATCATCCAAAGAGATTGGAATCTCATTGCCAAAGGAACCCGCATGACACAGGATTTTGCCGAGTTCTTAAAAAAAATCAGCCGATACTAAAGCGCTTCCCTGTAAAACCATTGGCGAGATGTATGGCGTGGATGGCAGGAAATTTCAAAGGCAATACAAGCAAAGCATCAGCAATTTTAAAAACTGGAAACAAAAATCACACGCCGAGGATTGGATTCTCTATCCCGAAAACCTCTCACACCACCTATCTCTCGATGAAGTTGCTCTTTCTGATGGCGAATTGTACACTGTTCTGACCTCCAAAAAAGCAAGGGGCAGAAAAGGCAGTATTGTCGCCATTATCAAAGGAACCAACAGTGATACCGTAATAGAATATCTCTTAAAAATCAACAAAAAACTAAGGTTAAATGTAAAAGGAATTACTTTGGATATGGCAGGTTCTATGAAGCTCATCGCCAAAAGATGTTTTCCCAATGCCACACAAATTATCGACCGATTCCATGTCCAGAAATTAGCCATAGAAGCGTTGCAGGAATTAAGGATAAGCCACCGTTGGGAAGCTATTGAGCAAGAAAACAACCTGCTCATGGAAGCAAAAGAAAAGAAAAACAACCCCGGGATTGAAACTTTTGAAAATGGCGATACCCGAAAGCAACTTTTGGCAAGAAGCAGGTATTTACTCTACAAAACCAGAGAAAAATGGACTGCATCGCAAAATCAGCGAGCTGAAATCTTATTCTCGCAATATCCTGATTTAGAAAAAGCGTACAATTTATCTGATGGCTTGAGGAAAATTTACAACCAAAACATTCAAAAATCCGTTGCAATGTTGAAACTGGCACATTGGTTCAAAGAGGTGGAAGAATCAAGATTTAAAGCTTTCTCGGTGCTCAGAAAAACCATAATGAATCATTACAATGAGATTCTCAATTATTTTGAAAGAAGAAGCACGAATGCTTCCGCCGAGTCTTTCAATGCGAAAATAAAAAACTTCAGATTGCAATTAAGAGGTGTGCGGGATAAAGCATTTTTTCTGTTCAGGTTGTCTAAACTTTTTGCCTAGTCCCCAACTTTTGAGATTGATCCCAAAATAAAATACCCCATAAGATTTTGAGAGTATGTAAAAAAATAAAAACTCTCAGAATAACCTGAGAGTTTTTGTGGGCCCTGAGGGATTCGAACCCCCGACCCTCTGGGTGTAAACCAGATGCTCTGAACCAACTGAGCTAAGAGCCCTAAATTTTTAAAAGTTTTAGGAACTTTTGTGGGCGATGAGGGATTCGAACCCCCGACCCTCTGGGTGTAAACCAGATGCTCTGAACCAACTGAGCTAATCGCCCTCTGTAACGTTATTACCGTTTAGAGTGGTGCAAATATACGACTTATTCGGAAATCTCCAAATTTTTTTCTAAAAAATCTCCCACTACAAAGTTGCTGCCGCCAATAAAAATCATTTCTGCATTCGTACATTCTTGTTTTGCAGAAAGATAGGCTTCTTGTACAGAATCAAAAATTTTGTAATTTATTTTTGATTTTTTTAGTAAATCTTCATAGTCTAATGGATGTCTTCCCCTGTTGATGGATGGGTTTGCAAAATAAAACTCAGAATTCTTAGGCAGTAAACCCATTACATCATCAATGTTTTTGTCATTGACGAACCCTAAAATAACATGTTTGCGTTTTTCAATGGCATTCAGTTGCTCAAAAACAGATTCTAAACCTGCCTGATTGTGTGCGGTGTCACAAATAGTCAGAGGATTATGAGAAAATTCAAACCAACGACCGATGAACCCTGTGTTTTTATGAACGTTCAAGAGTCCGGTTTCAATATTTTTATCGGAGATATTATAATTGAGTTTTTGCAACTCTTCAATTAGGCTTAAGACAACCTTAATGTTTTTATTTTGGTAATTTCCTTTCAGATCAGATTTTAACTCGGTTTTTAATAAAGAAGCATCAATAAATGAAGCGTTTTCTTTAGCTGCTTTAGATTTAATAATATTTTTTACTATTTCATTATCGTCACCGAAAATTATGGGCGTATCATTTTTTATAATTCCTGCTTTTTCGTAGGCAATTTCTTCGATCGTGTTTCCTAAAATATTCTGATGATCGAGTTGTACATTCGTAATCGCTGCAACCAAAGGATTAATAATATTTGTAGAATCTAATCTCCCTCCCAAGCCAACCTCAATAATGGCAAGGTCGACCTTTTGCTGAGCAAAATACTCAAACGCCATAATTGTAGTAAATTCAAAAAAAGAAGGAAGTATATCTTCGGGAAGCGTTTGTAGTTTTAAAATAAAATGATAGACAAATTCTTTATCACAATTTTTACCGTCTACTTTAATGCGCTCGGTAAAATCAATAAGATGCGGAGAATTATACAGTCCTGTTTTATAACCCGACTCCTGAAGAACCGAAGAAAGCATATTGCTGGTAGACCCTTTTCCATTGGTTCCCCCAATATGAATGCATTTTATTTTATCTTGTGGGTTGTTAAAAAAAGCGCAGAGTCTTGAGATATTCTCCAGTCCTGGTTTGTACGCTTTTTGCCCATCTCTTTGATAGTTTGGCGCCTGAACGAAAAGCCATTCTACGGCTTCCTGATATTGTGCGTTTGTCATGATGCAAAATTCTCAAAACTTTCATTAAAATGAAACAATAATTTTCTAAATCTGTAACTTTTTTGCAATCTTTACGTCTAATGCTAAAAAAGCCAATTTGAAATCGCTGTTTGCAAACTTTTTTTATTGAAAAAGAATTTGAAAATAACGGTTACATTTGAAAAAAAATTAAATATTTCCTTATGAAAAAAGTTTTGACGATTGTTTTGGGATTAGCCTTTGCGGGATTAAGCGCTCAGCAGAAATGGTCTTTGCGTGAATGTGTAGACTATGCGGTAAAGCACAATCTGCAGGTAATTCAGAATGAATATTCAAAACAGCTTCAGGATTCTAGTCTTAAAATTGCCCAGAGAAATTACCTTCCTTCTGTAAGCGCAAACGTAGGAAATAACGTGAGTTTTGGGCAGGCTTCTTTGGGAACAGGAAGTATCAGAAACGACAGATTCAGCAATTCTGCTAATTTGGGAGCTGATATTTTGGTTTACAACAACGGCAGACTTGAAAAAACAATCAGAAAATCTCAGTTTGATGTTGAGGCAAGTCAATATGATATTGAAACCATTAAAAATGATATTTCGCTGCAGATTGCTCAACAATATTTAACGACTTTACTCAATAAGGAAATTGTAAAGATTTCTCAAAGCGCAACAGATAATGCCAAAAAACAATTTGACAGAGCAAAAATAACTACAGAAGTAGGTACCACCGCCCAAACTATTGTTGCAGAAGCAGAAGCGGCCTGGGCAAGAGAAAAACAAAACTTAAAGACAGCAGAGATCAATGTTGGAAGAAGCTTATTTGCTTTGGCGCAGTTGCTTCAGTTAAAAGATTATAAAGATTTTGATGTAGAAGATGTGCAAGTTGATGATAAGCTTACGCCTCAGTTAGTTTCTGTAGATGATGTGTTAAGCATCGCTTATGAAAATCAGCCACAAATAAAAGCGGCAGAAAGCAGAATAAAATCAGCAGAAGCGCAGACCGAAATTACCAAAACTTCTTTCTGGCCAACTCTTACGGCGAGTTTGGGAATAGGAAGTTTTTATAACAATTTATTGAATACAAGCTATTCAGGCTTTGATCAGTTTGGAAATGCTGCAAGGGAACCTTCTTTTTTCAAGCAATACAAAGATAACTTTGGACAACAGGGCGGACTGAGTTTAAATATTCCGATTTTCAATAAAGGAATTACCAAACTTCAGGTAGAGCAGTCAAAAATCAATGAAAATATTGCTAAAACTACTTTAGAACAGCAAAAACAAAATGTAAGACAAAGCGTACAACAAGCTCAGTTTGATGTTGATTCCAATTACGAAGTATATCTTGCAGCAGTAGAAGCTGAAAAAAGCACAAAATTAGCCATGGAATTTGCCGACAAAAGTTACACTGCGGGTCGTACAACAATTTATGATCTAAATATTGCCCGAAACAATTATGCCAATGCTCAAGGTTCAGTAGAGCAGGCTAAATTTAATTATCTTTTCAGTATTAAATTATTGAATTTCTATTCAGGAATTCCGCTAAGTTTGTAAAATGTCTATTCAGTCTTTAGAAAAATATTTACCTCAGAATACACTTTTGTATTTAAAGAAATGGTTTTCAAGTCATTATATTCATATAAAAGTTACTAAAAATAGAAATTCGAAGCTTGGAGATTACCGTAAATTAAGGGATAATTCGCATGAAATTACCATCAATTCTACGTTGGCTCCGCAGCTCTTCTTTTTTGTGTTGACCCACGAGTTGGCGCATCTTATCGCTTTCGAAAAATTCGGAAGAAAAATTGCTCCGCACGGTATCGAATGGAAACATACTTTCAGGGAAATGCTTCTGGAAAGTATAGATGTTTATGAAGAAGATCTGAAGCCGATTATTATTAAATTTTCCAGATCTCCGAAAGCCAATTTTATGGCAAGCCCGGATCTTGTAAAATATTTTCATATTGAAAATCAGGATGATGATGAGGTTTATATAGAAAAGCTCAGTAAAGGAGAGAATTTCATCTATCGAGACGAAAAGTATTTGTTGGAAGGTCTGATTAAAAAAAACTATCTTTGTATGAATCTGGCTACAGGGCGAAAGTATTCTTTCAAACCGCTGGCGAGAGTGAAAAAATGCAGTTAAAATATGTCAAAATCAGATAAATACTGTGTGATTATGGCGGGAGGAATCGGTAGTAGATTCTGGCCTTTGAGCACACAGAAATTCCCTAAACAATTTCAGGACATTTTGGGAACGGGTCGTACGATGATTCAACAGACTTATGACAGAATCAGTAAGATTATTCCCAACGAAAATATATTTGTAATTACCAATAAAGAATATGTTGGGCTTTCTCATCAGCAGTTACCGGAAATTCCTGAAGATAATGTAGTGGGTGAGCCTCTGATGAAAAACACAGCTGCATGCAATCTTTACATGGCAAACAAAATTGCCGAAGTGAATCCCGATGCTACGATGATTGTGCTTCCTGCAGATCATTTAATTTTAAAAGAAGACATTTTTTTAGAGAAAGTAGAATTGGCATTTAGCATTGCGTCAACACATGATTATCTGTTGACGTTAGGCATTACACCAACAAGACCAGACACCGGTTACGGATATATTCAGTTTGTTGAAGAAAAAGATTCAGACTATTATAAAGTTAAAACTTTTACAGAAAAACCGATTCTTGAAATTGCTAAAAGTTTCCTTGAAAGCGGAGATTTTCTTTGGAATGCAGGGATTTTTATCTGGAATGTAAAATCTATTCATAAAGCTTTTGAAATGTTTCTTCCGGATATGACTCAGCAGTTTATGGCTTGCGAATACAATGCCGAAGCTGAAGTAAGCTGTATAGAACTCATTTATCCTAAAATTCAGAAAATATCGATCGATAACGGAATTTTAGAAAAAGCTAAAAATGTGCATGTAATTCCTGCCGATTTAGGTTGGAGCGATCTCGGAACCTGGACTTCAGTTTTCGAAAACAGCGAAAGGGATCAGAACGAAAATGCAATCAATATAAAAACGGCGCTTACTTACGATTCTACAGGGAATATTATTCATGTGAAAAATAATAAGGCTGTGGTCATAGACGGTTTACAGGATTTTATCGTTGTAGATACAGACAAAGTATTGTTAATTTGCCCGAGAGAGCACGATCAGCAGATTAAAGACTATGTTTTAGACTTAAAAAGCCTGAAAAAAGGCGAAAAATTTATGTAAAAGACTGGCACGGTTTCTGTGACATTATCAGCTATGAAAAAAAGTACAACTCTTATTTTTCTGTTTACTTTTCTGCTTTTGGGAATTTCTGTTTTTTCTCAGGACAAAAATAAGTTTAATAATGTGGATGGCGTTTTAGCTAAAATAATTCCGAATAATAAACTTGACTTTTGGGTGTTAGCACACAACAGTTACGGGAAAAATAAAGAAGTAAAAATTTCCGGAACCAAGAAAGATTATGTGCCTCAATTTAGTGGGTTCAGCCTCAGACCTGGTGAAGATAGTTTTTATTATATTGTTTATTCGGTGGGCGGAAAGATTAATTATCTTACCGATATTAATGAATTGAAAGGTTTTATAGGAAAGGTTGATAACGTTGAAGAAGCTGCTTTGTCTGCCGTTTTGGATGGATATTTAATTGATGAGCAATTTGTAGACGTTGCTGCCAATTATTACACAGATGCAACCAATTATTACCTAGATCTCGGAAAAATCACTTCAAAAGAGTGTCCTTACCAAAAAACACATTTTACGCTGACGGTTAATAAGGCTACAGGTGTAGTTTCGAATATTAAAGATAACGGAACGTACATTGAAGTTTATACTAAAAATTGTAAAAACAACCCACGTCTTTTAAAAATAGAAAAGAAAGAAGAACCAAAAGATGAGCCCAAAAAACAACCCATCAAAAAAAGAAGATAAATTTTACGAAACAGAAAGGCTTTTGATTCGTCCGATATCTTTGGAGGATGCTGATCTGATTTTCGAGATGTATAACATGCCGAGGTTTATCAAATTTATTGGTGATCGTCATATAAAAACGATTTCTGATGCTGAAAATTACATTAAAGACAAGTTTTTGCCTCAAATTGAAAGAGTAGGATTTGGAAATTATCTTATTGTTTTAAAAGAAGGAAGCCAAAAAATAGGTGCGGTAGGAATCTTTGAAAGAGAAGGTCTTGATGTTGTAGATATCGGGTTTTCTGTTCTTGAAAAATTTGAGGGTAAAGGCCTTATGTTTGAAGCTGCTCAGAAAATAAAATCTGTCGGAATGGAAGATCTTGGATTAAATAAAATTTCTGCCATTACCGTAAAAGACAATTTTTCTTCACAAAAATTAATTGAAAGATTAGGTTTAAAATTCCAAAAATATGTAACGCTTCCCAATGAAAATGAAGAGTTGATGTATTACGAAACGGAATGATTTTCAGACTTTTTGTCCTTCTGACAAATGAAGAATCCAGGTCTAATACAGATTCTTCACTTCGCTTCGTTTTATTCAGAATGACGGATTATAAAATTATCCCTCCAAAATCTGAGCTGCTGCAGTTTTAGAAGTTACTTTTTCGATAACTCTGGTGCAAATTCCTTTTTCATCGAAAATAAAGGTAGTTCTCACGATTCCCATATACGTTTTTCCGAAAGTTTTTTTCTCCTGCCAAACTCCGAATTTCTCGATAATATCACGACTTTCATCAGCAATTAAATCATAAGGAAAAGCAAATTTGCTGTGAAAATTTTTCTGTTTTTTAACGGTATCTCCACTTATTCCTAAAAGCTGAAATCCTGCTTTTTCCAATTGAGAATAATTATCACTCAGATTACAAGCTTCCACAGTGCAGGTTGGTGTATTCGCTTGCGGATAAAAGAAAATAACTAATTTTTTTCCAATTAATTTTTGTGAATTAATTGTTTCTCCGTCCTGATTGATTCCTTCAAATTGTGGTAATTGGTCTCCAACTTTCAGCATAATGATTTATTTTTGTTCAAATTTAATGGTTAAATGACAAAAAAGCAAAGAGCGGCGCTCATTCAGTCAGAATTAGAAAAATTATATCCTGAAGTTCCTATTCCGCTGGATCATACCGACGCCTATACTTTAATGGTTGCAGTTGCGCTTTCCGCACAGACGACAGATAAGAAAGTGAATCAGGTGACGCCTGATCTTTTCGCTGTTGCAGGAACACCTCAAAGAATGGCCAAACTAGAAGAGTTTCAAATTAAAGAACTGATTAAAGAAATCGGACTCTCCAATACAAAAGCGAAGAATCTGAAAAGAATGGCGGAGCTTTTACTCGAAAGACATAATGGAGTAGTGCCTCAAACTTACGAAGAACTCGAAGCGCTTCCAGGAGTTGGCCACAAAACGGCTTCTGTAGTCATGAGCCAAGGCTTTGGTTTTCCTGCTTTTCCGGTTGATACGCATATTCACAGATTGATGACGCAATGGAAATTGACTTCCGGAAAAAACGTTGTAGAAACTGAAAAAGATGCCAAAAATCTGTGGAAAGAAGAGGTTTGGAATAAACTTCACCTTCAGATTATTTTCTACGGACGAGAATATTCTCCCGCAAGAGGAAAGGGTGAGAAAGATTTTCTCACTAAAATGTTATTCGAAGAAAAGGAAATAAATTAATTATCAAACTTACAAAACTTCCCCTCCTTTGGAGGGGTGGCGAAAATTCGTAGAATCTTTGACGGGGTGGTTAAATAAGAAATAAAATTTACTCTACACCCAACAATCTTCTATGATAATTGATCTGCCCCAAATGATAATTTAAATGTCCAAACAAATGAATCAGAAAATATTCTGTCGTCATTGGATAGCCTAAAGCTTGAATAGGATATTCTTTTTTCAAATCTTCTTCTGATAATTGATCAAGCGAAGAATGCACGACTTCGATAGTTTTTTCAATTTGCAGAATCAATTCGGTTTTTGGAATGTTTTTTAATGAAAATTCAAGTTCTCTGTTTCTCACATACCCTGAATTTCCCAAAATTGCACCAATAAAATGATTAATATTTCCAACCAGATGAAGAGATAAATTTCCTGCAGAATTCAGAATATCTTTATCGATTTTCCAAATGGCTTCTTCGTTTTGATATGATTCTATTTCTTTTTTTAATTGGTTTAAATCTCTTGTGAACAATGATTTTATGCTTTCTGTCATAATTTTAGCGATATTAAATGTGGAGGGATTTTTGTGAAATAAAAAGACGGTGTAGTTTATTACTAAATCAAAATTAAGAATAATATTTTTATTTAATTAGAGTTCTAAAATACCCTCTAAAAATCTTTTTCACACCACCATCTACCATGCATTTGTAATCTATAAACCCGTAAATGCTGTCATTTTTTTGATGACCTTTTTTATTTAAAACTAACTTTTGATAGATTGCTTTTGATTTGATGAACTTTTCTTCACCTTTGATGGTTTTCGGATCATAATCTTTAATGAAATAGGAACCATTAAAAACCTTTACCAAAACACCATTTGCGGATTGTTTATTGTTGTTATTCAGTGAAATATTTAAAGTGTCGTCCTTTAAATTGGCTTTACATTTATAATTATCAAACTTTCCCGACATATTCCAAATTGTTGACTCCTGAACAATATATGCTGTTCTGCTTTTGCTCTCATTAACATCAGTTCTGTAAAGTTTTAGCTCAGGGTATTTTGATAGTAATTTTATTGTGTCATTTTGTGGAAGACTTTCGTCAACGACAAATTTTTCAAAATTCTGTTGAATTTTCTTCTCTTTTTTGCAGCTTACAATTAATAGGCAGAAAATTAAAATGAAGATAAAATATAAAGCTTGTTTCATAATTTTGTTTAAACAAATCTAAAACAAAAAAGCCACGAAAATTAATTCGTGACTTCTATATTTCGGAAAATCCTTCCCTGCATTGTTATCAAATTTACTTCTGCTTCTTCGCCCAAAGCTCCATTTTCCTATTCAAAACATCCAAAGGCAGACAGCCTTGGCTTAAGATTTCATCATGGAATTTTGCCAAATTGAATTTATTCTCCAATTCTTTCTGATATTTTTCTCTCAATTCTCTGATTCTTAAAGATCCAATTTTATAGCCTAGAGCTTGTCCTGGCATAGCCATATATCGTTCAACTTCTGCAGTTGCTCCTGCTTCATCGTAAGCAATATTGTTTAAAAAATAAGTAATAGCATCTTCTCTTGTCATTTTTCCGGTATGGATTCCGGTGTCGACAACCAAACGAACGGCACGAAGCATTTGATCGCTCAAATACCCCATTTTTTGGTAAGGATCTGTGTACAATCCGAATTCCGGACCTAAAGTTTCACAATAATGCGCCCAACCTTCACCATAGGCTCCAAACCAACCAAATCTCATAAACTTTGGAAGCTTTGTATTTTCCTGTTGCAGAGAAACCTGATAATGATGTCCGGGAATTGCTTCGTGCAAAAACAGAGATTCCATTCCTGAAGTAACGTTGAATTTCGATGGATCAGGAAGAGGCATGTAGAAAATTCCCGGTCTTTTTCCGTCGGGAGTTCCCTGGATGTATTCTGCACTTGCGCTTGCTTCTCTGAATTTTTCGGTTTGTCTGATCTCAAACTTAGTTTTTGGCGTTACACTGAACATGGTTTTCAGCTTCGGAGTTATTTTGGCTAAAATCCCGTTGAATCCGTCTAAAACTTCTTTTGAGGTTTTGTAAGGCATTGCTTTCGGATCTGTTTTTACTGAATTAATAAATTCTTCAAGCGTTCCAGTGAAACCAACTTGTTGCTTTACTTTTTCCATTTCGCCACGAAGCATAGCAACTTGTTGTTGGCCTATTTTGTTGATTTCCTCAGGTGTTTTATTGGTTGTTGTCCAGCTTTTAGCGTAATATCTGTAAATGTTATCTCCATTAGGAAGACTGTTGTAACCGTCTGTTTCTCTGGCTTTAGGTAAATATTCTTTCTCCAGAAATGCACCCATTTTTGTGTATGCAGGAATGATATTTTTTGCAATTGCCTCTTTATACAGTTTGGTAAATTTCTCTTTCTGTTCTTTACTAAAAGTCTTTGGAAAGTTTTTTACAGGTCCGTAGAAAATATTTTTCTCAACATCAGGTGTAATGATTTCTTCGGCTTTCATTTGAGGAATCATTTTTATCACCAATTTTTTGGGAAGAACAACTTTATTATTTATTCCTTCGCGGAAATTATCTGCAGCTGCATCCATCCATTCTGGGAATTTCTCCATTCTTTTTAACCAGTCTTCATAGTCTTTTTCTGTATTGAAGGGCTGGCTTCCCTGTCCGCTACCGTACAGAGGGAAATTTAACGGCAAACCTGTAAACTGGCTGAAAGGAATGTATTCCGGATGATAAGCATACGCTTCAATTTTATCTTTTAGAGTATAATCCAACACATCATAAACCACTTTATCATCGTCTGAAAGGCTTTTATAATCTACATTTTCAAGCTGTTTCTGAATTGAATTATAAAAAGCAACTTCACCCAAAATGAAGTCTTTATCAATGTTGATCGGAAGTTGATCGTTATACCTCAAATCTCCCTGTGAAGTAGCTTCTAAAGGATAAAGCTTTAGATATTGCTCATAATAATTCGATGCAATAGAATCTATATTGGTCGGGGTAACTTTCGTTAACGGTGAATCTGATTTTTTGCATGACGAAATGCTCACCGCTAGACCGAGGCCGATTATGGTTTTAAATAAAATATTTTTCATGAATACTCTTTATCTTTATTGGTATGACGAAATTACAATTGTTGTTACAAAATTTGTTTCAGCATTTTATTCAGGGTAATAAATAACAAAAATAGCCAATATTGTAATCAAATTTGTTATAAACAGATATTTTAATAAAAATAATTTTCAAAACATTTTTCAGATTCATACAATTTTTTATCTTTGCCTAAAGCATTTAACAATCATAGTATTACAGTTCTTTTTTAGGAAATAATGAAAGGGATTTTAAAAATTTACCATCCAGACGAAACTCTAAAATACAATATAAGAAGCACTTATTGCAAGGCTGTTTATAGTAATCAAAAACATTTTTTGGAAGTAGAGGTTATTACCGACGACGGTTTAGATCATGTAGACGACGATTCTCTGCAGTACAATTTCCCGCAGCTTTCGCTGGAGGTGATAGAATTTCCTATAGAATCTTCTGAAATTGAAGGAAAAACATTTGAAATCAACGATTCTGATGATGAGGTTTATACCGAAGTCAATTTGTTTGATGATGAAGATGCCTTCATTTATGACAACGAGCTTTGCTTTGAGAAAAACGAAGAAGATGAGCTTCAGGTAATCTGGAAAGGAACAATCGATGATTTTTATACCGGTTCTGATACACCGATTCCTTTCAGGCTGAAATGCGAATTCAAACAAGACGAAATAGAGGTAGACGAAGACTAATCGCTACCAGAATATACACTTCAAATTTCTTTTCAAATACTTTTTTGGAAAGAAATTTGCTTTTTTAAGACATTATTAGCTTTGGAATGTGTTTTTTAAGCTTATTTTAAGATAAGGATTAATAATATTCCATTATTTTTGTCGTTTAAAATCATTATAAAAATAATCAATTAATGCTGTTAACGGAACTTACTCAGATTTTATTTGCACAGGTCGCTGTACCTACTGTACCTGTAGAAAAGCTTGAATTTTCTTTTTGGAATATCCTTTTTCATGGTGGTGCTTTCGCTAAAATAGTGATGGTAACTGTTTTGTTATTGGGAGTTTTCTCTGTTTATCTTTTTTTTGAGAGATTTTTCTTTATTAAAAGAATGACTTCAAAAACTGATTCTAATTTTATGAATAACATCGAAGATTTCATCCGAGACGGAAAGATAGAAGCAGCAGCAGATTATTGTAAAACACAGAATTCACCAGAATCCAGAATTTTAGAAAAAGGGATTTCAAGATTAGGAAGACCGGTTTCTGATATCGTAAGCGCAATGGAATCTCAGGCCCAGATCGAAGTTGCCAACATGGAGAAAAACTTAAACCTTTTGGCAGTTGTACCAAGTATTGCACCGATGTTGGGACTTTTGGGAACGGTAATCGGGATGATTATTGCATTCTTTGATTTGTCTCACGCTGAAGGAGCTTTCTCTCCAAAAACTTTGTCTGAAGGTATTTATACCGCTCTTGGACAAACCGCAGTTGGTTTGGCAGTGGCAATTCCGGCAAACTTTTTCTATAATATTTTGTTGACAAGAATTGATAAATTCGTTCTGAGAACTCAGAATGTTTCCGGAGAATTTTTAGACATTATCAATAAACCTTTATAAATTCTAACAGATGAAAATTCAGAGAAGAAATAAAGCGCATCCGGAATTCAGTTTAGCAGCGATGACAGACGTTATTTTGCTGATGTTGATTTTCTTTATGATTACCTCTTCAGCGGCTAATCAAAGTGCAATTGATGTAAAACTTCCACAAACAGGAAGCGTAGATAACAATATTCCGAATCCGATGACGGTAAGTGTAAAACCGGACGGATCGTATTTTGTAAATGATACACCGGTAAGCAGAGAATTGGTGGAACAAACTATTGTAAATGATCTTCAAAGCAAATCTGCAAAATCATTTACCATCAGAGCAGATGAGAGCACAATGCATAAAGACGTTGTTTTTTTAATGGAAATTGCAGAAAAGCATAAATTTAATATTGCAATTGCAACGGTAAAAGAATAAATATTCTTCATTGCCACGAGTACACAAATAAAAAAGTATTAGTGCATTCGTGGCAAATAAAAAATAATTTGAGACCATAAATCAATGAGAGGTTATACGATAAATAGAGACGAAGAAAATAAAGATAAGATAAAAAGTGCGGTGCTTTCTATCATTATCTGGTCTGCTATTTTGTTATTCGTTTTCATCTATAAAATGAAACCTACTGAGCGTGCGAAAGAACCCGAAGTGATTACTACAATGCTCGTGAATTTTGGCGATAACCGAAACGGAGCAGGAATCGACGAACCAGCGAATCAGGAAGGAAGTCTGGCAGCAGAAGCGATAGAAAAAGCTCCCGAACCTTCTGAAAATGTTGTTTCTGAGCCTAAAACAGTTGTTGTTTCAGATCCAAAGCCGGAATCAAAGAAAACTGAAGTTAAAGACAAAATCATTACCGGAACCAATACCAAAGTTACAGCTCCGAAAAAAGAAGATTCTAAAACCAATAAAAAATCAACGGCAAGTTCGACGACGAAAAGCACAAAAAGTTCAGCAACAACAGCCAATTCTAAAACTGGAAAAGGCGACGGGAAAGGAGCTGCTGCCATCGGAAACCTAATTAAAGGTCGTGGAACAAAAGCCGGCAGCCAAGGAACAGGAACGGGAATCGGGAATAATGGCGATCCTTTAGGCGGAGATGGAAACGGCGACAGCAAAGTAGGAATTGACCGTCGATTGATAGGCTACATTCCCGGAACAATGGGAAGAGGAGGTGCTCAGCCAAGCCACAATTGCTCAGCAAGCGGATCGATTACCATTGCTTATACTGTAGATAAAGCGGGAAATATTTCTTCTGCAAGAAGAGCAGGTGGAATATCAGATCCTTGTGTGGTTTCAACATCTGTTGCATGGGTTAAAAAATACGTGAAAGCTGAAAAAGCCAGCGTATCATCCACCGGAACGTACAGTATTACATTCTAAAAATACAAAAGCACTTTATTCAAGTGCTTTTTTTATTTCGTTGATTCTATTGACAATGGGAAGGGAGAATATTCCGCTGGTCTGAAGATATAGTTGGTAAAAGACGATGGCTTTCTCTGAAAAATCCTTGTTGTCAGTTTCCTTTGCTTTCGCATAAAAAAGATGACCTAAAAGTTCAAAATACGGAATATGGTGATTGCTTTCTTTTTCATGAATTAATTGTGTGATTTCTTCAGCAGATTTCGAAGAAAGTTCATTAAAACTCATCTTAAAAGTGTCGTTCATATTGGTGTCGAAAATTCTTTGCTGCTCGGAAATCGTTTCTTCACTTTCATCTAAGATTCTTTTAGTAAGAAATTCAGAAAATTGTTTTACAATACGAAGAATATAGTCTTTATCGTGTATCATATTTTTTATTATTAAAAATTTTATTTAAAATATTAGTATTTATTATCTATAAAAAATGCTATAGAAAGGATGTTGCCAATAATGAAAATAAGCATAGAAAAGATAAAATCTTTTTGAGTGGATTTTCTGTTTTCTATCTTACTATACCTATGAAAAGCTTGTCTATAGACAAGTAGCGGAATAAATTCTTTTTTATAAATCCATTTAAATATCAACCGAGTGATTTGTGTGAAAACATAAGTGAATAGTGGCAAAATTGAAGTTATTAAATCTTCCTTAATTATGATCCAATATATACAAATTGAGATCCAAATTAAGGAGAAATATACATTCCTAAATCTATCTGATAATGGAGATGAGAGTGGAATCCACCATAGAACCACTAAGACTATTGAACCTATAATGTTAGTAGCTTCTGAATAAATATTATTAAACTTAAAATAATAGATAATAGTTTCTGATAATATAATTAAACTAAGAAAAGCTATTTCGCATAGGGTTAAGGATTTTAAGAAAAATCCCAATTTTATATTTTTCAACTTTAAAAAAATTCTTTCTTAATATTAGTTACAAGTGACAGTTAAGCAAAAAACAAATACGCCAACCCAATTGCAGTAATCACACCCACCAAATCGGCCAAAAGCATAGCAACAACGGTGTATCTCGTATTCTTTACAGCTACTGCTCCGAAATATACTGCAATCACATAAAACGTCGTATCTGAGCTTCCTTGAAGAACAGCTGCTAATTTTCCCTGAAAACTGTCCGCTCCGAAAGTTGCCATCGTATCAACCATCATTCCTCTCGCTCCTGAACCGGATAAAGGTTTGATTAATGCAGTTGGAAGACCGTCCACAAATCTTGCGTCTAAATTCGCAACATTGGCAACCCACTTCATTCCATCAATAATCACATCAAAAACGCCTGAAGTTCTTAATAGAGAAATCGCAATCAGCATTCCTACTAAATAAGGAATAATCTTTACACAGGTCCAGAAACCTTCTTTTGCGCCTTCAATAAAAGCATCAAAAACATTGATTTTTTTGTAAACTGCTCCGAGAACAATTGCAATAAAAATAAATAAAATCAAACCGTTGCTTAAAACCTTGCTGAAATCATCCAGTTCATTTTTGCTCAATTGAACTAAATAAACAACCAGAAGCGCAATTAATGCTGAAATTCCTCCAACGTAAGCAAGAACAACAGGTTTTAATAGATTTATTTTTTGATATAATGAAACGAAAATCATTGCCGCTAAAGTCGCCGCAAATGTCGCGATCATACAAGGAAGGAAAATATCAGTCGGTGTTTTTGATCCCATCGAAGCCCTGATCGCAATGATAGAAACCGGAATCAATGTCATTCCACCTGCGTGAAGACAAAGAAACATGATTTGTGAATTACTCGCGGTATCTTTATTAGGATTTAAAGTCTGTAAACTTTCCATCGCTTTTAGACCAAACGGAGTGGCTGCATTATCTAAACCTAAAAGATTGGCGCTAAAATTCATCAACATATGACCGAAAGCGGGGTGGTTTTTTGGAATTTCAGGAAATAATTTGGAGAAAAATGGTTGTATCAATCGGCTTAAAAGATTGATTCCGCCAGCTTTTTCCGCAATACTCATGAATCCCATGAAAAGGGTCATGATTCCGATCAATCCAAGACAGATTTTAACGGCAGTTTCAGAAGTTCCAATGACTCCGTCTGCTTCCTGAACTCTGTAAACCTGTACATTCTGTTGTAAAGAATCTGTTTTATAATGAATTCTGCTGTCTGCAAAATCAGGTTTTTTCTTCAGGCTGTCTCTTACAATTGGAGAGAGCGTGGTCATATTCTGAGTAGCAATTTGTACGGTGTCGCCGCCTTTTCCTACAACCATATCATTGAAAATGGTTTTGTAATGGCTTGACGAAATATATTTTATACTTGCAATTGTAATGGCGATGATGATGAAAGCCGACCAAATTCTGCTGAGAACCATTTATGTAAAATTAATTTTTAGAAAAGATAACAAATTTAATGTGAAAAAGGTAAACTTTTATTTTTTGAACCATTAAGATTCAAGAAGTTGTTAAGAATATTAGCCTAAGCTTATAATCTTAATTTCCTTAATGATTTAATTTGAGATTTATTTTTCATCCAAATAAACCATTTCTCCTTCAAAATTATCGTCCAGGTTTTTCAAAATTTTGGCATTAGCAGTTTTCTTTTGTAGCTCTTTAATGAAGAAGCTTTTTTCAAAAAACTGGCGGTGAATTCCCGGAAGAAGTTCCATGAAATAATCCATTCCTATTTTGTTGTTGTGGAGATCCATTTTGGTTTCCAAAGGTTCATTCGGAAATAATTCTTCGTGAAGATCTGTAATTTTTTTGCAGAAATCTAATGCTTTTTCTGGCGAAGATACTTTGCTGCAATACATCATGATCAGACAACACCAAAGCGAATGTCTGAAGGCATTACCTTCACCGTTTTTAGATGCCGTTTTTGGGTAAAGTTTCTGTGCAATAGAAAAAGCTTTTAATGTTGCATAAAAACTTAAAACAGAAAAAAGAGGATGGGGTAAAACGGCGGATGAGAGTTTAAAAATTTTCTTTAAACTCATTGATCTGATGGTGCTTAAAACAACTTTAAATGTCCTCATAAAAATAAAAATCTCTCCCAGATTGAGAGAGATAATATGTTTTCTAGTTTACGTTTTTATGCTTTCGCAGCCAAAAGATTTATTGTTTTAGCAACAACTTCTTTTATTTCTGTTCTTTTTACAATAAAATCTACGAAACCTTTTTCCTGTAAAAATTCTGAGGTTTGGAAACCTTCCGGTAAATCTCTACCAATTGTTTCACGGATAACTCTTGGCCCTGCAAATCCGATCAAAGCTTTTGGTTCAGCCATGATAATATCTGCAGTCATTGCAAATGATGCGGTAATTCCGCCAAAAGTAGGGTCACAAAGATAAGCGATGTATAAAAGCCCGGCTTCTGAGAGCTGAGCTAGTTTTGCCTGTACTTTTGCCAATTGCATCAAAGAATACGTTGCTTCTTGCATTCTTGCACCTCCGGACTGACAAATAATCATGTACGGAAGTCTTTTTTCGATACAGTAATCAATTGCTCTTCTGATTTTTTCACCCATCACAGAACCTAAAGATCCTCCGATAAAAGCAAAATCCATACAAGAAACTACCATTTCGGTTCCGTTTACAGTTCCTACCGCATTTCTGATAGAATCAGTAAGTTTTGTTTTTGCTTTTACTTCTTTTAAACGGTCGGTGTAAGACTTGGTATCTTTGAAACTAAGCATATCAATACTTTCCACATTCGCGTCTAGCTCAGTGAATTTTCCTTCGTCAAAAAGGATGTCAAAAAACTCTGCACTTCCGATTCGTACATGAAATCCGTCTTCAGGTGAAACATAATTGTTTCTTTTCAACTCATCGTGTTCTACAACTTTTCCTGACGGAGTCTGATGCCAAAGACCTTTTGGTACATCTTTTTTATCATCTGTAGAAGTGGTAATATTTTGTGCTTTTCTTTTAAACCAGTCGAATGCCATCTTGTATGTATTAATGTATAAAAGTAAAGTGTATTAATGTAAAATTCAAATCATGAATACATTTTACATTAATACACTATTACAATTTTTATTTTAAAGTATTTACGTTATTTAAATCTTCAAAAGCTCTAACCAATCTCTTAGAGAAAGTTTCTTCTCCTTTTCTGATCCACCCTCTTGGGTCATAGAATTTTTTGTTAGGCTTTTCTTCTCCTTCAGGATTTCCGATCTGAGTTCTTAGATATTCTACATTCTCGATCATATAATCTCTGATTCCTTCTGTGTAAGCAAACTGAAGATCGGTATCAATATTCATTTTAATTACCCCATAATCAATCGCTTCTCTGATTTCTTCTAAACTAGAACCCGAACCACCGTGGAATACAAAATTAATTGGCTTCTCAACAGTTCCGAATTTCTCCTGAACAAATTTCTGAGAATTATCAAGGATTTTTGGAGTAAGAACTACGTTTCCTGGCTTGTAAACTCCGTGCACATTTCCGAATGCTGCTGCAATAGTAAAATTATCAGAAACTGCTTTCAGTTTTTCGTAAGTGTAAGCGATGTCTTCAGGTTGTGTATACAATAAAGAGTTATCTACACTAGAATTGTCTACACCGTCTTCTTCACCTCCAGTAACCCCGATCTCAACTTCTAAAGTCATCTGCATTTTTGCCATTCTTTCGAAATATTGTGCAGAAATCTCAAGGTTTTCTTCTAAAGATTCTTCAGAAAGATCAAGCATGTGAGAAGAGTAAAGAGATTTTCCTGTTTGCTTGTAGAATTCTTCGTTAGCATCCATCAAACCATCGATCCACGGCAACAATTTTTTTGCAGCGTGATCTGTATGTAAAATTACTGTCGCTCCGTAAGCTTCAGCAAGGGTATGAATATGTTTAGCTCCTGCGATACCACCTAAAATAGCTGATTTCTGAGCGTCATTGCTAAGTCCTTTTCCAGCGTTGAAAGATGCTCCACCGTTAGAAAACTGAATGATTACAGGTGAATTTAGTTTTGCTGCAGTTTCCATTACTGCGTTTACGTTGCTAGAACCGATAACGTTCACTGCAGGCAATGCAAATTTGTTTTCTTTAGCATATTGAAAAATATCTGTAACTAACTGACCTGTGGCAACTCCTGCCGGGAAAATTCTGCTCATGTTTTACTTTTTATAAAATATTAGGGTAATTTTTTTAAAAATTCTTGTAAAGATAATCAATTTTAAGAAATTACTAATTTCTTTTATCACGTCCCCAAAGTAGCTTTTGGCGAATGGTTTCGTAGAAGCTTAAATTGTTGGGCTGTACCAATAATAGTTGAAAACTTGCTTTTTTTATCACAATTTCCTTATCGGTTTCTATATGTATTAATCTTGAATCTAATGATAGAGAATATTGAGGAACTCTGCTTTCTACTTTAAATTTAATTTCCACTTTATCGTTAACAACCAACGGCCTTACATTCAAATTGTGCGGAGCAATCGGAGTGATGACAAAGTTTTCGTTATTGGGAGAAATGATCGGTCCGCCACAACTTAGGGAATACGCTGTAGAACCTGTCGGAGTAGAAACAATAACACCATCGCCCCAAAAAACATTCAGAAACTCATTATTGATATAAGAATCTACCGTCACCATTGAAGTGGTTTCTTTTCTGGAAATAGTCACATCATTTAAAGCGTACGGGAAAAATTCGTCAGATTTTGGTGAAACAACTTCAATTACAGATCTTCGGCTTGTTTTAACATCGCCTTTTAAGATAGAATCAAGTTCTTTGAAGGCCTCTTCTTTGGTGAAACTTGCCAAAAAACCGAGTCTTCCGGTATTGACACCTACAACGGGAATTTCAAGATCTTCAATGAAAGTTAAAGAATTTACAATCGTTCCATCGCCACCGAAAGTGAAAAAAAGATCAACTTCTTTGTCGATAAGATCCTGTTTGTTGCCAAAAGTCTCAAATATTTTTGAAAATTGAAGTGCTTCTGCCATTTCGTCAAACAAAACAGATTTTACGCCTCTGCTTTCCAGTTCAGAAATAAATTTGCTTAAATATAAAAAAGTATCAAGATCTTTTTTCTGAGAATATATGGCTGCCTTCATATTATATTTCGATAAATTTTTGTAAAAAACCTAAACGGTCTTTGAAAAGATCTGTTTTCTCATCAGAATAATATTTTTCTACAATTCTGTAATCATAACGGTCAAAAGTAGCATCAATTGAAGACAAATTTTCGTTACTGATTTTGATGGTGACGTGAATTACTTCATCTGACATGAAACTGATAAATCCGCCATAGAACTTAGAATTGTTGCTTTCGACAATATTTGCAATTTCTGTCATCGAATATTTTCTGGCCGGAGTTTCTATCGTAAGAATAGCACCGGTTTCCGAAAACAGAGGATATTTTGAAAAGGTCTGAAAAACATCGTCACAACATATGTATCCCAGATATTTTTCATTTTTGTTGATCACAGGAATTATGTTGGCATTGAATGTATAAAACAACCGGATGCTGTCCATAATATTATTGTCCTCCAAAATCGCAAACCGCTCAATCTGATGCTCAAGGTTTTTTAAAGCTCCTTCTTCTTCATACAGAAAGTCTTTGGCGATGGCACCATAAAAGTGGTGTGATTTTTTGATGAAAATATGTGTATATCCAAATGCTTCTAGGGTTTCTCTAGCCGATTCGATAGAGTCAGTCAGATGAAAACACGGAAAATCTTTTGAGATATAGTCCTTGATAAACATTGTGCTAATTTATAAAATTTTAAACGAAACCTTCCTCTAAAAGTTAAGTTATTTTAATGAAAAGTAAAAAAAGCGATTTTAAAATTTGTTCGTAAAGAAATTTAAAGTATCTTTGTCGCCTTTCATTTTTACTTTTTATTAGATTTATTTCAAACTGCACTGTCTTTTGACAGACGCAGTTTTTTTATTTTAGGGCTTTTGCAAACTCCCACATTACGATTCCGCCACATACACTTACGTTTAAAGAATGCTTTGTACCGAGTTGCGGAATTTCTATAAAAGAATCAATATTCTGTAAAGATTCATCGCTGATTCCTTCTACTTCATTACCCAGAATAACCGCATACTTTTTAGTATTGTCGATTTTGAAATCAGTAATCATTTGGCTGTTTGTGGTCTGCTCGATGCCTACCACTTCAAAACCCTGGCTTTTTAAATCATTAATTGTTACATTAATGTCTGCTTCATATGACCAATCCACACTTTCTGTTGCGCCTAAAGCCGCTTTATGAATTTCGCGGTGTGGCGGTTGTGGTGTAATTCCACACAGAATAATTTTCTGAACTAAAAAAGCATCCGCCGTTCTAAAAGTTGCACCCACATTGTGCATGCTTCTTATATTATCTAAAACGACCACCAAAGGAATTTTCTCAACTTTTTTAAAAGTTTCTACATCTATTCTGTTGAGTTCTTCCAGTTTTAATTTATTTACCAAAATAATTTTTATTTCTTATTACAATTTACGAATTCTTGTCTACCAACGGATTTAATTCTCCTTTTATTTTTTCGCACTCATAATCTGATGCACGTTCCTTTCGATATTTTGTGCGATGGCTTCCATCGGAATATCATTCTCATCATTATTAAAAGGATCTTCAATTTCTTCAGCAATCAATTCCAGACTCATCAAAACGTAATATACAAAAACCGTCAGCGGAATCATGAATAAACCGAGATTGATGACATAAGCAATTGGCAACGCCAATACATATAAAATGATGAACTTCTTTATAAATGAAGAATATGAATAGGGAATCGGTGTATTTTTAATTCTTTCACAACCTCCGCAAACATCAAGAAAACCTGAGATTTGCGTATCTAAATAAAGCATTTCTACATCAGAGATTTTTCCTTCTTTTTTTAATTGATGCAATTTGTGAGTCAAAAGGATCACCAAATCTGTAGGGCCGTGATGTTTTAAAGATTTTTCAATTTCCGAATAGTCCTCATCCAGAGCCAATCTTGTAGATTCCTCAGAAAGATGTTTAGCCAGAAAATGCGGAAAATATTTTAAATAACGCGCAATCTGATTTGCAGTATCTCTGTCATCTGAAAGAAGAGTATTGATTTTTACAGCAAAATTTCTGGTGTCATTCACCAGTTTCCCCCAAAGTTTTCTGCCTTCCCACCATCTGTCATAAGCGGTGTTGGTTCTGAAAACCAACAGTAAAGACAAAACAAACCCCAATAAAGAATGAATCATGCCTACGTTGCTGACTTTAGATTTTGAGGTCAAATGCAAATATTCAATTTCCAGATACTGGATTCCGTAAGAATAAACAGCCATCAAAATCATTGTTGGGAAAAGGATTTTCAGGGTGTCGCTTTTGTGTAAGCTGACCAGTATTTTCAGGAAATGTTTGGTATTGTAAACTCTCATGGGTTGCGTGTCTTCTGCAAAGATAAATTTTTATAAATTTCAAAAAAACACTATTTTTATTTCGCATTAAATTTACAAAACCATGATTCTCGAAAACGTAGATGTTGTAAACGATATAACGAAAGAAGATTTTCAGCAAAACTATTTTAAAAAACAGAAACCGCTCCTTATAAAAAATTATGCGAGCCGGTGGGAAGCTTTCGACAAATGGAATTTTGATTTTATTAAAGAAAAAGCTGGTGAACAGGAAGTTCCGTTGTATGATAACAAGCCTGCAGACGCCAAAAAAAGTTCTGATGCTCCCGTAACCAAGATGAAAATGAAAGATTATATTGATACGATAAAATCTAAACCATCCGATCTCCGTATTTTCTTTTACATTATCACCGACCGTCTTCCTGAACTGCTCAAAAATTTCACTTATCCCGATTTGGGAATTAAATTTTTCAAAAGACTTCCTACATTATTTTTTGGCGGAAGTGATGCGCATGTTTTAATGCATTATGACGTTGACTTGGGAGATTTTATGCACTTTCATTTTGAAGGCAAGAAGAGAATTCTTTTATTTGACCAGAAACAGTCGAAGTTTTTATATAAAGTTCCGCTTTCAGTTCACACGGTTTATGATATTGATTATGAAAATCCGGATTACGAGAAATTTCCTGCTTTGAAATATGCAAAAGGGATTGAAATTTTCATGGAACACGGTGATGCACTTTTTATTCCCGGAGCTTTTTGGCATTTCAATAGATATTTGGAACCCGGTTTTTCAATGTCGTTAAGAGCTTTACCTAATAAACCGAAAGTTTTTGCCAATATGATGTATCATGTTTTCATTATGAGATATACGGATAAACTAATGCGAAAACTGTTTAAGGCGAATTGGGTGAATTTCAAGCAAAAATGGGCGTATGAGAAAGCAACGGAAGCTTTGGAGAAACATTTGAGTAAGAATAAGATTTAGATTTCCACAGATTACAAAAATTTTAAATACTTGCATGCCACGAATTCACGAATTTTTTTATGTAAAATTGTTTTAAACATCATTTAAGGAAAGTGGTAATAAACTAATTCGTGCATTCGTGGCAATTAAAATCAACATTTCCCTCCTTCTTTTTTATTTCATACTTTTACCAACCCAATTTTAAGAACGATTTCAATGGCAAAGGCGACGAAGAAAGAGACCCCGTTAATGACTCAGTACAATACCATCAAGGCGAGATATCCTGATGCGCTTTTGCTTTTCAGAGTGGGAGATTTCTACGAAACTTTTGGGCAGGATGCCATTAGAACATCTCAGATTTTGGGGATTGTTCTTACCAAAAGAGCCAACGGAGACGGTCATATCGAATTGGCTGGTTTTCCGCATCATTCGGTAGATTCTTATTTGCCGAAATTGGTAAGAGCCGGAATTCGTGTTGCGATTTGCGACCAGTTGGAAGATCCAAAAACCGTAAAAGGAATTGTGAAACGTGGCGTAACGGAATTGGTGACCCCGGGAGTTACGTTCAACGACCAAGTTTTAAGTTCAAAAAAGAATAATTTCCTGCTTTCGCTCCACAAGGAAAAAGAAAAATACGGAATCGCTTTGGTAGATGTTTCCACCGGAGAATTTTTGGTAAGTGAAGGGAATTTAGATAAGATTTTACACATCATCAATACGTTTGATCCGAGTGAAATTATTTATCAGAGAAGTGTACAGATTCCCGATCAGCTGAAAAACAGAAATATTTTTAAACTTGAGGATTGGGCATATCAATATAATTTTGCCTACGAAAAACTGACGAATCAGTTTAAAACCAATTCGTTAAAAGGTTTTGGGGTGGAAGGTTTACCTTTGGCAATTACTGCAGCAGGAGCTATTTTTGCTTACCTTGTTGAAGATACCCATCACAAATTATTGGCGCACATTACCAAAATTCAGATTATTCCGCAGGAAGATTATCTGATGATGGATCATTTTACGCTGAGAAATCTTGAAATCGTTTATCCAAGTAATCCGAAAGGGAAATCTCTTTTAGATATTATCGATAAAACAGCCACACCAATGGGCGGAAGATTATTGAGAAGAAGAATTATTCTTCCTTTAAAATCTGTCGAAGAAATTGGAAGACGTCTTTCTTTAATTGATTTTTTAAACGAAAATGATCAACTGAAATATGAAATTTCCCAATTGTTGCGTGCTATTTCAGATTTAGATCGACTAATGGGAAAATTGGCGGCAGAAAAAATTTCGCCTAAAGAATTAGGTTATCTGCGTCAAAGTCTGATTAATATTCAGAAAATTAAAGGATTGCTTCATCCTCATGCTGATATTTTAGCTTGGTTGGAACCATTAAATTCTTTAGATGAATTGATTCAATTGCTTGAAAATCATTTGAATGAAGAGCTTCCGGTCAATCTTGCGAAAGGAAATGTAATTAAGCAGAATATTTCTGAAGAACTCGATCATTTGAGAGGTTTACAAAATAAAGGTCGTGGTTTTCTTGACGAAATGTGTCAACGTGAAGTAGAACGCACCGGAATTACCAGTCTGAAAATTGATTTTAATAATGTTTTTGGATATTTTATTGAAGTAAGAAATGCTCATAAAGATAAAGTTCCGAGTGAATGGATTAGAAAGCAAACCCTTGTGAATGCCGAAAGATACATCACTGAAGAGCTGAAAGAATACGAAAGCCAGATCTTGGGCGCTGAAGAAAAAATCAGCGTTCTTGAAAATCAATTATACCGAAAAGTCTGTTCAGACACGATGATTTACATCGACCAAATTCAGGAAAACTCAAATATTATTGCACAGCTTGATGTCGCTGTAGGTTTCTCTGAACTAGCGGTTTCTGAAAGTTACACAAAACCTGTTTTGAACGACGGTTTTGGAATTGATTTAAAAGAAGCAAGACATCCGATTATTGAAAATGCGCTTCCTTTAGGCGAAAAATATATTCCGAATGACATCTTTTTAGATAAAGATTCTCAACAGATTATTATGGTTACGGGACCCAATATGGCGGGTAAATCTGCAATTCTCCGTCAAACGGCAATTGTTTGTTTAATGGCGCAGATTGGAAGTTTTGTGCCTGCTAAACATGCGGAAATCGGACTTTTAGATAAAATTTTTACCAGAGTAGGAGCGAGTGATAATATTTCTGCTGGAGAATCTACTTTTATGGTGGAAATGAATGAGGCTGCGAATATTCTGAATAATATTTCTGAAAGAAGTTTGATTTTATTAGACGAAATCGGTCGTGGAACGTCAACATACGATGGGGTTTCTATTGCGTGGGCGATTGCGGAATATCTTCATCAACATCCGACGCAGGCTAAAACATTGTTTGCAACTCATTATCATGAACTTAACGAAATGACGGTGAATTTTGAGCGTGTGAAAAACTTTCATGTTTCTATTCAGGAGAATAAAGGGAATATCATTTTCTTGAGAAAATTAATTTCTGGCGGAAGCGAGCATAGTTTTGGGATTCACGTGGCGAAATTAGCGGGAATGCCTGCAAAAGTGGTTAACAGAGCCAATGAAATTCTGAAAACTTTGGAAGCAAGCCGTTCGCAAAGTGGTTCGTCGGAAAATATTAAAAGAGTAACTGATGAAAACATGCAGCTTTCTTTCTTTCAGTTAGACGATCCTGTTTTGGAAAATATCAGAGAAGAATTAACGAAGATAGACATCAATACTTTAACGCCCATTGAGGCTTTAATGAAGCTGAATTCGATTAAAAAAATGATTGGGAAATAATTATTTTAAATTTATAGTAATAGGAATTTTAAGTTTACTTCTTACAAAATTTCCATTATGTTTTGCTGGAATCCATTTGCCATTGATCTGTTTCATAGATTTTTTTACAACTGTATTAAAATTCATATCAGAACCGATAACTTCAATCTCTGCGATGCTCCCATCTCGTTCGACAATAAAATTAAGAATCGCTTTAAGAGTGTTTTCTCCATTCTTAGTTTTTACAGAGTCTAATAATACTGCATTTTCTAGCTTTTTAATAAAAGTTTCTGTGCCATTAGGAAAATAGGCTTCGTGATCAGGATAATCAGGACATACTGTAGTTACATGAATATTCTCTATTTTTTTCGGTATTGATGGCATTGCGGGAGGTACTGGAATATTTTGCCCGAAAACAAACCCGGTTAAGATTATAATGATAATTAAAGTAAGATTTTTCATGATTAAATTTTTTCAAAAAAAGAAGTTAAAGTACTGAAAACTGATTTAATCTCTTTGAAAAGTATATCCTACTTTAATTATATTTTTTACTCGTCAAAGGAAAATAAAATAAGTATCGTACGGCTTCACCATTGATTTTTGCAGGTTTCCAGCGGGCAAAGATTCTTCGTACTCCTTGTTCTGCTTCTTCTGCGTGTTTTTTGTTTTTTGAAACGGCGGTGACATTTCTTACATATCCGTTTTTTTCAACAATAAAATAAAGTCTTATATCAATCTTCTCATTATTTTTAAGATCTAAAGTTTCAATATTTTCGAAATATTTTCTTTTAAAAGCATTCATTCCGCCCGGAAATTCCGGAAGAGTATCTGCTTTTGTGACGACCTGTTTTAGATCTAATTTAGTTTTGATAACATTGAAATCAGGCAGACTAGAAACATCGGAAACGGTTTGCTGAACAGGATTCTTTGCATCGGTTTTCTGTGCAAAAAGAAAAGAATTAAAAAATATACCAAGCAGAAAAATAGCTTTTTTCATTCAACTTAATTTTGATAATACTTATTCTGAGTGCTATTCTCAGAGGTATAGATTAGTAAATTGAACGCATCAAACTTAATACCAATTATTTAAAGTTTATGGTAAGTGGCACTCTGAAACGGTACCTTACTTTGTGACCATCAAGTTCCGCAGGAATCCATTTGGTTTTAATTTTAGAAACCGCCCGAATAGCTTCGTTATTGAAGCTTTGATTAGTTCCGGATACTTTAATGTCTGTAAGGGTGCCATCTCTTTCGATGACAAAAGTAAGTTCACATTTTTCTATTCCATTACTGATGACGTTTTTTTCTTTGAAATTTCTTGCAAACTTTTGCCTGAAAAAAAGTGAGCCCTTGGGAAAGTAAGCTGGTTTTTCCACAGCATTATAAATTTCGGTGTTATTTTTACGAACATCCAATTCTTCTAAATCAGTTGTTCCTGCAACTTCCTGAGCTTGTATGAAATAGCCAAATAGTAATACGGAAATTATAATTAATTTTTTCATCGGTTAATTTTAAAAAAAATAACATTCTCAATTTAAATAACATTCGGTTAATTAACAAAGTTTAACAGCTCTATCTTAATGGTTTACAAATTCATTCGCTAATTTTGAGTATGAAGAAAATTTTGAGTTTCAGTGCATTGATTTTCAGTCTGTCTTTTTATTTTTCACAGGAACAAATCATTATAAATGATGTTCCAATGATTAAATATGAAGTACTCGAAAAGAAAATTCAAGATGAGAAAGATGTCTTGCTGGTTCTGAATTTCTGGTCTACAACCTGCGCTCCTTGTGTGAAAGAACTTCCGGATTTTATGGAGGTAAATAATAAATATAAGAGTAATCCTAAATTTAAAATGCTTTTGGTGTCTTTAGATCGCCCGAAAGATAAAGAGCGTGTTATTCAGTTTATTAAAAATAAAAAATTAACCGCAGAAGTGATTCTTCTTGATGATATTAAAAGAATGAATACCTGGATTCCTCAATTTGAAAAAAACTGGGACGGAAATATTCCTGTCACCATTTTCTATAAAAACTCTGAAAAAGTGCACTTCAATGACGGCGAAATGACAAAGGCCGAACTGGAGAACATAATCACAAAAAATCTATAAACATGAAAAATATTAAAACATTCGTTGCTGCCGCAATAATAGGCTTAAGCTTACTAAGCTTTACGGCAATAAATAAAAATAATGAAGAACCATAGCAAAAAGTAAGTTCTTCAAAAGGCTATGATGTTGGTGATGCAGCCGCCGATTTTAAGCTTAAAAATATAGACGGAAAAATGGTTTCGTTGAGCGATTTTAAAGAAGCAAAAGGTTTCATTGTAGTTTTTACCTGTAATCACTGTCCATATGCAAAAAAATATGAAGACAGGATTGTAGCACTTGATAAAAAATACAAAGACGCAGGTTATCCGGTGATTGCGATTAACCCAAATGACGCGAATGTGCAGCCGGAAGACGGTTTTCAACAAATGATTACCAGAGCTAAAGAAAAAGGCTTTACATTCCCTTATTTGGTAGATGAAGGCCAAAAAGTTTATCCTCAATATGGAGCAACAAAAACACCGCATGTATTTATTCTTCAGAAAGAAGGCTCAAAAAATATCGTAAAATACATTGGAGCCATCGACAATAATTATGATGATCCTAATGATGTTTCAGAGCATTATGTACAAGACGCAATGGATGCTTTATTGAGCGGTAAACCAGTTGCAAACGCCAAAACAGTAGCCATAGGTTGTACAATAAAAGTGAAAAAATAATTTTATTTTTAAAATTAAATTGAGATATTGGGCAGGCTTTTAGTCTGCTCTTTTTTTATAAAAACTTAGCCAAAATTAATCATGATGAACTTTAAATTTAACCTTAAATATTTTCTTTTAACCATTCTTATTTTCCTTGTTGAGGTATTAATTGCAACGGTTTTAAAAGATAATTTCTTTATCCGAGCTTATCTGGGAGACGTGATTGTGGTGATGCTGCTTTATACTTTTGTGAAAAGTTTTGTCATCATCAACGAAACAAAATTAATCATCGGGATTTTTGCTTTTTCATGCACGGTGGAGTTTGCACAGTTTTTCCATATTGCAGACAAATTAGGCTTCCAACCGGGAAGCCTGATGTATATCGTTATCGGAAATTCTTTCTCGTGGATTGATATTCTGTGTTACGCAGTTGGGTGCTTAATTTTATATATTTTCACAAAATTCAGATCAAAAAATGAAGACAATTAGTCCAAATTAAACTGAAGAGGTTGTCGCATACGCATTTTTACTTTCTCACCATTTTGTTCACCGGGAACCCACTTTGTTTTTATTTTGTTGAGCGCACTTAGAAACTCTTTTTTTACCATTTCGTGATCGTAAGATTCTATCTTGAGATTAATCATATTTCCGTCGGTATCGATGTCAAAAACAGCGATAGCTCTTGCTTTTGCAATGTTCTGCTTCGATAAGGCTGAGGTTTTGAAATTATTGATAATCTGCCTCATAAATGCAGAATGTCCTCCCGGAAATTCAGGGACTTTATCCACAGATGTTTTTTTTCTATAATCTGATCCTGCTTTTATATCTGGATATTGTATCGAATCTTTTTGAGCATCAATAGAAATTATACCAAATAAGATCAGTAAAAATGCAATATATTTTTTCATAAACTATTTTATCTTCCAAAAGAATCATATTTATCTTCCGCATATTTGATGAAGCGGTTCAGCAAAGCCACATTGTCTTTTTCCATAGGGGAAAGTTCGCTGTCAACATTATTTGAAACAGGGATATACCAATCTGTCTGCTCAAAAAAGTTTCTGTACGTCTGTTTTTTGAATGAATAACCATGTCTTGCGAAAACTGCATTTTTAATGATTTCCATATCAAGTTTTCTTAAATTTTTAAGATCTTTTTCTGTCAGTTTTTGTTTTGAAGCATTGATTTTGAAAACGGCATCAGAAGCAATTCTGTTTTTTGCAGCAGTATAAGTTTCTGTTTTTCCGGTTTCCTCGTCGGTATATTTTTCTTTAAAATCTTTCGGGTTTTCCCAATCGATCAGATCAGAATTTTCATCCAGCATAAAATTCGGATTGTAAACAAACTCTTTTTTAATAAGTCTCAGGTTTTTTAAAGGAGCTTTTACCGCAGATTTATTAAAGGCAGTCCATTTTCCGGTGATGCTGTCGTTTTTAAGCTTAATTTCAAATCTTCCGTCGGTTTTATCATTTCCGGGCTCATCCAGAATAAAAGATTGAGTACCTTCATTGAAAACCCCGCGAAACGGACGCTGAGTTCCATTCACAATGCTTTGCCCGTACACAGAATCCTGAGTTATTCGATTGATTTTTAATGAAAGTCTTTTGTAATCTGTGCCTTCGTAATATTCTCTGGTTTCGTTATCATAAAGCTCTCCTTTGCCTGCAAATTCTCCGGTGTAAATCCCGTAATATTCTTTATGAACTTCAGGAATTACCACAGAATCTTTTTTTGTTATTAAAGAATCTTTTGGAGTTTCGGTAACCGTAGTGTCTTTTTTACAGCTGATCAAATTGATTGTAGACAGAGTGATTAAGGTAAATTTTAAAATTTTCATATTAAATTAAATGTGCTTTTTTGTGATTAAATATTCTATTAATAAAATGTTTGGAACCCAGCCCAGCCATGCAATTATTTGGTAAACATCCATTGGATTTGGGTGGAATAAATATACAATAATTACTTTCCAAATTCTCAAAGTGAGCGCAGAAATTGTAAGCGCAAAACTTCGCCACATCCATTGCTTATGTTCTTTGAATTTTTTCTGTCTTGCTAGTTGATAAGCTTTAAATGTGGAAAACCACCAAAGACTACCTAAAATTACAAACGAAATTTTCGAGAGAAAACCTCCGTTGGCGAAAATCCCCATGTAAATTCCGGAAGGTGCAGCAAAAAGAAGAATTAGAAAAATATAAATTTTCCCGGCATTTATGTGAAAGTTTTTCAGTTGGAAATCTTTTCTTAAAATAGCTAAAAATCCGGCTAATAAAACAAAAATGCTTGTGTAAACGTGAGTGTAGAAAAACCAAAGATATTCTGGTCTGTCGTGCACTTCAGTCTGTTTAATCATCAGAAAACTCACATTGGGGTCTAAAGGAACGTATTCTAATGTGATTTTCAGCATGAGCCAAAAGAAATATCCGAATCCTGCGATAAGAAGGGTTTTTGCGAAGGATACTAAATTTCTTTTGGCTAGGAACATGGAGTTTTTTGCTTTATTAAAGGTTAGTGGCTATAGGAAATCTAAATCTGTATTTTACATTCTGACCATTTAAAGTTGCTGGAGACCATTTGGTTTTAGACATTGCTTTTATAGCGCGTTCCATTTCTTTATTCATAGATTTATTATCTCCTTTAATCTGAATGTCTGTAATATATCCTTCTTGATCAATTACAAACGTGGCTTCAGATCTTATCTTACCTCGACCATTGATTTTACCACTATCAAAGGTTTGGTAAAAGTTTTTTCTGAAAGCATCTGTTCCGCCAGGATATACAGCTACTTTGTCAGCTTTATCGTAAATATTATTATTTACAGTTGCGATTTCTTGATTAGAAGAAATGGTTTCTTGAGAGAATGTTTTTACGGAAATGATAAGTACAGCAAAAACGAGTAATTTTTTCATTATAGTTTATTTATAAATTATTTAAATCCTGTGCAATCAGCCAAGCTTCACTCCAGCAAGCCTGAAAATTAAATCCGCCGGTTACGGCATCGATATTCAAAACTTCTCCGGCAACGTAAAAGTTAGGCAAAATTTTTGAAGACATATTTTTAAAATTAATTTCTTTTAAATCTACACCTCCTGCGGTTACAAATTCATCTTTAAATGTTGATTTTCCGGTAACCTGAAATTTCTTTTTGCATAAATTTTCCAAAATTGTCTGCATTTCTTTTCCTGAAATATTGGCAATTTGTTTATTCAAATCAACTTTTGAAACTTCCAGAATTCTCTGCCAGAAACGATTCGTTACATCAAAAATCTTAGATTGCCCGATTGTTTTTTTAGGATTTGACTGTTTGAAATTCTGAAATAATTCTTCCGCATCATCGATATCTTTAGAAATAAAATTGACCTGAACTTCGAAATTGTATTTTACCTTCGCCAGATTAATCGCTTCCCAAGCCGAAATTTTAAGGATTGCAGGTCCCGAAAGTCCCCAATGGGTTATCAGTAACGGACCGCTTTCTTCAGTTTTTAGTTTCGGAATAGAGGTTTCTGCCATTTCAAAGCTTGTTCCCAAAAGATCTTTCAGCAAATCATCTTTAATATTAAAAGTAAAAAGGGAAGGAACTAAATCAATAATTTTATGTCCCAAGTTTTCAATCATTTTTAAAGATTTTGGTGAACTTCCCGTTGTATAAATTAAAAAATCAGCTTCAAAATCTCCCAAATTTGTTTTCACCAAATAGTTTTCATCCCGTTTTTCAATTTCTTTTACAGAACATTTGGTCTTGACTTCAATATTTTTCTGCTGAATTTCGTTTAAAAAAGTATTGATAATTGTTTGTGAAGAATTGCTTTCCGGGAAGATTCTGTTATCCTTTTCTATCTTCAACGAAACTTTTCGTTTTTCGAACCAATCCATCGTATCTCCGGGTTGAAATTTGGTAAAAACGCTTAGTAATTCCTTGTTTCCACGAGGATAAAACTGCACCAGTTCTTTAGGATCAAAACAGGCATGGGCTACATTACATCTTCCGCCTCCGGAAATTTTTACTTTCTGCAAAACATCTGAATTCTGCTCAAGAATGGTGACTTTATATTTCTTTTCGTCAAGATTTGCTGCGCAAAAAAAACCTGCGGCACCGCCTCCGATAATGATAATTTGCTTCATAATTATTTAATCTTATGCTGAAGATTATTTTTGCAAAACTACAATTTTTATAAACCATCTTATTTGAGTAATTTTGGGGATTATAATTTTTGAATTTTAAACGAAATTATTAACCGTAATAAGTATTATCCTCATTATTTATCTAGTTTGTCATTCCGCAGGAATCTCAGCTGATTTTAAGTAATGCTGTTTAGATTCCTGCGGAATGACAAACATTATGGGTGGTTTGAATGGTTAATGTTCAATAGTTCACTTTTAAACAAAATTAAATGACATTTTACCATACATTCGAAGTTCGCTGGAGCGACCTAGACGCAAATAAACATTTGGCCAACTCGTCTTACGTGCAATATTGTGCGCAAACCAGAATGGCTTTTATGAAAAAGGAAAAAATGGGTGTTACCCAAATGAGCAGATGGGGAATAGGTCCTGTGATTATGCATGAGCGTTTTTCTTTTTTCAAAGAAATCTTTGCCGATCAAAAGGTGATTGTAAGCCTTGAAATAGACGGCTGTGCAGAAGATGCCGCGATCTATCGTTTCGTTCATAAATTCTATCTTCCGGATGGTTCTCACTGTGCTACCTCTGAAGCAACTGGTGTATGGATTGATACGATGCTAAGAAAAATGACTTCGCCGCCGGATGATGTGGTAGAAGCAATGAATAAATACAAAACGCCTGACACGATATTGATGACGAAAGAAGACTTTAAAAAACTTCCTTTCAGACCAGAAAATATTGACCCGCAAGTATTCAATGTTTAAAGTTTTGAGTTCAAGGTTTAATTACTCATTACTAATTACCTATTATTTATATTAAAATATGTTTGAAGATAAACAACCAGAATTAACCCCCATTTCGAAATTAGGAGAATTTGGGCTGATAAAACATTTAACGGAGCATTTTCCTTTATCCAATGAGTCTTCGGAACTCGGGGTAGGAGATGATGCTGCTGTTATCAATCCCGGAAACAAGAAAGTGGTGCTTACGACTGATGTTTTGGCAGAAGGCGTTCATTTCAATTTGGGCTATGTTCCATTAAAGCATTTAGGTTACAAAGCTGTTGTTGTGAATTTGAGTGATATTGCAGCGATGAATGCAACACCTACACAGATTTTGGTTTCTCTGGCGGTTTCAAACCGTTTTCCCGTGGAAGCTTTGGAAGAATTATATTCCGGAATTCAGGCCGCTTGCGGGAGATATAAAGTAGATTTGATCGGAGGTGACACCACGAGCTCAAATGCCGGTTTAGTGATGAGTATTACTGCTGTTGGAATTGAAAATGAAGAAAATATTGTTAAAAGAAGCGGCGCGCAACCCAACGATTTGTTGGTGGTAACCGGAGATTTAGGCGGAGCTTATATGGGACTTCAGATTTTGGAGAGAGAGCATGCTGTTTTCTTGGCTGATCCTAATATGCAGCCTGAAATGGCAGGTTTTGATTATATTTTGGAAAGGCAGTTAAAGCCGGAAGCAAGAACTGATGTGAAAGGGATTTTAGAACAATTAGACATCAAACCAACGTCTATGATTGATATTTCAGACGGTCTAGCTTCGGAAATTCTGCATCTTTCTGATCAGTCGAAAGTTGGTTTCAGATTGTATGAAGAGAAAATTCCGATGGATAATCTAACGATTACAACTGCTGATGATTTTAATCTAAACCCTGTAATGACAGCCTTAAGTGGAGGTGAAGATTACGAATTATTATTCACAATCTCTCCAAATGATTTTGATAAAATGAAAAACCACCCAGATTTTACCATTATCGGTCATGCGGTTGATAAGGAAGAAGGGAATTTTATGGTGGCAAGAGGCTCTAACCAATTGGTTGCTTTAACGGCACAAGGTTGGGATGCTTTTCTAGGAAATCAATACAACGATTAAAATTTAATTTTAAATATTGTGAAGCCACTGCATTTTGTAGTGGTTTTTTGTGTTCTATACTCGGTAGTTTGAATAAAATAGGAGGATGATGAAGCTTAAACATACAAGGTTGGAGTAAAATGCTTAAAAGATATAGCTTTGAGGTCGGGAAATGAGGCTTTTAGCTCCGATAACCGAGCTAATTACTCTGGTGTTTGAGCAAAAAGCACAAATGTTTAAGTTCTGAACTCAAATAATTGACAAAAGACTTTCCCTAAATGAGCAGATTGCGGATATGCAAAAAGAAACGACAATAATAAACTAACTTGTTGCGTGGTTTGCTTTTTATCGTGTCGGAATCATCTATCATAAAAAAAACTATATATTTGAATATAAAAGCATTAAGATGAAAAAAATAGATAATCTAAGTTCGGTTAATCAACAATCGTCACATATTAACTGTGGGCTATTAACGCAGAGGTGAATTTTATTCTTTTATAAGAGAGTAAGCAAAGAAGAATCGACAAGTTGATTTTATAAAACTTTTGCCCAAGCTTTGCGAAGTAAATTTATTTGCCTTTCTTTTTAAAATATAAAGTTTAATTATAAAATCTTTGCGTTTTATGATTTTATAAACTATTATCAGAATCTCTTATCCCGAACTGAGGTTAAATTAGGTCAGGAACTAATAAAAAAGGCACATAATGGATAGTAGCATATTAAAATTTTCAATAGTTTATATTGTTTTCTTTGTGATAGAAGTTTTCATTAGTTATATATTTTTATTAGTCGAAGAGTCATTTAACATTTCCAGTACAATAGATGCTGTTAGCTTGTGGAATTTTTGGAGACTATTATTTTATGGAGTACCATTTTTAATATTATATTTTTTTTTATTTAAATACTTTAAAAATTTAAAAATTTATAAGCCGTTATTATTTTCTATTTTTAATTTATTAGTCTATATTTTATTGACCTTTTTATCGAGAATTATTTTTGGGAAGAATATTCCACTTTCTCCAGAAGGAATAATGTTTTGGATAACTTGTTTATCAATACTTTTAGCTCCTATTGTTTTAGGGTTTATTCCTTACTTTAGAGGGTTAATGAATAAAATTTAGGTATGTTCAAAAGTCATGAAAAGTTGGATCATTATTACAAGAATTAAAAAGGAATAATATCCACTGTAAAGTGTTTTAAAATCAAAAAACTTTTAATACCAAATGATAAATAAAAAATTAGATGAAATCTTTGATAGAATTTATAAAACAGAATACTCTGTTGATGATTTGATAATAAAATTAAAAGAAAATGGCTTATCGCAAGGTGAAACGCATATTATTTTGTATAAGAAACTTAAAAACAGATATACTTTTAGTGAGTTACGAAGCTATATCGTTTATTCTTCTTGTTGGTCAGATTCTTTGAAACAAAATATTTCCTTAGATAATGAATTTGATGAATTTTTAAAAGAAGAGTAGCATATGAGCAATCCGCGTCCCGCTCATTACTTTGAAAAGTTGCTACACAAAGCACGAGTAAGACCAACCCAAAATCCCTAAATAGTATGAATTTTAAAACTAAAATAGTTATGATTTTATTATCCTCTTTATTACTTACGAATTGTAAGGAGGAAATGAAAAAATGTGTAAGCCAATCTGCCGATACTAATGTAAAACTATATAATGATTTAACAGATCAGTTGATACCTTATTTTTTTAGAGAAGATTATTTAGGTGAAAAAAGATATTTTGATAGTTTAAGAGTTCATGATGATGATTTATATATCGAAGAGAAGACAAAAGCGCACAACGAAATTTTTAATCATCCTGAAAAATTTTGCAATTTGTATATAGATTCTACTAAAAATAAAAATACAGATTTTGCTACAGGTAGTAAATATTTTATTACAGGTCATCCCGAAGCTCATATAAATTCCATAAAAATAAGGAAGGAGTTTTTAAAAGAATTTTCCAGTAATACAGATATTATTAAAAAATTAAGCACACGAAGTACTATAAAAGCAAATCAATTTAATTTATGTACCGCAAAAGTTCTGGATCTGGCAGAGTATGATAAACATACAAATGAATGTGAGATAGGTGTTGTCTATTTTTCAGAGATTGTATTCGATACTTCAAAAAAAAGAGCATTAGTTTTTGTTGACCATCTTATAAAAAAAGATTATTACGGTAGAAATGCTGTATTTAAACTAAGATTGCATGATAATTATTGGGAAATAGAAGATGTTATGTTATTGTCAACTTCCTAATTTCCGGCTCTTTACGCGATAGCTCCCCTGGTGCGAGCATCCTGCTCGTACTCATTATACAAAAAAATCGTTAGCTAAGCTTTTGCGAGGAGTTTTGGTATACTGTAAAAGCTACTTTATCCTAAAAAACTATATATTTGAATATAAAAGCATTAAGATGAAAAAAATAAATAAGAAAGAAGTTCTGCAGATAGCTATTAAAAAACAGCAGGAATTAACAGAGAATTATACCCAGCGTGTTTCCGATATGAAAGCTGATACTTTCAGCAGAAATGCATCGGCAAGCCAAACCGAAGATCGTCACAGTAACAAGCTCGATGTTTTACAGGCTTTGGAAAAAGAACTCGATTTTGCACAAAACGAATTAAATTACTTAAGTCAGCTAGACATTACGGAAGAGAACGCCAATGTGTCTCCAGGAGCAATTGTGGTCACGGATACCTTAACTTTTTTCATTGGTATCTCAACCGACAAAATTGAGATGAGCGGAACAACCGTTGTTGGAATTTCAACTAAAGCTCCCATTTATGCAAATATGAAAGATCTTCAAAAAAACGATTCCTTTACTTTTAACGAAAAGACATATCAGATTTTAGATTTATATTAAATATTTCTAAATTAAAGTCATAAAAACAAATAATCCGTTCCAGTTGTGGGACGGATTATTTTGTATATCATTAAATTCTTACGCTTTCACAATATTCAGAATCACTTCAACTGCCTTCTCCATGCTTTCTAAAGCCACATATTCGTAAGGTCCGTGGAAATTGATTCCCCCCGCAAAAATATTCGGACAAGGAAGTCCCATGTAAGATAATTGCGCTCCGTCTGTACCGCCTCTGATGGCTTTTATTTTAGGCTCAATTCCGGCTTCTTTCATTGCTTTTGCAGCAAGATCGATGATGTGCATTTTACCTTCAAACTGCTGTTTCATGTTGCGGTATTGTTCTTTTATCTCCACTTCGGCGGTTTTTTCACCATGTTTTTGATTAAACTCAGCAACTTTTTCTTCCATGAATTTTTTTCTTGCCTCAAATTTCTCTTCATCATGATCACGAATGATATATTGAAGTTTACACTCTGAAACATCAGACGTTACATCCATCAAATGATAAAATCCGTCAAATCCTTTTGTCGTAGAAGGAGTTTCGTTCGCAGGAAGCGACTGTATAAATTCTGCAGCCAAAAGATTGGCATTTACCATTTTCCCGATAGCATAACCAGGATGCACACTCAAACCGTGAATTTTCACCACTGCTCCAGCAGCATTGAAATTTTCATATTCCAATTCTCCAACCTCGCTTCCATCCATTGTATAAGCCCATTCTGCACCGAATTTTGCCACATCAAATTTGTGTGCGCCTCTTCCGATTTCTTCATCCGGCGTAAACCCAACCGCAATTCTTCCGTGCTTGATTTCAGGGTGGGCGATTAAATATTCAGCAGCCGTTACAATTTCTGCACAGCCAGCTTTGTCATCGGCTCCCAAAAGCGTATTTCCGTCAGTTGTTATTAAAGTCTGACCGATATATTTCTTTAAACTTTCAAATTTTGAAGGTGATAAAATAAAGTTTGTTTCCCTGTTTAAGATCAAATCTTCACCTGCATAATTTTCCCAAACTTGTGGTTTTACATTTTCACCACTAAAATCAGGGGACGTATCATAATGAGAAATAAATCCTATTGTCGGCTGATTGTCGTTTTCCAAATTAGAGGGAACGTAGCCCATAATATAACCGTGCTCGTCAATCGAAACATCTTCCAGACCAATCGTTTTCAGCTCTTCAGTGATGTAATTGGCAATGTCCCACTGTCGTTCTGTTGAAGGGGTGGTTTCGCTTTCAGCATCACTTGTTGAATATATTTTTACATAGCTGAGAAAACGGTTCAGCAGTTTTTCTCTCCACATCGAGTTGAATTCTATTGTACTCATTTTGATATCATAAATTTTAACAAAGTTAATAAATTCAAAGCTCAGAACGGGTTATTTGTTGGTGAATGTATTGTATCGAAATTTTAAATCAGAAATAAATTATTGATAATCAATTTAATATTAGCTTTGCTGGAAACGAGAACTAAATAGTTTAGTTTTATTATATTTGAGAAAATCAAAAGTAAAATGTTTCTTACCGAATGCCCTAGAGATGCGATGCAGGGTTGGGATGAGTTTATCCCGACCGATAAAAAAGTAGATTACATCAATTCACTGATGGAAGTTGGTTTTGATGTGCTTGACTGCCTGAGTTTTGTCTCTCCGAAAGCAATTCCGCAAATGGCAGATTCTGCTGAGGTTGCCGAGAATATCGATAAATCTTTGTCTAATACCAAGGTTTCGGCAATTATTGCCAATTACAGAGGTGCTGAAAAGGCTTTGAAGCATCAGTCTGTAGATATTTTGGGATTTCCTTTTTCTATTTCTGAAACTTTTCAGCACAGAAATACAAACAAAAATCAGGAGGAAGCTTTTGATGATATTGTAAAGATGCTTGAGCTCACAAAAAGTGAAGGCAAAGAACTGAATATTTATTTTTCAATGGCGTTTGGAAATCCGTATGGTGAAATGTGGAAATGGGAAGACGTAGATTTTTGGGCCAATAGATTTTCTGAAATCGGAATTAAAAACATTCTGCTTTCTGACACAACGGGAGTAGCAACGCCGGAAACTATTGCTTTATTATTCGAAAAAATTCCTTCAAAATATCCTGAAATAGATTTCGGAGCACATTTTCATAACCGTTACGAAGATTCTTATTCTAAATTAAAAGCGGCCTACGATCAAGGTTGCAGAAGATACGATTCTGCAATAAAAGGAATTGGTGGTTGCCCGATGGCAAAAGATGATCTGGTAGGAAATATGCCAACAGAACAAGTAATCAATTTTATGAGTGTTGAAAAAGCGGAACACAAATTGAATTTACTCAACTTCGAGAGTTCTTATAACAGAGCGAAAGATATTTTTCATTTTTAGAGACAGTGTCTCTTTCATTTAAATTAAAATATATGACATCAAAAATAACATACACAGGAGATTTAAGATGTTCAGCAGAACATTTACAGTCTGGAACCATCATAGAAAGTGATGCGCCAACAGACAACCACGGAAAAGGCGAAAAATTTTCACCGACAGACTTGTGTGCAACTTCTTTGGCAGAATGCGCATTGACAACCATTGCCATTTTGGGTAAAGACAAGAATATTAATATTGATGGAGCGTATTGTACACTTCAGAAAATTATGAAAACCGAGCCGAGAAGAATTGGTGAGATCGTCTGTAATTTTGTTTTTTCAGATCAGTATTCAGATGAAGAAAAGGCCTTTATTGAGGAAACCGCTCACAATTGTCCGGTTTCAAAAAGTCTTCATCCGGAACTTGTACAGACCATGATTTTCATTTATCAATAGACTAAAACTGCAGAAATCTCTGCAGTTTTTTGTTTTTAATAGATTTAAACCTAACCGAACTGAGTTTTAGATAAGAAATTAAGCGAGATTTTTTATGACGCAAAGATTTTAATTTTTAAATGTATTATTTTAAGGAGCAAAGAATGGCGACAAAGTCGCTGATGAAGCTTGAATAAAACGAGAGCTTCATAAAAAATCTATTTATTGATTCTCAGGCTTTGCTCCTTAAAATAAGATTGCAATAATAAAGCTTTGCGTTAAATGTATAATACTTTTATAGTGAGTGGTTATGATTGTCGCTTAAGCCTTTTTATGTAAATTAATCAGTGATAAACATTTAAATTAAAATAAACATCAATGCTTCCCATAATTTCACCAAAACAATTAAAAGAACTTTCTACAAAAAGTCTTATTATTCTTGATGTACGAACCGGAAAAGACAGTTATCAAAACTATCTCAATAAACACATCAAAGGAGCAAGGTTTGTAGATTTAGATCAAGATTTAGCTGATGTTGTCGAAAATGCAGCTTTTGGAGGAAGGCATCCTCTGCCAGAAATTCAAAAATTTAGTGAAACCGTTTCTCATTTGGGGATTTTAGAAGATTCTCATGTTGTCATTTATGATGATAAAAACGGAGCAAATGCTGCAGCTAGAGCTTGGTGGATGTTGAGATCCTTTGGTCTTAAAAATATTCAGGTTTTAGATGGCGGAATTCAGGCAGCCGAAAAAGAAGGGTTGGAGTTTTCGTCAGGAGAAGAGACTTTTGAGAAATCTGAAATCATTACAAAAGAACATTGGCGTCTTCCTGTTTCAAGCTTGGAAGATGTTGAAAATGAATTAACAAGCGAATCTGCTACCGTCATTGATGTAAGAGATGCTTATCGTTATAAGGGTGAGTCTGAACCGATCGATTTAATTGCTGGTCATATTCCCGGAGCCATTAATATTCCTTTTTCTGAAAATTTAGATCAAAACGGAAGTTTCCTGAAGCCGGAAATTTTGAGAGAAAAATATAAAGATTTATTGAAAAATAAGCCTGAAAAATTAATCGTTCATTGTGGTTCGGGAGTTACGGCTTGTCATACTATTTTAGCATTAGAATATGCCGGTTTTCAAATGTCAAATCTATATGTAGGTTCGTGGAGCGAATGGAGCAGAAGAGAAGGAAAAGAAATTGCACGAGAAGATTAAAGGATTGAAGTTGGGAGATGGAAGTCGATACAAGCATTCATTTCTAATAATGTTTTCATTAAAAGTAAAGAGATGTGATTTCAGGAAAGAATAAAAAAAAACCGGAGAATTTCCGGTTTTATATTGTTTTGATGCGGAACGAAAATAAAACTTCTAGCCTCCCGCTTCCTTCATCCTGCTTATTTAGAGCATTCCCAACTCAAATTTTGCCTCTTCACTCATCATATCTTTGTTCCAAGTGGGTTCGAAAGTTAGCTCCAAATCTACTTCATTCACATTTTCTACTTCTTTCACTTTGTCCTTTACCTCTTGCGGAAGACTTTCCGCAACGGGACAGTTAGGACTCGTTAAGGTCATGATGATTTTCACATCAGCTTCATCGGAAATCTGTACATCATAAATCAAACCCAATTCATAAATATCTACCGGAATTTCAGGATCATAAACAGTTTTTAATATTCTTATAATTTCTTCTCCTATATCGGCAATCTGATCGTCTGTAAATTTCATTTTATCGTTTTAATGACCGTTCCAACGGTATTTTATTTAATCTAAATTGATATTTCTTTTTAATAAATCTTCCTGACGCATCCGTCTGAAAATATTAGCCAAAGTTAAGACATCTTTTTCACAATAGTCAACTATTCGTTGCAAGTCTTTTTCTATGTAGTAGATTGATGAAACCATTGATCCGTCGATGTCGTCTTTCGGGGTAGGAATTCCGAAAACATGGGCTAAAAGTTCCAGCGAAATATAGCTTTTGTAGTCTCCGAATTTCCAAAGTTCCATCGTGTCGAGATGCGGAATTTCCCAAGGTTTTTTTCCAAACATTTGAAATGGAGATGGAGGCATCATTCCGTTGATGAGAAATCGTCTTGCAATCCAAGGAAAATCAAATTCTTTTCCGTTATGCGCGCAGAGAATCACATCACGCAATCTTGGGCTGTTAAAAAGCTCGCCAAATTCCTGAAGAATTTTTCTTTCATCATCATCTGCAAAGCTTTTTATTCTTAAAGTATCGTTTTTTTCGAGCATTCCGATCGTAATGCAGATAATTTTTCCAAACTCTGCCATGATACCGGCTCTGTCATAAAAATCTTCTGCAGAGATCTCATCTTTTCTTTGATATCTTGTTTTTTTATCCCAAAGTTTCTGTTCGGTTTCAGAAAGGTCTTCCCAGGAACCTGCATTTGGAACCGTTTCAATATCAAGGAATAAGACTTTTTCTAATGAAATATTTTGTATCATGGTTGTGTTTTTGTAAGTTGATTATTAATAGTTTAGAAACGATGAGATTATGTAGATCGTTATCCCACCTGTAATCCGTTTTTCGTCGGAAGAGATGGCGATAAAAGCGTTACGTCTTTTGCATCATCACCATAGACTCCTAAAACAAGGCATTCGCTGAAAAAATTGGCAATCTGTTTTTTAGGGAAGTTAACAACGGCTAAAATTTGTTTACCCACCAAATCTTCTTTGCTGTAAAGTGTTGTGATTTGTGCTGCAGATTTTCTGACTCCAACATCTCCAAAATCGATTTCAAGCTGATAAGAAGGGTTTCTTGCTTTTTCAAAATCATTCACGGAAATAATTGTCCCGCATCGAATGTCTAATTTCTCAAAATCTGCCCAGGATATTTCAGGTTTTATTGTCATAATCAAATGTTCTCTCTTTTTGTGCTTCTTTAAAAGAAGGTTATTTACAAATATAAATATTTTGCTTGGAGATATATTGTGATTATGGCAATTAAAAATTGTTAAAAATTTTATTTTTGGATTAGAAAAGCTTTATCTTCGCAGGAAGATGTTTCGTAGCGTTTACATATTGTTTTTCTTTTGTTTGGGGTTTTTCTTAATGCCCAATAAGATGTATGCATGCAAAATGGAGGCTGCTTCAACTCATAAAGTAGATTCGAAGGCTTCTACATCAAAAAAAGATGATTGCGAGCATAAGAAATCTGAAAAAAATCATTGCGGAAACGATTGTAGCAATGCTTTGTGTAAATGTCCTACAAACAGCAATATTTCTTTTTTTTATTCTAACAGTTTCTCTTTCACTAAAGTAAAGGTTAATGTATCCCATTCTTTTCTGAATGATGAAACTAATATTTCCAAAGGTTTCTATTCCATTTGGCTGATTCCTAAAATTGGATAATCCTTTAATGTATAGCCACAGCTATGCTTTTTTGAAAACGTTTCTGTTTTCAACTTTATTATTTATTTAAACTTAATTCAAAACAATGAGACAAGTAAATGCTGCATTTACTTGTGATCATTACAATAAAAAAATATTATGAAGTCAATATCAAAAATAATGGCCGTCATGATGCTTTTAGTATCATTGATATATACTGCCCAGATCAAAAATGCAAAAACCGAAACGGTAAAAATCTCTGGAAATTGCGACATGTGCAAATCAACAATTGAAAAAACCGGAAATGTCAAAAACGTAGCCAAGGTAAACTGGGATAAAGAAACAAAAATGGCAACTCTAACTTATGATGCATCGAAAACAGACCAACAGGAAATTTTAAAAAGAATTGCGCAGGCAGGATATGATAGTGAATCTTTTTACGCTCCGGATGGTGTATATGCTAAACTTCCGTCTTGTTGTCAATACAAAAGGAATAAGACTGCGGCCGAAACAATGGCTGATCACGGGCATGACCATTCTTTAATGATTAAAGAAAGCAAACAATCTGACTCACCTTTGAGCAATGTTCAATCTCATTATTTTTCAATAAAAGATGCTTTAGTAAAAACTGATGCAAAAACAGCTTCGGATAAATCTAAAGAGTTGACTAATGCAATCACAGCGGTAAAAATGAATGAACTGTCAACAGAAGAGCATAATGTGTGGATGAAAATTAGGGATGTTTTAAATACATATGCAAGGCTGATTTCTCAAACTAAGGATATTAAAAAACAAAGAGAAGCTTTCAAATCGTTATCTAAAAACATGTATGAATTGCTGAAAACTTCAAAACATTCGGCTCCTATTTATTATCAGTATTGTCCTATGCAGGATGCTAACTGGCTGAGTACGGAAAGCACAATTAAAAATCCATATTACGGAGCACAAATGCTTACTTGTGGAAATACAGTTGAAACTTTAAAATAAAACAAGGAGTAACATGCAAAAAACTAAATATATAGTTCTCTGGATTTTGTTTTCATTTTCCTTTACAAAAGCACAGGAGCATTCTGCGCATAATACTCAGAACAAAAAAGTTTCCCCTTTCCCTGAGAAGAAAATAACGGAAGGTAAAACAGTAACCTATCATTTGTATGTAAAAGATACGCTGGTTAATTTCACAGGAAAAATGAAAAGAGCGATTGCAGTTAATGGTCAGATTCCGATGCCGACGCTCACATTTACCGAAGGTGATACTGCGGAAATCATTGTACATAATATGATGGATGAAGAAACTTCTCTGCACTGGCACGGATTGATGCTGCCCAACAAAGAAGACGGTGTTCCTATGCTTACCCAAATGGGGATTAAACCGCATTCTACGTATACTTATAAATTTCCGATCATTCAGCAAGGTACGCATTGGTATCATTCCCATTCAGGAATGCAGGAGCAGATCGGAATGTACGGATCGCTGATCTTGAAAAAAAGAAATGATGATCCGACGTTCAGAAAAGGGATTGATGATATTCCGGCAATTCCGCTGATTTTAAGTGAATGGACAGATCTAAACCCTCATAATGTGCATAGAATGCTTCACAACGCCAATGATTGGTTTGGGATAAAGAAAAAAAGCACTCAAAGTTATTTGGAAGCCATAAAAGAAGGGCATTTCGGAACTAAAGTGACCAATGAATGGAAAAGGATGCTTGCAATGGATGTAAGCGATATTTATTACGATAAATTTTTGATTAACGGTAATTCTGAACAGCAATTATCGCAATTTAAGGCAGGAGACAGAGTACGGCTTCGGATTTCCAACGGAGGTGCTTCGTCCTATTTCTGGATTAATTATGCAGGTGGTAAGATTGAAGTTGTAGCAAACGATGGTAACGATGTAGAGCCGTTGATGGTAGACCGACTTATCATCGGAGTTTCTGAAACGTACGATATCGTAGTCACCATTCCTGAAAAAAATACGTCTTACGAACTTTTGGTAACCCCGGAAGACAGAACAAAGTCAGCATCAATTTATATAGGAGAAGGTGTAAAGCAGCTTCATGCTCCACTTCCGAAACTTAAATATTTTGAAGGGATGAAAATGATGAATGATATGATGAAGATGAATGGCGATATGAAAGATATGGGAATGGCAATGAGCCTCCAGAAAATGGATATGAATGCTGTAATGTATCCTGAAATCTCTGGTGAGAAACCAAAAAAATCTCAAAAAACAGATATGGATAAGGATATGAAGATGGATCATTCTTCACACAATATGGGAGATATAGTAACCTTAAACTATAATATGCTTAAATCTCCATACGATACTTCACTGCCGAAAAAAGATTCTATAAAAAATATTACCCTTACTCTTACAGGAAATATGAACCGTTATGTCTGGAGTATGGATGATAAAGTGCTTTCCGAAGTTGATAAAATACAGGTTAAAAAAGGAGAAACATTAAGAATAAAATTGATCAACAATTCTATGATGAGACATCCGATGCACTTGCACGGCTTTGATTTCCGTGTACTTAATGACAACGGGGCTCAATCTCCATTGAAAAATGTATTGGATATCATGCCCATGGAAACAGATGTAATAGAATTCGCTGCCAATACCGAAGGAGACTGGTTTTTTCATTGTCATATTTTATATCACATGATGGCAGGGATGAACAGAGTTTTTGCCGTTGGCGACTATCAGAACTCGGAAATTCCGAATAAAGAAAAAGCCTATAAAATGCTTCAGAACGAAAGTAACGAATGGCATCTTATGGCGGAAAATGATTTTGCAACCAATGGTAACGACGGTCAGGCAATGTTGCAAAATGCAAGATGGAGCATCGGTACAGAATGGAGATTAGGATACAACAGTATGCACGGCTACGAAACAGAAACCCATATTGGCCGATATATTGGTAAAATGCAATGGTTAATGCCTTTTATTGGTTTTGATTGGAGATACAGAAACTCTCACGGTTCTGAATTGGAAAAAAACCTTTTTGGGCAGACAAGTAAAAAAGACCAACGTGCAACGCTAAGTGCCGGAGTGGTTTACACTTTACCAATGCTGGTTGATTTTCAGGCAGAAGTCTTCACAGACGGAATTGTAAGACTGCAATTAAGAAGAGAAGATATTCCTCTTACTCAAAGGTTGCGTGGAGCATTTTCGGTAAATACTGATAAAGAATATATGCTGGGTTTAAAATATATAGTTACCCGAAATGCATCCTTATCTACCCATTATGATAGTGATATGGGTTGGGGAGCAGGTATAACGCTGGCTTACTAAATTTTTTCTTACATATTAAACTTAAACCAGAACAAAAATATTGTTCTGGTTTAAGTTGTTCGATAGCTATTACCTTTTGTCAAATTGATAAAATTTAATTATTATTTGATAGAAATTTTGATTATTTTTACTTAAAACACAATATAATGCTGATAAAAATTTATGGCAGCGCCATTCATGGAGTTTCTGCACAAACCATTACCATAGAAGTCAATGTTGATACAGGAGGAGTAGGCTATCATTTGGTAGGTCTTCCCGATAATGCCATCAAAGAAAGCAGTTACAGAATTTCTGCGGCACTCAAAAATTGCGGATTTAAGATTCCCGGAAAAAAGATTACAATCAATATGGCTCCCGCAGATCTGCGGAAAGAAGGTGCAGCGTATGATTTGAGTATTGCAATCGGAATTTTAATAGCGTCTGACCAGATTCTTGGTGAAAATGTACAAGATTATATCATTATGGGCGAGCTTTCGCTTGATGGGAGTTTGCAACCGATAAGGGGAGTACTTCCCATTGCTATTCAGGCTCGTGAAGGTGGTTTTAAAGGAATTATTTTACCTAAACAAAACACCCGAGAAGCCGCCATTGTAAATAATCTTGATGTATATGGTGTTGAAAATATTAAAGAAGTCATCGATTTTTTTAATGAAGGAAAGCCTCTTGAAAAGGTGGTTTTAGACACCAGAAAAGAGTTTCAGGATAAAATAAATAATTTCCCTTTTGATTTTTCTGAGGTAAAAGGCCAGGAAACCGCCAAGAGAGCAATGGAAGTAGCCGCCGCCGGAGGTCACAATATTATTCTTATCGGCCCACCGGGAAGCGGAAAAACAATGCTGGCAAAAAGAGTTCCGAGTATCTTGCCGCCACTTACTTTAAAAGAAGCTTTAGAAACCACAAAAATACATTCAGTAGCAGGGAAAATGGGAACGGAAACTTCTTTGATGACCGTTCGCCCATTTCGTTCACCTCATCATACGATTTCAGATGTTGCGCTTGTTGGTGGCGGAAGTTACCCGCAACCGGGAGAAATTTCATTGGCTCATAACGGAGTTTTATTTCTTGATGAAATGCCCGAATTTAAAAGAACGGTTTTGGAAGTCATGCGCCAGCCTCTAGAAGACCGAGAAGTAACAATTTCCAGAGCCAGGTTTACCGTAAATTATCCTGCAAGTTTTATGCTGATTGCTTCGATGAACCCAAGTCCGAGCGGATATTTCCCCGATGATCCCAATAATACGTCTTCTGTTCTTGAAATGCAGCGGTATATGAATAAACTTTCGGGACCACTTTTAGACAGAATCGATATTCATGTTGAGGTGCAGAAAGTTGAGTTTGAAAAATTGACGGATAAAAGGAAAGGTGAAAAAAGCGAAGATATCAGAAAAAGAGTTTTAAAGGCCCGAGAAATTCAAAATGAAAGGTATAAAGATTTGCAAATCAGCTACAATGCCCAAATTGGACCAAAAGAAACTGAAACGTTTTGTGAACTTGATGACGCCTCATTTAACCTTATTAAACAAGCTATGGAGAAACTGAATCTTTCTGCCAGAGCATTTGACAGAATTTTAAAAGTAGCCCGAACAATTGCTGATCTGGAAGAGTCTGAAAGTATTTTGTCTCATCATATTTCGGAAGCGATACAGTACAGAAGCCTCGATCGGGAATTTTGGAATGTGTGATTTTTTAAAGAGTGATTTACTTTAATTTCTGATTACAATAATTTTCAATAACATTCTATCAGCACTATTATAAAAATTTTATTCACTTCCAATTAAATATTAATGAGTTGAAATCTAGTGTATAAATAAAAAGGAGTACCCCGAAAAGCCTTTAATAGAGTAGGGATAATTAAAAACAACAAATAATGAAAAAATTTAATTTACTTTTTCTGTTGTTTTGCGCAATGCTTTTCAATGCACAAAGCCCGTTATCGAAATTTACGGCTGCCGTTTCAGGTGCAAATTCGGTAACATTTACTAATGAAAGTACAGGAAGCCCGACTTCTTTTACTTGGGAATTTACTGGAGGAACACCTTCCAGCTCTACAAATCAGAATCCTAGCGTGGCATATACTGCAACAGGAATTTACACCGCAAAATTAACCGTAAATAATGCTTCTGGAAGTTCATTCTCTACCAAAAGCATTCAGGTTTCTGCAGCGAATGTAATAGATCTTTGTACAGGAAGAAATGATGACGGTACTATTATGGCAGAGATTGGTGCTACAGATAGCGATTGGAAGTACAAAGATCCTAATGGAGTAACAAGTACGCCTATCACACGTCATTCTAATGCGATAGGATGGTCTTCTGCTTCAACAGGAGGAGTTGTAGGAATTACACGATGGATTACCGGAAACAATGCAATTACCGGAAACCATTATTATGAAAGTAAAGTATTTGAAATTCCAAACGGGGTGACAACGGCTGTTTTAAATCTTAGATCCTTATCTTTTGTTCGAAACTGGACTTATTTAGTTAAAAAAAACTCTGACGGAAGCGAAACCGAATTATTAATTACTGCTACATCGTGGATGAGCGATGGTGCTAAAGGATGGCTAAACAGCAGGAACCCTGAAGTGATAAGTTATCCTCTGACACCAGGTAAATATTATGTGAAGGTAAAAGTGTATACGAATAATACAGGGCAGAGACAGGCAACAGACGTCAACGCAAATGTGAATTTTGGTTTGGGATTTACGTTTTCGCCGATTGCGGAATTTTCTGCTACACCCACTTCTGTAAATGTAGGAAGCAATGTTCAGTTTAGTAATCTGTCATCAGGTAGCCCTACGTCGGTTTCTTGGAGCTTTGAGGATGGAGCAAATATTTTGACCTCAACACAAAATAATCCAAGCGTTACATTTTCTACCGTAGGTAATCATTATGCTGAGCTGTTGGCAGATTTTGGAAATGGATTGTTATCTTCATTAAAGATAAATAATTACATACATACAGCTCAAGTACAGACTCCTGTAGTTTCGGTACTTCAGCCTTCATGTACCGTATCAACGGGCACTATTACGGTAACATCGCCAACTACAGATGTTACTTATAGTTTTGATGATGGTGCAACTTTTCAGTCATCAAATATAAGATCGGGCTTATCGCCGGGAACATATTTAGTAAAAGTAAAAAATTTAGCAGGTTCTGTATCAAGCGCAACAAGTGTTGTTATTAACCAAGCTCCAAGTATTCCCACAAATCCAGTTCTGGATATCGTTCAGCCATCCTGTTCTACTACTACGGGGACTATTACTGTTACTTCTCCTAAATCGGATATTCAGTATAGTTTTGATGGAGGGCTTACTTATCAAACATCCAATGTGAAATCAGCTCTCGCATCTGGAAGCTATACCATCGTTGTGAAAAATAATGCAGGTTGTACATCAAGCGTAACAGCTACTATTACTCAGGCAGATTGTAGAGACTGGAGTAAAGCACCAAACTCATATATATATACAGGTAAAGATTCAAACAATAATGAAGTTGACGGTATTTATATCCCTGTAAAGAAGGCTTATGCAATGTGGAATGACCAAAACGGATTGATAAACGATTCTACGGCACTTATTGGAGTGCAGACAGCAGAGGTTTATTGGGAAGATGTCGCAGGACTTACACGTTCAACTAACTATAGTTTACCTATTGAAATCCCTGCGGGAGGATCTGCAAAAGATGCTAAAATAAAAGTTGAAATAGATAAAACTAAAGGAAAAGGAAATGCTGTTGTTGCTTTAAAAGTTAATGACAAAATAATATGGAGTTGGCATATATGGGTAACAGATGACCCAACGGGGGGAGTTAATTATGGACATGTTAATAATAATGGACCATTAGCAAGTTATGTTGAAAACGGTGTTAACAAAACATTTACCCCTAAATGGATGGATAGAAATCTGGGTGCTACAAATAAGAGCTTCATTGGATATGACTGGAACAAATCTGGAGGTCTAATGTATCAGTGGGGTAGAAAAGATCCCTTCCCTGCGTTTGAAAATAAAGATGGTTCTATGTATGAAGTTAATGGGACTGCCGGTTTGAAAAAACATTTATATGATTATACAAGTGATGGATCTGTCAACAGGCTTGCTAGTGTACAGAGACAGTATCTTGATATTAATAGTAATATAAAATATGCTGTCAACAATCCTTTAAACTTAATTTTTATAAATATAGTTTCTGGAGACGCTTGGTTTGCAAAAGATATTGGGGTAGACCATGCAAGTAGAAAAAAAGCTGACCTCTGGGGGGATAATTCTGAGTTGGCATACAATACAGGAGGAGCAATAAATACCTATAAGCCAAAAACTTCATATGATCCATGTCCAAACAACTGGAGAGTACCGTCTTACATCAATAATGCTTTTTCTCTTACCGTTCAGAATGCTTTTTCTCCATGGGGTAGAAATCAGGGTAACCCTAGTAATGATAAGGCCACATATAGTAACGTAAAACCGACCCAGCAGAATGATGCTTTAGCAGGAATTAAGATTTATGCAAATCTGGGGATAGATTTTACCAATACTACAATTCTAGGAGTAAGAAACCGGAATATGGGAGTATATCCGGGTAATGGTAAATATGTTGTAGGAAGTACTGGAGATTTTTATCATCAGGATCCGCACGAGATTATTGTTCAGTCTGCCACAGTTGCTTCTATATCAATTAATAATAATGGTGAAGAGGTTAATAATCCATATTCATATTATTTTCATGCATATGGAGACGCTGGGCAATTTTCCTCACAACCAGATACAATACAATACCCTAATATGTTTGGAAAATATTATGTTTCCGCTTACGAGTCAGGTGCTTTATCAGGTGCAGCAGCATGTCGCTGCATAGAAGATAAATATGCTGTTAATTATAATTTTCCGACAGAGTATTTAATTTCAAATACCCTACTAAATTTTACTGACGGAATTACAGAGCCCAACAGTTATGCAATTACAAAATCAACTACCGAGCAGGAAATACAGATTCCTATTTCAAAAGCATTTTCTGTTTACAATCAGTATCTGTCAGATCATGGAATGTTAAGCTTCAACAATCTGAAAGTAAATGTATATTGGTCAGATAACAAATCTTTAATTTCAAATGTCAAGGTAATCAATATACCGACCAACATAAGTAACATTAAAAATGGTTATATTTCGGTAAAAATTGCAGGAAACCAAATAGGAAATGCATTGATCTCGCTACATAATGATAATATTTCAAATCCCGCTTATTGGAGCTGGCATGTTTGGGTAAATAACAGTGATATAAATGAAGTCGTTTATCAAACTGAAGATGTATTATTACCTTCAACCTCAAACTATGTGAACTTTACCAATTCCGGAGCGCAGCCTATGAAAAGTACCTTTATGGACAGGAATTTGGGTGCTACAGATTCATTTCCGAATGTTGTAAACCCTGAAGCAGTAACAGAAGAAGAGCTAGCTATGATTAATAATTCTGCTGGAATGCAATATCAATGGGGAAGAAAAGATCCAATTCCAACATTTATAAAAACAGGGTTGAATACAGCAAACGGACTCAAAAAAACAGGAGACTATTCCATCTGGACATCATCTGGACCTGACGTCGATGGAAATATGTATGTTTCATCATTTACTGAGCTTAACGGAAACAGTTATGTAAATAACTATACTAAGCGTAGAGATGTCGATTACGGAACTGTGGGAACATCTAAAAAAGAAAAGATTCAAAATAATCTTAAGTATTCCGTTGAAAATCCTTTGGCGTTTATGATACCTAATGAGAAATACACAAATAGGTCGAGTTTTAATGCAGCCTACGGTCAAGATTGGTTATTTTCTACACCTAACCAAATGATGGAAAGATGGGGTCATGCGACGGTGAAGTCTCCTTTCGATCCATGTCCTGGAGGATGGAGGGTTCCTGATATTTCAATCACGATACCAGATAATGAGCCAAGTGATCCTAATCATACTAATGATAATAAGGGAAGCTCTCCTTGGTATAATGGATTTTTCATGCCTAATGCTTCTGTAGACAAATTTAAAATCCATAGTTTGGGTATTGTTCAGGATGTTGGTTTTGAAATTAAAACCCCATCAGATATATACAATGGAGGAGTTCCGTATTACTTAGGATCAACAGTGAAAAATGCGAGCTTGGTGTATGGATATCAATTCAATGGATCTTCGAATTCAGGAAATATCAATACACAATATAAAATTGGAAACTATCCTGCTACAGGGTTTAGAGGATCTAGCAGTAATAATGCTCTGTCGTCTTCAATGAATTTGGGGCTTTCAGGAGTTTGGACAGGCGCTTTAAAATCAACAAATTCTTATGGAACAGCATATAATCTTGCTTTTGAAACAATTAATGCATCTTTATCTCGATTAATAGCAATGAATGAATTTTATACCAATCATCCAATGAATGCAATGAATGTAAGATGTGTGAAAGAAGAACCAAGATTTGGACAAATGTTGGGAACAGCCTCTAATATGGGAGGAATAGCTACGAATGCTTCAGGAAAAAAAGATATTGGAAATATTGCTTTTAATGAACAAAAGGAAAATATAGAAATTTATCCGAATCCTGTAAAAAATATTCTTTACGTTAAGTCAACCACAGTAATGACATATGAAATTTACGACACGGGAGGTAGGTTGATAGATAAAGGTCAGACTTTGAATGGCACAATAGATTGTTCTACGCTGATTAGAGGATTATACATTCTCAAGTTACACGGAACGAAAGCAACTATTACAAAAAAAATAGTAAAGGAATAACCTTTTTTATATCTTATTATGAAGAGCTGTTTTGCAAAAAACAGCTCTCTTTTTTGACTATTTTTTATCAGATGAAGTATTTATTTCCTAACTAAATGTAGGAATCTTTAATATCAATTTTCATTAATAAAAAAGCACCCCAGAATTTTCATTCAGAGATGCTCATCGAAATCATTTGATGTTTTTATTAAACCCTGATTTATATTTAATTAATTCACGGTCACTTTTAAGACATTTTGTACTGCAGGTACGGGATATTGAGTTCCTACTTTCGAAATAACAATACTTTCTGCCTGAGGAGTTCCTCCAAATAAAGACTGACGGTTTCCTGCTCCAGGATATTGATTGACTCCTGTTCCCGAATCATACAAAGTTGTTTTTGATGTAAGATCGCCTGTTGTACCCGCATCAATACTTTGCTCATTAGCATAAAACCAGTCATTAGAAAAGCCAAACATGGTTACGTAGGCTATTTTATCTCCCGGTGTAAATGAAAAGCTGGTCATCATCTTGCTTCCCGGTGCTAGAGGAGCATTTCCTGCAATATAAACTCCTTTTACGTTAGGCATAGCTTTTAAAGTAGTTTGAAGTTTCATAACATTTCCGGTTTGAGAAACTTCTTTTAATCCATTACCAGAATCTAGCTGGCCTGCTTGGTAAATAGGGTTTTGATTACCACTGTAAACCACAACCAAAGCAGGAGAAAGCCCGGTCATAATTCCTGTATTTGCATTAAGTTTGGTTACCATTTTAGTAATGCTTCCCATTTGAGCAATATCTGTAATTTCTGGATTTGATAATGCATTAGGTGTAAAAAATGGAGCAGAATTAAGCAATTGCGAACCATTATAGTTTGAAACTGCCCAAACTCCCGGAGATAAAGGTGTCGCATTAGCTGTTCCTCCAGAGGTGTTTGTTATCATTAAGGTAAATTCAGATTTCATAATGTCGTAGCTAAGATTTAGTTTTACCAGTTGAGAGGCATTCACATTGGGAACCTGAGCGATAGGATTGTTCTGAGCGGTTCCAGTAGTATTGTCTTTTGTGCCGTTGTCCCATAATAAAACTTCCGAAGAAACGTCGCCGGTAATGGCATTTCCATTAGCATCAAATAATTTTATTCCGGGCTGTTTTGATGCAAAAAACCAATCTTTGGATGCTCCGTACATCGTTGCGAACATTAAAGACTGCGCTTTTCCTGCAATGAATTTAAAAGAGACTGATTCTCCAGGCATAATAACCGGAGTATTGGTTCCCTGAAAGCTGCCACTTTCTACAAAATCTTTTGGGGTAACAATATTTTCAAAAGTAATTGTTTTTTCCATAGGACTTTCCATCACCATCATTTCGTCATCATCACATGATGAAAGGCTGAAAATTGTCATAAGCCCAAATCCGAGCGTTGTCATTTTTAAAATGTTCCTTTTCATAAATGTATTTTTATAGTTTTAACTGATTTATAAGTATAGTCGTGTTTATGTAAGAATCCTGACAAGAAAAATATGTTTTTATTGAAAATAAATTCTAAGTAATTGATTTTTAGTGTATAAAAATGATTGTTTTTTTATGGAGTTAGTTTTTTAACCTATAAAATTTGAAAAGATTAAGTACAAAAAAATGTTATTCTTCAACACTTCCGGGTGAAGAAAATTCATCAATAAAAGTTTTAAATAGATCATCTGAATATTTGTACAGAATCATTTAATTAAAAAAAGACAACAAAAAAACCGTGAAATAAATTCCACGGTTTTAAAAAATATTGTTTAGAAAATTACTTTTTCTTTTTTGCCGGAGCAACATTTTTTAGTTTAGATTTCCCTGTATCAGCTGGAGTATTTTCGTCTCTAACTAATTTTAGTTCGTCTACAATTCTTCTTGCACCTGCATATTTGTCAATTGTCCAAAGAACAAAACGGATGTCAACATTGATTGTTTTTTGCCATTTGTCTTCAAATACAATATCTCCGCTCAATGCTTCACTGTTTCCGTCGAAAGCAATACCGATAAGGTTTCCTTCTCCATCAATTACCGGTGAACCAGAGTTACCGCCTGTAATATCATTATTAGAAAGGAAGTTTACCGGCATGTAACCTGCTTTATCAGCATATTGGCCATAATCTTTCATGTTGTGAAGTGCAATTACTCTTTGTGGAAGATCAAATTCTTCGTCACCAGCTTTATATTTTCCTACTAAACCTTCCATTGTTGTGTAGTAGTTGTCAGTAACACCAAAGTAATTTCTGTCGTCTCTTATTGGTAAGGTATCAATAGATCCGTAAGTAAGCCTCATTGTAGAGTTTGCATCCGGATAGAATTTTTTCTCAGGCATTGCTTTCATTAAACCACCTAAGAAAAGACGGTTGTTTTTAGCAAAATTATCGTCAACCTTCACAAATCTTTCTGCCGAATATTTTTGATCAGCTATAATTCCTTTTGCGATTTTTGAAAGCGGATCTGCATCCAATTTCAAACGGTCTGGGTTCATCATAAAATTTGTAGCCGAAGTTTTGTTGGCAAATATTGATGAAGCCGCCATTTTTGCAAGATTGTTGGCGTCTAGATCCATAATTGTTTTAGAAGCAACATCAGGATTTACTTTGCTTTGGTAAAGCTTAACCATAGAAGTAATCATTTCTGATTCTAAATCAGTATTGATGCTTTCGTAAGCGGTTTTAATAGCTTCTTCTACTTTCGGTTTCATGGCCAGTCTACCTTTCATATCCTGTAAAGCATAAGCATCTAAAAGACTTCCCAATTGGTAAGAAAGGCTGATGTATTTTGTATTTCTTGTAAGAATAGAAGCATAATTTTTCTCAACATTTCTATCAGATACCTGCTTGTAATAAGCTTTGATACCTTCTAAAACGCCATCATAACTTTCGTTGTTTGGCTGTACAGACCAATCTCTGTAGATTTTTTCAATAGCTTCTTTATCGGCAATTGTTCCGTTATTTTTCACGGCATCAATTGTTCCTTGTCTGTTTTTCCAATAGTTGGCAACAGAAGCATATTGTGAAGCGTAGGCAAGCTGAGTTGTCTTATCTTTATCCATATACTTCTTCATCACATCCATTGCAAGTCTTGAAGCTTCTACCCAAGCCGGATAATCTTTGTTTACCATTTGATCAATACCATAAGAGGTAAGGTAACGGTTTGTTCTTCCCGGATATCCTAGAATCATTGAGAAATCACCAGGTTTGTATCCTTTAAGAGAAACAGGTAAATAATGCTTAGGCTTCAAAGGAACGTTGGTTGGCTTAAATTCTGCAGGATTTCCTGCTGCATCTGCATATACTCTGAAAACTGTAAAGTCAGCAGTATGTCTAGGCCATTCCCAGTTATCTGTGTCACCTCCGAATTTACCTAATGCTGAAGGCGGTGCACCTACTAATCTGATATCTTTATAATCCTGATAAACAAAATAGTAAAATTCATTCCCGTTGAAGAAATCTTTTACTACAACAGTATATTTTCCGTTTTCAGAATTTTCTGCCTGAATTGCTTTAGTCTCAGCATCAATTACAGCTTTTCTGTCAGCCGGAGACATATTTTCGTTTAGTTTAGAATTGATTCTCTGCGTAGCATCATCCATTCTTACCAAAAATCTTACATAAAGATCTTTAGAGTTAAACTCATCTTTCTGATTCATTGCCCAGAAACCATTTTTCAGGTAATCTTTTTCAGGAGTTGAAGCCGCTGCAATAGCACCGTACCCGCAGTGGTGATTTGTAAAAATCAACCCTTTGTCTGAAACGATTTCTCCTGTACAAAATCCTCCAAAGCTTACGATTGCATCTTTTAAGCTAGAGTTGTTTACAGAATAAATCTCTTCCGGAGTCAACTTTAGACCCTGTTTTTGCATGTCTACCCCATTAAGTCTTTTGATGAGCATCAATAGCCACATTCCTTCGTCTGCCCTCATTTGAGCAAAGCCTAACAAGAAAGTGAATAGTAAAAATATTCTTTTCATTTTATAAAATAATTTTTGTGGGGCTAATTTACTAATTTTTACGATAATTTGTCAGCAATTGGTACGAAAATGGGTGGCTGAGTGATATGAAAAACATTTTATCATTTCTTTCCGCCTTTTTTATTTTAAATTTAGCTGTAAGCTGCTCTACGGCAAAGTTGAATAATCAGCACTACCAAAGAGAATGGATGTTGGTTTCGTTTGATGGCTTCACAAAAGAAGAGCTTGTAAAAAATAAAGCAGAGATCAACCTTACTGCGCCAGCAACAGACGGTAAAATCCGAGGAACAGCGATGATGGGCTGCAACAGAATGTTTTTTACTTCAAAATTTAAATCTAAAAACAAAGTGGAGTTTTCCGGGTTAGGAAGCACCTTAATGGCTTGTCAGGAAATGAATCTGGAAACAGAATTCACAAAAGTTTTTGAAAAAATGACTCGTTATGAAATCAATGGCCATTTTCTTACGCTTTATGATGACAAAGGAACTCAAATGCAATTTATCGCTGCAGATTGGGATTAATTTTCTCTGCTACAAATTAATAATAACTAAATATAAACCTGAATAATCTTATTTTTCAAGATTCAGAATAATATTTATCATAGAAAAGAGAATAAATAACTATTATATAAACAGATACTGTAACTATTTGAGAAAAATCACCTGTTTTTAGACAGTGTAGTTGCATTTATTGATTAAAAATATTATCTTGTAAATCTTATAAATTATACAGAATTTAATGCTAGAAAAGAAACAACATAGTTACGAAAAGGCAGTTTTGGTGGGCGTTGTTACCCAAAATCAAGATGCTGATAAGTTGCAGGAATATATGGACGAGCTGGAGTTTTTAGCTCATACGGCGGGCGCTACAATAGACAGGCGCTTTACTCAGAATTTAACTCAGCCAGATCCCAAAACCTTTGTAGGAAGTGGAAAAGCACAGGAAATAAAAGAATATGTAAAGGAAAATGAGATCGGAACCATAATTTTTGATGATGAATTGTCTCCCTCTCAACTTAAAAATCTTGAAAAAGAAATTGAAGTAAAAATTCTTGACAGAACCAATCTTATTCTCGATATTTTCGCACAAAGAGCACAAACTTCTTATGCAAGAACTCAGGTTGAATTGGCGCAATACCAATATTTGCTGCCGAGATTGAGCAAAATGTGGTCTCACTTAGATAAGCAAAAAGGGGGAATCGGAATGCGTGGTCCCGGTGAAACAGAGATTGAAACCGACAGAAGGATCATCCGCGACAGAATATCTTTATTGAAAGACAAGCTGAAAATTATCGACAAACAAATGGCAACCCAACGTAATAACCGCGGGAAAGTAGTTCGTGCTGCTTTGGTAGGGTATACCAACGTAGGAAAGTCAACTTTGATGAATGCTATTTCTAAGTCTGATGTGTTTGCCGAAAATAAACTTTTTGCAACTTTAGATACAACCGTAAGAAAAGTAGTAATCGGAAATTTACCTTTTCTTTTGACGGATACCGTAGGTTTCATCAGAAAATTGCCGACTCAATTGGTAGAATCATTTAAGTCTACTTTGGATGAGGTGCGTGAAGCCGATTTATTGATTCACGTTGTTGATATTTCTCACGAAAGCTTCGAAGATCATATAGAATCTGTGAATCAGATTTTAATGGAAATCAATGCACATCAGAAACCAATGATTATGATTTTCAATAAAATTGATGATTTCAGTTACGAGAAAAAAGACGAGGACGATCTTACGCCAAGTTCAAGCAAAAACGTTTCTCTTGAAGAATGGAAGAGAACCTGGATGGCAAAATCTAAGCACCCTGCAGTTTTCATTTCTGCTCTTACGAAAGAAAATTTCCCTGAGATGAAAAGACTGGTTTATGATGAGGTGATGAAAATTCATATTTCAAGATTCCCATACAATGATTTCCTCTTCGAATATTTCGATAACGACGAAGACGAAGCTTCAGAAAAAGAAGATTAATGAATTGCAGAATTTTATTCTTTTTACTTATTCTTCCGTTTTTTGGCTTTGGTCAAAAGACAAAACTCGATTTGAAAAATATCGAGAAAAACCTCAGCAATCCCAAATCTGCGTACAATTACGACAGACTTATCTTTAAATTCAGAGGACTTCCAAAATCTATCGACAGTACAGAAGCGCAGCATTTGTACTACGGAAGAAATTTCAGGAAAGATCTGGTTTCCCAAGCAGGAGACGATTTCAAAGAATTAGCAGAGGCTTTCAAAAGCAACAATTTTATAGAATGCATCAGGCTTGGTAAAATACTTTATTCAAAAGATCCTACCAACCTTGATGTTATTCTTATTTTACTGCGTTCCTATGATCAGACAAAAGATATAGGAAACTTCGCTCATCACATTTCCCAATTAAGGCTCCTTACGGATGCTATCAAAGATTCCGGGGACGGAAAATCAGAAAAAACAGCATTTAAAGTAAACAGCGTGGGAGATGAGTATATCTTTCTCAATGTAATGAATGTGGGACAAGACTATACAAGAGCTTCTAAAACTTTGAAAGATGGTATCGTCGACGTTTGGGAAAAAGGCGAGAACAAAATTTATATCAAAGTACTTTATTTAGACTTAATTTTTTAAAACAATTTTATTGGAATTATATTATTCATTTTCAGCGCTTATTGTATTAGCATCCATTTTTGCATATATCAACTACAGATTTTTAAAACTTCCGAGCACCATCGGGATTATGGTCATTGCCATCGTGGTATCTATCATTTTGGTTTTATTTGGTGAAAGTTTTCTTCCTAAAACGTTCGGTCATCTCAATGATTTGATGAACAGTATAGACTTTACAGAAGTTCTGATGGGAGCAATGCTTAATTTTCTTCTCTTTGCAGGAGGAATTCATATTAATATTAATGATTTAAAAGAACAGTTCCGGCCGGTTCTTATATTTTCAACAGCTGGAGTAATCATTTCAACCTTTATTGTAGGATTCGGAATGTTTTATCTGTTGCCGTTGGTGGGGCTGAAAATTCCTTTTATTTACTGTTTAGTATTTGGAGCATTGATTTCGCCAACCGATCCGGTTGCGGTTTTAAGTGTTTTAAAACAGGCTAATGTTTCAAAGTCATTAGAAACAAAAATTGCCGGAGAATCGTTGTTCAATGACGGTATGGCGGTTGTAGTTTTTACAGTGGTTTTACAGTTGGCTGTAGGAAAAGAAGTTGATTTAGGTGTTGAAAATATCACAATTTTATTAATGAAAGAAGCCGGTGGCGGATTGCTTCTGGGTGTTCTTTTAGGTTGGGTTACTTCCAGATTGATGCGAGAAATTGATGATTATATTATCTCTGTATTGGTAACGCTTGCGGTCGTGATGGGAGGTTATCTTGTTGCAAGACAAATGCATGTTTCCGGTCCGTTGACGATGGTTGCAGCAGGATTGTTTATGGGTAATTTTAATGTTAAATTTAAAATGAAATCTATCACACAGGATTATCTGATCAAGTTTTGGGAACTGATCGATGAAATTCTGAATGCCGTTTTATTCCTTTTTATCGGTTTTGAATTATTGATGATTAAAGATCTAAATCATTATGTAGTTCCGGGATTATTGGCAATTGCTGTGGTTTTGATTGCAAGGTTTATTTCGATTTGGGGACCTACAAAATTTATGTCCTTCCGAACAAGATTTAGTCCGCAGACGATAAAAGTTTTATTTTGGGGTGGAATTCGCGGCGGTGTTTCCATCGCTTTGGCCATGTCTATTCCGAAAAATGAATATAGCAATGCCATTTTAAGTATTACTTATTGTGTAGTTGTGTTTTCGATTATAGTTCAGGGACTTACGATTGCAAAAGTTGCCAATCCAAAACAGATTGAAAAAGAAGCACAGGAGCAGGAAAGTATTGCTTTAGAAGACGGTCATTAATTTATTGTAAATCAATAGAATTATCAAATGAAAAAAATGTTTTTCTTAATGTCATTATTCTTTTTTGGATTTTACTTTTCACAAGTGAATATTGAACAGATAAAAAATGATGTGACAAGTGATCCTAAAAAATTTTATTATGATAATTTAGAGATTTTTAAAACTGATCCCAAATCTTTGAACCAAGAACAGTTGAACTATATTTATTATGGAAATAATTATGTTGATTATGGTTATAAAAGAAGTGAATTTATGAATGATCTGGGTGAAGTTACCAAGTTTTCAAACAGAAAAATTTCATTTAAAAAAGCAACTGAGGTTTTAGAAAAAGCAAAAATTCTTTATCAGAAAAATACTTTAAATAAAGAACTTTTATTGGATCTTCAAAAATTATATTATACAGTAAAAGAACAAGATAAGGGAGATTTTCATTTCAGTCAATATCAACTTTTGTACGAAACAATACAAAATAGCGGAACTGGGAAATTAGATATTTCGCCGCTTGTTGTCACTACCTTTTCAGATCAAATGCTTGCTTTAGAAAATTCTAATGTTTTCGCCCGTGGAATAACATTTAAATCTACAGTTTTACCTGATGGTTCATGGTTAAATATTTATAAAAACGGACAAGATTTATTTTTTGTAAGAACAACTCATCATAAAGATCTTTATAAAGATGACAAATAATATTCTTAAAGAAATCAAAGAATCATTAGCTGTTTTGTCCATTCCGGAAAAAGCAGCTTTTTTTCCTAAGTTTTTCAAAACAGGGAAAGGAGAATATGGTGAAGGTGATTTGTTTTTGGGTGTGAAGGTGCCTGATCAAAGATTGGTTGCGAAGGAATATTATTCAAAAATCAATCTGAAAGAATTGAGTGAATTGATTGCTTCTCCTTATCACGAACATCGGTTGACGGCTTTACTAATGTTGATTTATAAGTTTGAAAAAACAAAAGAAATCAATGTAAAAGAAGAAATTATCGAATTTTATTTGAATCATCTTCAGTACATCAACAATTGGGATCTGGTTGACACAAGTTGTTATAAAATTTTGGGACGCTATGCTTTCGAAAATCAAAAAGAAAGTCTTTTAAGGACGCTTTCTCATTCTGACCAAATGTGGCACAAAAGAATTGCTGTGGTTGGGACTATGTTTTACATTAAAAAAGGATCGTTTGAATTAACAAAAGAGTTTGTGACCCAAAACCTGTTTCATCCACACGATTTGATGCATAAAGCAAACGGTTGGTTGCTCAGAGAAATGGGAAACAAAAATGAAGCAGAATTGATCGCTTATCTTAACCAATATTACAAACAGATGCCAAGAACATGCCTTAGATATGCCATTGAAAAGTTAGATGAACAGCTAAGACAAGATTATCTGAAAGGTCGAATTTAAAATATATTTAACTCAAATCATGAAACATTTTTTAAAACATTTTTTGCTATTGCTTCCGCTGCTATTCTTAGTGAGCTGTTTTGATATTTTGGATAAAGTCAATGTCAAAGCAGACGGAAGCGGAGAATATTCCCTCATTCTGAATGCCAGTAAAAGCAAAACACGATTGGCATCCATCTCAAAAATGGAAACCATAAACGGTAAAAAAGTTCCGAAAAGAGGTGAAATCGAGGCTAAAATTAATGAAGCTGCAAGGATTTTTAAAAGCGTTCCGGGAATTTCAAACGTTAAAACGTCCATGGATTTTGATAATTACATCGTCAAACTAAGCTGTAATTTCAAAAAAATTGAAAACATCAACGCTGGATTAGATCAATTGAAAGCCAAGAATATTTTAGGTAAAATGGTTCCTACACAAATTTACAGCCATAATTCTGCTAAGAAAATTTTCACAAGAAATAAGATCAATACTTTCAAAAGTGATTATGACAAACTGAGTGCGGCAGATAAAGAAGTTTTTAATAATGCTAAATATACTTCGGTTCTGCAGTTTGAAAACACAGTGAAATCTCAATCTAATAGCGCTTATCAACTTTCACCAAACAAAAAAGCGATGAAGCTTGAAGGAAATATTTTAGATTTTATCCTTCAGAAAAAACAGATTCAAAACAATATTATTCTACAATAACCAAATTAAAAAATGAAATCTCTACTTTTAAAAACACAAACCATTTTCTTTATTCTTTTTAGTTTTGTGCTCACTTTTGCGCAAAACAGAATGAAAGATCCACAAAATGCGGTTTTTTACATGGAAGTGAATGGAAAACAGCTTAACAAAAAAGTTAACTGGGAAAAATTCAACCCATTTTTACAGGAAATTACCAAAGATAAAGGCAAGAACAAAAAAGCTTCATGGAACGATTACTCCAAAACAGGGATAAAATACGATGCAACGCAGTATCATTATGCAACGATGAATGATTCTGTGAAATCTTACAACACCCATTTTACTTTAGAAAGTCCGGAAAAATTTCAGGAATTTATCAATTCGGTAAAGAAAAAAGGACAGGAGGTAACCAGAAAAAACAATTATTCATACGTTGATATTGATGATGATATTTTCGTAGCCTGGAGTGGAAACCGTGCCGTTTTAAGTGTAATTAGCTACCAAAAGCCTTACAAAAAAGGAGACTGGATGGACGATATTGATGCTGTTGACAGCACGGTCGCAGTTGTAGATAGTGCAGTGATTGCTATTGACAGTGCAGCTTCAGCAATTGATGAGGAAGAAGTGAAACCTTTCGATTATAAAGAAGAAATTGGATATCTGAAAGACGATATTAAATATTTAAAAGAAAGCATTAAAGATAATAACGCTGAAATTCTAAAGCTTCAGAAAGACATCAAGTATCTTGAAAAGCATCACAAGTATCCAGAAGAAAAGAAAGTTTCGGAAATAACTGAAGCAGTAAAAGATTCTACTTACAAACCAAATGCAGAAGTTTTGCCACCGCCGATTTCGCAGGATGATTATTATGAAGAGGCGCCGTATGAAGTAGATTCAAGCTATCAAAAAGAAATGGATTCGCTCAATATTGAGAAATTCAAAATCGTTAAAAAGTTTGCGGAAGATCGTTTTGATCAGTATTTCAGTTCAAATGCAGAGTTTTCGGTGACCAAAGATATGTTGAGCTTCAGAGACCCAAATTCTGACGTTTTCATCTATGCAGATTACGGGAGGATTATCAATGAAGGAATTTACAACAACATGCCTTCAACGTATAATTTTGCCGGAATTTTAGGTAAACTATATAACTCAAATACATCTTATAATCTGTATTTTGATAAAGATAAAGTAAGACTTGTTAATAATTATCAACATAAAGATCCGGAAACACAAAAGAATATTTCGGAAGTCTATAAAGGGAAGAAGAACAAAAAACTAGCAGCCTTAATTAATGATAAAAGCGTCGGTTATTATGTGATGAATGTGAATGGTTCTAAATATTTTGATATGATGTACGGCTTGCTGAAAAATACAGGAGAGTCTGAATATCAGAAAGAAATGGAACTGATGATGGAAACCATGAAAATCGTTTTGGATGAAGAAGCGATCGCAAAAATTGCTCCCGGAAACGGAATTTTTGTTCTGAATGAATTAAAATCTAAAAACGTAGAATACACCGATTACGATTACGACGAAAATTATAACGAAAAAGAAGTAAAGAAAACCAAAGATGTGATGGTTCCTGACTTTACTTTTGCATTCGCTACAGAAAATGAAAACTATTGGAAACGAGTTTTCAATGTATTGACTTCCAATAAAGCTTTTGCTAAAAACTTCTCTAAAAATGGTGAGTTTTATACTTTTAAAGACGAGAAAAATAAAAACGGTTATGTTGATCAGTTATTTTTCACCGTAAAAGAAGGAATTGTTTATGTGACGACTTCTAAAGATAACATCAACACGAATAGTAAAACTGACGTTTCTAAGCAGTGGATGAAAGATTCTTCGAAATATCCTTTGTCGGGACGATTGAATATTCAGAAGCTTTTGGTTGGTTTAGACAAAGAATTTAAAAGTAAATCTGAAAGAAAAACGCTTGATTTGTTAAGAAAAAATGTGGGTGAAGTTTATTTTAAAACCGAAGTGAAAGGCGGCAGTATTCAGACTGAAATGAATTATGATATTAAAAATTCTTCAGAAAACAGTCTGATGTATTTCTTTGATTTGTTTGATGAGATATATAAGATTTCAGAATCTGAAAAGCCTTCAAATACGTTGTAACTGATAGTAATAGAAACGGGCTTTAGCCCGTTTTCTTAATTTTTAATGTAAATTGGTTGTAGCCAAAATAGATCATTTTATAAGAAATTCATGAAGAAAAAATATATTTTTCTTATCGTAATAGTTCTGCTTTCGATCGGAGTTTATTTTCTGTTTTTCCATAAAGATAAAAGCTTAAATTATATTCCTGACAATGCAGATATTGTTGTTTTAGTTGATATCAAAAAGGCGAAGAGACAATATATTTCCAGCTTTATAGCGCATCCTTCAAAGTGGTTTGAAGAAAAAAATGGAGCGAAAAATAAAATTTCAGTTACAGATTCCGGATTGGAAATTCCAGATTTTCTGCAGATTTTCCATTTGAGCAATACCAAAATTTCTGAATGGTACACTGTTTTAGAAATCAATGATAAAGAAAAACTTTCAGCATTTTTAAAAGATCGAAAATTTATAAATGATGAAAAAGGTATATTTAAAAACAACCAGCTTTTCGTAAAAATTAATGGTGAAAAATGTATTGTCGGAACTTCCGATTTAAATTTTAACAACATCGGAAAACCGTTTTCTGAAAAATTCAGGAATAATGTTTTGAATGCAGATTCTTTTATGGGTGATGGTTTAGGAAGTATTTCTTTTATTTCAGAATTACGGACTCAAAACTTTTCAGTCGATTTACAAGATGATGAGATTGAAATAAAAAATGAACATAATTCTGCCAATTTCGAATCATTGATTTCAGATTTATATAAGAAAACTCAATTTCTGGATGCTGAATTAGATTCAGAAAATATCAAGAAAATAGGTTCTGTTTTTAAAGAAAATATGACAGATTCGACATCGGTTAATCATTTGCAAATGAGCGCTAATTTTATACAAGTGAATGATACGATTGTCAGTTACGAATATGATGATAACTTTAATGAAATTGAGAAAATCAGTTATCAGAAAATTGTTCAGCCGGATTTTGAAATCGTGCTTCAAACTTCCAATCCGGAAAAAGCCTGGACGTATTTTCAAAATAAAAAATGGATCAATGCAAAAAATCAGTTTACAGCAATTCCTTTTCAGCCCAATTTAATGAGTGTAAATAAAAACCATATTTCTATAAAATCTACCCGAAAATCAGTAAAAATAAACGAGACTAAAAATCAAAATTATATTTTCATCAAAAATAATCCTTTATTATTATCTTCATTTAAAACTCTAAATAATCAGTTTTTTAAAGATATCGAATATCTCTTTTACGGAAATAAAAACCAGGACTACACGGTGAAAATTAAATTCAAAAAAGAAAAACTTCCATTAATTCTAAGATAAAAATCTATGTGTCCTCCAGAAATTGCTTTATTAAAAACATTTGTGCATTACTTTCTGCATTTGGCTTTTCCGGCGCTTATTGCTTTTGTTTTTTATCGTGATCAATGGAAAAAAGTGTATCTGATTCTGCTTGCAACAATGCTGGTTGACCTTGATCATCTGTTTGCTGATCCCATTTTTGATCCCAACAGAATGAGCGTGGGTTTTCATATTTTACATTCATATTATGCTATTGCGGTGTATTTTTTGCTGCTCTTTTTTAAAGGAAATTTAAGGATAATCGGCATCGGTTTGCTCTTTCATATGTTGACTGACTTTCAGGATTTTGAGTGGTGGTGTCATTAAAATATTATTAATATTTTCTTTTAAGATTGCGAATTCGATAGATTTTTTGTATTTTAGGATCACTTATGAAGCCAAAAGAATTTTTACATTATACTTACATTTTCCCTGTTCTTGCTGTGATTTACTATTTCGCAGGATTTATGGGACAAGGGATTATTTCTGATATTATTGCAGGAATTTTATTGACCGGCAGTGTTTTATCTGCTGTACATCACGCAGAAGTAGTCGCTCATAAAGTCGGAGAACCGTACGGAACCATTATTTTGGCACTCTGTATTACGATTATCGAGGTCGCACTTATTGTTTCTTTGATGGTTGCAGGTGGTGCAGAGGCTATTACTTTAGCAAGAGATACCGTATTTGCGGCCGTTATGATTATCCTTAACGGAATTATCGGTATTTGTGTCCTGGTGGGCGGTGTCAAATATTTTGAACAGTTTTTTGCCAGAACTTCTGCGACAACATATCTCGTAAGTATCGTTTCTATTTTGGTGATTACTTTGATTCTTCCCAATTTTACTTCAAGTGTAAATGGGCCTTACTATAATAATGCACAGTTAATCTTTGTTTCAATTGCTTGTCTTGTCATCTACGGCGTATTTTTAATGGTACAAACCGTAAGACACAGAAGCTATTTTGTGCCGGCCGATGGCAATGCAGAAGAACATTTTATACCGAATAAAACACAGACAATTGTCAGCTTTTTCTTATTGGTTGTTTGTTTGATCGTTGTTGTTTTAATGGCAAAGGGACTTTCTAAAACCATCGAAGACGTGGTACAAAGCATGGGAGCGCCGAAATCTTTGGTCGGAGTTATTATTGCAGGCGTTGTACTTCTTCCGGAAGGGCTGGCGGCTATTCGTGCGGCGAGAAATAACCAGTTTCAGTCGAGTTTAAACTTGGCTTTAGGATCTGCATTAGCAAGTATTGGATTGAGTATTCCTGCGATTTCTGCAGTAAGTATTATGTATGATATTCCTTTGGTGTTGGGTCTTGATAAAAAGGATATTATTCTTCTTACTTTGTCGGTGTTTATCGTCATGCTATCCTTAAGCAGAGGAAAAACCAATATATTGTACGGAACCGTTCTCTTAGTCAATTTGGCAGCGTACATTTTCACGGTAATTGTGCCTTAATTTGTAATTCGAAAAAGAAAATTCGTAGCTCAAACTAAAGTTTTCTGGCCATTTCCATTTTATAAGCCATTAAATTGGCTATATTTTCAGACTTTGTGATTGCCATAGAAGCATTTTGACCTGTGAAATTTTCCTCAATCGTCTGTTTCCACAATGCAAGCCATTTTTCAAAATGCTTTTTCTCCATCGCTTCCATTTGGTTGATAGGGAAATGCACCGCCATGGGATTTCCTTTATAGCTCATCTGTCCAAAAAGAATACTTTCCCAGAACGAATACATTTTTGGCAAATGCTTATCCCAATCTACTTTTATAACGTCTTTAAAGAAGAAACCAATCGTCTCATCCTTTACCACTTTGTTGTAAAATGAATTCACCAATAATTCTATATCTTCTCTTGATTCTAACTTTTTCATTGCAATGAATTTTCCTTATCAAATTTAGTTTAATTCTAAATCCTAAAGAAGACAATCTAATTGATAAGTTTCATGAAAACAATATTTTATCTTTGCTAAATTAAATTTAAGACCGCGCAAATGAATTTCTAAATATGGCAAAAGGTTTCAGGAAAAAAATTCGTCAGGAAAACACTGAAAACAGTGGCTTCGGAAGTCTTGCTTCGGGAAGATTCATCAATAAAGACGGGCTTCCGAATGTGAGAAGAAGAGGCATCAATGTCTTCAACAGGCTGAGTTGGTATCATACGATGCTTAATTTGTCGTCGTTTCGGTTTATTACGTATCTGGTAGTGATGTATATTCTTATCAATTTGGTTTTTGCATTTATTTATTACCTGATCGGTGTAGAGCATCTTACAGGAATCGATAAAAGTAACCCTTTAGACGAGTTTATTGATGTGTTTTTCTTCAGTTCGCAAACCTTTACGACGGTTGGCTATGGAAGAATTGCTCCTGTTGGTTTTATGGCGAGTTTAGTTGCCACCTTTGAGGCATTTTTAGGATTGCTTACCTTTGCCATTGCAACAGGATTATTTTACGGTAGATTTTCGAGACCCAGAGCTTATCTCAGATTTTCAGATATTGCTGTAATTGCTCCTTTTCAGGATGTTACAGCGTTGATGTTCAGGCTGGCTCCTTATAAGAATAATGCTTTGACAGATGCGGATGTTACACTTTCGACAGCGATTGAGATCAATGAAGAAGGAAAGGTGAAAAGTAATTTTTACCGATTGGAAACCCAATTAAGTAAAATAAACACGTTGGCTTTGAACTGGACAATAGTTCATAAAATTGATGAGAATTCTCCATTTTTCGGGTTTGCTGCAGATGATTTTAAAAATACGAATATTGAAATAATAGTTCATGTAAGAGCGTTTGATGAAGTGTTTTCAAACACTGTTGTTCAGAGGTCGTCGTATGTTTCTCGTGAAATTATTTACGGGGCAAAATTTATTTCAATGTATTATCCTGATAAAGAGAAAGATTCAACAGTGTTGGATCTTGACAAAATTAATGAATATCAGAAAGTTGAGCTTAAGACTTCTGATGCGCAAAGATCATAATGAATTTAGAATTATACAAAACACAGGCTTTACAAAAGCAGAAAGAGCATAAAAAATTCTTGGAAGGTTTAAAAAAGAAACCTCCTAAAAATCTTGATTATATTGTGCAGGGAACTCACGACGAGGTTTTTGAAAAGGTAGACTGCCTTCAATGTGCCAATTGTTGTAAAACCACCGGGCCGCTTTATACCGAAAAAGATATCGAACGCATTTCAAAACATCTGAAAATGAAACAAGCTGATTTTGAAGCTAAATTTCTTCGTGTAGATGAAGATAACGATAAAGTTCTACAAAATCTTCCGTGTTTTTTTCTGAATCAGGACAATACTTGTTCGATCTATGAAGTTCGGCCGAAAGCATGTAGAGAATATCCCCATACAGACCGAAAAAAGATTTATCAGATTAATAATTTAATGATCAAAAACACAGTGATTTGTCCGGCTGCATTTGAGTTTGTGGAAGGTATGATGAAAAATGTAAATAAATAAATTGAATCTTAAAAGCTTTTAAAGTCTTATAAAATTGAGTTAAAATTAAGAACGAATATAATTTTATTTAAATCACTCCGTTTCAGAATTAAACCAATCTCCCAATTGGTTTTACAGCAGAAGTAGTTTTTTTATATAAGTAAAAATGGAATCCTGAGACGTAACGTTTCAGGATTTTTTCTGATCAATTTCCACCATTCTGAATTCAATCATTGTTTTAATTAAATCTAACGGCAAATCTTCTTTTATAGGAAACTGAACCGCTCCTTTCGAAAACTTATATTTCCTTTCTTCGAAGTCATTTTCAAAATGTTTAATGGCTTCAGGAAGAGGATAAAAACCGATATGATTTTTATACGCGGCAAAATAGATTAACGGTTTCTCTTTGTAGCTGAATGCAGGCATTTGATAGCCGATATATTCATCAAGATCATAGTGCAGAGAATGTATAAATTCTCGCAGGTTTTCAAGTTTTTGCTGAGTCTCTTCAGGGAAAAGAAGAAAATATTCTTCAAAATTTTTAAATGTGTTTTTCATCAGATAAAAATAAAAAAAAGCATTGAACTGGACATTCAATGCTTTCACTTTCACTATTACTTTTTTCCCATTTATAAATCCCGGGACAGGCTGTAAGAAAAAAGGTCGGGAAAACTTCCCAACCTTTATATTTTTATACTACTCCCTGAGCAAGCATTGCTTCAGCTACTTTTACGAATCCGGCGATGTTAGCACCTTTCACGTAGTTTACATAGCCGTCTTCCTCTTTTCCGTAGTCTCTGCAAGCTTTATGGATTCCGATCATGATCTCTTTCAGTCTTGCGTCAACTTCTTCTGAAGTCCAGTTTAGTCTGATTGAGTTTTGAGTCATCTCCAAACCTGAAGTGGCAACACCACCTGCGTTAGAAGCTTTTCCTGGAGAGAACAATACTTTGTTTTCAAGGAAATAGTTGATGGCATCTAATGTTGAAGGCATATTGGCAGCTTCAGTTACACAAAGGCAACCATTTTCTACCAATAATTTAGCATCTTCAAGATCCAGTTCGTTCTGAGTTGCAGAAGGGATGGCAACATCGCACTTCACTTCCCAAGGACGCTTTCCTGCATAGAAAACTGCAGAAGGATATTTTTTGGCATAATCTTCGGCTCTGTTGTTACCAGAAGCTCTAAGCTCTAATAAATAATCAATTTTTTCTCCTTCAATACCGTCTTTATCATAAATATAACCGTCCGGACCTGAAAGTGTAACCACCTTACCGCCTAGCTCGTTTACTTTTTTGATAACCCCCCAAGCTACGTTTCCGAAACCTGAAACAGTTACTGTTTTATCTTTAAAAGTCTGTCCGATAGTTTTCAACATCTGCTCAGCGAAATACACAACACCGTAACCTGTTGCTTCAGGACGGATTAATGAACCTCCGTAAGCAAGACCTTTTCCGGTAAGAACACCGGTGAATTCGTTTCTTACTTTCTTGTATTGACCGAATAAATATCCGATTTCTCTTGCTCCAACACCGATGTCTCCTGCGGGAACGTCTGTTTCAGGACCGATATGTTTGCACAATTCTGTCATGAAAGCCTGGCAAAAACGCATTACTTCCATATCAGTTTTTCCTTGCGGATCAAAATCTGAACCTCCTTTACCACCTCCCATTGGAAGAGTCGTTAAAGAGTTTTTGAATACCTGCTCGAATGCTAAGAATTTAAGTACAGAAAGGTTTACGGTAGGATGGAAACGGATTCCTCCTTTGTAAGGTCCAATTGCAGAGTTCATTTGAATTCTGAAACCTCTGTTTACCTGAATCTCACCTTTGTCATCAACCCATGGAACTCTGAAAATAATAATTCTTTCCGCTTCAGCCATTCTCTCAAGAAGCTTCATTCCGGTATATTCTTTTCTGGTCAAGATAAACGGAATTACAGTGACAGCAACTTCTTTTACTGCCTGTAAAAATTCCGGTTCGTTAGGATTTTTTGCCTCAATTTTAGCAATAAATTCCTGAACTTTCTGGTCAATATTATATTGTTCCATATTAGGTAAGGTTGAATATTATGTCAACAAATTTAATTTTTTTTTCAAGATTCACAATAGCATATTTAATATTTGCTGAAAATTCAATAATAATGAATCAAAATATTATTAAATTAATAATTTTAAAGCAAATTTTATTAAAAATTAAATGTTATATATGAAATAATGAAATATTAAGAAATCGTTAATTCTTATAATGCTATAAATTGTCTCCCGGAAAATGATTTTACTTTTCCCAAAAGCTCTAATTCTAAAATTACAGGTAATAATTTGTGTGAAGACACCGATATTTTCTCTGCCAAATCGTCTAAAGTAATGTGCGGATTTTCTATAATTTGTTTATATATTAATTCTTGATTTTCAGATAATTGAACTGTTATTTTACTATGAGGGAAAAGTTCTTCAATTTTTTCTTTAGGATCATTCAGTCCGAGGAGATCAAGTAGGTCTTTTATGGTCGAAATGGCAGTCGCTTTGTTCTGAAAAATAAGTTGATTACATCCTTGGCTGTATTTATCGGTAATCTTTCCGGGAAGGGCAAAAACATCTCTGTTATAAGTATTTGCGAATGTTGCAGTACTGACGGAACCGCCGCCAAATGCTGTTTCTACAACAATGGTTGCAGGAGAAATGCCGGCAATAATTCTATTTCTTTGGATGAAATTTTCGCGGTCCGGTTTTCTTGATGAATTAAATTCGGTAAGCAATCCTCCATTTTCCTCAAGAATCTTTTCTGAAAGCTTTTTATTGGCAGAAGGATATAAGGTATGAAAACCATGGGCTAGAATTCCAATGGTGGGAATTTGATGTTTTAAAGATTGCTCGTGAATTTCTTTATCGACGCCCAAAGCGAGACCACTTACAGAAATATACGGATGTGGTTTTGATGCTTCAAAGAAATCTTCAATAAATTTTTTCCCGTAAGATGTTATATTTCTTGTTCCGACTAAGCTTATAGTTTTGTGCTTTGTTTCAAAATTTCCTTTCTGATAGAGTATTGCTGGAGCATCGTCACATTCATTCAATAAAAAATGAAGATCATTTTGATGGCGTAAATTGATTTTTATAGAATTCTTTTCGCAAAACAAAAGTTCTTCTTCAGCAAATTTGAGATGCTCAGGATTTCCAATGTCGGAAATGATTTTTGTACCAATTCCATCCGTCTTGCTGAGTTCTTTTTTAGAAGTTTTCCAAACATTTTCTGCTGATCCAAAACGGCGTACAAGCTTAGAAAAATTAATATCACCAATAAAATTACACTCCCGCAGAGCGATAGAATAAAGATGTTCTTCAGAATACATTTGTGTTATTTTATTCAAATGTAGCAAATTAGGATTTATTTTCTCCTTAATTCTTCTAAATAATCCCAAACATCTTCATTTTTTTTATAAGGTAATTCCAGGAAATCGTCAGGATGGTTTTCTTTATATTCCTGCCAAAGTTTATCGTCTTTTTCGCTGTAATAATTGGGGAATTCCCAGATGTACTTCTTTTTCTTTTCCCCGGACTTTTTAAATATAAATGCCATTGCGCTTCCCATTAATGCACCTGATAAATGCGCCTGCCAGGAGATTTTACTGGGCTCATTCAGGTTATAAAACAGTTCTTCGGGAAACATTCCCCAGATTAAACTTCCATAATATAAAACAACCAAAAGGGAAATGGTCAAAAGCTTCATGTTCCATTTAAAAACTCCACTGAAAAAAAGGAAAAATGCCAAAACATACACAATACCGCTCGCTCCGATGGTGCATGTATAATTATACTCGCCTGTCATAATATCAATCGGTGGCAACATCCAAAGCAGAAGACCGGTACTGATCCAGCCGATTACGAAAACTTTTGTGGCTACTTCAGAGTAAAACTGGTACAATAAAAACATGAGTATTGCGATGGGTATTGAGTTTCCTATAATATGATCTATGCTGCCATGTAATAGAGGTGATGTTATAATTCCCAATAGACCTTCCGGTAAAAGCGGAATAATTGCCCCAAAACAGCTCGAGAAAAACCCCATTGTCTGTAAAAGATACCCAAACCACATTGCAGCGAGCATAAGTAGGGGAGCAGTGAATGCTTTCTTGTGAATTATATTTTTAATCATATTGGTAAGGTGTCAAATCAAAAGCCAATTATAAATTTCGGAAATTTTGGCGATGATTTGGGATATGGTAAATGATTTAAGACAAAAAGTATCGATTTTAAAACTAAATCCTTAAAAGTTTCCAGTTTTAAGGAGTTTTTTTTCAAAAAGTCCCTGATAATTATTTTACTTATTTTTGTGATCACTAAAAATTTTTTGCATTTATGAGAAAGATTATTATGTTACTTTTTATTTACCTGAGTGCACATTCTTACGCACAAGTTATTATCAGTGATTCTGCAGCTGTAGACACCATAAAAAAGCCCAGACATTGGTCTGTGATCGCAAAAAATAGTGTGATGTTTAATCAGGCTGCTTTTTCAAACTGGGTGGGCGGTGGTGCCAATAATGTAGGCTGGCTTGCCAGTGCAAATTATAATCTTACTTATGAGAAAGACCGAAATCTCTGGGAAAATATAATCATCCTCAATTACGGTCAGAATACAACCAAAGGTATCGGAACAAGAAAAACGCAGGATGTACTGAATGTTTCTACGAATTACGGGAGACAGTTTTCTAAGAGCTGGTATATTTCGAGTGGTGCCAGTTTGCTTTCTCAGTTTTCCGGAGGTTTTGAAGATGGAAATAATCCGCAGGCAAAAAAGATTTCAAATTTTATGGCTCCGGGATATGTGAATGCCGGTCTTGGTATTACCTACAGACCCAATGAAAATCTTACGGTTACATTGAGACCTGTCAACGGCAGATTTACTTTTGTTCTTGATAAGGAATTACAACTGGCAGGAAATTACGGCTTAAAAAGCGATGGCGATTTCTTCTTAATGCAGATGGGTTTTTTAGGATCTGCAATTTATAAAGTAAAACTTATGGAAAATATTGAAATGACCAATACAGCTTCTATATTCTCTAATTATCTCGATAAACCCGATCACATGGTTTTGTCGTATAACATGCTTTTAAATATGAAAATCAACAGGTTTGTTTCTTCTATTGTTACTTTAGATTTGATGTACGATCATAATCAGATTCAGAAAACACAGCTTAAACAAACTTTAGGGATTGGTTTTGCATATAACATCGATAATGGTGTAAAGCGTTCTAATCGTAAAGACAGTCAATGGTGGCTTAAGAAATAAAACGTTTTAGCTATAAAAACAACAAAAGCACTTCACATGAGGTGCTTTTGTTGTTTTTAATTCATTCTGTTTTAATACATTTATGTTATAAAAATAAAAACACTTAGAATAATGAAAAAAAAATTTATACCTGTGTTCCTTTCTTTAGGAATTGGTCTCATTGCTCAGGAAAAAAATGGCAATACAGAATCTGATACCATTAAAGCATGGTCCATTCAAGGTAAAAATACAGTAATGCTCAATCAAGCAGCTTTCTCAAACTGGATTGGCGGTGGGGCAAATAATGTTGGCTGGCTTGCCGGAGCAAACTATAATATTACGTATGAAAAAGACAAAGACCTTTGGGAAAACATCATTATTTTAGGCTACGGACAAAACAATACAAAAGGAATCGGAACACGAAAAACTCAGGACGTAATTAATCTGTCAACTAATTATGGAAGAAAATTTGCCGAAAGCTGGTATCTATCAGGCGGTGTGAGCTTACAATCCCAGTTTGCAGCTGGCTATGAAGATGGCAATAATCCTGAAGCTGCGAAAATTTCAAATTTTATGGCCTCGGGATATGTAAATGCTGGTGTCGGGGTCACCTATCGTCCGAACGATAATTTTACAATGACTTTAAGACCTGCAAACGCAAGATTTACATTTGTTCTCGATAAAGAACTCCAATATGCAGGCAATTACGGATTAAAAAATGACAGCGACTCTGCCCTGTTTCAGTTCGGTTTCTTGGGAACAGCGATCTATAAATTAAAATTGATGGAAAATGTAGACCTGATGAATACAGCTTCTGTATTTTCAAATTATATAGATCATCCGGAAAGGCTCGTTTTGTCTTACGGAGCAATTCTGAATATGAAAATCAACAAATTTCTTTCTACCAATATTACGCTTGATGTTTTGTATGATCATAACCAAATTCAGAAAACGCAGCTGAAGCAGACTTTAGGAATTGGTTTTGCGTATAATATTGATAATGGTGTGAAAAGATCTGATAAAAAAGACAATCAGTCTTGGCTGAAGAAATAGATGATCATTATTATAATAACAAAAGCACTTCAATCGAAGTGCTTTCTGTTTGTATATTTCTAATGGAAATTAAAATTCCATTGTTACTTCAAGTTTTTCTGCTAAAAGCTGTTCTATTTTTACTTTCAATGGTTCAATGTCGATATTCTGCATTGCGTCATTAGCAAAAGCGTAAAGCAATAAAGCCTGTGCTTCTTTTTTAGAAATACCTCTTGCTCTTAAATAAAATAAAGCATCTTCATTCAGTTGACCAACTGTACAACCGTGAGAACATTTCACATCATCTGCAAAAATTTCCAACTGAGGTTTTGTGTCAATTGTAGCTCCTTCGCTCAAAAGAACGTTGTTGTTTTGCTGGTAAGCATTGGTTTTCTGTGCAATTTTATTTACAAATACTTTTCCGTTGAAAACCCCGTGAGATTTATCTTTAAAAATACCTTTGTAATTCTGATAGCTCTGACAGTTTGGAGTATTGTGGTGAACCGCCGTGTGGTGATCGACCAACTGATCTTTACCGATAATCGTAATTCCATTCATGAAAGAGTTGATGTTTTCTCCGTTATGAATAAAATCAAGATTATTTCTAATGATTTTTCCTCCAAAAGTAAATGTATTTACCGTTGTTAAGCTGTCTCTTTCCTGTTTTGCGAACGTATGATCTACCAAATAAGAAGTGTCGCTGTCATTCTGAATTTTGTGCCAGTCTGCTTTTGCATTCTGATACGTAAATATTTCAGTTACCGAGTTGGTAAAGACAAAACTGCTGTCAAAATTATGATGACTTTCGATAATTTCCACTTTTGCTCCTTCTTCTACAATCAGTAAGTTTCTGGTGTTGTAAAATGTGTTTTCTTCCTGGTTTTGAGAAAGATAAAAAATATGAATCGGTTTTTCGATGATCACATTCTTCGGAACTTTAAGGAAAAATCCGTATTTGCAATATGCCTGATTTAAGTTGGTAAAAGCTAAATCTTTTGCGGCAATTGTGTTAAAATATTTATCGAAAACTTCTTTGTGATTCTCATCATTCAAAGCGTAGTTGAAAGACAAAAATTCTGCATTTTCGATAGAAATGTTTGAAAGCTCTTTGTGAAGTTTGCCATTTACAAAAACAATCCAGTCAAAATTTTCTTCACCCAAATGAAGCTCATCGAGCTGCTCTTTGGTGATATTGTGACTTTCTTTCGGGAAAAAGTTGTAGTCTTTTTCCGTAATTTCTTTGAGATTGGTATATTTATATTCTTCGTCCTTCTTTGTAGGAAAACCCAATTCAGCAAATTTTGCTAAAGCTTCAATTCTGTTTTCGTCCAAAAAACGATGGCGAAGTGTATCGAGAAACTCAGTATGATTCGTTAAAATTTGTTCTTTTAAACTCATTATTTGAACGTTTATTTTGCCGTCTTACAGAAGTTTGATATTCTATGAAATGACAAATATTGCGTTTAATTTTTTTAAATAGTTAAATGATTTAATCTTTCAATTAATTCAAAAGCCAGTCATAGCCTTTTGCTTCTAATTCTAATGCTAAAGATTTGTCACCTGTTTTAATGATTTTTCCATTCGCTAAAACGTGTACATAATCTGGCTGAATATAATTAAGCAATCTTTGATAGTGCGTGATCAAAAGAACTGCATTTCCTTCATTTTTAAAAGTGTTTACACCGTCTGCAACGATTCTCAATGCATCGATATCTAATCCTGAATCGGTTTCATCCAGAATAGCCAATTTAGGATTCAGCATCATCATCTGGAAAATTTCGTTTCTTTTCTTTTCACCTCCCGAAAAACCTTCATTCAATGATCTTGAAAGGAAATCTTTTTTAATCCCTAATTTTTCAGATTTCTCACGAATCATTGCCAGCATTTCTTTTGCAGGCATATCTTCCAATCCGTTTGCTTTTCTGTTTTCATTCAAAGCAGCTTTGATAAAGTTGGTCACAGAAACTCCCGGAATTTCTACCGGATATTGAAATGAAAGGAAAATACCTTTGTGAGCTCTTTCTTCAGGAGCGTCTTCAATAATATCTTCACCCTGAAAAAGAATTTCACCCTCTGTCACTTCGTAATCTTCTTTTCCTGCAATTATAGAAGAAAGAGTAGATTTTCCGGCTCCGTTTGGTCCCATGATCGCATGAACTTCACCTGGTTTTATTTCAAGATTGATACCTTTTAATATCTGTGCGCCATCTTCAATTCTGGCGTGTAAGTTTTTAATGTTTAACATGTTGTTTTTATAATTTTATCGCAAGGTTAAACAAAGATTTATTTATCTTCTCTGTAATCATTTAAGATAAACAAAGGCGCTAACGCTTAGCGAGGAAATACTATTTTTAATTTTATTATTTATATTTCGTCAAGATTGTTTGCTATTCTTTTGATTCCGTTCTTAAAAAGTTGAGAGTTAAAATTCAAAAGCATGCTTAACTTAAAATTTCCTATTCTTAAATAATTTTTTAACTGTGATGCATGAAAATTATTTAAGCTTTCGACTGATTTAATTTCTAAAACAACTTTGTTCTCAATCAGCAAATCCATTTTAAAAGCTCTTTCCAATAACAATTCTTCATATTGAATATTCAAGAATTTTTGTCTTTCAACTACTAATCCTTCTTTCTGCAATTCATAAAATAAGCATTCTTCATATATGGTCTCAAATAAACCCACACCTAGTTTTCTATGAATTTTTAATCCACTTTCAAATACAATCTTTGAAATTTCATTTTCTGTCATTTGTTTGTTTTCGCAAATATACAAGTTGATACGTAATTTCAATTGTATTTCTTTCCTAAGCGTTAGCGGCTTAGTTTATCTTTAAAATAAGGGTTTGGATTTTAAAGATCTTTGTTTTACTTTGCGATAAACAAAATTAACCTACAGAACCTTCCAAAGAAATCTCTAATAATTTTTGAGCTTCAATAGCAAACTCCATTGGTAATTTATTTAAAACCTCTTTGCTGAAACCATTTACAATTAAAGCAATTGCTCTCTCGGTATCAATACCTCTTTGGTTACAGTAGAAAATCTGGTCTTCACCGATTTTTGAAGTCGTTGCTTCGTGCTCTAACTGTGCCGTAGGATCTTTGATTTCGATATAAGGGAAAGTATGTGCGCCACACTCGTTACCCATCAATAATGAGTCACATTGTGAGAAGTTTCTCGCTCCTTTTGCAGAAGGCATTACTTTTACCTGTCCTCTGTATGAGTTTTGAGATTTTCCTGCAGAAATTCCTTTAGAAATAATCGTTGATCTTGTATTCTTTCCGATGTGTATCATCTTTGTACCGGTATCGGCATACTGATGATTGTTGGTTACCGCGATAGAGTAGAACTCACCGATAGAACCGTCACCCTTTAAGATACAAGAAGGATATTTCCATGTTACAGCAGAACCGGTTTCCACTTGCGTCCAAGAAATTTTTGCTTTGGTTTCGCAAAGTCCTCTTTTAGTTACAAAATTGAAAACACCACCTTTTCCTTCTTCATTTCCCGGATACCAGTTTTGAACCGTTGAATATTTAATTTCAGCATTATCTAAAGCTATCAATTCTACAACTGCCGCGTGAAGCTGGTTTTCATCTCTTGATGGAGCTGTACAGCCTTCAAGATAAGATACATAACTTCCTTCATCAGCGATAACAAGCGTTCTTTCAAACTGACCTGTACCTGCTTGATTGATACGGAAATACGTTGATAATTCCATCGGGCATCTTACGCCTTTTGGAATATAGCAGAAACTTCCGTCAGAAAATACTGCGGAATTCAATGCTGCGTAAAAGTTATCTCCTCTCGGAACTACTTTTCCAAGATATTTTCTAACCAAATCAGGATGATTTTTAATTGCTTCGGAGATTGAGCAAAAGATAATTCCTTTTTCGGCTAATGTATCCTGGAATGTTGTTTTTACAGAAACAGAATCTATTACGATATCTACAGCAACCCCTGAAAGTCTTTTCTGCTCTTCGATATTGATTCCTAATTTTGCGAAAGTTGCCAATAATTCCGGATCTACTTCATCCAAGCTTTCCAATTCTGGCTTTGCTTTTGGCGCAGCATAATATTTTATCGCCTGGAAATCTGGTTTCTCATACTTGATATTTGCCCAAGTAGGTTCGGTCATTTTCAACCAAATTTTGAATGATTCCAAACGCCATTCTGTCATCCATTCCGGCTCTTCTTTTTTTGCAGAAATTGCGCGGACGATATCCTCATTTAAACCAATTGGGAAATCTTCGTAATCGATCTTGGTTTCCCAACCAAATTCATATTTTTTATTTTCAAGATCAACTCTTAAGTCGTCTTCAGTATATTTACTCATTTTAATAGATTTTAGAAATTAGATTTAAGATTTAGAGTATACTAAATCAATGGTTCTAATGTCTAATTATAAGCTAAAACTCTCTCCACAACCACACGTTCTGGATGCATTAGGATTATTAAAAATAAATCCTTTCCCATTCAAACCTCCGGAATACTCTAAAGTAGTGCCAGCCAAGTAAAGTATAGATTTTTTTTCAACAACGATTTTTATTCCGTTATCTTCAAAAATCTGATCTGTTTCGTTTTGCTTATTGTCGAAACCTAACATATACTCTAGCCCTGAACATCCACCGCTTTTTACCCCAACTCTTATATAATCTTCAGCAGGGTCGAAGCCATCCTCTGTCATCAGCTGAATTGCTTTTACCTTTGCCTGATCTGAAACCTTTATCATTGTATTTATTTAGAATGATTTAATCATGCAAAAATACGAACAATAATCAGTATATAAAAATCAACGTTTTTATTTTATCAATTTTTATCATCGATGCTTTAACTTTGGTGAGTATTTAAAATCAAAACTATAAATCAGGAAAATAATGAAAAAATTAGGCATTCTAGCTATAGCCTTACTGGCACAGGTTTCTTTCGCACAAACCAACAGATTTGTTTATCAGGTGACATCAAAACCAGACATTACTAATAAAAATGATATTAAAACTGAAAATGCTTATTTAGATATTTCAGCAGAGAAATCTATGTTCTATTCTGAGAATAGGATTAAAAGAGATTCTGTAATGCAGGCTAATAGACAAAGTGGTGGAGCTAGAGGCTTTAACAGGGAGCAAATGGATGGTTTGAGAACGAATATTAATTATACGATTGAAAAAAATAAAAAAGACCAGAAAACTTTTTACAAAGAGCGTATTGGCAGAGATCAATATTCTTATGAAGAAGACCGACCTCTGAACTGGAAAATTCTATCTGAAACTAGAAAAATTGGTGATTATAAAGTACAAAAAGCAGAAACTGATTTTGGCGGAAGAAAATGGACCGCATGGTTCACAACCGATCTTCCTTATCAGGACGGACCGTATAAATTCAATGGTCTTCCCGGCTTAGTTGTAAAAGCAGAAGATTCTACGGGAGATTATTCATTTGATTTAATGAAAAACTATAAGATATCTGATTTTCCTGAAATGACTACATTTGGAAATGTTATTAAAGTAAAAAGAACAGATTATGTAAAGCAACAGGAAAAATTCAAAGCCGACCCAATGTCTTTTCTTGGTAGCCAACGTGGTGGCGGTGGAAATTCATCTCCAAGAAGCCAAGGTGGTGGAGGTGGAAATGGGTTTTCTCCTGAAGTTAGAAAAAGAATTCAAGATGGAGTGAAAGATGAGATTAAAAAAAGTAGCAATCCTATCGAATTAAAATAAAATCAAAAAAGGTCTGAAGAAATTTCTTCAGACCTTTTTATTATCTTAAAAGTTGATTAAAAGTGTCACCTTGTTTGATGTCTCCGGAATTATATCCTTTCATAAACCATTCTTTACGCTGTGCAGAAGAGCCATGGGTAAAGCTTTCCTGATTCACATATCCTTGTGATTTTTTTTGAATGTTGTCATCACCAACTGCTTCAGCAGCATTTATTGCTGATTCTAAATCTCCGGGCTCAATAAATGATTTTTCTCTGTCACCGGTTACTCTAGACCAAACTCCGGCGTAAAAATCAGCCTGAAGTTCAGTTGCTACAGAAATCTGATTAAGCTGAGCCTCAGAATATCTTCCGCTTCGTCTTGCATTATCGGTTTCGTTTAGAGTACCAAGAAGATTTTGCACGTGATGACCCATTTCGTGGGCCATTACGTAAGCAACAGTAAATTCTGTTACTTTGGCACCAAATTTTTGCTGCAACTCATTAAAAAAACTCATATCCATATAAACAGACTGATCTGTCGGGCAATAAAACGGTCCCATTGCAGATTGCGCCAATCCACATCCGGAATCTGTGTTGCTTCTGAATAAAACCACTCTTGCCGGTTGATATTTAGCGCCATTTTCAGCGAAAATTTTAGTCCAGGTTTCTTCATTTTCGGCGGTAATCATTTCGATCATCTCACCAATTTTCTTGTCAGTTTCTGTAAGCTCTCTTTGCTCAGTTTGGGCTCCGGTATTTGAAGCTCCTGAAGAGAGAATTGCAGAAGGATCACCACCCAGGAAAAATACAATAGCAGCGATGATTATTGTACCCAATCCGCCACCAACAATAGCACCACCGCCGCCACTTGATCCGCGCCTGTCGTCTACGTTTGTACTTCGGTCATCAGTCCATTTCATATTAAAGTAATTTTAAGAGTAAAGTTAAAAATTTTCTTAATACAGAAATTATTTGTTTTCAGAATTTCCGAAACCGATATTTCCTGTTTTATTGGAAAGATTTCTTTTAAAATTGATCATGCTTAAAGCCGTAACTGCTGCTTCAACGCCTTTGTTTCCTAAATCACCACCACTTCTTGCGATTGACTGTTCTTTGGTGTCATCTGTCAACACGCAGAAAATAGTTGGAGTGTCTGTTAAAATATTACAGTCTTTAATTCCCTGGGCAACGGCGTCACAAACGAAATCAAAATGTGGAGTTTCTCCTCTGATGACACACCCGATTGCTATCACCGCATCAAACTTTCGTTCTTTACAAAGCTGCATGCTTGCATAATTTAATTCAAAAGCTCCGGGAACGGAAAACTGTTTTATATTTTCAGCTTTTACGCCTTCTTTTTCCAGAATTTCTAAAGCTGCATCACGTAGATTGTAGGTTACAAAGTCATTCCACTCAGAAAAAACAATGCCGATAGAAAAATCCTCGGCATTGGTAATATGAAGTGGCTTGTAATCTGAAAGATTAACTGTTGCCATGTTTTAATTTAAATATTTAGTCATTTCGATATAAGAATCAGACATTCCGTTGTCGTAGTCCTGATATTTTTCGTCGATCGTTGCAAAGTATTTTTTAGCTTCTGCATTTTTCTTCATTCCTAAAGCAACAATACCTGCTTTTCTCGTGAAATAATAAGAAGTATAAGGATCATCAGACGCTGAGGCAGCTTTATCTAATAATGCTAAAGCCTCATCATTTTTATTAAGACCAGATTTTGCATCTGCCATTGCGCCAAACTTCATTGCCATCAATGTTTTGTTATCAGACGAAAACTTGTCTAAAAGATCGTGAGCTTCCTGAAATTTTCCTTCTTTTAATTTTAATAAACCTGCATTGTAAGCAGAAAGTTTACCCACTTTCGTAGAAGAATATTCTTTATAAGTTCCTAAAAAACCTGGGTTAGCTGCAGATTTTCCACCTAAAGCTTCTTTCTCTTTACCTTCTGTAAGATTTTTTTGTGCTGCTAAATAAGTTTTTATAGCTTCAGCATTCTTTGGAGCTACCACAAATTGCTGGTATCCGAAAAAGCCTAAAACTCCTAAAACAACAACCCCAAAAGCAATGCTTAATGGTTTTTGATATTTTTCCAGGAATTTTTCTGTATTTAAAGCCTCTCTGTCAAGGTCTTTAAAGAATTCCACTGTTTCTTTACCTTCTTGCTCATTTGGAGCGTTTTTTCCCAATTTTGCCATAAATTCTTAAAAAATTGAATTGCAAATTTAATTGTTTCTGAGTGATTTACAAAATCTTTATCTGCATTATTACTAAAAGAGAATGAAAGACCTGTAAATAGTGTGAATAGTTAATAGAGAATTGTTATTTTTTGTTTATTTCAACTCTTCTTTATTACATTTAATATTCTAAAGTATGATAGATTTCAGCGTTGAATTTCTTCAGTTTTTCGTCTCCTTTTAAATCTTTTAAACCGATTAAAAAACTGAACTGAACGACTTCTGCACCCTGCTTTTCTACGAGCTTTGCTGCGGCTTCCGTTGTTCCTCCGGTTGCTAAAAGATCATCATGAATTAAAATACGCTGTCCTTTTTTTATTTGCCCTTCTCTGGTTTCTATTTCTGCGCTTCCGTATTCGAGATCATATTTTTCTGAAATAATCGGTGGCGGAAGTTTTCCTTTTTTTCTGATTAAAATAAATGGAACTTCCAGAGCTACTGCAATTGCAATCCCGAAAAGATAACCCCGGCTTTCAATTCCGCAAACAGCATCTACTTTTCCTTTGCTGAATTTTACCAGATCATCGATTACTTCTTCATACAGTTTAGGATCAAGAAAAATCGGTGAAATATCTTTAAACTGAATTCCCGGAATAGGAAAATCAGGAATATTTTCTATGGTTTCGTCGAGTTTTCTGATGAGTTCCTGCGATGCCATATGTTAAGGATTGATTTTATAGCTTGATATTTTCCACTCGCCGTTTACATTTTTAAGACCGAAAGTGGCTTTCAAAGAAGTTGTTCTTCCGTTCTTATCGGTTACGTCGTATGTTGCATTAACGCTTGATGCATTGGTGCCTGTTCCGTTTGTTGTAATGTTTTTTACGCTTACGTTTTTAATAGCCCCGAACCCTGAAGTAGGGTTTGAGAACGATTCATAAGATCCCCAACTTGGATTGCTTGACGAATCGAAAGCAGCTTTTAAATTTTGTGAACTTACATTATTTAAAAATTTGCTTACCGTATTTTTAGGATCTGCAGTCGGCTGTTTTGGCTGAGAAGAAGTTGTTCCCGGTTCTGTTCCTGCTGCTGGCGGTGTTGTTGGATTATTTGGATCAATTACTGCATTCGGATCCTGATCAATCATTGTGGAATCAGTTTTTGGAACTTCAGGAACTTTTAAAGCAGAAGGGTTTACATCTAAACCAATTTTCGACATTTTAAAAGTCTTCGCTGTTGTTTTTACCGAAACGGTGATGTCAATTTTGTTATCAACTATTTTTGATGCCAATAATGATGAAAACTTAAGATGAAAACCTCTGAAATTATTATCCTGCATTAGATTTTTAGCTGTTGAAAGCTTTACTCCGTTGCTGAATACTTCTAAAGTTGTTTCTAAAGCAGCACCTGTGAATGAAATAGGATTTCCTGCGTTATCAACTAATCTTGGAACGATTTGCATTGCAGTTGGGCCACTTCCGGTATCTCCCGAAAGTTGAGTAAGAATGCTTAATGAGCTTGCTCTTACATCATTCGGATCACTTTCTTTTGCAGTTTCGTCGCCGAAGATATTCATTTCGCCTAATGACGGTGGTGCCGTGCTTGCCCATTCAATCCCGTTTTGCTGAGCAACCTGATCGGCCATTGATAATATTTCGGGCACTTTTTTGCCGTTAATCAGCTGACCAAGTGCTTTCAATTCGTTAACATCGCCTTCTGCTTCTACACCGAAAGTTTTTAGAATATAAAGCGCTTCATTAAATTTAATCTGCTTAATGGTGGTAAGACCAGACGCCATATCGTTGATACTCGACTGTAAAGTCTGGGTCGTAGTCGCATCTACGTGATCTTTTTTGCATGCTGTGAAAAGCAACAAGCTGAAGATGAGTAGCAAAGAAAACTTTTTCATTTTAATTATGGTTTATGGCAAATTTAGTAAAACCTTTATTAAAACTGATTTTTTATTTTTTGTTTTCTTTTTCTTTTAAATCTTCTTTAAAGAAAGAGCTGAATACAGCCTGCATATTTGGAAATGAAGCGTCTCGCCAGTAATTTGACTGGTAACTGCTGTTGTTTTTATTAAATTTTACTTTTCCCTCTACATTATTATCATCACTGAAATCCAGCTCGGTAGGGTAGAAGTTTCGGTATGTAATAATTTGGTTATAGTTTGGTTCGCTTTTGTGCTTTAGCTTGATGAAAGCAATTTCATTAGACTCCAGAAAATCTCTTAATGTCTTTTTTGAATCTTTTTCGTAAGAATGATTGATGATGCCTTTGATGTCATATATTCTGTAACCGAACAGTGCCAATTCTTTTTCCTGTAAAGCTTCGCCTGTGATTTCTATTTCGTCTTTCTTAGCACCTTTAAGTTCTTTAATTTTAGCATTTCTTGATTTGTATTCTTCAATATTTCCTACATTTTTCAATTTTGGTAAGTCTAAAAAGGTATTGTAATCCCAAGATCCGGTTTCTTTTTTTTCATTTTTAGCATCTTCTAATCTATAAACCCTGTACTGTTCTATGTTGCTGCTTTTGAGTTTTTTAGTTTTATTATCAAAAACATAAGTGATCACACCGTCTGCATAACAATTAAGTTTGCCATTTAAAGTGACGTAGGTATTAAAATTACCTTTTACAAAAACATATTTTGCAGGCTTATTATTTTTAATAACAACCATTTCTATATCTTTTACTCTGTCATTTAGTTTTACGACATCTTTATTGATTTCGTCAAATGATAAAGTTGCGATAGAAATGTTATCGTACACCAATTGAAATTTTTCTTGCTCCGGTGAAAGTGAAGACTTTTCGATTTTCCCGTCGATGTCTGATGTTGCGAGAATATTCCCGTTTTTTCCAAATACCGAAACTTTAGGAAGTGGTGCATCTGTTTTTTCGGAAACGAAAGTAATGCTTTGCGCATTGAATACATTAAACAGAATAATAAACACGAAGTTTAAAAGATAAGTTTTTTTCATAGTTTTTTAATTTAGTTTAAAAGGTAAGTACTAAAGTCTATTGATAAGACGAAGTATTTTGAAAATGGTTGCCTGTTTTTTTAATTTCAATTCGTTATTGCAAAAAAAAGAGACTGATCATTAAATCAGTCTCTTTAAAATTTATTTTGTTACAAGTCCTTAGAAAGGATACTCATAAATTTCAGATTCGTGTAAGTAAGGGTTACCTGTAGGAATCAATTTCAATTTAGCTAATGCAGAAAGCACTGTAAACATAAACAATCCTGCAATGAATAAAACAGCACCCAATATCAGTAACAGAACTTCAGGAGTATTCCAGTAAGGTCCTACTGTTCCCGGCATTACCATGTTGAAATAATCTAAAAGGTGACCTAAGATTACCACAACTGCCATTGTTGTTACTACTTTGTAGTTTCTCTTGATGCTGCTACTTACCAATACCAATAGTGGTAATAAGAAGTTAACAACAAGCATAGGCAAGAAAGTAGGAGAGTAGTGCTCAAATCTTCCGAAGAAATAATTTACCTCTTCCGGGATGTTTGCATACCAGTACAACATGAACTGTGCGAACCAAGTGTACGTCCAAAGCATACTTGTAGCAAAAAGGAAAACTCCTAAATCGTGCAAGTGATTGTCGTTAAACTGTGGTAAGAAACCGTTTTTCTTAAGATATACACTCAATAAAATGATTACCGCTATACCACTTGATAGACAGCTAACCATTGAATACCAAATATACATTGTAGAATACCAGTGTGGGTCAATAGACATCAACCAGTCCCAAGCCCAAGCCGCAGAAGCAAACCCGAAGAATGCGATATATCCTACTGCCCATCTGTAAAGATACTGATACTCAACCAAAGATTTTGTATCATCTACTTTTTTAGACTGAGCTTTTAATTTCCATGCGAAGAATGAAGCCCCGATTGTATAAATAAGTGTTCTTACTGCGTAGAAAGGAATATTTAAGAATATTTTCTTTTCAAATAAGATCACATCAAAGTGTGCAGATTCAGGATCTGTCAATTCAGGATCCATCCAGTGGAAAAGGTGACCGTTGTGTGTGATATTAAGAATCATCAAGATAATTAAAATAGCACCACCCCAAGGAATATAAGAAGCAATAGCTTCCATTACTCTTGTGATAATAATTGGCCAACCTGCGTGAGCTGCGTGCTGAATACAGTAAAAGAACAGTACACAACAGCTTACTCCGAAGAAAAACACTGCTACAAAATGAAGTGAAGCTAATGGCTGATTGTGAACCTGCAATTCTGCGTGCTCCAAATGAGCAGCGTGATCCTGAGGCCCTACCATTTCGCTTGAATGCGTAGGAGAATCATGACCTGCAGAATGCACTGCTTCCATCATGTGTTCTATTCTCTCTGTAGTAATTCCTTTATTTAAAAAGAAACCTACAGCAAATAAAACTAAACCTACAACAAGAAGGATAATAGAAGTTGATTTTAATTTTGGTGAAAAACTATACATTTCTTTTCTTATTTTTTAGTTTCGGTAGTCTCAGTTGTTGCTGTCGCTGCTGTTGCTGCTGCGGGAGCCGGAGCTGCGTTTTTTTTGAAAGCACTCATTACATACATTGCCACTCTCCATCTGTCTCCAGGGTTTAGCTGACCTGCATAAGACCCCATTGCATTTCTACCATTTGTTAATACATAATGTACAGATCCTACAGTGATTTCTCTGTCTGCATAATTCGGTACACCAGAATAAGCTCCGCTTTGTACGATCGGCCCTTGTCCGTCACCACCAGTTCCGTGACAAGCTGAACAAGTATGATCAAAAAGTATCTTACCTCTTTCTATATCTTTAGCTGCATTAGCAGGATTAAGAGGAGAAGTGCTTATTGCTTTTGAAGCATCATAACCCGCGTTATATTCGTCCGGATTTTTAGGAAGTTTACCTTCTTCAAATACTCCGTCTTTATTTTGAGCTACTGAACCTTCTACAGGAGAAAGACCAGTTGCACCGTTGTTTCGTACAAATGCAGGAATTTCGTTTTCATGATCTGAATAAGCATCCTGAGCTTTCATCAACGGATCGTATGCCACTGGGAAATACATATCCGGGAAATATACTAGAGGTGCATTTTCATTCGGTCCGCAAGAATTAAGTAAAACTGTAGTTAAACCTAAAATTGCTGTAATTTTTAATACATTCTTTTTCATTTTAAGCATCTTTAACAGTTATTTCTTCTACTCCCGTTTCGATAAGCAACTGCTTTACAGATTCTACATCCTGAGTGACAAACTCCATAAGAAATTTATCATCTGTAGTTCTAGGATCTGGGTTTTGTGCCGGAGCTCCAGGATACATCTTATTTCTTACAAAGAAAGTAAGAGACATCATGTGTGCTGCACAGAATACCATCAATTCAAACATCGGGTCAATAAAAGCAGGGAAGTTGTCTACCCAGCTATAAGATGGTTTACCACCTATATTTTGAGCCCAGTCATGGTTCATAATATACCAAGTCACTGTAATACCGATACTCACTCCATATAAAGCATAGATAAATGCAGCATCAGAAATTCTGGTTTTCTTTAAACCCAAAGCTTTGTCTAGCCCGTGAACAGGAAATGGTGTATAAACTTCGTTTATTGCAATTCCTTTATCGTTGAATGCTTTCACGCCGTTCATTAAATCGTCGTCGTCAGCATAAAGTCCGTATACAATTTTAGTGGTGCTCATCTCCTTCTTTTACTTTATAAGTTTCACCTGAGATTTTCAAGATCGATTTTAATTCTGCCTGTGCAATTACAGGGAATGTTCTTGCGTATAATAAGAATAGTACAGAGAAGAATCCGATTGTACCTAAATATACACCTACATCAATAATGGTTGGTTTAAACATCGTCCAAGAACCAGGCAAGTAATCTCTTGAAAGGTTGATTACGATGATGTCGAAACGCTCAAACCACATACCAATGTTGATAATTAATGCAATTATAAATGTTGCAATAATATTCGTTCTGATTTTCTTGAACCAGAACAACGCCGGAATAACAAGGTTACAGATAATCAACGCCCAGAACGCCCACCAATATGGTCCTACTGCAGCACCTGGTGAAAGGTAAGTAAAGTCTTCATATCTAGAACCAGAATACCATCCGATGAAATATTCAGTTGCATACGCTACAGTTACCATACCACCTGTAAGAACGATTACGATGTTCATAATTTCGATATGATACATAGTGATGTAATCTTCAAGGTGACAAACTTTTCTAGCAATTAACAATAGTGTTTGTACCATCGCAAATCCTGAGAAGATTGCTCCAGCAACGAAGTAAGGAGGATAGATCGTAGAGTGCCATCCTTTAATAACTGAAGTTGCGAAGTCAAAAGATACCGTAGTGTGTACTGAGAATACAAGTGGAGTTGCCAAACCTGCCAATACCAAAGATACTTCTTCAAATCTCTGCCAGTGTTTTGCTTTTCCACCCCATCCGAAAGATAGTAGTGTATAGATTTTCTTAGTCCAAGGAGTTTTAGCTCTGTCTCTGATCATAGCAAAGTCAGGAATCAAACCGATAAACCAGAATACTGTTGATACAGAGAAATACGTACAGATAGCAAATACGTCCCAAAGTAGAGGCGAGTTGAAGTTAGTCCAAAGTGAACCAAACTGGTTAGGAAGAGGGAATACCCAATAACCTACCCAAACTCTACCCATGTGAATAAGCGGGAAGATTGCCGCCTGTACAACTGCGAAGATTGTCATTGCTTCCGCAGAACGGTTTACAGACATTCTCCAACGTTGTCTAAATAATAATAATACTGCTGAGATTAGGGTTCCGGCGTGACCGATACCGACCCACCATACGAAGTTGGTAATATCCCAACCCCAGTTAATAGTTCTGTTAAGCCCCCATGCTCCAATACCTGTCCCGATAGTATAAGCGATACAGCCGAATCCGTAGATGAAAAGAACTAAGGCTGCGTATAGTGAGATCCACCATAGTTTACCTGCTCTTTCTTCGATAGGTCGTGCAATATCTTCTGTGATATCGTGATAAGTTTTGTGACCAATAATCAGAGGTTCCCTTATCGGAGCTTCGTAATGTCCTGACATTTTTTACCTATTTATTATTTAAACTTTATTTTATACTCTATTTCTTACTTTAGCGTGATAGAACACATTTGGTTTGGTTCCTATCTCTTCAAGTAAATGATATCTTCTGTTGTTAGAATATAGTTTTCTAACATGAGATTCTTTATCATTCATGTCTCCAAACTGAAGTGATCCTGTAGAACAAGCTTTAGCACAAGCTGTCTGGAACTCTCCGTCTTTCACAATTCTGTTTTCCTTTTTAGCCTCAAGAATTGTTGTCTGAGTCATTTGGATACACATTGAACATTTCTCCATTACCCCTCTTGTTCTTACAACAACATCCGGGTTAAGTACCATTCTTCCAAGATCGTTATTCATGTTGAAGTCGAACTTGTCATTCAGGTTATATGTAAACCAGTTGAAACGTCTTACTTTGTAAGGACAGTTGTTAGCACAATATCTTGTACCGATACATCTGTTGTAAGCCATGTGGTTTTGTCCTTGCTTACTGTGAGAAGTTGCCGCTACCGGACAAACAGTTTCACATGGAGCGTGGTTACAGTGCTGGCACATTACCGGCTGGAAGATCACGTCTGGATTTTCTGCTGGGTTTTCTAATGCTCCTTCAATTCCTAATACACTGCTTCCGTAAAGTTCAGGCACTGCCATTCCTTCTTTAAGACCATCATAAACAGTAACTTTTTTCTCAGATGAGTAGTAACGGTCAATTCTCAACCAGAACATATCTCTCGACATTCTGATCTCTTCTTTACCAACTACAGGAACGTTGTTCTCTGCCTGACAAGCAATAATACATGCTCCACAACCCGTACAAGAGTTTAAGTCTACTGATAAGTTGAAGTGAGGCCCATCTGTATCATCAAAAGCATCCCAAAGGTCAATTTTACCTGCTGGAAGAGCTCCACTGATGGTGTGATATTCCAAAGGCTTGTTCCATCCTTTATGTTCGTCATCGAAAGGTACATTAATAAACTGCGCTAAAGGAACTTCTTTTGCAATTTCGTAACGTCCCATTAATGTATTCTGAAGCTGTACGCCTGCAAACTCATGTTCTTCACCCGTTTTCTCGATTGAAACGTTTGAAATAACCAGGTTTGAACCGTCAAATAGAGGATAAGCATTTACTCCAGTATCTGCAGTAGCGCCAGAATCTTTTTTACCATATCCTAAAGCTAAACCAACAGATCCGTCTGCTTGACCCGGCTGAATGAATACTGGTACGTTTTCTATTTTTACTCCGTTTACTGTAAGATTTACTAGAGAACCGTCTAACTGCATTCTTGCATTAAGACTGTTTTCTATTCCTAATCTTTCTGCATCTTTAGTTGAAATAGTCAAATAGTTATCCCAAGACATTCTTGTAATAGGATCTGGTAATTCCTGCAACCAAGGGTTGTTTGCCTGAGTACCGTCTCCGATAGAAGTCTTTGTATAAAGTACTAATTCTAAATCTGAAGCTTTAAAATTACCTAATTCAGCGACAGCCTGAGCACCGTTTCCACCAGCATAAGACAACATCGTTGCATTATTAGAAGGAACAACACCATTATATAAAGCTTTGTTGAAAGAAGTAGCTCCCAAAATAGAAGATGCACTTGCTTTTAAGTAATCGTAGTAATTGTTTGCAGCATTATTTTTACCATTTTTCCAAACCAATAATGATTCTTCGATCTGTCTTGATTTGTAGATTTTCTGGATTGTTGGCTGCATCAATGTATAAACTCCAGTCTGAGGTTCCATATCGCCCCAAGATTCTAGCCAGTTAGCTACTGGAATTACAGCTTTCGCTGCTTTATACATTTCGTTTTTCTTATCTGTAACCGCAATTACGTAAGGAACTTTAGCCAAAGATTTTTTGAAATCCTGACCTTTGTTATTAGAATAGATAGGGTCAACGTTGTTTGTAATCAATACACCAACCTGTCCTGCATTTACCCATCCTAAAAATTCCTGGTATCTTGCTTTATCAAATTCTTTTAAGAAGTTTGCTTTACCTGTGAAAGCAACTGAACCTAATTTTTGGTTAATTAAGTGTGCTAAAACCTGTGCAGCTTTAGAACCGTCAGCTAAAACAACCGCTTTGCTTCCTTTAGCCTGTAATTCTTTTACAATTTCTGTAGCAACTTTACTTGTTGGCGCAGATCCTGTAACGATAGCGTTGTAAACTTCCACCAAAGCTTTGTTTACATCACTTGGTTTTACTCTGTATCTAGAGTCTGAGTTCGCACCCGTTAAAGACATATTAGATTCAACCTGAATGTGTCTCAACATGTTTGCTCCCGGAACTCTTGCTGCTGCATAAGAAGTTTCTAAGCTAGCTGCATTATAATCTCCTAAGAAATCAGCCTGGAAAGCAACCACCAATTCAGATCCTTTAAGATCGTAAACCGGCAATGCTCTTTGTCCGAAAACTTCCTGAGCTGCATCTAAAGCTGCAGAGTAAGGGAAAGCATCATATGTTACTAATTCAGCTGTAGGATATTTTGCTTTAAATTCAGCAAATAATTTTTTGAATGTAGGTGAAGCGAAAGACTGAGATAAAAGAACAATCTTTTTACCTGCAGACTGAGCTTCGTTTAATCCTTTCAAAACGAAATCATCTACTTTATCGAAAGTTTCGTCTTTACCGTCAAGTTTAGGTTGCTTTACTTTATCGTTATCATAAAGAGAAAGTACACTTGCCTGAGCTCTTGCGTTAGTTTTACCTAAATCACCAGCTGCCGGGTTCGGTTCGATTTTGATGGGTCTACCTTCTCTTGTTTTTACTAAAACACTTGCGAAGTCGAAACCGTCAAAATATGTTGAAGCGTAGTAATTGGGAATCCCAGGAATAATCTCATGTGGTTTTACTACGTAAGGAATCGTTTTGATTACCGGAGCTTCACAGGCAGCCAATGTTACAGCTGCTGTAGAGAATCCTAATATTTTCAGGAAATCTCTTCTGGATGTACCGTCTGTTTTTTCGGCACTTTCCAGAAAATCTTCTACCGGAATTTCTTCTTGGAACTCTTTAAGAGCCAACTTACCGGTTAGGGCAGGGTCTTTAAGTTCGTGAATACTTCTAAATTGTATTTTGTTTGAAGCCATTTTTATACTTCTAATTTTTTAGTTATTAATAATGACATTTACCACACTCAAGACCTCCAATTGCATCTACAGTGATTTTACCACCATCTTTCGGGTATTGCTTTTTAAGCTTCTCGTGTAGATTCTTGAAGTATTCTTTATTATAACCGTTGTTCATATCAATTTCGGTTGTTCTGTGACATTCGATACACCATCCCATGGTGAAATCGTTTGCCATTTGTACAACGTTCATTGTATCGATTTTTCCGTGACAAGCTTTACAAACTACGTCTATCTTGTTGTCTGGATTTTTCTTGTTGAATGAATTGATAATCGCCTGCTCACCTGCTACTACGTGTTGAGAGTGGTTAAAGTAAACGAAATCTGGCATGTTGTGGATTCTTGTCCATTCTACAGGAGTAGTTTTTCCGGTGTACTGCTGTTTTTCAGCATCCCAACCTGTTGCAGCATAAATCTTCTGGATTTCTCCGTCGTAGAATGCTTTGTCTTTTCCTGGCTCGATGTACTTACCGTTGTATTCTGAAATTGTTCTGTGACAGTTCATACAAACGTTCATAGAAGGGATCTCAGATACTTTACCGTATTTAGCACTTGAGTGACACAATTGGCAGTCGATTTTGTTTTCTCCAGCGTGAATTTTGTGAGAGAAATAGATAGGCTGTTCAGGCTTATACCCTTTGTAAACACCAATCCACATGATCCAGTTCCAGATACCGTAAGTCGCTAAAATGGCCAATACAGCCAATAGACCTTTACCGATATAGTGGTATTTCTCGTAGATTTCGCTGAAAGACTTTACTCTTGTTTCGTTAAGTCCTGTAAGTTCCTCAGATTGCCCCAGTTTTACCAATTGTCTTAGCTTAACTAAGATCCAAACCAGTAAACCTGCAATTGCAATAAGTGAAATAATTACAATACTTGATGTTGTATTGTTAGCTGGTGCAGCGTTTGCGGTATCTGTTGCAGTAGTTGCAGCAGGATCAGCTTTTGGCTCCTCAACAGGAGGATTAGTTGTATACGCTAAAATGTCGTCAATATCCTTATCTGCAAGATTAGGAAAGACCTGCATTTCAGTCTTATTAAATTTTTCAAAGACTTCATTTGCATACTTATCGCCTGAAGCTCTAAGTGCTTTGTTGTCTTTAATCCACTTGTGAAGCCAATCTGTATCAAGTCCTTGCTCAGTTTTCAATCGGTCTACCACACCTTTCAGTGCAGGTCCTACGACTTGTTTGTCTAACGCGTGACATGCTGTACAGTTTGCCTTAAAAAGTTTTTCGCCATTTTTAGGATCGCCGTCTTGCCCGTAAATTGAAGCACTTGTTGATAGCAATAAACCTATCGCAATCAGCCCTTTTTTATAATGCTTTCTCCAACTAATCATTTAAATTATCTTATGTTAGTAAATATTGAATGTGTAATCAATCCCGCAAAAATAATATTTTTAAGAAGAATTTAACGGCTTTAACAAAAGGTAAAATGTCATATAGGTTTAATTTGTAACTATTCTAAATAACTCTGTTTGCTGTATTTTTAAATTATTATAACTTTGCGGAAACAAGTTTAAATGAAAAATTTCATCAAAATATTTTCGCTACTTTCTTTAATGAGTTTTTATACTCTTGAAGCACAGCAGGTTGTAAAGAAGGATACACTGTCTGGAACTGAACTTACGATAACGATGGATTCTCGTGTAAGTGAAGCTTTATCTGCAGTTGAGGATCGATGTGCGAAGACAACAGCAACAAGAGTTTCTTCGGGTATTGATGATGATGCTCCTGCAAAACCAACGAAAATATACATTCCTAGCCGTGAACTGACCAATGCAGAAATCTGCAGAAAAAATCCTAGAATATTAGGGTTTAAAATTCAGGTTGCAATAGTAAAAAGTAATGAAGAAGCTAATGAAATCAAAGCGTATTTCAGAAAAAGATTTCCAAACCTAAAGGTTGAAACGGATGCTTCTTTGAGACCAAATTACAAGATTTTGGCTGGAAGTTATTTCTCAAGACAAAGTGCTGCGGCCGATTTGGCCAGAGTAAAAGAATACTTTAAATCTGCAACACCTATTCAATACAGAGTGTTCTGTGTAGAGGCGAAATAAGGATTAATTAAATAAAAAATTAAAAGGCTGAGAATATTTTTCTCAGTCTTTTTCATCTGTAAAATTGATTGACAAAATCATAGAATTCCCACATTCTCATGTAATTATTCAGGAGTAAATAGACAAACATGATTCCAATGACTGATGTGAAAAATGACATCATTTTTGGAGATTCTTTGTATGAAAAAAAGAGCCACCCCAACATAATCGGAAACACAAAAACGAAATGCCCGCCGTAAATGTAAGAAGTATGAAGACCAAATCTAAAGACGCAATGAATTAAAATATCAACTACCAAAGAAAGCATGATAATCTGTACCAGTTTATTCTTGAAGTTCTTAAAATAGCTCCACAAAATCAGTCCTAAAAGTAATCCAATAAATAAATAGGGGATGATTGAAGTATAAACATCCATGAAAAGCGCTTTGTAATAAAACCCTTTCATGTTGTGTTTTTCGCGGATAAAAAAGCTTGGAAAGAGAATACTTCCGCCAAAGAAATACGAGTAAATCATATCCCAAGTCGGAGTAGATTTTACATTAGAAAATTTCTCGTATTGCTCTCCCGATTTTGAAAGGATATTTTTGTACTTAAAATCTATTCGGTAAAGGTAAAGCAAAATAAAAGTTACGCATGTTATTGCAACTCTGAAAGCTGCATTGCCAAATTTTTTCCAGCTTTTAAAAATGCCTTTTTCAAAGGCAATTGGTATAAAAACTTTTACAATATTTGTCACTGTTAATCCTCCGATTGTAACTCCCGCCAATACTAAAGCTGAACCTGCGATTTTTTTGTCTTTTCGTAATTTTATTGCGGTATAATAATTAAATAAAACCAGTAAAAACAAAGTGTAAGTGTAGGTTTCCGGTGTGAATGACAATAAAATATTAGTTGAAAAAATACTGAAAAAAGCAACAATTAACAGGTTTAACCCTATCGGAAGAAGGATGATATTTTTTAAATATTTATAAATCTGAATTAAGCTTAAACTGATGGTGATGTTACTCAACCAGGCCAATGTCAGTCTGAAATTACTACCTGTTTTTCCATCTGAAATATAAAAAGCTAGCTCCCTAATCCAATTGAAAAAATAATAGGACAAAGGGTGCCTTTCGAAACTTCCGCCGCTCATTACGATCGCTTTATTATCAAAACTGAAATAGCCGTCCCAAGGAATTCTTGCATCAAAAATAATTCGGTAATGTTGTGCCAAATAGGTTCCGAATAAACCATAAATGGTGATAAAAAAAATAAATATTCCCAATTCGATGTAAGAAGAAGGAAATACAATTTTAAAAAAGTTGAAAAATTTTGATTTAATTGACACCCGGTATTATTTTTTTGCAAAAGTAAAATAAAAAACCCACCTAAAAAGGTGAGTTTTGCAATATTAAAAAGATTGTTGATTAATCTTTAATGATTTTTTCTGTTTTTGTGCTGCCATCAGCAAACTCTACTGTAATTAAGTAAGTTCCCTTTGTGAATCCACTTAAGTTTACTTTTTCTGAGCTGCCTGTTGCAACTACCTTTCCTGATAAGTCTAATACAGTCGTTGATTTTATTTTCTTATCAGTTTTGATGTTTACTTCTCCTTTTGTCGGGTTAGGATACATCGATAAAACGTTGATTGCTTTACGAGTATCCGCAACACCTAAATTTTGAGATGATTTAAACATTCCGCCAACAGTAGCTGATGTGTTAAATCCTCCAGAATAACATGTGCTGGCATCAGAACATCTAACGTTTAGATGCTGTACTCCAGTATCAAGAGCTGACCAAGTAGAACCGTTATCTAAGCTTTTCCATGATCCGCCTGTTGTTGGGCTAGAGCTGGTTGCCACTAAAATGTTAGTACCGGGAACATAAGTTATGTCGTTGATATTATTTGCTGCTGTAATTCCTGTAAACGTCACAATAGACCAGGTTGTTCCTCCGTCAGTAGTTCTGTAAATTGCTAAGGCTGTTTGAGCTGGAGGAGTCGCAGTATTATATGTTTTCTTAAAGACAATACCTCGGTTTGCATCACTCCAAGCCATGTCTCCACTTATTGTTGCTCCGCCAAAATCATTAAGAGAATATGTAGAACCGGTAAATGCAATAGTCCAATTTAGACCTTTATCAGTTGATTTGTAAATTCTTCCTTTGTTTGTGTAAAAGAAGATATTATTTCCAACTGCATAATATCCGGCATTGTAACCATACTCATTATTGAGTGGAGCTGGAACATTGGCAGCAGGCACTCTTGTCCAAGAGGTTCCTCCATTAGCAGTTGTGTAAAGCTCATATCCGCCACCTTGTGGGTCGCCACCAGCAATAGCACTATTGGCATCAAAGCCATGAACAAAGTTTAAATATGATTCGCCAGCTGTTGAAAAAGCTTGCTGAGCCGTCCATGTCGCGCCCCCATTTACTGTTTTGTAAACTGCACCTAATCCGTCAGATGCTGTAGATAATAAAGCACCCACCCAAGCTGTAGTTCCGCTAACACCCGAAATGTTGGTGATTGTTAAAGCAGGATTCCCAACATTTATAGCACCTGAAGTCCAGGTAGTACCTCCGTTCGATGTTTTAGTAAATTCCTGAATAATTGGTGGGTTATTTGGATTTAAAGGAGCTCCGTCATAAGCAAAAGCCCAGGCTGTATTGGCGTCATATACTTCCATTCCGGAAATACCTCGTGATGGTGTTGAGAAGCCAGTATTTTGAGTAGACCAATACTGAGAAAATGCTGATGAACTAACCATTAGTGCAAAAGCAGAAAGTAGAACTTTTTTCATAAATATTAATTTTTTTCCAAAATTAATAAAAATAATCACATATGAATGCAAATATTTTAATGAATAATGCTAAGAACTACAAGATAACATTGAACATCCTGAAATATCGTCATAATTTGGAGGTCTTGTTACCGAAAATTCAGGGAAAATTTCTTCATATGGATTTTCAAGAGCTTTTGTCAGTTTTTGTAATAATTCAGTTCTACCATTATTTATTTCTTCAATACATTCAAAAAGAAGATAATTTCTGAGTAGGAATTTTGGATTTGTTTTTCTCATTAAATCTAATGACTCTTCTTTTGAAATAGTGTTAGCTTTTAATCGAAGAGAATAAATTTGTATAAAATCTTCGAGCTTTTCAATTTTAGCATCATCCAAAAAGCCGTAAGATATTTTCTGAAAATCTGTTTTGATGTCTGAAATGCTTTCAAGTTTTTCTAAAAGATTAAATAATAAGGTATAATCAAATTGAAGTTCCTGCATCAAACCTTGCCAGTTGATGAAAAATTCTTCATCCTCTTTTTTCAATTCATCAAAACCAAATTTTCTGCACAACATTTTATCGTGAGCCTTCCAAAAATAATTTCCGTAAGAATTTAATGTTTCTTCTAAAAACTTTTCATCTTTTATCAAAGGAAAAAGTGCGTTGGCAAGTTGCCAAAGATTCCATTGTGAGATCTGTCCCTGTTTTCCAAAAGCATATCTTCTTCCGGGTAAATCAGTTGTATTGGGTGTGAAATTAAGATCATATTCATCCATCATCGAATAAGGTCCGTAATCGATTGTTAAACCTAAAATCGACATATTATCTGTATTCATCACTCCGTGTACAAAGCCAACTCTAAACCATTCGACCATTAAATCGGCTGTTTTTGTACAGACTTCACTGAAAAAATCTTTATATTTTTGTTCGCCTTGAGAAGTTATATTTTTAAAATAATTTTTAATTGTAAAATCTGTTAGCTCGGTAAGTGTTTTTATTTCTTTCTGAGCAGACATTAATTCAAAATGCCCAAAACGAAGAAAACTTTCTGCCGTTCTTACCACGACTGCGCCTTTTTCGTTCTGAGGGTTTCCGCTGTACATCATGTCTCGCACAACTTCTTCACCTGTAAAACATAAACTCAAAGCTCTTGTTGTCGGGATTCCCAAATGATGCATTGCTTCACTCATCAGATATTCACGAACGGAAGATCTTAGAACGGCTCTTCCATCTGCGTGACGGGAATAAGGTGTTGCTCCGGCTCCTTTCCATTGAATTTCGTTTGTTTCCCCTGCTTCATTAGTGATTTCTCCAGCAAGAATTGCACGGCCGTCTCCTAATTGGCCTGCCCAGTTTCCAAATTGATGCCCTGCGTAAGCGGTAGAATAAGTTTTTACATTTTTGGGTAAATTGGTTGCCGCTAAAAAATTAAGATCATCTTTATTGAATTTTCCCAAACCTATTTCTTCTGAAAGTTTTTCATTAAAAATAATCAATTCAGGATTTTCAAAGCCAACCGGATCAACGGTTGAAAAAAGAACTTTTGGGGTATTTCGCTGAATAGTATTCCCTGAAAAATCTCCTGGAAAAATCTCGGTAAAAGGCTGGGTAATCTTGTCGATATTCATAGTTCAAAGATATTAAAAGAAAGAAACAAAAAAGACCTTTCAGTAATTGAAAGGTCTTATGATGATTATAAAGAAATTTATTTATTAAAATCTATATCTTCACTGGTGTTCAAATGTTCATTTACATTTTCTTCTTTTTTACCAGAGTTATTTTTCGGTCCTGTGTCTGCAGGGCGTGGGTTTTTTAGGTCGTCGATGGTTTGTAATCCTCCATCGTCACCGTATCCTCCACTTAGCCCCTGAAGGTTTGAGCATCCGTCTTTCCAATCAAGAGGTTTTACAAATTTATCGTCTGGTGATATTTTTAAGCTTTTATCGGCCCATACTTTTTTCATAAATATTGCCCAGATTGGTAATGCCATTTTTGCTCCCTGACCTTCTCCTGTTCCAAAGAAGTGGGTTGCTCTGTCTTCCCAGCCAACCCAAGCTCCGGTTGCCAGTTTTGGAGTGATCCCCATAAACCAACCGTCTGAGTTATTCTGAGTCGTTCCTGTTTTAGCAGCAATTTCAATGTTTTTAGAGACTCCTCGTCTTCCTAATTCTCCTGAAGCGGTACCATATTGAGCAACACCTTTCATCAATTCGATCATGGTGTAAGCATAATTAGGATTCATCACTTCTTTCGGTTCTGAGATTACTTCTTTTATCACTCTTCCGTTTACGTCTTCAATTCTCCAGATCATCTCCGGTTTGTTGTAATTTCCGTAATTGGCAAATGTACTATAAGCTCCAAGCATTTCATAAATTGTAATATCAGAAGCCCCTAAAGCCATCGGTAAACTTGTAGAAATTTCTTCAGTTACCCCTAAATCTCTGGCAGTCTGAATTACACTTTGCGTTCCTGTCATTTCAGCTAATCTTAATGCGACAGGGTTTTGGGAGTGTGCTAAAGCATCTTTTAATGTTAACATTCCACCTCTTCCCGGTACGTGATAGCTTCCTTTGTTGAAACTGGCATTTGATATAGTCGAACATGGGGTTAAACCTAATTTCATAATCGCAGTTGCGTAAACGAAAGGTTTAAAAGTAGATCCTACCTGTCTTTTTCCTTGTTTGATGTGATCGTACTGGAAATGCTGCCAGTCGATTCCTCCAACCCAGGCTTTAATCTCTCCAGTTCCGGGAACCATAGACATCAAACCTGCCTGTGCAATTTGTTTGTGCCATCTTATAGAATCCCAAGGGCTCATTTCAACCTCTTCTTCACCAGCCCAGGTAAATCTTGACATTTTTATAGGCTTGCGGAATTCCATTAGTATTGAATCTTCAGAAACTCCGGCTCTGTTCAGTTGCTTGTAACGACCGGTTCTTTTTACCGCCTGCATCATTATTTTATTTGCTTGCTGATCATTGAGGTAGTAAAACGGTCTGTTTTTTCTGCCTCTCTGCTCTGCATCAAATCTTTTTTGAAGATCAGTTAAATGTTCTTTGATAGACTCTTCGGCATATTTCTGCATTTTTGAATCAAGCGTAACATATATTTTTAATCCGTCTTTAAATAGATTTAATTTTTTACCGGTTTCTTTTTCGTAATCAGTTAAATAATTATCGATTTCCTTTTTTAAATAGAATTTATAATAGGCTGAATAATCATCTGTGATATTTTTTATAGGACGATAATCTGTAGTAATCGGCGTTGCTACAGCTTTGTCGTACGTTGCCTGATCTACATAACCGGTTTCAAGCATTTGAGATAGTACAACATCTCTTCTTCTTTTTGCACGGTCAGGATTTCTTAACGGATTATTTGCAATCGGGGCTTCAAGCATTGATACAAATACTGCTGCTTCCGGAAGCGTAAGTTGTGACGTTGTTTTATTAAAATAAATTTTAGACGCCATCTCAACACCGTTTGCGTTGTATGTGAAATCAAACTTGTTGAAATATAAAGTGATAATTTCCTCTTTGGTATATCTCTTTTCCAAACTTACGGCAACCACCCATTCTTTAAGCTTTTGAATTGCTCTTTTTACAGGGTTTTTTGAAGGCTCTTTTGTAAATAAAAGTTTGGCCAGCTGTTGCGTAATCGTAGAACCTCCACCTCGGTCACCACCATATCGTACTGCTCTCAAAATTGATTTTAAATCAATCCCGGAGTGTTCTTTAAAACGCTCATCTTCTTTTGCCTGAAGTGCATAAATAAGATACGGAGGCAAATCTTTGTACTGAATTGGCTGCGTTTTTTCTTTCTCAAATTTACCTAAAAGAACTCCGTCTGATGAATAAATTTGGGATGCAACATAAATATCGGGATTTTCAAGCTCTTTTACATCGGGCATTTCACCAAGAAAACCTTGGGAAACTGCAAAGAAAAGTCCTGAAATACCTAAAATTACTGCAATAAGCCCAATCCAGATGAATTTTACCCATCTTTTCCAGGCAGAATTTTTAGCGCCTTTTTTAGGAGGAAGCGGGAAAGTCTTTCCCTTATTTCCTGTATTTTGTTTGTTTTCTTCCATGTATAATTACGGTTTAGCCGTTTCTACTTTTATACCTAAGTCTTCAATCCCCGGAAGATTATCGTTTCTCATTGCCTGAGCAACGGCAATTTCATAATTGCCTTTTTCCGGGAATTTATAATTCAATTTATACTGAAACAAAGTTTCTTTCGTCTCTCCAAATCCTGTTCCCAGCCACTCGCCGTTCGGTTTTGCCAAAATATAATTTAAAGTATCCGTTTGCTTGGCTTTGGTTTTAGGATTGGTAAGGTTAACAATGAATCTTATATTACTGTAAGGATATTCATTATTATTCCTTACAACAAATATAAGATTTTTAGGATTTTGCGGATCCGAAATTTCAAGATTAAATTTTTGTTCGGTCCTCTTATTCCATTTATTATCAACGTTATTCATAATAACGTCGTCTTCGGGAGCATTGCAGCTTACCAAGAAAATAAGGAGAAAAAGTCCTGAAATTTTATGCATTATTATCTTTTTTTGGAGGAAATTTCTTTTTAAACTTCTTTTTGGGTTGTTGATTTTCTGGTTTTTTTTCAACATCATTATTTACTGCGACAGGTTTTTCCGTTTGTGGTTTCTGCTGCTGCGGTTTTTGAGGCCTTTGACTATTATTTTGTGTAGGCTTCTGGCTTTTTTCAGGTCTTTGCTGGCGTTCAGGTCTTTCTGTTCTTTCGCCTTTATCAGCTCTGTCCTGTGGTTTTTCGGTATTGTTTTCCGGTCTGGGCTTTCTAGGTCCCTGATTTTGATTGTTGTTTGGTCTGTTTTGATTCTGATTTCCCTGGTTTCTGTTTTTGTTGAAACCTCTGTTCTTCTTTTCAAAACGATCTACACTGTTTTCCTGAATTAAATCTACTGTTTTTACAGAAATTTCAGGCTGTTTCAAATCTTCAAGAGGTAACGTTTTTTCACCTCTTTTGTTTTGTGAAATCATTTTTTTTACCAAATCTACATCGAAATCATACCACGCCATTGAACTGTCGACGTATGCAAACCACATTTTCTTTTTGAAAACATCAATTTTTATACAGAAAGCTCTTCCTTTTTCGGTATCAATCATGGTTGAAGAAGAAGGGAAGTGGCTTAATGCATCAAGATAACTGTCTAATTCATAGTTTAGACAACATTTAAGTTTACCACATTGCCCCGCCAGTTTTTGAGGGTTGATGCTCAATTGCTGATATCTTGCCACATTGGTATTTACCGATCTGAAATCTGTTAACCAGGTTGAGCAGCATAATTCTCTTCCACAAGATCCAATTCCGCCTACTTTTGCAGCTTCCTGTCTGAAACCGATTTGTTTCATATCGATTTTTGTACGGAAAGCTCCTGCAAATTCTTTAATCAACATTCTGAAATCCACACGGTTGTCGGCGGTGTAATAGAATGTTACTTTAGAAGAGTCGCCTTGGTATTCCACATCAGTAATCTTCATTTCAAGACCTAATCTGTGAGATATTTTTCTGGCTTCTATTTTTACATTTTCTTCTTTTTTTCGGGCTTCCTGCCAAACTTCAATGTCTTTTTGGTTGGCTAGCCTATATATTTTTAGCGGGTTTTCTTCTGAAGCTCTTTTTTTCTTCATCTGAATTTTCACTAGTTCACCTGTGAGGCTTACTACGCCTACATCATGTCCCGGACTAGATTCTACTGTTACAACGCTACCTATATGTAAAGGAATATTATTTACATTTTTATAAAATAATTTTCTGTCATTTTTAAATCTAACTTCTACAAAATCACACCTGTTTGATGCAGGGTTTTGTACGTTAGACAGCCAATCGAAAACACTTAATTTATAACTATTACCGCAGGTATTTACACTTTCACAGCCATTCGCAGATTTTGTTCCGCAAGAATGTGCAGAATCGCCGGATGTTTTACATCCACAACTCATATTATAATTTATTTAATCTTGCAAATTTATTGATTTTTATCTTTATACAATTCCAAATGTACTAAATATTAATTTTTGAAATTGTTTAATATTAAACATGGTAAGAAATAAGGATTTATTTTTATTTTAAGAGCTTGTGATTGAGTATGTTATTTAGCTTTATATAGGGGATGCTATTTTAAACATAGTTTTCTTTTGCTGTTAAGTTTAAAATTTTAAGATTTATTAACAGACGTAAACAAAATAATTTTATATTTGGGTTATATAATAATAGTCTATGAAAAAAATATTAATATCAACTGCTTTATTGGCTGGGGTTTTATCTTATGCGGGAGGCTTTAGAGTTTCTTTGCAAGGGGTTAAACAGTTGGCAATGGCACACACGAGTGCTCATGCTGACGATGCGAGTGTTGCATTCTTTAATCCGGCAGGTATGTCATTCATTCCTTCTAAACTAAGTATTGTAGCTGGAGGTTTTGGAGCAAGTAATAAAGTTACTTTTCAAAATTTAAATACTTTACAAAGTACTGAGACCGATAATCCGCTGGGTACACCGATTTATGCTGCAATAGCGTATAAGCCTATTGATAAACTATCGATTGGTTTCAGTTTTTCTACGCCTTTTGGCAGTACCATTCAGTATCCTTACGATTGGGAAGGAAGAGAAATGGTACAGAAGCTGGAGCTGAAAAGTTATTATTTCCAGCCTATGGTTTCCGTGAAAATGGCCGATTGGCTTTCTTTTGGGGCAAGTTATATCTACGCCAGAGGATCGGTAAACTGGGATAAGGCAGTTACTCAATTTGGAGGAACAGTTAATATTAATGATGAGAAAGCAAGTGGTCATGGTTATGGTTTCGGTTTTTATTTCAGACCCGATCCAAAATTGGATGTAAGTATCGCATACCGTTCGCCTGTTGATATGAAAGCTAAAAAAGGAACAGCTACGTTCGTGGCTCCTGCACAGACTACAGTAAATACTCTTTTAGGACTGAACGCTGCAGGACAAGATGGTTTTACAGCAACTTTGCCACTTGTAGAAGAATATACAATTGGTCTTACATATAGAGTTACACCAAAATGGTTAATTTCTGCGGATTTCAACTATCACGGTTGGGAAAGATACAGCAAGTTGACTTTAGATTTTGCTAATGCTCCAATTGGAAATCAGACAGATCCTACAATATTAGTAGCACCAAAGAATTTTAGAAATTCAAAAACTGTAAGATTGGGAACTCAATATGCATTCACGAACATGATTTATGGTCGTTTAGGCGCTTATTATGATGAATCTCCTTACTCTGACGACAATTTCATTCCTGAAACACCATCTTTTGATTCTTTTGTGTTAACAGGAGGTTTAGGATTTAAGCTTAATAAATTCGGAGTTGACGTTGCCGGTGGTTATGCAATGCCACAAAGCAGAGATGTGAAAAATAATTACTTAGGTTTCTATGGTCAGGCAAAGGCTAAAGCATTCTATTTTGGTCTAGGTTTATCTTATAATGCTTTTTAATTTTAAATTATGAAAAAAATAATAATATCTACAATAGCTGTTTCGGCACTTCTTTTTACAGTAAGTTGTAATACAGATTTTGATACTGATGTAGAAGACATCGTTGTAACGAAAGGCGAAGCAGATTTCTCTAATTATGTTGCCTTGGGAAATTCCCTTACGTCTGGTTATAGAGATGGGACACTTTACAGTGATGGTCAGAACGAATCTTATCCTAGTATGCTTGCAATGCAAATGAAACTTGCAGGTGGCGGAGCATTTAAACAGCCATTGATGCCTAATAATGTTGGAGGATTTACAAACTTACCAGGTTTTCCGGGAAAACTCGTTTTAAAAATGGTTAATGGAGCTTTAGCTCCTGTTGCTTCTCCTGCCGCTGCTGCTTTAGATAATGTGGCTGCCGGTAGACCGTATAATAATATGGGAGTTCCGGGCGCAAAATCTTTCCATCTTGTAGCTCCAAATTACGGAAGTGCTGCAGGCTTGCTTACAGGAACTGCAAATCCTTACTTTGTAAGATTTGCTTCTTCAGCAACGACAAGTGTTCTAGCAGATGCAATGGTTCAAAAGCCAACTTTTTTCTCTCTTTGGATTGGAAATAATGACGTGTTGTCGTATGCAACAAATGGTGGAACCAACTCGCAAACTACAGGGGGAGTTACTACATATACTGCAGCAACAGTTCAGAACGGTAATACCAATCCGGCTACATACAGATCAAACGATATTTCGGATGCTAATGTGGTAGCAGGCTCTATAAAAGGTGTTCTTGATGGGTTGAAAAGTGTAGGATCTACAAAAGGTATTATTGCAAATATTCCTGATGTTACCAATATCCCGTTTTTTACAAGAGTTCCTTATAATGCTATACCTTTAGACGCAGCAAAGGCACAGTCTTTAAATACTCAGCTTTATGGACCTTTAAAAGCAGCGCTTACTGCATTTGGACAAGGTGATAGAATTAATCCTGTTGTAGCAGGAAATAATCCGGTGCTTATTATTGATAACAAATTAGCTAATCTTTCGGCACAGCTTACCGCTGCACTTACTGCAGGTGGGGTTCCGGCATCTCAGGCAGCATTTATAGGAAACGCTTTCGGAAGAGCACGTCAGGCAAAACCTGGAGAATTAATGCTTCTTACCTCAAGTTCGTTGTTAGGTTTGGATGCAACAACAAATCAAGCTGCTACACCATCTTCTGTATTTATTTACGGAGCAAGTTTCCCAATAGGAGATCAGTATTCATTAACGACAGATGAAGTGAAAAATATTTCTACTGCTGTTAAAGCTTACAATACATCTATCAGAGCTATGGCAGATTCGTATGGTTTAGCTTTTGTGGATATGAATGCAAAAATGACTGAATTAAATTCTAAATCAGGAATTTCTTGGAATGGCGTAAGATATACAGCTACTTTTGTTACTGGTGGTACCTTCTCTTTAGATGGAGTTCACCTTACAGGAAGAGGGTATGCAGTCGTTGCGAATGAATTTATTAAGTCAATTAATAAAAAGTATAATTCTACTTTACCCCAGGTAGATCCTAATAAATACTCAGGAGTTACATTTCCTTAATCGGAGATAAAAATAAATAATAGAAACCACAGGATTGATTCTTGTGGTTTTTTTTTAAATTTGCAAAATCTTTTAAAAAGTAAAAATGGCCGATCAGTTAAGTTATCTATTTTCTACAAGAACGAGTAAAGATCTTGCAGAAAAAATTGCCCAGTATTATGGGAAAGAATTAGGAAAAATCAACTTTCAGGAGTTCAGCGACGGAGAATTTGAACCTGTTTTAGACGAATCTGTAAGAGGAGGAAGAGTTTTCCTAATCGGATCTACGTTTCCGCCGGCAGACAATCTTTTAGAATTGCTTCTAATGATTGATGCAGCAAAAAGAGCTTCTGCAAAAAGTATTACCGTGGTGCTACCGTACTTCGGGCTTGCAAGACAAGACAGAAAAGACAAGCCAAGAGCGCCAATCGGTGCCAAATTGGTGGCGAATCTTTTAACTGCTGCAGGTGCAACTAGAGTAATGACAATGGATTTGCATGCAGATCAGATTCAAGGATTCTTCGAAATTCCTGTAGATCATTTGTATGCGTCTACCATCTTTGTAGATTATATCAAAAATCTTAAGCTTGATAATCTTACGATTGCTTCTCCGGATATGGGAGGTGCAAAAAGAGCAAAAAACTATGCAGGTCACCTTGGTGCAGATGTAGTAATAGCTTATAAAGAAAGAAAAAAAGCAAACGTAGTAGAAGAAATGTTCCTTATCGGGGATGTAGAAGGTAAGAATGTTATCCTTATTGATGACATGATCGATACAGCAGGAACACTTTGCAAAGCTGCAGATATCTTAATGGAAAAAGGAGCAAAATCTGTAAGAGCAATGGCTACTCACGGAGTACTTTCAGGAAAGGCTTATGACAATATTGAGAACTCGCAATTGCTGGAAGTAATTGTAACTGACTCAATTCCTGTAAAAAATGGCTTGTCATCTAAAATAAAAGTACTATCTTGCGCCCCATTATTTGCTGATGTTATGAAGATGGTGCACGAGCACCAGTCGATTAGCAGTAAGTTTGTTATCTAGTTGATAATTAGCTTTTTGCAATTTAAATCAAAACAAATTTTTAAATTTTTTATAAATGAAATCAATTACAATTCAAGGTACAAAAAGAGAAAGCGTGGGCAAAAAGTCGACAAAAGCTTTACGTGATGCTGAATTAGTTCCTTGTGTTGTTTACGGAGGTGGTGAGCCATTGAATTTCTCTGCTACAGAGAAAGCATTCAAAGGTTTGGTATATACTCCTGAAGCACACACGGTATCTATTGAAGTTGACGGACAGGTAATTCCTGCAGTTCTTCAGGATATTCAGTTCCACCCAATTACAGACAGAATTATTCACGCAGACTTCTACAGATTATCTGACGATAAGCCAGTTGTTATGGAAGTTCCTGTAAGAATTACTGGTCGTTCTAAAGGTGTTGTAGCTGGTGGTGTTTTACGTCAGTCTTTCAGAAAATTGAAAGTAAAAGCTATTCCTGCAAACTTGCCAGATGAGATCGTAGTAGATATTACTTCTCTTAAAATTGGTAACAAGCTTTATGTTGGTACTATCAAAACTGAAGGTTACTCTTTTGTACATCCTGACAATGCAGTTGTTGTAGCTGTTAAAATGTCTAGAAATGCAGCTAAAGGAGGTGCTATGGCAGATGATGACGATGAAGAAGAAGTTGCAACTGAAGGAGGAGAAGCTCCTGCAACTGAAGAAGCAGCAGCAGAATAAGAATTTTCTTACTCTAAATAAATTAACCTGTCATTTTTTTGGCAGGTTTTTTTTGTTTTAGATAAAAACGATCACTCTATTAATCTGGCAGACTTTTAGATAAAAAATCGTAAATTTGATGTGTTCTAAATAAAGAACTTTTTAATTTAAAAATTGTAATAAATGTTTGACATTCAGGAAATCAGAAGTCAGTTTTCTATATTAAATCAGGAAGTGAACGGTAAGCCATTGGTTTATTTAGATAATGCAGCTACATCTCAGAAACCCAATTCAGTACTTGAAGTTTGGGATCAGTATTATAAAGAACTCAATGCTAATGTACACCGTGGAATCCATACATTGAGCCAATTGGCAACCGAAGAAATGGAGCTTTCAAGAAGAAAAATCCAGAAATTCATCAATGCCAAAAATGATTTTGAAGTGATCTTCACAAAAGGTACAACCGAAGGAATAAATCTTATCGCTTATATTTTAACTCAAAAATTAAAGAAAGACGACGAGATTATTATTTCATATCTCGAGCATCATTCGAATATCGTTCCGTGGCAATTGCTGTGTGAAAGAACAGGCGCAAAACTTCGCGTAATCCCAATCGATGAAAACGGAATTTTGCAACTTGATTATTTAGACGAATTTCTAAGTGAAAAGACAAAAGTAGTATCTGTTAATCAGGTTTCCAATGCTTTGGGAATTGTAAATCCGGTTGAAGAAATTATTGCTAAAACAAGAGCCAATTCAGATGCTTATATTGTCATAGACGGTGCCCAGTCGGCTCCTCATTTTACGATTGATGTTCAAAAGTTAGACTGCGATTTCTTTGTATTTTCAGGGCATAAAATGTATGCTCCGATGGGAACTGGAGTTCTATATGGAAAACAGGAAATTCTTGAAGATTTGCCGCCTTTCCACGGCGGAGGTGAAATGATTGCAGTATGCTCGTTTGATGCAACAACGTATGCGGGTTTACCTTTTAAATATGAAGCCGGAACACCAAATGTAGGAGGAAATATTGCTTTGGGAGCTGCCGTTGATTTCATTAAAAAAGTAGGTCAGGAAAATATTCAGAATCATGAAAATGCTTTGCTGGATTATGCACAAAGACAGCTTTTGGAAGTCGAAGGTTTAAAAGTATATGGTGAAAAAGCGCACAGAACGGGCGTAGTTTCTTTTAATCTTGAAGGGATTGGTATTTCCTCAGATGTTGGGATGATTCTCGATAAAATGGGAGTTGCCGTAAGAACCGGCCATCATTGTACGCAACCGATTATGGATTTCTTTAATATCGCCGGAACGGTGAGAGCGAGCTTTGCCGTTTACAATACATTTCAGGAAATTGATTTATTGGTAGAAGGTGTGAAAAAAGCACAAAGGATGCTTTCTTAATAATTAACAGACTGTTTCTTTGAGGCAGTCTTTATTTTTTACTATGATGAAGTTTAAAATTTTTTATACTTGTACGTTGTTCCTGTTTCCGTTATTTTTTAGCGCAACTTCCATTCCTTTTGAATATATTGATGGAAAAATAATCGTTAAAGTTGATATTAAGAATCAGAAACACAATTTCATCTTTGATACAGGCGCATTCACCATTTTGTCTGACGAGCTGAAGGGCCAACTCAGTGAAAAGAAAGAAAACATGATTTTTGAAGGAATCGATGCTAACAATTCGAGTTCAAAAAATGAAATGTTTTCAACCGATGCACTTAAAATTGCAGATATAAAGTTTAATAAAGTAAACTTTTCATTTATGAATATTAATTGGATGGCTTCACGGGCGTGCATGAAAATCAGTGGAGTTTTTGGAGCCAATATGATGAATAGTAAAGTTTGGCGAATTGATTTTAGAACTAAAACCATCACAATTTCAGATAAAATAACTGAAAATTCGGCACAGTCAATATCAATTCCTTTTACTGAAGAAAACTTCACTCATGTCCCTACAATTAATGTCAATATAAGAAAGCAAAATTTAGATATGGTTTTCGATACGGGATCTGGTTCAGGTTTTACACTCGATTCAAAATCTTATCAATTAGTAAAAGACGGTAGTTTTCTGACTTTTGAAGGGCTTTTATCACAATCATTAAATAGTGTGAGTAAAGGTGAAAGATGGCTTGATGTAATGGAAGCTGAGGTTAATAATAACATTTTAGGTAATCAAATTGTTGATACAAGTTCAGATTCCCGAAATTTGGTCGGAACAAGATTTATGGAAAATTACCTCATCGATTTAGACTTCATCAACAAAAAAATCGTTCTCAATACAACAGATAAAACTTCCGAATATAATAGCTTCGGAATTGCTTTTGCTCCTGTTGACGGCACATTGGTTATTGTAAATAAGCTTAAAATTCCTGAATTATCAGGATTAAATGTAGCAGACAAAATTATTAAAGTAAATAATATTGATGTCTCAAAAATCGATGAAGAAACTTTCTGTAAAATCAAAAAAATTATGGACAACAGTAAGATTATGATTATCGAAAATGAATCCAAAAAAGAGTTTAAACTCGAAAAGAAAGATATTTTACAGTATCTAAACTAACTAAACTATAAAGTTGCTTATTATAGATTTTGGCGATTGCTCAAATTTTCTTTTAATTACTTTTAATAAAATGCTTTGAGTTAATTTTGTAGTTAGAATGTATTGAAATACCAAGAGCTAATTTTTTTCTTCATAGAAAAATCCCTTTCAAAGTTATTTTTGAAAGGGATTTTATTTATAATAATATTACATAAAGTTTGTCATTCCGTAGGAATCTTGACAATGTATTTGCGTAATTTTTAAAGCTAAATTTAGATTCCTCCGAAATGACAAGCGTATTGAAAAATCTGTGTCAATCTGTAAAATCTGCGGGAGAGTAATTACTAGGCTTCCAATCTACAACAGCTCTGATAAACGCTTCCGCATTTTCCAAAGGAATATTTGGTAAAATTCCGTGACCTAAATTGGCAATATATCGGTCTTTACCAAAACGATTGATCATTTCATTCACCATTTTCTTGATCGTTTCAGGTGTAGAATGTAATCTTGCAGGGTCAAAATTTCCCTGAAGAGTCATTGTATGATTCGTTAAAGTTCTTGCAAATTCAGGCTTGATTGTCCAGTCAACTCCTAAAGCTGAAACCGGAGCCATTGTCATTTCTTCTAAAGCAAACCAACATCCTTTTCCGAAAACCACAACATGAGTTAATGGGCTTAAGGCTTCAACGATTTGGTTAATATACTTCCAAGAAAACTCTTGATAATCTTCCGGAGAAAGCATTCCGCCCCAAGAATCGAAAACCTGAACGGCAGAAACTCCTTTTTCAACTTTTCTTTTCAGATAAGCAATCGTAGTATCTGTAATTTTCTGAAGTAACAAATGCGCAGCTTCCGGTTGTTGGAAACAGAAAGATTTAGCAATATCAAAAGCCTTACTTCCTTTTCCTTCCACGCAATAGCAAAGAATCGTCCACGGAGAACCTGCAAAACCAATCAATGGAATATCGTTGTCTAGTTTGATTAAAGTCAATTCAATCGCATCAAAAACATATCCTAAAGTGTCATTTACATCAGGAACGATCACGTTCTGCACATCTTCCATCGTTCTGATCGGATTATCCAACCACGGACCTACATTTTCCTTCATTTTAAAATCAATCCCCATTGCCTGAGGAACAACTAAAATATCCGAAAACAAAATCGCTGCATCCAAAGGATATCTTCTGATGGGCTGAACTGTAATTTCAGAAGCTAATTCAGGAGTCTGGCATCTTGTGAAGAAATCGTACTTATCGCGAAGTGCGATAAATTCGGGTAAATATCGGCCTGCCTGTCTCATCATCCAAACTGGTGGTCTTTCTACAGTTTCGCCACGAAGTGCTTTTAAATATAGGTCGTTTTTAATCATAATATTATAGATAGTTGACGGCTTTTAGTTGATAGATTATTAAATATCTTTTTCTAATCTATTTTTTATGACCGACAATAAGTTTAATAAAGTATTTTCTGTACTCGTAAAAATCTCAGATTTTGTATGCTTTCTTACTTCTTTAGAGGTCGTTTCTCCTATTGAAAAAAGGATGGTATTTTCTAAAGAATTATTTTTCGCAAAACTACGAACTCCGCTCGGGCTAAAAAAAACTATTGCATGATATTTTTCATGTATCACAGGATTAAGCGCTTCTGTCTCGTAAACAGTGACTTTTTTATATGAAATATTCTGTAGCGGAAGCTTTTTGTCTAAAACATCAAGCGCCAAATTTCCACAAAAATGAATGAATTTTTCGTGAGCGCAGTTTTCGATAATGAATTGGGATAATGTTTCGGCATTTTTTAAGACCTTAAATGTTCCGAATCCGTTTTTGCGAAGCTCTCTTTTGGTTTTTTCGCCTACACAATAGATCTTATTGTAGTTTTTTGCGGTAAAATCTTCATTAGGCAGAAACTTGTTTTCGAAAAAAGATTTTACCCCGTTGAAACTTGTGAAAATAAGCGATCGGTCTTTCAGGTCAAAATGCTCTACAAAAATCGGTTTTGTTTTTATTACCTCAACACAGTCGATCGAAATATTATTTCCCAGTTTTTCTGAAAGATATTTTGGATCGATGTTTTTGGTAAATAAAATGTTCATTAAGGTTTATCTTTTAAATGTAAATCGACGACTTGCTTTCGTACTTTGGTCATAAAGTCTTTTCCTGGATCTTCTTTTCCCGTGAAATATTTGGGGTCAGATTCTTTCCATAATTTAGAATTTCTGAAAATTCCGTATTCTGAATGGCCAATAAGATATTCTATTTTATATTTTTTGGTTAAATATCTTACCAGTTCTGCGTTGGCTTCAATTTGTTTTTCGGTAAGCGGTTGTTTCTTGCTTCCAATATTTTCAACTCCGATGGCGCAATAATTTAGACCAATCGTGTGTCTTGCAAATTGAGTTGGTTCCATTAATTGGTAAATAGTTCCGTCTCGGTCTATGATAAACTGCGAAGAAACATTGAGTGTACTTTGCTTTTTTAAAGTATTTCTTGCGCTTTCAAGATGGGTTTTGTTGAAATATTTGTAGTTGCTTTCTACCGTTCCGCCCGCTGTGTAATGCAAAACAATCATCTTCGGAACAATTGTCGGCGTTTTTTGACTTAAACCGTGATGTTCTTTTAAATATTCTAAGCTTAATTGAATTCTTTCCGCAGAATAACTGATCGGCTTATTGATGATCTTTAAACCTGAATTCTGTGCTGAACTCAAGTTTAAAATAAATAAAAACAGAGCGAAAACGACCTTCCTTATCATAAATTATTTTGAATATTGGTAATGTCCGGTAATAGTAAATTTAAACAGACAATCTTCAATGACCTGTCCGCCACCGATGTTATGTACAATTAAATATCTTTTTCCGTCTGCCGATTTTTTGTTGACAACAATTCCGATATGCGTTAAATTCCCCGGAAGAAGCCACGTTACAATATCTCCGGGAACGTACAATTCAGGCTTGTTTTCAATAGATTTAGATTTTCCAAATTTGGCAAAGAAAACTCTCAGATTTGGAACTCTTCGATGATCGATATTGGTGTCGGGTCTTTTTAAACCCCAGTTTTTAGGATATTTTGAAAAATTCTGTTTCATATCTTCATGCACTTCCTTCTGAAGATCAATCCCCAGTTTTCTGTACGCTCTGATTACGACGTCAGTACAAACGCCTTTGTCCGCCGGAACATCTCCATTGGGATATTTTAGCGTAAAATAAGCAGGATCGTAGGTGACTTTATCTTTCGTTAAGCTTAAAGCTGCATCAGACAATTTTTGTGCAAACTGATTTTGAGCTTTTCCAAAAAAGACAAAAAGGAATAAGATGAATATTGAAAAGAATTTTTTCATTGACTTAAAATTTGGAATTGAAAACAAGTCCTGTAAAGTTCAAAAATTAATTTTAAACATGAAGATTCTTTAAGCATAAAGAAATGTTAAGATTCAGAAAATCTTAATTTTGCCTAAAACCTTAAAGCTGACTTTTAATTTCAGTCATCAATTCTTTACCTCCGTTTTCTAAAACAATATTGGCAAATTTTTCACCAAAATTTTCTTCTTCATTATATTCAAAACTTTCGTCGGTTGCGATATAATTTTTGCCGTCTAGCGAGCAAAGAGCAGCTTTGAATCTGATCTGGTTTTCAATTTTTTCGGCAAAAGCTCCAATGGGTGCAGTACAACCGCCTTCAAGAGTGCTCAGGAAATTTCTTTCAATTTCTACACAAATTTGAGTCTGTTTGTGACTGATCTGCTTCAAAATGTCGTTGATTTCTTTTTTATCCGAATGTCCGGCTACAGCAACTACACCTTGCGAAGGCGCAGGAATCATGAATGGTAGAAATTCGTAATCGATATCCATTTTCATTCTTTTAATTCCGGCCAAAGATAAAATGGTCGCATCAAAGTCTTGCTCTTCCAGCTTCTGAAGTCTGGTCTGAATATTTCCTCTGATATCAAAAAACTCTGTTTCAGGATAATTTTTAGACCAAAAAGCTCTTCTTCTCAAGCTGCTTGTCGCTAATTTGAGCTCGTGAAATTCTTTGTCCATTGCCGATTTTCTTTTAATCAAAACATCTTGTGGATGGTCTCTTTCAAGATAAGCGACGATTTCTATATTTTCGGGTAATTTTGTGGGTACATCTTTTAGGGAATGCACGGCAATATCAATTTCGTCATTCAGCAATGCGATGTCTAAATCTCTTGTAAAAACCCCTGTAATTCCTAAAGAATAAAGAGGTTGATTAAGGTTTTTGTCTCCTGAAGAAACAATCGGGACAATCTCGGTAAGGTAATTAAGGTTTTGCAAATGTCTTGCAACTTCTCTAGCCTGCCAAAGTGCAAGTGCAGAATTTCTGGTTCCTATTCTAATGCTTTTCATTGAATTCGTTATTGGGTTGTTCGACTAAAATTTCGTGCATTAATTTACTAATTTCCTCCGCTTTTAAAGGGTTGTCGATGATATATTTTGCAAAACGGTTGGTTATTTTCTGAATCATCTTCTCAGAAAGCTCCATGTCGTTGATATTGATGTACTTATTTTTTCTGTAAAAATTGTGCATTTCGTTACGCTCCATGTTTTTCAACACCGCTTTGAAATGATGAATATTAGGCGCCAGTTTTCTCTTTTTTTCCCATTCCAGAAAATCTTTGGTCATTTCTTTGATGATAACCTCGGCTTTCGGGATCTCTTTTTCTCTTTGTTGAATAGTTTCCTGAATTTGTTTTGAAAGTTCATCAACATCGATCAAAGTAACATTATCAAGTTCGGAAACATCTTTGTCAACATTATGAGGAATGGAAAGATCAATAATCAGAATTTCTTTTCCGTTTTTTAAATGAGACTTGTTGATGATCGGGGTTTTTGCTCCTGTAGCAACAATTAAAATGTCGGTGTTTTCTAATTCCTTTTCAAAATCATTATAATCAATATTGGGAATATTGTATTTCTCTGAAATTTTTGCTGCCTTTTCCTGAGTTCGGTTGGCAATTTTTATTTTAGGCTGGTAAACGTGTTTTACTAAATTTTCAACCGTATTTTGACCAATCTCACCAACTCCTAGAAGAAGAATGTTTTTTTCAGTAATTCTTTTCTGATTGTTTAAAATATAATGTACCGCCGCATAAGAAACAGAAGCGGCTCCGTTGGAGATGCCGGTTTCATTTTTTATTCTTTTAGAAATCTGAATTGCAGAATTAATCGATCTTTCTAAAAAAGGATTCGAGTTTTGCCTTTCTTTTTTAAAACGGGCGTACGCTTTTTTGATTTGCCCGATAATTTCAAAATCACCGATGATTTGGCTTTCCAGTCCGGCTGCCACTCTGAATAAATGATTTAAGGCCTCTTCTTTAGTTGCAATATTGGCAAATTGAAGAAAGTCTGAAAGATTTACACCAATCGTTTTGCAATATTCTTCGGCTACTAAAAGATAATTGGGTGAGGTAGAATAAATTTCGGTTCTGTTGCATGTGGAAACCACAAATGCGTCCCCTAAATTTTCGTCGTGAATTCGGGTAACAAAGTTTTTAATATTGTCATCAAAAAATGCAAATTTACCTCTGGTTTCAACATCTGCCTTTTCGTAACTGATGGATAATACGGCAAAATTTGACGTCTGATGTATATTGGAATACTGTATCATAAGCAGTCGCAAATTTAAGGAAATTTTACTTAAAGATTTTGTGATTGTTTGTATGATAATTATCGTAAAAAGCTATAAATTAATTATGTAAGATTTTGTACCTTTTGCTAAAACTTACAGAAACAATAGATTAAGAAAAAAGTGTAATTTTAATAAAAATTTAACCAAATTATATAAAACTTTGTAATCGTTAGTACTGTGAAATTTATATCTTTGTAAACTTAAATCAAGGAGAAAATTATGAGTTTATTCGATATGTTTACGCAAGAAATTGCGATAGACCTTGGAACTGCCAACACGCTTATCATCCATAATAATAAAATTGTTATAGATCAGCCTTCTATTGTTGCAATAGAACGTTCTACGGGAAAGCCGATTGCTGTTGGAGAACAGGCGAAACATATGCAGGGTAAAACGCATGAAGATATAAAAACCATCCGTCCGTTAAAAGACGGAGTTATCGCAGATTTCCATGCTTCAGAGCACATGATCAAAGAATTTATCAAAAAAATTCCGGGTATCAAAGGGAGATTTATTCAGCCTGCTTTAAGAATTGTGATTTGTATTCCTTCCGGAATTACAGAAGTTGAAAAAAGAGCGGTAAGAGATTCTGCTCAGAAAGTAAACGCAAAAGAAGTACGCTTGATTTATGAACCAATGGCTGCTGCAATAGGGGTTGGTATTGATGTACAGAAACCTGAAGGTAACATGATTATCGATATAGGTGGTGGTACTACCGAAATTGCGGTTGTCGCTTTGGGAGGTATTGTTTGTGATAAATCTGTGAAAATTGCAGGTGACGTATTTACCAACGATATTGCTTATTTCTTAAGAACGCATCATAATTTATACATCGGAGAAAGAACTGCTGAAAGAGTGAAAATTGAAGTAGGTTCTGCAGTTGAAGATCTAGATGTAGATATCGACGATATTCCTGTACAGGGTAGAGATCTTATTACCGGTAAGCCAAAAGAAATTATGGTTGGATATAAAGAGATCGCTCGTGCTTTGGATAAATCAATTATCAGAATTGAAGATTCTGTAATGGAAACTCTTTCGCTTACGCCGCCGGAATTGGCAGCAGATATTTACAAAACAGGTATTTATCTTGCTGGTGGAGGTGCTTTGTTGAGAGGTCTTGCAGACAGATTACACAAGAAAACAGGGCTTCCGGTTTTCGTGGCAGAAGATTCTTTGAGAGCTGTTGTTCGCGGAACGGGTATTGCACTTAAGAATATGGATAAGTTCAATTTCTTAATTAAATAAATTTTTTAACTTTTTACGACTTTATATCTGAATGGGATTTTTGCTGAGATTATTTTCGAAGAATGCTCTTTTTGTATTCTTTATGTTTCTGCAAATTATTGCTCTCATTTTGATATTCTCTAAAAACGCCATGCAGCAATCTTGGCTTGCAGGGCAGACTGCGGCTTTCAATTCCTGGGTTTCCGGGTATATTGATGAAGGTGTTTCTTATTTAAAGCTGAAACAAACAAACGAAGATCTTGTTGCTCAAAATAAGGCCTTAATGGTTGAGCTTTACGGAAAAAAAGGCGCTGCAAATCCACAATTCAGAAAAGTACATGATACTTTGGGTGGTGGCCAAATCTATACTTTTGTAGATGGTGAAATTGTTTTCAACAGCATCAACAGAAGAAATAATTATTTTACAATCAACCGCGGAACAAGAGACGGTGTTTATCCTCAAATGGGGGTAATGTCACCGAGAGGAATTGCCGGAATTGTTATTAATTCTACCGATAGTTATGCCTTAGTACAGTCGGTTTTAAGCGTTAATAAAATCAGAATCAATGCTGCGCTGAAAAATTCGGGATATTTCGGAACTTTGACGTGGAGAGGAGATAACTCCCGATTGATGCATCTGGCAGATGTGCCAAAATATGTTTCCCTGAAAATTGGCGATACCATTGAAACCGATGGGAAATCAGCAATTTTCCCTAAAGGAGTGATGATCGGTAAAATTGCGGGATATACCGTAGATAATAAAACAGGATTTTGGGATATTTCAGTGGAATTAAGCGAGAAAATGGGAGCTTTAAATAAAGTTTTCGTGGTTAAAAATCTTAAAAAAGCGGAGGTTCAGAAAATTCAGGATACTATGCAAGCTGTAATAAAAAAAGAAAATGATTAGCAGAACCATATTTACAGATCTTTTGATCATGGCTTTTCTGGTTGCATTACAGATTTTTGTATTGAACAGAATTACGCTGTTCGGTAAATTCACTCCGGTTTTATATCCGGTTTTTGTGATGTTTTATCCTTTTTTTAGAAACAGATTTCAGTTTTTAGCTTTAAGTTTTTTAATCGGTTTATCAATTGATGCCTTTTTATATTCTTGGGGAATCAATGCTTTGGCAACTACTTTGATTGCTTATTTCCGTACGATAATTTTCCGTACGTCTACAGATACTTCTACCGATTTCTTCTCATTTCAGTCTTTGCAGTGGACGCAGTTTTTACTGTTTCTGTTCTCAAGTATCTTCTTGCATCAGCTTCTGGTGCAGTATATCGAGTTTTTTAAATTCAGCAGAATTTTCGAAATCTTACTTAATGTGTTGGTAACTAGTGGAATTTCCTTTATATTTATCATAGTTTACGCATTAATCTTTAAAATCAAACAGAAAGTTTGAACACACGCCATATAAAAATCTTAACGATTCTCATTGTCATTGCTCTTATTTTTGTAGCAAGGCTTTCTTATTTACAGCTGTTTACAGATCGTTATGCCTTGAATGCAGCCAATACTTCCATCAAAACCGAATATGTTATTCCGCAGCGTGGAGTTATTTTCGACAGAAATGGAAAAATAATGGTGGGAAATCAGCCTGCCTACGAAATTTCTTTTACTCAGGCTTTAATGAAACCAGATTTTGATACTTTGGCTTTCTGTAATTTAATGAAAATTGAGAAGAGTGATTTCATTAAAAGAATTAACTTAATTAAAGCTGAAAAATATTACTCCAAACTCACGCCGATGACTTTCATTAAAGATCTAAGCAGAGAGGAAATAGCAAGAGTTCAGGAAATTATATTCAAATATCCCGCTTTCAGTATCGTTCAGCGTCCTCAAAGACAGTACGAAGTCTCTACTTCCGGAAATCTTTTGGGATATACAAGTGAAGTAAACGATAGAGAAATCAAAAAAGATTCTACTTATTATCTTCCGGGCGACCTCATCGGGAAAACAGGGATTGAAAAATCTTACGAAAAAGAACTTCGCGGTGTAAAGGGAATTAAATATATTCAGAAAGACATAAAACTTAGGAATGTTGGGCCTTATAAAAACGGCTCTTTAGATAAAGATGTTATCACCGGAAAAGATATTACATTGACTATTGACTATGATCTTCAGCGAATGGCAGAAGAAATGCTTGTGAATAAACATGGGGCGGTAGTGGCAATAGATCCAAATAACGGTGAAGTTTTAGTAGCTGCAACAGGACCGGATATTGATCCTAATCTTTTTACCGGACCGAATAAATCTAAAAATCTTTACGCACTTTCAAAAGATACGCTTTACGAAAACAAACCCACTTTCGACCGTTCTTTACAGGCAGGTTATCCTCCCGGATCGACTTTCAAACTGTTGACGGCTTTGGCGGCAATGCAAATGGGAGTAATGGATGAAAATACAATTTTCCCCTGTGGTGGCGGATTTTTCTATAAAGGGAAAAGAATTAAAGGTCACGGTGGAGCAGATCCGTTGATTCCTTCTATTCAGGTTTCGAGTAACTGTTTTTTTACGTATGCATTTATAGCAATCATTAAAAAATATCCCGGAAATCCATCAAAAGGTGTTGACGAATGGAAGAAAATCATGAGCAGCTTCGGTGTTGGGGAATTTCTGAATAATGATTTTGCAGTTGGTGCAAAAGGAAGAATTCCTTCAGGGGATTTTTATGAAAGAAGATTTAAAGCAATCATTAAAGCAAATGGTTCTACCAGAAAGGATTATAAGAATTGGGATGAAATGTCGACGGGTGCCATTTACAACGGAATGGGGCAGGGTGATGTAATGGTAACGCCTTTACAGCTTGCCAATTATGTTGCGGCAATTGCCAACAGAGGTTGGTATTATACACCGCATATTGTAAAATCAATTGATGGAAGACCAAATCCTGATCCGAGATTCAAAAAGAAACATCATACTTTAGTCGATCCAAAACATTTCGAACCTGTTTTAAAGGGAATGGAGGCTGTTGTTTTGAGAGGTACTGCAAGAGGTTTGATGTCTAAAGATTTTACTCAATTAGCAAAAACCGGAACTGCGCAGGTTCCGCAAGGGAAAGATAACTCTATTTTTGTATTGATTGCGCCCGCAGATAAACCCAAAATTGTTGTTGTTGCTGTAATGGAACATGCCGGATTTGGTGCTACCTGGGCCGGACCAGCCTGTACAGTAATTGCTGAAAAATATATTACCGGAGATCTGAAACGTGAACATCTTTACAAAAAAATGATTACGTCGAGCTTCATGCCTGAATATAAAAGACAATGGATTGTCGACCTGAAAAGAAAAGGCTTGTATAAAGAACCTAAACCGGATTCTATAAAATTGAAAAGAATACAAGACAGTCTGAATCTTGTAAAGAAAGCGAAAGAAAAACTGCAAAAAGCCCAAACTGTTAAACCCAAAAAACCGTAAACCATGAAATGGACAGAAGGAATAGATAAATTAGGTTTGGGGCTGTATTTTCTGCTTTGCTTATTTGCAATAGCCAATATTTACAGTGTAGATGAAGGTTTAGGTAAAAAACAGTTGATCTTTTTTGGAATTTCAATTTTTGTAGGGTTAATTATTTTCTTCAGCCGAAGTAAGTTTTTCGAAAATATGTCAGGAATTATTTACATCGGTGGAGTTTTAATGCTTGCCGGCCTCCATGTTTTCGGAACAGAAATTCTCGGTCAGAAAAACTGGTATAAATTCGGGAGTTTTACCATGCAGCCTGTAGAATTTTCAAAGATTGGAACGGCTTTAATGCTTGCAAATTATGTCTCCGGAGCAGATTTCGATCTTAAAAATACAAAATCATTAATAACAGCTTTGGCAATAATTGGTATTCCAGCCGTTGTTGTATTATCAATTCCTGATGTTGGGTCGTTACTTGTATTTACTGCGTTTTTTATTGCATTGTATCGTGAAGGTCTTTCCGGAAAATTATTTTTAATCGGAGGGCTTTTTGGAGCGGTATTTCTTATCGCCAACTATCTTAATGATCCTCTGCAATGGAGTTTGTGGTATTTCACAGTATTTATTATTGTAATTGGCGGATTGTGGTTTGCATTTAATGCAGCTTTTCTCCGCAAAAATATATATACTCTTTTACCAGGAGTAGGCGTAATTCTTTTACTGGCGGCATTGTCATTTATTTCGCCGGTCATTTTCGAGAAACTGCCAAAACATCAACAGGAGCGTGTCGAAGTTTTGTATAAGGGTGAAAGAGAATTTCGTGATACTTCAGGATATAATTTGCTGTATTCAAAGACGGCGATTGGTTCCGGAGGAATGTTTGGTAAAGGATTTCGTGAAGGTTCCGTAACTCAGGGGAAGTTTGTTCCTGAGCAGGAAACCGATTATATTTTCTGTACCGTTGGAGAAGAATGGGGATTTGTAGGAAGTGCAGTTTTGGTTTTTGCTTACATGATTTTCATCGGAAGGATATATTATCTCTCAGAAAAGCAAAAATCTGTGTTTAACAGGGTTTTTGGATATTGCTTTGCTTCCATCCTGTTGATGCACTTTTCTATTAATTTAGGCATGGTTATGGGGCTGTTTCCAACCGTTGGTATTCCGTTACCGTACTTTAGTTACGGAGGAAGTTCGTTGCTTGCCTTTTCTATGATGACTTTTATTTTCTTTAAACTCAATTACGCAGACAAAAACAGCTTGGTGTAAAGCTGGAAGTTTGAAGCGGGATAATGGAAGTTTACAAGCATTGTTCAAAAATGATATTAAATCTGCTCAATCTGTAAAATCAGCTAAATAAAATTTCTATTAATTTTTCCACTAAATAAAATCATAAAATTTATGAGAGAAGCTTACGTTATTGATGACATTTTCGATAATATAAATTTTACAGAACAATCTTTAGAAGTTGGAGAATATGAAAACTGTACGTTCCGGAACTGCAATTTTGAATATGCCGATTTTTCTAACTTTAAATTTACCAACTGTGAATTCGTTGATTGTAATGTAAGCATGACGAAATTAGTCGGAACCGCTTTTCGTGATGTTATTTTTAAAGACTGCAAAATGTTTGGGATGCACTTCGATGACTGTAACGAGTTTGGAATGTCTTTCAGATTTGAAGGATGTGCTTTGAATAATTCTGTTTTCTATAAAACTTCCATCAAAAGAACATTGTTTAAAAATTGTAAACTGATTGAAGTCGATTTTGCTGAAGCTGATCTATCGAATTCTGTATTCTCAAACTGCGATTTTAGCGGAGCAACATTCGAAAGAACCAATATGGAGAAAGCGGATTTAAGAACATCTTTCAATTACATCATCAATCCCGAATCTAATAAGCTTAAGAAGACAAAATTCTCACTTTCTGAGGTTCACGGACTACTTCGTCAATTTGATATAGAAATCGATAAAAACAGCTGATTTAAATTATATTAAACGGAAGTTCATCTACTATACAAATCAATAGGAATGGGCTTCAGCCCGTTTAAAAAATGACAGTATACAAATGGCTTTAGCCAAAACTTATAAACTTTTTGTAGATTCTGGCTAAAGCCAAATTTTTTAAGCAAAATGCTTAATCGTGCTAAAGCCCGATTCTATTGACAGGAGTATTCCAGCCTTATTTTTAAAACAAAAAATTAAAGCCATCAAATTTTGATGGCTTCATTTATATAATCAATTATTTAAGACTAAAAATTAGTAGATGCTAAGTTGTTGTAGTTATCTCCGTTCTCATTGATCACTCTTTTTGCAAACCTGTATTTTGGTCCCCAATAAGAATCATTCAGTGAAGAGATCATTACCCCTTTTGAAGTTGCTGCGTGAATAAATTTTACTTCTCCTTCTTCAGTTACACTTTCTACAATTCCTACATGAGAAATTCTTTTTCCGTGAGAGAAGAAAATTAAATCTCCTTTTTGAAGGTTTTCTTTATCAATAGCTTCTCCTTCCTGAGACTGAGATGCTGCTACTCTTGGTAAAGTAAGACCTGCTGCAGCGCCGAAAACTGATAATACAAATGCTGAACAGTCGATTCCGTTTCTTGTCATTCCTCCGTATCTGTAAGGAGTTCCAAGATAAGTTTGAGCTTCTGTTAAGATATTATCAATCGTCTTATTATGTTTGATCGCTTTTGCGATTTCAGAATTTTTTAAAGAATTTCTAGCGTTTGAGATTGCCACTGCTTTTTCCGAGATAAAAGAGTTGATTAACAACTTTTTATCATTCTCCATCTTAGTATCTATTGCAGCTAGTTTGGCATCTGTTTTGTATTCTTTAGCATAAGTTGCCGGTTTTGAAACTACGTAATTAGTAACGCATGATTGTAGTGATATTGTAGAAACGAAAGCAACTAAATAAAACAAAACTCTTTTCTTCATATATTTTTAATTATCCGTGTTAAAAAGGTATATTTATTTCTCTAAAGCATTACAAAAGTAGATATTCCAGCCAAGACAGCCTCGATATGATTATTGTCAGGTTCTTGATTTAACACAATTTAACATATTGATTAAGTATGTTAAAGAAAAACAAACCGCCACGCGCCTATTTTGGTGATTGAGCGGTTTTTTTTATTAAGATTTTTTAACAAAATATATGCAGTTTCCTCTATTCATCGGATTTTGCTATTTCTCAGTTTCTCAAAAACAGTATTAAAAAAACATAAAAAAAGTTCCCCGGAAAACCGGAGAACCTCACTAATATGGAACTTTACAGATGTTATCTTGTGAATAACATTTCTCTATATTTCGTCATTGGCCAAAGCTCATCATCTACCATCATTTCAAGATCATCAGAAGCGTCTCTGATAATGTCAAATAAAGGTTTTACTTTGTTGCAGTAGTCTTCTGCCTGCGTCTGACTTTCTGTAACAGCTTTTGCTGCTTCTCTCGCTGCGATCAAATCTTCAACGCCTAGTTTAATTTTAGAAACGTTTTGTGAGATGTTGGTAATTAAGCTCATTTGCTCTTTCGCCAAAGTTTTGAATTCTTTGTCTTCAAAAATTTCTTTAAGACCTTTTACGTTCTCAATCAATCTGTTCTGATAATTTAAAGCAGAAGGGATAATGTGGTTTCTTGCGATATCACTCAAAACTCTTGCTTCAATATCAATTACGGTAGAATATTTTTCTAATTTGATTTCGTTTCTTGCTTCTACTTCTCTGTGATTGAAGATTCCTAATTCTTCATAAAGATCAACAAATTTCTGATTCATTTCCTGCTTCAATGCTTCAGGAGTTGTTTTCCAGTTGTTTAATCCTCTTTTTTCAGCTTCTACAGCCCAGTCATCAGAATATCCGTCACCTTCAAACATGATGTTTTTACACTGCTTGATGTATTCTCTCAAAACATTGAAGATGGCTTCGTCTTTTTTCAATCCTGTTTCAATTAAAGCATCAACTTCTTTTTTGAAGTCGTTTAATTGTTTTGCAGCAATCGTGTTCATTACCGTCATAGATTCTGCGCAGTTTGCAGAAGAACCTACCGCTCTGATTTCAAATTTATTTCCTGTAAATGCAAATGGAGAAGTTCTGTTTCTGTCAGTATTATCCAACAAAATTTCAGGGATTTTCCCAACAACATTCAGTTTTAAATCTGTTTTTTCGTCTGGAGATAGTTTTCCTTCTGTTACTTTTTCAAGCTCTTCCAAAACTCTGAACAATTGGCTTCCGATAAATACAGAAATAATTGCCGGTGGCGCTTCATTTGCACCTAATCTGTGGTCGTTGCTTGCAGAAGCGATACTTGCTCTCAAAAGATCCGCATATTCATGTACCGCTTTAATAGCATTTACGAAGAATGTTAAGAACTGTAAGTTTTTTTTAGGATTTTTTCCTGGGCTTAAAAGGTTTTCACCTGTATCAGTTGCCAAAGACCAGTTGTTGTGTTTTCCGCTTCCGTTTACTCCTGCGAATGGTTTTTCGTGGAATAAAATATGGAAATGATGTCTGTGAGCAATTCTTGCCATAACGTCCATCAACAAAGAGTTGTGATCAACCGCAACGTTTACTTCTTCAAACATCGGAGCAAGCTCAAATTGGTTTGGAGCTACCTCGTTGTGTCTTGTAGTAACCGGAATTCCCAATTTCATACATTCGATTTCCAATTCTTTCATGAAGTTCATTACTCTTGTAGGAATAGAACCGAAATAATGGTCATCTAATTGTTGTCCTTTTGCAGGAGAATGTCCTAACAAGGTTTTACCTGTTAAAACTAAATCCGGACGAGATTGATACAATGCTGAATCAACCAAAAAATATTCTTGCTCCCAACCTAAAGTAGGAGTTACTTTTGTTACATTTTTGTCAAAATACTGCATTACGTTTGTTGCAGCCTCGTCTACAGCGTTCAAAGCTCTCAATAATGGTGCTTTGTAATCTAAAGTTTCTCCAGTGTAAGAAATAAAGATAGAAGGAATACATAAAGTAGTTCCCATAATAAATGCTGGAGAAGTAGGATCCCAAGCTGTATAACCTCTAGCTTCGAAAGTGTTTCTGATACCACCGTTCGGGAAAGAAGATGCATCCGGTTCTTGCTGAATCAATAAGTTTCCGCTGAATCTTTCAATAGCTCTTCCACCTTCGATTGGAGTGAAGAAAGAATCGTGTTTTTCTGCAGTAGTTCCTGTTAATGGCTGAAACCAGTGTGTGTAGTGAGTAACACCCTTGCTCATTGCCCAGTCTTTCATCGCTACAGCTACCTGGTCTGCGATGTGTCTCTGGATTTTAGTTCCTTTTTTCATCGCATCCAAAATAGATTGGAATGCTTCTTTTGTCAAATATTCTCTCATGGTTTCTTCTGAGAAAACATTCTGGCAGAATAATTCTGACAATTTTACAGGAACTTCGATAGAGTTATCTTTTCTAAAGTCCTTAAATGGTAAAGTTTCTAACGCTTTGAATCTTAAAGTTGACATATTGGGTTTGATTTTACAGCGCAAATTTACAAAAAATATGGTTTAAAAATAAGATACCCCTATTTTTTTATAAATTTTTATTTTATTTAATGTTTTAAATTTAGATTACCCTTTAAATTTCATGGTGTGTTTTATATTTTGATTAAATTAATTGTTATTGAAAAGAAATGTAAAAGAAGTATAGAATTTCTTAATTTTGAGTAAATCAACTCAAATGATAAAAAAGACGTCCCTTATTATTTCTTTACTATTCTTAAAAATGTTTTTCTGCCAAAATACAGATCCTGTTTATTATGATCAGGATTGGAAGGTGACTTCAAAGGCGAAAGCATCTTATTACAGAGTAATGCCTATGAAACAAATTGGCGAATTGGTCTTAATTCAGGATTTTTATATCAATGGAACTCCGCAGTTTGAAGGATATGCTTTTAAAAAAGATGAAGATGCGTACGTTGGCGATATTGTCTGGTATGATGAATATGGAAATGATGATAATTTCAGGCAATACAGAAATGACACAAAGAACCTTACCTTATTATATTATCATCCAAATGGTAAGATTAGAAAAAAAGTTCAGTATAAAAATGGTGTGAAAGAGGGCGAAGCTTTAATTTACGGTACCGATGGAGCAATTTTAATGAAGGGAACTTATACAAAAGGAAAACCGACAAGTGGAAGCTTTGAAAAAGTAAAAAATAATGACGATTACGATTATAATTCAAAATCTGATGATGATAATGATAAGCCGAAGGTTCTCACAGAAGCCGTAGTTCTTCCGCCATCGCCGGCTTTAGCACAGACGGATGAAGTTTCTTCGCAAATAGTAGAAGTTGTGGCTCCGACAGAGATTCCTATTGAAAACGTTTCTACCAGTAAGTCGAAAGATCGAAAAACCATTTCTGAAAAAATATTTTGGAAAGATTCAAAACAACTTGCTCAGGAAATACTTTATGAGATCAGTTTTTACAGCTTTAAGCCGATTGGACAAAAAAATTACGACAAATCGGGAAAGCTTATTCAATCCTTACAAGAAAATCATTTTGAAAAATATGGAAATGGGGTTGCAAATGGGACTGAATATGCTTATTATCTTCAAAACAATTTTGCAGCAGGTGTAAAATCTGCTTCAAAAATCATTGATGGAGAAAAAACAGGTAAGGAAACTCTATATTTTCCGAAAGGTGAAACTTATTATGAAACCAATTATCTGAACGGTCTCAAGGATGGTGAAGAAATTGAGTATTCTGAAAAGGGAACGGTGAAAAACAAAAGAGTATATAAAAAAGGTAAGCCTTTTAATGGAAATTTTGATGAGCGTGTCGGAGATATTTATGTCAATGTAAATTACACAAATGGTACTAAAGAAGGAGAAGCGGTTGCAAAAAATGAAGATCAGCAAATTATAGCCAAAGGAATTTATAAAAACGGAAAACCTTATAACGGAACTTTTGTTATTGAAACCGGCGATAACATATCGGAATTAATTTCTGTAGAAAATTTTAAGAAAAAAGGATTGCAGAAAGTTTTCAGTTACAGACTAGAAAATTTACAAAAAACCTACACTATTCAAAATGAAAAGCTAAATGGAGTAACTACTTTTTATAATGATGGCAAAATTGCAGGAACCTTAGAGTATAAAAATGACGAGCCTTACAATGGAACTTTAGTTAATGATGACAAAAATTCAGTTTACAAAAACGGAAAACTTATCGAAGAGATATTTTTTGAAGATCATTATAATAAGGACAATATTAAAAAGCAAAAATTCTACGAAAACGGAATTTTGGTGAAGGTTAAAGATTATTCTTTTAGTATTACAGAAAAACCGCAGGAATTTTACGAAGGTATTTTTAAAAATGGTAAACCTTTTTCAGGGTATTTTGAAACCGATTATAGTCGGGAGTTTAAGCAGGTTGATTATTTTGAAAATGGAATTCCCAAATTTCAATATTCAAATGATTATCTGAAAAATATGGATAATTACAGACATCAATATTATGATGTCAAATCAACGTATAAAGACGGAAAAATATTTGACGGTGCAGAATATATCCTGAATGAAAAGCAGTTTACAATCAAATACTGGAAAAACGGAGTCTTAAAAAGTTTTGATTGGGATCTGTTTGCGATGCATTATTTTAACAGGCTTCATTTTGAACTGAAGAGTAATGCTATTGAAGTCAGCGATATGCAGGCAAACAGAAAGGCGGAGATTAAAATAGGACAATCCCAAAACACTTTTAATAAACAACTTTCAATCGACGGAAAAGTCATTGATGACACAAGAAAAGATTATTTAGAGTCAAAATATAAAGAAGGCATTATTGCTTATCATGAAAAAGGAGGGAAAATTATTTCGACGGCTATAAACCCAATGGATGAATCGATGGAGGCTACCGAAGGAACGGAATTGTTTTATAAAGTTTATATGATGGTGAAAGAAAGCGCAAGTCTTCAGGAGAATTTCAATCGTTTGGCAGAAAAAGTATCAGGTAACAAATTTATCGAAGAAACAGAAGAAAACAACATCATTACTGGAATTCAATTAGATGCTGAAGGAAAACCAAAAGACGGAATTTTAATTACTCCTACACAAAACAATACATATACTTTGCAATTGTATATAAATAGAAAGCTGATAAAAACCGTAGAAAATGTTAGTTATAATAAAGTAAAAGAAGAAGCAAGGAAGCTGGAAAGAATAGATTAAATATTATTTCTAATATGAAGAAAACTTATTCTAGTTTTCTTTCACAACAGAGCCGTAAATATTAATTTTAAATCGTTTAAAAATTTAGTTTAAATGATAATCGTTTGATTTAAAGTAGTTTAAATTATTAAATATATTTTACGTAACTTAGCAGACTTTTTATAAAAATTTTAATATATGACAAATTCTAGAGCAAGAGAAACTACCGAGGCAATTGAAAGACTATACATATCTATGAGACACCTGTTTTATAGAGGTTTTTTTAAGCCGAGCGGAGTTTCTGGAGAAAGCATTAGAAGTTTGTTGAAGATGATCAATCCGGAAATTTACGGTACCATGAGCATTCCAAGCAAATTGGAATTGGATGGTTTGATGTATGTTTTAGACAGACTTCCAGAAGGTATTGAAGAATGCGCTTTCATTCATCTTACATCAGATGAAGGTTTTGACAAAGGAAGTTTCGAGCCGATCGTTCCTAAAAAGAGAAGAAGAAACTGTTACCGAATCGACGAACATCAGATGAACATCGAAGTTCTTTTGGGTCGTTCAGAAATCTATGATATTCTTACGCATTTAACGTTCTTATTTATAGAAGCAGATAAAATTCGTAACCTCGCATTTATTCAGGATGAAAACTGGAAGCCGACAAGAGCTTTCAAGATCATCGAAGAAGTTGTAAAAGGTGAGAAAAAATTCAGCAGAAGAGAAAAAGAAGTGGCTTTGATTCATCTTTCATCTTTAATAGGAAGAACTTTTGATGAAACTTTGAACGCTTACAATACTTTCGGCGACGATGATAATCTGGATAGATTATTCAAAATCATTTACCACTTAGGAAAAGTAAGTTTGGAAGATGCTAAACAGAGCCGTGAAAGAGAAATTTATTTCAGTGCAATCCTTAAAGAAAGAGTAGGGCACCACTATTTTGGAGAGAAATGGGCTCACAAAGTGAAAGAAGTTTTGTTTGAAAACGATCTTCATATGCGTCCGTTACACATTATTTCGGCAAACATGCACTCTGTAAAAAATATGCTGTACGGAAATGATGCTTTAAAGAAAAAAGATACGAAAGAAGTAGATTACAAGCTGTACGGAGATATTTCAGATAAAAAAGATCTTCGTGATAAAGTTTCAAAATATGCTTTGGATGAAGGCTTAATCTATATTAATGATAAAAGTGGAAGTAACATCGACGTTCAGATTATCGATTTAAGCAAAACCAATCTTAAAAATACACCTTTCGGACATTTGAAATATGACGGAGACGATGTCATCATGGTCTTCGATTATGCATTTGGCGAACAGGCTTTTGAGGTGATGGATGAATTGCTTAGGCCTTTTGAGCAAAAAGGCGAAGTATATATGATGAAGGTGAAATCGGTTTCTATTATGGGGAAAGCCGGAATTCTTGAAGGTGGAAAAGGAGACATTATGATTCCTACTTCTCATATTTTTGAAGGAACGGCAGACAATTATCCTTTCGAAAATGCTTTGAAATTGGAAGATTTTGAAGATGATGAATTAAATGCTTTTGAAGGACCGATGATTACCGTTTTGGGAACATCCCTTCAAAACAGAGATATTCTTCAGTATTTTATGAATACTTCTTGGAAGGCGATTGGTCTTGAGATGGAAGGTGCACATTACCAGAAAGCAATTCAGGTGGCGTCAAAAATCAGACATCACATTGCACCGGATCTTTTTGTGAGTTACGCTTATTATGCTTCAGATAATCCTTTGGAAACTGGAGCTACGCTTTCTTCAGGAGGATTGGGATTGACGGGAGTAAAACCAACATATCTGATTACTTTAAGAATCCTTGAAAAGATCTTACAAAGCGGAAAGAAAGAAATTTCATCTAAAAAATAATTTACTTTAAATTAAAAATCAACCTCAAGTGTTTTTGCATTTGAGGTTTTGTTTTTTCAATACGTATAATGCCAATTGCTTGGGTTTAATATCTCGCCAAAATTCAGCAAAATTAATTTCCCCATCTTAAAAGAGTGCAGTCTTGACGAATGTCAAAAGAAATTTTCCACCCTTTAGGGTTGGGGAAAGGAAATTTCTTTTTAAACGTATTAAAGAATCTCTAACATGTTTAATACTCTCCAAATCAAAATTAATTTTCCATCCCAAAAGAGTGTAGTCTTGACGAATGTTAAGAAATTTTCCACCCTTTAGGGTCGGGGAAAGAAAGTTTCTCTAAAAAACAGCAATAAATTCCCGCAGATTTCTCTGACGTTCACAGATTTTTTTACGTATTCATCTGTGTTAATCCGTGTGATCTGCGGGAAATATAAATTCACCAATTCTACAACAGAAAATTTTAACATTATCATTATTAAATAATCAAAGCACACAATAGACCTTAAATAATCACATTTGAGCTTCTTTTAAAAATTACTTACCTTTAAAAAAATAAAATTATATCAATGAGAAAATCGTTTATAATCCTTTTTGCATTTGTTATTTCGCAGTTTCAGGCACAGCAAAACGCCTATTATCAGCAGGCTGCACAATATAAAATGGATATCGACGTCAATGCAGAAGAATTTACTTATAAAGGAACTCAAACCTTAAAATACCGCAACAATTCGCCAGACGAACTCAATGTGGTGTATTTCCATTTGTATTGGAATGCTTTTAAACCAAACTCAATGATGGATCAAAGAGTGGCAAGTCAGGGAAAAAATGGGGATTCAAGATTACAGAAAGAAGGAATTTCAAGATTGGCTTCAATACCAAAAAACGAAGAAGGTGCACAAAATATCCATTGGATCAAACAAAACGGCAAAGAGCTGAAGTTTGAAATCCAGGAAACTGTAATGAAGGTTTATCTAAATGAAGCTATCAAGCCTAATTCAAAAACTACCTTTATAATGGAATGGGATGCTGTAATTCCGCAACAAATCCGAAGAAGCGGAAGAAACAACCGTGAAGGTGTCGATATGACGATGACGCAATGGTATCCTAAAATTGCAGAATACGATTATGATGGTTGGGCAACTTTTGATTATATAGGAAGAGAATTTCACGCACCGTTCGCAGATTTTGATGTGACGATTAAAATAAATAAAGATTATGTTGTGGGAGCTGGAGGAACACTTTTAAATCCAAAAGAAGTAAAAGGCTATGATGCTTCAGCACAGATTAAAGCTGATCAAAATAAAGCAACCTGGAAATGGACTGCCAAAAACATGCTCGATTTTGCCTGGGCTGCAGACAGGGATTATTCGGTAGAAAGTTTCGATGTTCCGCAGGGTCCGAAAGTGTATTTTGTGTATCAGAAAAACGATAAAACAAAGGCTTGGGATGAAGCAAAACCGTATGTCACCAGATATTTCCAGATTATGAATTCTAAATTCGGGAAATATGCTTATCCGTCTTATGCTTTCATTCAAGGGGGTGATGGCGGAATGGAATACGGAATGTGTACCATGATTTTGGGTGAAGCCAAAAATATTGAAGATTTGATGGGATTGATGGCTCACGAAGGCTCTCACTCGTGGTATCAGCAAATGCTGGCAACCAACGAACCTGTGAGACCTTGGATGGATGAAGGGTTTACAAGTTATGCCGAAAGTTACGTGATGCATCAGCTATTCCCACCAAAAGATAACCGACCGAATGCTTTCGTTGAAAAGATTGATGCCTATAGAAAGTTTCTAAAAAAAGGAATTGAAGAGCCTGCAGTTTGGTTGGGTGATCACCACGATAATGGAACAGCATATTCTTATGCCAGTTATGTGAAGGGTGAATTGTATTTGGTACAATTAGGATATATTGTTGGAGAAGAAAATTTATCTAGAATCATGACTGAATATTTCAAAGAATGGAGCTTGAAACATCCTACCGACAGAGACTTCCTTCATATTGCACAAAAAGTTTCGGGGATGGATCTGAAATGGTTTCATCATTATTGGATCAACACCACAAAAACCATTGATTACGGAATTAAGGATGTACAATATGGTGCTCAATCTACAACGGTAACTTTAGTTAACAACAGTCAGATTCCGATGCCGATTGATTTTAGTGTCATTACTGCCGATAATAAAATAGTTAATTATCAGATTCCGTTAAATATGACGCATACCTGGAAAACCAAAGATGCATTCGGAGAATTTACTACTTTAAAGTATTGGCCTTGGACGCAGAAAGAATATACTTTCACAGTTCCATACAACAAATCTCAGTTGAGAGTTTTAGGAATAGATTTCAGTCACAGATTAGCAGATGTAAATCCTGAAGATAATTTTGTTGAAGTGAAGTAATTAATAATGGTATTGTAGCCACCGTCACTTCGAGTAGATTTTTGGAAAAAATCATATCGAGAAGTTATAGTATAAATGCCCGAAGAAATTCTTCGGGCATTTTGTTTATATTTTATTTAGCTGCTCTATTTCTTTTTTCAGCCGTTGGTTTTCTTCTTTTAATGAAGCAATTTGATCCGACAGGCTTTCTGTAATTTTATCAGAGCCATTATAATTATTAGTTCGATTTTGAATCAAATTATTACTTCAATTTTCTTTCAATGTATTTTTTTATTTGCCGGGTAACCTTCTTCTGGCTTTACAATATCATCCAGTTCTATAATGCTTATTCCAAAATCCTTTCGACGATTATACAAAAAGCTCCCGTCGATTTACACAAATCCACGGGAGCTTTTAGAAAAAGCAGGCGTGCAATTTTAAAATGCACGCCTGCTTTTTAAAATTGCTTACTTAGCTTTTTCAAACTTGACAACAGCAAGCATTTCTTTAAGATCAATTCCGGGACGGAAAGCGATTTTTGCGCTTTTAATCATAGAAGAATTAAACTTGTCGGCGGTCTCGGCTCCTTCGCTGCTCAACGTTAAGCTGAAAGATCCGAAATCTCCGAATCTTACAATTCTTCCCTCGGAAAGATGCTTAGCAAGTGCTTTCGTCAAATCGTTCAATACGGCTAAAACATCGGTGTCGCTTACTGTAGTAGAGCCGCCTGCAATTTCTTTACTGAGGCTACGGAAAGTAACTTCACCTGTAGATTTTGCATTGGTGTAGAATTTCTTTGGAGCTGTTTGATCAGAAGGGTTTCCCTTCTCACTTAGTGAATACTGTACTGGCATATCATTGTGTTTTTAATTGTTAATGGTATCAAATATACTATTTATAATAACATAGTGTGGGTTATTTGTATTAATTATGGTGTAGTACTGCGAAAAATACATTTATAAGTGCCCAAATGTTGTTTAGAATAAAATTGAAAACCTTTTTATGAATCTTAATTATTTGAAATTGCGACTATCCCCATATTTAGTGACAAATTATGTAACAATTTTAAACTTTTCTTTACTAATATTTAAAAAGTAAACTATGTTTAAAAGATTTTTGAAGCTGGAATGGAAAAGTTTTTTTAGAGGATCTTCGGTCGGTTTGAATTTGCTGATGAAGATATTCCGAATGATCGGGATCTTCTACTTTATTTTCTGTTTTGCAGGAATGGCTTTCCTGGCTTATTTCTATGTAGAAAAAGAAATGGGAGAAAACCCGCTGAAGATGGTTTCCCGATTCCTGATCATAGCCTGGGTGGTAGATCTTATTTTTAAATATATAGTTCAGCAGCTTCCTACCCAGAATATAAAACCTTTTTTGACGTTAAATATTCCTAAAAAAGTAGTGGTTAATTATACTTTGATCAAAACTTTTTTAAGTCCGTTCAGCTGGATGAATTCCTTTTTCTTTATTACTTTTTGCGGAATAATGCTCTTCAACGGATATGGTACTTTAAACACGATTTCCTGGTTTGTCGGCGTTTCGCTTCTGTTTTATCTCAATAATTTTCTGAATTTCCTTTTTAACGATAAAGAGAAAATTGCGATCGGCGTCGGAGTAATTATCGCGGTAGTGTCGTTATTGACGTACTATGATGTAATCCCGACATTGTTTTATTCGGAAACGTTTTTCTATACTATTTTTGAAAAGCCTTATTTTGTGCTCATTCCGATTGCATTGTTCGCAGGATTGTGGAAAATAACATTCAATTATATCCGCAAAGGTTTTTATCTTGATGAAGGTCTTGAAGCCAAAAAAGTGGTTGGTAAAACCGAAAATATAGATTTTCTGAATAGATACGGCGCAATAGGAACTTTTATTAACAATGATATTAGAATGCTGAAGAGAAACAAGGTGACGAAAGGCATTTTGCTCGGTAGTTTTATGTTTGTGTTTTACGGATTATTAATGTTTACTAATAAATATTATCAAACGCCTACAGCATTAATGTTTATGGGGCTTTTTGTGACCGGAGGCTTTCAGTTTACTTTTGGGCAGCGTGTTCCGTCTTTCGACAGTGCGTATTATCCGTTGATGATGACGCTCAATGTTCCGTATAAAGAGTACATCAAGGCAAAATGGTGGCTGCTGAATATTGTCACTGTATTTTGTATTGTGCTGGCGCTTTTCTACGCATATTTCGGATGGGATGTGTACTTCGCCTTTTTTGCAGCGGGGCTTTACAATATCGGTGTCAATTCACAATTTACTCTTTGGTCGGGAGCTTACAATAAAACCCAGGTTGATCTTAATTTAAAAGAGAAAAGAGTAGGGCAAAAAAATAGTTTCAGCTTTAAAGCCCTGATTCTTATGATTCCTAAAATGATCTTACCAATGGCAGTTTACGGCGCAATGAATTACTTTTTTGGCATTCAGGCGGCAGTAATAAGTATCGCAGCATTGGGGCTGTTGGGATTCGTTTTACGCGAAAAAATATTCGATATTATTATTAAAAAATATAAATCTGAAAAGTACAGCACTTTAGAAGCATTTAAAAAAGATTAACAGCTAAAGAGCCAAGGTTAAAGTTAAAAGTAAAAGTGAATTGGTATGTCAAAATATAAACATCCATCACCTAAAATCAAACATCCAATATTCAACAACATGATTACAATACAGAATTTAAAAAAGACATACGGAAATGCAACCGTTCTTAATATAGAAAATCTTGAAATTCAAAAAGGGGAAACTTTCGGCTTGGTCGGAAACAACGGAGCGGGAAAAACTACACTTTTCAGTCTTGTTCTTGACCTTATTCAGCCGACAACAGGCTTTGTAAGTGTTGATAATATCAAAGTAAACGAATCTGAAGCCTGGAAAAATAAAGTTTCAGCGTTTATTGATGAAACCTTTTTGATCGGTTATCTTACTCCTGAAGAATATTTCTATTTCATCGGCGAATTGAGAGGGCAGAATAAAGCTTCGGTAGACGAATTTTTAAAGCAGTTTCATGATCTTTTTAATGGTGAAATTGTAAACTCAGGAAAATACGTTCGGGATCTTTCAAAAGGAAATCAGAAAAAAGTAGGAATTGTAGGTGCTTTAATTGGTAAGCCGGAAATCATTATTCTTGACGAGCCTTTTGCGAATCTGGATCCTTCTACACAAATCAAGCTAAAAAATATGATTCGTGATTTTGCAAATGAAAATGGAGTTACTTTTTTAATTTCGAGTCACGATCTTGCGCATACGACGGAAGTTTGTAATAGAATTGTGGTGGTCAATAAAGGAGAAGTTGTGCGTGATATTCAGACCACTCCTGAAACCTTACAGGATCTTGAAAAATATTTTGCTGATCAGGTAAGTTTAGGCAAACAGGAAATATCTACAGAAAAAACATCTCTTTAAATATAAATTCTTAAAAAAATATATTATTCATTTTCAGTTGGTTATGTTGTTTTAATTGAAAAAATAAAATTTTCTGTAACCATTTTAAAGTTTTGCTGTCTTTACTATAGAAACAGAATAAACCATGAAGCTTTTGTTTAATAATAAAAAAGAGGATTTGCTAAGCCGCCTTAAAAGGCAGGAACCGGCTGCGCAGAAAATCTTTTACGACCAGAGTGTAAAAAAATTTCTGAGTGTAGCCAAAAGCTACGTCAGCGATTTGTATCAGGCGGAAGATTGCGTGATCAAAGCATTTTGCAAGATTTTTAAACATATAGAAAGCTTTCGTGGTGAAGGAAACTTTGAAGGTTGGGCTAGAAAAATTGTAGTCAACGAATGTCTTAATTTTATCAAAAGCCGCAAGACGGTTTTTTATCTCGACGACGTTCATGCTTCTGTTTTGGAAGATTTACATGAAGAGGTAATCGATTTTGATTTTAATGCTCAGGAACTTTTAGATCAGCTTCCGGATGCGTACAGAATGGTTTTTAACCTTTATGTGATTGAAGAATATTCGCATCAGGAAATTGCAGATACGCTAAATATTTCTTTGGCAGTAAGCAAAACACAACTCTTCAGAGCAAAAGAAAAATTGAGAAAGGTTTACTTTCAACAACAAAAAAAACTGAAAAATGAACACGTTTAAAAATAATTTGGAATATCAGATCAAAAAGCAGATCGAGGAGCGGGAAGTGACTCCTTCAAGAGATTTGTGGTCAGAAATTCAGTTTCAAACCGAAAATACTAGTTCAAAAAAATCTAGCCTGAACTGGGTGTTGCTTGCCGCATGTTTTGTTTTGGTATTTGGCTTAGGAGCGGTTTTGTTTTTAAATAACGAATCCGAACCCAAAATACAGGTTGCTGAAACAGTGAAAACACCTTCTTTGAAAGAAGAAAATGTAAAAACACAGCCTGAAAAAATAAATTCACAGGAAATTATCGTTAAAGAGGATCACGGAAAATTGTCTCAGATAAAAAATATTCCTTCGGAAGAAAAAGTCGAAAAAGTAGTTCCTGTCAACAATAATCTGCCTTTATTTAAAGAAAATCCTTCAGCTATCGCTTCACACATTACGCTGAATTCGCCAACAAAAATTATGGCGAAAGCTGACTCTGTAAAGACTCAGAAAAAGAAAAGATATGTAGATCCTTCGACGCTGCTTTTCTCGGTAGAGCATAAAGATGTTATCGAAAAATCTAAGGACGGAAGCAATGTTGCGACCATCGACCTCAATACAAAATAATTCAATTTAAACTAAAAAAAATATAATATCATGATTAAGAAATTTATCATCACAGGAATGTTGTGCCTTGTTGCGACCTCAATAAATGCACAAAGAAAATCGTTAAGTTTAAACCTTCAATCAAAAGAAGACACTACGGTTAGCCCGATTGTAAAGGAGAAGGTGGAAGAATATGCTACACGAATCAATGCCATTATTCAGGAAGAAAAGAAACTGATGGAATCTGAATTGTTAGTTCTTCAGGCTAAAAATTTAGATAAAGCCGATTTTGATAAGCAAAAAGCTCAGATTGCAGATAACTATTCACAAAAGATTGACGAGAGAATTGAAACGTTGGGTTTTGATTTGGATCAGGTCATTCAGAAACAGGTAAGATACTCACTTTTGAATTCTGATGTGACTTCAAACGAAGAGTTAAAAGAAAAAATACTGAAAAAGTTTCGGCCTAAAAAAAGCTTTGACGGATATGTTTCTTATGGAATCATGACGTTGACGAATGATAAAGCAGATAATGATTTAGATAAAAACTTAGGTTACGCCAATAATCTTGAATTTGGTTTTAAATTCAATTATCAGTTTGGCAGAACCAGTCCGTGGGGGTTGATTTCCGGATTAGGCTTTTCCTGGAGAACCGTTCGTCCAGATAATAATATGGTCTTTACAAAACAAAACGGAGAAGTTTCACTATCTAAATTTGAAGGAAGTCTTGATAAGGCTAAATTAAGAACAGGTTATATTATGGTTCCGCTTGGTTTTCAATATAATTTCTCTAAACTGAAAAATGCAGGAATGGATGTTCAGTACAGACCCTATTCAGATGGTTTCAGGGTGGGAGCGAATATGTATGGCGGAATTAAAATGTCAACCAATAATATTGTGAAAGGAGAAGATAAAAATATCAGAGACCGATCAAATTATCAGGTAAATCCTTTTGTTTACGGGGCTCAGTTTACAGTATCGTATGATAATATAAGTCTTTTTGTGAAAAAAGATTTCAGCAACTTCTTTAAAGATTCTTATTTTCAAAATGACAAAGCTTTGGTTTTTGGAGTAGCTTTGGGATGGTAATTTAGATAAATGGATCAATCAACAATAATGACTAAGCTTTTAGGACTCATCTGCGTTTTCTGTCTCACGATCAATATCAATGCGCAAAGAATAAAGACGTCAAAAGACAGTACAAAAGTTTTCTATGATAAAGTGTTTAAATCGTTAGAAGTAGCGTATTTACACAAAAAAGATTTTGACTGGAAGAAATTAAAGGCTGAAACATTTAAAAATCTTGAAACGGCAAAAGACTTTAAAAGTTCTTTAAAAGAATTGAAGGTTTTGCTTGATAAAATTGGGGCAGATCATTCTAAGGTAATGTATCAGGGGAAAAATTATGGTCCGACAGTAGATATTCAATGGGAGAACTTCAGTGATGCGTGGATGATAAAATTTAAAACTAAACCAGAATTCGAAGCAAAAGTTTTAGATGAAAAGTATGGTTACATCTTAATGCCAAATATTTCGTTTGATGATTTTAGTTCTGAAAATGTTCATAAAATTGCTCAGCCTTTATATGACAAAATAGCTCAATTAAAAGCTAACAATAAATTGGAGGGGTGGATTGTAGATCTTCGCTTCAATACAGGCGGAAATTTAGCGCCAATGCTTTTGGCTTTATATGATTTGTTAGGCGATAATGTAGTTTGGGGAACTCTTGACGGCGATAAAAAACTGATTAATTCTACAAAATTAAATAAAGGAGTTTACGATCAAGGAGAAAAGAAACCTTCTTATATAAAGCCAAGTGGAGAATTGATAAATAAATCTAAAGTTGCAGTAATCATTGGCGGATTAACGGCAAGCTCCGGAGAAGTGACGGCTTTGGCTTTTAAAGGAAGACCGAGTACCATTTTTATAGGAGAAAAAACTTTAGGGAAAACAACTTCCAATATGGTGGTAACTCTGCCTTTTGATGCCAGAATGCCATTAAGCATTGGGTATGATTGCGATAGAAATGGGAATTATTATGAACAGATAATACCAGATATTGCTGTTTCAAAGCAGGATAATTTTGATGATTTGTTACAGGATAAAAATATTCATGAGGCAATACTATTCTTCAACAAAAAATAATTATGATAAATTGACGAATTTTTCAATTTGGTATAAGAATTGAATATAAAAAAATAACATTCACATTAACAAACAAAAACACTCCGCGGATCTTCTGTGGAGTGTTTTTGTTTTATCAATATTTAATCTATTTTAGGCTTCCCACCATGTCTTCAGGCTTCACCCACTCGTCAAACTGCTCAGAAGTCACAAAGCCAAGATTGATGGCTTCTTCTTTCAGTGTTGTTCCGTTTTTGTGAGCGGTTTTTGCAATTTTTGCAGCATTCTCATAACCAATGTGCGTATTCAAAGCGGTAACCAACATCAAAGATTTATCTACCAGTTCTTTGATTCTTGCGTGATTCGGCTCAATCCCAACGGCACAATGATCATTAAATGAAATACATGCGTCCGCAATTAGCTGAGCAGACTGTAAGAAATTGTAAGCCATTACCGGTTTGAAAACATTCAGTTCATAATTTCCCTGCGTTCCTGCAAACGAAATCGTTGTATCGTTTCCTAAAACCTGCGCACAAACCATTGTTAAAGCTTCATTCTGCGTCGGATTTACTTTTCCCGGCATAATTGAAGAACCCGGCTCATTTTCCGGAATATGAATTTCTCCAATTCCTGAACGTGGCCCTGAAGCCAATAATCTGATGTCCTGAGCGATTTTGTATAAAGAAACCGCTAGTTGTTTTAAAGCTCCGTGAGATTCTACAATTGCATCGTGAGCAGCCAAAGCTTCAAATTTATTTTCAGCCGTTACAAAAGGAAGATTAGTGAATTTTGCAATATATTCTGCAACTTTTACGTCGTAACCCTGAGGTGTATTTAAGCCTGTTCCAACTGCAGTTCCTCCCAAAGCAAGTTCTGAAAGGTGTGGTAATGTGTTTTTTAATGCTTTGATTCCATAATTCAATTGGGCAACATATCCTGAAAATTCCTGACCTAAAGTAAGTGGAGTAGCATCCATTAAATGCGTTCTTCCGATTTTTACAATGTCTTTAAATTCGATTGCTTTTTTGTTCAACGTATTTTTTAGTTTCTCAACTGCAGGTAGGGTTACCTCAACCACTTTTTTATAAGCCGCAATGTGCATTGCAGTTGGATAGGTATCGTTTGAAGACTGTGATTTATTCACATCATCATTCGGATGAACTTCCGATCTATCGCCTAAAGTTCCGCCATTGTTTACATGTGCTCTGTTGGAGACCACTTCGTTCACATTCATATTCGATTGTGTTCCCGAACCGGTTTGCCAGATCACCAAAGGAAATTGGTCATTCAGTTTACCTTCTAAGATTTCGTCGCAAACTTTTGCAATCATATCTCTTTTTTCGGCAGGAAGAACTCCCAAATCGGTGTTTGTAAATGCCGCAGCTTTTTTTAAATAAGCAAAAGCTTCGATGATTTCGTGTGGCATAGAACCTTCCGGACCGATTTTGAAATTGTTTCTTGAACGTTCCGTTTGTGCGCCCCAAAACTTATCTGCAGGAACCTGCACTTCACCCATGGTGTCTTTTTCTATTCTGTAATTCATTGTGAAATTGTTTAATTAAGGTTTAGGCTGAGCTTGAGTTTAAGCTTAAGAAATTTTTACTCTAAATCTTAACCTCAGCCTCAATTCATAAAGTTAAGCAATGCTCAAAAACCTCGCAATTTATAATCATTATAAATACAGTTTAAGTCGCTGATTTTGCTCATGTTTTTTCTCGTAAGCCGTATTTTTGCACCGAAATAGAAAGTAAATGGATTTTAAATATCAAGATCCGTATCCAATTTTGAAGGACGATACGGTGTACAAAAAATTAACTTCAGACTACGTTAAGGTTGAAAAGCATGGTGAAAGAGAAATTTTAACGATCGATCCGAAAGGCTTGGAATTATTGGCTGAAGAGGCTATGGCAGATGTTTCTTTTATGCTTCGTTCTTCACATTTAGAAAGTTTAAGAAGAATTATTGACGATCCTGAAGCGACTGATAACGACAGATTTGTTGCTTATAATTTATTGCAAAATGCTGCGGTTGCTGTAGAAGGAGCACTTCCTTCTTGCCAAGATACCGGAACGGCAATTGTGATGGGTAAAAAAGGTGAAAATGTCTACACTGGCGTTGAAGACGGAGAATATTTAAGCAAAGGAATTTACAATACCTACCAAAAAAGAAACTTACGTTATTCTCAAGTAGTTCCTTTAACGATGTTTGATGAGAAAAATTCAGGTTCAAATCTTCCGGCGCAAATTGATATTTATGCTAAAAAAGGGGATTATTACGAGTTTTTATTTTTAACGAAAGGAGGAGGTTCTGCAAACAAAACTTTCCTTTATCAGAAAACTAAATCTTTACTGAACGAAAAATCTCTTGAGGCTTTTGTAAAAGAGAGAATTTCAGATTTGGGAACAGCGGCTTGTCCGCCTTACCATTTAGCTTTGGTTATTGGTGGAACTTCTGCAGAAGCAAATTTGGCTGCCGTGAAAAAAGCATCTGCAAAATATTATGATAATCTTCCGACAGAAGGAAATGAAGCTGGACAAGCGTTCAGAGACTTGGAATGGGAAGCAAAAGTTCAGAAAATTTGCCAGGAAAGTTCAATCGGAGCGCAGTTTGGCGGAAAATATTTAACGCACGACGTTAGGGTAATCAGACTTCCTCGTCACGCTGCTTCTTGTCCGGTCGGAATGGGAGTTTCCTGTTCGGCAGACAGAAATATTAAAGGGAAAATTACGAAAGAAGGGATTTTCCTTGAGCAGTTGGAGCAAGACCCGAAAAGATTTTTACCTGCAACGCCGCCACATTTGGAAGAAGCAGTTGAGATTGATTTGAATAAACCGATGCCTGAAATTTTGGCTGAGCTTTCAAAATATCCAATTAAAACAAGATTAAGATTAAACGGAACTTTGATCGTTGCAAGAGATATTGCTCACGCAAAAATCAAAGAATTGTTGGATGCAGGACAACCGATGCCTGAATATTTCAAAAATCACCCAATCTATTATGCAGGACCTGCAAAAACTCCGGAAGGCATGGCTTCAGGAAGTTTCGGACCTACAACTGCAGGAAGAATGGATGTGTATGTAGACGAATTCCAAAGTCACGGCGGAAGTATGGTGATGTTGGCAAAAGGAAATAGAACATCAGATGTAACCAATGCTTGTCATAAATACGGAGGTTTCTACATCGGTTCGATTGGCGGGCCTGCTGCAATCTTGGCGCAAGACAATATTTTGTCGGTTGAGGTCGTTGATTTCCCTGAATTAGGCATGGAAGCCGTAAGAAAAATTGAAGTAAAAGATTTCCCGGCGTTCATTATTACCGATGATAAAGGAAACGATTTCTTCGCCAACCTTGCCCATTAAAATTTTAGGTTAGAAAGTTATATTGAAGAATTTTAGGGTTGCAATTGTAGTCTAATATCTAACATCTAACTTCTAATATCTAATTTAATTAGTTTAAAATAAAAATAAATTGCAAAATTTAGGTTCTATATCTTTTGATGAAAAAGAAAAAAGCCCTACTTTTGCTTAAAATTTAAGAAACATGATGTTATCAGCATTTTGGCCGTTTTACCAATTCCTTTGGACAATTTATTTCGTATGTATGTTCCTTGTAGGATTCTGGTGTATCTTAATGTTTTTCGGTTTTATTATTCCTTTGTGGTTAACTGAAGGTTTGAAAGAATATTTTGGTAAGGTAAAACCTTTTGATCCTGAGCAGATTAGAAGTAAATTGCTTACTGAGCAAGAAGGCGTTGAAGTGATTTTCAGCCAGCCTAAAGGTCACGGTCCTTTCATTCACGATAGCCACGGGCACGATCACGGACATCATTAATTGATTGTCATTGCTTTCTCACACGAATTCCGAGAAAGTAATATCAAAGCAAAACAACATATATTAAACCACTAATTTATTTTAGTGGTTTTTCTTTTTTTTACCCTAATCTCAGCTTTTCAGGCGATACCCCGAATTTCTTCTTAAATGCACGGGTAAAATTCTGAACATATTCATAACCGCATTCTATTGCAATCTCTTTAATCATAATTTGATTATTGATGATCATCTTTTTTGCTTTCAGCATTCTGAGCTCTGAAATGTAGTTTACAATTGTCGTGTGGTAATGTTCTTTAAATTCTTTTCTCAATTTACTTTGATTAATACCTAAGATTTTAGATATCTCTTCGATTTTCAAGTTTTTATGATAATTTTCGTCTAAAAATTTTTTGATGGCTTCAGGAGTTTTTGAATGATCATCGCTGTTGTCTTTTTCTTTAAACTGTTCAAAAATGAGAACAAGCAATTTTATGATTTTAGCTTCAATAAAAAGTTTCTGCATTACCCCTTTTTTAGAATATCCCGAAATTTCCTTTAAGATCATGTGCATTTCCACAGTCATATTGGGAGGAGTTTCTTTGTGAAGAAAAATGAAACTGTTATTCTTCATATTGTTCAGTATTTCAGTACTTTCGGTGTTAGAATTAGGATCTATTAAATTAAAAACGTATTGATAATTAATCTGTATCTGAAGGTATTTTAAGACGTCCTGATTTTCTGTCCACAATTCTGCACGGTGTTCGGCAGAAGAATAATGAAGAATGTATTGATTTTTTTTGAATTTTAAATGAGTTCCACAATCTGAAGCCAGTAAATTGATATTCGGACTCAGAAAAAACAAAAGATTAAAACTGGATTCTCCTTCAATGAAATGAGATTTTAAATAATTTCCAGTTGTTTCATCTTCACTGAAAACAACCTTAATGTCCTCAGATTTAAATAGTAAACCTCTTTTGGATCGATCTATTTCTTTCGCTGTTTTCGTTCTCATATGTAAGTAAAAGATTCCATTCAATAATTAATCTCATTCAATAATGGGATAAAAACTAAATTTGGAACAAAATTAAATTAAATTTAGAATAAATAAAAATAAAATTATCTTTTTGAAATTTTATTTGCGAACCAGATCTCATCAGCTAGAATAATCTAAAGCGAAAACCAACGATTTTAATATAATTTTAAACATGATCAATTTTGTTTTATACTTAAGTGTTTGAATATTGCAATAATCATCGGGATAACTAAAAGGTTGGATATGATAATTGATTTGCTGTAATCAAGAGTAATTTTGCCGAAAATTAAAATATAATTTAGAATAAATAAAAATAAATTATTTATGTTTAAAAATTTACAATTAAAAGCAAAAAAACTTGGAGCCGCCATCGGTTTTTTAATATTGGCGATGAGCTCAACTCATGCTCAGCAATGGGAAGATGTGGGTTCTACGGGGAGTATTTCTACTGGTGGAAGTAGTTATAATAACCTGGCGATTGATGCTCAGGGAAATTATTATGTTTCGTACTATGATGTTTTAGTCACAAAAGGCTCGGTACAGAAATTTAACGGGACCTCTTGGTCATATGTTGGAGGAAATGCAGGAATTACTACTGCTACAGCAACATACAATTCTCTTTCTTTAGATACTTCGGGAAATGTATATTATACCAATCAATGGGGTTATCCTAATTCGGGTATGGAAGTAAGAAAATTTAATGGAACATCTTGGAGTTTACTTCCGCTTCCATTTACAGATACAACTAATTATCAGGCATCAGCAGTAGCTCCGAATGGTATTCCGTATGTGTATGCATCTGTGGGTTCAGGAACGGTAAAAAGATTGGTGAACGGAGCTTGGGAACAAGTAGGTCCTACAAATATTGCCGGTGCAAATCCAACGCACGCAGAAATGGTTATCGGAACAAATGGAAAAGTGTATGTTTGTCATATAGCTTCCGGAGTAAGAGTTTTTGAAAATAGCTTGACGGCTTATTCAACTGATGCATGGATTTTAGTGGGTGGAACTTTAGTAGGAAGTGCTTTTACAGAAGGGGCAAACGCAACTTCAGATATTGCGATTGGCTCAGACAATACTTTATATGTCGTATATTCATCTACAGCAGCAAATAACAGAAAACTGAATGTAAAGAAATTCGATGGAACAAATTGGGTACAGATTGGTAACACCGACTTTGGTATTTCAAATGACTTATATAATGTTTCTATTGCTGTTACTCCTTCCGGTAAACTGTACACCGTAGCAAGTGGGTGGGCTGTAAACGGTGGAAAAAACACCGTATATCAATATAATTCGGTATCTAATGTTTGGGAAACATTCGGAGGCGATTTTGTATCGGATGATACTGCTTTATACAATGATTTACAATACGACGCTGTAAACAATACATTGGTTCTTACTTATTCTCAAAATGGAGTAAGGGTAAAAAGAGTTCAATTATCAAATAACACTCCGGGGTGTAATAATGCTGATCCAGGAATCAATCCGGGAGATACAAGTTGTGTAACTTTTACTTACAAAGGTCAACAAGTAACTTATACAACAGTAAGAGGTGCAGATGGAAAAGTTTGGCTTCAGCAGAACCTAGGAAGTAGACAAGTTGCAACGGCAATGGCCGATACCGAGTCTTACGGAGATCTTTTCCAGTGGGGAAGATGGGATGATGGTCATCAAAACAGAAATTCTGCTACAACAACAGTTCCTACAACCAATAATCCTACAGGTCTTTCCGGTATTACATCATTTATTTTAGGGAACAGTCCTGCATGGTGGTCAACAAATGCTTTGAGTGATCTTTGGAACGGGGCAAATACTTCAGCAATAACTTCTGAAGTGAGTGTTGATCCTTGTAAAGCAATCGGTGCAGGTTGGAAATTACCTTCTCAGGCTGATTGGGTAGCTGCTGTAGGAGCAGAAGGAATGTCTAGTGCGGCCAATGCATTTACAAGCAAATTAAAATTACCGGCGGCAGGTTATAGAAGCCAAAGTACGGGCGGATTTACTTATGTGGGCGAAAGAGGATATTATTGGAGTGGAGATGTTGCCAATTCTGGAGGAAAATATTTATATAATTCTACATCGTTAGCGAATCCAAATTCTGGCGGACCAAGAGCTCAAGGCCAATCTGTAAGATGTATAAAAGACGTTACCACAGGTTTAGGAACTTCTGATATTAGAAAAATTGCTGTAGGAATTTATCCAAACCCAACCAACGGTATTTTAAATATTAAAACAGACTCTGATATTGATAAAGTAAACGTTACCAATGTAGTAGGACAAAAAATGAATGTTCAGTTTTCAAATAACCAAATCAATATGGAGCAGCTTCAGAAAGGAGTTTATATTGTTGAATTACAATTGAAAAACGGACAAAAAATATCTAAAAAAGTAATTAAAAACTAATTCGTATTTTCGAATTTGAAAGTGTTTCATAAAAAAATGAAAGGCTTAGATTCTAAAATCTAAGCCTTTTTTTATAAGCCAGTATTTAGGCTAAATATTATTACATAAACTGTTCCAACAGTTGGGTCAATCGATTGACGTCATGCACACCACTTTCTTTATACAGTAATTCTCCTTTTTTGAAAACTGCCAAAGTAGGAACGCCTCGTACATTGTATTGTGAAGCGATTGCGGGATATTGATCAACATCAATTTTTATAATTCTGGCCTTTTCGCCAACATTTTCTTTTACTGTATTCAGAACCGACGACTGCACCTTGCATGGTTGACACCAAGTAGCAAAAAAATCGATAAGTACCGGTCTTTCAGAATCTATTATTTCTTGGAATTTTTGAGACATTGTATTTCGTTTTTATTATTTTTCTTCCTGAATGGCTTTTACATTTTTCCAGGTCGTACCATCATAAACGTCAACTCCTTTTTTCTTCAAAATTTCTACAGCTTGGTCTGCCTGTATACCTTTGTTGCAAAAAACGACTACTTTTTTGCCTTTTAGCGAATCTATATTGTTGCTTAACTCAGCCAACGGAATATTCACGGCATCTTTTGCCGTAGCTTCAGCATATTGCTCTGGAATTCTCACATCAACCAAAACTACATCAGCGCTATTTACAACCTGTTTAATGTCGGTTTGAACAGTATTTTCTGGTAAAACTTGTGTTTTGCAGCTGCTTAGCGCAAATACTGAAATCAGAATTAACGCATTTACTTTTACTCTCATTTATAAAGTTTTAGATTGGCATACAAAATCTGAAACAGGAAGTTTTTCTGTTTTTTTTATGCCGTTAAAGCCACCTTCGATTTCGGTGAAGTTTCTGATTCCGTGTGAGTTGAGGATGCTTGCTGCGATCATGCTTCTGTAGCCTCCTGCGCAATGTAAAAAGAAATGTTCAGAGTCATCAATGGTAGAAACCCAGTCGCTGATCGTATCCAAAGGCCTGCTGTAAGCATTATCAATATGTTCAGCTGAATATTCGCCAATCTTTCTTACATCAATCACTTTTGAATTTTCATTAAATGCTTCTGCGAATTCGCTAGGAGAAATTCTTTTTATTTCGTCTATTTCTTTCGTTGAGTTTTTCCATGCTTCAAAACCTCCTTTTAAGTATCCTAAAACATGATCAAAACCAACTCTGCTTAATCTTGTGATTACTTCTTCTTCAGTTCCTTCATCAGCCACCAGCAATAAAGGATGTTTTACGTCTACAATCAGACTTCCTACCCACGGTGCAAAATCACCTTTTAAACCAATATTGATCGCATTTGGAATAAAGCCTTTATGAAAATCTGCAGGGCTTCTTGTATCTAAAATCAAAGCTCCGGTTTCTTCGGCAAAACTTTCAAAATCTTCTACTGAAACGGGGTTTAAACCTCTGTTCATCACAGTGTCTAAACTGTCGTAGCCGCCTTTATTCATGGCAACATTCATTCCGAAATATTTTGGAGGCGCTGTCAATCCGTCTAATACTTCTCTTATGAAAGATTCTTTATCAGGTTGATTCAGAGCATAATTTGTTCTTTTTTGGTTTCCTAAACTATCTACCGTTTCTTTCTGCATGTTTTTTCCGCAGGCAGAACCCGCTCCATGAGCCGGATAAACCGTAATGCTGTCGTCTAAAGGAAGGATTTTACTGTGTAAACTTTCGTATAAAATTCCCGCAAGATCTTCCTGGGTTACACTTCCTGCTTTCTGAGCAAGATCAGGACGGCCGACATCACCTAGAAACAAGGTGTCACCAGTAAAAATAGCAGTTTCTACACCGTTTTCATCAATCAAAAGGTAGGTTGTACTTTCCATCGTATGACCTGGGGTGTGAAGTACTTTTATCTTAATGTTTCCAATTTCAAAAATCTGGTTGTCTTCAGCGATAATAGCTTCAAATTCAGGCTGTGCAGTAGGTCCGTAAACAATCGGAGCATCTGTTTTTTTGCTTAAATCTAAATGTCCGGAAACAAAATCTGCATGAAAATGAGTTTCAAAAATATATTTTAAAGTGACATTGTCTTTTTCCAGGCGGTCGAGATATGGTTTTACTTCTCTTAGCGGATCTATGATTGCTGCTTCATTTTCCGATACGATATAATATGCACCTTGTGCAAGACAGCCTGTATATATTTGCTCAATTTTCATTGATTCTTATTTAAAATGATTATAAAGATACAAAGTAATGGATTAATTAGAAAGAAATGACAATTCTGAATGATAGTTTTTCTCAATCTCAAAAATTTGCTTATGTTAATATTTTAGTCAAGACATTCACTATCAATTGAAAAGATTCTATATTTATTGTGAAAGAAAACAAACTGTTTTAAATCATATTAAACAGAAATCATTTTAAGTTTAATTTATTAAGAAATTAATTCGGGAGGTTCAGATCTTTACAAAAATATTTATCTTTAGGTATTAAAAAAATCAAATGGCTGACAAAACAAAATTTATTGAAGAACTTTCGACAAGATATACTCCAAAAGGAGAGCATATAATTTTAGGAAAAGCAATGTTGGATGGTGAAGTAGTCACCGAAGTCAACGTTACGATTCCTTTAAAAACCGTCAACCGTCATGGGCTGATTGCCGGAGCTACAGGAACCGGAAAAACAAAAACACTTCAGGTTTTCGCCGAGCAGCTTTCTCACGCCGGAATTCCGTCTTTGGTTTTAGATATTAAGGGCGATTTTTCTGGAATTGCAGAATCGGGACAAATGAATTCTATCATTGAAGAACGTTATGCAAAAACTGAGCTTCCGTACAATCCGCAAGCTTTTCCGGTTGAGTTGATGAGTATTTCCGGCGGAAAAGGAGTGAAATTGCGTGCAACGGTTACAGAATTTGGTCCTGTTTTGTTAAGCAAGATTTTAGAACTAAATGATACGCAACAAAGCATCATGTCGATTGTTTTTAAATATTGTGATGACAAAGGTTTGCCTTTAATTGATTTAAATGATCTGAAAAAAGTTCTGCAATATGTAACTGATAATCCGGAAGGTAAAGCAGAATTGTCGGCTAATTACGGATCTATATCGCCTGCATCTTTAGGAGCTATTTTAAGATCTATCGTTGCGCTGGAACAGCAAGGTGCGGCAGATTTTTTTGGTGAATTGAGTTTTGATGTTCATGATTTGCTTGAAATACGTGACGGAAAAGGGGTTGTTAACATTTTAAGAGTTGCGGACATTCAAAATAAACCACAACTGTTTTCAACATTTATGCTTTCGCTTTTTGCTGAAATTTATATGACTCTCCCAGAAGAGGGCGACAGTGGAAAGCCAAAATTGGTTTTGTTTATCGATGAAGCTCATTTGATTTTTGACGAAGCTTCGAAAGCTTTGGCTTCTCAGATCGAAACGATGGTAAAACTGATTCGTTCGAAAGGGGTTGGTATTTATTTTATCACTCAAATTCCGGGTGATGTTCCAGAAAATGTGCTTTCGCAATTAGGCTTAAAAATTCAGCATGCGCTGAGAGGTTTTACTGCAAAAGATAAAAAAGAGATTTCTAAAGCTGTAGAAAATTATCCAACCACAGAATTTTACAATGCTTCCGAACTCATTCAGAATTTAGGAATTGGTGAAGCTTTTATCACAGCTTTGGATGAAAAAGGGATTCCGACGCCTTTGGTTCATACTTATTTGATTTCACCAGAATCAAGAATGGATGTGTTGAATGATGCTGAAGTTTCTGAATTGACATCAAAGTCTGCTCTGGTTTCAAAATATGAAAAGCCAATCGACAGAGAATCTGCCTACGAAATTTTAGTTAAAAGAATGGAACTCGCAGTTCAGAATTCTGCGCCTACACAAAAAACAAAACCGGTAAAAGAACAGCCGGGAATGTTTGAGCAAGTATTAAAAAGCAGTGCAGGAAGAACTTTTGCCAATACATTAATGAGAGAAGGTGCAAAAGCTATTTTGGGAATGTTTGGCTTGGGAAGAAAGACGAGGTAAATATTTGATTAACAATATCTAACTTCGTTTCGGTTTTTTTCTTATTTTTATAGAAATTATTTCAAACACAATTAAAAACACAGATGAGAACACAATTAACTATTGTGCTCATGTCGCTTTTTGTTTTAAAAGCGAATGGGCAGAGTCAGCTCTTAGACTCAAATTTCAACGGCATAGGTTTTTTACAAACCGATTATAAAGCCAAAAGCTTTGATAATATTTCAAATATTAAATTATCCAATAATTCAATTTATTCTATCGGAGAAGTTTCTCTTCAAGATTATAAGTTTTATGAGAGCGGTTTTGGCGTTTTAAAACACAGCCTTACTTCCGGGCTGGATAATTCGTTTGGATATCAGGGAAAAGCTCACTATTATTTCGACTCTTATCACAGATCTACAGCCACTAAAGATATTTACGAATATGCAGATGGTTCATTACTTATTCTTTCCGAGCAGGGTTTAATTAAAATAAACCAAAACGGTGTTCTTGATGATAATTTTGGATTTAATGGAAAGAAACACTTTGAACCGATACCAAATTTAGAATTTAATAAATTGCTGATCCTGCCAAACGGCAAGATTTATATTTTTGGAAAAAAAGGAGATGATTTGTGTATAGAAAAATATAATGCAGATGGTTTCCTTGATTTTTCTTTTGGAAATCAGGGAACTATTACTTTGGATTTAGGAACAGTTGAGAGTATTAATGACGCACAACTCTTAAATGATGGTAAAATTTTAATTGTTGGGTATAGTCAAAAGCAAATTAATAACAATCCCACAATTGTTACAAGATATAATATTATCAGAAAAGTAAATCTAGATGGAATGATTGATCTAAATTTTGGTTATGATGATGTTCCAAGTATTTATGATAAGCCAGGAGTTTTTAAGAAAGTAATCTTAGACAATTCTAATACTTATGCTTACATTATTACTCAGATAAATGATTGCGATCACAGAATATTAAGATTTGATTTGCAATCTCAAACGATTTCTAACTTTTTCTATAATCCGAGCGGAAACCCTTGGCTTTGCTGGAGTTTATCTTCACGATATATTATTAATGATATTGTTTTAAATAATAATCAATTATACATAGCTGGAAACGAGTCAATTAGCGGAGGGAATTCAATGTGGATTACACGTTATAATTTGGATGGGAATATTGATATTACTTTTGCAAATCAAGGGAATTTCAATTATTTTATTTATGATGGATCTGCTACTTCACCATCAGATTCACCGGTTAATTTGCAAAGTATTCAAATTGCATCAGATGGGAGTATATATGGAGGAGGAAGATTTAATTCAGATTTTTTAGTATTTAAAATTTTAAAATCAATCAATTTAAGTACAGATGATATAAACGGAGAGGATAATATTTTGAAAGTTTATCCGAACCCTGTACGGGACTTTTTATATGCCAATACAAAAAGCATTAAAACTAATATTGTGATTTCTGTATATGATATGTCCGGAAAATTGGTGAAAAAGCAAACATTTGACTCTGGTTATGATAATAAAGTTGCAATTAATCTTTCTGATTTAGTTACAGGGAATTATGTAGTGAAATATGAAGCTAATGGCTTCTTAAAATCGGTTAGAATTATAAAAAAATAAAAAACACTTATGAAAAAATATTTAAACACACTTCTTTTTACCTTGCCCTTATTAGCATTTTCACAACAGGGAATTTTAGATTCAAATTTCGGATTAGGAGAGTATAATTATGTTGAAAATGAGTTTAAGAGTATTCTTTCGGCAATAAATTATGACAATGATACATTGTATATTGCAGGATATAGTGTGGGAAAAACTGATAATTCTCCACCTTTTCCAGAGGATATGTTTTCAAATAAAGATTCCTTCTTTTTTTATAATTCAGCATCACATAAAACATTGTCTATTCCAGTAGGAGATAATGGTTCTAGAGCAAATTCTATTAAGCATTATGGAAGCAATGTTTATCTTGCCGGCTATGCTAACGACAAAAACAATAAGAATATTGCGATTGTAAAACTTGTTGCAAAGAATGCAACATTGCCCGTTCTTGGAACTTTTAGCAGAGATAATAAAGTGATCACGGATTTTACAAATGATGATGCAGCAAATGCAATTGATATCAAAGATAATAAAATATGGATTGGAGGTAGAGCGGGCGATAAATCAGTAATTGTACGATATAATATTTCTGATGGTTACACAGATAAGACTTTCAATCAAAAAGGCTTTGTTTTTTACACAATCGGAACTAAATCAGAAATAAAAACCTTAAAGATTTTATCAGATAATAAAATCATGATATCGGGAACAGCTAAAAATGGCTCAAACACAGACTTTTTCATTGCAAAATTAAATGCTGACGGAAGCTATGATAATACTTTTGGGATTAATGGAATTAAAACTATTGATTTTTATGGACAAAACGATCAGTTAAACTCAATAAAGATTTTAGACAATGGAAAAGTATTATTAGCAGGATACTGTACAAAAACAGCAACAAATATTGATGCAGCAATTGTCAGATTAAACGCTGATGGGAGTTTGGATACATCTTTCAACGGAACAGGAAAAGTTAGTTTCGATGCAGGAACAAAAGAAGATGTTATTAATTATATTGATGTGAAAATAAATAACTATAATGAAGAAACAATTTACGCTTTAGGATATAAAAAAAGTACTTCCTATAAAGATGTTTTTTATCAACAATTTTATACTGATGGTAATCCAAATCCTCATCCTTATGCAGGAGTTATTCATAATATAAGTTTCTATGATGATTATTTGGTTGCAGGAGCTTTTGGGATTTTGCCTTTGGGCAATTCTGGTGGGGAGATTACAATGTTGGGTAATAGATTTTGTAGAGAAACTATGGGAAGATATATTCAGTTTGGCTCTACACAAAATATTTCGGTCTCACCATCAACTTGTGGACAAGCCAATCCACGCAGTGTGAGTGATGTTAAAATAAGGCAGGATGGCAAAATTTATGTTTTATATCAAAAACAGTTAAAAAGATATTTGAACAACGGAATTTTAGACACATCCTTCGGAAATAACGGAACCTTTACGGATATTGATATTAGTCGTTTTGATTTACTTCCTAATAATAGAATAGTTGCTAATGTTACCAGACCAGGAACAGCGACGCAATCGTACAATATAATGCTTAATGACAGCGGAATGATTATTTACAACTTCGAATTTAAAGATTTTCAAGGAGCAAATCAAATGTACATCAATGGTATGAATTACTCTGCTGTTAAGAATAAAATCTATGCTTACTATTCTACACCTTATTCTACACAACTTCCTAATCCGTTATTATGCAGATATAATTTAGATGGAAGTATTGATACTTCTTTTGCGAATAATAATCAGTATTTACCCATTATAGGCTCTAGTTCTAGTTCTGCTGATGTAGATTTTACTAAAATAGATTTAACAAGCCAGAGAATTGTTACTGTAGATTTCACGACAGATAAAAAAATTATAAAACTATATGATCTTGAAGGGATCCCTGTTATGAATTTTGGAAATAATGGAATTGTAGAGGTTTCTTACACACCGTCTAATGGAAATTTATTTAAAAAAATAGTTTTAGATAATACCAATAACGTCTATCTGATTACTGAGAAAACAGAAAACTTCACTCAGAGAATTGAAATAGAAAAATATAATTCCTCTGGAGTTTTAGATGTAACCTATGGAAGTAATGGAATCTTTTCCTATTCTTATGGTACAGACTCGAATGTTTATTTCTTTGATGTAAAGGTGCAAAGTGATGATAAAATTCTAATTTCGGGCAAAAGAACAAAACAAGGAATATCAGATCATGGGTTTGTTTTTAGATTAAATGGAACCGGTTCTTTTGATACTACATTTGGTGCACAAAATAATGGTTTCTTCTCTGATATGGAAGATAACAATCCTAATGATTTTTTTGAAATTGTAGGTCGAATGGGATTAACATCTGATAATAAAATCATTATTGGAGGGTTTAACAAAACTAGAGGTCCTGGGAGTACTATTACTTATAATGCTAAAATCAAAAAATTAAACTAATGAGAACTAAAGATATTTTTTTATTTATATTGATATTTCCTTTATTTTATTTTTCGCAAAATTCATATCTAGATACGTCATTTAATGGAACTGGAAAATTCTTTCTAGATACAGTTTTTCATTATCCTAATAACAGTACAGAATATATTACGGATGTCGTTGAACAGCCAGATGGCAAAGTGATTTGTTTAGGAACATCACACAGTAGTTCCGGCTTTTTCGAGCCTATTTTTGGTACGGTTTTCAGATTAAATATAGATGGAACTTTGGATAGCTCCTTTGGGAATAATGGCGTTTTTCGCTATTCAACATATATGGCTCAGAAAAATTTGTTCAATGTTACCTCGAAGATTTTACTGCAAAATGATGGAAGTATGATTATTTCTGGTGCAGGATATGAGGAAGGCAGTAATCTTAACAGTGATATTGTATTTTTAAAAATAAACTCGGATGGTTTATTAGACACAACATTTGGAAATAATGGAATTGCCAGATTGCCTTTGATAAGCGGAAATCTTTTAGAGCTTTATGATATGATTAGCCATAACAATGTCATATATGTTGCTGGAAGAATCAGTAATGACGGATTCATCGGAAGCATCAATTTCGATGGTTCAATAAATACAACCTTTAATGGTGTCGGAACATTAATCGTGGATGATGCTAGTACATCTTATAATAACTTCCAGCGATTAAAGATTGTTTCTAATAAATTATTAGCCATAGGATTATCCGAAAACTCAAGTTTTAATGTAAGTCTTTCGATAGCAAGAGTCTTTTTGGATGGAACTATAGATCCTACATATGGAATCGGTGGGATTTCAGTACAGGCTTTAATGGCTGAAGAAAATAAAAAAATTCTTGATTGTGCAATTTTTCCAAATGACAAAATATTTACAATTGTAGGAGGGAACTTTTATCAACTAACGAAATATGGTATTTTAGACACCACTTTCGGAGTAAATGGTTTTATAAAAAATCCTCATAATGAAAATTTTTCAGCAGCTACAATTACTTATGATAAAAAAATCATTCTTTCAAAGTATATTATTGACGGTCCTTTTGTAAATTATCAATTATATAAAACAGTTGGACTAAAGGCAGATTTAACAATAGATTCCGGATATATGAATAACGGACAGGTTCTTACTAATGTTATGGAACCCAATCATTACAATCAGTATCCCGCTAAAGTTGTTTTGTTATCTACTGGAAAAACGCTTGTTGTAGGTTCTGTAACAGTTTTGCCCAACTCCAACGTTCCTAGTATTAAAAATCAAAACTATGTGGTTTTAAGATACATCCGTTCTCCAAATTTGCATACACAAGAAAATTCGAAAAAAATGAAAATTGTTTATCCTACTTTTGTTTCTGATATTGTAAATATTAATACAAAAGAGAGACTTCAAAACATAAAAGTTTACGATGTATCAGGAAGGCAAGTTAAAAATTTTATTAATCCAGATAATAAGATTGATTTAAAAGAATTGAAACTGGGAAATTATATTATACAAGTAACTACTGAAAAATCTTCTTACCAGACCAAAATTACAAAATATAAATAATCTTTTATGATGATATCTGTTTTAACTAATAGTATATAGTTTGAAATCATTTTACTTTTTTTGACGTGATTTTTATTAATTTAGCAGATGTACTTTTGTAAATTTTCAAAAGTTCATGTTTGATAAAAAAATTCAGGTTAAAACGTAATAAATGTATTCAATCATAGATATAGAAAGCAATGGTGCAGGTTTTAGAAAAGAATGCATTATCGATATCGCTATTTTCAGGTATGACGGTCACAAAATTGTAGACCAGTTTATTTCACTCGTAAATCCGGAAAGCGATATTACACCGTTTGTTCAGAAGCTGACTAATATAAGCCCGAAAATGGTGAAAACGGCTCCGAAATTTCACGAATTGGCCAAAAGAGTAGTAGAAATTACCGAAAATACCACTTTAGTAGGTCATAATATTGATTTCGATTACAGAATGCTGCGTCAATCGTTTCAGAGGCTTGGTTATGATTTCAAAATCAATACTTTAGATACAATTCCATTAGCGAAAAAACTGATTCCCGATGAGGTAAGTTATTCATTAAGTAAACTGGTGAAATCTTTGGGTATTCCTTTGGTAAATGCACATCGTGCAGAAGGTGATGCAAGAGCGACTTTAGAATTGTTTAAGCTATTAATCTCAAAAGATACCGAAAACGAGATTATTCAGAAACAGCACGACGAAACCAATGCAAAGACTTATATCAACAAAATAAAACTGTTAACTCAGGATTTGCCAAGCGAAAAAGGTTTTGTTTATTTCCAGAATGAAGCTGGGAAGATTATTTTTTCCGATTATGTGCAGGATATTAATAAGTTTTCTAAAAAGCTTTTTAACTCCAAATCAAAAAAATGGGAACATATTCAGACTGGCGTTGAGCAAATCAATTTTGAATTGACAGGAACCGATATTATTGCCAAGCTGATTTTAAACTCAAAAGGAATAAAAAAGAGGGAAGTATTGCCTTTCGGACTGTATTTCAGAAATGATAAATATTTAGTCGAAAAAAATACATTAAATAAAACCGAAAAACCGATTCTTAAATTCAAAGCTTTTACACAAGGCTCAAAAGCGGTTCAGTTTATCAGTAAAATAGAAGAATTCAAAGATGTCAATGTTTTCAAAAAGAAGATCGATTTCAGAAAACGAAACGAACTTTGGCTGGGAACGGGTAGAAAATTGGGTGAAAAACTATTTCTTATCATTGAAAACGGAAAAGTTACTTCTTATGGTTTTTATGAGTTGTTTACGCAGATTCAGACGATGAGCAAACTTTCAAAGTTAAAACTTGATTTGCCTTTGTCGGCGAACGACCTCATCAATGACTTACAATTGGCTCTGCTAAAGGGTGATTTCGAAACTTTACCGTTACCGAAATAAGAGAACATGTTGTAATAAAATGTCTTTTTATCAAAGAGAAAATACTTTCAAATTAATGTTTGCAAAATAAATAGTATTTTTGCAAGAGAATAAAAAAAGCAATGCAAAATTTTAAACAAAAGAAAACTGGAAAAAAGGGAACTGTAAAGTTCTCTAAGGTTTGGAATATTTAAGGAGTTGCCTTGCATAAAAAATAATTATTGTGGCAGACTCTTTTCGAAGAATCTGCCTTTTTTTATGTAAAATTTAAAATATGAATTCAAAAGAATTATTAAAGATCGCCAATGAATTTGGCACACCGGTGTACGTTTACGACGCAGAATCGATTAAAGTTCAATACGAAAAACTTACATCTTCTTTTTTAAAACACACAAAGTTCTTCTATGCTGCGAAGGCACTGACAAACATCAATATCTTGAAATATGTCAAGAACTTGGGTGCTTCTTTGGATTGTGTATCTATTAATGAAGTTAAATTAGGTCTAAAGGCAGGTTTCACCAAAGAGAAAATCTTATTCACTCCCAATTGTGTCGATTTGGCTGAGATCGAGGAAGCAATGACTCACGGAGTTCACATCAATATCGATAACATATCTATTCTAGAGCAGTTCGGTAATAAATATGGTAACACTTATCCGATTTTGGTAAGAATTAATCCGCATATTTTTGCAGGTGGTAATTACAAAATTTCTACAGGACATATCGATTCTAAATTCGGAATTTCTATTCACCAGGTTCGTCATATTGAAAGAGTGATGAAGTCTACCAATCTGAATGTGGAAGGTCTTCACATGCATACCGGAAGCGAAATTAAAGATCCTGATGTTTTCCTTCAGGCTTTAGAAATTATGTTGGAATTGTCTGAGCATTTCCCTAATCTGAAATATCTGGATATGGGAAGCGGTTTCAAAATTCCTTATCAGGACAGCGAGGAAGAAACCGATGTGAAAACTTTAGGCAAAAAAGTAGAAAAAGTAATTGCAGAATTCTCAAAATCTACCGGAAAGAAATTTGAACTGTGGTTTGAGCCTGGAAAATTCTTGGTTGGAAAAAGCGGATACCTTTTGGTGAAAGCAAATGTCATCAAACAAACTACAGCAACGGTTTTTGTAGGAGTAAATTCAGGATTCAATCATTTGATCCGTCCGATGTTTTACGATTCTTATCACCAGATTGAAAATTTATCTAATCCGAAGGGGGCAGAAAGAATTTACACAGTTGTAGGAAATATTTGTGAAACCGATACTTTTGCTTGGGACAGAAAGCTGAACGAAGTAAGAGAAGGTGATATTTTGGCATTTCATAATGCTGGAGCTTACGGGTTTGAGATGAGTTCCAATTTCAATTCAAGATTAAAACCTGCAGAAGTTCTTTTCTTAGACGGAAAAGCTCATTTGATCAGAAAAAGAGATGAGTTTGAAGATCTTTTGAGAAATCAGATTGAAGTAATTTAAAAATATCAACTCCGTAAGAAATTACGGAGTATTTTTTTATGGTTATAAGAAGGTATTCTAATAAAACTTTAACATTGAGTTCGAGGGAAAATCCTAAATTATTAATTAATTTTGATAGGAATCAATTTTAAAAGAATATTAAATTAACTGATCACGACAATTTCCGTATTTCCATTTGACGAATAATCACCAAAAATATAATTATGGCTAAAAATATAGCTGAGCAAATTGTTGAAATGCTCGAAAATGCGAATGTGAAAAGAATTTACGCTGTAACAGGCGACAGTCTTAATCATCTGAATATTGCCGTTAAAAAAAGCAGTATCGAATGGATTCATGTGAGACATGAGGAAGTTGGGGCTTACGCAGCGGCGGCAGAAGCGGAATTGGATGGTTTTGCAGTTTGTGCAGGAAGCTGCGGTCCGGGACACGTTCATTTAATAAATGGGGTGTATGAAGCGCACCGATCTCATGTTCCGATGTTGGTGATTGCCTCTACAATTCCTAGTGAAGAAATGGGGATGGATTTTTTCCAGGAAACCAATACGATAAAATTATTTGATGATTGCAGTTATTACAATCAGATGATCACCAGACCGGAGCAGGTACAACGAACTCTTCAAACGGCGATTCAACATGCTATTTCTAAAAAAGGAGTTGCAGTAATTGGTCTTCCGGGCGATGTTTCAGAATTGGATGCTGAAGAAGCAACCACTTCCAATCAGATATTTAAAACAAATCCGGTTATTCGACCTTCAGATGAAGAATTGAATCAATTGGCGAATCTAATTAACGAAAGCGAAAAAGTAACGATCTACTGCGGAATCGGAGCAGAAAAGGCAAGTGATGAAGTTATAGAACTTTCAAAATATTTAAAATCTCCGGTAGGATATTCTTTCCGAGGAAAAATGGCAATTCAACCCAATAATCCTAACGAAGTAGGATTGACGGGACTTTTAGGTTTTCCTTCCGCTTATCACGCGATGCATGAAGCTGATTTGTTGTTGCTTTTAGGGACAGATTTTCCATATCAAAAATTTATGCCCGTTAAAAATAAAATCATTCAAATTGATGAAAGTCCGGAACGCTTAGGCAGAAGAGCTAAGCTGGATTTGGGATTAACAGGAGACGTTAAAGAAACAATAAAAGCATTATTGCCTTTACTAAAAGAAAAAACAGATGTTCATTTCCTTAATCAACAGTTGGAGTTTTATGAAAAAGTAAAAGAACAACAGTTGACGTATGTGAAAGATTTCGGAAAAGAAGATGCTATTCAACCGGAATATGTAGCTCATACTTTAGATAAATTAGCAAAAAAAGATGCGATTTTTACAGTAGACACAGGAATGTGCTGTGTTTGGGGAGCAAGATTTATTACAGGAACAGGCGAGCGTAAAATGTTGGGCTCATTCAATCATGGCTCTATGGCGAATGCAATGCCAATGGCGATTGGTGCTTCTTTGGCTCATCCGGATCGACAGGTGATTGCGATGTGTGGAGACGGCGGTTTATCGATGTTATTAGGAGATATGGCGACTATTTTTCAGTATAAACTTCCGGTAAAATTGATTGTTTTTAACAACAGAGCGCTTGGAATGGTAAAGCTGGAAATGGAAGTTGGCGGAATGCCCGATAATGAAACCGATATGATTAACCCTGATTTTGGAATGATCGCACAGGCGATGGGTTACCCCGGGAAAAATGTTCATAAACCAGAAGAAGTTGAGACAGCTATTAATGATTGCCTTCAGCATGACGGACCTTATTTATTAAATATTTTCACAAATCCTAATGCATTGGCGCTTCCTCCAAAAATTGAATTTGATCAGGTGATCGGGATGACAAAGTCTATGGCTCAGTTGATGCTCGGCGGTAAAATGGAAGAAGCTTTAGAAACCGTTAAAACCAATTATAAACATATTAAAGGATTATTGTAATGAGTGGTTCTTTAAAGAAATTCTATATTATTGCGTGGGCAATTGGTTTGATTTTTTACTTTTTAGATTATGTAATACGGTCTGCTCCTGCAGTAATGATTCCTCAATTGGTTGATAATTTTAATACAACCGAGCTGAAACTCATCAGCATGATAGGAACTTATTATTACACGTATTCTACATGCAGCTTAATTGCCGGCATTGCTTTAGATAAATTCGGTGCAAAAAAATCTCTTTTCGTTGGAACCTTAATTCTGGGAATTGGTTGCTTGTTGTTTTTGCTTTCAACTCAGGTTGCAGGAGTTTCGGGAAGACTTTTGCAGGGAGCGGGATGCGCATTTGCTTTTCCTGGATGTGTTTATCTTGCGAGTAAAGGTTTTTCGTCAAAATCTTTAGCGACAGCGATTGGTTTTACGCAATGTATAGGAATGTTAGGCGGAACTGCCGGGCAATTTGTAGTAGGACCTTGGATAGAAGAGGGTGTTAATATTTATACATTTTGGCTTTGGTCAGGAATTGCAACGATTATTACCGCTTTCGGTCTCTTCTTTATTATTCCCAGTGAAAAAAAAGCGAAGGATTTAGAGGCGACTCAAAGTCAACATATCGGGTATTTAGAACCATATAAAATCGTTTTTAAAAATCCTCAATCCTGGCTTTGCGGGATTACTTCAGGGTTACTTTTTGCTCCGACAACGATATTTGCCATGACTTGGGCGGTTGCTTTTTTCGAGAAAGATAAACAGTTTGTTTTTCATGATGCAGCAATTACGAGCGCGATGGTTGCTTTTGGCTGGGTTTTCGGATGTCCTTTACTTGGTTTTATTACCGATAAAATAGGCCGAAGAAAGCCTGTTTTGATTGGTGGTGCCGTTCTGATGATCATTAGCTTATTACAGTTGATTTACCTGCCAGATTTATATCCTGCCAAAATAAGCATGTTTATTTTTGGAATAGGTTCAGGAGCGGCGATGATTCCGTATTCTGTAATTAAAGAGGCCAATCCGGATTATGTAAAAGGAAGTGCTACGGGAGCTATTAATTTTATCACTTTTGGAGTCACCACTTTATTAAGCCCTATTTTCAGCAAATGGTTTGGGGAAAGTTTGGGGAAAGTTTCTTCTGGCGATCTGCATTTTCAGCATTCCGTATTATTCTGGATTGGCGGAATTGTTTTGGCGATTATTGTTTCGCTAATGCTTAAGGAAACAGGAAGTAAGGTTCAGATTAATAATGAAATAGGATAAGAATCTGTTTGAATTTCATTAAAGGTACTCCCTTTAGAGCCGAGGAAATAATTTTAAAGGCATTTTCTTTACTCCAACTCTAAAGGGCGGAAAGATGTCGTGAAAATTCATCAAATTACTCCCTTTAAGGCAGGGGGAAATAATTTGATGAAATTTAAACAAACTCTAGGTCTCTTTTAGCTAAATTTTAAAAAATCCAATGAAAACACTTGTATTATTTATCGGACTAATTGCTGCAAATTTTGCAATGGCACAGGATCTAGAAGACAGAGACGAGTCATTTATTGTCGAAAACAATAAAAATCTTTTAAAAATAGACATTAAAGAACCTTTTTTGCAAGTTGCAGTGAAGGGTTGCAACGATTTTCAGGTAGCGAGTTTTGAAGGTGGAGCTGCGGCTTATAAAGAGATTCTCAGAAAATATATGTACACGTATCTCAATTCAGATTTTTATACTTTGACCGGTGATTTTACATTTACCTTGACTATTGATGCAATGGGTAAAGTAGTCGATGTAACAGGAGAACCGAAAGTGTTGAACAGTGAAGTCTTCTTTGATGACATGCAATATGTGGTAAGAAGAATAAAAAAAGACTGGAAACCTGCAATGTGTAACGGACAGCCTGTAAAATCTGAAATGAAACTGAAGATGAGCTTCTCATCATTATCTGCCGACATGTAATTTGATAAAAATATTTTTTTCAAATTTTTAATGAAACCATTTTAGTGATTAATTATCATTAAAATACACCACTAAATGAATTAAATCATTATTTTCGCGATTGTATTTTTTGCAATGGTTTTCTTATTAAATTTTTCATGATGAGATATAAATTTTATGTTTTTCTATTTCTTTTAAGCACACTGTTTTTTAAAGCTCAAATTCTGGACGAGTATCCGAAAAAACAAGATTTTTATGAAGGCGGACTGACCGGTTTTTACAAAGAAGCACACGATTATCTTGTGAAATCTAATGCGAAAGAATGTGATAATAATCAAATTTATCAACCGAGGATTATCGTTACCAAAGAGAAAGTAATTAAACTTATTCAGGATAGCGATCCCGAAAATATTTCAAAAAATAAGTGTGCTTACGATTTGTCTATGGAAATCATAAAAAATCTTGAAAAGTGGAAACCTGCAGAAGTAAAAGGAATGCAGTTTGGCGCTATCACAGAATTTATTATCTATCCGCCGGATCTTATGGCTGATTATAAACCCGGATATGATGGACAAAGTTTTATAAAATATGCAAAATATCCAACTGGTTTTAAAGAATTTCAAAGAGAGTTTAATGCTAATTTTAGAACTCTTTTCAGGGATTATCAAATACAGGGTGTTATCAATTTAGAGTTTTATATCAATCAAAAAGGTCAGATTTCAAACATCAGAATCTATCCGCCTGTAGATAATAAAGCTTTCAATGTAGATGTTATAAGAACCATGAGAAGGCTAGATAAGACTTGGATGCCTGCAATTTATTCTAATATTCCTATAAAACAGCGTATAGCTTTTCCTGTGCAATTTACAACGTCATTTACTGAACATCGTACGGGAGACGAAAATTAGTAGATTTTTAATGTAAAAGAAATGAATTTGTCATTTGAGCCTGTGAAATAGAGATTTATATTAAATATTTTCTTCACTAAGCTTAAAAAGACAGTCTTAAAAAATTAACTTTTATTAAAATCAAGCTCTGCCATTCTGTCACTAGATTTTGTATCTTTACAAACTAATTTAATTTGAAATTAAAATTAAGCTTAAAACTTTTGTAGCTTTTGAGCCTTAAATTTTAAATGTCAAATCTCAAATTTTGAAAAAAGTGCAGGAAAAATATATAGACGAAACCAAACAGGGAGAAGCTTTTGCAATTGCAGAAAAAGATGGAAATTCTAAGAAACTATTCTTAGAAAGCTATGGCTGTCAGATGAATTTTTCTGATTCTGAAATTGTTGCATCAATTCTTAATGAGCAGGGTTACAATACTACTCTTAAAGTGGAAGAAGCTGATTTAATTCTTCTTAATACCTGTTCGATTCGTGAAAAAGCAGAGCAAACCGTGAGAATGCGTCTTGCTCAGTTCAAAAATCTAAAAAAAGAACGACCAAACATGACGGTTGGTGTTTTGGGTTGTATGGCTGAAAGGCTTAAAACCAAATTTTTAGAAGAAGAACAGCTTGTAGACTTGGTGGTCGGTCCCGATGCATACAGAGATTTACCCAATCTTTTAAAAGAAACTGAAGGCGGTAGAGATGCCATCAATGTTATTCTTTCAAAAGAAGAAACATACGCAGATATTAATCCTGTCCGTTTAGGCGGAAATGGAGTTACAGCTTTCGTGACCATTACGAGAGGTTGCGATAATATGTGTACTTTTTGCGTAGTTCCGTTTACCAGAGGTCGCGAAAGAAGCCGTGACCCGCATTCAATTATTGAAGAATGTAAAAATTTATGGGAAAACGGTTATAAAGAAATTACTTTATTAGGTCAAAACGTTGATTCTTACCTTTGGTACGGAGGCGGTCCTAAAAAAGATTTTGGAAAAGCATCAGAAATGCAAAAATTAACAGCAGTTAATTTTGCTCAGCTTTTAGATATGGTTGCGGTTGCAGTTCCAAAAATGAGAATCCGATTCTCAACTTCCAATCCTCACGAAATGACGGAAGAGGTTTTTAAAATGATTGCCAAGCACGATAATATCTGCAAATACGTTCATTTACCGGTACAAAGTGGAAGTGACAGGATTTTGCAATTGATGAACCGTCAGCATACACGTCAGGAATATTTAGATTTAATTAAAAAAGGAAAAGAAATCGTTCCGGATATTTCATTTTCACAAGATATGATTATCGGTTTTTGTTCTGAAACTGAAGAGGATCATCAATTAACGATGAGCTTGATGCGTGAAGTAGAATACGATTATGGCTATATGTTCTCTTACTCCGAAAGACCGGGAACTCCCGCTCACAAGAAAATGGAAGATGATATCCCTGCAGATGTAAAGCAAAGACGTCTCGCAGAAGTAATTGCTTTGCAGGGCGAGCTTTCAAGAAAAAGAATGGAAGGTTATGTTGGTAGAGTTCATGAAGTTTTAATTGAAGGAATTTCTAAAAAGAACAAAAACCAATGGAAAGGCAGGAATTCCCAAAATGCCGTTTGTGTTTTTGATATGCAGGAAGGTCAAAATATGGGTGACATTGTGAATGTTTTTGTATTCAACAATACGCAAGGCACACTTTTAGGGGAAACAGTGAAATAGTTTAAAGTTTGTAATCTTTAGATTTTTAACTTTATTAAAGTAGAATGAGCAATCTGCAACCAAATGATCTTTTTCAGAATATTTCTGCATTACTTGATAATGCAAGAAAGAAAATGGTTGTGGCTGTTAATCAGACAATGGTAATTACCTATTTTGAGATTGGCAGAATGATTGTAGAAGACGAACAAAACGGTGAAAATCGCGCAGAATATGGTAAAGCTTTGCTTGAAGACCTATCGACTCATTTGATGGAGAAATTCGGAAAAGGATTTTCGGTAACGAATTTAAAACAAATGAGACAATTTTATTTGTCATATTCAATTCCACAGACACTTTCTGCGGAAGTCAAGTCTTCAATTGGTCAGACACTGTCTGACGAATTTCAAAATGTTAACAAAGAAAACATATCAAAAGAACATTTTCCTGCCACTAACTTCAATCTTTCATGGTCGCATTATTTGAAACTAATGCGCATTAAAGATATCAACGAAAGAAAATTTTACGAAATCGAAAGCTTTAAAAATAATTGGAGCTTAAGAGAATTACAAAGACAATATGACTCAGCGTTATACGCAAGATTATCTTTAAGTAAAAATAAAGAAGAAGTTATTCAACTTTCTGAAAAGGGACAAGTTGTAGAAAAACCAAAAGATCTTATAAAAGATCCCTATGTTTTGGAATTTCTTGGATTATCTGAAAAGCCAAATTATTCTGAAAACGAATTGGAAACCGAATTAATAGATAAATTAGAACATTTTCTATTAGAACTAGGAACTGGTTTTGCTTTTGTAGCAAGACAAAAAAGAATAACTTTTGATGAAAAACATTTTAAGATCGATTTGGTTTTTTACAACAGGATTTTAAAATGTTTTGTTTTAATTGATTTAAAAATAGGCGAATTAAAACATCAGGATCTTGGTCAAATGCAGATGTATGTTAACTTTTATGATCGGGAAGTTAAATTAAACGACGAAAATAAAACTATTGGAATTATTCTCTGTCAGGATAAGAGCGAAGCATTAGTAAGATATACGTTACCAGAAGATAATGAGCACGTTTTTGCGAGTAAATATCTTACAGTTTTGCCAAGTAAAGAAGATTTTATTAACATTTTAAACTCAGACAATGGAAAAATTTCATAAGTATTGCCTCAGTGTATTGTTGGTAATTATCTGCAGTAATATTTCGGCACAAATCAGCAGTGGGAATCTCAGAAGTGAAGACTGCAAACAGCTGTATGAAATTTACAATCAGTTTTTAAATTCTAAAGATAGCCATGTATTAGAAAAGATATTTTTAAACGAAAAATCTAGACGCAAGTTCGCAATAAGCGACAAACAAAACGCAGCAGATCTTTTAGGAAATCTTTTCTCTAAAAAAAATCAAAAGCATTCTCATCATAAAACGGACACCGCTTTTTCTGAAAAGGAAAAACATTGTCAGATTTTAATCAATTTTTTAAAAGGAAGTAAAGAAAATGTCTTTGCTGAAGTCTTATATTTTAAAAGTAAAGTTTCAAAGATTAGAAATAAAGATTATTTAGATGTTGCAGTTTAAAATTTAAACAAATCATTTCAGCTAATTAAGAATCTACTGTGATAAAGTGGACAAAATCTAATCAACAAATCTAAATTTTACTCATGAGTAACGAACTTCAAAATATAAAAAACCGCTTCGGTATCATCGGAAATTTTCCGGCTTTAAACCGAGCTTTAGAAAAATCTATTCAAGTAGCACCCACCGATATTTCCGTTTTGGTAGTTGGGGAAAGTGGTGTAGGAAAAGAATTTATCCCAAAAATCATTCATTCGGAATCTAAAAGAAAACACCAACCATATATTGTTGTCAACTGTGGCGCAATCCCTGAAGGAACGATTGATTCCGAACTTTTTGGGCACGAAAAAGGAGCTTTTACAGGAGCAACTGCCACCAGAAAAGGTTATTTTGAGGTTGCCGATGGCGGAACTATTTTTCTGGATGAGGTAGGTGAATTGCCTTTACAAACACAGGTTCGTTTGTTGAGAGTTCTGGAAAGCGGTGAATTTATGAAAGTAGGTTCTTCGCAGGTTCAGAAAACCAATGTAAGAATCGTTGCCGCAACCAATGTTAATATGATGAAAGCAATTCATGATGGAAGATTCCGTGAAGATTTGTTTTATCGTTTGAATACGGTGCAAATTGATATGCCTGCTTTAAGAGAAAGAAAAGGCGATATTCATCTTCTTTTTAGAAAATTTGCGATCGATTTTGCCGAAAAATACAGAATGCCTGAAGTGGAGCTGGAACCAAGTGCCATTCATTACATCGAAAACTATACTTTCCCTGGAAACGTGCGTCAGCTGAGGAATTTGGTTGAGCAAATGACGGTTGTAGAGCGTGAGCGAAATGTTTCCGTTGCAAAACTTACAGAATATATTCCGATGGATGCTCATTTGCCAATGGTTGTAAATCAGCCGAGCGGACAAAAGCAGACTGATTTTGGCAACGAAAGAGAAATTATGTACAAAATTCTCTTCGATATGCGAAATGATATTAATGATTTAAAATCCTTAACTTCGGAACTCATTAAAAATAGGGGAACTGCAGATCTCAGCAATCAGGAGAAAAATTTGATAAGCAGGATTTATACTCCTGAACCTCAGCAGTCTGCAAATGCCAACTCGTTGCTGTATTTTGAAAACAATAATAGCAGTAATCAGAATGTTCAGAACCCTACAATTATCTCAAATTCTGACGATTCTTATGAAGATTTTGAAGATATTGAGGTAGAAGAAAACAGACCGGAATCGTTGTCTCTTCAGAATAATGAGAAAGATTTAATTGTAAAAGCTTTAGAAAAGCACAACGGAAGAAGAAACAGAGCGGCAGATGAATTGGGGATTTCGCAGAGAACTTTATACAGGAAAATAAAACAATATAACTTAGAAGAATAAACAACACTTAAATCATGAATGTAAATTTAACACCTAAACCGATCAATTTTAAATTTGGCGAATACATCAACAAAGGCTTTGAGCTTTTAAAGAAAGACTTTGGAGGCGTTTTCGTAGGATTTTTGGTCACTTTCTTAATGTCTATTATCCCGTTTTGTGGGCTTTTGGCAATGGGGAATTTCTACCAATATCTACGTAAATTAAACAAGAATCAAAATCCAAGCGCAGGCGAAATTTTTGATTTTAAAGACTTCATGTCTTATTTTACTTTGCAATTAATTATTATTGGCGGAGTAATCGTTTTGTATATCCCTTTTATTATTTTCGGAGGTCTGGCCGGAGCAACTGCAGATGCAAATGGAGAAGTAAGTCCTTTTTTTGCGATTTTAATGTTCCCATATATGTTCGTGATGTTATTTGCGATTTATTATTTCCTGTTAAAAGGATTTTATATTTTGCCGTTAATTAGCTTTAAAGGAATTACCGATATTAAAACCGCTTGGAATATTTCTAAAGTAATGACGAAGGGAAATCTTTTAAACATTTTCTTATTCTCATTAGTGGTGAGTATATTAGCACAAATAGGTATTATAGCTTGTGGAATCGGACTTTTCTTAACAATTCCTTTTGCATATACAGCTAATTATTTTGCTTATGAAGATGCTATTCAACAAATTGAATACGACGAAATTACCGAAATCGGTATCACAGAAAAATATTAAGATTAAAATTATTTAAAATGAATCAGCTGAAAAATCTTTTCCTTTTAATCATATCTGTAGGATTTTTAAACTCATGTTATTCCTTTACGGGTTCGTCTCTTACAGACGAAAAAACTGTGCAGATCAACGAGTTTCCAAATAATGCGGCCTTAGTAAACCCTACTTTATCGCAGCAGTTTTCTACGGATATACAAAACAGATTTTTGCAGCGTACCACTTTGAAAGGAACGAAACAGAATCCTGATATTTTGATTGAAGGTGAAATTACAGATTATTCAATTTCTCCAACTACGATCAGCTCTACAACGCAGCAGACAACCGCTGGTGGAACGATTCAGGAATCTCAGAATAAGCTGACGATCACAGTGAAGGTTCGTTACGAAAACAAACTGCATCCTGACGTGAGTTTTGAGAAAACTTTTTCTGATGAAGCGGTATTCAACAGCAATCTTTCTCAAAGTGATATAGAAGCCTCTCAGGTAAAGCTTGTTACGGATAGAATTATCAATAAAATATTTAACGACATTGTAGCGAACTGGTAATATGATGAATGCTAGAGTTTTAGAATTATTAAAAAATCCGAAAAATATACAGTCAGAAGATCTGCATCTTTTGAAAGAAGAAATTAATTCTTTCCCTTATATTCAAAACATCCGGGCTTTGCATTTGTACGGCATTCATCTTTTTGATAAAGAAAATTACCAGAAAGAGTTGTCGACTACTGCAGCTTATACCACCGATAAAAAAATTCTTTATCATCTGATTAACGGAAAAATTCAGCAGACAAAAACTGAAACGGTAGAAAAAAAGCCTCAAGTTATTGAGGATGCCGCTGAAAAAAATAAAGCTCAGAATACCAAAGAGCCTTTTTGGTGGGTAAAAGAAAAAAGAACTTTCCCGAAACACGATTACAAAGCAATTTCTGAGAATTTGATTACTCCAAAAGCTGAAATTAAACATGTAGTCGTTAACGGTGAACGTAACAGGATTTTATTTGAAGGTGAAGAAAATTATCTGGAAGAAAAAGATTCCGAAACCATCGACCTCGAATCTACTTTGGAATCTGGAGTGATTGTCACTCAAAAATCTTCTTTCCCAATTAAACGTATTGCTGAAGAAGAAAAAATATCAGACAAAAAGCCTTCTTTAGAAGTTTCTAATGAGAGTAGTAATGAAGATAAAACTGATTCTGAAAAAACTCCGGAAAGCATCAATGACAAATCTGAAACTAATCTTCTGAAAACTGAGTCATTTACGCCTCAGGCAGATGTTGTGAAAGATGAATCTGTTAGAGATGAAATTCCTGCTGAAAATACTGAAAAAGAAGTTGTTGCAGAAGTCGAAAAATCAGAGGAAATTATTCATGAAGAAAAGCTTGACTCTGAAAAAAGTTCTGAAAAAATTAATAACGAATCTGAGGTTAGTTTTCTTGAAGTCGCAGCTTTTGAGCCTGATAAAGCTATTGTAAAAGAAGAATTCGTTGGAGATGAAAATCCTGCTGAAAATTATGAAAAAGAAACTGTTACTGAAGTCGAAAAATCAGAAGTAATCATTCACGAAGATAAAATTGATTCTGAAAAAGCTGAAGAAAAAATTAATGATGAATCTGAGGTTAGCTTTCTTGAAATAGAGTCTTTTAAACCTGAAACAGAAGCTCCGACAGAAGAAGCTGTTGAACACAAAGATTTAAAAGAAATTGTCGAAGAAGAATCTGCTACAGAAAATTTACATCCTGAAGTGATCATCAATGAAGATAAGATTACGACTAAAGATGTTGCTGAAAAAGTAAATGATGAATCTACATTAAGCTTTCACGGAACCGATTCTTTCTTACCGGAAGTTAAAATAGAAGCCAATGTTTCTGAACAAATAAATCCGGCAAAAACGCAAAAGTCCAGCATCAATAAACATGAAGACGAAATGCGACGTCTGATTGAAGAGGTTGAAAAAAGGATGAAAGCTCATAAAAAAGAGGCTGAAACAAAAGCCAACGAGCCGGAAGAAGAAAATGGAGGAGAAATCAGTTTTGCTGAAACTCAGGATTTTGTTGTTTCAAATGAAAATGAAGCGCAAGCTGAGGAAAAAATAGAAACCGATCAGGAAATTCAGGAAGAAGGTTCAAAGGAGAAAAATGAAACTCCTGTTTTGGAAGAAGTAAAAGAAGAGAATTCTGGCTGGAAACCAATGAGTATCGAATCTCACGTTCCAGATTCATTCAGCAAAAAAATAGAACTTAGCTCTGAACAGGATGAAAAACCTGAAGAAGTAAAAGAAATCTCTGAAGAACCGATTTCAGAAGAAGAAAATCAGGAAACTGTTGCAGAAAATATTCAGGAGGAAACAATTGACGAAGTTGAAAATAAAGAACCTGAAATTACGAATTCTACTGAAAAAGTAGAAGCTCCTGTGATGAATTTTTCATTCTTTGGAACAAACATTTCAAGTTTACCCATAAAAAAAGAAGAGAAAGAAAATCAGCCAAAAGAAGAGGCGCAAGAAATGCCTTTAAAACAGGAAAATCAAACTCTTTTAGACAGTAATGTTCCTGGTTTTATCAATACCTGGCAAAGCTGGCTAAAGATCGAAAGAACCGAAGAAGTTGAAAAGGCAAAAGTTGAGATCAAGAATAAAGTAATCGAATCTTTTATAGAAAAAAATCCTAAAATCAGTCAGTTAAAAGATGAGGTGAATTTCGTTGTGAAAGAAAAAACAGACGATATTTCTCATTTGATGACCGAGACATTAGCCAATCTTTACATTGAGCAGAAATTGTATACCAAAGCGATTAATGCATTCCTGGTATTGGCAAAGAAAAATCCAAATAAAAAAGAATATTTCGAGAATAAGATTCAGGAAATCAAGGATAACAGGGGGAAAAACTAATTTGAAAGCGAAAACTAGCTCTCCATTAGGATTATAAAATTAAAAATCAAAGCTCATGAAAATGGGCTTTTGTTCTTCGTTGTCAATTCCGTATCTTTGCAAACTAAATTTTTAATATGTCTAAATCATTAATTCCAAAATTAGAAGCGATAAAGCAGAGATATAATGAGGTTGCTGATCTTATTATTCAACCTGATGTCATTTCAGACCAGAAAAGATATTCTTCTTTAAACAAAGAATATAGTGATTTGGGGAAAATTGTAAGAGTTTACGATCAATATAAAGGAGCTTTAGATACTATTGCAGAGTCTGACGAAATCATTGCAGATGGCTCAGATAAAGATTTTGTAGAATTGGCAAAAGTTGAAAAGAATGAAGCTTTAGAAAAAATTCCTGCTTTGGAAGATGAGCTTAAAGTTCTTTTGATTCCTAAAGATCCTGCAGACGATAAAAACGTTATTGTAGAACTTCGTGCCGGAACTGGTGGCGATGAAGCTGCGATTTTTGTAGAAGATGTCTACAGGGCTTATAGCATGTATTTTAAGACCAAAGGCTGGAAGCATGAAATCACAGATTCTAGCGAGGCTGCAAAAGGATACAAAGAATTAATTCTGAAAATTGAAGGAGACGGTGTTTATGGAATCATGAAATTTGAATCTGGCGTACACCGTGTACAAAGAGTTCCTGAAACAGAATCTCAGGGTAGAGTACATACTTCTGCTATTACCGTTGCCGTTTTACCGGAAGCGGAAGAAATAGATTTTGAATTGAATCCTGCAGATATCGAGATGCAGACATCACGTTCTGGTGGAGCGGGTGGACAAAACGTAAACAAGGTTGAAACAAAGGTGCAGTTGACGCACAAACCGTCAGGAATGGTTGTCGTTTGTCAGCAAGCCCGTTCTCAGTTGGCAAACCGTGAGTTGGCGATGGAAATGCTTCGTACCAAATTATACGATATAGAAGTTCAGAAATCAGTGGGAGATATCGCTGCACAACGTAAATCTATGGTTTCTACAGGTGACCGTTCTGCAAAAATCAAAACCTACAACTATCCTCAAGGAAGAGTTACAGATCACAGAATCGGTAAATCTATGTACAATCTTGATGCTTATATGAATGGTGATATATCTGAAATGATCGATGCTGTAATCATGGCTGAAAACGCTGAAAAAATGAAAGGAGAAGAAGATAATTACTAAATTATTTCTTTTAACAAATACGAAGCTTCTGAGTAATCAGAAGCTTTTTTGTTTTAACAATTCCTTAAAAGTCCCGAAGGGACGATCTATTAAAGGATAGGATAAAATCCTATCAACATTATTACGATTTATAAAAATGTATTTAAGTTCAATTACCACTGTTTGTAATCAAAGTAAAAGTTATTTGGTTACAAACAGGATTGTTTTAATCCAAATGCAATTGCATTTTATGACAAACAAGGTTGTTTTAAAATAATGTAAAAGTTATTTGATTACAAACAGTATTGTTTTAACCAAAAGTAAAATGTATTTAGATCTAAATAAACCTGTTTACGTAAAAATAAAATCTAATACGCCCTCGAATACGATTTTCTCTCTTCCAAATATTCAACTTTATCCCCATATCCGGTTTTAAAAAGTGTTTTTACGGTAATTCTGTTTTTGTCACCTGTTGCACTTGGTAAATAGGTTACGAAATGTAAATGCGGACCGCTGCTCCAACCCGTATTTCCGCTCAGTGCGATGAGTTGCCCTTTGGTTACTGTATCACCAATTTTCACCTGCGCTCCATTTTGCTGTAAGTGATAATACTGTGCAATTGTACCGTCCGGATGCAAAATTGAAATGTAATTTCCGTAAGGAGCGCAATTTCTGGTTGGGCAACCCTGATTATTATTTTGTACGACATCGATAATTAAACCCTCTCTTGCTGCAAAAATTTCTGTTCCTTCAGGCATTATAAAATCTAAAGAATTTTCGTTTTGATGCGAAAATGTTCCGTTGTAACCCTGATGAATCCAGATTGCTTTTCCTTTTCCAAATGGTAAGTTGTACGCATAATTGGTGTCGTAATTTTTTTGAGTAATATCTCCGATATAAGAAAGATAACCGGGCATCTTTTTTACACCCCAGCCTTTTTGTTTATCATTCACCACAAAATAAGTTACTCTCATTTTTGTAGTTTTTGCAGGAATCACCTGTTTTGTTTTAAATATTTCGGGCTTTTTCATATTATTTACTTCAGGCTGACCTTTAAAAACCAGAGAGACGGGATAGATCTCATGATTGTCTGCATAGTAAATAATAGAGTCACCGTTTCTTTCAGGGTACATTTTTATGTTTTTCTGAGCCATTACAGCTAAAGCCTGAATCATAAGAATGAATACAAAAATATTTCGCATAAGTGTTTGATTTAAAATAAAGCCATTACAAGTATAGACCATTTTCATTGATTTTGAAAGCATATTTTTAAAGAAAAGTGCTATTTTTACCTCTGAAAAATTAATAGGGTTGTTCATCTTTCGCTAAAAAAGTCTGATGAGTTTCCGGCTCAAAAATATGTCAATGAATTCTATCGTAATCAATGTTGGAAACAGCAATATCAGATTTGGTCTTTTTGATGACGACAACTGTGATATTTCATGGATAATCAATACAAAACCTTACCGCACCGCAGACGAACTGCATGGTCAAATGTTGATCTTATATCAAACCTATAAAATTGATCCTAAAAATATCAAAAAAGTAATTATAGGTTCTGTAGTACCACAATTAACCAGAGAAATAACTTCTGCGATCAGAAAAATTCACGGGATTGCTCCTGTAATGGTTGATAGAACGACTCCTTCAGAAGTGGTTGCGAAATCTAAACAAATGGGAACAGATATCTATGCTAATCTGGTGGCGGCTCACAATATGTATCCCGGAAGAAAGAAGATCGTTTTAGATTTTGGGACTGCACTTACCGCAAGTTGTGTTGCTGAAGATGGCGAAACTTTAGGCGTAATTATCGCTCCCGGAATTATTACTTCTTTGAATTCTCTAATCAGCCAGACTGCTCAGCTTCCGGAAATTGAATTGGTAAAGCCAAAATCTGTTTTAGGTTTAGACACCGTTACCTGTATGCAAAGCGGAATGGTTTACGGTTTTCTTGGAATGGTAGAAGGTTTTATTGACAGAATAAACAATGAAGTGAATGATGAGTGTTTTGTAATCGCAACTGGTGGAGTTTCCCATGTTTACAAGCCTTTAACGGAAAAAATTCATATTGCAGACCGACTTCACACCTTGAAAGGACTTTATTTCCTTGGAAAAGATTTATAAGTGAGGTTGAGGCTAAGGCTGATGAGATTCTTGTAAACCTTAGCCTTAGCCTCAACCTCAACCTTATCTTTTGGCCTTAAAAAACTCTTTCACAATTGTAGAACATTCGTTTTCCATAACTCCTGAAACGATCTCTGTTTTGGGATGAAGACTTAGGCTTTTATTGATGAAACCGCGTTGCTCATCTCTTGCTCCAATAACTATTTTTGAAATTTGCGACCAGGAAAGCGCTCCGGCGCACATTACGCAAGGTTCTAAAGTTACATACAGTGTACAGTTGATCAAATATTTTCCGCCTAAAAAATTGGCTGCTGAAGTGATTGCCTGCATTTCGGCATGTGCTGTAACATCGTTTAGCGTTTCAGTAAGGTTATGAGCTCTTGCAATCACACGATTGTTAGCAACGATCACGCATCCGATAGGAACCTCATCTTTTTCTAATGCAATCTCAGCCTCCTGAAAAGCCATTCTCATAAAATATTCGTCTGTAAACATAAAAATAAAAGCTTAGTGCAAAACTAAGCTTTTCAATATAATATTTCCTGGGAAATTTAGAATCTACAATCTAATAGTTACCATCGAGTAAAAGCCAATTTAGCTAATTGTATGATTGTCTTTAGTTAGTCAAAATTCAGCACCAAAGGTAATCTGAAACGGTATCTTACAGGGTTTCCGTTAGTGTAAGCCGGAGAAAACTTTTCCGAAACAGAGTATACGGCAATTTCTGCCTGTCGATTGAACGTAAAGTTATCACCTTCAGCTTTTACATCGCTAATGGTTCCGTCTTTTTCAACAATAAATGCGACATTGGTTTTGATGTTTCCTTTTTCAGAAAATACACCGTCTCCATAAAAAAGCTGAGCTACTTCTTTTCGCAAGGCATTCATTCCGCCAGGATAATCTGCCGTTTTTTCAATCGATTTTGGAAAATCCTGTTGTGGAGAAAGAACTGTTTTAGAATTGATTTTTTTTAAATCTTCAAGATTTTTTACTTTAAGTAAGGCTGCAATCAGGGCAACGTTTTCAATGCTGTCCATTTTTTTCATAAAAAAGAGGAAGTCATTTTTAACTGCAGCTTTATATAAAGGATTTTTTTCGGTATCAAACTTTTTTTTGAACTCGGTATTCAGCATTGTTCTGTGCTGGTTATAATAATTTTTCACCATCTTGAATTCTTCTGTTTGCTGAGAAAAACAAAATGTTGAGATGAGTATAAAAAATAGATATAAAGCCTTCAATACATGATTATTTATGTAAATATAATCAAAAAGATACAAAATTCTATTCTTTCAAATAACTGTTTAGTGATTCCTGCAAATGTTTTTTGATGTCTTCAACTAAGTTTATAGGTTCTAAAACTCTTACTTCCTTTCCGAACGATAAAATTTCCTGCATAAAATCGTAAGTAGGGTGGAGGAAAAACTCAAAATAAATATCGTGCTGAGTTTCTTTGGTCTCTTTCTGAGACAGATGCAAGGGAAAACTTCTGATGTATTCGCCCTGATGCCGGCTGCATTTCATTACAATTTTTTGAGGATTTTGTTCAGTTAAATTCATCACTCCAAACGCATTTTTAAAATGTTCTCTAAAGTTGTACTTATATTTTTCTCTGAATTTTTGTGGCGAAACATCCAGATAATTAATCCTGTCTAAACCGAAAGATTTCAACGCTTTGTCTTTGGTATCAATCGCAATGAGATACCATCGGTCTTTAGATTCTTTCAATGCTAAAGGATGAACTTTCCGGGAAGTCATCAGTTTATTTTTGTAATTGTAGTGTTCAAACAATACAATTCTTTTGTTTCTGATCGCAAAGAAAAGATCGTAAAAATGCTCGACTCCGGTTGGTTTTCTGCTTTCAAAAAAGATGAAATTGGCAAAGTCTGGATGATTGTTTAAGGCATTGCTTACCTGAAAAGATTCGAGTAATTTTTGGTTGTACTCATCTACTTCCATCATTGGGCGACTTTCAATATAATACCGATTGTCACCTTTCTTTTTGTTGTGAATAGAAAGATTAAAAAGATCTGAAATCTCACGAATATCCCTTTGTAAAGTACGAATAGAGTAGCTCTTAATTCCCGCATCCTGAAACTCAAAAGAATTAAGGAGATAATCTTCCATCTGCGAATACGTAGCCGGAGCGCTTTCTAATTTCTTAATGATCAAGGCATATCTCGTAAGGTAAAAATCTTTTTTCATTTCGGATTGTTTTCTAAAACAAATATATGCGGTAAATGCGACAAACGGTGTCGTGTTTTATTTTTTCATGAAAATTTTAAAGCTAAAATTTCATAATTTGTCATTTTGTCATGATGTTATCGCTGTACACTTCCTGTACACTTCCTGTACTCTTTATCTTTGATAAAAAATTTCTTGTGTTTTTTCTTTTGTCAAAATGACAGGTGTTTTTTTGTAATTATATTTATAAAAATAGAAAAGAATAGTAATTGTATTTTCTACTCATCATTACATGTTTTATAAAGGTGAAAAATAATACAATATGAGTAGTTACAATTTAATAAAAAGCCACACGATACAATAGTGCGGCAGCGGGGAGATCTACAAACTTTACCGCAACATTAAAGGTTTCTTGTAACAAACGTCTTAAATTTTTTAGTTCCTTAGCAGATAAGATTTCTTCTCCTGCAAGATTAAACTTTTTTATCAATTTTTGTAAAGAACTCTTCTGTTTTTCCATCTTTCGATAAATACTTTTTTATCTTATTTGTCCAACCTTCAACCAATTTCTTATTCTTCACAAACCACTCAGCAATTTTTTTCCAAAGATCATCTGCAAATTTCTTTAGCTTTTGTCCTCCAATGCTAAAGATTTCCAATAAATCAATTAATGCTCTGCTTACTTTTTCTGGTGAGTATATACAATTTGTTATACAATTGATAAAAAAAGCAGCCATTTCTGACTGCTTAATTATAACTATTACTGTCCGTAATCTATAAATGAATCTTTATTTATAAACAGTTGAAAAGTAGTATTTGTGATTTCAATTTTTAAAATAGGACTATTATCTATTGTAAAAGTTGTATTATTATTTGAAGAATTTTCATTAAAGTTTTTTCCCTGTAAAGCTGTTCTAACAATTGATTTGATATTTGCAAATGAAGACATAAATTCAATAAAAAGATTGTCTAAATATTGAGTGTCTATTCCAAAGTCGTTTTTAACACCAAATTTAAAGTTAAAATTTATCTTTTTTATATCCTTTCTTTTAGAAATTTCTTCTTCAGTTTTAATATTATAGTTTACAATACTATTCCAGATAGGTAACGGATTAGCATATTTGTTTTTAAAAATTTTGATTATTGAAGATAATAAATCCTTTAATGGCACATTCAGTAGGATTTCTTCTAAAGAAAATTCTTTTTCTGTATTTACTATAGTCATTGGATCGCCATGTCCATCCAATACAGTTCTATATTTTTTGGGGGTTATATAATATAGAATTTCTAAGTCTTTTTCTGTTATCATATTTATATTTTTTTATAGTGTATATATTCAATTCTGTCGGGGAAATGCTCTAATAATTTTTTAATCCATAAATCTGCAACATCCAATGAATTAAAGTCCCCGCTGCCGCACGAATCCTTTCGTGTGGTCAGTCATCTTAAAAGTCAAACATTCTAAAAACCACAATGTCATCCAACATTCCTTTTTCATCAGAATAATCAATTGCGTTACTGTATCTATAATCTTCCGCACGAAAAACCAAACCTGTTTCAACTGGATTTTGGTGCACGTAATTTATTTTTTGATTGATTACATGATTGCTCCACAACTCAATAGGTTTATTATCATGTCTCCAAAATTGATATTGATTTACGTTGGAAGTTTTTGCACCTTCTTTAAGAAAGAAATTCAAGAGAAATTCTTTTCTGCTTTCTATAGGGTTTTCTTTTATAGTATTAACAATTGTCTTGCTTGTAAATCGTTTGAAATCACCAATCAGAAGTTCTGGTTTCTGACCATCGATACTTCGAAAAACTAAATGTACATGGCTTAACATAACGCACCATGCATTTATTTCTAAGCCTTTATTCTTCTGACAAAATAAACTATCTAAAAGAATTTCTTTGTATTCATTTAGGATAAATACATCAAGCCATCCTACGACAGGAAAACTTATGAAGTATAAACCTTCAGGATTATGAAATTTGCAATTTCTGCTCATCATTGTATGTTTTTATAAAGGTAAAAAATAGTACAATCTGAGTAGTTAGAATTTAAAATAATAAGCCACACGATGTAATCGTGCGGCAGCGCGGGGCTCAAACGAGACAGATTTTTTAATTTACTAAGTTTTTAAGAATTTTTATACCTACTTTTTTACTTCATATACATAAAAATCACCATGTTCCTGGTCAGTCTTTGAATTATAGTATTCATGAAAAATAAACAATTCAGGACTTTTATCATTATTAATATCCATGCTTCTGAAAGTAATCCAATTCCTATCATTACTTTCTTTAATAGGCAGCTTATATTTTTCATAGCCTTTTATATCCATAAAATATTCTTTGCCATTTTTTCTAATCTGATAATCTTTTGTTGTCCAATCACTCGTATTATTATACTTCTTCTGAAATTCTACAAAATTAGTAAAATCTAAATTCATCAATTCTGATTGAAATTTAAATGCCTTTAAGGCCTTAATAGAATCATTATTTTTGATTAAAGGTAAGATATTGTCAGTGTTTTTTATTGGTATACCATTTTTCCAAACTTTAAAAAAATTATCATTAATGTATATACAGAATAAGCTGTCATTAGTATAAGCAGTAGCGTTATCGGTATACGTTTGCTCTTTGAAGAGTTTACTAATTTTTATTTGTTTATGTTTATCTTTTGTACTTTCTTTTGTACAGGATACAAAAAATAAAAAAATGCAAAAAAAACTAAATCTCGGCAAGTATTTTTTTAATGCCTCCAAATTCATTAAGTTGAACATCATAGGTAATAATTTTTGTGTGTTTAGGGTCTCCCGGTATAGGGTCTTTAATTTTAATCATAAGCAAGCTGTATTAAGTAAATAAGGCTAACGTAATCTTATTTTGTAAATTCCAAAATAATCATTTAATGAAGGATCAAATGCAAACTTTTGATGAGTAATTAAATTTTCAATCACAACAATATCATGATCTTTGAAAAAAGAAGAATTAAAAAAAGGATGAATATTCACATCGCAAAAATAAATCTCTGCAATGTAAGGTGTTGCGACCCACTGCCTTTTCATATTTTGTCTTTCCAAAAGATAATTACATATAGATGTTGCAAAAGTAGCATAGCCAATACAATTAGTTTTTCCATAATTTATTAACAAATTCGGATCAGTATTACATTTTGCAAAAGTGAAATTTAACTTCTCAGACGTACATTTCTGAGAAGTATTAATAATTTCGCTCAAAAATGTAGTTGGATATCTATTATTTTCGTTAATAATCATAATAATATTTTCATCACGCATTTTATGCGATGCTCTTTTTTTATCAATTTTGTAAGAAAAGAGAGCACAAAAAATGCTCTCTCTATTAAAGATGATAATTAAAAAGAGTGATCCTAAAAAAATACGGGTTTTGTATTTTTTCATGATAAATATTAACTTTTGTATGTTACAGCTCCTGTAGAAAAAAAGTATAAAAATTATTTTAGAAATGGAAAGAATTAATAATATTATCCAATATAGTCAATGTATGAGACTTCGCTCTTGCTTTTTCCATATTAATGTGACTAATACTATAGGAATTTGCAACCATTCAATTAAAATACTCAAAATAAATGGAAATTTATCATTAATTGATAAAACATTATAGAGACTCCCTTCATAAGTCCAAACACTATAAAATAACAAAAAAAGAATAAATTGTTATTGTATAATTTATTAACCAAAACCATCTTAAATTTTTCATTCTATTATTATTCTTAAAGTACTAGCTACAAAAACCCAGTTAAAATAATACCATATATAAATGAAAAAAAAGTTGAAATAAGAAAAAAGTACAGAATATAAAATATATACTTATTCGTTAAATTATATTTTGTAATAATAAAATTTGTTAAAATTTGTATTAAAAAAAAGATTGGGAAAAGTAAACTACCAATTACTGCATCCATAATTTTTTGTTTCCCCTGGAAGAATACTATTATTATAGAAATAATAAGAAATATTACAAATAAAACTAAGTTAAACTTGATAATCTTAACTTGATTTTTTTTAATAAAAAAAATATATTCCCAAAGAGAAGTATCAACAAAATGAATATTGTTATTTCCATAAATTAATTTGACTAAAGTTAGAAAATTAATTTTATATTTTCTTATCTAAGGCCTTTTTTATTCTATCTCTTTGCATACAAACTCTGCATCCTTCTCCCGAACCGATTTGATGATTTGGATTTTTCTTTAGTTTTTCAATAAATTTTTTATAATAAGAATCACCCTGCTTATAATACGTTACCAAGATTGCCTCTTGTTTTTCTTGCTTAAATTGTTTTATGTAACTATCAAATAAAGTTTTTGCTTTTTTTATTACTAAAGTAGCTAAGTGTACAGTTCCATCGTTAGATCTAATATAGTCAACCAGATCAGTATAATCCCAGTTTTTCTTTTTAAAAGTTTGTGGATATTGATTATATAATTCTTTTGCTGTTTCAAGTTTGATATTACCAATCCCCAAATCGTGTTTTGTAGAATTTAATAACTTTTTGTTAGAGTTTATAAATGCGTCAAACTCAATTGCAAAGTTTGGCATCCAATTAATCAGAACATCGTCTTGAAACCAATCTACGGATTTCCTCCACCCTTTTCTCGAATTATATTCGTCAGCAATAGCTCCTGCAACTGCAATTTCAGGAACTTTATACAATTGAGAATAAAATTTAATCAAATCTGAAATTTCTGAAATTGTTTTAAAAACATTGCTTGTATAAGGAAAATTATCTTCACTAACATCATCTTTAGAATAGGGAAAATTAATCTCTGGTTTACATCCATCTATTGTTTTTAAATCAAACTTAAGAATTAGTGGATTTTTATACTCAGCATAGATTTTTGAATTTAAATAATTTATTTTGCAATAAAATTCAAGTTCTTTATCTTCTCCCCATTCATAAAATAAATCCATGAAATCTTCTTTTATCAAAAACTTTACTGATAGTCTATTACTATTTACCTGAAGTGTTTTCGAATCTAATAGCCGATCTTCTACCTTATTTTTTTCATAAAGGAAAACAGTCATTTTGGTATTCTTTTGAAAAGAATGCAATGATATATTCAGTGTTGCAAACTGCCCAAACTTTATATTTCTTGATGCCCAATTGGCTCCGACAAAATACTTCTCATTTCCACTATTTATTGATTTTTCATCTGTATTGGAATTCCCTAACCCTAACGCTTTAATTTTAGGGATTCCTAATGCTTTTACTGTACTCATTTTTTCATAATTTTAAAGTTAAAAATAAAATGGCGGCAGTAAAACCGCCATTCTTTATTAATTATCCTAAAGTACTTTCCGTTTTGTCAGAACGCTGTAATTGTATGTCTCTAGGCTCAAAACTTGTCGTGTCTTCAAGCTCCGAAGGATTTTCACAATTTTCATGATCTGTTTCAGGGAAAATCGGTAGTGGTTGCTCCACTGGTAATCCTGTGGATTTATCCTGAAGAATAGTCAATGTCGTAGGCATTCTGGTAATCCAGAATTTACCTTGAGCTTCTCCGGTTGGCTGTCTCATTTCGTCTACGATAGACATATACATTGGGTCTCCGATGACAGGAACTTCGCCGCCATTCCAAATTTTACCTGTTGTCAGGAAAAACTGTACAGCATCTTCAAATCCCGGCTTAACAGTTACCACCACTCTTGCCATCCCTGCCTGAAGGAAACTTCTGAATAGTGGGTCGACGCTTTCCGAAATATACATATCCTGCCATTCCTTACGGTTTGCCCAGTAATATGGATAGAAAGTATAATCCATCACTTCCCATTCAAATGCCTGTTCCATGAACTTCGCCAAAGCCGTGTATTTATCAAGATCCTCACCTAAGTACACCTGATAGTTCTCCATCAAAGTGTCTTTCTCTGATCCGTTGGTCATTACCTGTCCTAATACATTTAAATAATCCTGAAGCAGATAAGCAATACAATTGTGCTTTAAGACATCATGCTCCATGTATCTGTAGAATTTTCCAACTTTATCCTTTGCTTCCTCTTCTTTAGCTTTTTGTTCAGCATCTAATCTTGCTTGTTCTTCCAGGAATTTCTTATACGCTTCTTCATATGCAGCAATGATCTTTTTATACTGCTCCATTCTCCATTGCGCCAAATATTCTTCACTTAGCTGACAGGTAATTTTCGCTGAGATTCTGTAATGGTTAATATTTTCTCCACCAACGCCCATTGTGACATTTCCCTGAAGGTTAAGACCTCCTTTTGTATCATTGGTGTTGATATCACCGCGAGCACTATAAGAATTATCCCATCCTGCAAGATTAGAATATCGTATTGTTGCCGCCATACTTTGAGCTCCTCCCCAAACACTCTTCTTTTGTCTGTTTCTTTTAGCAAAACATGAAAAAACGACTGTTCTTCCGACGTAATTTGCAGGAATTTGAATAGCACTGATATCAGTTCCGAAACCATTATCTGTATTTGGTGAACCGTTAGCATCATGATTAATTTCGAGGCTTTTCTTTAAAGTTTCATCCAAGGTTACTCCATAGATATCGGCCCAGTACTGTAATTTCGTATCTGTTACAGCCTTCATATCTCTCATGTTCCAAGGTTCCGGAGCTGTTCTAGGGTCTACCGGAGCTTTCAGAATATTTCCTTTTGCCACAGTTAAAGCCAAACGATGCAGTTTAGCCGGTTCTGGAACCATAAATTCAAACATGGTACGCTTACCGTAATTATAGATCTGGTTTTTATATTTCATATCAACCCATCTGTATACTCCCGTAATATGCTGTGGCGGCTCATTTCCTACAACAGATTTACCTCTGTTATCAAATTCGTGAACGTTGGTCTCCGTATATTCTTTGATGATTTTCTGAATTCTTTCCTCATTGATTTTTGTCAGAACTCTTTCCATTGCTCTTTCAGTAATCTCCTGAGATTTCATTACCGCCTGGCGTGTACTGTCATGCTGTGCCGTATTGTTAGCATAATCAGCACCGATGTCAAATTTCATCGCATTATCATTTCCATAACTGAAACGCGTGTAGGCGGTAATACTTTGCTGCTTGTCTAATTCCTTCGCCACCTCAGTCTGCATGTCAGTTCTGGATGTTTTAGAAGTATCGGAAACTTTTTCAGTTTCAACAGATTTGGATGTTGTATCTGTAATCTCTGAATATTCTCTTGAAACAGAAGACTTGTGGCGTAATTCGCTGGCCATGACGTTTTCTATATTCGAAACTAATCCAGGTACGTAGGCGTGGACACTTTGTACCACTTTCAAATAATCTGCTATACCTAATCTCTTAATGCCAAAATGTTGTCTCACTTTTGGCTCTTTAACATACGGTTCTTCAACAGGAATTTCTCTTCCTGGTTTTAATATAAGAATCCCGGTAAACATTTCATTATTCGGAACTTTAGAAAGTTCTAAATAGGCCTCTCTTCCATTGTTAAAATAAATATCGATTTTTACGGAAGAAATGGTTGTAAATCTATTGACTGCCAATGCGGGAAAGCTTACAACGCCATTATTTACGACTACATTACCGATACTTTCCTCATAATGCCCACTATTGAGTTCCATTGTAATTTTTGCATTGGCAACGCTCCACGAGTTGTCTTCAACTTCGAGAGAAAAATTGACAAAACCATTATTAGGAACAAAAGCAGATCTGTACCAGTTGGAAATAAAACTGTATGCTAAATGAGTTCTCGCACGCGAATTTGCAATCGGAACAAGAGCTCCTCCGATGTTGGCGTATTGTGTCTGTGGAAGATTAGCGTTTTCCATTGCAATCCTTGATTCTTCAGACATTTGATTTTGTAATTCAGTGAAAACATTGTCGAATCTCAAGAATCTGTCATCTATTTGAAGCAACTGTGCTCCTACTCGTAATTCTGTTTCTGAGACAAACTCTGGTTGTAAATCTGCTGCGCCTTTAACAAAGATTTCAGGAACTAATTGTTGAATAGAAAATAGTTCCATGAATAGTTCCAGTGATTCGGCTGTAAGCTTTGCCTGAAGATCAGTGATGTTGATCTCGCTCGCATAAGAAAACTCAAATGCCGGAACTTCTAATTCTCTTAAACGTTCATAAAGTCTTCTTAATTCTTCTTCCGATCCTTTTTGTTCTTCAAGGAGTTCGATTTGAGCCTGTACGGTATCATACTGGTCCTGTTGACCTTCATAACTTCTTGTGTAAGCAATGAATGCCGAATTATAGGCTTTATAATAAGAAGCATGATAAGACTGCCGAATTTTATCCAGTTCAGAATTTAATTTTTCTAATTTTGTTTTTCTAAGAATAGCTTTGGTAGCGGCCAAATCAATTTTAGCCTCTGTTTTTATTCTTTCTTGAGAACTCTCATTAATCACTGATGCTTCAGTCGAAGTCGATCTATTGGCCAGTACCGCTGAGCTTGCTTGATCTTCACCAAATAGATATGTTGGAAGAACAACTTTCGCATTGAATGCATTTTCAAGTGGTTTTTTGCCGCCATTTGCTTTGATGACATCGTCATCAATATGAATATTCTGTGCAAATCCCAGATGAATTGCTTTAAGGATATGAGTGATTGCTTCTTTTACATAAAAGTCTTTTTGTGAAATAACCTGATAAATAAAATTATTCCATAGTTTTTCAAACATTTTTATTGCATCAACAGTTAGCTCTTGTTGATCATTAAGCTTTTATAATATTCTTTAGTAAGACTCCAATCTATGTCTTCAAGTTTTTCTTGTTTTGAAATTTTTCTGCCAATAATTAAAAGTTGGCTAAATGATCCTGTTTCAAGTTCTTTCTCTGATTTAATAGCTTCAGCATCAAAATACCTTATTTTTGATGACATGGCGTTTAATTTCAAGGTTTTGGCTAATCTTGCCGAAACTGCTTCATCAAATAATCCTTTTGCTCCTGAAGGTCTATGAATAAAACCTAGATTTCTTCTTTTTATTTCTGTAAGTTGTGGGTTTCTTAAACTCACGAATCTAAATAACGTCTGAGACGCATCGTTTTTTGATTTCATTTGTATTTTTTTTATTTTTAAGATTAAAATTTTGAAGTGTCTTTTTATTAGATTTACTTCAGGTTTCAGCCTTATTTTTTTAGGTGGTTATTGGCTAGGTATTCCACCTTCATTTAATTTTCAATCATTTTATTGTGTTTTTAATTGTTGTTTTAAACATAGTTCTGGCTGTTCGGCATTTTGAGAATGCTGAATAAAACATGTTCGTAAAAATTTATAATGGGTTGTGTTGTTTTGGTATATTAAATTTAAGACGTCACAACGACAAAACTTGACGTATTTAAGAATTAAATGTCATTCTTATTCGTTTCAAATTCTTCCTCCAGAATGTCATTTTCAAAATCTTCTCTGAAGAAATTTTCAATATCATCAAGGTAATTTTCGTAATCTATTTCTGTGTTTTCGATATCAGTCCAGCTAACGGTGTAAAGATCCTGATTAAAAAAGATGTCTGAATTGTGATTTGGTGTTTCCATGTTTTGTGTTTTTAAATGTTAGTGCTTTTTGAGAATATTTTAGGCTGTTCAACATTGTTTAAATATTGAATTTAAAAGGTTCTCTAAAGGTTTTTTAAGATTTTCTTATGCCTTTGTTTATTACAAATCTAATTGGGAAGAACGACAAAACTTGACGTGTTTTTAAATTTAAAAAATTTAATTTTGTTGTTCAATTATAATAGAATAAGCTTATAATGATTGATTATAATCTTAAAAGCTTATATTTTATTTTTAATGAGTTTCTGTACAATTTGGTTTAAAACATCTCTGTTGTCATCAATATAACCCAATCCTGCCTGAATTAAATTTTCAATATTTGATCTTCTTACATTATCCATCGCAGGAGAAGCATTCTTCAACGAAGGATTTAGGCGATAATAGTTTTTCTGATTTCTGGATCCTAAAGTATTGAACATCTGGCAAAGCTGATAATCTACCGTTTCTGCATTAGCAGACATCAGAATATCAATAATCGGAGTGACCCAGCCCAGCTTTCCTGCTTTTTCCATTTTTTTGAAAGAATAGCGTTTTGATTCAATTCCGGTTCCGATGGAAATAATAATCATATCATTTACAGTCGGATAATTGGCTTTTTGATGATTTTTTAATACTGCTGCGAAGGGAGTTTTTCTTGCTTCCGCATAAGCACAAAGTGCCGGATTATTGGCAAACATTCCACCGTCAATTAAACTAAAAACCTGTCCGTACATCGATTTAATCTGAACCGGAGTAAAATAAGTTGGCGCCGCTGAAGTTGCTCTGCAAACATCTTTCACGTAAAAATTATCCGTAATTAAATTTGCTTTCCAAGAATTAAATAATTTTGCTCTTCTGTTTTCTATGTCATAGCTTGTTATTAAGCAGGGTTTTATGAGTTCTTTTAATTCTAAATTTCCAAAAAATTCGTTGAGGTTTTTTTCGAGGGCTTCCTGAGAAATCTTTTCATTCAATAATCCAAATGGGTTGATCAGTTTTTCCCAAAAAGAAACCTGAAATATATCGCCACCTTTTTCAGAATACAATTCCAAACCTTTCTGAATAGAATATTTTGCTTTTCTGTGTTCATCGGGACACAAAATAATCGCTGCAATCAATGCTCCCGTGCTGCTTCCTGCCACCAGATCAAAATAATCTCCAAGCTTTGCACTTGGTTTGTCATTAATCTGCAGCTGCTCTTCTATGTAGCGTAAAATAATGCAGGTAATAATGCCTCTTATTCCGCCTCCATCTAAAGAAAGTAGGGTTGTCTTTTTCATTTTTCTACTGTTATTTTGGTAGAATAAAGATAGTAGCGGGAGGCGACAGAACTTGACGTGTTAAATGAAAATTAGTAAATTTTATAAAGAAATATGTAAAGTTTTTTATGTAAATAATAACCTCTTATTTAAGTTATTTGTTGGGTACGATTAAAATTAATTTAAAGATTATTATTTCGACTTATTCTTATTTCTATATTCTGTTATTTGCAGCGTATCATCAAAAATTACAATGCGGTAATCATTTTTCTCATCTTTTTTATCTAAAACATAGATGTCATAATAAACCTGCGTTGGATCTTCGTATCTATGATTTACTCTTCTTGCAATGGCTTGTCGGGTATCATAAATGTCTATTCCTTTGGTTTTTAACAGAAACTCTCTAATGTCGACAAAGCTGTGCTTGAATTTTTCTTCATAGTTGGTTATTTTAATAATCTTTCCATTCTCGTCATATTCATAGCTTTTGTTTATAGATTCTTGCCGAAATGTGGTAGACCATCTTCTGAGCTGTCCCTTATAATCATATTTTTTTCTGATTACAAAAGGATTCCATTTTTTTGAAATTTCTTCTGCGTATTCACCATCTGAATCCGGAGAATCTCTTTTAGGTAAGCTATATCTTTGTCTGATATTTTTCCCATTTTCCGTAAATTCAAAATCATAGTGCCCTTCTTTTATCCTTCTTTCATTATATTTTTTAATATCAAATCTGGAACTATCTACTGCAGGTTTTTCTTCTGCTATTATTTTTGCATTTTTACTTTCTGTTTTTTCTGCTGTTTTTGCAGTACAGGAAAATAATAAACTAAAAAAAAATATAGAAATAAATGGTGCTATTGTTTTCATATTGTAAGCAATTATTTCGACTTATTCTCATTTCTATATTCTTTTATTTGCAGTGTATCATCAAAAATTACAATGCGGTAATCATTTTTCTCATCTTTTTTATCTAAAACATAGATGTCGTAATAAACCTGCGTTGGATCTTCGTATCTATGGTTTACTCTTCTGGCAATGGCTTGTCGGGTATCATAGATGTCTATTCCTTTGGCTTTTAACAGAAACTCTCTAATATCAGTAAAGCTGTGCTTGAATTTTTCTTCGTAGTTGGTTATTTTAATAATCTTTCCACTCTCGTCATATTCATAGCTTTTGTTTATGGGCTCTAATCTGAATGTTTGCGACCACGCTATTAGCTGTCCTTTAAAATTATATCCTTTACGGATTACAAAAGGATTCCATTTTTTTGAAATTTCTTCTGCGTATTCACCATCTGAATCCGGAGAGTCTCTTTTAGGTAAGCTATATCTTTGTCTGATATTTTTCCCATTTTCCGTAAATTCGAAATCATAGTGCCCTTCTTTTATCCTTCTTTCATTATATTTTTTAATATCAAATCTGGAACTATCTATTGCAGGTTTTTTTTCTGCTATTATTGCATTTTTACTTTCTGGTTTTTCTGTGGTTTTTGCAGTACAAGAAAATAATAAACTAAAAAAAAATATCGAGATAAATGGTGCTATTGTTTTCATATCGTAAGCAATTATTTCGACTGATTCTCATTTCTATATTCTGTTATTTGCAGCGTATCATCAAAAATCACAATGCGGTAGTCATTTTTCTCATCTTTTTTATCTAAAACATAGATGTCATAATAAACCTGCGTTGGATCTTCGTATCTATGGTTTACTCTTCTTGCAATGGCTTGTCGGGTATCATAGATGTCTATTCCTTTGGTTTTTAACAGAAACTCTCTAATGTCTGCAAAGCTGTGCTTGAATTTTTCTTCATAGTTGGTTATTTTAATAATCTTTCCACTCTCATCATATTCATAGCTTTTGTTTATAGATTCTTGCCGAAATGTGGTAGACCATCTTCTGAGCTGTCCCTTATAATCATATTTTTTTCTGATTACAAAAGGGCTCCATTTTTTTGAAATTTCTTCTGCATATTCTTGTGTGTCTTCTTTTTCTTGTTCAGGAAAAACAGTCCATTGTCGAACGGTTCTGTCATCAGCTATCTCTTCTTCGTATTGAGCATCAAACCCTGATTTTTTAAAATTTTCTTTAAATAATTTTTGTTTGTATGCATTTGCCTCAAACTTCTTTATATCAAAACGAGAACTATCTAGTGCAGGTTTTTCTTCTGCTATTATTTTTGCATTTTTACTTTCTGGTTTTTCTACCGTTTTCGCGATACAGGAAGTTAATAAAAAGCTAGAAATAATTAACGAAATGAATGGTGCTATTGTTTTCATATCGTAAGCAATTATTTCGACTTATTCTCATTTCTATATTCTTTTATTTGCAGCGTATCATCAAAAATCACAATGCGGTAGTCATTTTTCTCATCTTTTTTATCTAAAACATAGATGTCGTAATAAACCTGCGTTGGATCTTCGTATCTATGATTTACTCTTCTGGCAATGGCTTGCCGGGTATCATAAATGTCTATTCCTTTGGTTTTTAACAGAAACTCTCTAATGTCGACAAAGCTGTGCTTGAATTTTTCTTCATAGTTGGTTATTTTAATAATCTTTCCATTCTCGTCATATTCATAGCTTTTATTGATGGGCTCTAATCTGAATGTTTGCGACCACGCTATTAGCTGTCCTTTAAAATTATATCCTTTACGGATTACAAAAGGATTCCATTTTTTTGAAATTTCTTCTGCGTATTCTTGTGTGTCTTCTTTTTCTTGTTCAGGAAAAACAGTCCATTGTCGAACGGTTCTGTCATCAGCTATCTCTTCTTCGTATTGAGCATCAAACCCTGGTTTTTTAAAGTTTTCTTTAAATAATTTTTGTTTGTATGCATTTGCCTCAAACTTCTTTATATCAAAACGAGAACTATCTAGTGCAGGTTTTTCTTCTGCTATTATTTTTGCATTTTTATTTTCTGGTTTTTCTACCGTTTTCGCGATACAGGAAGTTAATAAAAAGCTAGAAATAATTAACGAAATGAATGGTGCTATTGTTTTCATATTGTATTTTATACTTTCAAAAGTAATTAAAAAAAATATACACTTATTATATTTCAACATCTGAAAATTTATTGATGAAAATGCGCTCAATATAAATAAACAAGCATGAGTTGTCATATTGAAAGGATCTTGATGGGATGCGGTAAATGCTTCTATTTCGGATCACTTTCTATTTCTGGAATATTCTTATTGGCAATTTTCCATTGCCATCTCCAGAGAGTCTCTCTTTCTCCTCCTTTTACTGTGCCGTCTGGATCTACTGCTCTGTAAGACATGTAATTATCTGTTGATTTTTCCTCGAAAGTACACAAGATTTTTGATGTAGGAATTGGGTTTTCGTCTATATGAGTATGATAGATCCCTAATCCGTGCAAAACTTCATGAGCCAGAGAAGTATCATTTGCTCTTTTGGCGCTATTCAGGCTGTTGAAGAGCATTGCCGTATTTTCGCCGATGTTTTTTACCTCTCCTTCTACAGCATGATTATCAAAAAAATAAGAGGAACGATAGGTCTGAAATGAATCTTCCCGAAAGGCAAATACCGTAAAAATATTATCAATAAGATACTGCTCATCAACTGTTTCTTTGGAATTTTTATAGAAAGTCCTTTTTAAAAGATTTTGGTTTTTTGAGATATAAAGTTTTTTCACATAATCGTGGCAGTCGCTGTAAGCATAGCTGTGGAATATCCCGCCATCTGTCCATTTAACAGTCGGAATGGTTTTATGAAAAATATACTTTCCATATTGATCATTACCAAAATTGTTTTTTATAATTTTAAAGTTATCATTATCCGATAAATCCAATAATGGAACCTCCAAAATATTTGGAAGTATCAGGCATTGGTACATTGCTTTTCTTAAAGCATCGACTTCTGCAGGTTCTATCTCGCCGGTATTAGCATTTGGGGATGGTACGTTTTTAATATTTGTTTTAATATTTACCAACGCAAAATTCACATTTTTTCTTACTTTTTCGTTGTTTTGCAATACTGTAATTTTTCCTGCAAGAGATCTCTTGTACTTTCTATCCTGCGGATAGGCGTAGATTTTAATTTCCTTATTGCTGTCCAGATCTTTTTTGCAGATAATGGTAATTTCTTTTGTTTTAGATTGATGTATTCCTCTATCTGCAGATTTATCGGCAAGTATTTGCGGTGTAATGTCGAAAAGAGTGGTGTCATATTCAAACTTTAGAACAGAGTTCCTTGCAATTTCCACTATAGCAGAAAGTGTAACACTAAACTGGGGTTGTACAAAATCTTTTGGAAGTTTCATCGCTTCTACTGTTTCTTTTGAAAACATAGAGAGATACGGAACCTGATAATTTTTTTCTTCCCTTTCTTTTTGGCTTTTCCTGAATGACAGATTAATTGAGATCTCTTCATACATATCTAAAAAACGGTTTATTGCCTCATCAGTCTTTAAGTTTGTTTTTCCGTCTTTGTACCCGCTTTCAATAAAAGATTTGTACATTCCGCCATAAGATTGCCCATTATCATTTTTCCGATACCAATCGTACCCAAAACTTCCGTCGTATGTTTTATATACGGTTCTGAATTCTACGACCGCATGCAGAAAAGGCTTTTCTTCCGATGCGTTTTCTAATAAACTTTTTCCGATTGTACTTGTTCCTGTGGGGTTATTAAGTGATAGTGCTTTCACAAAAGTAAAGCCGTTGTAAATATTATTCATTTGTGTTTATTTTATTTTATTTGTTCTTAAATATTACTTTTATTATAAAGAAATTATACTAACACGCCAAAACTCGACGTATAAAAACTTTAAAAAATAACATAATTTTCTTCATCCCTCTTCAGCTTGGCGAGAGATCTCCAGGTCGTTTTTACCAAACCTTTTTTAGTTGGAAAATTTTTCTTTTCAAAGTGCGGAAGGTCTTTAAAGGTTTTCCAGTTTCCGCCCCAATCCCAGCCGTGCTTTGCGAAAATTTTAACACATTCGTACCAGTCGGCAACTCGATCATTATCCCAGTCTTTTACAGTATCCCAACTTGCTGTTTTTCTGTCAATAATCAAACAGATATCAACGGCTAATCCGTAATTGTGAATACTTTGTCCGGCTTTGGCGTTCGTTACTTTTTTGCCGTTTGTGATTCTTCCGATCGCATACAATTTTTCCTGTTCTTCAAAACTTCTTAACCCTTGAGTAATTCTGATTTTTGCTTTTCCGGTTAATGCTTCATCACATTCTTTAATGATTTGTTTTACTTCCTCTCTCACAGATGGATGTAGTTTTTCTATTCTCTGTAAAGTAATTTTATCCATGGTTTTTTTAATTTCTTAGGAAAAACAAATATAAAACCGAGATGCGACAAAACTTGACGTTTGTGTAAATATTTAAAACATTGATTTTTAATTGATTATATAGATTATTGGAAATTTAATTAAAATGATTAATCTGTCTTAAAAATGATTGTTTGATCTTTAAGAATGAATATTTTTCATGTAAATGATGATAAAAAAAGAGCACAAATAAAAAAGGATTAACTATTATTAATCCAAATGAAGCAGATGTGAAAATGAAAGAATATTTCTTTATTTATTCGTAATCAGTAATACGATTTTACACAAGAAGTAATGTAACAAGAGAAGAGACCTTTCTGACTTTTTAAATCAAAGTATTTCATTTATTGTTGCTGAATAGTTTTTAAAATTAAGAATTTACAGCTTACTGTTCAATACTTTAATGTCTTTTCTTAATTCCTGTATTATTTGGTGAAGATCGACTTCATTTGAGTAACCAAGATTATAATCTTTGGGCAAAATTCCGTTAATATACTTCCATATTTCTAAGATATTTTCGGAAGCAATATCATAAGGTTCATAAAAAGAATTGTCGGCAGAAACGGTAATTGTATTTCCTTTTTTCTCAACAAAGGTTTTAAACGTAATGCCTTCTAGTGTAACAAATATATATTTATTTCCTTTTTTTAGATCCTCAAGTTTTTCCACATATTCACCTATAACTTTAGTTTTATCAACAAAAGGCGGCATCGAATCTCCGTCAGCCACAAACGCTCTATATTTACCATGCCCTAAGAAAGGCAGCGACATCCGAGAAAGACCTTCAATATATTCTGGATCACTAAAGCCTTTTAAATAGCCCATTGAAGCTGTTTGAGTTACAATTTCGATATAATTATTTCCTTGTTGATCGACAATGATCGGCAAGATAATTCTGTTATTTGGAAGATTAATCATTTCTTCTAACGGGTACTTTCCAATGTCGACAGTGAGCAAAAGATCTATGCTGATGTTAAAATATTTTGACATTTTAATTAAAATATCCGGTCCAGGTTGAATTCTTCCGCTTTCGTATGCAGCATATGCCGAACGAGTAATAATTAATTTGGCGGCCAACTCTGCTTGACTAATTTTTTTCTTCCCTCTTAAAAGCCTGATGTTATCTGCAAAAAATGACATTGTTTCAATTTGTAACAACAAATATATAGATTTTGTTTCAAATTGTATCTAATTTTGTAACGTGAACCGATCAATTGTACATATGGATTTGGATGCGTTTTTCGTATCGTGCGAAAGGCGTCAGAATAGGGAGCTCAAAGATATTCCGCTTATCATAGGCGGCGGCGACCGTGGAGTTGTTGCATCATGTTCTTATGAAGCAAGAAAGTTCGGCGTGCGTTCTGCAATGCCTATTCGGATGGCATTAAGGCTTTGCCCCGATGCGAAAGTCATTAAAGGAGATTACGAATTGTACTCTCAATTATCGCATACCGTTACAGAAATCATTCAGGAAAAGGTTCCGGTAATGGAAAAAGCAAGCATTGATGAATTTTATCTGGATCTTTCCGGGATGGATAAGTTTTTTGGATGTTTTCAGTGGACGCAGGAAATAGTTTCGGCGGTTACCAAAGAAACAGGGCTTCCTATAAGTTTTGCATTATCAGGTAATAAAACAGTTTCGAAAATAGGAACGGGAGAATCGAAACCCGAAGGAAACCGCCACATTATAGAGTCGGAAGTAAGACCATTTCTAAATCCATTATCGGTAAAAAAAATTCCGATGGTGGGTGATAAAACCTTTCAGCTACTTTCAAGAATAGGCATCCGCACTATTCATACTTTATCCGAAATGCCGGTTTTGGTTCTTCAGCAGATGATTGGGGCAAATGGTAAAGAGCTCTGGAAAAAAGCAAATGGCATTGATGAAAATCCGGTAATTCCTTATTCCGAAAAGAAGTCAATTTCTACAGAAAAAACGTTTGCTGTTGATACAATTGATGTTCATGAGCTCAAAAGAATTCTGAGCGGTATGGCAGAAAAGTTAGCTTATCAACTCAGACAGGAACAATGGCTTACTTCAACGGTTGTCGTGAAGATTCGGTACGCCAATTTCGATACGGAAACAAAACAGATGAGAATTGCCTATAATTCGGCAGATCATACGTTATCAAGGGTTGCGCTGGAGCTTTTCAATAAATTATATACCCGTAGAATGAGAATCAGGCTCATTGGGTTGCGATTTACGGATCTCGTTCATGGCAATCATCAAATGAACTTGTTTGAAGATACAGAAGAGCAAATGAGTCTGTATCAAACGATGGATTATCTGAAAAATCGATTTGGAGCCGATGCGGTAGGAAGAGCTGTCGGTTTTGATTTTGGTAAATAAAATTAAACTTTTCATCATGTTTTTAAATTGTCATTCTTTTCACAGCCTCCGTTATGGAACTTTAAAAATTAAAGAATTGGTAGCACAAGCTAAATGCTCGGGAGCTAAGAATTTGGTTTTAACCGATATCAATACCGTTACAGCAATTTATGACTTCAAAAAAGAATGCGAAAATGAAGGAATAAAGCCTCTTGCCGGTATGGAAATCAGAAAAGAAAATAGGCTTTTATACATTGCAATTGCCAAAGAATTTTCGGGGATTGGTGAGGTTAACAAAATGATTACTGCCCACAACTGCGATGGGGAAGTGCTTTCTGAAACGGCTCCGGGATTTAAAAAGGTATTTATTATTTATCCGATCGATAATATTCCGTCGATACTTAAAGAAAACGAATTTATAGGAATCCGGGAGGAAGATTTGAGCCTTTTGGTGCGTCCTGAATTTCATAAGCTGATTCCGAAAATGGTAATTCTTCATCCGATCACATTCAGTACAAAAAAAGAATATAACCTGCACAGAATTTTAAGGGCAATTGATAACAATACCATTCTGTCAAAACTTACCGAAGAAGATATTTGCCGAAAATCGGAATACTTTAAACCTGAAAAAGACATTATAAAATCATTTCAGCAATATCCCGAAATTATTAAAAATACAAAGAATATTCTTGATGAGTGTACTTTTGAATTTGATTATAAAGAACGTGGAAGCACCGAAAACAAAAACAAAAAATATTATAAAGAATCTCAGGAAGAAGATATAAAGCTTTTGACCAAATTGGCTTATGAAGGCTTTAAAAAAAGATATGGTGAAAACGAAACTGCCCGGATGAGAGTAGAAAAAGAGTTAAACGTTATTGAGGAACTCAAATTTTCTGCCTATTTTCTTATCACTTGGGACATCGTTCAGTACAGCAACAAAATGGGATTTATGCATGTAGGACGAGGAAGCGGGGCCAATAGTATTGTGAGCTACTGTTTGGGGATCACAGATATTTGCCCGTTGGAACTTGATCTCTATTTTGAACGGTTTTTAAATCTTAACCGTACTTCTCCACCCGATTTTGATCTCGACTGGAGCTGGCAAAATCGCGATGCCATTCTTGAGTATGTTTTTAAACTTTACGGAAAGGATCACGTCGCTTTCTGTGGAACCAATGTTAAATTTAAGTATAAATCGATTTTCCGGGAAGTAGGAAAGGTGTTTGGTTTGCCTAAAGAAGAGCTAGACGATCTTTCCGGAAGTCCGATAGAAAATCACGACAGAAATTCTGTTGTAAAACTGGTTCATGAATACGGAAAATTGATGGAAAAATTTCCTAACCAGAGAAGTATGCACGCTTGTGGAATTTTGATTTCTGAAGAGCCTATTTATAACTATTCAGCACTCGAGATGCCGCCAAAAGGATTTCCTATCGTTCAGTTTGACATGAATGTAGCAGAAGATATAGGGCTTGAAAAATTTGATATCCTTTCTCAAAGAGGGCTCGGAACTATTAATGATACGGTAAAGCTCATCAAAAAAACGAGAGGGATTGACGTTGATATTCGTGATGCCTCAATCTCGAAAGATGAAAAAATTTGCAATGAATATCTGTCTGTCGGCAAAACAATCGGCTGTTTTTACATAGAATCTCCTGCCATGCGAGGCTTGTTGAGAAGACTTAAATGTGATAATTATAAAATTCTGGTGGCTGCTTCCTCTATCATCAGACCGGGAGTTGCCCAAAGCGGTATGATGCGGGAATATATTTTCAGGCACAATCACCCCAATCAGTTTGAATATTTCCATCCGGTATTTGAAGAAAATCTGAAAGAAACCTACGGAATCATGGTGTATCAGGAGGATGTAATTAAAATAGCACAGTATTTTGGCGGTCTTAGCCATGCCGATGGTGATATTCTGAGACGTGCCATGAGCGGAAAAGAAAGATCTATTCAAAAGCTGAATGAAGTAAAAGCCAATTTTTTTAAATCTTGTATGGAAGAACAAGGGCATTCTCATGAGCTTACTGCAGAAGCGTTCAGGCAAATAGAATCTTTTGCGGGATATTCTTTCTGTAAAGCGCACTCGGCTTCTTATGCGGTAGAAAGCTATCAAAGCTTATATTTAAAAGTGTATTATCCTTTAGAATTTATGGTTTCGGTGATCAATAATCAGGGTGGTTTTTACCGTACAGAGGTTTATATTCATGAAGCAAGAATGTCGGGAGCAATTGTGCAGAGTCCCTGTGTGAATACAAGTGAATTTCAAACAATTTTAAAAGGAAAAGAAATTTATCTGGGATTCATGGTTTTGCAGTCACTCGAGACGAAAATTGCCCAGATTATTTCTGAAGAACGGGAAAATAATGGAGACTATAAATCTTTGGAAGACTTTATCAGGCGTATTCCGATCGGTATTGAAACCATTCAGATTCTTATTTTCATTGGCGCTTTTAGATTTACAGGAAAACAGAAAAATGAATTGCTGGTAGAAGCGAGATTGATGTTGATTAATTTTAAACCTGAAAACCGAAACTTAATGCTTATTGAAGAGCCCGTGCAGGATTACAAGCTTCCTGAGCTCAAAAGAGAATACTTTGAAGACGCCTTTGATGAATTGGAGATTATTGGATTTCCCGTTTCCTGCAGTCCGTTTGATTTGTTAGAAACAAAATACAGAGGTTCTGTATTTGTAAAAGATTTGTTGAAATTTCACAAAAGACAGGTAAAAATGTTGGCCTATCTTATTTCAAGAAAACATGTTCCCACCAAAAAAGGAGCGATGTTTTTCGGAACGTGGATTGACGTCAACGGAGATTATTTCGATACCGCTCATTTTCCGGATAGTCTGAAAGAGTATGATTTTCAGGGCGGCGGATGTTATCTTCTGTTGGGAACTGTGGAGGTAGATTATCATTTTCCGACGCTTACAATTCATAAAATGGCAAAAATGCCGATGATTCCTGACCCGCGTTACGCTTATGACGAGCAGAAAAGGTATGATGCACATCGTCTGGTTCGCGAAGATGTAAGCATGACTTCAAGAAAGCCGTATCCACAAGCACATGAGATTGGTTTGCCAAGACAGAAATTTAGTTAATTACTTCTTTTTCTCATACTTCCAGTTTCTGCCTTTTCCTTCTGATATCCATTCCATGGCTTGTTCCATTCGCTTGTTTCTGGTTGTTTCAGTTTTTGCGTCAATAATCCAATTGATATATTCTTTTCTGAACGAAGGTGATGCTTTTTCAAAAATATCTAAAGCTTTTTTGTTTTCTTTTAATGCTTTTTGAAAATAATCAGGAATTGCAATTTCGGTTTTAGAAGGAGCTGCTTTTTTCAATGTAACGCCCATGTCGGTTAATTCCATTGCCTCAAGAATAATTTTCTTAAGCTGAGGTTTCGTAGGAAGATCTTCGAGTTTGGTGATTTTTCCTAAGCTGAACATGTTGGTTTTCTCTACGTCCGTTTCAAGATTTTTTATCGTCTGCATTTCACCGTGCAGCCAAAATCCCATGCTGCAATATTGTTTAAATGAAACCATTGAACAAAGAATTTTTCCTTTGTACATAAACGTCGGAAATTTCCATTTGATCGTTTCTTCTGCAGCGGGGCAACATTCGTGAACAATATCTCGAATGTAATTTAAAATTGGCTTGGCAAAATCAGCTGATTTCTCAATATATTCATCAACCAAAGGATTATATTTTATCATAATTCAATTTAAAAATGAAATTTTAAAGATTTAGTTTAAGAAATCTGAGTTAGTATCAAGCTAAATAAAAATCTTTGACATTTCTTTAATTTTATCAACTTAATTGATCGGTTAAAAAAAAATATTTTCAACCTCAATCTTAGTCTCAACCTTTAAGCAAAATGCTTAACCGTTTCATTCACCAAAAATTTTACCTGATCTGGTCTTCCTCGGTCGGTTTTTGGTAAATTGTTGTAGCTTCCGGTTCTTACAATCACCATTTTATGTTCCGGAATCATAATGATATATTGACCTTGAAGACCCAGGAAATAATAATGTTTAATAGGATTGTCATTATTAATCCAGAAACCCATGCCGTAGATCTCATCAGACTTTTCGGTGGGCGTTCTCATCTGTTCGATAAAATCTAAATTCAGGATTTGTTGATCACCAACTTTTCCATCGTCTAAAAATAATTGTCCAAGTTTTGCAAAATCCCTTGAATTGGAGTGAATACAGCAATATGTTTTTTCCATTTCGCTTTCATCAACGCTCCAATCTGCGTTTTGTTCCATTCCCAACGGAATCCAGAATTTTTCAGATAAATAACTTGATAAAGATTGGTTAACGGCTTTTTTTACGGCAAATCCTAAAAGTTGGGTAGAGCCGCTTTGGTATTCAAATCTTTCACCCGGTTTTCCCTTAAATCTTCTTGAAAAAGTTGCTTTTATCAAGCTTCTTCCGTAATACGCTCGAGCGTTTGGAAGAAAAGGATTTTTGTAATTTTCATCCCAATTTAAACCAGATTCCATCTGAGCCAGATGTTTTAAAGTTAAATCTTTACCGAAAGGTTTATTTTTAAATTCATCATAAAATTCAGAAAATTTTTGGTCAACATTATTAATTTTTCCTTCTTCCAAAGCTTTTCCAAAAAGCATAACCGTTACTGCTTTTGCCATAGAAAAAGAATTGGTTTTTGAAAGCTCGTTATAACCGTTCCAATATTGTTCGTGCAATAATTTCCCGTCTTTTATCACCAAAAATGATGCGGTATTCGATTGAGTTAAATTATCGACTATATTTTTAGGTAAATCTTTTTTGTTGTAATCAGGATGTTCATCCCACAGAACAGGATTCGTTGTATGAATGATATTGCTGGTGAAAAATTTGCCGTCATCAATATTGGCGCTTGATTTTCCACGAAGATAGGTTTTAGAAATTCCGCTGAAGAGATAAGCATATCCGAAAATATAGAATAAAATCGCTACCGTAATTAGAAACAGGGAAATGTAAAAAAGAATAATCATAAGAATTTGGTCTTAAACAAATTTAGAATAATTTTAAAAAGAAAATTATAAATGTACTGTCAAATGAATTATTTTTGTTTTAATTGATGAAAAATATGATTAAAATTTATATCACTTTATTGTTGTTTTTGTTTTCTACAAATGTTTTTGCACAGGTTCACAAACCTATTGATACAGCAGATTATCTGAAAAGAAAAGACTTTTTGAAAAAATTTTCAACGAGTAATGAACTTTTAATTAAAGATCTTAAAGCTAAATATTCAGGTAAAACAGAAAAGGAATTATCTAAAATTTATAAAGAATTTGGAGAAGATTTTGAAAAGCAGGTTGCCAATAAAGATTTTATCTTCACTTCAATATTTGATGAAAAGGCAAAAAACCTGATTGATAACCTCCGAAAAAACAATCCGAAAATACCGAAAGACCTTAAAATACTGATTGCAAAAGACAACACGCCTAATGCTTTTTGCCTTGCAGACGGAACTTTTGTAATCAATATGGGGCTTTTTAATTGGCTGGATAATGATGATCAGATCGCAGCTATTATTTCCCATGAGTTGGGGCATAATATAGAGCGGCATTCTCTGAAAATTTTTCTTGATATTATTGAACAAGATCAGCTGGATAAAATTACGGTACAAAACATAAAATCTTCTGCGGAAAACAAAAATAAGAAGGCATTTGATATTCTTAAAAACAGAGTTTATAAAAAAGGGGCGGAAAGAAGAAATAACGAAATGCAGGCAGATTCTTTAGGATATACAATTTTTAAAAACAGCGATTTTACGAAAACTGAATATGTCAACGCATTGCAAAAGTTGAAAGATTTTGATACAATTTCACCCAGAAAGCTGAAGATGGAAACTTATAAAAAGTATTTTAATCTTCCCAAGCAGGCTTTTCAAGAAAAATGGATGAAAAAAGAAGATTTTTCTCTATACAATTACAATCATTATAAAGAAAAGCTAAACAAAGATTCTTTATCTTCTCATCCGGAAATGACTCTCCGAATACAAAAGCTGAAACAAACATTCCCCGAACTAAAAGCAGATTTGCAATCCCAAAAACCTACAGAAGATTTTCTTTTAACAGAAAAAACTGCAAGGATGGAAATCCTCCCCAATTTTTATCATTCTGAAGATTACGGATTGGGTATTTATGCTTCTTTGCAGTTTTTACAGGATAATGAAGAAGAACAGCATTATAGAAAATGGCTCGGAAAATGTTTTGCTAAAATCTATGAAGCAAGGAAAAGCTATAATTTAAACCGATATTTGGATCGGGTTGAGCCCAAAGATCAAAGTGAAAGTTACCGACAATTTTTAAGCTTTATGTGGAATTTGAGTTTAGAAGAAATTAAAAATATTGCAGAATATTATAATACAAAAGAATCCTGATGCGGAATAGAACAGGATTTCTTTTTAGTAATTAAGTCTTTCGAGGCGAATTTTATTAAACTTTTCTTTTTGATTGTATTCCTGCAGAAGAATATATCCTTCTTTCCCGACGTATGGTATCACGGCGTAAGAATCTTTCTCCGAAATAGGAACGATTTCTTGCTTGAAATTTCCGTTGATAAGTGTGTTTATAAATAGTTTCCAGCTTTTCTGTTTCGTTTCTTTATCTTTTTGATAATCCCTGAAAAAGAAGACAACATCATTGCCGTCATTGAGATATTGAGAAAACAAATAATCGCTTGTGGACAAAGATTTTTCCTTGTCAAAGATTTTTGCACCTTTTACTTTAAAATCTTTATCGGTAAATACATAAACTAAATCTGTCGTTTTACCGGCACCGGTGTTAAAATCTAACTTATATTTTTCCAGAAGAATTCCTACACTGCCGTCTTTCAGGAAAAAAACGTCTCGCGGCTGAAGATGATAACTCTTTTCAACATATCCTAATTTATCTATTTTTGGAATGTATGATGATAAATCTGGTATGTAATTTATCTTTTTTGTGTCGATCTCAAATGTATTTTTATCAATAATTAGTCTCGCAAAGCCTACACCCAATTTATTTTCATAATTACGGCCGAGAATTACTATTTTGTCGTCAAAAGTTTTGTCGTTATCCAAGTTTCTTGTGACAGAAGAAAAACTTGTAATATTATCCAAAGTATCGTCGGAAAGTCCTGTAATGGCTTTTGCAGCAATTTCTTTTCCTGTTTGCATGTCTAAAACAAGAAGGCTGAATGATTTTGTGTCCGAATTTTTTTTCTCAAGAATAAAATAAATATATTTTTCATTTTTGTCTATAAGATTGATTTTTTCGCTGTTTTTCTTATCGCCGCTTGTATTGTATTTGTATCTCCAGATTTCATTTTTATTGTTATCAAATTTAATCAGGGCGTTGTTGCTTACATATTTGCCGTAATCGTTGAATTCAAGAGCAAGAAATCCGCCTTCCTTGATTTCAAAAACGGTAGAATAATAGTTGTAGCCTTTTTCTTTTTTTTCTTCTTTGTTTTCCTTTCTGGCTTCTTTCCAGTTTTTTGGTTGATTAATCTCTTTAAAAACGCCATTATCATAATCATAATAGGTTTTTTGCTGAATTGTATTTGTTGCGAGATCAATTTCCATAGAACGTGGAGTGAAAAGCTCCTTCATTTTTACCATAGAATAGTCTAAAGAACTCGGGCGCAAAATGACTTTTTTTCGAAAATCAATATAACCTAGATATCCTCCTGCCGTCACATCGCCTTCAAATTCTTTATTCGCAATAGGGTTGAGGTTTTTATCTAAAATTACATATTCGAATTTTTTTGAATGATCTCCCAATTTCCCGTAAGAATATAAAGAAACATATCCGTAAAGATTATCCTTCTCATCAAACAAAGCATTCATTCCTAAATGCTCGCCGGAAGCCAATGAAGCCAAATCCTGAGTTTGAGAATAATATAAAGTCTGTATTAAGCCAAAGGTCAGCAATAAAATTTTTTTCATGATTAAATTTTCTCAAAAATAGAAAAAATTTTATCTGATTATAAAAAAAATCACAAAGCCCTGAATATTTTTCAAGGCTTTGTGATTATATCTTAGAAAGTAAATTTCTGAAGTTTGTTTTCTCGTCGATAATTCGTCTCAACTCAGAAACAGGAACTCTTTCCTGCTGCATCGTGTCTCTGTCTCTTATCGTCACGGTATGATCTATTAGAGAATCATGATCGATGGTGATACAGTAAGGTGTTCCAATTGCATCCTGTCTTCTGTAGCGTTTTCCGATCGCATCTTTTTCTTCGTAGAATAAGTTGAAATCATATTTCAGATCATTAAAGATATTTTCAGCATATTCGGCTAAACCATCTCTTTTCATTAGTGGAAGAATTGCTGCTTTTACTGGTGCTAAAGCCGGTGGAAGAGATAAAACTGTTCTTTCTGAACCGTCTTCCAAAACTTCATCTTTTAAGCAAGTTGAGAAAATAGAAAGGAATAATCTGTCAAGACCAACCGAAGTTTCTACTACATAAGGAACGTAGTTTTCATTTCTTTCAGGATCAAAAAACTGAAGCTTTCTTCCTGAATGCTTTTCATGCGCTTTCAAGTCGAAATCTGTTCTTGAATGAATTCCTTCCAATTCTTTAAATCCAAATGGGAAATTAAACTCAATATCAGCTGCAGCATTAGCATAATGCGCTAATTTCTCATGATCGTGGAATCTGTAATTGTCATTTCCTAAACCTAAAGCCAAATGCCAGTTTAGACGTTTTGTTTTCCATTGTTCGTAGAATTCAAGTTCAGTTCCCGGAGCAACGAAGAATTGCATTTCCATTTGTTCAAATTCACGCATTCTGAAAATAAACTGTCTTGCAACAATCTCGTTTCTAAATGCTTTTCCGATTTGAGCAATACCGAAAGGAAGTCTGTGGCGTGAAGTTTTCTGTACATTCAGGAAATTAACGAAAATACCTTGCGCGGTTTCTGGTCTCAAATAAAGATCCATCGCAGAATCTGCAGAAGCTCCCAATTTAGTTCCAAACATTAGGTTGAATTGCCTTACTTCCGTCCAGTTTTTAGAACCAGTATCGGGATCGGCAATTTCCAACTCTTCAATTAAAGCTTTTACATCAGCAAGATCTTCATTTTCTAAAGATTTAGCTAATCTTGAAAGAATAGCTTCTCTCTTTGCTCTGTATTCTAAAATTTTAGGATTGGTCGCTTCAAACTGTGCTTTATCGAAAGACTCACCGAATCTTTTCGCAGCTTTTTCGATTTCCTTATTTTCTTTATCTTCAATTTTCAAACAATAATCTTCCACCAAAACATCTGCTCTGAAACGTTTTTTAGAATCTTTATTGTCGATCAAAGGATCATTAAATGCATCAACGTGGCCTGAAGCTTTCCAAATAGTCGGGTGCATCAGAATCGCCGAATCAATACCCACAATATTTTCGTTCAGCTGTACCATCGCTTTCCACCAGTATTGTTTGATATTGTTTTTTAATTCTGCACCATTCTGTCCATAATCATAAACAGCGGATAAACCGTCATAGATCTCACTTGAAGGGAAAATAAAACCATATTCTTTAGCGTGAGAAATCACTTTCTTGAAAACATCTTCTTGCTTTGCCATAATTTTTTTACGTCTGAACTGCAAAAATATGAAAATGGAATCCAAAATCAGGGAATTCAATAAAAAAAGCAGTTAAAAAACTGCTTTTCAATATTTTTTAGAAATTATAACTTAATCCGACTCCGTTTCCGCGGATATCTAATCTGTATGACGTGGTTTTTGATGCTTCATTAGAATCTGCTTCATTTTGAGTTTTAATTGCTTTTTTAAGGTTTTTTCCACTGCTTACTGCAAATGGAATTCCAATTCCGACTGCTCCCAAGCCGAGTCCTATAAATCCCCAACCGCCAGCTTCTTTCTTCTTAATAGTGGCACCATTGTAATACACGGTTTTATTCCGTGTAACTTCTTTTACCAATCCATAACCGATTAACCCGCCACCGATGGCTGCGAAAATCTGAGAAACCGTACTATTGGTGTTTGCTTTTTTCATGTAATTCAAAGCTTCAGTATTGGTAAAAACCTTCTTGTATTCTGAGAATTTAAATTTTTGGTCGCCTTTAATAAAAAATTCCCGGTTAGATTTCCCCAACGTCAGAGAATCAGAATTCTGAGCAAAAGAAATTAATGGGATAATGCTTAAAATTAGCGAAAATAATAGTTTTTTCATATTTGTAAATTTTCACTAAAATAAGAAATAAAGCTTTTTGAGCAGCATTTAATATGTTAAAATTTTTAGGAGCCGGGAACCTGCTTTCCGCTATATCTTTTTCGCCTCCGCTTTTAATCCCTCGCAAGAAAAAGGATGCCGCTCCAATGGTAAGTTTGCATTAGTAAATGTACTTTAATAAATTAGTTAAAAAATTAACCTAAAGATAAAAGCAGCAGGATAAAGGCAGACGCTTCACTGATACTTAGATATCGTCCCCGATTTTATTCCCCTGCTGCTGTTTTCTTCCAAATCCGGATAGAACGTTGTTTAGCCATAACTTTTACCATGGTGGATCAGAAGAAAACTTCTTTAAAAAAGAATTTTGTATGTCAAAAATATCAAAAAAAGTAATTGGAGTAGATGTCGGAGCGAAGTTTTTAACAGTAAGCTTTAATGATTTTGAAAACAGAGATCAGGTTTTTAATATAGAAAATACCCAGCGCTCTATTTTGTCATTTCTAAAGAAACTGCGGATAGAAGATTATTGTTTTGTCATTGAGGCCACAGGAAATTACAGCAGTCGTATTTTACATTTATCCTTAGTTCAGGGCTTTGAATCAAGTCTGATAAACTGTATGTCTGTTAAGCATTTTGCAAGGATGAAAAACATCATCAGCAAGACAGATGCTGAAGATGCCAAGCTGATCAGGCTTTACGGAGAGATGTTTAAACCTGATATTTATACTTCTAAAAGTGTTGATATTGAACATCTTGATCAGGAACTAAAGCTTCTCAATGATTTGGAGGAAGAAAAAAGGAGATATGGAGTGAAGTTAAAATCTCTTCGCTATAATGCTCAGATTAATCCAAACACAGAAAAACATTATGAAAGAAGATTACAACAATTAGAAAAAGAGATTAAAGAAGTTATAAGCCGTCTCCCTGGGCTCCAGGATGAAGAGTTTAAGGAAACAAAAGCATTACTACAAAGTGTATCTGGCATTGGTGAAAAGACATCTCTTCAACTGATGACGGCTACTTCAGGATTTAAAAACTTTAATTCAGCAAAATCATTATCTAAATATTTTGGCTTGGCACCCCGTATTTATCAATCGGGAAAGAAATCATATTCCCCGGGAAAATGCAGAACCTCAAAGAATCATATCAGGGGCTTGTTATATGTTTGTTCGTGACGGCAATTAAGCATAACAAACAATGTAAAGAGTTTTATGAAAGACTTCTTTCTCAGGGGAAACCTAAAAAATTAGCTTTAATTGCAGTATGTAACAAGCTACTGAGAATATGTTTTGGAGTGGTAAAAAATAAAATCAATTATCAACCAGATTATCAAAAAAACTTTAAAATTTTAACCTGAATAATTTGCATAGTAACATAGAACATCAGGGCTATGAACAAAAGTACTTTTATAAATATACCAACCTCATAGGTTTCAAAAACCTCTGAGGTTTAGCAATAATCACAAAAGGCAGCCACAAAATTTTTTTATCTGCACTATGACAAAACCCGTTAGGTTTACATTTCCGCGTCATCAAAATACATTAAAACTCAGTCAGAATTCTCTACTTTTGTCCCATGTTAGAAATTCTTTATCGCGACGAAAATCTTATTGCCATCAATAAACCAAGCGGATTATTGGTTCACAAATCTTTCTATTCCGGAGAAGCAGATACGTATGCGATTCAGGAACTGAGAAAACAGATTGGGCAAAAAGTGTATCCTGTGCATCGTTTAGATCGAAAAACTTCGGGTGTTTTGCTGTTTACTTTAGATAAGGAAACTTTAAGAAGCATGAGTGAACAGTTTGCGACAAGACAGGTCGAAAAAAAGTATATCGCAATTCTACGAGGCTGGGCGAAAGATGAAGAAACGATTGACTATGATTTGATCAACGAAAACGAAGTCAAACAAAATGCAGTTACTTATTATCAACGTTTGCAGACTTCGGAAATAGATTTGCCATTTTTAAAGCATCAAACTTCGAGATATTGTTTGGTCGAGGCAATTCCGAAAACAGGAAGATTTCATCAGCTGAGAAAACATTTTAAACATATTTTACATCCTATTTTAGGCTGTCGTAAACATGGTTGCAACAAGCAAAATAAATTGTGGCTTCAAACATTTGGGATCAACAAAATGACGCTTCACGCCCATCAATTGATTTTTAATCATCCTGTTTCTAATGAAAGAATTACGGTAAATGCTACAATAGATGATGAATTCAAAAGAGTAGGAGATATTTTAAGTTTTGACTTGAGTTTGTATAGTTGATTTTTTAAACGCAAAGATTTATTTAGCATACTTCTCATTTTTAGAGGCAAAGGCAAATAAATTTGCTTCGCGAAGCGTGAACTTGAGCTTCATCAAATCGACTTGTCGATTACTCTTTGCTCCTTAAAATTCTATATTAAGAATATAAATCTTTGCGTCAAAAAAACTCTCGCAGATTTAGACAATTAAGCAGATTTTAAATTCCTTGTGCTCATTCGTGAAATTATTGATTTAAAAATTAATTGCAACAATCGTCCTCATTTAAATAAAATATCACACATCAAGAATTCATTCAATTTAAAATGATTATTTTTGTAAAACTTTTTTTTCAATGTACAAATCGCTCATTCGCCCGATTCTTTTTAAATTCGATCCTGAAGAAGTGCACCATTTTACTTTTTCAATGCTGAAAAATTTTGGTTTTCTTACCAAATTATTTTTACCAAAACCAATTGTAGACAAACGTCTTGAAAGAGAAGTTTTCGGACTGAAATTCAAAAATCCGGTAGGTTTAGCAGCAGGTTTCGATAAAAATGCTGTTTTGTTTAATGAGTTGGGAGATCTAGGTTTCGGATTTGTAGAAATAGGAACGGTAACGCCAAAAGCTCAAGCCGGAAATCCTAAGAAAAGATTGTTTCGTTTAATTGAAGATGGCGGAATTATCAATAGAATGGGCTTCAACAATGACGGACTTGAAGCTGCCATCCAAAAACTGAAAGGCAATAAAGGAAAAATCATCATCGGCGGAAACATCGGAAAAAATACCAACACAACGCCTGAAAATTATACCCAAGATTATCTAGACTGTTTCGAAGGTCTGCATCCTTACGTAGATTATTTTGTACTGAATGTAAGTTGTCCCAACGTTGGAAGTCATGCGAAGCTGGAAGATGTAGAATATCTGAGAGAATTGATTACAGCCGTGAAGGAAATCAATCAAACTAAAGTAAATCCAAAACCGATTCTTTTGAAAATTGCTCCGGATTTAAATAATCAACAATTAGACGAAATTATCGAATTGATTGCAGAAACAAAAATCGACGGAATTGTGGTTTCAAATACATCAGTCAACAGAGAAGGTTTAAAAACTTCACCTGAAGTTTTAGCAGAAATCAGAAACGGTGGTTTAAGCGGAAAACCGATTCGTGAGCGTAGTACAAAAATGATCAAATATCTTTCAGATAAAAGTAACAGAGAGTTTCCAATTATCGGAGTTGGCGGAATTCACTCGGCAAAAGATGCGATTGAAAAACTGGATGCCGGAGCAAGTTTGGTTCAGCTGTACACCGGATTTATTTATGAAGGTCCACAGTTGATCAATGATATTAATCAGGAACTTTTAACGAGAGCGGGAAGAATTTCGAGATAGTTATTTTGATTTTACAACTGTAGCATTTTTCATATCAACAGTTAAAATATAAGCAGGAGAATTCGTCGTTTTATCGAAATTGAATTGTAAGACTTTTGAATTTTTATTTTTTGTGATTTTAGTAGAATAAATATTTTCTCTACAGCTTTCTATCAGAAAATCTTCATAGTTTTTGAAATTCCAATTGTTGGTGAAATTGAGAATTCTGTAACCTTTTTCGCCGTCACTTGCACCGCACATTCCACAAAAATTAAAATTGGATACTTCTTCAAAATAGAGCAAAACCCTGTTTCCGGATTTGTCTGATGCATACGAAATCAATTTGTTTCCTCCTGCAGGGTTCAGGAGATCATAAGTGTTTATTTTTTTATTATTGGGGAGAATAAGGTAATTATTAAACCTGTAAATTCTACTGTCTTTTGTAAATAATTCAGCAGGATACACTTTATTTTCAATGTAGAAATTTCCAGAGATATTTTTCTTATTCGAATAATCCGATTGTAGAATTATTATTTCTTTTGGCTTCAAAACCTTTGCGATGCTGTCTGTTTTTGCGACTAATTGAAGGTTGGTAATATTTTCATGTAAAAATTTTGAGCTTTTATTTTGTTGATTACCAAAATTATAAAGGTATAAATTGGCTAAATCGTAAACTCCTGTCAAAGGTATTTTCTTTTTGTATTTAACATAATAATACCATCCTTTCACAAAATGTTGATACTGGTGACAATCAACTATCCCATCAAAATGTAATTCCATTGTAATTGCATTTCCTCCAATTTCCCCTTTGAAAGTTTGAGATGAATCGGTAACATTTTTCAGCTCAATTTTTTGACAATAAGTAAAGATGAATTTAAAGAAAAGTAAGAAAATAAGAATTTTTTTCATGAATTATTTAAATAAAAAAATGGGAAATCGTGTAAATAATCAAACCAACCAATCCACCAACTAAAGTTCCGTTGACACGTATAAATTGAAGATCTTTTCCAACTTCAAGTTCCATTTTTTCGCTCAGTTCTTTTCCTTGCCAGTTTCCGACGGTTGAGCTGATGAGGTTTCCGGCTTGATGGGTGTTTTTCAGAATATATTTGTAAGCAGTTACTCGTACCCAATGATCGATTTTATTCTGAAGTTTTTCGTCGGTTTTTAAATTTTGAGAAAACTCATTCAGGTTTTTGGTGATGTATTTTTTTAATGAAGATTCCTCTTCCTGCAATTCAGTGCTCAAAGTTTTTTTGATGGAAAGCCAAATGTCATTAGAATATTCTTCAAGCTTATCATTTTTAAGAAAATCATTCTTGATGGTTTTGAATTCGTCATTCCATTTTGGGTCTTCTTTTAAATCATTAGAAAATTCGTAGATTTTTTTTGTTATTAAACCTCTGATTTCATGATTAGTATCTTCCTCCACCTCTCTGAAAAAATCTGAAAGTCCGCTCGCAATTTTCTCGGCAATTTTATTATCGACAAACGAAGGAATAAAGGAGTAACTCCCTTTTTTTACCCTTTCCTGAATCATGCTATCATTTTCAATAAGATATTCTTTGATCTGTTTTGACAGATTAGTAACTATTTTCTGATGATCATTTTTGTCTAAAAGATAAATAATACCATTTCCCAAAATTTTATTAAGCTGAATATCGTCGGTCATTTCGCTTACTTTTTTGCTGATAAAACTGCTTACTTCAGAATCATCCAGCTTGTTTAGAATATCCAGAATGATGTCTGAAAGGTTTTTAATTAAAGCTTCCTGATTTCTTTCTTTTGTAAGCCATTCACCAACAAAATTCGAAATTTTAATTTTCTGAATATAAGGACGAATTGTTTTTGGAGAAAGAAAGTTAGAAACCACAAAACTTCCCAGATTGTCACCCAACTTTTCCTTGCTGTTTTCAATCAGATTGGTATGCGGAATCGGCAAGCCCAACGGATGACGGAAAAGCGCCGTCACAGCGAACCAGTCTGCTAAAGCACCCACCATTGCAGCTTCGGAAAATGCACGCACATAGCCAATCCAGTGAGAATCGTGAGTCTTTTGTAAAATTGTGGTAATAATGAAAATAACTGCCATCAAAACAAAAAGTCCTGTAGCAAAGGCTTTATATTTTCTGAGCTGTTTTCGTTTGGCTTCATCGTTCATATTCTCAAAAATTATGGGTAAAACTGGTGTAGTTTGTATAACATCAAAAAACAATCCACACTTGCTGCAAAATATTATGTAAAATTATATAGGCTAAAATAGTCAATATATAATTTACAGAATAAGTCTTACGCCACCTAAATCTTCAACTCTGTGGCTGAATCGTTCGCCTGGTGAAGAAATAAACATAAAGTTTTTCGGAATGCACCACCGGTTGCTAAGCTCGTCTACTTTCTCCGGCGTAAATTGTCCCTGTTCGATAATATATTCCATGTCTACTTCCGGATAAGCTCTGTCTAGCGCATCAAAATCTGAAAGAAACTGATCCGTAGGTTTTTGATATTCTTCCAATACGGATACTATTTTTATCCGGTTGGTAACTTCGTTTTCATTAAGATACATCATTACTTTATTTAATGTGGAAATATCATCTCCTTTAGAGAAAAATACAAACTGCTGCTCGGTAAGTCTTTTAATGGAAATGTTTAGGGATCTTTCGCTTTTAATAATATGTTTTCTGTAGTTTCTATTGGTAGATTTAAAAGTCTTTACGATAAAAAACATAATATCTTTCCTTGCCAGCATTGCCGAAACGATCAATACAGAAGGAAGAAAATAGGTAAGAAAAGTAAGTAGATATTCGGGTTTGGTTTTTATATTTCCGTAGATGGCGACCACGACAGCAATTAAGGCGATTAACACCGAAATTGGTGATGCATATTCTGGTCTCGGAAGTCTGGCACGGCGAATTTTCAGCAAAATGTTTCCAATCGCAAAAAATGCCATTACGGTAAGAAATGATAAGGCATAAACACCTGCCAAAGGACCAATTTCTCCTTTTGTAACGAAAAGAACCGATATACAAAGTAAAAAGAATAATATTAAAATCCTGTACGTACTTCCTTTTTTGTTTTCTTTTAAGAAATAATTGGGAAGAATTCTGTCTAACGTCATTCTTTTGATTAATCCGTTTACGCCGACAAAAGAGGTGAGAACAGCTCCGCTTAAGACCAGAACGGCATTTACGGATATAATAGTGGCGAGTGTTTTTCCTCCGGTAAGCTCGGCCATGTGCGAAAGAAATGAGTTTTTATATTCATTTACTTCAGAAAGCGGCATTATTCCTATTGCTAAAATAGCCATCAAAGGATTGAGTACCGAAACGGCAATCCACATATTTTTTAAAGTTTTCGGGAAAACGCCGGCTTTTTGCTCTTCCACAAAGTTGGCAGAACTTTCAAAACCTGAAATTCCTAGCATTGCAGCACTGAATCCTAAAATTAAAGCTTTAAAAATTCCTCCACCTTCTAAAGGGGAATGCCAGTTTTCAATAAAAAAACTTATACCGTGCTGAAATATAAAAATGCTGCAGAATATTACCAAGATCAACATGCAGGCTATGTGTAGTATAAAAATAATTAAGGCTACAATTGCACTTTCTGAAATTCCCTGAATGGTAAGAAATAAGAAAAGAAGCAAAAGTCCGAATGTCGCAATTACCACATTAAAGCTTGGGAAAATATGATGCAGATAATGCATTCCTTCGGATGCTGATATTACAGCGGTCGCCATATAAGATAATATGGTGAGTGTTGCGGCAATAGCGGCGTTATTTTTTGATGATGAATTGAGTAATACATTGTAAGCTCCTCCATTTAAGGGAAGTGCGCCTACAACTTCACTGTATATTTTCCGGAACAGAAAAAGAGTTCCTGCCACCATTAGCAGTGAGATCCAGGCGTATTGTCCGGCAACGCCGATTGTAAGAGCAGATACATATAAAACAGATGAAGTAATATCATTTCCGCAAATTGCGGTAGCGTACCATTCGCCAAGTTTTTTTTGAGACATTAGATGTGTTTTTAATTATTGACTTAATCAGGGTACTAAAATATAGTATATTGCATAAAAAGCCTTATAAAATCAAGTTGTTTTTCACATCAGAATATAGGTTTTAATAGATTTTTTCTAAAATAGGAATGAATTCACGTAAAAAATTCCTAAATTGAATTAAAGTCTTTTGATTTTAATTGTTTTAATAATTGTGATTCTTATCTATCAACTAAAAAATTATTATCAATTTAAAATCAGGTATTATCATAACTTTTGTGACGTATTATTAATTTAAAATAAAACTTTATGCAAAACGAAACAGAAAACAATCCATATTACTCAAGAACAGATAAAGAGAAACTCAATGTTTCTAATGATGAATGGCGTAAAATTCTTTCGCCGGATCTTTATGCAATTGCAAGAGAAGCAGCAACAGAAAGACCTTTCACCGGAAAATATAATGAGTTTGATGAATTGGGAGAATACTATTGTGCGGTATGTGGAAATCATTTATTCAGATCTAATTCTAAATTTTCCAGCAGTTGTGGCTGGCCAAGTTTTTTTGAAGCCGATAAAAGTGGAGTAAGCTATAACCGCGATTCTTCCCATGGGATGGAACGAATTGAAGTAGTTTGTAAAAGATGCGATTCTCATTTGGGGCACGTTTTTAATGACGGACCGCCACCAACAGGTACAAGATATTGCATGAATTCTGTAAGTTTGGAGTTTGTTCCAGATTCTGAAAAATGATTATTGTGAGTTAAAGTTTCTTAAATTGCGTTAAACTTTTTTCATTTTAACTCATTGATAATTATGATTTTATAAATTTGTACCCGGAATTTTAATTTAACATAATATTGAATGAAAGGATTTTATAGCGTATTAGGCATTGTGTACATGGTAACCACTTCTTTTTATCTTTCTCCAAAAAACGAGAATGTAAAGAATGAAAATACCAACACAAAAAAAATAGAAACTGCTGTTGAAATTAAATCTGAAAAAAGCAAAAATGAAATGAGTTCTTCTGAAGAACTTTACAATTCTATCTTATTTGACACTGATCATAAACTAAACTTTGATGTTTTCTCTAAGGCAATATTGGGTTTTAATAATCTTAAAAAAGCCGGAAAGCTTGATGTAAATGCACATTTATTGACTATCTGCGATTTTTCTATGTCATCAAATACCAAAAGACTTTGGGTAATCGATATGGACAAGAAAAAAGTTCTTTTCAATTCTTTGGTAGCTCACGGTAAAAATACAGGCGAAGAATTTGCAATGAATTTTTCTAATACCGAAAGTTCTTACCAAAGCAGTCTTGGTTTTTATGTTACAGATGCTACTTATGAAGGCGGAAATGGATATTCACTGAAGCTTCTGGGCATGGATAAAGGATATAATGATGCCGCTTTGCAAAGAGCCGTCGTGATGCATGGAGCAGATTATGTAAGTGAAGAGTTTGCCGCAACGCACAAAAGAATAGGAAGAAGCTGGGGTTGTCCTGCAATTCCTAGAGATTTAACAAAACCGATTATTAATACAATAAAGGGAAAAAATTGTCTTTTTATTTATTATCCCGATCAGAACTATCTTTCTTCATCGGAATGGTTGAAAGAAGCTTAAAACAAAAAACCGCCTCACAACTGAGGCGGTTTTTTTGTTTCAATTTAATAATTTTAAATAATTAGCTAAGCCGAATTTAAACATTTATGACAAAGTAAGATCTTAAACTCAACTAAATCTTAATAGTTTAGATTAGGTCTAAGAAAACTTCTTGAATACCACAGTGGCATTGTGACCTCCAAAACCGAAGGCATTGCTCAGTGCAAATTGAATATTCTTTTCTTTTGCTTCACCAAAAATAATATTTACATCTTTTGGAATATTTTCATCGATCTTATGAAGATTGATCGTTGGCGGGATGATTCCTTTTTCGATAGCTTTAATTGAAAGAATAGCTTCTGCAGCACCTGCAGCTCCCAACAAGTGACCTGTCATCGATTTGGTTGCGCTTACATCAAGATTTTTACTTCCTTTAAATAATTTGCTGATTCCTTTTAATTCTACCAAATCTCCAAGTGGAGTAGAGGTTGCATGAGGATTTAGGTAATCAATATCTTCAACGTTTGCTCCGGCTTCTTTTAATGCCAATTCCATTGCTTTTATGGCTCCAACTCCATCAGGATGCGGTGCCGTCATATGATACGCATCGGCAGTCATCGCGGCTCCTACCAATTCTGCATAGATTTTTGCGCCTCTTGCTTTTGCGTGTTCGTATTCTTCCAAAACCAAAGCTCCGGCTCCTTCACCCATTACAAAACCGTCCCGGCTTTCATCGTAAGGGCGGCTTGCTGTAGCAAAATCATCATTTCTTGTAGACATTGCTTTCATTACAGAAAACCCACCAACTGAAGCGGGCGTAATTGCAGCTTCCGAACCACCGCTGATAATTACTTTAGCTTTTCCTAAACGGATATAGTTGAACGCATCCATCAAAGCGGTATTTCCTGTTGCGCAAGCGGAAATCGTTGTGTAATTAATTCCCTGAAGACCAAACTTCATAGAAATCATTCCTGAAGCCATATTGGCGATAAATTTGGGGACGAAAAAAGGGTTGAATCTAGGATTTTGATCTGTTGCTGCAAAATTCATGACTTCACTTTCAAAGGTCCACATTCCGCCTTGTCCGGTTCCCCAGATTACTCCGGTGTCAAACGGATCCATTCTTTCAAGTTCAAGCCCTGAATCGTTTATCGCTTCTGCAGATGAATACATTGCGTATTGTGAAAAAAGGTCGCTTCTTTTTATTTCGTTGTGGTTTAGATAAACTTTTGGATCAAAGTTTTTTACTTCACACGCAAAGTGTACTTTAAATTTTTCGGTATCGAAATGAGTGATTTTATTTGCTCCACTCACCCCATTGATGCTGTTTTGCCAGAATTCTTCAACATTGTTTCCTAAAGGCGTTACTGCGCCCAATCCTGTAATGACAACTCTTTTCATAGGTGGCTGTATATATTTTTTAAGTCATTAAAATCACAATTTTTACTGTTTTATGTATAGATATTCAGTAAAAGGGATTTTTATATTTAGTTATTAATTTTGAATAAATTGGAGGTTCCTCTTGCGATAAGTCTTGTTTTGTCTGCATTCCAAATTTCGCATTGTGCATTCACAAACTGTTTTCCTCTTTTGATGATTTTGGTTTCGGCTACAATTTTATCATTTTCTTTTGCCGTTGAAAAATAATCGATGCTGTTATTTACGGTTACAATAAAGTTTTTTTCGTTTAAAGAAAACATGGTTGCGCCAATGATATCATCCATAATTGCTGCCGTTACGCCACCGTGCATATTTCCCATCGGGTTTAGCCATTCTTCTCTTACGGTGTACTGAAATTCAATTTGACCTTCTTCAGCCGATACGACCACCGGATTAAGCCATCTCATAAAAGGAGAGGGTGATGCGGTAAATTCTTTTCCGATGAATGATTTTAATGCCTGCAGTTTGTCCATACCATTTATATTATAAAGGATTTTTTTTAATTTCTTTGTCGATGAGTAGTAGAATTCTATCTAAAGCAAGGTTTAAATGTTTTTCATCTTTTGTTGTTTTAGAAAGCAAAATTCCACCTTCAATAAGGATGATGAAAAGCGAAGCGTATTGTTCGGGATCTATTTTTTTATTGAACTCATTATTGATTTGCCCGGTTTTAATGATTTCTGAAATAGTTTTTGTCCAGTCTTCAAAAGATAATTTTACCTGATTGTTTAATGCAGGAAAGGTATCGTCAGATTCTGTTGCAGCATTCATCAATGGGCAACCGCCATGTAGAAAAACCAATTGCCAGTTTTTTCTGTAGAAAGACACAAAAGCATAGAGTTTATCAGACATTGTAGGAAACTCTTCGCTGAATGATCTCATCAAACTTTTTTTGAGAATTCCCGAATTGTATTTGTAAACCTCAAGAGATACTTCGTCTTTGTTTTCAAAATTTCCGTAGATACTGCCTTTTGTGAGGCCGGTTGCTTCTGTAATATCAGACAAAGACGTAGCGGTATAACCTTTGGTATTAAACAAAGTGGCCGTTTTCTCGATAATGAATTGTTTTGTCTTTTCTGCTTTTGACATCTTCAATAATCAACGTACAAATATACATAAATATACCGATTGGTATATTTTTAAATTAAATATATTGTTGATTATTCTTGATTTTAAGCTAAAATAATTTGAGTTAAATTTAAAATAAAAACGGGCTTTAACCCGTTTCTATTGATGCTATAATTAAGTTTTATCGTATGCTTAGTTTGCTAAAGTAGCATTCAAGCTAATCTCAAAACTGAAAGCCTGACTTACAGGACAGCCTTCTTCAGCGATCTTCGCATACTTTTGAAAATCTTCTTCAGAAATTCCAGGGATTTTAGCGGTTAATGTCAATTCAGATTTAGTGATTTTTCCTGCTGCAGGATCTAGCGTGATTACTGATTTTGTTGTAAGCTCTTCAGGAGTGAAGCCTGCTTGAGTTAATTCTGCGCTTAGTTTCATGGTGAAACATCCTGCGTGAGCTGCCGCTAATAATTCTTCAGGGTTGGTTCCAACTCCATCTTCGAAACGGCTTCCGAAAGAATATTGAGTTTGATTTAAAGTTGTGCTTTGGGTAGTTAAATGTCCTTTACCTTCTTTTACAGTGCCATTCCAAACGGCTGTTGCGTTACGTTTCATATTAAAATTTTTGATGTTTAATTTAACATAAAGATACAAAAAAGCATGATTTCATAATCATTAAATTATCGAAACCATGCCTTTTTATTTGTGAATTTGAAAATGAATTAATTTGAAAATTATTCAAACCTCTCAATCTCAACCTTAAAATGTTACGTCAAACCCAACATAAAAATTAGCTTTCATAATTGGAGCGTAAACCATTCCGCCATCAAAATAGTTTCCGAAAGGATTTCTGAAATCCATAATCGCATTTTTCTGATGATAAGAAGTTAGGTTTTCTCCACCTAAATAAGCTCTTAATTTTTTATTGAAATTTCTAGAAATCTGCGCATTCAAAACAGCATATGATTCAGAATACATTGGCAATTGAAACTCCGTAGGATTGGTTGAAGTATTTGGAAGTCTTTGTTTTCCAACCCAATTCAATGTAGTGTCAAAACTCCAGAATCCTTCGTTTTTATTTTTGTTGGTAGCATAAGCCAAGTTTACGAAACCTCTGTGTTTTGCCATGAAAGGAACTTCGCGTCTTCCATCCAAATAATCTGCCTGTACGTCATAATATTTATAAGCCAATCTTACATCAAAATTCTTGAAAGGGGTGAAATCCCACTGCGTCTGAAATGAGTTGGCAAAAGATTTTCCATCAAGATTATAAAACGTTAATTGCTGAGGTGAACGATCAAGATCTACCAAAACCTGATCTTGGAAATCTGTTCTGAAAAAATCAGCAACAATGGTTGTTTTTTTACCAAAAATTTTAAATTCCTGTTGTAAGCTCACTCCATAATTCCAAGCAATTTCTGGTCTCAAACCATAAATGTCTCCACCGTTTTGTAAGATCTGAATGTTTCTGTTTGATGCAAAATATTGCTGACTTTCAGCAAAAACATTCGCTGTTCTGAAACCTCTTCCCGCAGAAATTCTAAAAATAGTTTGCGGAGTAAAATCATATTTGAAATTCAATCTCGGTGTAAACTGTGTTCCTGCCAAGTTATGAAAATCTGCTCTTGCTCCTGCAACCAAAGTATATTTTAAGCCTGTTAAAGTATACTCAGCAAAAATTCCAGGAACAATTTCATTTCTTTTAAAGTTATCAACTAAATAATTTTCTTCATAACCATCGTATAAGAAACTCGCTCCAGCTTTGTATTTATGATTGGTATTTCCTAAAATACTTTCAAAAATCAAATTAGAATAATAAGTATGTTGCTGTCCTGAATAATTTCTCAAACCGAAAAAGCTGTCTTGCTGATGATACACATATTGATTCATCCAACCTAAACTTTGATAAGGTTTTCCTTTAAAAACATAACCCGTTTTGTTCCAAACCTGAAATCTTGAAATGTCAATTCCAACACCGTAAAGTGACTGCTCACTTTGAGGAAGTTTTTTATCAAATCCTATTTGTCCTGCAGTTCGTTCATCTTTTATAAAATTAATTCCGAAATGTGACCCAAAACCAGAACGCTCCAAATCATTATAATTCAATAGATAAGCCGCATTGATCTGAGTTCCTTTCGGACGGTCAAGAAAATTGTCGTCATTCATATCGGTGTCTCCGAAAGTTCCGTTTCCGTGAAGTAAAAAAGTTTGCGACCATTTATCATTAATCGCTGCTACGTGCGTAATGTTTGCTTCGGCTCTTCCGTTGAAATCGGCAAAAAGGTTTAATGAAGTTTCAGGTGTTTTAGAATTCTTAATAAGCTCTGTGTTGATTTGTCCTGTAATACTTTCATAACCGTTTGTTACAGTACTTCCTCCTTTTGTCAGCTGAATACTTTCGATCCATCTTCCGGGAATAAAATTCAATCCATAAGCGGAAGCCAAACCTCTGATTTCAGGTAATAATTCTTTCGTTAAGCTTGTGTATTTTTGGTCTAAACCTAACATTTTAAGCTGTTTCGTTCCCGTAACAGCATTGCTGAAAGAAACATCAACAGTTGCGTTGGTTTCAAAACTTTCAGATAAATTACAACATGCTGCTTTTAAAAGTTCTTTAGAATCGATATTAAAAACCAAACCAGCTTCTTTTTTACTGATAGAAGTTGCTGCTTTTGATGCTGTAATCGTTACCCCTTCAATGCTTTTTTCACCAGTTGAATGAGAATTGTGGTTAGAAGCTTCTGTGTTGGCTTGTTTTTCTGCAAATTCCTTTTCTGTTTCGTTAGAATGAACTTTTTCGTTTTTTTCTCCAAACTCGATATCACGGTCGTAAAGACAACATCCCGGAAGTTGCTTGTAAACATCATCGGTTGTTTTATACTTTTCATTATCATGACCTACTTCTGCGATTTTTTTAAGAATTTGATCGGCAGATGTTTTAGAAGAATCAAAATCTAATGTTACCGTTTGTTTTTCGGCACTCCATTCTGCAGAGTTTGCTCCGGCAGATTTTGCTGCTTTTTCTATTCTAGCTTTGCAAGATTCGCAATTCCCTTTCACGAAAAATTCATTTTCACTTTTAGAGTGATTGTGATTTTCTATGTTTGAGTTTTCTGTTTTTAAATCTCTGTCGTAATGGCAACATCCCGGAAGTTTTTCATAAGTTTCATCAGAAGCTTTGAATTTTTCGTTGTCGTGACCGGCTTCTGCAACTTTTTTTAGAATGTCTTCAGGTGAAACTTTTTCTGACGTTTCTAGTGTAAGAGTTTGTAGGTCTATAGAATATCGAGCAGATTGTGCGCCTGCTTTTTTTGCTGTTGTTTCTATTCTTTCTTTACACATCTCACAGTTTCCTTTTACCTTAAACTGGCTTTTAGAAAGATTTTGAGCTGAAATGAAGGTTGTAAATAATAAGAATGCGCCAAGAATTATCTTGGTAAAATATAATTTCATTTTGTTTAAAATTTAGATTAATTGAATTAATGTAATGTTTTAACAATGCTATAGCGTAACAATCATTGGTAGATTGGTAAACTGATACATCGTTAAATTAATTTTAATTAACCTAGTTTAGGCGGTTGCCAGATTTCTTTTAAACTGTTTGAAATATAAGGATCAGCATACTGAACCTGAATTTTTGAGATCGTTTTGAACGAGGAAATTCCCCAAGTATTGTTTTTTGCAAAATTATTTTCTACGAAAGTGTTGCAGGTCATGCAAGATGAACAACAATCATCATTACATGATTTATGGTTGCTTTTGCTGTCTTTAGAATTATGGTTGTCATGGCTTTTTTCACAACACGACATTTTAGATTCAGATTTGCAACAACTTTCCTTTGAAGCCTGAGCATAAAAATTATCTTTAGGAATTAAAAAAATTCCCAAACAAAAGATAATTAATAATAGCTGAATCGGTTTCACAGTGCAAATCTAAGAAAAATATTTAAAGTGGAGCACCAACTTGTTTTGCGCAGTCATGCCAAGGTTGACCATGAGCAGGATTATTCTTTGGCTTTGGGCCTGTATTGGCAACTGCAGCTTGTGGAGCTTGAACTGGCTGTGGAGCTTGCATAGGAGTACTATTCGTTTGAACAGCAGGTGATGCCGGTTTACTGTTTAAAGGTTGTCCAACTGGAATTTCGCATCTGTGACCAGGCTCTCCGTGTGGAGGATTCATTCCCGGAGCAGTTTTCACGGGTTGACCGTTTTGATTTGGTGTTATTTTCGTTGGACTTACAGCATTTGGATCAATTTGAACCGTATTGTTACCATTCACCTTAATATTTTGAGAAGCAGTATTTTGCGCTGCTGGAGCGCCATTCAAAGGCTGTCCAACTGGAATATCACATCTGTGACCTGGCTGTCCGTGCGGGGGATTCATTCCTGATGCGGTAACCATTGTCGCACCCGTTGAAGTTTTTATTCCTGCCTGATCGATTAGAGAAGGTTTCGGAGCCGTGTTCATAGCAGTATTAGGTTGCTGATTTCCGCTGTCGTCTTTTAAATATGTTGGTTTTTCGTCTTTTTTACATGAAACTGCAACAAGCGAAGTTGCTAAAAGTCCAAAAAGTAGATTTTTCATAAATAGATTTTATTTCTTGGCAATAATGATTTGTTTTGCGTTTACTTTTATTAAAAGTGTAGAATTTTACATAAAAAATTGCCTTGAAAAACAAAATTAGCAAAACATTTTGAATTGTTTTGCTAATTTTAATTTTATGTCGCTATTTTAACGTTTGTTTAGTTCTTAACCAAAAGTCTGAAACCTTCACCATGTACGTTGATGATTTCTAAACCTTCATCATCTTTAAGGAGTTTTCTAAGTTTAGCAATATAAACATCCATACTTCTTGCTGTAAAATAGTTTTCTTTTTTCCAGATTTTTCTTAATGCTAAATCTCTAGGCATAAAGTCGTTTCTGTGAAGACAAAGCAATTTTAAAAGTTCATTTTCTTTAGGTGAAAGCTTGTATTCGTTATCACCTACTCTCAACTGTCTTAGCATAGAATCAAAGAAAATATTGCTGATTTTAAATTGTTCCTGTTCTTCGTTTTCCAACGTAGAACTTCTCTGAAGAATCGCTTTAATTTTATATAAAAGCAATTCGGTATCAAATGGTTTTGTGATATAATCATCAGCTCCCAATTGATATCCTTTCAAAATATCTTCTCTCATATTTCTGGCAGTCAAAAATATGATTGGTGTATTTTTATCGATTTTTTTCACATCTTCAGCTAATGAAAATCCGTCTTTTTTCGGCATCATTACGTCAAAAATACAGATGTCAAATTCGCTCTCTGTAAACTCTTTCAATCCCTGTTCTCCATCTACGGCAAGGGTAACTTCGAAATTGTTTATCGTAAGATAATCTTTCAGTACAGCCCCGAAACTCTGATCGTCTTCTACTAATAATATCCTGTTGCTCATATGTTTTATATTTTCTTATTTGTTTAAAATTATTTTATGCCATCGGAAGTTTGATGATAAATTTACTTCCCAGTTCTTTTTCTGATTCTACAATGATTACTCCTTTATGAAGTTCTACTATTTTTTTAACGTACGAAAGTCCTAACCCTTGTCCTTTTACATTATGAATGTTTCCGGTTTCTTCTCTGAAGAATTTTTCAAAAATTTTAGTCTTGTTTTGGGTTTCCATGCCCATTCCTTTATCTGAAATCTCCAAAACGTACCAAATACCTTCATTATGGGTTTTAATACTGATTTCAGGTGGTTCCGGTGAATATTTATTGGCATTATCCAAAAGATTCACCAGCATATTTGAGATATGAAATTCATCAATTCTAAAAGTATAATGAGTAGCATTAAACTCCTGAATAAGCTTTCCGTTTCTTTGCTGAATAATCAGATTAAATGACTCTGTGGTTTTCTTAATCAATTCTCTTACATTGGTTTCTCTTAAGAATAATTTCACTTCATTTCGTTCCAGTTTAGACATATTCAGAACGTTTTCTACCTGCTTTTTCATCCTGAGATTTTCCTGCTTGATAAGGTTTGAATAATATTTTACCTTGTCAGGATTCGTTGCAATTTTGTCATTGGCCAAAGAATCTGTGGCTACGGAAATTGTTGCAAGCGGCGTTTTAAACTCGTGAGACATATTGTTGATGAAATCAGTCTTCACTTCTGCCAGTTTTTTCTGTCTCATCATATAATTAATAGAAATAATGTAAATTCCTAGAATAGTCAATAATGAAAGAAAAGTTCCCAAAAGCATTGGCCAGTTATTCATCGCCAAAGAGTATTCTTTTTTAGGGAAAACCAAAGCTAATGTATATAAAGTACGGTCTTTTGTATCGGTAAATAAAGGATAAGAATAAGAATTGGCATCTTTTTTTTCTTTGAAAACTTTATTTACAATGTTGGTTAGTTTATTGTTTTTATCTGTCACTCCATAACCGAATTCTGCACTGATTCCTTTCATTCTAAGTTCTTTAGTAATCACAGAATCTAAAACTGCACGGTCTACTCTTTTATCAAGAGGAAGATTGTTTCCATATACTTCAACAAATTCTTTTAGGCTATAATCACCGCTTCTAATATCCTGATTCAGTTCTGAGGTGAGTATTTCTCGTTTAGTCGTATCTTTTTTTACTTTATATGCTGCATCGTCAGTATACATGGTTGTGAGGCGCAGAGAATCTCCCTTGAGAGAAATAGGGAGCTTTATAGTTTCAGTAAGGTTTCTGTAATACACAATCGATTTTTGAGTTCCCGAATCCTGTGTCTGTTGAATCGTAGTCAGGGAGGGCTTGTCTTTATTTGCTTTTACATTGTCTCTTAAATTTGCATAATTCTCATTAAAAAGCTTTTCTACTTCAATTTCTGCTATGTTTTTTGAAGTATTTTCTAAAGCGGAATAAACTTTGTTAGAAAATTCTTGTTCCAATGCCACATAATAATTTTTGAGCCAATAAAACTGCAGCGTGACAAATACGATCAGAGAAATTGTCATAAAAACCGAGATTATCGGGATGAATTTGTTATTCATTACATTGGATAATTAAAATTGTGAATGTTAAAATTAATCATTTTAAGATTTAGTAAACAAAAAATGCGCCAAAATATTGTTTATTTTTTCTTAAAAAACAGTATTTTAACATTTTATTATAAACTTAAGCCAGATTTCTTAAAGAAACTTGTGATAATTTTTTAACCAAACCAAAATAACTATGAGCTCAACAATTGTTTTTAATCAGGATTTTCGTGCAAAAAGTATTTATGTGATGAAAATCTATCATGCAAAATCCGCAGAAGTGTGGGATTATTTTACGAAACCCGAACTCCTCGACCTGTGGTGGGCACCAAAACCGTGGGTGTGTGAAACTGATACTTTAAATTTTGAAGAAGGTGGCGTATGGCTGTACTCAATGAACGGACCAGAAGGCGAGAAAATATTTTCACTTGTAAAATATGGAGAAATCAATGAGGATAGAAGTTTCGATGGTGTTGATGCTTTCTGTGATGCGGATGGAAATGTAGATATGAAATTTCCACAGACTCAATGGCTGATTGGTTTTACGGGAACTGAAGAAGGTACAAAAGTTTCGGTCAATATACATTTTCAATCAGAAGATGATATGAAAAAACAATTGGAAATGGATTTTGAAGAAGGTTTTAAAATGGGTCTGAATCAGTTGGAAGATATTTTTAATAATTTGGAAAGTTGATAATGTGTTAATTTGAAAATTATTTTAATTCGAATTAAAACTTCTCGATACGATTTTTTCAAAATCTACTCGAAGTGACGTGTGTAAAAAACAAAATGGAAAGTAAAACTTACTTTCCATTTTTTATATAATTAATCAATTTTCAAATTATCTCATTTTTAAATTAATTCTTCATCCTGAAAATACTGAATGATTGCTTTTTTCATCAGGATTTGTTGCTCGTTCGGTTTAAGCTCCGGAAGTTTTTCCGTCTCCTCAAAATGAGGATAACCGTCGTCGTCGTAATGAGAAAATTTAAAATATCCGAAAGGTTCCAATAAACGGCAAACTGCGATGTGAAGGATATTCAGCTTGTCGTCCTTGGTATATTTTTGCTGCCCGCTTCCCAATTCCTGAATGCCTATTAAGAATAAATAAGTTTCAATAGGAGCATTTTTTTCGGTATCAAAATTTTCAATGAAAAATTGTTCTATTTTTTGCCAAATTTCACTTTCTGTCATAATATATTTGCTGTACTCATTCAGATTTTAGAATGATACATTTCGTTTTAGAGATTGTTTGTTTTTCTTTTTTTAAGTCAAGTTTTAATCATTTTGAATTTCAACACGTTACATTTTGTCAATTTTCAACAAAAATGCGTATTCTAATGCGTCTTCCTTTAATGATTCAAATCTTCCGCTTGCGCCGCCGTGTCCTGAGCTCATGTCAGTCTTGAAAATCAGAATATTATTATCCGTTTTTAGTTCTCTCAGTTTTGCGGTCCATTTTGCGGGCTCCCAATATTGTACCTGAGAATCGTGAAAACCTGTTGTAATTAATGTATGTGGATAATCTTTTGCTTCAACATTATCATATGGCGAATACTCTTTCATATAGTGATAATACTCTTCGTCATTAGGATTTCCCCATTCATCATATTCTCCGGTTGTTAAAGGAATGGTTTCGTCCAGCATTGTTGAAACTACGTCTACAAAAGGAACCTGCGCTACAATTCCGTTGAATAGAGTAGGTTCGTAATTCATCACGGCTCCCACCAATAATCCGCCTGCGCTTCCGCCCATTGCGTACAAATGCTTTGACGAGGTATAGTTTTCCTGAATTAAATATTTTCCGGCATCAATAAAATCAAAGAATGTATTTTTCTTAAACAACATTTTTCCGTCTTCATACCATTCTCTTCCCAGATATTCGCCGCCTCGGATGTGAGCAATTGCATAAATAAATCCGCGGTCTAAAATTGATAATCTTACATTAGAAAAACTTGCATCGACGGTGTGGCCGTAACTTCCGTACCCATATAAAAGAAGCGGAGTATCTGCAGATTTTTTCGTGTCTTTGTGATAAACTAAAGAAATAGGTATTTTTTCTTCTCCATCTCTAGAATCTGCCCAGATTCTTTCAGAAATATAATTTTCAGGTAAAAATTTCCCGCCCAAAACTTCCTGTTGCTTCAGTAGTTTGGTGGTTTTTTCTTTCATATTATATTCATATGTCGAGTTTGGCTGCGTCAAAGAAGTGTATCCAAAGCGTAATATTTCCGTATCAAATTCTAAATTGATGCTGATGTACGTCGTGTATGTGGGATCTGAAAATATCAGATAATAAGATTCCTGTGTTTTTTCTTCAATGATTTTGATCTGCAAAAGACCTTTTTCTCTTTCTTCGAGAACAAGATAATCTTTAAAAATTTCAAAACCTTCCAATAAAACCTCGTCACGATGCGGAATGACGTCTACCCAAAACTCCATGCCGCAATTTTCTATTTTTGTTTTTACAATTTTAAAATTGGTAGCATCGTCAATATTGGTAATGATATAAAATTCATCTCCGTAATGTTCTACAGAATATTCCAGATCATCGATTCTTGGCTGAATAACTTTCCATTCTGCAAAAACATTGTCTGCAGGGATAAAATGATGCTCATCTGAAATGGTGCTAGAACTTGCCATGAAAATATATTCCATAGACTTTGTCTTAAAAACATTTACGTCAAAAGTCTCATCTTCTTCATGAAAAATTAAAACATCTTCAGAAGTATCGGTTCCCAACTTATGTCTGTACACTTTATATGCACGTAAGCTTTCATCTTTTATAATGTAGAAAACGTGTTGGTTATCATTTGCCCAAACCGCCTTTCCTGTGGTGTTTTCAATGGTGTCAGAAATAATCTCGCCGGTTTTTAAATCTTTAAAATTTAAAGTATAAATTCTTCTTCCTACATTGTCTGATGAGAATGAGGCCAATTCGTTATTGGGGCTTACCGCAACATTGGCTACCTCAAAAAACTCTTCTCCTTCTGCAAGAATATTGACGTCGAGAATGATCTCTTCTTCATTGTCTAGAGTTTTATATTTTCTGCAGAAAATCGGGTATTCTTTTCCTGCTTCATAACGTACCATATACCAATATTCATTAAAGAAATAAGGTAAAGATTCGTCATCTTTTTTATATCTGGCTTTCATTTCCTGATAAAGCTCCTCTTGAAACTCTTCAGAATCTTCCATTACAAAATTGGCGTAGGCGTTTTCTTCTTCAAGATATTGTATAACCTCGGGATTTTCTTTTTCATTCATCCAGAAATAATTGTCAATTCTTCTGTCGCCGTGTATTTCGAGTACCTTTTCTATTTTTTTTGCCGTGGGAGCTTTCATTAATATTAATTCTTGTTCAAATTTAATTAAAAAAAAACCATCTTTTCCTTATATCGAAAAGACGGCTGTTTTGTATCAAATACTTTAAAACTATTTGTGCAGGCTTTTGATATATTTTTCAAGCGCCATAGTCATAGATGGTGTTTCTTTTGTGGGAGCCATAAGATCTATTTTTAAACCTGCATCTTCTGCTGCAGCTGAAGTAGTAGGTCCGAAAACGCCTATTTTTGTATCTTCCTGTTTAAAATCCGGGAAATTTTGTTGCAGAGATTTTATCCCTTGCGGGCTAAAGAAAATCAACATATCGTAATCTTGAATGTTGATATCCGTCAAATCACTGCATACCGTTCTGTACATGATTGCTCTCGTCCATTGGATGTTAGCCGCATCCAAAGTTTTTGGAATATCCGGGCTTAAAACATCTGAAGAAGGCAGCAGGTACTTCTCGGAAGGGAATTTTTTGAAAAGTGGCAAAAGATCGGCAAAGTTTTTTTCACCAAAACTGATCTTTCTTTTTCTGTACACAATGTGCTTCTGAAGGTAATTGGCAATCGCCTCAGACTGACAAATGTATCTCATTGTGTCTGGCACGGTAAACCTTAATTCTTCAGCAAGTCTGAAATAATGGTCTATCGCATTTTTACTGGTAAAAATAATACCGGTATGCTGCGTAAGATCAATTTTTTGTGTTCTAAGTTCTTTGTTGTCTACTCCTTCGACGTGGATAAAAGGGCGGAAGTCAATCTTTATTTTTTCCTTCTTCGCAATTTCCAGATATGGAGAAGACTCACTAGGTGCTGGTTGAGAAACCAATATTGACTTTATTCTCATCATGTACTTTTATTAAATAAATAATAACTTCCAAAGCATCAACAGTGGTGCAATTTGGAGGGTGCAAATATACAAAAATTTATAATACCATTTTTGGGGTAAGATGTTGTTTCTGTGAAACAAATAGAAAAACACCTTGAAAATGAATACAAAAGAAAAAAAACTGATATAATAAATAAATGCGCTATTTCTGTCTATCGGGAAATAATAGTGGGTTACACATAAAATAATCAGTAAAACTGAGAGGATAAAGTGAAATTTGGTGGAGGTAAAATAAAAAATAGTCCATTTTTTGCCATCGCCTATCGCTTGGTAAAATAAAAAACCCAATGCAGTTCTTATTAAATAAAAAAGCGAAATAATTACAATAGTATATCCTATTTTATTAAGCTGATATCCAAAAGGCTGAAAATCGGCAACATATTTCGGGATAATCGGGACATATTGAGAAATCAGAACGCTCAAACTTAAGGCTGTAACAATTGAAGTAATGATCCAGCTCGGAAGGTTGTTGCTAGAATCATAGTATTTCTGCAAAAGGAAATCTTTAAGATTGGCCTCACGCTCTACTATATTCATCATAAAGATGTATAAAAAAAGACAACCGATAAGGATAAAAACCACCCAATCATTATTTTCGGGTATTCTTACTTCGTTTTTAAAATTTAGTAATATAGGCAACGCAATATTTTTTGCAAAATTATCGATTATTTTGTTTAAAATAAAAAGCTTAAATAAACTATCTTTGCAAATTGAAATGAAAAAACTCGTCATAATTCCGACCTATAACGAAAAGGAGAATATAGAAAATATAATTTCCGCTGTTTTTGCATTGGAAGAAGAGTTTCACATCCTGGTGGTAGACGATTCTTCGCCAGATAAAACGGCCGACCTTGTAAAAGAACTTCAAAAAAAGTTTCCTCACACTCTTCATCTTTCTATAAGACATATGAAAGATGGCTTAGGGAAGGCATATATTCATGGTTTTAAATGGGCGCTTCAAAACAATTATGATTACATTTTTGAGATGGATGCCGATTTTTCTCATGACCCAAAAGATTTGCCAAAACTTTTTGAAGCCTGCAAAAATGCAGATATGGCAGTGGGTTCCCGGTATTCTAAAGGCGTAAATGTTGTCAACTGGCCAATGGGAAGAGTTTTACTTTCTTATTTCGCATCAAAATATGTGAGATTTATTTTAGGTCTTCCAATTCATGATACTACAGCAGGTTTCGTATGTTTTTCAAGAAAAGTTTTAGACGAAATAGGTTTAGATAATGTAAGGTTGAAAGGGTATGGTTTTCAGATTGAAATGAAATTCAGAGCTTTCAAAAAAGGGTTTAAAATTGTAGAAGTTCCTATTATTTTTACCAATAGAATTTTGGGTGAAAGTAAAATGAATGGCGGAATCATCCATGAAGCCGTATTTGGTGTTTTAAATTTAAAGTGGAAATCAATAATCAACAGGTTATGAAAAAACTGATCTTCATTTTCGTTTTAATATGTCTGTTTTCATGCAGTGAATATATAGATAAACCAAAAAATCTTATTGATAAAGATAAGATGTCAGAAATTATAGCTGATTTGGCGATTAACGATCAGGTTACCTATCTGTATCCGGGAAGTAATCTGGAAAGCGGTACAAGATTTATTTTAAAAAATCATCAGGTGAAAACCGAAGATTTTGTAGCAAGCTACCGATATTATATTGTTAAGCAGAAAATGACGGGGATTGTAGAAGATGCCCAGAAGATTATTTTAGAAAAAGATCCAAAGTCTGAAAAGACAATAAAAGGCGATACTCGATTAAAAGACATAGAATTGCCAAAATTAGAAAGACGATAATGAAGTAATGCTTTCCTGTAAAGCAGCTAAAATGTATAAGAATGAATTTTTTTAATATAGAAAAAACCTCAGAAAGCAAAGCAAGAGCCGGAGTTTTATCAACCGATCACGGGACGATTCAAACACCGATTTTCATGCCTGTAGGAACTGTTGCAAGTGTAAAAACTGTTCACCAGAGAGAAATAAAAGATGATATTAAAGCTCAGATTATTTTGGGAAATACCTATCATTTATATCTTCGTCCGGGAATGGAAGTAATGCAGGAAGCTGGAGGTTTACATAAATTTATGAATTGGGATCTTCCTATTCTTACCGATTCAGGAGGTTTTCAGGTGTTTTCTCTTTCAGGAAGCCGAAAAATGTCTGAAGAAGGGGTGAAATTCAAATCTCACATTGACGGCAGTTATCATTTATTCACTCCGGAAAAATCAATGGAAATCCAGAGACAGATCGGAGCAGATATTTTCATGGCTTTTGATGAATGTGTTGCTTATCCAAGTGATTATAATCGGGTAAAGCTTTCAATGGAAATGACCCATCGCTGGCTAAAAAGATGCATCGACTGGAACGCTGAAAATCCTGAATTATACGGTCATAAACAAAGATTTTTCCCGATTGTTCAAGGCTCCACTTATTCAGATTTAAGAAAAATTTCAGCAGAAGTAATCTCGGAAGCGGGTGCAGAAGGAAATGCAATTGGCGGTCTTTCTGTAGGAGAACCTGAAGAAGAGCTATATAGAATTACTGATGAGGTAACCGATATCTTGCCGAAAGACAAACCGAGGTATTTGATGGGAGTAGGAACTCCGTGGAATATTTTAGAATCAATTGGTTTGGGAATCGATATGATGGATTGCGTAATGCCAACAAGAAATGCAAGAAATGCAATGCTTTTCACTTGGCAAGGGGTGATGAATATGAAAAACGAAAAATGGAAGAAAGATTTTTCTCCATTAGACGAGTTTGGGACAAGTTTTGTAGATCACGAATACTCTAAAGCGTATGTGCGTCATTTATTTGTGTCTAAAGAATATTTGGCAAAACAAATCGCGTCAATCCATAATCTTGCGTTTTATTTAGATTTGGTGAAAGTTGCAAGAGAACATATATTAGCTGGAGATTTCTATCAATGGAAAGATTCTGTAGTTCCTGTATTGAGACAAAGGCTTTAGAAATAAAAATGAGAAGTCCCGAAAAGACGGCTTAATAAAGATAGGACAAAATCCTATTAAAAATAAATAGAAATGCTTAAAATAGTAGACGGATATATCGTAAAAAAGTACCTTGGAACTTTTAGTTTCATGTTGATATTGCTGTCTATTGTCGTTTTGGTTATTGATGTTCAGCAGAAAATTCCTAGAATAGAAAAAGCTACTGAAATTGATCCTAAGTTAGATTTAACGTACTTTCTTATTCACTTTTATCCTTATTGGATTATCAATTTGGTGATAACATTCTTGGCGATTCTCGTTTTTATATCGGTGATTTATTTTACCTCAAGAATGGCAAATAATACCGAGATTGTTGCTATTATAAGCAGTGGTGCAAGTTTTCACAGATTTGCAAGGCCATATTTGCTGACTTCTTTATTTATTGCTTTGATTTCTCTGACGGTGAATCATTTCGTTTTGCCTTGGGCAAATGTCAAGAAAAACCAACTGGAAGCCTATACTTACAACGCAGCTGCTAAAGAGAAAATTCTCGGAACGGCTCCCGTTTCTGCACAATTAAGCAAGACAGAATATATTTTCGTTAATTCTTGGAACAAAAGAGAAAAAAGAGGCTACGGATTTTTGTACCAGAAGTTTGATAAAAACCGGAAGCTCATCTACGAGCTTAAAGCAACCGATGTTGTCTGGCAACAAGATAAAAAAAGCTTTGTGCTAAATAGTTATTTGGAAAAAACCATCAATAAAGATGATTCCGAAAAATTAGGGCAGGGTTTTGAGTTGAAAAAAAATTACGGACAAGATCCTGAAGAATTATTTCCAAACGAACTTTTGGGACAAAATAAGCCGACTCCTGATCTTATAAAATTCATCCAGCGTGAAAAAGATAAAGGAAACAGCAATTTAAATTCTCACCTGAACGAGTTTCATCAGCGTACTTCAATGCCGGTTTCGATTATTATTCTTACGTTTTTGGCGCTATCTCTTTCGTCACAAAAGAAAAGGGGAGGTTTGGGGATTAATCTTGCGATAGGAATTTCTTTGGCATTCGTATTTGTATTCTCTTTTGAAGCTTTAAAAGTGGTTTCAGAGAACAAAAGTATGTCACCTGCATTGGCGATGTGGTTCCCGAATATTATATTCTTTCCGATTACTTTGTTCTTATATTTAAAACGAGCAAATCAATAAAGAAGTTTGATTTCTTTGTGGTAAAAAGATCGCAATCCGGATTCCAGTTCAATCCAGATTTCACCATTTTTGTCTGCATTTTTGATGATGCCATTTTGTCTTACATTCTCAATCTCAAAAACGGATACTTCGTCTTTTTTGAATAGATCTAAGTTAAATTGGTTTAATACTTCATCGTCGTTGGGAATATTATTTAATTTTTTGATCAAAAATAAATGTAGTTTTTCTGCGAACGGCTTAAGGTTAAATATCTCTCCCGTTTGCGTTAAAAGCGATCCTGCATTAGAAATTTTATCAAATTTTTCCTGTAAAATATTGACTCCCACTCCGATAATAAAGTAACTTTCCTGATTGATTTTTTTCTTTTCGATCAGTATTCCTGCAACCTTTTTATTTTTAATGATAATATCATTCGGCCATTTTATTTTAACTATCTTTTCAGTCAGATTGGCAAGATAGCTTTGTACAGCGATTGCGGTATAATAATTGAACAAAAAATCAGAGTGATGAATGCATGAGGTTTTTACCGCCAATGTATAAGCAAGATTTTGTTCCGCTGCTGATGTCCAGGAGTTTCCGTATTGTCCCCGTCCTTTTATTTGATTGAATGTATAAAGACCAATAAAATTTGATTGCGGATAAAGTAAAACGTCAGATATTTCGTCATTAGTAGAAGAACATGCATTGCGGTAAAATAGCTCACTCATTTAAGAAAACTTTAAGACTTTAAAACCCTAAAAGTAAGGCTAAAGTAAAAGAAAAACAATAAATTTGCAGATTATAGTATATTTTAATGAATAAAACAGCAGAAAAGCAAGCGCTAATAGATAAAATTGTAGAGGCAATTCAAGATGTAAAAGGTGAAGACATTATGATCTTTGACCTTACCAAAATCGAAAACTCAGTTGCAGAAACGTTTATAATATGTAGCGGAAACTCAAATACACAAGTTTCGGCATTAGCAGGAAGTGTAGAAAAAAAAGTAAGAAACGATCTTCAAGACAGACCTTGGCATGTGGAGGGTACAGAAAACTCAATGTGGGTTTTGGTAGATTACGTTTCAGTGGTAGTGCATATTTTCCAGAAAGAGACTCGTGAATATTACGATATAGAAGAGCTTTGGGGAGATGCAAAAATCACAAGGATAGAAAGTGAAATATAAATTTTAAAAGTAATAAATGAATAATAAAGGATTTAACTGGTTTTTCCCTGTCATGATTATAGCACTTGTGTTATTTTTTGTTGCAAATTCTATGGGCGGCGACAGTGCAAAATCTATTGATGAAGATTCGTTCTTCAAAGAGATGCAGGCTGGGAAGATTCAAAAAGTGTTGATAGACAAGCAAAAACAAAATGCTGAAGTTTATTTAACAAAAGCTGCTAAAACGGAGACCGTAAAAACTCAGGATAAAAGTTCGAACCCATTCTCATCACTGGGAATGACTCCAAAAGCAGATTATACACTTAAATATGGTGATTTACAGTTGTTTTTATCAAAGTTTGAAACTTTGAAAGCTGAAAATCCCGCTTTAAAAACGACCAAAGATTACGCAGAAGGAGAAAGCCCATTAATGAGTATTCTTATTCAGGCATTGATCTGGATTACCATTTTAGGACTTTTCTATTTCATACTTTTCAGAAAGATGGGCGGCGGTGGCGGTCCTGGCGGACAAATTTTCTCTATCGGAAAATCTAAAGCCAAGCTTTTTGACGAAAAAGAAAGAATTCAGGTAACATTTAAAGATGTTGCAGGATTGGAAGGTGCTAAGGAAGAAGTACAGGAAGTTGTAGATTTCTTAAAGAACTCAGAAAAATATACCAAATTGGGAGGTAAAATTCCTAAAGGTGTACTTTTGGTAGGCCCTCCGGGAACAGGTAAAACCTTGTTGGCGAAAGCTGTTGCTGGTGAAGCTAAAGTTCCTTTCTTCTCATTGTCTGGTTCAGATTTTGTTGAAATGTTTGTCGGGGTAGGTGCTTCAAGAGTAAGAGATTTGTTTGCTCAGGCTAAAGCTAAATCTCCAGCGATTATCTTCATCGATGAGATCGACGCAATCGGTCGTGCAAGAGGAAAAAACAATTTCTCTGGTGGAAACGACGAAAGAGAAAATACATTGAACCAGCTTCTTACTGAGATGGATGGTTTCGGAACTGATGTTAACGTTATCGTGATGGCTGCAACCAACAGAGCCGATATTTTAGATAAAGCTTTAATGAGAGCGGGTCGTTTTGACCGTTCGATCTATGTAGATCTTCCGGAATTACATGAAAGAAGAGATATTTTTGATGTTCATTTATTGAAAATCAAGTTGGATGAGAATGTTGACAGAGATTTCTTAGCAAAGCAAACTCCTGGATTCAGTGGGGCAGATATTGCTAATGTTTGTAACGAAGCAGCATTAATTGCAGCTAGAAATAGTCATACTTCGGTTACAAAACAAGATTTCCTTGATGCTGTAGACAGAATCATCGGCGGTCTCGAAAAGAAAAATATGGCCATCAAACCTTCAGAGAAGAAGAGAGTTGCTTATCATGAGGCTGGGCACGCTACCATATCTTGGCTGGTAGAGCATGCTGCACCGCTTTTAAAAGTGACGATTGTGCCAAGAGGACGTTCTTTAGGAGCAGCTTGGTATCTTCCGGAAGAAAGACAATTAACGACTACAGAACAAATGTTGGATGAGCTATGTGCAACATTGGGAGGTAGAGCTGCAGAGCAGGTTATATTTAACAATATTTCGACAGGTGCGCTTTCTGATTTGGAAAGTGTTACGAAAAGAGCTCAGGCTATGGTAACGATCTACGGACTAAGCCCGAATATTGGTAATATTTCTTACTATGACAGTTCAGGACAGTCTGAGTACAGTTTTGGGAAACCTTATTCTGAAGAAACTGCTAAGAAAATTGATGTTGAAATTAAATCAATCATCGAAAACCAATATCAGAGAGCGGTTCAGATTCTTACAGACAATAAAGATAAACTGGATGCTTTGGCGACTAAGCTTTTAGAAAAAGAAGTGATATTCCGTGAAGATCTTGAGGATATATTCGGTAAAAGAGCATGGGATCCTGAATTGACAGAGAGACCTGTAACGAATACAATTCCTGCAGTTGAAGAAATCGGAGAGCCAATTGTGATTAAAGAAAAAGAAGATGGTAGTGAAATTCAGGCTCCTGAAAGTTCCACTCAAATCTAAAATATCCTGATAGGATTTAATATAAACTCCCGGCAAATAATCTATTTGTCGGGTTTTTTGTTATTTAAACTATATTCTTAGACGAATTATAATTATATTTTCTATTTTTGTATTAAGTTGACTAAAAATATACTAAGTTGAGTTTATTTAAAAGAATTGTAAGCAAACTAACCAACCAGCCCGAAGAAGATGAGAAGCAGAGCCTGGAAAAGCTTGGAGATTCGCTGAAAAATGCAGATCTCGATTACAAGTTTGCGCAATTATTTACGCATTCTGGTGGCTTTTTCAACTATTGCGCAGATGAGGCGGAAGCATTGCAGACCTTAAATCAGATTTTGAAAATCGAGGGAATCAACTCTGTTTTTTGCTGTGATAAGGATCTTCAGGGTTTTTTGAATGTAATTAAAATCAATAACACTCCCGAACTGGAATCGCGTAACGATGCCGCTTTTATTTCATGCGAATATCTTATTGCGTACGATGGCAGAATCATGCTTTCTCACAATAATATTCTGCATTATCATTCTTCAAGACTGCCTAGTAAAATTATTATTATGGCAAATGTCTCTCAGATCGTCAATAATCTTAATGACGCAATGGGCAAGATAAAACGCACCGGAAACATCAAAAATCTTACTTCAATCAGCGGAAATCATTCTAAGTTGGATGCTGCTGCAAACAATAATACGAAGCTATTCTTACTCTTGTTGGAAGATTAGCATAGCTTTCTAAATTTTAAATTTTGGACAAAAATCTTATTCAAAGAACAATTTCTGGGCTGGTTTATGTAGCCGTAATATTTCTTTGTGCCACACCTTTTGGTGCGCAGCTTCTAGACTCGGTTTCTCCAGGTCTCGTTCAACAGCAGTATTTGTACTATGGCTTGATAAGCCTTCTTTTGTTGGTAGGAACTTGGGAATGCATAAAGATTATGAAATTCGGAGACGGCTACGAGAAATGGATTGTTTTTCCTCTCGTCCTTTTTATTTTCTATGTTTTCTCTAAAAGATACTTCCAGCACGGTTTTTATTTTGATTTTAGATTGTCGGAGATTTTAGCTATTTCATTAACCGTAATTGCGGTAATTACCTTATTTAAATTTTCAAGTGAACTTTATATAGACAGCGGAAAGCTTATTTTTACAGTAATCTACGTTGCTCTTCCGTTTTCTTTTGCCTTAGGCTTGCCCAAATATTCTTCAATGGAAAATACCTTTTCATTAGAAGTGATTTTCTTATTTATTTTGATTTGGAGTAGTGATACCTTTGCATATCTGGTAGGGAAATTCTTCGGAAAACATAAAATGGCACCAAAGATTTCGCCTAAAAAAACTTGGGAAGGTTATATTGGAGGTGTTGTTTTAACTTTGATACTGTCTTATTTTGTAGAACAATATCAGCCACAGCTTCGTGGAAACTGGATGGTTGTCGGCTTTCTGATTGCCGCATTTGCACCTTTGGGAGATTTGGTAGAAAGCCAGCTAAAAAGAAATTTTGGTGTAAAAGACAGCGGAAACATCATTCCTGGGCACGGTGGCGTATTAGATAGGCTAGACAGTTTTTTAATCTGCGTTCCTGTCGTATATTTGTACTTTATTTTAGAAAAATTTATTTAAACTTATATTACTGTTATACTTCACACACTGCGTTGCTTATAACAAACAACAATTAGTATCATTATGAAATTACATAAAGAGTCGAAAGGCACCATCGCGGTAGCGTCTATACTTTTCGCAATTATTGCGGCGGCATCTATTTATTTTCTTGAAATGTGGTCGCTTTTGATCATCGTACCATTATTGGTAATTTACAGTTTGGTGTTTTGGTTCTTTAGGGTTCCGAACCGTGATATTTTAGATCATGTGGAAAATGTAATTGCTCCTGTTGACGGCAAAGTAGTGATGATTAAAGAAGTAGAAGAAGATGAGTTTATCAAAGGAAAAGCAATTCAGGTTTCTATTTTTATGTCCCCGCTGAATGTTCATATTTGTAGATATCCGGTTTCCGGGGATGTAATTTATAAGAAATATCATCCGGGAAAATATTTGGTTGCATGGCACGAAAAATCGTCTACAGAAAACGAAAGAACAACCATTGCGGTAGAGAGTTTAACGAAACATAAAGTGGTTTTCAGACAAATTGCAGGATATGTTGCAAGAAGAATTGTTTTCTATTGCAAAGAAGGTGATAAAGCAAAAGCAGGCCATGAATTCGGTTTCATTAAATTCGGATCAAGAATGGATATTTTCTTACCACTTGACACGGAAATTATCTGTAAAATCGGAGACAAAACCAAAGGCGGAGTCGATGTGATTGCTAAAATGAGAGATTAATATTAAATGAAAATATATAAAGACCGTTTCGAAAGAAGCGGTCTTTTTTTGGCTTATTAATTCTGTAAAATGCTTTTATTAAAAAACTCTTAAATAGCGGTTTTTATTTCAACTATTTTATATGCTTTTTTACTTCCATAATCAGGCTTAAAATAAAATCCACTGGTAAATCCTCGTTTTCATCTATTAAAAGGATTTTAAACTTCTTTCTGCCTTCGCTGATGAGTTCTGGATAGTCTAATCGGTCACCGTGATAAAAGCTGATGTAATGTTTTTGATGCTTTTTACTGTAATAAAGATAGCAGAGCATTTTCTTTTTAAACTTAAAAAACGGCAACCCAAAACTCAGAGTTTCTGTAATGTTTTCGGGATCAGATTCTAAAATCTTTTTTCTTAAAAACAGAAGAGTACTTCTTTCAGGCTCATCGATTCTGTAGAAGTACTCTTGTATAGGATTCATTTTAAATTAAATTTAAAATTGTTTAGTCAAAATTCTGAAGTTCTACCAACTTGTGATAAGTTCCTCTTCTTGCCATTAATTCTTGGTGGCTTCCCTGTTCTACGATGTCGCCTTTTTCCATGACCACAATCCAGTCTGCTTTCTGAATCGTTGAAAGTCGGTGAGCGATAACCAGTGAAGTTCTGTTTTCCATCATTTTTTCAAGGGCGTCCTGCACAAATTTTTCTGATTCTGTATCCAAAGCAGAAGTAGCTTCATCCAAAATCATAATCGGTGGGTTTTTCAGAACAGCTCTTGCGATAGAAACTCTCTGTTTTTGTCCGCCAGAAAGTTTTCCTCCGTCATCACCGATATTGGTGTCGTAACCGTTTGGAAGCTGACTAATGAAGTGATCTGCGTTGGCAATTTTTGCTGCTGCAATTACTTCATCTCTTGTTGCTTCAGGTTTACCCATCAAAATATTGTTGTAAACCGTATCGTTGAACAATACAGACTCTTGGGTAACCATTCCTAAAAGTTTTCTGTATTCAGTCAGTTTTAAATGCTTAATATCTGTTTCGTCAATTAAAATCTGACCTTCCGATACATCATAGAAACGTGCCAAAAGATTGGCAATCGTCGTTTTTCCGCTTCCGCTTTGGCCGACCAATGCAACCGTTTTTCCCTTTGGAATAATCAGATTGAAATTCTTTAAAATCAAATTAGATTTATCGTAATAAAAACCAATATCTTTAAAATGGATGTGTGTATTCAGGTTTGAAATAGAAACAGGTTCTGCAATTTCCTCAATTTTTACATCAGCGTCAAGAATTTCCAAAACTCTGTGTAAAGAAGCCTCACCTTTCTGAACATTAGAAATAGAAGCAGATAAACTTTTCACCGGAGGCAAAATCTGGAAGAACATTCCTAAAAATACTAAAAAGTCTTCTGGAGCAATACTCTGGTCTACAATGATTTGCTTCCCACCGTACCAAGCAATAATTAAAAAGGTTACGGATCCTAGAAATTCGCTTATTGGTGATGCCAGTTCCTTTTTTCTGCCTAATCTGATCGAACTGTTGATCCATTTCTGCATAGAACCCATGAAACGGTTGTCCATTATTTTCTCTGCGCTGAAGATTTTGATCACTTTAGAAGATTTCAGAGTTTCATCAACGATAGAGAAGATGGTTCCCATTTCGTTTTGTGCTTCATGAGAATCTTTTTTCAGGCTTTTTCCAATTAAAGCAATCATTGTTCCCATTACCGGTAAAACCAAAAGAGAAAAAAGTGTAAGCTCAGAACTTAACCAGAAAAGACTTATCAATGTACTGATTAACATAAACGGAGCATTGATCAAATCTACCAAGCTTCCCAAAATGTTTCCTTCTACTTCGCCAACATCGTTTGACATACGAGACATCATATCTCCTTTTCTGCTATCTGTAAAAAATGAAACGGGCAAAGATAAAACCTTACGATACATCTCACCACGAAGATCTTTGGTAACACCAACACGATAATTAATAAGAAGAAAAGATCCCAAATATCTGAAAATGTTTCTTAGTAAAAACATAAATGCGGTAATTACGCAAAGCCAGGCTAAAACATTCAAAGTGCCATAATCATCAACCAAAGTCTGGATGTAATAATTAGAATACTTCTTTAAGTAAGAAAATAAATCTACAAGATCTCCGGAATATACAGGTGCAGCTTTGAAGTTTTCACGTTTGATGGTGCCAAAAAGCATTCCCAAAACAGGTAATATCGTCCCTAAAGATGCAATCTGAAATACGGAATATAAAAGATTGAAGAATAAACTTCCGTAGATGTATTTCTGATGCGGTCGTGCGAATCTGAGTATTTTTTTATATTCGTTCATTCAATAAAATTGGATAGCAAAATTAATTAAAATATAATGATAAGACGTTTTTAATTGAATTTTACTTTATCATTATATTTAGGATTAAAGTTTTTTGGGCTTAATTTTTCTAAAGTTTTAGCAAAATTATTGATAATCTGTGTCATATTTTTAGAATTTACAATACTCATGTCGTCATTTGCCTCATGATAATGTTTTATTTTGCTCATGTCTGCGGTAGAAATAGAATGGGCAATAATTTTCTTTTTTACAAAACTTACATTATCTGATCTGTAAAATAGCTGTTGCTTCGCATAAGGATCAGGATGGATTTTTAAACCATTAACAGCATTTTGATTAAACAATTCATCAAGATCAGAAAACTCGTCACCGGTAATGAAAACGGTGTTTTTTCCGAATTCTGCTTCGGTTGCCACCATTTCAAAATTAAATAATGCTGAAAGATTATTATAGATTGGGTCTAAATTTTTATCCTCAGAAATTGCGGTTGAACCTAGCATTCCTTTTTCTTCGCCATTAAATGCCATGAAGACCATTGAAAATTCAGGTTTTTTATTTTTAAAATAATCGGCAATTCCTACTAAAGTGGTAATTCCGCTGGCATCGTCATCTGCGCCGTTGTAGATATTGTCTCCCGATTTATTGCTTACCCCGATATGATCAAAGTGACCCGAGAATCCTAAAAACTTTTCCGATTTTCCTTTCTTGATTCCGCACACATTGTAAGCCGTTTTTCCTTTATAATTAAAAGGAACGAGATAAGAATTCCCTGTGCAATATTCTAAATTGTTTTCTTTGAAAAGCTGTGCAATGTATTCTGCAGCTTTATCGTTTTCAGGAGTTCCGATTTCACGGCCTTTCATTTCGTCAGAAGCCAGAGTTGAAATGACGGTTCTTACGCGCTCTTCAGAAACATCTTGTGCGAAAGCCGAAGCAGAAAAAAGGGATAGGAAAAGAAAGGTTAGTTTTTTCATAGGTAGATTTTACGGGTTTAATTATGATCAAATATGTCGCAGTTTTACCCGAAATGTTGCAAGTAATCTTAATTTATTTACATCCCACAGATTTCACAGACTCTCACAGGTTTTATTATGATTAAATTATATAGATACTACCTAAACCTTATAGGTTTTTAAAACCTATAAGGTTTGAACAACAAAATTTAAATATACTATATTCCTGATTTTTAATGCTATTATTTTATTCCAACCATCTGCATAAATCTGTGAAATCAATGGAAAATAAAAAAAACAGCTCCCAAAAAGGAAGCTGTTCTCACTCAAAAAATCGTTGTAAGGTTATCGTAGTCTGTCTACAGATTTTACGAGCCTCTCATCTCTTTTGATAAAAATATTTGCCAAAAACAAACAAATTATCGCAATCGATGGGAAAACCGGCTCAATACCCTTCTCGGGAAAATCTATTCCTCCGGATAAGTTTTGCATCCAGTACACCAATACACCAATCAACAAAGCGTTTATAATGATGCTGATATTATTCAGCAAGATTTGTCTTTTTCTGTTTTTAAAACTAAACAAACTCAATGCGCCAACCAAAACCAGGATAATGCATGCGATACTGATGATCGGAAGATTCCCGAAAACATCCACATCTTGTCCTGTTATATATAAGAAAGCTGCTGCTAAAACCGACAGCAAAATCCAAATGGTCTGTATTCTCTGTAACATAGAATTTCAAATTCAGAAGCAAAAATAACATAAATTTTGCACAATTCAAAAATAAGTGTAGATTTGCAACATACAATGTACTTGAAAACAAAAGTCACCCGACTTACTTTTCTTACTCACAACTAATTACATTTTTACATAAATATGTTTAACATAGAAACGTTAAGGTCAAAATCTGTAACGGAATTGACTAAAATCTTAAAAGATTTGGGCGTTAAGGTTGCAAGAACCAGCAATGAAAATGATAAAATTTTTGCTATTCTAGATTTTCAGGCTTCCAACCCTAAAGTTACAAAAGATTATTTCAATACCACAGAAACCCCTGCTGCTGTTACAGAAGAACAACCGGCAGAGAAGGTAGTAAAACCTGCTCCCAAAAAAGCTGCTCCAAAAAGAACGGCAAAGCCTAAAGCGGTAACGGAGCCAAAAGAAACACCGCCTGCAACTGCACCGGAAGAGATAAAAACAGAAGAAGCCCCTGCTGAAGAAGTAAAAGCTGAAGCTGAAACTAAAGAAAGTGCTCCTGAAGAGAAACCAGCTTCTTCTAATAACAGGCAAAAAAGAAAAAGAGTTTCGCCTCCAGCACAAAATAGTGAAATTGAAGTAAAAGGAACATTAGAACTTCCTTTAAATATAGATTCTCAGCCAAGTGCACCTGCACAAGCTAAAGAAGAAAGACCTAAAAGACCGCAACAAGCACAGCAAGGTCAGCCTCAAAATCAAAAAGGTCAAAATAATCCACAACAAAACAGTGGAAATTCTCAAAATCAGAATCAAAACCAGAACCGGAATCAAAATAACAACCAGAATCCTAATCAAAATCAGAACAGACAGCAACATGCTGAAAGACCTGAAAGACAAGAGGAGCAACACGAACAGAAGAAAGAGTTCAGCTTCGACGGAATGGTTAGTATTGAAGGGGTTTTGGAAATTTTACCAGACAACTACGGATTTTTACGTTCATCAGACTTCTCTTATATTTCGTCACCGGATGACGTGTATGTTTCGACAGCACAGATCAGAAATTTTGGTTTAAAAACCGGAGATACGGTAAGAGGAATTGTAAGACTTCCGAAAGAAGGCGAAAAATATTTTTCATTATTAAAGCCTATTGAAGTTAACGGACGTGATTTAGCATATATTAAAGATCGTGTAGCTTTTGAATATCTTACGCCATTATTCCCTGAAGAGAAATTTAATCTTTCGGGAGATAATTCTACGATGTCAACAAGAATTGTAGATCTTTTCGCACCTATCGGGAAAGGGCAAAGAGCAATGATCGTTGCTCAGCCAAAAACCGGTAAAACAATGTTGCTTAAAGATATTGCCAATTCTATCGCAGCCAATCACCCTGAAGTTTATATGATGGTTCTTTTGATCGACGAACGTCCTGAAGAAGTTACCGATATGGAAAGAAGTGTGAATGCAGAGGTAATTGCTTCTACATTTGATGAAGCTGCAGATAAGCACGTAAAGGTTGCTAATTTAGTTTTAGCAAAAGCCCAAAGAATGGTAGAATGTGGCCATGATGTGGTGATTCTTTTAGATTCAATTACAAGATTGGCAAGAGCATATAATACAGTAACTCCTGCATCCGGGAAAGTACTTTCCGGTGGTGTTGATGCAAATGCTCTTCACAAACCAAAAAGATTCTTCGGAGCTGCAAGAAAAATTGAAAATGGAGGGTCGTTAACGATTATTGCAACCGCTTTAATTGATACAGGCTCTAAAATGGATGAAGTTATTTTTGAGGAATTCAAAGGTACCGGAAACATGGAACTTCAATTAGACAGAAAAATTGCCAACAGAAGAATTTATCCTGCTATCGATTTGGTTTCTTCAAGTACAAGAAGAGACGATTTATTGCTTGACGAAGTAACTTCTCAGAGAATGTGGATTTTCAGAAAGTATCTTTCAGAAATGAATCCTATCGAAGCAATGGAATTTGTCAACAAAAACATCAGAGGAACTTTAAATAATGAAGAGTTCTTGATGTCAATGAACAGATAATAAAGTATTTTTACTTTGAAAATATAAAATCAGTCAAATTTTGACTGATTTTTTTGTTTAAACTTCTTTAAGCTGATATTTGAATTTCTCGAAAACGGAAAAGCTTTACTTAATAATAGTAATTTAAAATAATATTTCCGCAATATTTTCCTCTCTTTTTGTTATTATCAATGTTAAAGATTTATTAAAATAATCTTCACTTTTTGATATTGGCTTAAATATTGGCTAACTTTGAGTCATAACATTAAAAATAAATTTATGTCATTTGAATTACCAAAATTAGGATATGCTTACGAAGCTTTAGAGCCAACAATAGATGCAAAAACAATGGAAATCCACCATTCAAAGCATCACCAAGCGTATGTTGACAACTTAAATAAAGCGATTGAAGGAACTGATCTAGACGGATTAACTATTGAAGAAATCTGCAGAACAGGTGTTGAAAAACCAGCTGTAAGAAATAACGGTGGTGGTCACTTCAATCACTCTCTTTTCTGGGAAATCTTAACTCCAGGAGGAAGCAAAGAACCTGTAGGAAGTGTAAAAGCTGCTATTGAAAATTATGGTGGTCTTGAAAAATTCAAAAATGATTTTTCTGAAGCTGCTAAAACAAGATTTGGTTCAGGTTGGGCTTGGTTAGTAAAAAATGAAGATGGATCTGTGTCTGTAACTTCTACTCCAAACCAAGATAATCCGTTGATGCCGATTGCTGATGTAAAAGGAACTCCGGTTTTAGGATTGGATGTTTGGGAACACGCTTATTACTTAAACTATCAAAACAGAAGACCTGATTATGTATCTGCGTTCTTCGATGTTGTAAACTGGGATAAAGTAGAAGAATTATTCAACAAATAATCTTTGGTTATTTTAAATATAAAAGGTTCAGAAATTTTCTGAACCTTTTTTATGTTATCTGAAAGTGTCACTCGCACTCAATCCACTCATTCTCAGTTTGTACTTCCAATTTACATAAGCGAAAACCTGATACAGTTTATACTCAAATTTGATTCCGTATTTTTCTCTTGGATCATAATCTATCGAAGATTCGATGATGTTTCGATATCTTCCAGACCTGTAATAAGAATTCCATTCGTTTACCAGAATTGTATTTCTACTTTTTAAATTAGCTTCAGAGTATTGATTAATTGGTTTTGCGATGGCATTCATAAAATAATCAAATTGCGTGTCTATTACAATCAAATCCCATTCTCCATCATCATTTTTTGAAGGTTTCATTGCAGATTCTTCTTTTTCGTTTTTCGGGCTGTTCTGTGCCAATGAATGTACAGGAATAAGAACAGCAAATATTATAATGATTAAATTTTTCATAATGAGTAATTTACACAAAAAAAAGCACTCCAAATAGAGTGCCTTAATTTTATTTTTTGATGTATTCTTTCTGAAGGATCGAAACAGCTGGAAAGTGGTCACTATAGCCACCGGTGAATCGGTCACCATCCCAAGAACGGAGAGGGTAGCCTTTCCATTGTCCTTCTTTATTCACTAAATAAGAAGGTGCATAGATTTCTGCTTTAAAAATGCTGTAAGTAGGAGTAAGTTTTTCCTTTGAGTATAAATTCTGAGAAATAATAATCTGATCAAATAAGTTGGGAGCATCTCTGTATGCTAAAGATGCAACTCCTGCTTTATATAATTTGTACATTAAATTATAGTAAGGAGTTTTATCAGATAATTCGTCGGGATTTTCTACAGCACCTAAATGTTTTTTCAAACTTGGGCTTACCGGATCGTCATTGTAATCTCCCATTGAGATTAACTTTATTCCGGGATATTCTGCAGATAATTTAGCCATTTCTGCTTTCAAAACGACTGCAGCTGCATTTCTTCTTGGTTGAGAAGCTGCTTCGCCACCGCTTCTTGATGGCCAGTGATTCATGAAAACTGCAATTTTTTCACCATCTAGAAGTCCGACTGCTACCAAAACATCTCTTGTGTATTGTCTTCTTCCATCTTCGTTGTAAGCTTTTATTTCTTTGGTGTAAGAATTTTGAACTAAAAATCTGTTTTTCTGGTAAATGAGTGCAATGTCAATTCCTCTGGCATCGTACGAATTGTAGTGTACAATACCATAATTGCTTTTCGCTAAAACCGGCTGTTTAATAAGATCTTCAATTACCTGTCTGTTTTCTACCTCAATCAGGCCACAGATGGCAGGGTTGTCATTGGTATATTGTCTGCCAAGTTCAGAAATAACTTTTGCTTCATTGGCTAATTTTTGATTATAATACTTTGTTCCCCATCTTTTAGGGCTGTTTGCCGTAAAGTCGGTCGCTAAGATTTGATGACGTATCACCTTTTTTCCTATCAAAAGCTCATTACTCCATTCTCCTTTGTAATCTTCTGTAGTTTCTAAAAATTTTAAAGAATCGATGGGTACGCTTCTGTGAAATTTGGGATTAGAAAAAGGGAGTGTTCCGTCAATATAGTCTGCGGATGGTATGGTATCCCAAAGATTTTCTACATTCAGGAAAGCTACGGCTGCTCTTTTAACTTGTTTCTGCTGAGAAAACCCAAAATTAAAAAATAATACAGCCAGAAGAATAATATATTTTTTCATGTTCATGTTATTAAAATATTCAAAAAATAGAGGCGCTAAAATTACAATTTTTTAGATTATACAGACATTAAATTATCGTAACACTATTTTTGGGATTTCTGATCTAAATGTCAGTTTTTTTAGGATCATTACGGTTTGTTAAGAATAATTAATAGAATAAAGTACTGTAAATGTTTTAATTGATGAAAATAATACTAAATTTGTTGCCCCTTAAATAAAGAAGGTGAAAAAATAAGTTTATTATGATTAAAAAACTATCCCTAATCTCTTTGTTTACATTATTGCCTGCATCATATTACTATGCGCAAACCACTGTTTTTGCGTATATTAAAGGTCAGGATGGTAAACCGGTAGAGAGAGCAGAGGTTGATCTTGAACAATCTGTTGATGATGTAACTGCAGACAAAATCGGTTACTTTCAGTTTGTGGATTTAAAACCAGGACATTATCTTATTACTGTTACAAAACCAAATTTTGAATCTAAAGTTTTAGAGTTTGATGTGACGGCTGATGAGAAGAGAAAAGACTTAGGTGTTATTGTACTAGACAATAGTTTGGGAACAGATGCCGGAGTTGTTGTGATTGATGATTCTGCAACTGATACTGAAGACGGAGGTTCTGCTATGCAGCCTACAGTAGGACTTTTAAGTTCAGGTAGAGATGCATTTCAGAATGTTTCTGCTTTCGAGCTGGGTGCTTATTGGTTTAGACCAAGAGGGGTAGATAATCGTTTTGAAGATGTGATGTTTAATGGTGTTTCGATGTCAAAAAATGATGACGGAAGAATCGACTTCAATAACTGGGGCGGCTTGAATGATGTAACAAGATATCCTTACGAAAATGTAGATAATATTACACCTTCAGAATATGCTTTTGGTAACTTGGGAGGTGTTGCTTATTACAATACCAGAGCTTCTTCTTACAGAAAACAAACTTCATTAGCATATTCATTTACCAACAGAAGTTATTTGCACAGAGCGATGGCCACTTATTCTTCAGGAATGAGCAAAAGCGGGTGGGCATTTACATTCTCTGGAAGCAGAAGATGGGGAGATAATGCAATTATTGATGGAGTTTATCAGGATGCTTATGCTTATTTTGCATCAGTTGAGAAAAAATTCAGCGAAAGACACTCTATTAACTTTACAGGCTTTGGATCTCCTACTTACAGAGCATCAAACTCTCCAAATACTCAGGAGGTTTATGATATTATGGGTAAAGATTACAACTCATATTGGGGATGGCAAGATGGTGAAAAAAGAAACTCGAGAATCAGAAAAGTATTCGAACCGATGTTTATGCTTACTGATTATTTAAAAATAGGTAAAAACTCAAACTGGATCAATACTGTTTCTTACCAAATCGGAAGCGATGCAAGAAGCAGACTAGACTGGTTCCACGCAGCAGATCCTAACCCTACTTATTACAGAAAATTACCGAGTTTTGGTAATTACACTGCAGACGAATTCAGAGCACAGTCACAAATAGACTGGAACAGCCTTTACAGTGCAAACTACCTTAACAATCAAAATATGGATGGCTCTCAAAGAGGTGCTGTTTATACCATTGTGGAAGATGTAAATAGAGATAAAACATTCAATTTTGCCTCTCACTTCGATACAAGATTGAAGGAAAACTGGAAATTAAATATCAATTTTAATTATCAGAATTTAAGATCAGATAATTTCAGAAGAGTTAAAGATTTATTGGGAGCAAATTTTGCATACAATCTTAATGCATTCAACAACGATGTGCAGTACAATACGGATGATGCAAATACAGAAGTAAGAGTAGGCGACAGAACACAGTATTCTTATGAGCTTTTGAAAGATCATTATTCATTAAATGTTTCGTCAGAAGTAGATTTCAATAAATTTAATGTTGTAGCATCTATCTTCAGTTCTTACTCACAATCTCAGCGAGAAGGTGATTACAGAAGCGGAATTATAGCTTTTAAAGATAATTCTAAAGGGAAAAGTAAGGTTTATGATGCTTTAGATGCAGGTATTAAAGGTAAAATTACCTATAAAATCAATGGTAAAAACTTCATCGTTTATAATGGTGCGTTCTTTAGCTTAGCTCCGACACTTAATGAATTGTACATCAACCCGAGAGCGGTAGATTATTTGACTCCCGGAGTTAAAAATCAGGTTATAAATTCGAATGACTTGAGTTACATAATGAGAGGGCAAGTTCTTAAACTAAGATTGTCAGCTTATTATACAACAATAAGCAACTCTACAGAAATTTCAAGATATTATGCTGCGGTAAGTAATGAAACAGGATCTGTAAATACTTTGATTAATGAGGCAATGAGCGGAGTTGATAAAAGATATATGGGAGCAGAACTAGGTTTTGATGTTAAAATTACTCCTACATTGAATGCGACTGGTGTTGCGAGTGTTGGGGAATATAAATACACAAATACACCACAAGTGTATTCATTTGATGATTTAAATAATTTCAGAAGCTACGGTTCTGCAAATATCAAGGATTATAAAGTTGCCGGTACTCCTCAAAAAGCATTTTCTTTAGGATTAAAATACAATTCGCCAAAATATTGGTGGGTAGGTGCCTCAGCAAATTATTTGATGGATCAGTATCTTGATTTCTCAGCATTAAATAAAACGGCTGCTATGTACACCAATCCGTTAACGAATGATCCTTACGAGGGAGTTACTCCGGAGATTATTCAGCAGTTAACAAGACAGACCAAATTTGATGATCAGTTTATGCTGAATGCCAATGCAGGGAAATCTTTCCTTATCGGTAAATACAGAATGGGGATCAGTGTATCAGTAAATAATATTTTGAATAACAGAAATTATGTGACTGGAGGTTTTGAGCAAGGTAGAGCTGCGAATTTTCCGCAAGTTCTTGAAGAGTCTCAGAGACAAACACCTTATTTCGGACCAAAACTTTGGTATGATAGAGGAACAACATTCTTTACAAATGTTTATTTAAGATTCTAAAACAAAACAACTATGAAAAAATATAATTCTATTCTAAAATATATTTTCGTGATGATTGCAGCGTTGGTAATTACCGGTTGTGTACACGATGATAAATATAACGAGCCCAATCTTGATGGGTATCAATGTGCAGATCTTACTGCAACAATGACGCTTACTCAACTGAGAGCAAAATACGCTTCTACGGCAACTACAGCTTTTGTTTTTCCAGATGATTCAAAAGATGTAATAGAAGGATATGTTTCGTCTACGGATGAAACAGGAAATATTTACAAAACAATTTATATTCAGGATAAACCTGAAAATCCTACACAAGGGTTTGTCATCAGTGTAGATGCTGTAAGTACTTATACACAATATCCTCAGGGTTCTAAAATCTATGTGAAACTTGCAGGATTGGCTTTGGGAACTTATGGTGGTGTTGTGCAATTAGGTGTAAAAACCGGAACTGAAACACAGGCAACTTCAGTATCAAGAATTCCTGAAAAACTTGTTCCGTCTAGGGTTTTTAGGTCTTGCTCTATTAGAGAAAATATTATTCCTAAGATTATGACTTCAGTGCAGATGGTTTCTGCAAACGATCAGTATATCGGATGTTTAATTCAGATGAATAATGCTGAATTTGACAATAGAATCTTATGTACAAACTTTGCTCCGAATGGAGTTACTGTTGATAGAATTATTAGAGATAACAGTACTACAACAGCCAGAGTGGTAAGAAATAGTGGTTATGCATCATTTGCTAATCAAACTTTGCCATCAGGAAATGGTAAATTTGTAGGTATTTATAGCAAATTCAACAGTACTTACCAAATGTACATCAACAAAGTTACAGATCTAGACATGACTAAATTCCCAAGAATCGATGGTATTGCATCAAACCCTTGTGAATACAGTGATAATGGTTTAACTCAAAAAACTGTTGCTGAGGTTAAACAATTGGCAGCGAGTCCTCTTACTTTAATTACAGGTGATTTTGTATTAAAAGCAAAAGTAATCGCTAATGATAAATCTGGAAACCTTTTCAAATATATTTATGTTGAAGATGCTACAGGAGGTATCAGAATTAATATCGACAAATCTGATATGTACAATGATCCTAGATTTATTTTAGGTAAAGAAGTTTATGTAAAACTTAAAAACTTATATGTAGGAGCTGTTAATGGAGAAATTCAGTTGGGTGTTCCATTCAGTGGAGCTGTTGGTAGAATCGCTGAGGCAGATGTTTACAAATATTTCTTCGATTCTAAAAAAGCAATTACTGCAGTTACTGCTACAGAAAGAACAATTACTCAGTTTACGATGGCTGATGTTGGGAGATGGGTTAAGATCAAAGATCTTCAATTTATTGCCGGAGATTTAGAAAAAGTATATGCTTCTGGAGCGGTAACTAACAAAACTTTAGAAGACTGTTCAGGAAATAAAGTTTTATTGAGAACGAGTAATTTTGCTGATTTTGCAGGTCAGGTTATTGAAGCTGGAAAAGGTGATGTATACGGTGTTTTAAGCGTATTTAATGGCACTTACCAGTTGTGGATTACCGATATTCTAGGGGCGGATCTTGATAACCCCAGATGTGACGGCTCTGTTTATGTACCACTTCCTGTATTATATAAAGAAGAGTTTGCAGCAGGAGGTTTCAGCTCAGATTGGGCAACTGCAAATGTGACCGGACCAAATCAGTTTTGGAAAACTTCAAACCAAGGCAACGGAACCAATTATTATGCGATAATGAATGGTTTTGCTTCTGGAAATAATGTTAACGAAGACTGGCTGATTTCTAAAGCAGTAAGCTTAGTAGGAAAAACCAAAGCAGCAGTAAGTTTTACATCTGACGTAAATTATTCTGGACCTGCTCTTCAGGTTTACGCTACAGAAAATTATACAGGAGATCCCGCAACAACTAGTTGGGTAGCTTTACCAGCATTGTTAGATACGAATAATAGCGGATTTGGTGACTGGGTAAGCTCAGGAAATGTAGATCTTTCAGCATTCTTAGGGAAAAATGTAAGAATTGCATTCAAATATACTTCAACTACTTCCGCAGCGGCAACGTGGGAAATTGATGACTTCAAAATTAAAGGTCAGTAATTAGCTGATTCATTTAGATTTATAAAAGATCTGTCTCACCATTGAGGCAGATCTTTTTTATTTATAAAATTTCCAAATAGAATCTTATTTAAAAGAGGCTTTATTCAGCATCAATTCTTAAATTTGTTGTTATGAATTATTTGGAAGCTTTAAGCAGAAGATATTCTGTGAAAAAATTTAATCCCGAAATGATCATTCCGCAGGACACCCTTCTCAATATTCTTGAGTCCGGTAAACTGGCGGCGAGCTCTTTGGGGCTTCAGCCTTATAAAATATTCGTAGTACAGAGCCGGGAAATAAAAGAAAAGTTGATACCAGCTTTCTACAATCCTTCTCAAATTTCTACATGTTCGCATCTCATTGTTTTAGTTTCAAAAAAAAATATAGAGGATACATATCTTGATGGTTATTTTAAACATATTTCTGAAGTGCGTGATCAACCTGTGGAACATTTAGATTTATTCAGAAAAAGCATTACAGGTCATTTTAGCAGACAGGAACATGACGATATTTTGAACTGGGCAGAAAAACAATCCTATATTGTCTTGGCCAATTTAATGTATGCTGCAGCAATAGAAAATATAGATACATGCCCGATGGAAGGGTTCAGACAAGAAGAAATTGAACAAATTTTAGATATAAATTCTGAAAAAGAAAAGGTAACGGTTACTTTGGCTTTGGGATACAGATCGGAAGAAGATCAGTTTCAAAACATGAAAAAAGTAAGGAAACCAAACGAAAAATTGTTTAAATTTATTTAATATTTAGACGATTGTCTTAAAGCAAGAATATGATAAAAGCGGATGTATTAGTAATTGGTTCCGGAATTTCCGGACTTTCTTATGCCATAAAAGTTTCAGAACAGCTTCCCGATGCCAAAATAATCATTGTAACAAAATCAGACGAAGACGAGAGCAATACCAAATATGCTCAGGGTGGTTTGGCGGTGGTTACCGATTCTAAAAATGATAATTTCGAAAAGCATATCGAAGATACAATGAGAGCCGGAGACGGTGAAAATAAGCGTAATGTTGTAGAAATGGTGGTGAGAGAAGCTCCTGCAAGATTTAATGAAATTGTAGAGTGGGGCGCCAATTTTGATAAGAAAAATGGTGAATTTGCTTTAGGACGAGAAGGAGGGCATACCGAAAACAGAATTGTTCATCATAAAGATATTACAGGTTTTGAAATTGAAAGAGCATTGCTTCAAACAGTTAAAAACAGTCCGACAATAGAAATTCTCGATCATCATTACGTAATCGATATCATTACACAGCATCATGTTCCCGGAAAAGAATTAAATGAGGGCGAAATCAATTGTTATGGTGCTTATATTTTGGATGAGAAATCAAAAACAATTAAAAAAATCACTTCTAAAATCACTTTAGTTGCCACAGGCGGCGCAGGTCACGTTTATAAAAATACGACAAACCCAACGATTGCGACCGGAGACGGAATCGCTTTCGTAGCCCGTGCAAAAGGAAAAGTGACCAATATGCAATATTATCAGTTCCATCCCACTGCTTTGTACAGCAAGATTGATGGTATGCTATTTTTAATCTCTGAGGCAGTTCGTGGTGACGGCGCAAAATTGAGAACCAAAAGAGGTGAAAAATTTATGCATAAATATGATGCAAGGGAAGAATTGGCCTCCAGAGACATCGTTGCAAGAGCTATCGACGCCGAAATGAAAATTACAGGTGACGAATTTGTCGGTCTAGATTGTCGTGAGATGAGTCAGGAAAAGTTTCTGGAACATTTCCCGAATATCTATAAAAAATGTAAAAGTGAAGGAATAGATCCTTTCGTACAGCTTATTCCGGTAGTCCCGGCTTGTCATTATCTGATGGGCGGAATCGACGTTGATAAAGACGGGCAATCTTCAATAAATAATTTATTTGCTGTCGGAGAATGTACCAACTCGGGTCTTCATGGGGCAAACAGATTGGCTTCCAATTCCTTATTGGAAGGTTTGGTTTTCGGTCATAATGCAGCGATGAAAACGGTAGAATTATTAAAAGAAAACAATTTTAATTTTGATGATCTAAAAGCTGTTCCCGAATGGAATGAAGAGGGAATGAAAATTATTGATGAAATGGTTATTGTTTCTTATCTCAGAAAACAGCTTCAGGAAATGATGAGCAATCTGGTTGGGATTGTAAGAAGCAACAGCAGGCTAAAAATGGCATTGCAGAAACATGCAGAAATCGCTGCCGCCGTTGACGAAATTTATCATTACTCTATCCTTTCGCCTCAACTTTCAGAATTAAGAAACCTGACAACAGTTGCACATCTGATTATCAGCGAATCGATGGAAATGACACAAAATAAAGGAGCATTTTACAATAAAGATTTAGTTCAAGCATAATTGATTAGTACATAAGAATCATGAAAAGACCAAGCTACGCTACCGATAAAGTTTTAAAGCAGTTCATAAAAAATGCTTTAGAAGAAGATATTCAGGACGGAGATCACTCTACTTTATCAACAATTCCTAAAGATCTTGAGCAAAGTGCGAAACTTCTGGTAAAAGAAAACTGTATTTTGGCAGGTGTTGAACTGGCCGAAATTATATTTAAAACGTTCGATAAAGATTTAAAAGTTGAAACATACATCAAAGACGGTGAAGTAGCAAAGACAGGTGACATCGCATTTATTGTCACCGGAAGCGCAAGGTCGATTCTTTCCACTGAAAGACTGGTTCTCAATTGTATGCAGAGAATGAGCGGTATCGCTACTTTGACCCACGATTGGGATTCTAGATTAATCGGTACAAAAACAAAACTTTTAGACACCAGAAAAACGACCCCGAACTTTAGAGTTTGTGAAAAATGGGCAGTTGCTATCGGTGGCGGAACAAATCACAGATACGGATTATACGATATGATTATGTTGAAAGACAACCATATTGATTATAACGGGAGTATTACCAATGCTGTGAAAATGGCCAAAGATTACGTTAAAAAATCCAAGAAAAAACTGAAGATCGAAGTCGAAACCAGAAATCTTGAAGAAGTACAGGAAGCTATTAATGCAAAAGTAGACAGAATCATGCTAGATAATATGGATGTGGCTACAATGAAAAAAGCAGTGAAGCTGATTAATGGGTCATGTGAAAGTGAAGCGTCCGGAGGAATTACTAGAAATCAGCTAAAAGAAATTGCTACCACAGGAGTTACTTATATCTCTGTCGGAGCCCTTACTCATTCGGCAGAAAATATTGATTTAAGTTTAAAAGCTGTTATGTAAAACATTGTATTTTTAATAAAAACAATGGTATTTTGTTAAAAATTAAATAATATGATTTTTTTCACCTCATAATTCAATTTTTGTATTTTATTCTGATAATCAATGCTTTATCATTTGTTAAGAATAGTTAAAAATTAACATTAAGTTAATAATAGTTAAATTTAATTTGTCGAATTTTGCATAAAATTTAATTCTAACTATTACTTACGATTATGAAATTAATCAACAAATCGATGCTAACTGTGTTAATTACGCTTTCTACGGCAAGTGTATATTACGCACAAGAAACTCAAGACACGGTAAAAACCAAGTCTAAAGACATTGAGGAAGTTATTTTACAAGGTGTAACTGATATCGCTAAAGATAGAAAAACACCAGTTGCTGCTTCTACTATCAAAGCGGCACAAATCATCGAAAGATTAGGAAATCAGGAACTTACTGAGATTTTAAACACAACACCATCAGTGTACGCTACAAAATCTGGAGGAGGTTTTGGAGACGGTAGTATTACCATGAGAGGTTTCGAATCAAGAAACATCGCAGTAATGGTAAACGGTATGCCGGTAAATGATATGGAAGGTGGATCAGTTTATTTTTCTAACTGGACTGGTCTTGCTGATGTGACTAGTACGATGCAAGTTCAGAGAGGTTTAGGTTCTTCTAAATTAGGAATTGCTTCAGTAGGGGGTACGATGAACTTTATCACTCGTACTGCTGACATGAAAAAAGGAGGTGCTATAAGACTTGGAGTAGGTAATGATGATTATTTGAAAACTTCATTTGCATATAATACCGGAAAAAGTGATAATGGCTGGGCTTCATCATTTTTGATGAGTAGAACAGCTGGAGGTACTTATATTGAAAATACTGATTTTGAATCATATGCTTATTATTTTGCATTAGGATGGGAGGCTAGCAAAAAGCATAACTTCCAGTTTACTTTGACGTCTTCTCCACAATGGCACGATCAAAGAACATACGCTTCAACGATTTTTAATTATATTAAATTTAATCCAGACAACGATAATACACCATATAGACAGTATAATTCTGATTTCGGATATAAAACTGCGGCTAATGGTGATCGATATGCAATTGCAAACAGATCAAACTATTATTCAAAGCCAGTTATGATGGTAAACTGGGACTGGACGATGAATGAAAAGTCTAAGTTAAGTACAGTTTTATATATGTCTAACGGTAGAGGTGGTGGTACCGGTGACTTAGGTAGAGTTGCAAATAAAGGTATGACTGGTTTCTATGATAACACTGGACATTTTGATTATGATGCAATTTTTGCAGCTAACGCGGCTGTTAATTTAAATAATCCTTCAACACCAGCTAACAGTACTTTGATTCGTAGAGCAAGTATTAACTCTCACAACTGGTATGGTATTTTAGCTAATTTCCAGCATAAAGTAAACGATAACTGGAGTTTCTCAGTAGGAACTGATGACAGATATTATTACGGTTATCATTATCAGGTAGTATCTGACCTTTATGGTGCTACAGGATACAAAGAAAACAAAAATGCTAATGTTGCTCCTTACGTAGCAAGCAATGTTTACGATTACAAAAAACTTTCTTGGAATCCTTTCGGAGGAAGCACAGCACCTATTTCTGACCAAATAGGATATAGTAATGACGGAGAAGTTCTTTGGTACAGTGGTTTTGCGCAAGTAGAATATACTAAAGATAAATTATCTGCATTCTTACAGGGATCAGTTTCAAACCAATCTTATCAAAGAATTGATAACTTTGTAAAAGATGGTGTTACCATGCAACAAGGGCAAACGGTTAATACTAAAACAGGATTCAAAGATTTATTTGGATATAATGTAAAAGGGGGTGCAAACTATAATATTAATGATTACCACAATGTATTTGCTAATATTGGATACTACAGCAAGCAGCCTTTTATGAACTCTGTTTACCCAAGTAACTTACAAGTTGTAAATCCTAACTTAACGAATGAGAAAATTTTCTCTGCAGAAATTGGTTACGGTTTCAGATCACCTAAATTATCAGCAAATGTTAACTTATACAGAACCGAATGGAAAGACAGATGGTTGAGAAGAAGCAATCAAATATTTGAGATTGCTGATCCAGCTGCTCCTGGAGGTGTTGGTACAGTTAACGGATATTCTGAAATCAGTGGAATTACTCAACTTCACATGGGAGTAGAGGTAGATGCGGTTTACAAACCATTCCATTTCTTAGAATTCCAAGGTATGTTGTCTTATGGTGACTACCAATATAAAGGTAACGCTACAGGAACTAATTTTGATGATAACAACAACCCAGTTGCTGTAGTTGGTACAAAAACTACCAATACACTTTATCTAGACGGTGTAAAAGTTGGTGGAAGTAGTAGTAACAGTATTCCACAAGTTACTGCATCTTTAGGTACTACAGTGAGACCAGTGAAAGACCTTAATATCTATGGTACTTGGAGATATGTTGGTAAATTGTATTCTTCAATCGATGCTGCAACATTTACAACTGTAGCTAATCAAGAAAGAGGATCTCTTCAATTGCCGGATTTCAATCTTTTCGATATAGGAGCGTCATTTAAAATCAGATTAAAAAACACAGCTCAGTACTTTACTGTAGGAGCAAACGTTTACAACTTATTTGACACTACTTACATCGCTGATGGAGCAACAAATAATTTTGTTAAAAATGTGGGAGATTTTACAACATCAACAACAGGTGGTGTAACAACAACAGCACAACAGAAATATGATGCTTACATCAACAATCCAGCGAATTTCTACAAAGGAATTGACACTTCAAACAGAGTATTCTTCGGATTCGGAAGAACTTGGGCAGCCAATTTATCTTTCAACTTCTAATAAATTCAAGTTTATTACATATCAAATCCCAGCTTTATCGCTGGGATTTTTTTATATTTGTATACTTTAAAAATAGAAAAAAATAGAAGTATGGATCTTTACAAAATTTTACTCAATGCACACAAAGGATTTGCTTATCTGGAGCTTGCATTAACCGCTTTATTTATCATCGCTCTCTTAACAGTAATGTTCGGATATAGCGGAAAAGTAAACAAGTTTTTGAAAAAAATCACCCTGTTTACAATGATCTTCTTCCACGTACAATTCTTAATTGGTATTGTGATGCTGATTATGAATTTTACAAAAGGATTAGATATGGGAGCGGTAATGAAAAATGCTGATTTAAGATTCCAATATGTAGAGCATCCGTTTTCTATGTTAATTGCTGCCGTTTTGATGACCATTATCAACAAAAAAGTAAAATCTAATGATACGATTTCTTTAGGAATTGTAATCATGGGATTGATCGCAGTAGGTTTATTTGCATTTGCATTTCCATGGACGAGAGTCTTTGGAGCGTAAAGTAATTTTAAGTTATGAATTATAAACGATGAGTTTATAATTTTTAAATATTTTAATCTTTAAATTTTAATTAAATCAATGAAAGTAGCTGTAGTAGGTTCAACGGGAATGGTTGGCCAAGTTATGCTTAAAGTTCTCGAAGAGAGAAATTTCCCTGTAACAGAATTAATTCCGGTAGCTTCGGAAAGATCTATTGGTAAACAGGTGAAGTATAAACAGGTAGATTATACTATCGTAAGCATCGATGACGCTATAGCTGCCAAACCTGATATCGCAATTTTCTCAGCAGGAGGTGATACATCTTTAGAATATGCTCCAAAATTTGCAGAAGCAGGAATTACCGTTATCGATAATTCTTCAGCCTGGAGAATGGATCCTACTAAAAAATTAGTAGTGCCGGAAATAAATGCTGATGTTCTGACAAAAGAAGATAAGATTATTGCGAATCCAAACTGTTCTACCATTCAGTTGGTAATGGTTTTAGGTCCGTTGAATAAAAAATATGATTTAAAAAGAGTTATTGTTTCCACTTATCAGTCTGTAACAGGTACAGGAAAAGCTGCTGTGGATCAATTAAACGGAGAGATTAGCGGTGACGATTCTGTTGCAAAAGTATATCCTTATCAGATTTTCAAAAATGCATTGCCACACTGCGACGTATTTTCTGATGATGACTATACCAAAGAAGAAATTAAATTAATGAAAGAGCCTAAGAAAATTTTAGGTGACGATACATTTAATTTAACAGCAACTGCAGTAAGAGTTCCGGTACAGGGAGGACATTCTGAAAGTGTAAACATCGAATTTGAAAACGAATTTGAATTGGATGAGGTAAGAAAAATTCTATCAGAAACTCCTGGAGTTGTAGTAATGGATAACGTGAAAAACAACGAATATCCTATGCCGCTTTATTCCGAAGGAAAAGATGAAGTTTTCGTTGGAAGAATCAGACGAGATCTCTCGCAACCCAAAACGCTCAATCTCTGGATTGTAGCAGACAATCTCCGAAAAGGAGCTGCAACCAACGCAGTACAGATTGCAGAATACTTGGTAGCAAACAACTTAGTATAAACTAACAAAAAAGAAAAGAGTCTCCAAAAGAGATTCTTTTTTTTATCAAATAAAAATAGATTTTAACTTATTACTCATTATCACGAAATTTTGTTCCCCCAACCCTAAAGGGAGCGAAATTTCTTCGAAAAAACCTCAAAAATTACACCCTTTAGGGTTGGGGAAATACTTTTTGAGAATTTTTAATGGTAAAAATATTGAACAAAGTAATTCAAGACAAAAAAATGATAACAAAGAATATCAACAAAGACAAAATAGGATTTCAAAAATGGATCGCCGCTTTTGGAGTTATTCTATTCATCGGAAAAATAATCGCCTGGAAACTCACTGATTCCGATGCCGTTTTTTCTGATGCTATGGAAAGTATTGTCAATGTTATCAGTGCTTTCATGGGATTGTATTCTTTACATTTAGCTTCAAAACCAAAAGATGAAGACCATCCTTATGGTCACGGTAAGGTAGAATTTGTCACTTCCGGAATTGAAGGTGCATTGATTGCCATTGCAGGAATCATGATTATCTACGAAGGTATCAACAGTTTGGTTACAGGAAAGACGCTTAGTGAACTAGATTGGGGGATTACGATCATCGCTGCAACCGCTATTATCAACTATATTTTAGGGTATATTTCAATTAAAAAAGGAGAGAGAGAAAACTCTTTGGTTCTTATATCGTCAGGAAAACATTTGCAGTCAGATACCGTTACTACATTGGGTGTTGTGATCAGTTTAATCATCGTTTACTTCACCAAAATATACTGGATAGACTCTGTGGTTGCTTTGATATTCGGCTTCTATATTATTTTCGTAGGCTATAAAATCGTTAGAAAGTCGCTTCGTGGGATTATGGATGAGCAAGATCCCGAACTTTTAAACAACATTATTGATCTTCTCGAGAAAAACAGACATACGGAATGGATCGACATTCACAATATGAAAATCCAGCAGTTTGGCTCATCACTTCACATCGATGCGCACATCACTTTGCCTTATTATTACAGCCTTCGCGAAGCTCACAAAGAGATGGAGCAGGCCATACTTCTTTTAGCAAACAATACCAAACGCACGGTCGAATTCAACTTCCATATGGATGACTGCAAAACCATATCTTGTCCTGTTTGCCAGATTATGGATTGCCCTGTTCGAAAACAACCATTCGTAAAAAGAGTAGAGTGGACGGCAGAAAATGTAACAAGAGTCGAGAAACATACCATTGAATAATTATTTTAGAAGCTGATTCCCGCTCTTCGCTCATACTCCTCACACATCCGCTTTGTCTGGCTGATTCCTTCGCTTTTCCGTTCTTGTTGCGGGGTAACCGCTGCGATGGGGGCTATAAAAACCCAAACCTCACAGGTTTTTAAAACCTGTGAGGTTTAACTATGTATAAAAAATTACGTTTACGGTAATGTGGTCAAAAATAGTTGCTGTTTTTCACGAGAATAATTCATTTACTTATTAAATTTATACATAATCATCCGTATTAATTCTACAAAACACTCCGTAGGAGTGACATCTGTGTAGCAATTAGAACAAAAAACAACGACGCGCTCCGTATGAGCGCTATCTTAATATTTTAGATTCTTACAAATTAATAATTTGAATTCCTCAACATCATCTGCTTTCTGTAGTAAAACAAAGGAACAATCAAAAGAATAATCAAAGGCTGAATAACAAACCTTCTCATATAGAAAGAGAAAAGATGGCCAATCTCAAACCGGTTTGAAATACAGTAAAGATATATCGGAAAGGTAATGACAAAAAAGATAGAAATTAAAATAGCTCCCTGTATCGTCCAGATTTTATTTCTAAATAAAAAATGAATGATTACACACGAGAAAAAAAGGTTTAAAAGAAATCTGAATATATGGCTGAGAATCAATTTTCCCCATTCAAACTGAGGAATAGCAATTTGCACATCTGCTTCATGGAAATATTTAAGAAAAGGATCATAGAAAATCTGGTCTTCCAGCATTCTAACACTTATGAGTCCGCAAACTCCTACAATGACTAAAAACCAACTAAGAATTTTCATTTTTTAAAGCAAAAAATTTAATCCAGACAAGCCAAAGCACAACAACACTCCCGTAAATAATTGCAGGAAAAACGTAATCGTGCGACATTTTGCTGTATTGAGGATAATCACTACAAACAATATTAAGACCTGTGATTCTTAAGACATTCATTATATGAAGTAGAATCAGGCTTATTCCTACAAAAACGAAAGTTTTGGCACCTTTGTAAAAAGCAAAAATAAAAGACACAAACAGAATCATCACAGAAATAGCATTGCATCCTTCGACCATTCGGGTAACAAACCTAGTTCTCACATGAAACCAAACCTGCTGTTTGGGGACGTCATCATAAAGAGCAGAAGGAAATCCCATTAAAGTCTGTAAAAACACAACCTGTTTCGTTATCATACGAGAAAAAGGATCTAAACCCTGCTCCTTAAAAGTGGTGAGATAAAACTGGTACGCAAAAAGCAGCACCAAATAAATGATGATAAAGCGCAGCAGAATACCCAAAACAGGCTTAAAGTCTTTTAACATGCTGCAAAGATAGCAATTAGCACGTAAATTAGTATATTTGTTACCATATTATGACTTCTCACAACGCAAAAAGATTTTTTGAAAACCATTTTGGTGAAAAATCAACTCAGTTTGTTACGTTAGCTCAAAGCGGTTCTGCAAGAGTCAATTTTGTGGCTCAAAATAAAATCGGGAAATACATCATTACCTACAATGAGAATATCGCTGAAAATGAAAGCTTCTTATACTTCTCCGAAATTTTTTCTGAATTGAATCTCAATACACCAAAAATATTTTCTGTTTCAAACGACCGGAAAATGTATATTCAGGAATTTTTAGGAGAAAAAACATTTTCAGAAATTATTACTGAAGAAGGTTTATCAGAAAATGTACAGACTCTGGTAAAGCAAACGCTGAAGGAGCTTTATCAGCTTCAGCAGCAAACCAATGGGAAAATAGACTTTCAAAATGCTTTTGAATATGAAAGTTATAATGAGCTTCCCGTAATGCATGATTTGTATTACTTCAAAAATTTTGTTGCGGATGTTTTAGAGGTTGAATATCACAAATCTTCTATACTGAAAGAGTTTAAAGAGATTATCAATCTCATCGAAAATCTTGAGCCGAAAGGCATCATGATCAGAGATTTTCAGGCAAGAAATATTATGGTGAATGATAAAAATAAAGTTGCTTTTATCGATTACCAGTCGGCAATGAAAGGCCCTTTAATGTATGACGTCATTTCTTTTTTGTTTCAGGCTAAAGCCAATTTTCCTGAAAATTTCAAAAACGAAATGCTTGATTTTTACATTCAACAATTTGAGGATAAAGAAATTCAGTGTCAACTAAGAAACTCGGTAAAGCCAATTCAGATGATGAGGTTTTTGCAGGTTTTGGGCGCTTATGGTTTTCGTGGACTTATTCAAAGAAAGCCACATTTCATTGCAAGTATTGAAAAAGGTATAAAAAATATTACAGAATTTTCTCAAAACTGGGATGAGATGAAAAATTATCCTGAACTGAGAAAAATAATAGAACAACTGAGTTCTGAAAAAACAAAACTTAAAATAAATGAGATTTTGAACCATTAAGGAGTAAGGTTGATTAAATTTAAGGTTTGTCATTCCGCAGGAATCTCGACTCTTGAATAGAATTAACTTCGCTTAGATTCCTACAGAAAGACAAAGAGAATTTAAAACTTTAAAAAAATATTCATTTTATCAACAATCAATTATAACAAATAATTATGCTACACATAGACATTCACAGTTTTTCGTATAAAAAAGGAGGAATTCCAAAAGACGATTCAGGAAACGGAGGCGGTTTTACGTTCGATTGCCGAGGAATTTTAAATCCAGGAAGAGTTGAAGAATATAAAATTCAGACCGGAAATGACATTGGAGTTCAGGAATATTTAGAAACAAAAACCGATATGCCTCAGTTTTTAGAATTGATTAAAAGCTTAGTTTCGATCAATATAGATAACTATTTGGGAAGAGGTTTTGAAAACCTGCAAATCAACTTCGGATGTACCGGCGGACAACATAGATCGGTATATTCGGCCATTAAAATTGCTCATTTTATTGAAGAAAAATACGGCGAAAAAGTAGAAATCAGCCTTCATCACGACGAGCAACATCAACTTAATCATAAGTAATAAGTGATGTGCAATAAGTAATATTTTAGCTTCGTTATTATTTATACTTAATGCATTACTCATTACCAATTATTCATTACCCATAATTTATGAAGGCATTAATTTTTGCAGCAGGAAAAGGAACACGGCTGAAACCTTTTACAGATCATCATCCTAAAGCTTTGGCCAAAGTAAACGGCGTTCCGCTTTTAGAAAGAAATATAAAATATCTCAAAGATTTTGGAATTACTGATTTTGTGATCAATATTCATCATTTTGGGGATCAAATTGTTGCATTTTTAAAAGAAAACGATAATTTCGGCTGTAAAATTGAGGTCTCCGACGAATCTAATGAACTTTTAGAAACCGGCGGTGGTTTGATTTTTGCTAAAGAATTCCTCAATCACGGTGAAGATTTCCTGATTATGAATGCCGATATTCTGACAAAGATCAATATTGATGATTTTGTAGGCTATCATAAAGAAATTAAAGATTTTGCTACATTAGCGGTTTCAGACAGAGAAAGTTCGAGAAAACTGTTGTTCAATGATGACTTGGTTTTACGAGGCTGGCTCAATGTACAGACCGGAGAGCAGCGTCTTGCAGAATTTAACAAGGGATTCAGACCTTTGGCTTTTAGCGGGGTACATTGCATTAATCCGGTGATTTTTGATAAAATAAAAAGAAAAGGAAAGTTTTCTGTGATGGAAGAATATCTGGATCTGATGCAGACCGAAAAAATACACGGTTTTGTACACGACAGCATTTTAATTGACGTTGGGAGACCAGAATCTGTAATTGAAGCAGAGAAATATTTTAAATAATTTGAATGGGAACTGAAGGAACGAGAGACGAGAGTTTACAGAATACAGAATTAGATATTAACGAATCTATATTACATAATAGTTTACGCGAAAAAACCTGGGACGAAACCATTACGAAAGACAGCTGGATGGTTTTTAAAATAATGGCAGAATTTGTAGATGGCTACGAAAAGATGGCTAAAATAGGACCTTGTGTATCTATTTTCGGATCTGCAAGACTAAAACCCGAAAGCAAATATTATGAAATGGCTGTTGAAATTGCCGAAAAAATCACCAAAATAGGTTTCGGAGTAATTACTGGAGGAGGCCCGGGAATCATGGAAGCCGGGAACAAAGGTGCTTTTATTGCAGAAGGAAAATCGATCGGTTTGAATATCGATTTACCATTTGAGCAACACTTTAATCCTTACATCAATAAATTATATTCTTTGAATTTTGACTATTTCTTCGTAAGAAAGGTTATGTTTGTAAAATATTCGCAAGGATTTATCGTAATGCCCGGAGGATTTGGAACATTAGATGAGCTTACAGAAGCAATTACTTTAATTCAGACCAATAAAATAGGTCGTTTTCCGATCGTATTGGTGGGATCTGAATTTTGGAGTGGCTTATTGGATTGGTTTAAAGAAACTCTTCTAAAGGAAGGAATGATTTCTGAAGGCGATCTTGATCTTTACCGTGTGGTAGACAGTGCAGACGAGGCCGTGGCTCATATAAAGGCTTTTTATGATAAGTACTCTGTAAACGTTAACTTTTAATTGGCATTAAATTTGAGCAAACTTATTTAGCAATATGCTGTAAATCTATAAATTGAGATGAAAAAATTTTTATATATATCGAGTGTTTTTACATTGATGATGCTGATGAGTTTTTCGGTGGCAGACTTCTTCTCTTCGATGACTAAAGCAGATTATATCGACGGCAGTAAAACTCTGAAGTTTACTACGAAAATGAATACAAGCCACATTTCTGACGCTATTAAAATCAACAGAAATACCGCAGGGTTCGAAGCTGAAGTAAAAAAATATGTAAACAATAACTTTGATGTATTTGTAAATGGTTCTCCCAAAACTTTAACTTTCACAGGAAGTCAGGTAAGCGGAGAAACGGTTTGGGTATATTTTGAAACAGGAGGTGTTTCTGACATCAATAGTTTAAAGATAAAAAATACAATACTTTTAAGTGCATTTCCTAAGCAAATAAACCTTGTAAATATTGCGTACAAAGGAAATCAGAAAACGATGAATTTTCAACGCGGAAAAGAGGTAAATGAAGTTTCTTTTTAAAAGAAATCTTTAAATGAATTATTAAACCATTGCATTTGCAGTGGTTTTTTGTTTTAATAGAATCATTTTATAACAATAAAGGATAATCGAAAATATTAACTTTTAGACTATTATATATTTAATGCAAAGATTAATTTTATTTTTTTATAATAAAGTAAGCAAAGAAGAATCAAGAAGTTGATTTATAAAGCTTTTGCTCAAACTTTGCGAAGCAAATTTATTTGCCTTTTGCTTTCTAAAATAGAAAGTTTAATTATAAATCTTTGCGTTAATGATTTAAAAACTATTATAAGATATCTTCCCAAACTGAGGTTATTAATTTCTAATTTGATGAACAAAATTCTCAGGATTTAGTTCACCTATAAAAAAAGAATCCATCTCACGAATGAGACAGATCCTTAAAATTAAGTATAGTTTGAAAAAAATTATTCTCTGTTTTTTACCATAATCCAACCGGATAGTTTTACCGGAGTTTTGGTTTTGTTGTTTTCAGTCCATGTTACAGAATACCAATAGCTTCCTGTAGGAACTTTTCTTCCGCCTGCAGTTCCGTCCCATGTGTAATTATTGGTTTTGTCACCTTGGTGAAGTTTAGCTCCGTATCGGTTATAGATATTAAATGTTAAATCTATTTTGCTTCCCAATGCAGAGTAATCTATAACATCATTGCGGCCGTCTCCGTTTGGTGTGATGACGTTAATGATATTAGGAACGGTAACTTCTACTTCCATCGGTTCGCAATCATACGAGTCTTTCAAGAAAACTTTATGGATTCCTCTAGAAAGTCCTTTGAATATATTGGAAGCCTGCCAGTTTATATTATCTAAAGAATATTGGTAAGCAGGAGTTCCCCCATTGGCATATACGGTAACTGTCGTTGCCGATACGTCAATTGACGTAATCACAGGCTGTTCTGATGCAAATACCTTTACATTTTGAGTCGCCGTGCAATCTCCAGTTTTTAATTTTACCCAATAAGTTCCTACGCCAACATCAGAAATAGTTTGAGTTGTTGCTCCTGTGCTCCATAAGTACGAATCGAAGCCTGTACCTGCATCTAACGTTGTCTTATCTTCTATACAGATGGTCTTGTCTTTTAAAACCGCAGAATATACCGGCGGAATTACAGTTAGGGTCACTTTTGCAATTGCATAGCAACCGTTCGCATTGGTTACTTTAATGTACACAAATCCATTGGGAGCAATATAAGGATTGGTCGTTACAATCTCGTTACTTGCATTAATGGCATCCTGCAATGATGGGTAATATTTTTTTGTTATTCCTGTCTGTGTGGTTACGGTAGCATTGGTTAGATTAAATGATCCCATGGAAACATCGGTTTCCAAAAAACATGATCGTAAGGAAGTATCATTTACCACAACTACCGGGAAATGATTAAGGGTAATAACCGCATTATCAGTACATCCTTGCGGAGTGGTAACTTTTACATGAACTGTTCCTCCGTTTGCTGAAGGGTAATTTGACCAGTTTAAGATCTCATTAGTTCCCGCTGTAAGATTGGCAAGGGTAGGATAATATCTTTTTGTAACGCCGGGTAAAGTAGTTACTGCAGCAGTACTCAGATCGAAATAGGCAACTCCTGCATTGTTATTGTTACAGGCTGTTATCGTGACATCATCAGCCGCAAAAGGACTTGGATTTAAAATAATTCTTGCATCACCATTATCACATAATGTAGAGGAAGGGTCTTTTATGACTACCGAGATCGTTGTGTTTCCTGAGTATTGAAAGTTTGTAGGCACAGCAATTGGCGTAGAGCTTCCCAAGACATAATAAGTAATAATGTAATTTCCAGGATTATTTACAAACTGATTTGCATAAGACGTTAAATCTACAAACCCGTTTCCTGTTGCAGGGTTGGTACACACAAATGGAGTGATGCTGTTTTGTAAAATTGGAACTTTATCAATAAAAATTTTAGCATTTTTAATAGAATGTCTTGCACTTGCAGCTCCTGTTCCTGCAGAAAACCCGAAATAACCCTGCGTCATACCGATTGCACCGCCGGCGGGAGCATAAGAATCGTCTGTAATCAGTACGCCATCTATTCTGATTTGGATTCTCCAGTTATTAATATTTGCAGGATCTACTTCACCATTTACTTCGACATGTTTGTAAGTAGAGCCAACGAAAGGCTGAGTTGGGTTAAGATCCGGAGAGTGAAAAGTACTATTTGCCGTTGTATTATATTCGATATTCGGGTTTCCGGCAGGTACATTATTGGTGCCGTAAAGAAGGTGTACTTTGCTCATCTGTCCTTCTGTAGAATTGTTGAATATATCAAATGCAACCATCAATCCGTTTGCGTTTGCAGGAATTCCCAGTCCGCCTCCGGTTGTGAATGCTGTTGGGGGATTAGACAGATACCAGAATGTAAGACCATCGCCTCTACCATACGAGGTTGTTCCGTTTCCGTCTATTCGAAAGTCAAATTCTACTTTCCATTTATCACAATATTTCAGGTTGATAGGATTAGAAAGCTTTATGGCACCAAACTGACTGGTTTGATCTGAAGTAAGCTGTACGAAATCGCCGGTAGCAGATGCCGAGGGAACGATGTCCCATCCTGTAGTATTAATTACAGGTGAGCCTGTAAGTTGATAAGTCTGAGCTCTTAAATTTGAGTTAATGGTTGATAAAACGAACAAAAAACTGAGGAGTAAAATTTTTTTCATTGTTTAACTTTAAGATGTTGTTTGGTAAGATTATCGTTTTTTTATTTTAATATATATTTTCCGGGTTGGTAATAGCAATGAAGTACTTAGTATAGTAGTAATATAAGTCATGCTTTAGTCGGCAAATTTTTTAGATTTTAGATTTAAAAAAGCACCACTTAATGGTAGTGGTGCTTTCTTGGGACTATTCCCTATTTTTTACCAATACCCATCCGTTGTATTTTGTCTGTGTATTGTTTTTGTCATTTTCAGTCCAGCTTATGGAGTACCAATAAGTACCTGTTGACAATTTTTTACCTCCGGAAGTTCCGTCCCAGGTGTAATTTCTTATTTTGTCTGCCTGATACTTCATGTTTCCATATCTGTCATACACGGTGAAGACTAGATTTTTCTTGTAAGCAAGAGCTGTATAATCGATAAAGTCGTTTACATTATCACCATTAGGCGTTATTGCGTTAATAAGATTGGGAACCGTTACCTGAATGTGTGTTGGCTCACAATTATAAAAATCTTTTACAAAAATTTTATTTTCACCTCTCGGAAGGCCGGTGAATATGTTAGAATCTTGCCAGTTGATGCCGTCTAAAGAATATTTGTAGGGAGCAACTCCACCAGAAACATTCACTGTAATGGTGTTGTTGGTAATGTCTATGCTAGAAATAACTGGGCTGGTTGCAAATTTAACATTTACAGCTTGCAGTGTATAACAGTTTCCTGTTTTTAATCTTACCCAATAGGCTCCCACAGCTACATCGGTAATAGATGAAGTTGTAGCTCCTGTGCTCCATTCGTAGCCATCAAATCCCGGTCCTGCATCTAATGTCGTTCTGTCGTCAATACATATCGTTTTGTCTTTTAAAACAGATGATCTTACAGGAGGAATTACTTTAAGCGTTATTTTTTTAATGATATAACAGCTGTTTGTGCCTGTTATTTTTACATAGATATCTGTAGATGAAGAAATATATGCTGTTGGATTTACGATTTCATTGGTTCCGGCTAAAGCGTTTGCCAAAGTTGTATAGAACTTTTTTGTAATACCTGCTTCGGTAGAAACGTTCGCTGTGGTAAGATTAAATAATGCTGTTGTCGGAACTGCTTCAATAAAGCAAGATTCGATAGTTGCATCGGTGGATACAGGCAAAGGATAGAAAACAAGTGTAATCTCTGCGTTTCCTGTACAACCTTGTGGCGTTGTCACTTTTACATATACTTTTCCCGGAGCTGAAACGTAAGCATTAGGATTTGTAATTTCGTTTGTTCCCGCATTCAGATCTGCTAATGTTTTATAATATTTTTTAGTCACCCCGGGAACAGCAGTAACATTTGCTGAAGAGAGATCAAAGGTTGCCGTAGTCGCACCATTATTGTTACATGCAGAAAGCGTTCTGTTGTTTGCTGTAAATGGTGAAAGGGTAAGGATGATTTTCCCGTCCGGATTATCACAAAGAACAGCTGCATTGTCTCTTACGATAACATTTACTGTAGTATTGGCATTAAATTGATAATTCGTAGGCGTCGTAATAGGTGTACCGCCAACAGAATAAGTAAAAGTGTAGTTGGCAGGGTTGGCAACAAACTGAGAATTAAATGATGTTAAATTCACTGTTCCGAAACCTGTTGAAGGATTTGGGCAAAAAGTTTGTGTTGCAGTCGGTTGCAGTAAACTTACTTTGTCGGTATATATTTTTACATTTTTAATAGAATGTCTCGATCTGTTTCCTCCTGTAGAGGCAGAAAACCCGAAATATCCCTGAGTCATTGTAGCGGCTGCTCCAGATGCGGTAAATGGTTGATTGCAGATCTGAGTTCCGTCAATCATTATTTTTATATTCCAGGTATTAGGAATAGATGTATTTACTTCAGCAGTTACCTCAACATGTTTGTAAGTCGTTCCCTGAAAAGGAAGAGTCGTATTCATGTCGGGCGAGTGAAAAGAGCTTCCTGCGGTGTTAAAAAATTCTACATTGTTGTTGTCTGTAGTGTTTGCAACTTGTCCGTAGGCAACATGCACTTTACTCATTACAGCAGTAGTTGTATTGTTGTAAGTATCAAACCCTACAATAAGACCTACGGCATTTTGTGAAACCCCAAGGCCCGATCCCAGCACGCTTGCTACCGGCGGATTTGCCAGATACCAAAATGCAAGACCGTCACCATTTGCGGTTTGGTTTGAATCCATTCTGAAATCGAATTCTACCCGCCATTTATCGCAATATTTAAGGTTTATAGGATCATTTAGCCTGATCGACCCCGATTGATTATTTGTGTCCGGTGTCAGTTGAATAAAATCACCACCTGTTCCTAAAGCTGTTGGCGAAACCATCGTCCACCCTGTTGTGTTAATAGGAACTCCTGTAAGCTGATAAGTTTGGGAAGAAAAATTTCCGGAGATACAAAGTAAAAGAAGGGTAAAATAAAACAGTAATTTTTTATTCATTTATTAGGATACTTTTATTAGACGTGTAAAGATATTGAATCTTTGCTAATAAATGTATGTATGCTGTTAAATTTGTAAAAAAAATTGATTATTTTGTAATAAAAAATATTAATGATAACGAAAAGTTGAATATGATAAATGTTATCTTAGTTTAATTCAAAATAGAGAATTACTTTCTAAACCTTCAAAGTAGGTGTCTACTTCAAGATTTGGTGAGTTTGCTGCAGCTACGGCAAGTTTATCGCAAAGTTCATTCTCAAAATGTCCTGCGTGGCCTTTTACCCAATGCATTTTTGGAGTGTACTGATTATAAAGTACAACAAATCTCTTCCACAGATCGGGGTTTTTTACGTTTTTCCAACCTCTTTTGATCCAGCCGGATATCCAGTTTTGGTTAATGGCATCAGAAACATATTTGCTATCGGTAAAAACATGAATATCGTTTTCTGTAGATTTAAGTTTTTCCAGCGCAGTGATTACAGCTAAAAGTTCCATTCTGTTATTGGTCGTTTTTCTGAAGCCTTTAGAAAATGTTTTTTGATAACTTTTTTCGGGAACACGCATCAAAATGCCGTAACCTCCTTTTCCGGGGTTTCCGCTGCAGGCTCCGTCAGTATATATTTCAATTCTCATTTAAGATAAGTTGCCACGAATACTCGAATTTCTTTTTAACATTCGTGCGTTCGCGGCATTAATTTATTGAATTAGTTTTAAAACGGAAAATCTTCTTCATCATCAAGATCGTTCATCGATGACCCTGAAAGTTTAGAACTATCCGGAAGGTCAAATGCTGCTCCTGGTTGAATGGTAGTCTTAATTTTTTCAAAACCACTTGGCTCGCCATGATTATTGGAGTAGCCCATTCCGTTGGTAGCCTCTTCGATATTCCCGAATTTTGCAAAATGTTTCAGGAAAGATAATCTTACATCGGCAGTGGCACCGTTTCTGTGTTTTGCAATAATCAATTCTGCCTGGTTTTCGGTAGGTGTTTCTGCTCCATCCTCGTCATTATCCCAAACAGTAATTTTGTAATATTCAGGTCTGAAAATAAAAGATACAATATCGGCATCCTGCTCAATTGCTCCGGATTCTCTAAGGTCAGAAAGCTGAGGTCGTTTTCCGGGACGGGTTTCCACACTTCTCGAAAGCTGAGAAAGTGCAATTACAGGCACATTTAATTCTTTTGCAATCGCTTTTAATGAACGCGAAATCATCGAAATTTCCTGCTCACGGTTTCCACTACCTTTTCCGCCACCTCCTGCAGTCATCAGCTGAAGGTAGTCGACCATTATTAGTCTTACTCCGTGCTGCATTACCAGTCTTCGGCATTTTGCTCTGAAGTCAAATATGGACAGGGAAGGAGTTTCGTCAATATATAAAGGAGCGTTTTCTAATTCTGAGACATTTGAAAATAGTCTTTGCCATTCTTCATCATCCAACGTTCCTTTTCTTAATTTTTCTGATGAAATTTTTGTTTCGGAAGCAATCATCCTTGTGATGAGCTGTACCGATGCCATCTCTAATGAAAACAATGCCATTGGGATTTTGTATTCCACGGCAATATTTCTCGCCATTGATAGGATAAATGCTGTCTTCCCCATCGCCGGACGCGCAGCAATAATAATAAGGTCAGAATTTTGCCAGCCCCCGGTTTCTTTATCGACATCTCTGAATCCCGAAGGTACACCAGAGATCCCTTCTTTATCTTTTAAAGATTTAATAGTGTCAATGGCCTGCTTTACCAAAGTGTTGGCGGTGTCAAACCCTTTTTTGATGGTACCGTTTGTGATTTCAAAAAATGATTGTTCAGCTTTATCAAGAAGTTCGAATACATCGGTAGATTCTTTGTAGGAAGTGTCTATAACATTAGCTGAAACATTAATTAAACTTCTTAAAATATATTTTTCAAGAATGACACGTACGTGATATTCGATATGAGCTGATGAACTTACTCCCATCGTAAGCTCTATTATATAATGATCGCCGCCTGCAGAACTGAGTTTGTCTGTCTTTTTCATCTCCTGAATAACAGTCATGATGTCTACGGGGTGATTTCCTTCGTACAGTTTCAGAATAACAGAAAATATAACCTGATGTCTCGGATCATAAAAAACTTCCGGAGTAAGTAGGTCAATAGAATGATCTAGCCCCTTTTTGTCAATTAAAAAAGTACCTATTACCAATCTTTCAAAATCTATTGCATTGGGAGGCATTTTTCCATCTGCAATCGACAGTTCCCTAGCAAAGTTCCCCTGTGTAAGAGAAGAGAGTGTTTCTTTCTGCGCCATGGTGCAAAGATAGTTTTTTTAAAAAATATTTTTAAAATAGTAACTAACAATTCTGATGAAAACATAACCCAACTATGGTAAACAGGTGAGCTTTAGTGTTAATAAAAAAATCACCCCATTGCTGAGGTGATTTTATTATGATTAAAGAAAAATTATTATTCTCTGTTTTTTACCAATACCCATCCGTCATATTTGGTTGGTGTACTGTTTTTGTCGTTTTCGTTCCAGGTGATTGTGTACCAATATGTTCCTGTAGGAATTTTTTTGTTTCCAGAGGTACCGTTCCACTTGTAGTTTCTTACTTTGTCTGCTTCATAGATTTTGTTTCCGTATCTGTTGTAAACAACGAATACCAAATTCTTTTTGTAAGCTAAAGCAGAGTAGTCTATTTCGTCGTTAACGTTGTCTCCGTTTGGAGTAATTGCGTTCACAAGATTCGGAACAGTAACTTGTATTTGGATAGGGTTACAATCGAATGAGTCTTTTACGAAAATTTTGTTTTCACCTCTCGGCAAACCAGTAAACACGTTAGAATCTTGCCAATTGATACCGTCTAATGAATATTGATACGGTGCAGATCCTCCCGATGCATTTACTGTAATTGTATTGTTCGTAATGTCGATACTTGCAATCACAGGCTGCTGCGAAGGATAAACATGTACTTGCTGAAGAGTAAAACACTTACCAGTTTTTAATTTTACCCAATAAGCACCCACTCCAACGTTTGAGATTGACTGGGTTGTAGCACCAGTGCTCCATTCGTATCCGTCAAATCCTGATCCCGCATCAAGAGTCGTTTTATCTTCTAAACAAATAGTTTTGTCTTTAAGAACTGATGATTTTACAGGAGGCAAAACTTTTAATGTGATTTTTGTGATAGCATAACATCCATCAGTATTTGTTACTCTCACATAGACATCAGTACTTGTCGTGATATAATTTGTAGCCGGAATAATTTCGTTAGTTCCTGCCAAGGCATTTGCTTGAGAAGTGAAAAATCTTTTTGTAATACCTGTTTGAGACGTTACGTTTGCTTGTGTAAGATCGAAAGAAGCAGTTGTAATTGCAGCTTCAATAAAACATGACTCCAAAGTTGCAGGTGTTACCACCACAACAGGAAAAAAGCTTAAAGTAATCGTAGAATTAGCGGTACAGCCTTCTACTGAAGTTACTTTTACATAAATTGTTTTAGGAGCAGATACATAGGCTGTAGGATTTGTAATTTCGTTGGTTCCTGCATTAAGGTCTGCTAATGTAGGATAGTATTTTTTCGTCGCAGTTGGGTCGTCAAAGACATTTGCTGTTGTAAGGTTGAATGTTCCTGTTCCTGCGCCATTGTTATTACATGCCTGTATTGTTGCATTCTTCGCAACAATGTTTCCTTGCTTGAATTTAAACTTTCCTGTTTGAAAACACCCATTGGCTGGATTAGTTGGATTAGCTGGATCGGTGTATTTTATTCTATAATAATAAAGTGTTGTGCCATTTATGGTAGTTGTAGTTAATGGGTTCGATCCCGTAATTGCATCATTATTAGCATCATGATATGTTATAGTGAAGTTTGGATTACCATTTAATATACCGGATGTTAAAGTTGTGAAATCAAATTGCATTGGAAGCGCACATTTCAAAATTTCATTAGGAAGAGCAGGGTTTGTTGCATTCGGTACTCCAGGAGTAATAAATGGGTTAGGCGTTAATGCTGGGTCGTTAAAAGCAGACGTTAGAGCTGCTGTACCACCCCATGTTAGAGAAAATCCTAAATTACTTGCCGGAATATAATTGTCTATAAGAACATAATAGACTTCTCCAGCAATTACTTGAAGCGGAGCGTTCCACTGGCTTCCTGTTTGAGTAGAACTTAATCCTGTAGGACCACTTGTCCCAGAATAATTACAGCTGACAGCATTTCCGAAATCCCAGGTTGCGCAATCTATATTGGGTCCATAAACCGCAAAATCGTAATCATAGTGAGTAACACCAGGAATAGTATCAGGATTTATTGTAAATTCGATTGTTCCTGTTGTTGCAGCGGTAAAAACGTACCAAACAGAATGGTTTTCCAGGCCTAGGCAGCTTCCTGAAGTTTGTTCAATAATACTGCCATTAGTATCAGAGTTATAAGATATATCAGAATTACCACATACAGGTATCGCAGTGATACAATCTGACTGGGAATAATATAGCTGTGAAGTGATTAAAATAAAAAAAAGTAGTAGTTTTCTCATTTCCAAATGATTTTAATTACAAATTTAACAAAAATTTAATTAATTAAGCGTTATGTTACCTTAAATAAAAAAAGCCGTTTATATGACGGCTTTTTTGTTGTTTTTTCATTATTATTCCCTGTTTTTCAATAATACCCATCCAGAGAATTTGATTGGTGTACTTTGTTTATTGTTTTCGTTCCAGGTTACTGAATACCAGTAGTTTCCTGTAGGTGCTTTCTTGCTTCCATTTGCTGTGCCATCCCATTTATAACCATTAGTTTTATCGGCCTGATAGATTTTAGATCCATATCTGTCAAAAATACTTAGAACTAAGTTTTGTTTTCCGGATAATGCAGAGTAGTCTATTACATCATTTACACCATCTCCATTTGGAGTGATCACGTTTGTAATATTTGGAACCACGACATTTACCTGAATAGGCACACAATCGTAGTTGTCTTTAACAAAAACAGTGTGATCACCTCTAGAAATATTAGTGAAAACATTAGAATCCTGCCAGTTTATATTATCAATTGAGTATTGGTAAGGAGGCGTTCCACCAATTACGTGTACGGTAATTGTGCTGTTTGAGATTTCAATATTTGATATAACAGGTTGCTCTGAAGCGTACACTTTTACATCTTGTCTAGCGATACAGTCACCCGTTTTCAATTTTACCCAATACGTACCTACTCCTACATCTGATATAGTTTGAGTAGTTTCACCGGTGCTCCATAGATAACCGTCAAATCCTGCACCTGCATCTAAAGTGGTTTTGTCTTCTGCACAAATAATTTTATCTACCAGAACTGTAGAATAAACAGGCGGAATAACAACCAGATTTACTTTGGCTACATTGTAACATCCTTCACCATTAGAAACTCTCACATAAGCATATCCCGTCGGAGCAATGTAAGTATTTGCAGTCACTATTTCATTAGTTTCGTTTACGGCATCAGCCATTGAAGGATAGTACTTCTTAGTCATGCCCGTTTGCCCGTTAACCGTTGCGTCTGTTAGATCAAACTGTCCTAATGTTGGAGTAGTTTCTATAAAACATGATCTCAACGTAGCTTCAGTAACAATGATCTCCGGATAGAAATTCAACTTGATTTCTGCTATGTCTGTACATCCGTATTGTGAAGTAACCAAAACAAAAACAGATCCTACTGCAGATACATATTGATAGGGATTGCTGATTTGTCCGGTTCCGTTATTTAGGTCAGAAAGTGAAGGGTAAAACTTCTTTGTAACCGTAGGGTCATTGATCACATTTGCTGTAGTTAAATCATACATTGCGGTTCCTGCGTTGTTATTGTTACAGCTCGTTAAAGTAGCATCAACAACATTAATGGCGCGTTGTACAAATTTAAATGTGCCGGGTAGCCTACATCTGCTGATGGCTCCTCCAGGTGCGCTTGGATCAGAATATGTAATGACATAATAGTAAACATCTGTCGTATTTACCGGGATAGGACCCAAAATAGGATTGTTTCCACTAATTGCATCATTAGAATTCTTATAATATGAAACTATAAAGTTTGGGTTACCGTTTATAATTCCTGTCGATAATGTGCTGAAATCAAATACAGGAGGCTCAGTACAAACAATCACTTCGTTAGGATCTGTTGGTGCTGCTCCCGGATCTCCAGGTGGAATAAATGGATTTGGCTGGAACGCTGAATTAAATGGTGATACTAAAGTTGCTGTTCCACCCCAGTTTAATACAAATCCACTAGCAGATTGTGAAAAATTATCAACAACAATGTAGTAAGTTTCTCCTGCCACAACATTCAAAAATGAACAAAATGGTGATTGTGTAGCATCAGATGTAGTATTAGTATTCGTGAAATTTAATCCTGTATTACCAGAGGTACCAGAATAATTGCATCGTATCGGTGTTCCTAAGCTACTGCACGATACATTGGGTCCGTATAATGCCCAATCATAGTCATTAGACAAGGTGTTGGGTGCAATAGTAAAGGTTAACGTTCCTGATGTAGCAATGGTAAACGTATACCAGATAGAAAAGTGCTCATCAGAAGTCATGCATCCACCCAGATCTTCTTTAATATCTCCGGGTCCGGTAGGAGTAAAAGAAATAGGCGTATTTCCGCAGACTTGCACAGTTCCGCCACAGTCTGAGCTGGATTGTGCAAAAATTATCTGGGATGTAATCAGTAAAAAAAAGAGTAGAGTTTTTTTCATTTTTAGAAAAATTTGTAAATACAAATATAGAGAAATTATTAATCTTACATTTAAGTTTTATTATGTATCAAAGTAAAACGACATAATTCATTTAATATTGCATTTTTCTCAATTTGGAGTTCGTTAAACCAACAATTATTGCTATTAATACGGTCATGCTTCCTCCAAAAATTACTGATCTTACAACACCTAAAAGCTTCGCCATTAAGCCACTTTCAAACTGCCCCATTTCATTGCTCGACATGATGAAAATTGAGTTAACGCTTAGTACTCTTCCACGAATATGATCCGGTGTTTTGAGCTGTACAATGGTTCCTCGTATAACAACAGAAATGCCATCAAGCATGCCGCTCAGTACCAAAAACATAAATGAAAGCCAGTAATAATGCGACAATCCAAAACCGATAATACATAACCCAAACCCTGCAACGACCACCAACAGAATTTTCCCCTGGTTTTTTCGTAAAGGAACCAGTGATAATGTAGTAATGATAATCATTGAACCGATATCTGACGCTGCATTAAGCAACCCAAAACCTTCTGCTCCTGTTTTTAAAATATCTGTTGCAAATACAGGAATCATGGCAACGGCACCTCCAAAAAGTACAGCAAACATATCTAAACAAAGGGCTCCTAAAATTTCTTTAGTTTTAAAAATATACGAAATGCCCTCACGCATGCTTTCCATAACTTTTATTTCCTCTTTTTTATGCTCAGAAAATTGTTTGTTCAGCTGCCAGAAAAAAAGTGAAGCAATTAAAAGCAGAGACACAATAACCAATAAAGTCCATTTTACACCAAAAAAACCGATAAGAAACCCTCCGGCGGCATGACCGCAGACAGAAGAAATCAAGAATGTCGCCTGGTTTAAAGTAATCGCACTCGGAAGATTCACTTTCTTCACAATTTTAGGAATCATAGACGGCACAATGGGTCCGATAAAAGCTCGTGCAATTCCGGTGAAAAATATAACCCCATAAATGAAGTAGGTGATTTCGTGCCCTGTAAAATGAAGTTCCACGTCAAAAAAGGCAGGAATCATCAGTAAGCTGATCAGAAAAACGTATACATAATTACAAATCAATAGCAGTCTTTTCTTTTCATTCATATCGATGACGTGTCCGGCATACAATGCGCAGCTTACTGCGGGAATTACTTCCGATAGTCCGATAAGTCCGATCGAAAAAGGATCTTTTGTTAACTGATAAACCCACCATCCAAGTAAAGTTGCGAGCATTCTGAAGGCTAAAACAACAAAAAATCTCCCGGTAAGAAGATTTCTGAATTCTACATTTTGCAATGTTTTGAGCGGTAATAGTGAAATCATGCTACAAAAATAGCCCTAAAAATTTATTTAGGGCTATCAGTATTTTCGATTTTCAAATGATAAATAAAATACCTTTTGAAAGATAGTGTCTATTTTAGTCGGCTCTTAGAGAACTTACAACAATGGCAGCAGCAGCAGCGGCACCAATGACAACAGCACCTCCGGCAACTCTCGCTCTGGATCTGTCTTTTACGGCAGCAACATTAGATTTAGGAATGATCACTTCAGTACTGTCTTTTTTCCCGGCTGTACCGATGATGTTATCTCCATCAACGTTACGGAATAAAAATTTCTGCTTCTTGGTACCGTCTTTGTGAGTAACGATGTATATTTTACCAGCCTCAAGGTTCGAGTAATTGTTTTGTGCAATATCTTCGCTGTACTTTGTTGTTGCACAAGATGAGATTACAAATAAAGACGTTAATAATGATGATTTTAAAAGTACAGATGCTTTCATTATAATTTTTTAGTTTTCCAAATTTATAATTTTTTTTGAATATACGTTTTCATTAAAAAATAAAATCTCACTTTTTTTGTAATATTAAACTGAATAATGGAGAAAATTTGTGTTTAAAAATTATTTAGCGTCGATTAATTTAAACCACTTCCAAATGCTGCTGCGGTATCTGCTAAATCATCTGTCGCTTTTGAAATTCCTACAATTAGTACTGTCGCAGCGGCTATTCCTCCACTCGTTGCGATGACGGCAATTGCTGTTTTATCTTTTCTTATTTCTTTAATATCTGTCTTTGCAATAGAAATTCTTTCTTTTTTTCTGGTTCCGATAATGCTGTCTTTTGCAATCGAACTTATCGTCATCGGGATTTTACTGCCGTCTGACTGATAAAAAGTATATTTATTCCCTGCTTTTATATTTTTGTAATTATCCGGATTTTCTTTTGCGCTGTATTTTACCGAAGAACAGGAAACTATTGAGATAAGTACTACAAGAGAAAAAAATATTTTCATAGAATAGGATTTTTGAGTTACTATTTTTTATAAACTTCAAGTATTGCTGCTATTTTTCTATCGTTGGCCAATCTTGGTATTTTATTTTGACCCCCCAATTTTCCTTCAGATTTTGCATATTCCTGAAAGGCATTTTTTTTAAGTGTAGAAATGTGAAGTTTTTGCAGAATATTTCCCGAGATCAAATCATCGTAATATGTATTGCGTTTTCTCAACTGATCATCAAGTTCATTCTTAAAAAGGTCTAAATTTTCAGGTTCTTTTTCAAATTCAATAAACCATTCGTGATACGGTAAACCCTCTTCCGGATTTACTTGCGGAGCCAAATGGAATTCGGTAATCTGTGCTGATAATTTTTCTACAGTAGCTTTTACAGCCTCTTCCACTTCAAAAGCAATCACGTGTTCGCCAAATGCTGAGGTGAAATGTTTAGTTCTTCCGCTTACCAAAATTCTGTGTGGATTTTTATCGATAAAGCGGACAACATCACCAATAGAATATGCCCACAAACCGGAGTTTGTCGTCAAAATCAAGGCATAATCTTTGTTGAGTTCAATATCTTTTAACGTTAATCTTTGAGCGTCAGGTTTTCCATACTGCTCCAACGGAATAAATTCATAGAAAATTCCATGATTCGTTAAAAGCAATAAGCCTTCTTTGGTGTAATCATCCTGAAAAGCAAAAAATCCTTCCGAAGCCGGAAAAGTTTGTACAATATCTACTTTGTCACCTAAAAGTTCCTCCATTTTTTCGCGGTAAGGCTCATAATTGACACCGCCTGTGACAATTAGTTGTAGATTGGGAAATATCTGCTTAATTTTTTTTCCGTTTTTCTCAATGAGTTTTTCAAAATACATGATCAGCCAAGGCGGTATCCCCGAAATTAAGGTCATGTTCTCTTTCTCGGTTTCTTCTACGATTTTATCAACCTTTGTTTCCCAATCATCTATCAGATTGGTTTCCCAGCTAGGTAATCGGTTTTTTTGCAGATAATTGGGGATGTGATGCGCTACAATTCCTGATAACCTTCCGGTTTTTATCCCGAAAACTTCCTCAAGCTCAGGGCTTCCCTGTAGAAAAATCATTTTTCCGCCTACAAAATCGGCATTATTTTTTTTAGCAATATAATGGAAAAGTGCACTTTGAGCGCCTTTTACCTGAAACGGCATACCTTCTTTAGAAATTGGGATGTATTTGGAACCCGAAGTTGTCCCCGAAGTTTTAGCAAAATATTCGGGAGTTTCGGTCCACAAAATATCACGTTGCCCACGTTTTACTTTTTCTATGTAAGGTTTCAGATCTTCATAATCCGCAACAGGAACTTTTGCCTGAAACTCTTCTACAGACCTGATGTTTTCAAAATCGTATGTTCTTCCAAAAAGAGTTTTTTTGGCCGTGTCAATAAGCGATAATAAGAGTTTCGCCTGATTTTCTTCAGCATTTTTTTTAAATTCTTCAGTTTTTTGAACATGTTTTTTTGCCCAAATCAGTGCTGCATTTTTCTTTAGAAAGTTTAACATGGTTCAAATTTATAAATAAGTATATAATTCGCTGAATTTTTTTAAGATTTAAAACAAAAAAACCGATGATCTAGGCATCGGTTAATTGAAAATTTGATTATGAAATTACAACTATACGTTGTTTTTTACTTGTTTACTTTGTATCTCTTGTCTGGAGTTCCGTCTTTTTTCAACTTTTGATTTTCTTTATAACGTTTATCCGGAGTTCCGTCTTTTTTGAGTTTTGTCGCTGATTTTGCAGTGTTGGTTTCAGCAGCTTTTATGGGTTTTACAGTTTTTGTCGTTGTAGATTTTACTGCAGTTTTTGTTGCGGGAACAGTTTGCTGAGCGGTCGCAAATCCTAGTCCTAAAATAACAGACATTGCGGTAAGAAATTTTTTCATATCTATTTGATTGCTTTTTGTTTACATAAAGTTAAGTAAAATATTAAAATGAAAAGCGGTTTTTAATAATTAATTTGATATTTATAAAAATAAAGCCCGCTTCCAAATTTGGAAACGGGCAAACATATGAATGAATAGTTGTTAGATTTATCTTGTACAATTGGCTCTCCAAGTTTTACCGTCTACGGTATAAAGCATCTTAAGCTCGTTGTTGTCAATTCTTACATAAACAAGCGCATTAGAATTCACCATTACCAAAGTGTTGTCACCTTGTTTCTCAAATTCCAACCCGTTAAGATCAGGAATTCCGCTAGAGAATCTAAAGTTATATTTAGTTCCGCTTGCAATCTTTGTAACGAATACTTCACCATTGTCGGTAGAAATGTTATTACTGCCATCAGTATACCCTACACTTCCTTTGTAAGTTCCTGCGAAGAAATCGTTGTCAGCCGGGTCGTCGTCATCTCGGCACGACGATAGTGAAAAGGCGGTAAATAGAAGTACGAAAACTCCTAAAATCTTGAATACATTTTTCATAATATTTTATTTTTTGGTTTACTTGAATAACAATTTTCAAAGATTGTGCCCAAAATGAAGTGATTAAAAATTTTAACTTTTTTTAGAATATTTTGTGTTGATATTAAGAAATCGATTCTTTTGGATTGAAATTTGACTACGTTCTGTAAATCTTAAAAATAAAAAATAACGTACCTTTGAGGAAATAAAACGGTTTCGGAGCTCTCCCGAAATCGATTTTGTCGTTTTATACCTACATTATTTATGCAGTTAAAAAATATCAGCGAAAAATTTCTTCCCGATTTACTAAAGAATGAATTCGGAAAGGAAATTTTCACACAAATTGATACGCAGCCGCATCTTTCTGTAAGAGGAAGTGCAGGTTCTTCAGCTTCGGTTTTTGCTGCCGAGCTATTTCTTACTCACAAAAAAACGGTTCTTTTTCTTGTTGATGACAAAGAAGAAGCGTTGTACATCAACAGCGAAATGGAAGATTTGCTGGGAAAAGAAAGTGTACTTTATTTTCCTGCCACTCACATGGAGCCTTATCAGGTTGAAAAAACTCAGAATGCCAATTTGGTATTGCGAACGGAGGTTTTAAATAAAATAAATTCAGAAAAATCTCCAAAAGTTATCGTGGCTTATATTGGCGCTTTGTCTGAAAAAGTATTGAAGAAGGAAGATTTTAAAGCCATTTCTCATCATATTAAAACCGGCGATCAGCTCGACTTTGATTTTGTGGATGAATTGCTGAATCATTATCAATTCAACCAAACTGATTTTGTTTCCGAACCGGGAGAATTTTCTGTACGTGGTGGAATTGTCGACGTCTTTTCTTATTCCAACGAAAAACCTTATCGTATTACTTTCTTCGGAAACGAAGTGGAGAATATTAAAACTTTTGATATAGAAACTCAGCTTTCGGTTGATAAAGTAGAAGGTTTTCAATTGGTGTCTAATATGAATTTTTCAGTTTCGGGAACAAGAGTTTCTTTTCTTGAAATTTTGCCTAAAGACAGTTTGGTTATTTCAAGAAACGGAATTGTTGGCCTTCAGAAGCTGAGAACATTTTACGAAAAATCTTTAGAAAAATTTGATAATTTAAATAAGGATATTGCACACAGAAGTCCACAGGAATTATTTATTTCTGACCAGGAATTTTTGTTTGATTATAAAAAATTTAAAACCATAGATTTTAGCAGTGTCGGAATCGAAGAAATAAAATCTCTTGAAATAAAGCTCAATCAAACTGCTCAACCTTCGTTTCACAAGAATTTTCAGTTATTGATTGAAGATTTGCAGGAGAAAAAAGAAGAAGGTTTTGATATCTGGATCTCTTTTTCCACAGAAAAACAAAAAGACAGATTGGTGTCTATCTTTGATGAATTGGGACATCAGCTGGCTTTTAAAAGTTTTAAATCTGAACTTCATGAAGGTTTCGTAGATCCTGATCATAAAATTTTGGTCTATACCGATCATCAGATTTTTGACCGTTACCAAAGATATAAATCTAAAAATACATTTGCTAAATCTGAGCAGTTAACGCTGAAAGATCTGATGTCGCTGAAAGTCGGAGATTATATTGCCCACATCGATCACGGGATAGGAAAATTTATGGGATTGGTAAAAGTAAACAATGATGGAAAGATTCAGGAATGTTTTAAATTGACTTATAAAAATGGAGATTTGCTTTATGTAAGTATTCATTCGCTTCATAAAATTTCTAAATACAATGGTCCCGACGGAAAAGAGATTGTTCTAAGCAAGCTCGGTTCTCCTGCCTGGAAATCATTAAAACAAAAAACCAAAGCGAGAGTTAAGCAAATTGCTTTTGACTTAATCAAATTATATGCGGAAAGAAAAACCGCAAAAGGATTCCAATATTCACCAGATTCTTATCTTCAAAATGAGTTGGAAGCAAGTTTTGCTTATGAAGATACTCCCGATCAGGAAAAAGCAACATTGGATGTCAAAAAAGATATGGAAGATGAAGGAGTGATGGATCGCTTGATTTGTGGTGATGTGGGTTTTGGAAAAACAGAAGTTGCCATTCGTGCTGCGTTTAAAGCGGCTACAGATGGTAAGCAGGTTGCAATTTTGGTTCCAACGACCATCCTGGCTTTTCAACATTACAGAAGTTTCAAAGAAAGATTGAAAGATTTCCCAGTGAACATTTCGTACTTAAACCGTTTCAGAACGGCGAAACAAAAAAATGAAACTTTACAGGGATTAGACGATGGGAAAATTGACATCGTTATCGGGACACATCAGTTGGCTGCAGATAAAGTTAAATTTAAAAATTTAGGTTTACTGATTATTGATGAAGAGCATAAATTTGGAGTTTCGGTAAAAGATAAACTCAAAACGATGAAAACCAATGTTGATACCTTGACATTGACTGCAACGCCAATTCCGAGAACATTGCAATTTTCTCTGATGGCTGCACGAGATCTTTCGGTGATAAAAACCCCACCGCCAAACAGACAGCCGGTTGATACAAATATTATTGGGTTTAGCGAAGAAATTATTCGTGATGCGGTTTCTTATGAATTGCAGCGTGACGGGCAGGTTTATTTCATCAATAATAGAATTGAAAACCTGAAAGATATTGCAGGCTTGATCCAAAGATTGGTTCCCGACGCTAGAGTTATTACCGCACACGGACAAATGGAAGGGAAGCAAATGGAACAGAATGTCCTCGATTTTATGGATGGAAAATATGATGTTTTGGTTGCAACTACGATTATTGAAAGTGGAGTAGATGTTCCGAATGCGAATACAATTTTCATTAATGATGCGCAACGTTTCGGAATGGCAGACCTTCATCAGATGAGAGGAAGAGTTGGGCGAAGCAACAGAAAAGCATTTTGTTACCTGATTACGCCGCCTTTTGATATGATGACGTCTGATGCCAGAAAAAGACTGGAAGCAATTGAACAGTTTTCAGATCTGGGAAGTGGTTTTCAGATTGCGATGAAAGATTTGGAAATTCGTGGTGCCGGAGATTTATTGGGCGGTGAACAAAGCGGATTTATCAATGAAATGGGGTTCGAAACCTATCAGAAGATGATGCAGGAAGCACTTGAAGAACTGAAAGATGATGAAGATTTTGAAAATCTTTTTGAAAATGAAGAAGACCGGAATAAACTTTTCAAATCGGTAAAAGAGGTCAATATCGATACTGATCTGGAGCTGATGCTTCCGGATTCTTATGTTTCGAGTACCGAAGAAAGGCTTTTGCTGTATCAGAAATTAGCTGATATAGATAATGAAAAAGATCTTCAGAAATTTGAATCTGAACTGAAAGACCGTTTTGGGAATTTGCCAAGTGAAGCTGTTAACTTACTGAAAAGTGTTGCACTAAAATGGTTGGCCGCCGAAATTGGTTTCGAGAAAATTGTAATGAAAAACGGAATTTTCTTAGGCTACTTCCCAGGAAATCCGCAGGATAAATTTTATCAGACCGATAAATTCAGGCATATTATTTCTTACCTCACGCAAAATCCAGCGCAAGCTCAGCTAAAAGAAAAAGCAGGGAAAGAAGGAAATAATCTGATGATGCGAAAAGATAAAGTAAAGAATGTAGATGAGGTGAATGTTTTGCTGAAATCTATTTTAGGAATTTAATACCATAAAATATCAATTGTGAAAGTCTAAAAGAAATTTTAGACTTTTTTTTATTAAAATTTTAAAATAAATCCTGTATTAATGAAAATAAATTATATTTGCGAGACTAAAAAACTAAAAACTTTATGACCAAAAACAACTTTCTTACAGGAGTAGCGACTCTGCTTCTTGGCTTTCTGCTTTCTTGCGACAATACAACGGCTGATCCTATTAATAATACACTCAATGGTCCCAATAATCCCGGAAGTAGTGGTGGAAGCACGCCTACAATTACCGGACCTCGAATTTTGCACAAGATTGTAATAAACAATGTGACGAATCAGGAATTTGTAACGACCGGAAATGTTTTGGAAAAAGCTATTTTTAAAGAAGCAAGCGGCCCCACTTCTTTCTTCGTTGGAACAGCAACATATACTTCAGGGAAAATTACAAGAGTGAAATTTGCTCAGGAAGTAAACGGAGCTCCGGCCAATACTTTAAGCTACGACTTCAATATCACGTACGATTCGGGTGGAAAGATCAATTATACAACTGGTGCTACGATGATTGGCAGTATACCAAACTTCAACAGTGAATACACCTACACGTATGATAGCGCGGGGAAGATGACAAAGATCGTCGAAAAGAAGAAGTCTGGCTCAACGTACACTCAATTTACCAACTATAATTTTACCAATACCGGAGATAATATAACAAAAATGGTAACAGAAGCTGGGATTACCAATGCAGCAGGTGTCCCCGATTTGTCTGCAACAGTTTTAACGACAACATATACTTATAGTGCCTACGATAATAAAATTAATCCTTACAACACATTGCCAAGAACATTTTTTGTAATGTGGAGCCTGGTGCATCCTATTAATTTCCCTGCATTATCTGCTAATAACCTGAAGAGCTTCAATATTGTATTTCCTTCTCCTGTTCCCGGTACGGCTGGTCCTGTAATACCTGGTGATTATACGTATCTTTATGATTCTATGAATTATCCAACGTCAGATCAGACTCAGGCTCAGAAGTATATTTATAAGGCTTTATAATCCTGATTTCGTTATTAGTTTTGTGATAATATAAACAAAAATGTGATTTTTATACAAAAAAAAATTATATTTGTGAAAAAATAAATAATCCCATTACATAATGAAAAGACTTTTCTATTTTATTTTGCTAATAGCAGGTTTTTCTTCAATACATTCTTGTAAAGATTTGACTGATGAAGAAGGAAATCCACTTTTGGATTTGAATGACAATACAGGTTTAATTGGCCCAAGAGCTTTATCAAGAGAGGTGACAGATTTTGGTCTGATTGCGCAGTATGAGTATAATGGTTTGCTTCTTTCAAAAGTTATTACAGAAAAAGCTTCTATAAAAAATATAGAATGGAGTGGTAACAATATCAGCAAAATAACCTTCAAAGGCTTTCTGGATTTGGATAGTGACGGTACAATAGATACAGACAGTGTTTCTTATACTCAACAATATACTTATGGTAATTTGGGTAAATTAACAATGATTTCTGAGAACAGAACGGTATACAGAAAAGCGGCTCCTGTACCTCCTTCTACAGTGCCTGGTCCTTATGCTGTTTTTGCCAAAACAAAAGCACTTTATAAGTTAACCTATAGCTCAACAACAGCTAAACTTACATCTATTGTAATGCAGAGAGGTAATGATATTACTCCTTTTGATTATACAGATTATACCAAAGCTACTTACACTTATTTGGGAGATAATGTTTCTTCGGTAACTAAAGAGGTTGGTAAATTGACGGGATCTGTTTTTGAACCGGCTGATCAGAAGTATGCATTCGATTTTAGCAGTTATGATTCTCAGATTAGCGGGTATACTTTGCTGCCATTTGGATATACAGTTTCGGTACTTATTTCTACAGATATTAACGATGACAGAAGTTTAATGCTGTCACCAAACAGTCCTAGAAGAGTTTCTGTTACAGATATGATGGAGCCTGTTCCTACACCAATTGTAGTTTCTACCAATTATAAGTATGATCCACAGACTTATATGACTCAGGGATTTGGAATTAATTATTTCTACAAACCTTTGTAATAAGTAATTTAAAGAAAATATTTAAACTCAATCCTTTTTAGGGTTGAGTTTTTTATTTTAGAACCCTTAATTTTGCAAAAAATTTCTCATGAAATATTTAATTGTCGGTCTTGGAAATAAAGGCCCGGAATACGAAAATACACGTCACAATATAGGTTTTAAGGTTGCAGAAAAAATTGCTGAAACTTTAGAGTCACCATTCAACAGTACCAATTTTGGCTGGATGGCAGAAGGGAAGTATAAAGGAAGAAAAGTATTTGTCTTAAAACCCGATACTTATATGAATCTTTCAGGAAATGCCGTAAAATACTGGATGCAGAAAGAAAATATTCCTTTAGAAAACGTGATGATTATCACCGATGATCTGGCTTTGCCGTTCGGAACATTAAGAATGAAAATGAAAGGTTCTGATGCCGGTCACAACGGACTTAAAAATATTCAGGAGGTGTTACAGACTCAGAATTATGCAAGACTTCGTTTTGGAATTTCGGTCGAGTTTTCTGAAGGTAGACAGGTAGATTATGTATTAGGAACCTGGAATCAGGAGGAAAATGAAAAACTTCAGGAAAGAATAGAGAAGTTTTCAAAGGCATGTCTGTCTTTCGTTTTTGCAGGAATTAATAATACAATGTCTGCTTTTAACGGTAAATAAAAAATAAATTCGGTCGGAAGCAAAACTTCCGACCGAATTATTAATGAAAGATGATTATAACCAAGTTACAACGCCGGTTTCAACGTCATAATTAGCTCCGACTATTTTAATTTTACCTTCTTCCTCAAGTCTCTTTAAAGTAGAACTTTGCTTGCGGATATCATCAATCGCATTTTTTACGTTATGCTGATTCAGTCTTTCAAGAAGATCTGCGTTTGCTGAAGAGCGTTCTTCGCCATCTTTGATGATTGTTTTGATAATTGGGTCAAAATGGTCGATCAGATGGTTCAGGTTATCCATTCCCATTCCTTCGATTTTAGCTGCGTCTAATCCGCCTTTTAAAGCGCCACATTTTGTGTGACCTAAAACAACCACAAGCTTAGAACCTGCTACATTACAGCCAAATTCCATAGATCCTAAAATATCCTGATTCACAAAATTTCCTGCTATTCTGATACTGAAAACATCACCCAATCCCTGATCAAAGATTAATTCTGCAGAAGTACGGCTGTCTATACAGCTCAAAACAACTGCAAAAGGCCATTGCCCTTCTCTTGTAGCATTTACCTGCTCCAAAAGATCTCTGTTTGCCTTTAAGTTACCTACAAATCTTTGGTTTCCTTCTTTTAAAAAGTTTAATGCTTTTTCAGGAGTAATTGTAGATTGAGTTTCAGATGTATGTGCTTTCATATGATTTATTATTTGTTGAATTATTATTAAAAATTAAAGTTAAAAAAAATATTTTTGATGAGCTTACATTGCTCTTTTATGGGTAATGACGATGTGAGAGTCTTCATCGGTTTCGTAGTCTCTGTACGAAGTTTTGAAGCCTAATAGTTCCACATTAATATCTTCTTCTTTCGCTCTGATGTTGGCAAAATCCTGAATCATTTCCAGTACATCTGTTGCGATATATGATGTTCCTCTCGCATCAATCGTTACCGTAGAATTTGATTTAATGTTTTTCAATGTCTTTTTAATGGCAGCTTTATTAAGGAAAGAAACCTCTTCTGCAAGTTTCATCGTAATGCCATCTGCATCGATCAGTTTTTCGCGGCTTAGATAATAAGCACGTTTCATATTTCCTTGTAGAATATAGAAAACTGAAATGGCCAGACCAATTCCTACACCTTTTAGCAAATCTGTCGCTACAATCGCAACTACAGTCGCCACAAACGGTATAAACTGGAATTTCCCTAAATGCCAGAAATGTTTGAATGTAGCAGGTTTTGCCAATTTATATCCTACTAAAAGTAAAACCGCTGCAAGCGTTGATAATGGAATTAAGTTTAAGATAAAAGGAATGCTCAGTACACAAACCAACAACAAAACTCCGTGAATCATCGCTGAAACCTTCGAAGTAGCTCCTGCATTGGCGTTTGCCGAACTTCTTACCACAACTGATGTCATTGGTAATCCACCAATAAATGAGCTGATAAGATTCCCGATTCCCTGCGCTTTAAGCTCAAGATTGGTGTCGGTAATTCTTCTCTGAACATCTAATCGGTCTGAAGCTTCAATACATAGTAAGGTTTCAATAGACGCTACAATGGCAATGGTTGCCCCTACAATCCACACTTTAGGGTTAAGAAAACCATTAAAATCGGGAAGTATTATCAAATTTTTAAAATCATCAAGACTTTGAGGAACTGGTAAAGAAACCAAATGTTCTGTACCGATCGCTAACGAACTTCCTGACATTTTAAATGCTTCGTTCAATAAAATTCCGACAACAACCGCAACTAATGCGCCGGGGAGTATTTTCATTCTTTTAAGAGCTGGAATTTGATCCCAAGCTAAAAGAACGCCTACCGAAACCAAAGTTACGATAATCGCTCCCGGATGTACAGCACCCGCTAATTCACTAAAGTAATTAAAGTTGATTCCGTTGGTAAATAATGTTTCATTTCCTTCATAGTCGTTATCAAAACCTAATGCATGCGGAATTTGTTTGATAATGATAATAATTCCTATGGCAGCAAGCATTCCCTCAATAACATTATTTGGAAAATAATTGGATATGCTCCCTGCTCTTACGAAACCTAAAACCAGCTGTATAAGACCGGCGATGATACCGGCGCAAAGAAATAGCTCGAAAGCTCCAAGATCAGTAATTGCAGTTAAAACAATTGCGGTAAGACCAGCTGCAGGTCCTGAAACCGAAATATTAGAATTACTGAGTGCTCCAACGACAAGGCCTCCTACAATACCGGCAATAATACCGGATAATGGTGGTGCGCCAGATGCCAAAGCAATTCCTAAACATAGCGGAAGCGCTACTAAAAATACAACAAGGCCGGAAGGAAAATTCTCTTTTATTCCTCCAAATAATGACTTAGATTTTTTCATGATATTGAAAAATGATAAATGTAACTGTTTGATCTTTAACTATAAAAATATAATTAAGAACATCAGTGATGAAAAATTGAAATTAATTTAAAAAGACATCTATTCAACATCAAATCTGATATGAATATATGTAAAAAACGATTTCAATTATGCTTCCGGGGGAGGGGAGAATATGGTGAGAAGTGGTGATAGATGATAAGAATCGTCAATCAGCACAAAAGATCTGCGCTCGAGATCAGGCTCGAAAAACTTCAGAAAATCATGTACGTTTAAAGTCTTAGGTAAAGTCTTTTCGTAAACCGTAAATGATGAATAATGAGAGTGGGTTTCTTCTTCGTTTAAAATCACATTCGTTCTCTGTATCTCCCAACCAAAAACCGCAGCAATGCTCGGCAAGGCTGTGAAGTTTAGAATAAACAGTAATGTAATGATACTCCAGAATTTCATTTACTCAATTTTTTAAAGAAAGATTATTTCGTCTTTCTGCTCATAACCCAATCTGAGCTTGTAAGATTGTAGATCTTCTGAATGTCTTTTAAGATTTCCTCAAAATCAATTTCAAGATCGATAATTTTACCTGTTCTAAGGTCAAAAACCCAGCCGTGAACAATAGGATATTCTTCTAAAATATACCTTTCCTGTACACAAGCCATTTTAATTACGTTGATACATTGCTCCTGAACATTGAGTTCTACAAGCCTGTCATAACGTTTACTCTCATTTTCGATAGAATCTAGTTCTGCCTGGTGCAGTCTGTAAACATCACGAATATTTCTCAGCCAAGGATTCAAAAGTCCTAAATCCTCAGGTGTCATCGCTGCCTTTACACCGCCACAATTGTAATGTCCGCAAACTATAATGTGTTTTACCTTCAAATGCTCTACCGCATATTGTATAACAGCTGTGGAGCTCATGTCTAGGGTATTCACAACATTGGCAATATTTCTGTGGACAAAAACTTCTCCCGGTTTTGCTCCCATGAGTTCTTCTGCTGTTGCTCTGCTGTCTGAACATCCTATGTAAAGGTATTCAGGATTCTGAGTTTTTGCAAGATCCTCAAAGAAGTGGGGGTTGTCTGCTACTTTAGATTCTACCCATTTTCTGTTGTTTTCAAAAATAACTTCGTACGAATTCTTCATTAATTAAATTTTAAAGATTATAATTATTTATTTCGTTTAAATTATTTCCGAATTCAATAGACTGAATCAATTATGCAAAAATATTAATTTTATAGTATTATCAATCATTTTTAACAAAGTTTAATATAGATAAAAATATGATAAAATTCAGGTTTTATACCTTATTATTGATGTATCCATCCGTTGCATTATCATTAGAATAAATCTTTGCAGGATTGCCTGTAACGACCGAATTGTCCGGAATATCAAAATTCACGTACGCATTCGGAGCGATCAGAACATTGTTACCGATATTTATATTTCCTACAATCACAGCGTTCGGGCCAATCCAAACCTCATCGCCAATCACTGGATATCCCTCATTTTTACCTCTGTTTTGCTGTCCGATCGTCACGCCTTGAGCAATATTGCAGTTTTTACCTATTTTACTCTTCGGATTGATTACCAAGCTTCCCCAATGTCCGAGGTAAAAACCTTCTCCAATCTGAGTTTCAGGATAAATCTGAAAGCCATATTTTATTTGGAAATGCCGTAAAACAACTTTCCAAAAAAGTCCCAAAACAGGCGTCTTGCTAAACTTCTGACTTTTTCTTAAAATATAAACAAAATGTAAATTCGGATTGACACACTTTGCCAAAATTTTGAAGGTTGAAAGCCATTTTCCGCTTTCCCGATAAAAATCTTTCTGTATAGTAGAGTAGCCTGCCATGTAACAAATTTAAAAAATCTAAATGGTCTTCAACAATAAAGAATAAAAATTAATCTAGACGTTGTCAAGAATTGAAATGATTTTCTGTACAGAATTTTTAAGGTTAAAAGGCATTTCGTAATCTTTAAGGTTATCCGTATACTTTTCAAAATCCTGAGAATTCACCAAAGCTTTTTTCATTCCTGAATAAATTCCTTCTTCAGAATTTTCAACAATTAAGCCTAATTCACCATCGTTCAGCATTTCTCTCACGCCGGAAACTTCTGTCGCAATAATTTTCTTTTTTAAAGTAATAGCCTCAAACAAAACGGTTGGAAAACCTTCATATCTTGAACTTAAAATATAAAAATCTGCATTTTTGAAATAGGGATAAGGATTATCTGAAAAGCCCAGCATTGTTGTGGTGTGGGCAATATTGAGTTCAGTTTTTAGCTTTTTGATATTTTCAAAATCATATCCGTCACCAACGATCAAGATTTTGTGTTTAAAACCTTTATCCAAAAGTTTTTTATGGACTTTCAAAAGTCTGTCAAAACCTTTTTGTGGAAAAACGGTTCCTACAGAAATAAAAGTCGGAACTTTTTCGTCAAATTCATAATTATTGAATGGCTTGTCTGCTTTAGACAAAATTTCTTCGGTATCTAAAGGATTGTAGATTTTAAGAATCTTTTGTTTCTGGGTTTCGTTTTCAGCTAGATCAAGAAAAAGCTTTTCTATTTTCTCTGAAATCACCATAATTTTATCAAAACCGAAGAATTTTTTAATCTCGGTTTCTGTATACTCTTTCAATTGGGAAAGGTCATTATGAATCCAGACTATTTTTTTTGAAGACTGGAGCGGAGAATTAAGGATTTCATCACGCATTCCATGAATGGCTGCAAACTCAATATCGTATTTTTTGCCTTTCAGTTTCCCTTTATAAAGAAGAGAAGGGCGTTTTTTCAATAGTTTTTGATAAATAACTCTCGTCGCTTTCTTCGGAATATCCTGAATTCTGTTGGTGGTAATCATCTCACCTTTGTTCAGATAAATGATATTGATCCACTTCGGAACTTCGCTCAGATATTTCCCGGAATATAAATTTAAAAGCAAATCGATCTGATATTTATCCTGTGGAAGATTTTTCAGAAAAGTAACCAATACTTTTTCTGCGCCACCATGACGAAGTGAACCAATACGGATGAGGATTTTCTTTTTTTGAAGCATTTATTTAATTTATATTCTTTTGATCAATTTATCTTTTACTAATTTATAAAAAGCAAAATCAGTTAGTAGCCTATATGCAACAAAAGGAAGAATAATCTTTTTTTTCTGCTGTATGCTTTGGTTTTTTGTATATCGATTAATGAGTTTCTTTCTAGGTTTTTGCTGAAAAAGAATGTTATTTATTCCGTATAAAAAAGAACTCCATTTTCTGTTGTCATATGAAGTAGATGATTGATTGTAGTGATTTTGATGCAAAACAATTACATCATCAACAAACTTTATCTTGAGCGTATTTTTCACTCTTTTTACAAATTCATTGTCATCATAAGCGATTCCTAATGCCAGTAATTCGTCAAAACCCTGTAATTTATCCAAATCTGTCCTCGTTAAAGCAACGCAGAAATGATAAGCATGAGGTTTATGTATAGAATGATTGTACCAAATATTTCCAGCTGTTGTAGAATTGTTTGAATTCGGATTAGCAATGCAGTTGCGAATAGTGTCTTCAGGATAATTTGTCTTATAACTGTCTGTAGTTTGTTTGTCTAAAGCGAAACAGCCAAAACTAAGGTAATCGCCCTCAATAAGATTCTTGGATGTAAATTCAATGACGTTATCAAAATGGTAACATTCTGGATTTTGAATAATGATTTTATCACCTTTTGCAAAACGAAAACCTTCGTTGAAGGGAATGCATGAGTTTTGATACCATTTGTCTTGCTTTTCTAACCGAATCACTTTCAAAAATGGAAAATCACTTACCAAATCTTCAATCCGTTCTTCTTGATTACTGCCATCATCTACAGCAATAAACTCTATTTCTTCTGAATATTCAAACCGGGCAATACTTAGTAAAGTTTTGCGGAAAAGCTCTTTTCGGTTGTAATATGCTGTGATAATTGAAATCATGTAAATCGAGTTTATCGAGAGGTAGAATTGATCATTTTATCCCACTGAGTAAGTGTTTTGTTTTTGCGCCATTGAAAAGATTCCTGAAAAGAAGATTGAGTGAGTTTGTTTAATAAATCTGGTTCATTGATAAGTTTTTGCAGGCTTTCTTGAAATTTCTTTTTATCATTCATCGGTACTAAAAAGCCATTGTTTTGATTAATAATATCTGAAGGTCCATAATTACAGTCATAAGATAAAAGAGCATTACCACAAAACATAGCCTCTAAAAGTACCATCCCGAAAGCTTCTGTTTTACTCATAAACAGGAAAATTTTACTGTCTAAAAGTTCATTTTTAATTTGATCTATAGACAACTGACCGGTGAAGATTATTTTTGATTGAAGTTTCTTGTCTTTAGCCAATCTTTTTAAATTTTCCAAATCCGGACCTTCGCCAATAATTTTGAAAATAAAATCTTTTAAATCTATATTTGAGATGACATCAATAATACTGCTTACGTTTTTATCTTCATCCAGTCTTCCTACATAGATAAGGTGATTTTTTTTAGAGCTAAAATCTATGTTTTCAAGACTTTCAAAAGGTTCACCAATAAGATTTGGGATAAGAAAAGTATTAGGATTTAAAGTTTTATAATAATCAACAGAAGCTTTGTTGATGCAGATAATTCCTTTTAAGTTTTTATATTTTGGACGTAAAAGATTACCCCAAATTTTACCACCCACTTCAAAATTAGAATGCTCCCAGGCAAATGTCTTAGATGCGATTGTTTTATTTACAGAGATTTGTGCAGATAATTTGTACCAGCACGAAATGACGACATCAAATTGAGTATGATTTTTTTTCAGCCATTGGTTCATCATATCCCATTGCCCAAAATCATAAACATATTTTTTAAGGCTGTATCTGTAACGGAATTTTTTTAAATATTTATCGAGTACGGGATTGACTTTATTAAAACCCCAATGACCAAAAGAATCAACGGTATGAATTTTTATCTTTGGGTTGATCTTATAAAATGTATGCTCTCCTTCCATCAAAAATAAGATACTTATATTATATCCGTTTTCACACAGTTCATTTGCCAGATTGATCATCACCCTTGCAACGCCGCCTGGTTTAAGATTTTGATAATAGATGAAAAGGATTTTTTTTGGCATTTCTAAATAAATTTTGAGAATGGATAAAGTAGATTTGCCAATACTTTCATTTCAGTTGTTTTTAATTCTGAAGTGATTTTCCCTAAAGATCTGCCGTCAATTTTTGAAAATTTCAGATAACCGCCCAAATTTCTAAGAACCGGCATCGGATTGCTCCAAATTTTTGAACTGTATGTATTCAGAAATGCTTTATAGTTTTCGGCAAGTCCGAATGCATTTTTCTTATCGTAAAACTGATTAGCGAGGGACTGTTCATCATCTTTGTCCCGAAAATAGATTCTCGTTACCTTATTGATGCAGTAATGAAGACCAAGCTTATCAAACTGAAACTGAAAAACACCTTCCGGAATAAAACCTTTTCCGGCAAGATCACCGAAATTCAGCTTCATTTTTTTATAAATTTCAGTTTTGCCCATTCCCCATTTGTCACCTTTAATTTTGTATTTATACCGCATATCAAAAATACTACAAATGAACGGATCTTTAGGAAATTGGTCTCCCACAATCTTTCCAAACTGATCTTCACAAAGTGTTGATACAAATACAATATTTTGATTATCATTAATCTGTTCCCATGTATTGACAAGGATTTCCATGGAGTCTTTTGGCAATGCATCATCAGAATCTAAAGGCGAAAAATATTTACCTTCTGCAAGGTCAATTCCACGAAAAAAAGTTAAAAACTTATGTTGGTTTTCCTGATGATAGTATCTAATTTTAAAATCAGATATTTTCTGAAAAGCTTCAACGAGTTCTTTAGTTTTGTCGGTAGAGCCATCGTCTATAACCAGCCATTCAAAATCTTTAAATGTCTGATTTTGTAGCGACTCAAAAACCCGAGGCAAAGTATGTGCTCGATTGTAAGTGGGCGTAAGAATGGTAACTAATGGGTTTTTCATTCTTTCAGTTGATATTGTTTTTGAAAAACAGAGGTTACCTGATTATAAATCTTTTCATTATCAAATTTATCTACAGATTGCACCATGTTTTTCTTAAATTTCTCTGTAATTTCAGTGTTTGTGAGGAATAATTTCATCCCTTCATAAATGGCATCTTCATTTGGTTCTACAAGATAACCGTCGAAATCATGCTCAATCATTTCCGGAATTCCGCCCACGTTTGTACTTATAACTGGTATATTTAATCCCATTACTTCTCCGATTGTTAAAGGATAAGATTCAGATTCTGAAGGTAGTACAAAATAATCTGAGTTTTTTATATAAGGATATGGGTTTATCTGGCTGTCAAGAAGTAGAAAAGTGTTTTCTATATTTAATTCTTTAGCTTGCCTTTGTAAGTTTTCCATCTCCGAACCGCCACCAATCACCGCAATTGAGTGGAGAAATCCTTCATCTAAAAGTCTTTTGTGAACTTTCATCAAAGTGTGATAGTTTTTACGGCTATGCAATCTTCCCATAGAAGAAAATACAGGAGTTGTATCGTAATGAACAGGAAATTCTAATGCTTTTACCTTGACTTCATCTATTTTTATAGAATTATAAATGACAGAACTTTTAGGATATTCAATTTCATATAAATCTTTTATAATATCTCTGGTTTGCTTGGATCCAAAAATCACCCAATCAAATTTTTTGAGGGCATTTACTCTGCTTAAAACTCTTTTTTCATTTGGATCATAACTTACATCAGTATGAAACCAGGCTATTTTTCTTGAATTTAAAGGGCTTGATAGGATGTTGTCAAACTCTGAATACGTTGGAGCAATCTCGAGATCAAAATCTTTTTTAATGATTTTACGGTATAATATTTTCGGATTATTTCTGTAAAACGTAAGAATTATATTTCTTTTAATAAGCTGTAAAGTTCTGAGAAACTTATTGCTGCTCATATCTTCTCTTCCCTTTTGCAGAGTGATAAGCTCAATATCTTTAGGAATACTTTTTCTAAGTTCTCCCTGATTCATTGTCAGAAAGAAAGTAATGTCAAACAGTTCCCTTGGCAGATTTTCCAACAAATCAAGAAGAACCCTTTCAACTCCTCCCATTTCCATGGAACGATGACGAAACAGAACTTTTATTTTTTGAGACATTTGTATTTTTTTAAAAAAAATTAATCCTTAGTGAAACAAATATAAGACTGTTTGGGCAATTCTTTTGTATTTTTACTCCTCAAAACATAACTGTATGAGTAAAGTTTCAGAAATCGCAACTACATTTGTCGCTTATCTAAAGCGTCCGGATCTCTATCCTGAACTACGACGTAAGATATGGAAAAACATATTTAACCGTTCCTCTGGTCTACGAGGTAAAGAAGAAGCGGAAAAATGGTGTAAAAGCATCGCAGTCTCTGAAAAAGATTTCATAGAGAATATTTTGAAAATGAATTTTGTTCCTTTCGAAGAAATTTTTCCTCAAGAATACAAAAATGCATTGCAGGTTCAGGAAAAAGCACCTGTAAAAATGGGTGGCGCAGGCTCTTTAAGTGTTATTTATTACATTAATGAATTTGCAAAGGCTCAAAATTCTATTGAGACCGGAGTTGCTTATGGCTGGTCTTCATTTGCAGCTTTAGCATCTTTGGTTTCCAGAAATGGCACACTTTACAGTTCAGATATGCCTTATATTCTTCAAAATCAAAGTGAAGATTTTGTAGGATGTGTAATTCCTGAAAAATACAAAAGCAATTGGGATCTTTATAGATTTGCTGATAAAGAATCTCTTCCGAAAATTTTTGAAAAAACAAAAACTTTTGATGTAGTACATTATGATAGCGACAAAACGTATGACGGAAGAATGTGGGCTTATAAAATTCTATGGGATAGACTGAGAAGGGGTGGTGTTTTTATGAGTGATGATGTAGGAGACAATGCCGCATTTAAAGATTATTGTGAACAGAATAATCACAAACCATATATTATTGAGTTTGATGGCAAGTATGCAGGAGTTATTATTAAAGAATAAAGAAAACCACAGATCTTTCTGTGGTTTTTTAGTTTATAAAAATTTTCGTTGAATTTTTTTGAAAATACTATTTTGTTTTACTTTCAAAAATCCCGGGAGATTTTCAATGTCACTTATTTTTTTACCGTAGAGATAATCAATATTTCTTCTGTTTATAGTATCTAAAATAGTCTGATGCCAGTTTTTGTGCAGTTTTTCTTTCTTGGAAGATTCCTGCGACACCCCTTTTTCATGAATGCGGTAGTAGTAAAGCGGAACTTTTACAAATTTAAAATCACCTATTTCATAAAGCTTTAAATACAAATCCTGATCGACTGCTGAAGTAAGTTTATCATTGATTCCGGAAGTTTTGTTATAAGCCTCTTTTTTAAATGTGAAAAAGTGTGTGGCTTCAAAAAAAACATTAAAAAACATTTTATCGCCGTTTTTAATGGCGCGAGAATTTGGAAATATTTTAATAGGTTTAAGATTGGCATCGCACTCGTAGAATTGAGAATACACTGCAATAATATTTTTAGTGTAATTTTCGATAATAATCTGTAATGCATTTTCTGCTAAAGTATCATCGGGATCAACAAATCCGCAGATTTCTCCGGTAGCCAAGTCAATACATCTCTTTTTTGTAAGACCTACACCGCTATTTTCTTCATTTCTATAAACTTTAACTTTTGGATTATCTTTCGTAAGTTCTATGATCTTTTGATAAGAATCATCCGAAGAGCAGTCATCTACAAGCACAATTTCGTAGTTTTCGTAAGTCTGCTTCAGAATACTTTCGTAACATTCTGTAAAGTAATGGTAATTGTTGTAGTGGGCGATAAGAATGGAAAATTTTAGCATAGATATTAAGAGCGCAAATGTTGAATAAATTATGGAGTTAGGATTTTTTTATAATAATCACATTACAATAAAAGAGTATTGTTTCAGAATATTTAATCCATTATAATTATTAAACTTTGAAAAAATTGTATTATTCTATAACAAATGAATTTTAATCCCTGACTATAAAACTACAATAATTTATTAAATTAACAAGTCACAGTGAATGCACTACAAATATCTGCAGATCAATCTTGGAATTAAGAAGTTTTAATTTTTATATCAATCTTACAATATTTATTTCTATATTTTTGTATAAAATAATTTATTTAATTTCCCCTCGATGAATCCATTAGTAACTATTTCTATTCCCATTTTTAAATGTGAGAAGTTTATCATCAGATGTCTGGAATCTGTCAAAAATCAAACATATAAAAATTTAGAGATTGTTCTTGTTAATGATTGCACTCCTGACGACAGTATGTCGCTTGTCAAAAATTTTATGGATGCCAATCCGGATCTTACTATCAAAATTATAGAACATCAGGAAAATTCGGGACTTTCTGTTGTAAGAAACAACGGCATAAAAGCATCTACCGGAAAATATCTGTTTTTTTTGGATAGTGACGACGAAATTACAACAGATTGCATAGAATTATTGGTTAAAAAAGCTGAAAAAACAGATGCTCAAATCATTATAGCGCAAAATCGATGGATCAACACTTTTGATAATACCACGAAAGATTTCGGATTTCCCACCATCACAGAAAAAAAATATTACGATAATAATCTTGAAATATTTTCCGTGTATAGCAAAGGCGGATTTCCTTCATCATCATGGAATAAATTATTTAAGAAGGACTTTATTGTTGATAATCAAATTTATTTTGTACCGGGATTATTTGCTCAGGATGAGTTGTGGTTTTTCCATTTGTTGTTAAAAACAGACACTTTAGCAATTATTGATGACATTACATATCTGTATTATCTTCATGGTGAATCGGTTATTTTTAACAGGCAAAAGAAAAATTTCGAGAACTATCTAACAATTCTTGAGTATCTGACCAAATCTTATAAAGAGGAAAAAAACTCTGAATTGAAAATGCTGATCAAAAATAAAATTATTCTCTTCAAGGAGATGGTTTTGGTGATGCAATGGAAAGCATTGAAAGATAAAGAATATCTAAAAACTAATATTTCAAGAATGCAGAAATTAGTCCGATTAAATCTTTCAGACTATTTGAGTTCAAAATATTCTTTAGATGTCAAAAAGAAAAATTTCTTTCACAATATTCCAGCTGGTTTGGCTGTGAAACTTTTTATCTGGCGCTTTGAGAGATAATTTATTTCTTGTATTTGTAGAAGAATGACATTAAAGAAAAATCAGACAATAAAAAAGCATTATAAAATTTTGGAAATCCTACAAACTGAGAAATGACAACTTTTTTGTCTAATTCATTATACGATTCCCGAAGTCTTTTGCTTTGTTTAGAATATTCTTCTGCAGTCATATCTTTAGAAAAATGATGGAATATTTTAATGGCATTGACCAAATTTTTGTAGGCTATAAATTCGAAGATTGCCCGACGGTTCGCGTAAATTCCTTTTTCTTTAAATATCTTTCTCAGTACGTAATCTGTTCTTGCAAAATCTATTCTTTTGGGAGAGAGTAATTTAGCCGATGAATCCGGATGAATATAATGAGTGTAAACTGCGTCACAGTTTCCTACAAATCTCGCTTCTTCATATATAAGTCTCTCTACAATTTCATCAGCATTCAAAAGTGGTTCTGTAAAACGGAAAGAATGAGATTTGAAGACTTCTTTTCTGTACAATCCTCGGATGTGGTTATCATATTTGCCTACAGTATCTTTAATAATTTGTGATCCCGTAAATTTTTTAAATTCAAAAGTTGCTGAATCAGAAAAATAAATATTGTGTATATTTTTAATATTTCCGTCAGTGAATTTTGTGATGACAATCGGGGTTACAATATCAAGCTCAGGATGGCTTAAAAATGTCTGGTAACATTTTTCTATGGTATCAAAATCAATAAGATCATCATGATCAAAAAGAAAAATAAATTCTCCCGAAGCCTTTTCCTGTCCGTAAGCCTTAGAATATTGCGCATACTTCTGATTTTCTTTTGTGTAAACTTTAATTCTCGAATCTTGTTTTGCGAAACTTTCTAATTCATTTAATGTAGAATCGGTAGAACCATCATTCACACATATTAATTCTAGATTTTGATACGTCTGGTTTTGCAGACATTGCATAGATGACTTTACAAAATCTCCTAACTGTACAGAGTTATAATACGTTGTAATAATAGAAATCAGAGGTTGTGTTTGCATATCGTTGCAAATATCTGAAATTAATTTTTATTAAAATGATTGAAACTTTAAGATCTAACTTGTGTAAAACTTTGACGCTCACAAATGTTCAATAAATAAGTTTTAAATTTGTCATATATTAATGATCTATGTGCGGAATTGCAGGTATTGTAAAAAAAAATATTTTAAACGATGATTTTTATAAAAGAGGTCTGAAAAACATGACCGATTCTATTATTCATCGTGGTCCGGATGATGAAGGTCATGAGTATTTTCAAAACTGTTTTTTAGGTTTCAGACGTTTAGCGATTGTTGATCTTTCGAAAGACGGACACCAGCCGATGTATTCAGACACGAAGAATGAATGCATCGTTTTCAACGGAGAAATTTACGGTTATCGTGACTTAAAAAAAGAGATTTCTGAATATACTTTCAAAAGCAATACAGACACAGAAGTTATTCTTGCATTGTATCAAAAATATGGTTCTGAACTTCCAAAACATTTAAACGGAATGTTTTCTGTTGCAATTTGGGATGAAGAAAAACAACAGCTTTTTTGTGTAAGAGATCGCTTTGGAGAAAAACCATTTTATTATGCAACAGGAAAAAATGGTGAATTTATTTTCGCCTCTGAAATTAAGGCTATTCTCGCAACAGGTTTAGTAGATAAAGAGCTGAATGATGAAGCCGTTTCTCATTTTTTGCGCCATTCATACATAAATGGTCATCAAAGTATTTATAAAAATATTAAAGTTTTGCCACCTGCTTCACAATTAGTCTATAAAAATGGGGAAATTGAAATTTCTCAATATTGGAATTTGCCCGAAGAAGAATTAAATATTACAGAAAATGATGCTATACAAAAATTTAAAAGGCTAGTAGATAAATCGGTAGAGAAGCAATTGATTGCTGATGTAAAAGTAGGCGCTTTTTTAAGTGGTGGATTAGATTCCGGAACTTTGGTTGCATTGTCATCCAGATATAATTCAAATCTTACCACTTTGGGATTTGAGTATCAAGGTGAATGGAATGAAATGCCGGAAGCAAGAAGTATTTCCCAAAAATATAATACCAATCACAAAGAAGTCTCCATTAAAGATGAAGAAATCACCAATTTATTGGTAGAAGTTTTAAAAAAACTAGATGAACCGCTTGCAGATACTGCAATTTTGGCAACATATACCATTTGTGAGGAAGCTGCAAAAAACATGACTGTTGTAATTACCGGAAATGCTGGTGACGAGCTTTTTGGCGGATACAAATGGTACCAGAAAGAAAAAGAAATTCTTGACAAAGGAAGGGCGAATCCAAATTTTCTGACTTTTTATAAAATAGGGTCTACTGTTAGTGAAAAAATAGGTTTTAGAAAAGGACAGGATTATTTTCTCGATAAAGTTTTCAGGGCAAAATTTCCGGATATTGTGGCTTACCAAAAGGAAAAAGTACATAGTAATTTTACCAAAAAAGAGACTGCTTTGCTTTTAAAATCACATTCAGAATATGAACATTTATATGATTTTCCGTTAGATAAAACCAATCTTAATACTCCAATGAAAATGGATCTCACCAATATTATTCCGGGAGATTATATGGTGAAAGATGACCGGATTGCGATGATGCATTCGATCGAATTGCGAACTCCTTTTTTAGATAGAGATTTGGTCGAATTCTGTGCTGCTCTACCTGCAAAATATAAAGTAAATACTGAACAGACCAAAATTATCTTAAGGAAAGCTTTCGGTGAATTATTAACAGATAATATTCTAAATAAGCGAAAGCAAGGATTTGGTGCTCCAGTAGAAAAATGGTTGAAAATTCCGGCAATGGAAGAACTTTCATCAAAAATCTTAAGAAATCCAGCCTCAAAAATTTTCCTCAAACTAGATTTTCAGCAGGTTCAGAAAAGTTTACAATATAATTATAAGCACTGGTCTCTTTTGGTATTGGGAATTTGGATGGAGGAGCGTCACTAAATTATTTTGAGAATTTCCATTTAATTTCTCGAAGAATATAAAACAGTTTTGACTTTACACCTCCGTATTTACCGTATAGATAAAAGATTGACGATGGAAGTTTGTTTTTTAGTTTGTAATAATGAAGAACTGCATGGTATTTTTTTAATAAAAATAAACGTTGTGCATCATTGAATTTATCATAATAATCTGAAAAAACAATTTCATATACCATGGCTTCACCAACATCTTTCTGGTCTCTAAAAGAATTAACTCTGGTGAGGTTGATTTCCGAAGATCTTACACACATTTGTGTATTATTCATACCATAAATAAGACCTCCCTCTGTATAATCCATCCAGGCCACCAAGGGGGTTCCCCAAGCCAAAGGGAAACCTCTAAAACCAATTTTTTCATAACAACTTCTTCTAAATATATTCTCACTTATACTTGTATGCGTCTGGTTATTTCGGTCTCTCCAAAATGTATTGATAGAGGTATCATATTCCGGATGAAGGAGATCTGCACCTCTCAGATTCGAGTGAGAATCTATTGAAGTTATTGCTGCTTTGATAACATTAATGCCTTTTTCATCGACTGTTGGCAGCACATTATAAAATTCTTCAACAAAATTTTCCTTCGGACAGTCATCATCTCCCAAAATACATATCCATTCCTCATTTTTTGATAAATCAATGCACCTGATCCATTGCCCTTCCAGGTCTTTAGTACCCAGATTAGAATCAAAAGCTTGATAGGTAATATTCAGATGTGCATATCGGGAAATAATACCAGCAGGATCATTCGGACTTTTGTCATTACCTATATAAATATTAAAATTTTTATTTGTTTGATTCTCTAGCGATTGTAAAGTCTCTTCAAAAAAATCTATTTTATAATACGGAATTACGAAGGCCAGTTTGTTCATTTTTTGTATGATTTTGTGTTTGATCTTAATTCTAAATACAGTTGTATATAAAAACTTAATAAAAATATTTTTGAAGAATATTATAAAGATAAATCTCTTTGCCGGCTTGATTAGTCTCAATAAAGTATTGCTCTATTTCGGGAATATTAATGTCATATCCGGATCCGCTTTTTAAAAGATTGATGTTTACTTTTTTATTATAAAACTTTTCTACAATCTCTAGAATCTCAAGAATTGAATAGTTTTTACTATAAGCGACATTGATAATTTTATTTAAAGATTGTTGCTTAAGAAGATCAAAGGTAACATTTCTTATATCATCAACGTCGATGAGGTTGCGCGTTGCTTGAGTGTGAACATTAATAGCTTCATCATTTTTCACAGCTTTCACTATATAATTCATCAGAAGATTGGGGTTTCCGCCTTTGCCGACAGCATTGCTTACTCTCAAAATAAGAAATTGCGGGCAAGATTTTTTGATCAGCTGTTCCATTTTTAGCTTGTGAAGAACGTAATCGCTGCCAGTCTTTGAAGAATCATAAATACTGCAGGTAGAAAAATATACAAATACCTTGTCTGTATTTTCTGAAATGGTATTCTTGATCAGGTTTTCCTCACGTAAAAATTCTTCAACTCTTGTTTCTAAAGAATTGGAGACTCCCGACGCAAAAAAAATTATATTCTCATCGTCATTATCCACAAATAGTGACGCAATAAGACCATTGCCTACAATCATACCAATATTTCTTTTACAATTTTTTCTGAAGCTTTGCCGTCTCCAAAAGGATTATTATCACTTTCAAATATATATTCCTGCTGGTTATGATATATTAAATTAAAATGAGTTTTAATTTTTTCAATATCAGACCCTACCAAAATACCGCAATTACAGGTAACTACTTCCGGCCTTTCGGTTTCTTCTCTTAAAATTAATATTCTTTTCTGTAAACTTGGCGCTTCTTCCTGTATTCCGCCGGAATCTGAAATTATAAGTTTGGCTTTAGCCATTTTTCTAAGTGCATCAAGATAAGAAAGAGGCTCAGTAAAGTTGATGTTTTTGGGTATTTGCTTATCAAATATATCCAAAATAATTCTTCGGGTATTCGGGTTTGGGTGCAATGCCCAGTCAAATTGGGTCTCCGGATTTTCTTCAGCGAGCTCTTTGATTGCCTGAGCAATATTTTTCAAAGGTTGACCAATGTTTTCTCGCCTGTGAGCCGTAATAAAAACAAAATCCTGATATTCGACCAAAATATTTTCTTTTTCGATCACATACTCGATCATATCAACAATGGTATTGCCAACCAAAGAGATGTTTGTCTCTGAAATGTTTTCTTTCAAAAGGTTTTGCTTCGCCAATTCTGTGGGAGCGAAATTTACATTCGCTGTTAATGAAACAACACGTCTGTTGAATTCTTCAGGAAAAGGAAGTTTGATATCTGATGTTCTCAATCCGGCCTCAATGTGATAAAATTTTCTCTGCTCAAGAAAAGCAACCATTGATGAGGCTAAAACAGTGAATGTATCACCCTGTGCAATTATTTTCTGAATATTTTCTTTATGGATGAGTTTAGAAATTTCGTCGATCAGTTTAGCAATCAGATTAGAGCTGGTAAATGACAACGACTGTACAGAAAGTCTATGATGTGGAATAATGCCGAAGCTGTTTTCCATTTCTGTAAGCAGCGTATCGTGTTGACCTGTATTTACAATGCAGATGTCTTCATTGCGTTTTCTGAATTCATTGATGATGGGGAATATCTTCAGGAATTCTGGTCTCGTTCCGTATATAATTGCAATTTTCTCGTTCATCATATATGTTTTAAAAATAGTAATAACTTAGGCTATAGCGAAATGATTCATTAAGTGAAGTAGTTTATAATAAAATTGACTGTTTATTATTTAAAAATCAATAAACTAAATGCCTTAATTGATAAATCATCTTTAAACTATTAATAACGCCAAATTTTTTGAGGTTAATATACTTAATTGCAATTTTAAAAGAATCTTTTTGACTATAGTTAAAATTTTTGAGATAAAAAATAAACTTATAAAAATTTTCCCTTTCTACTTTTTGATCTGTCTTTTGATCTTGAAATGTACCAATAATCTCACGAACTTTTAATATGTTCTCAAACCACTCTTTTGAGAAATTACCGGACGAAAAGTGTTTTATTAATATTTCATTGGTGATATAATTTGTGTATTTTTTTGCTACACTTAATGAAAAAATTAAATCATATCCATGGTAACCTCTTATGTCCTCATTAAATTTAAACTCATCAAAAATATTCTTTTTACATGCTAATAAGACGCCATCAATCCCTTTTACTTTTTTACGCTCACTTTTCTTTCCAAAGTTGCTATGGTATTGCTCAATCTGAGAAACAACCTGTATGAAATTTACAGAATTATATCCTTTATTAGACCAGGTTGCGGGGATATGTGAATAATAATTTCCTCCTGCAACTCCTACAATTCCACAGTCTGGTGTTTGGAGAGTTTCTACTAATTTTTCTCCCCAACCTTTATTTACAAAAAGAATATCTTCATGAATAAATAATAAGTTGCTGAATTTTGCCTGCTTTGCTCCCAAATTATAAGCTTGGCAAATTCCCATAGTTCCAGGATTATGTATTTTAATAATTTCATAAGGAATTCCGCAGGTTTCAGCAATGTTAGATTTCAAGTCTGAATAAAAGTGCGGTTGATATGATGATACAATTATTGACAGCATATAAAAAGATAAGAATTGAGAGGCATATGTTTTTGTAAATTCGTGGTTGAAATTAAATTTCAATATACTTTAGATAAACAACTTGAGTACTATTTTCACAATTTAAGAATTATTTTTAGTTCAATCATTAAAACTTACGACGTAACCTTTTAATAATATATTTCACCAACATTCTTAATGGAAACTGATCAAGAATCTCATCTGGAGAAATCATTTTCATGTTGTTGATGACGTTATGAATTTCTTTTTTTCCTTCTTTGATTTTAGCTACATTCTTTACATGAAAATAAGCATGTACAAAATCTTTAAAGGGGTTTGGGGTGTCTCTTTCATGCCAGGTTCCAACAAAGTGGTGACTCGCATAATTTTTTGGAAGATCCAGACAAAAATGAGTGGAAGGATAGATCACAATTCCATCTTCCAACTCCTGATATTCATCTCTTGCTGCATCAATTTTGTATTCTTTCACCAAAAGATCTGATACGAAAACAGTATTGGTAGTAAGGTCAAAATCTGTTTTTTTATTGTAAAAATCTAAAACTTTCTTTGGCCATGGATGTCCAGCTTCTGTACCCCAAAGTGCGGTGAATGGAGATCCTTTAATTTCAAATCCTGAAAATGCACGGTGAATGAGAAATTCGTCTAAAGAAAATTTTACTTCTACATCAATATCCATGTAGATTCCGCCGTGCTCAAACAAGGCTAAAGCTCTTGAATAATCTGATACAAAAGCCCATTTTTTTTGTTCAGCAGCTAAACGAACATACTCGCAGCAATTGATGTCAAAATTGGTTTCATTCCATTCAATGATTTCGTAATCTGGAAGGTTTTTCTTCCAAGAATCTAAACATATAAAAAAAGAATCCGGTTTTGGTTTTCCGCCAAACCAGCAGTAATGTATTTTTTTTGGGATCATGTTTGTTTTTTTCCTAAAATTCGATTTATAAAATAAATAATCATGTAAATTTTCACTTCTAAACTTTGAATTTTTCTCAATTTTGAAATAAAATTTTTATTATTTAGACTTTCATAATCCCAATAGTTTTTAGCAAAATTTTTTCGATATGGTAAAGAAAGTTGCTTATTATTCATTTTCTCTTTGTAAGCTAATGCAGCCCCAAGTGGGCTATTCAGGAGTATTTTTTTGCCTTGAAAGGTAAGTCCGTCTGGTCTGTATTCAGCATTTACAATAGAATCGGCAATATATAAAAATTTATATTCATCATCCATTTTATCAAAAACAACAGATTCAAGCATGAATTTTTCACCTTCAAAAACTGGATATTCAAATTTTTTTGCTAAATATGTTTTAAAAATAAGGGTGAGTTCTCCATTAAAATGATGTTTAAATTTAAGTTCGTTGGTTGTCACCACAATATCTGTAGGTATTTGCTTTTTAGAGCGATTACTATTCAAAATATTTATTGGAGATGCTATTCCGATAATGCCTGGATTTTGGCTGATTAATGACAGTTTGTTTTCTATTAATTGTAAGCCATCATCTTGTAAAAAATCATCGCTATCGATGGTGGTAAAATAAGGTGTTTTTATGTTTTTTAATGCCGTATTAATCGCAACATGCTTGCCCTGATTTTCCTGATAAATGTATATTATTTTAAAATTTGCTTTGCTCTCAAAGTTTTGTATTATTTCTTGCGTATTATCAGAAGATCCGTCATCAACAATCAACCATTCAAAATTCTTGTTTGATTGTGCCAAAAGCGAATCAAAAAGTTGTGGAAGAATATACGCCCGATTATACGTTGGGGTAAAAATTGTCAACTCTGTCATAGCTGTTTTAAAATTTTTGAAAACTCATACCCCCAATTTTCCCAATTAAGCTCCTTCTCATAAAGTTTACGCGCATTTTGAGAATATTCTATTATAGTTTGGGGCGACTTTATAAGTTTTTCGATTGTATTGGCATAATCCTCTTCATTTGCATCTTCAGAAAGAAGACATCCATTATAGCCTTCAATAACGTGAGCGGAAACTCCGCCCGTATCTGTAGAAATTACAGGCAGACCATATCCAGCGGCTTCACAGAATGCAATAGGCGTACAGTCTGCTTTTGTGGGTACAAATAAGAAGTGGGAACTGAGCAAATGATTTTGTATCTCTCTAAATTCATCCGGATTATTTTTATTAAGAAAAGGAATTACAGTTACCCAATCATCTTTTATTTCAGGATTGCAGCCTACAATCAGCATCTTTACAGGGTAACCTTTTTCTCTCAAAATTTTTAAACTTTCGTAGGCAAGTGTTCCTCTTTTTCTGATCCAGTCTACAGCCAGAAAAAGAAATGTGAATTCCTCTGTACTTTTATTAAGATCAATTTTTTCGGGTACGATGATGTTGGCTCCAAACTTTATGGTTTTTACTTTTTCCTTATCGATTCCATAAAAATCTACCGCAAAATTGCTTGCCCAATCTGATGAAAACACAGTGTATGATGAGTTTTTTAGTGTTTTCTTTTCTAAATATTTCGTTTCTATTTTAGATAAAATTCCAAAACCGGAATAATAATGATAATAATTAAGGAGCTGTGCAACATTTGCATCATTTAGATAAACAATTGGAAGGTCGGTTTTTAAGTATGCAAAGTCATTGACATGGGTCGGATTAAAAATAACATCTACTTTGAACTCTTTCAAATTTTTCTCCAACCGCCTCGCTGCAATTTTTGCCTTGTAAATGAATAAATGACGATTATAACCTCTGTTGAAAATTTTATTGAACCATCTTTCAATGAGCTTAAATTTTTTCTCTTCTTTTTCAGTAAAATGAACTTTTGGAATCCAAACCACTTCATATCCTTGAATGAGGAGTTGCTCATACATCTTAAACATAGTCCCAGACCAGTTTTTTTTGTCATCCAATGGCACTACGCTGTAGAATCCTATCTTCATTTTAGTATTTTGTCTCTCAATGTTAAAAAAGGTAATTCTAATCTCTTATAAAGAATGGTGGAGATTACAATCGTGATAGCCCAAAATAAGAAAAAATTTATAATATCTGTTTTTATTTTGAATAAAGGTAAGATCCAAAAATTGACTAATGAGAGATTAATTAAGTACATAGAGTACGAAATCAACGATATATGGATGATTATATTCTGTAAGCTTTTAATTTTTATATTTTTAATATTGTTTAAAAATGGCAAGGTGATCATAATGGCTATCGCCGCTAATGTAAAGGAGAGCAGATATTGAAACGGTTGGTATTGTGATTCAAAATTGTGAATAAGTAATACTGCTATACAGCCTATAATGAAGTTTATATTTCTGTACTTATTAAATATATTGGGGTAATATACATAGATCCAGGCAGATAGAACTCCATAAATAATGGCATCAATTCGGGTTATGACTTGTCGCAGAAAATACCGATCGTATATAAAATAATTTTTTGTTTCAAGATTGAAATAGTAATATATTCTTACAATATTTGCAAATAGTATAATCAAAATAATACTGATCAGAAAAGTTATTTTTTTGTTTTTTACTAAGAACAAATGGATGAAGAAAAACAATAAAGGACAAATCAGGTAAAACCATTCTTCTACAGTAAGACTCCACGACTCAGGGAAGAACTTTTCAATAGGATAGTATAAGTTTTGAAGAAAAAAAGAATATGTAAAAAGGTCGGAAGTTATATTTTTTTCATTGACTAAACCTTCAAGACCAATTAAAATCAATAAAATGAAATAATAATTTGGAAGTGTCCTTAGCCACCTTCTTGCCCAAAAATTGAATATTTGCTTAAAAGAAGTTTCTTCAGTAAATACTTTAATCATTATTCTGCCGATCAAAAAGCCGCTCAATACAAAGAAAACTGCAACGCCATCAATTAAAAAAAATGATAAAAAATTTTGAATATCTTGAGACAGATATATTTTGCTATGAGAAATCATAACCAGTAAAATAGCTACTGTTCTCAGAATATCCAGCCCGACGATTCTGTGCCCGGAAATAGATAAGGAAAACAACTTTTTAAGCATATTTTTTGATTAGATATATTCTCAGGTTTCCTTTCTTTTTGAAAATCCATTTTAGATGCTGAAATGCCAAGTTGATCTTTCCTTGTTTTAAAAGATCAAAAAATGCTATTCTGCTTCTTGAGAAAATTTGCCAGTTGGCATATTCTTTTACTTTTCCATCATAAGTCTCTGCAATAATTTCATCAAGATGATTATGGCGTAAATCTCTTTTATAGTTAATGCCGTTAGATATGCCTTCTTCGTGTCGCAGATAAGCAGACATCGTCAAATGTGAACCCCGAATTTTTCCGTTTAAAGAACAAGCCATATATAGAAAAGTGTCAAAATATAATAACTCAGGATGTCTGAAAAGTGTCTGTACTGCTGTGTTTTGTAAAACTTTTGCATCCATAAATACAGAAGTAGTATGCACAATCCAATGTCGGAAAATCTCAAAAGGTGAGTAGTCTCTGTCTTCTACTTTGGCAAATATGGTGTCATTAATTAAGGGATCAGAAGAGATATTTTTTACCTGATGAAAACACATTGAATAGTCTTTGTTGCTTTCTAAAAAATCATGCTGTATCTGCAGTTTATTGTCGTCAGTCCAATAATCATCACCTTCACAAAAAGCCAGATATTTTCCTGTGGATTTTTGTAGAGCATTAAAAAAATTAGGCGTTGAACCTAAGTTCTTTTTATGGGCTATCAATTTGATTTCAATGTGAGAAGGTTTATTTTTGATGAAATTATTGATAACCGTTACCGTTTGATCGGTTGAGCAATCATCAGAAATAATAAGCTCAACAGGAAAATTTACTTTCTGCGCAAAAATTCCCCGCAAATTTTTTTCAATAAATTTTTCTTGATTATAAGTAAGAACAATAACGGAAACTTTATTCATATAATTGACTGATATCTTGCCTTTACAAAATTGGTATCTACTAACTAATTTAGGGTAATTTATTTTAATACGTTCTTTCTTTTGTTTGTCCGGTATCATCTATTATCCAAGAACTTGAGTCAGATGCATGTGTTCTGTAATACTTTTGTTCGTCAGTAAGGTTAGAGTAATCGATATGCCATCCCATGTGGTGGCAAGTAAAATTTCCTCCTATTCTGAGTGCTTTAAAATGATTATCATTCTTTTGGTATTCTTCAAAAGATATGGGTTTGTATAATGCAAAAGTGGTATCTAGTCTGGTTAGAAATATATCCTTTTCTACTTCGTTTTGCCAAAATCTCTGTTCCCACGCTGTAACTTTATTTTTAGCAGGATAATAATCAGGAATATTTAAAATGTCGAGAGCAAAACCTGCTTTTGTGACCCATTCGTCATATTTTAATAAATTTTTAACCAAGATTCTCATAAAGTTTTTTGGAAGCTTTCTATTGGGTATAATATCAGGGTCGGTAAGTATAAAAAAACTTCCTTTGCCAAGTCTGTTGAATAAATTTTTGTTTTCAAAAAAGACCATATGTCCCTCGTTTTTAGCCAACAGGATAACTTCAACTCTCTCTTTGATTTCTTCGTAATAGTTTAAAAGAGGCTCGTAAGTGGAGTGATTATCTACAATATAAATTTTAGAAAATTCTCTTTCAATTAAAAAGTTAATAAGCTCTTTGAGTGTTTTTAGTTGATTAAAATTTACAATAACTACAGGTATTGTTTTGGGGAACATTATCTGTCTTAAGAATCGTATACTAAGATATTTTTTTGCCGCCTTTGCGATTCGAATAAATTCTGTAGATTTTTTCATTATGACTTCTCAGATTCCAGAATAAATTTTTTAAAAAAGCTTTTCATCCTGTAGAATGACAAATATTTTTGTATTATCAGATATTGTCGTGTTTTGTGCTTTTAAAAACAAAGATATTAAAAATCTTGTAGATGATGTGATAACTGTTATCTTATACAATGTTTTTGATGTAGCAACACAGGACAATATATAGCTTTTGGCTGCTATTGCTGTTATGGTAAATAAGTGATTCTAACAGCCAAAAGTTAACTTATTATTTCATGAATCTATTATGGTTTCAAAGAGAATTGATATAATATATTTTTTTTAAGGTTTTAAAAAAATTCAGGATACTAAAATTTTTGAGGAAATAAGTTGCGACAGAATATTTGGCGTCTTGTCTGGTCATATAGCAATACTCTAAATATTGCTTAATGACTTTTCCTACAAATTCTGAAGGAAACATTTTTGAATGATGTAAAATAAATTTTTCTCTCAATATATTGTAAGCGTCATCCTTATTTTTATTAAGATTCTCAGATCCCGAAATACTGAGATTTGATAGTCTTACTTTTATATAAGTTGCACGATTGTAGTATATTGTGCCGTAATCAGAAAAAGTAAGAATGGCTAAATCATCACTTCCCCACGCTAAAGGAATCTTTTCAAAACCATATTTCCGATACATCTTGGTCTTAAAAATATTTTCTGATAAACTGCTACTAGCCACACCACAATATTTATTTATAAACAATTGATAAGCTTCTATTGAATCTACATTATAATCGTTAGTTCTTATAAGATTACCATATTCATCAATATGATGGTGTACTGTTTTTATGCAATGGATATTTTGATCATTACAGTATTGGATCGAGTTGTAAAATTCTTCTACAAAGTTCGGAGCCATGACATCATCGTCACCCAAGACCTCAAACCATTCCTCATGCACATTTTCAAGTATTCTCTCCCACTGAAGTGCCAGGTTTTTTCCGCCAATATTTTCTTTATACCCAAAATATTGATATTCATTAGGAGTAAAATATTTTTCAATGATTGGCAGAGGAGCTTCGGGACTTGCGTCATTTCCTATATACAAAACAAAATTTTTGTTGGTTTGTTCAGCAACAGATTTTATAGTCTTTTCAAAAAAATCTATTTTATAGTAGGGAATAATAATTGCAAGTTTAATCATTCGAATAAAGTGTGAATTTTATTAGTTTTAAGCAATTAACTAGCTTTACTCTTGATATAGGTAAAAATTGGAGAACTGTGAAATAGTTTGTAAACGACTTCTTGTAATGTGTAAAAAATGTTTTTGTAAAAGCTTTGTAAAGAAGCATTTCAGTTTTCTCATCATTTTTTACATTAAAATTATAACGATGTTTTTTGCGGATATACATATTGTTTATAAACCATAATTTGTCTGGATTGCCTGGAGAAAAATGTTCAATCAAAATGTCTGAAACTACATAGTTTTGATGTTTTTTAGCAACCCTTAAGCTCAATTCTGTATCATATCCGTGATAGCCTTTAAGTTTCTCGTCAAAGCTATAATTATAAAAATTGTCTTTACTAATACTTATAAAAACACCATCAATAGCAATTGCTTTATGAGCTTTTTGTGTAAAAGTCTTAACGTTACGTAAGGTTGTATCGTATTCTCTTTGTAGAATATTAATTAAAGCATAATTCATATTGGTAAACCAGCCACTAGGTACACTAGGAATGTAAGTTCCACCTGCAATTCCTATTACTCCGAGATTATTAATATGATGATGGGAAATTAGTTTTTCTCCCCAATTATCTGTGTGAAAGATTATATCTTCATGTAAAAATAAAAAAAAATTATATTTTGCTTTTTTTGCTCCTAAGTTATACGCTTCTGTTATTCCCATAAGCCCGGGATTATCAATTTTAATAATTTCATAAACAATCCCACAGGTTTTATCTATATTCTCTTTTAAAGCTTTAAAATTAGCTGTTTTATATGAAGATATTATTATTGATAGCATGAGTAAATATTAAATATTCCGATAACAAAAAATATTTAGCTGTTGATTAAACGTAGTGTTCTTTTCATTACAAAATGGAAAATTTAAAGTGTCAGCAGCTAGTCTTATGTAATATTCGAATCCAGCGTTATGTAATAGGTTGAGAATATCTCCAAGATTTTGTGGTTGGTTTACAATGCCGTGATATTCTAAGAAAAGCAATTTTACATTTTTTAAATTATTTTTAATATCAAATATTAATGTGTTCTCTGCACCTTCAATATCAATTTTAAGAAAATCTACTTCGTTTTGTAAATATTTTTTCAGATCTACAGCCTCTACAGTATCAAAATTATTTTTCTTTGCCACGTCAAGCGAAAGTGAGCCAGCAAGTGATCCTTCAGAATAAAATTTAAGTTGTGTATCTTCTGTCCAAACTGCGGTATTATGAATTTCTATGTTTTGATGATTGGGAAATGATTTAACATTGTTTTCCAAAAGCTTAAATATCTCTTTGTCTGGTTCAAAGGCAATAATTTTTGAGTTTGGAAATTGTCGAATAAAATAGTAAGTGCTTAATCCAATATTGGCACCACAATCAATAATTAGTGGGCTTTCTTTTTCTGAAAAAAATTTATAAGTTTCTTGTTCAAAGATTTCATCCAAAGAATGGAGAAATCCATCTTTGTCCGAATAATGAAAAGGCATCTCAAATATAGTAGCAATACCAGCTTTCAGCTTAGGAAGATTATTTATTCTTTGTCTCTCAAAAGGACTTATACCTGTTTTGAGATTTTCAACATGCTTCATTTTAAACTGGTGTAATTCTAGTCTAAGTAAGTCGAAAACTCGTTTTATTTTTTTTAACATATATTTATTTCCATTTGTAGTTACCAAATACATTTCCGTAATCGTATTCACCATGTTTAGAAAGGTATGAATCTGGATCTATTACGGTAAATTTACAAACATCTTCTGCGAGATCCAGCTGTCGTATTTTTGGCAGATTAATAAATGCATTTATAGAGTATTTCCCTCTCACTAAAATATTGGGTTCGATGGTTAAAGTCATCGTTTCGTTAACAATAGTAGATTCACATGAAAACACACTCCTTTTTTTAGAATCTAAAATTGTTACGAAAAAACTTGTATTCTTAATGTATTCTTCTATTCCGATAACAAATTTAAAAGTAATTGGTTCATTATACAGATATTCTTTACTTACGGTACCATCGGATTTAGTAACCTGGATTTCTTTGATGAACATATCTTTATTACCGTGATCAGGATTAAAATAAACAACGTCATCATTGTCAAAATTCAGATATGTAGAAATTGTTTCACGTGCTGATCCTATGTACTCAACTAATCCCTTATTAAGCAGAATCCCAGTATTACAAATTTGAGATATAGCATTAAGATCATGGCTTACAAAAAGCACCGTTCTTCCTTCTCCCTTGGTTACATCGCCCATTTTACCAAGACATTTTTTCTGAAATTCAGCATCTCCAACGGCTAAAACCTCATCTACAATAAGGATTTCGGACTCTAAGTGCGCTGCAACAGCAAATGCCAAACGGACATACATTCCCGAAGAATATCTTTTTACGGGAGTATCAATATATCTTTCAACTCCTGAGAAATCTACAATTTCATCGAATTTTCTTGTGATTTCTTTACGAGTCATGCCCAAGATGGCACCGTTCAGAAATACATTTTCTCGGCCTGTCATTTCGGGGTGAAAGCCTGTTCCCACTTCTAAGAGTGATGCAATCCTCCCATTTGTATATATTTTTCCGGTGGTAGGTTTTGTTACCTTACTCAATAACTTAAGCAGAGTAGATTTTCCTGCACCATTTCTCCCGATAATTCCTACTGCATTACCTTCTTCAATTTCAAAATTAATATCACGTAAAGACCAGACGTAATCTGAAAAGCCTTTAGAACTTCTGTCATTTGCTTCTCCAATTTTTAGATAGGGGTCTTCTTTTCCTCGCACTGTATGCCAAAATCGGTTTAAGTCATGAGTTAACGTCCCTGTTCCTACTTGCCCCAGGCGATATTGTTTTGATATGTTTTCAGCTTTTAAAGCAAGCATATTTTGATTTTTGTTAATTAATTTATTACTTGATTTGTAAAGTTTTATACAGTATCTATGAAAGATTTTTCAGATTTGTTGAAGATGATAATTCCTAACAGCAAAACTAAAATGATAAAAACAAAACTTGTTAGCAATCTAGCCATATTGAAATCTCCAGATCCTATAAATCCAAATTTGAAGCATTCAAAGATTGGTGTTAAAGGATTTAAGTCCGCAAGAAAACCATAGTTTCCTAATTTTTGTTTTACAAGAGATGTAGGTAAAATAACAGGTGTAAACCACATAAATAAACTAACACCAAAGCCTAGTAGTAGTGATAGATCTCGATATTTTGTGGTTAGTGAAGAAAATATCATTCCTAATCCTAATGAAAATAATGCAAGAAAGATAACCAAAACAGGAAAGAAAAATGCCCAATAATTCGGATGTACCTGTCCTAAATAAATGTAGTATCCCAGTACAATAAAAAATAATATCAATTGTATACTTAATCGCATAAAACTCGATATTATGGTTGAGATAGGAGTTGCTAATCTTGGAAAGTATACTTTTCCAAAAATACCTGCATTTCCTGTGAAAACATTAGAAACGCTAAGCATAGTAGTGCTGAAATAGCCCCAAAGAGTATTTCCTGCTAAATAAAACAATATTGGAGGAATGCCATCTGTTGGTAAATTAGCAATGCCTCCGAAAACAAGAGTAAAAACTATAGTAGTTAAAATAGGGTTGATGAAAAACCAGAGCGGACCTAAAATAGTCTGTTTAAAAGAGGAAATAAAATCTCTCTTTACAAACATAAAAACCAAGTCACGATATTGCCATACTTCTTTTAAATTAAGTTGGAATAAAGAATGTTTAGACTCAATTACGTCGGTCCACTTTTGTTGTGGTTCACTCATTTGTGGGAATTTTTACAAATTTAAAATAATTAATTGATTTTCAGTTTGCTGAATGTTGAATTTCTCGTCTTGTTCAGGCAAAAGCAGAGCTAATATATTAATAATTATTTCTTTAAACAAAAAAGCTACTGATCTCAAACCAATAGCTTTGTATATTTTATGTTATTTTTTATTTAGTCACAAGCTTTTTCAGGTATTCACCATATCCGCTTTTACCATATTTGGTGGCTGTTTCCAGAAGTTTTTCTTCGTTGATGAATCCGTTTCTGAAAGCAATTTCTTCAATACATCCAATTTTGAAACCTTGTCTTTTTTCGATAACGCTTACAAATTCTGAAGCATCATTTAGAGAATCAAAAGTTCCGGTATCAAGCCATGCTGTGCCTCTGTCTAAAACACCCACTTCCAGTTTTCCTTTACTTAGATAAACATTATTTACATCGGTGATTTCTAACTCGCCTCTTGGGGAAGGCTGAATGTTTTTGGCAATTTCTACAACTTCGTTATCATAAAAATATAATCCAGGAACTGCATAATTTGATTTTGGTTTTAAGGGTTTTTCTTCGATAGAAACGGCTTTAAAGTCATTGTCAAATTCTACTACACCATATCTTTCGGGATCTGAAACATGATACGCGAAAACGACACCTCCATCCGGATTTGTTTTATTTTTCAGCAAAGTTCCCATTTCTGAACCGTAAAAAATATTGTCTCCTAAAACCAAAGCCACAGAATCTTCACCAACAAATTGATCTCCAAGAATAAAAGCCTGTGCAAGACCATCCGGACTTGGTTGTACCACATATTCGATATTACAGCCAATTTGTGAACCGTCACCCAAAAGCTTGATAAATCCTGCTTGGTCATGAGGAGTTGTGATAATCAGAATATCCTTAATCCCAGCTAAAAGCAACGTAGAAAGAGGATAATAAATCATCGGTTTATCATAAACTGGCATCAGTTGCTTGCTTACAGCAATGGTAAGAGGGTAAAGTCTTGTTCCGGAACCTCCGGCTAAAATAATACCTTTCATCTTGTGTGTTTTAATTATATTGCTTTTCGTAATATTTCTGGTAATCTCCGCTGGTTACGTTTTCAAGCCATTCTTTATTTTCCAAAAACCAGTCGATTGTTTTTCCTAATCCTTGTTCGAAAGTTACAGAAGGTTTCCAGCCCAGCTCATTGCTCAGTTTTGTAGCATCAATTGCATAGCGTTTGTCGTGACCTGGTCTGTCTTTTACATAAGTGATCAGTTTTTCAGAATGACCAGCCGGATTTCCAAGCTTTTCATCCATTTGTTTGATCAATTCTTTTACCAAATCGATATTCTGCCATTCGTTGAAGCCTCCGATATTGTAAGTTTCTCCTGTTTTAGCATCATTAAAAATCTGATGAATTGCTTTTGCATGATCGATTACGAATAGCCAGTCTCTTGTATACTTTCCGTCACCGTAGATTGGTAACGGTTTTTCATTAATAATATTCGAAATACAAAGCGGAATCAATTTCTCTGGAAAATGATTCGGTCCGTAATTGTTTGAACAGTTGGAAACAATAAATGGCATTCCATAGGTGTTTCCATACGCTCTTACTAAATGGTCTGAAGCAGCTTTTGAAGCCGAATAAGGAGATTGCGGATCATAAGAAGTGGTTTCTAAAAAAAATCCTGTTTCACCTAAACTCCCGTAAACTTCATCAGTAGAAACATGATAGAAAAGATTTGTTCTTTTTTCATTGGGGAATCTTCCGTGAGTGTGATCTGGGTTTAAAGTCCAGAATTCTTTGCAAAGATTCAAAAGATTGGCAGTTCCGTTTACGTTGGTATTAATAAAGGCCATCGGATCTGTAATGCTTCTGTCTACATGACTTTCAGCAGCTAAATGTATCACTGCATCCGGATTATATTTTTCAAAAACCTTTCTTAGTTCTTCTGGTTTTGTGATATCTGCTTTCTCGAAAACATAATTAGGCTCATTTTCGATATCTTTTAAGTTCTCAAGATTTCCGGCATACGTTAAAGCATCCAAATTGATGATCGTAGAATCCGGATTATTTTTTACAAATTCCCTTACAACGTGTGAACCAATAAATCCTGCTCCGCCGGTGATGATGATGTTTTTCATATTGATAATATGCGTTTAACCAAAGTTTTTAGCTTTTGGTATTCTTTTATATTTGAGTCTTTTTACTTTTTCCTTGGTTTTTATTGAATAGTTTTTCTTCCGATACTCTTATAATAGAAGCCATTTTGTTCAGGAACTTCCAGCGGATACATATTTCTTCCGTCAAAAATAGCTTTATTATTCATTTTTTTAGCCATCATTTCAAAGTTAGGATTTTTGAATTCTGGCCATTCAGTAGCAATAAATAATGCATCTGCTTTTTCTAAAGCGTCATACATTGTTTTTGCATAAGATATTTTGTCCCCTAATAATTTTCTTACATTTTCTTCAGCAATAAGATCGTAAGCAACAATTTTTGCTCCTTTTTGAAGAAGTAGATTGATGTTATCTAATGAAGAGGCTTCTCTAATGTCGTCTGTATTTGCTTTAAAAGCCAATCCCCACATTGCGATCGTTTTGCCTTCAAGATTTCCTTCGAAATATTTTTCAATTTCAGAAACCAAAATTACTTTTTGTGAAATATTGACATTTTCTGTCGCTTCCAATATCTGGAAGTTAAAATCATCGTCTTTACCAGATTTTATTAAAGCTTTAACGTCTTTAGGGAAACAACTTCCGCCGTAACCTATTCCAGGAAACAAGAAACGGTGACCGATTCTGTCGTCACTTCCCATTCCCAATCTTACTTTATCTACATCTGCGCCTACTTTTTCACAGTAATTGGCAATTTCATTCATAAACGTAATTTTTACAGCTAAGAATGAGTTGGATGCATATTTTGTAAGCTCTGAAGACTTCTCATCCATAAAAATAATAGGAATCCCGGTATTAGTAAATGGCTGATAAATTTTTGCCATGATTTCTTTAGCCTTTTCGGAGCTCGATCCTACAACTACTCTCGCTGGGTTCATAGAGTCTTCCACTGCAAAGCCCTCACGTAAAAACTCAGGATTTGAAACCACATCAAAATCAATGGTTGTCTTCGCAGCAATGGTTTCTCTTACTTTGTCGGCTGTTCCTACAGGAACGGTGCTTTTATTAACGACAACTTTATATTCAGTCATGAGTTCGCCAATATTGTTGGCAACTTTCAAAACGTAAGATAAATCTGCCGAACCGTCTTCTCCGGGTGGAGTGGGAAGAGCAAGATAAACAACTTCACTTTTGTCTAAAGCTTCTTTAAGATTCGTTGTGAAAAATAATCTTTCAGATTGAATATTTCTAAGAAACATTTCTTCAAGATTGGGCTCGTAAATAGGCACGATGCCATTTTTCATCCCCTCTACTTTTTTTTCATCAATGTCAACACAATAAACCGAATTGCCAAGTTCTGCAAGGGTAGTTCCTGTAACCAAACCTACATAGCCTGTTCCTACTATCGTTATATTCAAAATGTATGTTTTATATAAATTCCTGACAAAAATACTAAAAATTGTTTCACGGTCTTTTTTTAATAACGATAACTTATTAAAGGCTACGGATCAGTAGAAGTTTGTAATAGCGATTTATGGATGTATAATAACGCTATATTTAGTATGAATTCTTATTCTATTGATTATGAAGTGTATTTGTGTATTTTATAAAATTGTCATATCTTTGCAGGAGATTAACGGAAAAAATGGAAAGGCTTCTAAGAGAAAGCCTTTTTTCGTACTGTTAAATCAGGATTATATATTATATGGAGTTTAGAAAAAATATTGAAACATTATTAAATGATTTCCTTCAGACGAGAGAAGATCTGTTTCTTATTGATTTGAAGTTTTCCGCAGGAGACGATATTACAGTGATCTTAGACGGTGATAATGGTGTTTCTGTGCAGGATTGTTTAGATGCAAGCCGCGCAATAGAATTTAATATGGATCGTGAAGAGCACGATTTCAGTCTGCAGGTAATGTCTGCAGGATTAAGCGAGCCGCTTTCAATCCCAAGACAGTTTCATAAAAATATCGGAAGAGAGATCGAAGTTTTATTAAATGATTCTTCAGAAATCGAGGGTGAGCTTGCAAAAGTAGACGAAGAGAAAATCACTCTTGTACTGCGTTACCGCAAACCGAAAGAAGTAGGTAAAGGTAAAGTAGACGTAGAGGAGGAAAAAGAAATTCCTTACTCTGACATAAAAAAAGCTTTGGTAGTACTTAAATTTTAAAAGAAAAAAAAGATAAATGGATAATATAGCGTTGATTGAATCCTTTGGTGATTTTAAAGACGAAAAGGGGATCAGTAAAATCGATCTTATGGCGATCATTGAAGATTCTCTAAAAACTTTGTTGAGAAAAAGATTTGATTCTGATGATCATTTTGATGTAATTGTAAACCCTGATAAAGGTGACTTTCAGATTTTCTTAAATAAAACCATCGTTGAAGACGAAATGTCTGAAGATGATGATCTAGAAATTGAAATCACTGAAGCTAAAAAAATAGATCCAACTTTTGAAGTTGGTGAAGATTTTACCATGGAAATTCCGGTAGCACAGTTAGGAAGAAGAAATATTTTGACGCTGAAGCAGATTTTAGCAACAAAATTGCAGGAGCATAACAATGCAATGTTATATGATCAGTTCAGAGACAGAATCGGGGAAATTGTAATTGGAGAAATTCACCACATCCGTCACAAACACGTGATCTTGTTGGATGATGAAGGAAACGAATTTATCTTGCCTAAAGAAAACCAAATTCCATCAGACTTCTTCAAAAAAGGAGAAAATATCAGAGCAATCGTTGAAACGGTTGATTTTAAAGGTTCAAAACCTCAAATTATCATTTCAAGAACGGCTCCGAAATTTTTAGAGAAGTTATTAGAATTAGAAATTCCTGAAATTCAGGACGGAACAATCATCCTTAAAAAAGCGGTGAGAATTCCTGGTGAAAAAGCGAAAATAGCAGTTGACGCTTACGACGACAGAATAGATCCTGTAGGAGCTTGCGTTGGGGTGAAAGGTTCTAGAATTCACGGTGTTGTAAGAGAATTAAGAAACGAAAATATAGATGTAATCCAGTGGTCAAAAAACCCTGAGATTATGGTGAAGAGAGCTTTAGGAAATGTTACCATCAATAAAATTGACATCAACGAAGAGACAAACTATGCATTGGTTTATACTCCGGTTGAAGAGATTTCTAAAGTAATAGGTAAGCAAGGGCAAAACATCAGATTGGCTTCTTGGCTTTCCGGGTACGAGATCGACGTGTTCAGAGAGGCTAGCGAAGATGATGATGTAGACTTGAGAGAATTCAATGACGATATTGAACAGTGGATTTTGGATGAGTTTAAGAAAGTAGGTCTTACAACTGCAAAATCTGTCTTGGATAAAGATACGGCAAGTCTTTTGAATATGGTAGACTTAGAAGAGGAAACCATTGACGATGTGAAGCGTATTTTGAAAGAAGAATTTGAAGATTAATATTTAGAAATAAATTTTAATAAACAGTAAAAAAGAATACTTTAATTTTAAGAATTAAAAAAAAAACAGTAAATAATATAGATGCCAAAAATAAGATTAAATAAAGCGGTTAAGGAATTTAACATATCGATGTCTAGGCTGGTAGAGTTTTTACAGTCTAAGGATATTGTGGTTGAAAACAATCCTAACGCTCAATTAGAAGAAGCGGCATATTCTGCATTGGAAGCTGAGTTTGCCAAAGACGGCGAGCAACGTAAAGCTTCCCATGAGGTGGTTATTTCTAAAGTTCCGGAAGAAAAACTGGAAATGGAAGAAAAGAAAGCACCTGAAGTAATAAGAGCTAAAGCTAATACAAAACCAGAAACCAGAATTTTAGGTAAAATTGATCTTGAACCTAAAAAAGCTGAATCTGTTGCAGAAGAACCAACTCCTGCACCAGCTGCGCCTGTAGAGGAAAAGAAAGAAGAGAAAGTAGAAGTGAAGGAGATAAAAGAAGAGGTAAAAGCTGCTAAAGAAGAAGTTGCACCGGTTTCTGAAGTAAAAGCAACTCCTGAAAAACAAGAATTCAAGGTTTTGGATAAAATTGATCTTTCTCAAATAGAAGGAAACAGAAACAGACCTGCAAAAAAAGATAAACCTAAAACAGAAGTGGCAAAAGCAGAAGCAAAACCTGCCGAGCCTGTTAAAGAAACACCAAAACCGGCTGAAAAGCCTGTCGCTAAAGTGGAAGAAAAAAAGCCTGAATCTACTAATGAGGAATCTCAGGAACCTCAGAAAATAGAAACTGTTTATCAAAAGCTTGATGGTCCTAAGATCGTTGGTGAAAAAATTGACTTAACTCAATTTGCGCCAAAACCAAACTCAGGAGCTAAAAAGAAGAGAAAAAGAATTGAAAAACCGGGTGGTCCTAACCAGAATACTGGGAATAACCAACAAGGCGGAAATAATCAAGGTGGACAAAATCGTCCTCAAGGTCAAAATGGCCCAGGTGGAAATCGTCCTCCAGGACAAGGTGGCCCTCAAGGAAACAGACCTCCGGGACAAGGTGGTCAAAACCGTCCGGGTGGCCCAGTTGGAAACAGGCCACCAGGACAAGGCGGACAAAACCGTCCGGGTGGACAAGGTGGTGGAAACCGTTTCGGAAACAACAGACCAGGACAGAGAACTATGCCTGTTGAGTTAACCGATGAGCAGGTTAAAAACCAAATCAAGGAAACCCTTGAAAAACTTACAAATAAAGGAGGTAAGTCTAAATCTTCTAAACACAGAAAAGACAAAAGAAGTTACCGTAGAGAGCAAGACGAGCGTCAGCAAGAAATTGATGCTGCAGACAGAACATTAAAAGTGACCGAATTCATCACAGTTGGTGAATTGGCAAGCTTAATGAATGTTTCTCCTACAGAAGTAATCTCTGCGTGTTTCTCTTTAGGAGTAATGGTTACCATGAACCAAAGATTAGAAGCTGATACATTGTTATTGGTAGCTGATGAATTTGGATTTAAAATTGAATTCTCAGATGCTGATCTTGAAGATACAGATTCTGAAGATGATATCGATACAGAAGAAAGCCTTGTTTCAAGAGCACCGATCGTAACGGTAATGGGGCACGTTGACCACGGTAAAACTTCATTATTGGATTACATCAGAAAAACTAACGTTATTGCAGGTGAATCTGGTGGAATTACCCAGCACATCGGAGCTTACAATGTGAAATTGGAAAATGGTCAGAGAATTACATTCCTAGATACACCAGGTCACGAAGCCTTTACGGCGATGAGAGCAAGAGGTGCACAGGTTACCGATATTGCAATTATTGTTATTGCTGCGGATGATGATGTAATGCCTCAGACGAAAGAAGCGATTTCTCACGCACAAGCTGCAGGTGTACCAATGATTATTGCAATCAACAAGGTAGATAAGCCAAATGCAAACCCAGACAATATCCGTCAACAGCTTTCAGCAATGAATATTTTGGTTGAAGAATGGGGTGGAAATGTTCAGGCGCAAGAAATTTCAGCTAAGATGGGTAACAATATGGATGTCCTGTTAGAGAAAGTATTGCTTCAGGCAGAAATGCTTGAGCTGAAAGCTAATCCGGCACGTTCTGCACAAGGTGTTGTTATTGAAGCTTCCTTAGATAAAGGTAGAGGTTATGTTGCAACGATGTTGGTACAGACCGGAACTTTAAAAGTGGGAGACTATGTAGTGGCAGGTAAGAATCACGGTAAAGTAAAAGCTTTGCTTGATGAAAGAGGGAAAAACCTTGAAGAAGCAGGTCCTTCAATTCCGGCAACGATTCTAGGTCTTGACGGAGCGCCAACAGCAGGTGATAAATTCAGAGTTTATGCTGACGAAAGTGAAGGTAAAACAATCGCTAACAAGAGAGAGCAGTTACAAAGAGAACTTTCTATCAGAACTAAGAAACATACAACCCTTGAAGAATTGGGTAGACGTATTGCTTTAGGTGATTTCAAAGAATTAAACATTATCCTTAAAGGTGACGTGGATGGTTCTGTGGAAGCACTTTCTGATCAGTTACAAAGATTATCAACAGAAGAAATCAGTATCAATATTCTTCACTCAGGTGTAGGACAGATTACTGAATCTGATATCAACTTGGCGGCAGCTTCAGATGCGATTATTATCGGATTTAATGTAAGAGCCGGAGCAAACGCCAAAGATCTTGCAGACCGTGAAGAAATCGAAATCAGAACGTATTCTGTAATCTATAAAGCTATCGATGAAGTGAAAGAAGCGATGGAGGGAATGCTTTCTCCGGAGATTCAGGAGCAGGTTATTGGTAATGTTGAAATCCGTGAGGTATTCAAAATTTCAAAAGTCGGAACTATCGCAGGTTGTATGGTTCTTACCGGAAAAGTAACAAGACAATCGAAAGTAAGATTACTAAGAGATGGTATCGTGAAATTCGACGGTGAACTTGAAAGTTTAAAGCGTTTCAAAGACGACGTAAAAGAAGTTACGAAAGGCTACGAATGCGGACTAAACCTTAAAGGTTACAACGACATCGAGCAAAATGATATTCTTGAAGTGTATGAAGAGGTTGCTGTGAAGAAGAAATTGAAGTAATTGATTTATAAATAATTAAATACCATTCCATGAGAATGGTATTTTTTTGTTAAAAAATAATTATTTATAATTATTCTAAATAATTATTTTTGTTTTATATAAAATTTTATAAAAATATATTACTGACGTAAATTGTTTTGTTTTTAACGGTTTTTGCTAATTTTTATTAGTAGATTTTAATTAATTATGTGCTTTTGTAGTATATCAAATAAAAAAAAAACATTTATATAAGTTAAAAATTTGCATATGTTAATATTTATTAACATATTTGCTCATTAAAAATATTAAAATTTTGTTAATATGAATGTTAAATTACGTGTATTAAGTGCCGGGGCATTGTTTTTTTTAGGACAAGCAGTGTATGCACAAAACACTGGTCGGGATACTCTTGATCGAGAGACTCAAATAGAGGTTGTAACACTTAGTGGTTATCGACCAACGACAGAAAAGACAACAACGTCAGCAGTGTCTAAAGTTGATGAAAAAACTATTGAAAACAGGCCAAATTCAAACGTCTTGAATACGGTTCAGGGACAGTTAGCTGGTGTTAATATTGCTACAGGTTCAGGACAGCCTGGAGCAAAGCCTACAGTGATTATCAGAGGAGTTGGTACGCTGAACGGTAATACTGATCCATTGTATGTTATTGATGGTTTTCCTTCAAATAGTGATTCGTTCCGAACACTGAACTCTAATGATATTGCTTCAATGGAAGTACTCAAGGATGCTTCTGCAATTTCTGAATATGGAGCGAGAGGGGCTAATGGAGTTATTGTTATAAAAACAAAATCAGGTAGATATAATCAAGGGTTGAAATTCAGATACTCAGCCAACTTCTTGGTGTCATCATTGCAGGATAATAAGTATAATTATGCAGACTCTCGACAATTACTAACCTTGGAGAAAAGGTATGGTATAGGTAGAGGTTTTGGACTTAGTGATGATGAAATTAATAATTATAGTATTAATACAGATTGGAGAAAAGTTTTTTTTCAGACAGCAATTGGCCAAAGTCATGATTTTTCTGTTACTAGTGGTGGGGAAAATATAAACTCATATACTTCTGTAGGATATTTAGATCAAGAAGGAGTTTTAAGAAGTACTGGTTTAAAGAGATTCTCTTTAAGAAATAATATTAATGGTAAATCTAATAATAATAGATTTAACTATTCAATAAATTCAGGAATTGCATACTCGAAAAATAATTTGGCAACCAATTTAGGCACAGGTGGTGTTAATCAGAATTATGTATTGGGCGCAATGAGTGCGGTTCCATACGTATCGCCTAGTGAATATCAGAATTATCAGCAATTATATGATTTATATGATTCAGATGGTACATTGCTGTACACCCCGCTAATGCTAATGGATAAGCTTCGAAATTTTGAAACAAGTTTAGGGGAAGCAAGAGTTGATTTAGCAACACAGGCATCTTACAAGATTTCAGATGATTTTACGGCGATGGTAAGAACTTCAGGGCAGTTCCTTAACCAGAGCCAGCTACAGGCTGAATATCCTCATTCATTTAATGCTTTGCTGTTTTTAGGGAATAACCAATTTGGCGGTTCTGAAACAAATAGTGTATCTAGACAGTTTCTATTTAATAATTTGTATCAACTACGATACAATAAGAAGTTTTTAGAAAAACATACTATAGGAGTAGCTGCGAATGGAGAGTATAATTTTTCTCAACTAGATTTTAATTCCATCAGAAGAAATGGATTAGATCCAAAAACATATGTGCCTGGTGCAGGTACAGGTTATGTGTCTGATACATCTACAGATGATGTATACGTTCCGGTTACCAGCAATTATATGTTAAGATATAATATGATCTCATATTTTGGATCGTTAGACTATGACTATGACAAGACCTTTGGGCTTTCAGGAACAATTCGTACGGATGGAACAAGTAGATTTGATACTGGAAGACAATGGGGTACGTTTTGGTCAGTTGGTGCAAGAGTTAATTTTGAATCTATGTTAGGTAATTCAAATATTAGCCTGCTAAAACTTAGAGGTTCTTATGGTACAGTAGGGAATCAGAGAATTGTTGATGGATCTGTATTTGATGGAATTAACCCGCCTTTATTTTATGATGTTTATGGAGTCGGTAATAACGTATATGGTCCAAATAGGGGGTACTCTATTCAATTTGGTTATCCCGAATTAAGATGGGAAACAACAAAAATTGCTGATATAGGAGTTGATTTTGATTTCTTCAAAAGATTATCGGGTTCATTAGAAGTTTATAATAAGAAAACTGAAGATCAATTTATTGACGTGCCTGTATCATCTCTTGTTGGAACAAGCTCTATCAGACAAAATTCTACAGCAGATGTTACCAACAAAGGGATTGAGCTGAATCTGAAATATGATATTATTAAAGGGACTAACTTCCAATTCTCAGTTAGAGGGAATGGAGCCTATAATAACCAAAAGGTTAGTGGTATTCCTGGTTTAGGTGAGATCAAATCTGGAAATTATAATACTGCTAATGGAGGGAAAATCAGCGAATTTTTCGTATACAGATATGCTGGGGTTAACCAGGGTAATGGAAATCTTTTATTCTATGATGTGAACGGAGGTCTTACGGAAAGCCCAACAGATAATGATCGTGTACTTACTGGTAAAAACTTTTTACCTGAATATCAGGGAGGTTTTGGATTTGATATAAGCTACAAAGGATTATATGCAAGTACAACATTTACATATGTTGCTAATATCTATCGTTTTGATTTTGATTACGGAGGATTAATGGATCCTACAAGTTTAGGATCATTTAATGCTAGTACAGATCTATTAAATGCTTGGACTCCTACAAATACCAATACAACAGTACCTTCTTTAACAGCTGCAAACATAGGTTTAGATGGAAATTCAGATAGATTTATTGTAGATGCTTCTTATTTAAGACTAAGGAATGTTCAGTTAGGATACAATTTACCTCAAAGTTTACTGCAGGGGACATTTATGAATAGCTTAGCTGTATATGTTCAAGGTGAAAACTTAGTTACATTCTCAAAATGGAGAGGCTGGGACCCTGAAAGTAATAGAGCCGGAGACCAGTATCAATATCCGACACCCAGAATTTTCACATTAGGGTTAGATGTTAAATTTTAAATTTATTGATAATTATGAAAAAATCTTTTTTAAAAATATTTTTTGTGACGGGGCTTTTTTTAGTCGCATCATGTAGTGAAGATCTCTTAGAACCATATAATCCCGGGTCATTGACTCAAGATGAAGCATTAACAAATGTGTCTGATTTAACATTGATGGTTAATGGGGCATATGCTAATATGAATTCTAGATCTGAGTCAGAGTTTGTATCTATATTTACAGATGAAGTAGGAATTGGTTTTGCAAATGGTGGCCAAGGGTTATCTGCTGAATGGATTTTTCAGATGATTCCTAATTCAAATTTACCAACTGCAATATGGACTCAAAGCTATGCTTCTTTAGCAAGGGCAAATAGAGTTATATTATATGCGGATAAAGTTACAGTAGGTACAGGAACAGGAGAAACTGAAACTGATAGAAAAAAAGCTTTAGCTCAAGCTTATGCTTTGAGAGCGTATAATCATCTTAGAATTTTAGCTTATTTTTCAACTAATCCAAAAGATGATTCGGCTTTAGCAGGTATTCTTTCTACTAGAATATATGCGTATGACGAACCTGGACAGCAAAGAACAACAAATGGTGAATTCTATAAATTAATTTTCGAAGATCTTGATAAGTCAATTGATCTTTATAATCAAATAGGAGCAGGTTTATCTGCGGCAGATAAGTTACAGGCCAATAAGTTTTTCGCAATGGGTCTTAAGGCCAGAGCTTATGCTTACAGAGGGGATTATCCAAATGCCTTAATTTGGGCTAATAATGTTATCGCACAATCAGGAGCAGTATTAGCTACAAAAGCTCAATACAGAAATACATTCTTTACTGATACTGATGTAACTGAAGTACTCTTCAAACTAAAAAGAAATGCTATTAGTAATAGCCAAGGTTACAATCTTCACAATGCGTGGTGTAGTGTAAGACCTCGTCTTACAGGTTCTCCAATTTATGAAGTAGGAAGATCACTACATAATCGTTTGAACCCTAGCAATCTTGATCCTGCTACTTTATCAACTACTGTTGCGGATGTTAGAGCAAATGTGCTTATTGCACCATCTTCAATACTTGCTGCGAATTATGTTAACACGCAAGATTATAGAAATGATGATATTATTGTTATCAACAAGCATGGTGGAGTAGCGACAGGAGCCACAACACCTGCGGTTACTTCGTCTAATGGTTTTAATAATGATATCAAAATAATGAGACTTTCTGAAATGTATCTTATAAGAGCTGAAGCTCTGGTAGCTGCAAATAACAGACCTGGAGCCGCAGCTGCTATAAAAGTAATCAGAGATGCACGATACGGATCGGCTCAAATATTACCAACTTATGCAACTGCAACAGATGCATGGGCGGCTATTTTGAATGAAAGAAGACTAGAGTTTGCTTTCGAAGGGTATAGATTCTTAGATTTGAAAAGATTAGGTACTTTAGCTAACGTAGGTATTGATAGAGATGCGGCTGATTATTCATCTGCTTCGGCAAACTTTCCTGCAGCAAACCCTGTTAATCTTCCATTGAATAGTTATAAATGGGCTCTTCCTATTCCTCAGGCAGAGATAAATGCTAATCCAAACATTACTCAGAATCCTGGGTATTAATTTTAATAGTAATAAAAATGAAAAGTATATTTAATTATTTTACAGCTTCTATACTTGCGATTACTGCATTAGTGTCTTGTAGTGTAGAAGATAGAGCGACAGAAGATACAAATGTATTCTTTGAAAATGTAAGTTATCCAAGAACAGTTAGTTCGACAGTTACTTATGTTGATGTTGATGTACCCTATAAATTGACCATCCCGGCAGAAGGAAATCACGAAGTAAATTTTACTTTTGAACCAAGTTTGTCTAATACAGTACAGGGTACAGATTTTCAAATTTTAGGAAGTAGCCAGATTACAGGAGGTCAATCAGAAGGTGTTGTGAAATTAAGATTGTTTTCAGCGCCTGCATCACCACAAGGTAAAATTGCTGCATTTAAAATTAGCTCCCCTACATTACCAAATGTACTAGATAAACAAATTGCAACTGTACAAATTACTAAAACATGTCCGATCAGTACATTTTTTGGAAGTTTCAATTATGTAAGTGGATGGTTTGGAACACCTGGAGATACTTATCAAGTTGTGCAGGATCCTACAAATCCAAATGGATTGCTCATTAAAAACTTTTTAAATAGTGGGGATTTACCATTAACTTATGATCCAATTTCGTATCAGATTACTGTTCCTACAATGGCAACAGGATATACAGATCCAACTTACGGACCAGTGACTATAAGACCAGCATTAGATGGTTCTAAATCTCAATTTAATACATGTAATAGAACTATTGATCTAAGAGTTTCTTATATAGTATCTGCCGGATCTTTTGGTAATTACACTGAAAAATTCCAAGGGAATTAGATTTAATTATGTCCCGTCCTGAAAATCCGATACAGATTATAGGTCAAAAATAATTAATTAAACCAAAGCAAAACCATTTTTGCTTTGGTTTTTTGTTTTGTAGGTTTTCATTTTCAATACGGATTGTTCGTGCATTTGGTTTGGAGTTAAATAATGATTGGAAAAATGAGGACGCAATTCGTTCGTTGTAAATTTCAATAGATTCATTCACGATTTTTCTTCTTAATGGAGTTTCAAAATCCCATTTATCCTTTCTGTAACAGCATTTTCATACGGATCTGAGTTTTTGTCATACTGCATTTTATATGGTTTTTCTCTAAATCTTTTGATATTCATTCGAACAGTATTGTAAGCCTCCGTCTGAAATCGAAGATTCGACGTAGACAATGATGAATCAACGATTCCAAATTCACTTTTAATTTCTATAAGCTTTCTTTAAGGCGATCAAACTGCTTTCCGTATTCAAATTGTCTGCAACGTAAATGATTAACCTGCAAAATATCAGAGAACTTCTCTGCCAATACTCAATGATTTAAAGGTTCTTTTAACATAAAATACAATTTCTTACCGCCAATCTTTGGCTGCATCATCCGTTTTTCTTCAACCAGGGCTAATACTTGCTGGGCTTTACTGATACGCACAGTGCTGCGCTGTAAACTTCGATAATAGACTTGTCTATCCAATCCGGACAATCCACAGGTAAAAATTAAGGTTTCTTTTTCTGTTCTGCGGAAGCTATTGATTGTGCGGATGCGGAGTTTTTTCGGATGTCAATTTGATATTCGCTTTCCGCCAAATCGATCATCATATCGAAGAAAATTGCCTTTTTATCGGCAATGTAGGCTTGTCTTTCAAGTAATGCTTTTTGTTTTGCGAGCAATTTTACTTCAGCCTCCAATTCCATAATTCTTTGTTCAGGAGTTTTTTGCATAGAATTCGGTGTTTGATTGTCCCAATCAAAGTTACCATATTTTCTAAGCCAAGTCACAATTGTCGATCGGGATTGTATACCATATTTCTTGCAACATTCTGTAATCCCTAAATTACCTGATTCAATTTCTTTTACAATCTGAAGTTTTAGACTCAAACTGTAATCTTTCTGCGTGCGCTTAACATAAAGCGTCTCTAATTGTTCTTTCATAACGATTCTTTTTTTTTATCGCTATTTCAGGACTAGACAATTAAATAAATAAAAAAAAACAACTCATTTTGAGTGTTTTTTTTTATATTTACTATAAAAATAAAAAATGGAAAAAATAATATTTTCATGTTTAGTACTTATTTTTACTAATACATTCGCACAAGGTACTGTAGGAACTCCTACAACAGAAGGTTTTTTAGAGAAAGTTTTTATTAATGGTTTAGGGACTTCTTATAAATATGAAGAAATTAGTGGAAGTGCATATATAAATAAAAATTTCCAAACATCTATTATAGCAAAAGATTATGCTCCCATAGAGGCTAGATATAATACATATGCTGATCAGATTGAATTTCAACAGAATAATAATATATATATATTACCGAAAGAAGATAAGTTTTCGAGGATTAAATTTTCTAAGTCTAATGAAATTTTAGTGCTTTTAACAATAAATGAAAAACTCGGTTATTTTTTTGAATTATATAAAGCCGATTCCAGATCGTTACTAAAAAAAGTATCTACAAAAGTAAATGTTCCAGAAAAAAGTAAAAATTCTTATGCATCCGATGATACTAGTCCATCTTTTGTAACTACAAATACTTATTTTATTGGTATTGGTGAAAATTTTTTTGAAGTTCCAAATAAAAGAAAAAGAATCTACGATCTGTTTCCTGAAAAGAAAAAAGAACTGGAAAGTAAAGTGAAATTAAATAATATTGATATTAATTCAGATGCTGGTTTAATAAAATTATTAACATTCTTATAATGATTAGAGCTGTAGCAGACATGATACAGCTCTTTTTTATGTGATATTATAATTTATTCCTTTAATGTTTAGTATGAATAGTTGTAAAAACTACAATTCAAAGAAGTATTCTGTCTAGTAACAATTTGTTTGAAATGAGTCAATTTAAATTAATTAAGAGGTTATTGATTAATATACTAATCAGAAAATATTGATTGTTCGCTTCCTTATTGGTTGTTCCGTGGTTTTCATCTTTAGTTCAGACTGTATTTTATCTATAAAAAAATATTGCTTAAATTACCTCTCTTTCAAGATATTTCTGTAGCATCATATCATATTTCTATTAAAATAGTATTCTACTTTAATCTACCTAATGCCCTATATCTAAACGGTGGATTTACGAAAGAAGTCTTGTTCCATTTTTGATATCTATGTCAAAAATATTTATTAAACTTTTTTATATTATTTTTCAGTAAATAATCTATTTGTAAGTGTTTTTGATGTGGTATTTGTTTTAGTTTTCTCATCTTTTTGAAATTTTTATCATAAATAAGTCAATAAAAAACTTCGTTTCTAATAATTACGAATTTAATGATTACCAGTTTTTAAAATATTTGAGATACTTTGCTATAGTATTTATTTCCTATTTTTGCTGTACAAAAAATATTCATGAAATACCTTTTTCTAATCATATTTTTCCTTGCTTCTGTTACTAAAGCTCAGGTTATTGTCAATAAAACAGACTCTAACATGCTTGATAAAAAACTAAAAGACACCTTAGTTATAGATTCAGGGACAAAAGATTCTCTTAAAATTTTTAAGCCGACGATTAATGATTATCAGTATCAGACTCAGTTTTCTGAAAAGAAAATCTTTGATACGACGATGAGCTTTAATAAAACGTATATTTTTTCTCAGTATAATAACAGAGATAATTTTGGAAGAGTGCAGTTTGCAAATATCGGATCAGGATTCAATCCTTTATCTTATGAAGTGAATGCTGAGCAAAACCTTTCTCTATTGCCAACAAATAAATCGTACGGAATTTTAGGAATTAATGATATCAAATATTACGATGTCAAAACTCCTACGGCAACCTTTATTTATCATACCGCGATGAAGAACGGTGCGGCTTTGCAGTCAACATATACGCAGAATATAGGGAAACGATTCAATTTTGCTTTAGATTATATGGGACTTCGTTCTCAAGGATTTTACAGAAATTCATTGTCAGCAAATAATAATACTTTGTTTTCAGGACATTATACTTCCAAAAGCGGGGATTATGAATTATTTGCTCATTACCTTCATCAGAATGTAAATAATCAGGAGAATGGAGGAATTGTCAATGATGATCTGTTTCAGTCAGGAGATAGCGAGTTTAGAAATCGTGATAGAGCTTTAGTGAATTTGGCCTCATCCAGTTCGCAGTATTCTTACCGAAGATATTATCTGAGTCATCAGTTTACTCCTTTTAATGCTGAAAAATTTCCTTTTAGAATTCGACATACTATTTTTAATCAAGGGAATAAATATTATTACAACCAAAGTAGTTTAGAACCATATTGGTACACTTCTGAATCAGAAATTGTAAATGGTTTTCCTCTTGCAACTAAAAAATACTCAAATAATTTTAGCAATACATTGAGTTTGGTTTTTGATAATGAGCGTTTCAAATTAGATGCCGGATTAAGGTATCAAATGCTGAAATTCGGAGTAGATCAAATTACATTGCCGACGCTTGAAATTCCTTCTGAAATGAAAGAAAACAGATTGGGCGCTGTCGGAAATCTACAGATCAAACTTTTCGATAAATTTCAGGTCAATTCATTTTTGGAAATTTCGAAAGGGAATCAGTTCGGAAATTATTTAAAGACGACAAACAATATCAAGTTTGAGCCAATTAAAGATTACTTTGTTAATGCAAAAGTAAATTTCCAAAGCTCATATCCGTCATTTAATTATCTTGCGAACGCTTCGGTATACAATAATTTTAATTATTTCCTTAGTGACGCAAAAAATCAGTCCGTAACAGAAATTGGAGGTAATGTCAATTTAAAATGGTTTCAAACTCAACTTTTTGCCAACTATTTCAGAATAGATAATTATACGTATTTTGATGCAGCTGCGATGCCAAGACAAAGCGCAAATTCTGTAAATATTTCTCAAATCGGAGGTGATGCTACATTCAGTTATGGCAAGTTTCATTTAAATACAAGAGTACAGTTTCAAAATGCTTTAACCAATAAAGAGTTGTTGCCAATGCCATCTTTTATCGGAAGAGCCAACTTTTTCTTTCAGTCTAAAGCATTCAAAAATGCAGCAGAAATTCAGGCTGGTTTAAAAGTGTATTATTTCTCAAAATTTGCGACACGAGAATACTTCCCGATTCTTAACGAATATATTTTGCCAAGCGCAGATTCTTTCTCAATCGGAGGACAGCCAATTGCCGATTTGTACGTCAATATGAAGGTAAAAAGAATGTTTTTCTTTATCGAAGGTCAGCAAATAGGAACGGTCGTTTCACCAAACAAATCATATGCATTCCCACATTATCCCGTCTATGATTTTAGACTGAATATCGGAATTTTATGGTATCTGTTCAACTAAAATTATATCAGGTTGAAAACAATAAATAAAATAGCATTCAGCGAAATTGAAAGTATTCCAAAACTTATAAAAGATTTCCTGAATCATGATATAGAAGGATTTGAAGCACATACTTTTTCACTTGAAAATTTTGCTCAGCAAATTCATTTAAAACAAAATTCGTTCACATTAGAAAAAAGAGAAATTCTATTTGAAACGATAAAATCACAACTTTCAGATTTTAAGTTGTCTTATAAACAGACAGAAAACTTAGAAAATCTTAAACATAAAAATACATTCACTATTACAACCGGGCATCAGTTAAATTTGTTTTCCGGGCCTGTTTTTTTTATATACAAAATTCTTCAGACGATAAAAACCTGTACGCATTTACAGCAGAATTTTCCTGATTTTAATTTTGTTCCGGTGTATTGGATGGCTTCTGAAGATCATGATTTTGCAGAAATCAATCATTTTAAAACAGAGAATAATTATTACGAAATCAACGAAAAGTCGGGCGGTGCAGTTGGAAAGATTTCTGTAAATGACACTTTTTTCATTTCTGAATTTGATAAAGAATTTAAAGATTCTGTTTTCGGAACTGAGTTGATTTTAATGCTGAAAGAAGCATATAAAAACGGAAATACTTTAACGAAGGCGATTCAGACTTTAGTCAACAGATTGTTTTCAGATTTAGGTTTGTTGATTGTAGATGGTGATTCAAAAGCGTTGAAGAATCAAATTAAAGATGTTTTTAAAGATGAGCTCGAGAATTTTAGCTTACATAAAAACTCAAAAGATAAAGTTGATTTTCTAACAGCTAAATACGGAAAAGTTCAGGTAAATCCGCGTGAAATTAATTTATTTTATCTTTCTGAAACTCGCGATAGAATAGATTTTGACGGCAAAAATTATATTGTTGTAGATAAAAATATTCAGTTCACGAAAGAAGAAATTCTAAATGAACTTGATAGTTTCCCAGAAAAATTTAGTCCAAATGCATTGATGCGTCCTGTTTATCAGGAAACAATTTTACCAAATCTCGCTTACATCGGCGGGAATGCTGAAATCATGTATTGGTTGGAACTGAAAGATTATTTTACTGAACTCAATTTGCCTTTTCCGATTTTAATACCTAGAAACTCAATGTTGTTTTTAAAAGAAAAGACATTAGGTAAAATTGAAAAACTGGATTTGAAAATAGATGATTTCTTCCAAAATTTCACAAAAATTACCAATGATAAGATTTTAGATAATAATGAAATTCTTAATTTGCTTAATGAAAAAGAAAATCTTCTGACGAAACAGTTTTTAGAATTGAAAAATGCAGCAGAGTCAACAGAAAAATCTTTTGGTAATTTGGTAGAAGCTGAAGAAACAAGGCAGCTGAAATCATTCGAAAGGATGAAAAAAAGACTTCTTCGTGCTGAAAAGATAAAACAAAATGAATTGTTGGAACGTTTAGAAAATCTGTTTTTAGATGTTCATCCGTCGAAGACATGGCAGGAAAGAATATATAATTTTTCTGTTCTTTTTGCGGATTTCGGATATTCCTGGATAGAATTTTGTCTGGAAGAAATGGTGGTAGAAGATTCAAAATTAATAATTGTTGCCATTTAATTTTAAAGAAGTATTTTTGTAAATTATAATATCGAAAATGATTAAGAGGTTTTTTGTACTATCTGGTTTATGTATGTTTCTTGGTTTAACTGCTCAGAAAACACACACGGTTATAAAAGGGGATACTCCCTACAATATTTCCAAAAAATACGGAATTACTGTAGACGAGCTGTTGAAGTGGAATCCTAAAGTTAAAGACGGAAAACTGGCGATTGGAGATGTGATTACCGTAAAAACGGGAACTGCAAATGCGGTTGCTACAAAAACGCCTGCTGCAAGCACTTCTTCGCAGACAGGAAAAATAATTCTTCAGCCTAAACAGACTGTTTACGGAATTACAAAACAGTACAGAATTTCTGAAACTGATTTGAGAAAGCTCAATCCAGAGCTTGATTCTCACATGAAAATCGGAGACGAAATCACTTTGCCTCTTGATAGTATCAAAAAATATGGTGGAAATCAGGCAGTAGCTACTACAGTGACAAAACCTATGGAGACTGTTACTGAAACTGCTCCGGTAAATAATAGCAAGACAAAAATGGATTCCGGAAACGAAAGATCTTCAGCCGGAAATTCTCACTCTAATCAGGATGAATACGCTACGTATACCGTTGAACAGGGCGATACCGTTTTTTCTATTGTAAACAAGTTTGGGATTTCAATTGATGAGTTAGTTGCATTAAACCCTGAACTATCAAAAGGTCTAAAAGCCGGAATGGTAATCAAAATCAGAAAGCTTGATGCGGCTTATATCAAAAAGAATGGTGATGCATTAAGTGTTGTTTTGATGCTTCCTTTCGGTTACAATACTGGCGAAACGCAATATCGAGCAATGGCAACTGATTTTCTTACCGGTGCAAAGTTAGCGATCGAAAGAAATGCTTCAAGCGGACAAAAATTAGATATAAAAATTGTTGATTCGGGTAACGAAGCGTCATTCAAAAGTTCTTTATCTCAAATCAATCCAAATAATACCGATTTGATTATCGGACCTTTCTTTAAGTCAAACGTAATTGATCTTTTAGATTTTACGAAGACTCAAAAAATTCCTGTAGTGGCGCCATTTGCAAACTCACCGGAATTATATAATTACAGCAACCTGATTATTGTTGAAACCAACGATCAAACGTATGCAGATAAAATTTCAGAGGAAGTGAAATCTGTATATTCTAATCAGAAAATTTATATTGTAGCAGATACTAAAAAAGAGAATGCTAATTATCTGAAGTCAAGTCTTGAGAAAAATCTTAAAAATGCTCAGATCACTGTTGTAAATGCAGCCTCAGAAATTCAGTTAGATCAAAATATGATGACAGGGCAATCTGCTCCGGTTATTGCAATTTTGGCGAGTGATAATGATACAGTAGGTGAAGCTTTTTCAAATAAAGTGATTGCTTTATCTAAAGAAGTTCAGGGTATAAAAGCGTTCAGTATGTATGCGGTTCCTAGTTTCGACAAAAAAGTCGACGAGTTGAGCCAGGCAAATTTGGTTTATCTGATGGATAGAAAAATTAATGCTGACGGAAATTTTGAAAAAGAAATCTTGGCTGCTTACAAATCAAAATACTGCAAAACTCCTGGCAAATATGCTGTGATTGGTTTTGATGTGGTAAATGATATGTTGACAAGAGAAAACAAAAAAGGAGAAATCTTTAAACAAATCAATAAAGTACAGACTCAGTTGGCTACTAAATTTGAATTTGTAAAATCTAAATCAAACGGAGCTTATGTAAATACAGGCTTCAGAGTGATCAGACTGGTTCCTTAAATTCTTTAAGGACTTTACTATTAAACTATATATTTTAAATAAATAAATGAAAGCACTTGTATTTCCTGGTCAGGGATCACAGTTTGTAGGTATGGGAAAAGAATTATACGATTCCCGTAAAGACATTAAAGATCTGATGGAATCTGCTAACGAAATTTTAGGTTTTGATATTCTTTCCCTGATGTTTAACGGGACTGATGAAGATCTTAAGAAAACGGAGGTTACTCAACCTTCAATATTCATACATTCAGTTGCTGCTTTAAAAGCAGTGAATGGCCTTGGTGCCGAAATGGTTGCAGGGCACTCTTTAGGAGAATTTTCAGCATTGGTTGCCAACGGCGTTTTATCTTTTGATGACGGTTTGAAGCTGGTATCTGAAAGAGCAAAGGCAATGCAGGCTGCTTGTGATGCAAACCCAAGTTCTATGGCTGCAATTTTAGGGTTGGATGATGCCAAAGTAGAAGAAATCTGCGCATCAATCAGCGGAGTTGTTGTTCCTGCAAATTACAATTGTCCCGGACAATTGGTAATTTCTGGTGAAACGGTTGCTGTTGAAGAAGCTTGTGTCAAATTAAAAGAAGCTGGTGCAAAAAGAGCGCTATTGCTTCCTGTAAACGGAGCTTTCCATTCACCATTAATGCAACCTGCACAAGAAAGATTGGCTGCTGCAATTGAGAATACCAAATTCAGAAAGGCGACTATTCCTGTTTATCAGAATATTACGACAACTGCCGTTACAGATCCGGATCAGATTAAAGCTAATCTTATTTCTCAACTAACAGGACCTGTAAAATGGACGCAGTCTGTTCAGAATATGATTAAAGACGGAGCTACAAATTTTGTAGAAGTGGGTCCTGGAAAAACACTTCAGGGATTAATCAAGAAAATTGATAGCGCAGTAGCATCTACTTCTGCCATCTAAAACATAAAAATGGGCGAAATCTATTCACCGGGAAAGCTTATGCTTACTTCAGAATATTTCGCTGTAGACGGAGCTCTTGTCTTAGCGGTACCCACAAAGCTAGGACAAGAGTTTTTTTTTGAAGAAAAGCAAGACGGAAAGTCTATTATTTTCTGGGAAGCCTATCATCAGAAAAAATTATGGCTAAAGGCTGTCATTGATTATAAAACATGGCAGATCTTAGAAACCAACATCAATCAAAGCGCAGAGTTTATTCTTAAAACTCTTAAAAATGTTCAGAGTCTTTCTGAAACTAAGTTCAAAAGTACCGATACTTATCATTTAAAAACAAATCTTCAGTTTCCTTCAGATTATGGTTTGGGAAGCAGTTCTACCTTAATGAACAATCTTGCAGAATGGTCGGAGATTGATCCTTTCCATTTAAATTCAATCAGTTTGGGTGGAAGCGGATACGATATTGCGGTTGCCAATTCAAAATCTGCGGTGTTGTTTCAGAACAAGCCTGAAATACATTTTGAGAAGATAAATTTTAATCCGAAATTTAAAAATGAACTGATTTTTATTCACCTCAATCAAAAGCAAGATAGTCGCGAGGCGATTCAACTTTACAGGTCAAAAGTAAAGTCTCAAATTATAGTAGATGAGTTTTCAAATCTCACAAGAAATATTTTGTTATGTAATGAATTGGAAAATTTTTCTGAACTAATGATGATACATGAGCAAAAAATTTCAGATTTTATTGAAATTCCGACAGTTAAGTCAAGGTTTTTCTCAGATTGTCCGAGTTTTGTCAAAAGTTTAGGAGCTTGGGGCGGAGATTTTGTAATGAGCTCAAAATTTGCAGGGTTTAAGGACTATTTTTGGGGAAAAGGTTTTACTACTGTTTTTGAGTGGAATGATTTAATTGATTGTTAATCAGTTTTTTACATATTCCATTTTTTATTTGTCATTTTCGCTTATATGTTTATATTTATCCACGTTTAACAATTTGTTAATATTAATGATGTTAAACAGACAAAAAGAAAAAGAAAATATAAGTAAAATGAAAAACGCTAAAATCGTCCAGGATTTACAAAAATTAGGGATTAAAGGAGATTACGAATTAATTTATAATCCTTCATACGAAGAGTTATATCAAGCGGAAGTTTCAACTGAAAATCAAGGTTTTGAAAAAGCTGAACTTACAGAATCTGGCGCAGTTTCTGTAAAAACAGGAGTTTTCACTGGCCGTTCGCCTAAAGACAGGTATATTGTTCAGGATGATGTTACGAAAGATACTATTTTCTGGGATGGTAAAGTAAACTTACCTACAACACCTGAAATTTTCGAATCATGTAAAGATTTGGTATTGACTCAGCTTTCTGACGCAAAAAAGATTTACGTAGTAGATACTTTTTGTGGAACAAATGCTGACACAAGATTAAAAGTAAGATTTATTGTTGAAGTGGCTTGGCAGGCGCATTTCGTTACGAATATGTTCATCCGTCCTTCTCACTTTGAGTTAGAAAATTTCGGGGAACCTGATTTCACAGTAATCAACGGATCAAAAACTACAAATCCTAATTGGGAAGCTCAGGAATTGAATTCTGAAAACTTTGTAATGTTTAACCTTACTGAAAAACTTCAGATTATTGGAGGAACCTGGTATGGTGGTGAAATGAAAAAAGGAATGTTTGCAATGATGAATTATTATCTTCCATTAAAAGGAATGGCATCAATGCATTGTTCTGCAAACGTAGGAGAAGAAGGAGATGTAGCGTTATTCTTCGGACTTTCAGGAACAGGAAAAACGACTTTGTCTGCAGATCCTAAAAGATATTTAATTGGTGATGATGAGCACGGTTGGGATAACAACGGAGTGTTCAATTACGAAGGTGGCTGTTATGCCAAAGTAATCGATTTGTCAGCAGAAAAGGAACCGGACATTTTTAGAGCAATTAAAAGAGATGCACTTCTTGAAAACGTTGTAGTACATGACGGTGTTGCTGATTATACTGACGGATCTATCACTGAAAATACAAGAGTTTCTTATCCAATTTACCATATCAACAAAATAGTTTTACCTTCTAAAGCGGGTCACGCAAGTAAGATCGTTTATCTTTCTGCTGATGCTTTCGGAGTATTGCCTCCGGTTTCTATTTTAGATGAAAACCAGGCTCAATATCACTTCCTTTGTGGATATACTTCAAAATTAGCTGGAACTGAAAGAGGAATTACAGAGCCGGAACCATCTTTTTCACCTGCATTTGGAGAAGCCTTCTTAACATTACATCCAACAATGTATTCTAAAACATTGATCGGTAAAATGAAAGAGCACGGTGCAAAAGCTTATTTGGTAAACACGGGATGGAACGGTACCGGAAAAAGAATTTCATTAAAAGATACAAGAGCGATCATTGATTCTATCATTGACGGATCAATTGAAAAAGCTGAAAAAACAACAATCCCTGTAATGAATTTAGAAATTCCCACTTCATTGCCGAATGTTTCTGAAGGAATTTTGGATCCTAGAGATACATACAGCGATGTTGCAGAATGGGAAGAAAAAGCAAAAGATCTTGCTGCAAAATATATCAAAAACTTCGAGCAGTACTGCGGTAATGACGAAGCCAAAAAGCTGATTGCCTCTGGTCCTCAATTGCAGGAACAGACCATTTAGAAATAGTGAAGAGCCTCATCAATTGATGAGGCTTTTTTATTTTAATATTCTTTTAAAAATCTGCGTAATCCGTTTTATCTGCGAGAGCAAAAGTGACAGAACTATTTTACACAATCATCTGTAAAAATCTGCGGAGTTTACTTCAAACTCAATATCGCCAATCGATATCCCTCCATTCCAAAACCGGACAAAACCGCATCTGTGCAAGCTGCTGTTACAGATTTCTGCCTAAATTCTTCTCTTTTGTAAATATTGCTGATGTGAACTTCTACTTTCGGTTTTTGAATATTCTTTAAACAATCCGCAATTGCATAAGAGTAATGCGTGAATGCTCCGGGATTAATTACAACTGCGTCAAAATCATCTTCCTGAAGTCTGTTAATCAACTCCCCTTCAATATTCGACTGATAAGATTTCAGCTCGTGAGAAGTAAATTCAGACTTTAGTTTTTCTAAATAATCTTCCATTGAAACACTCCCGTAAATTTCGGGTTCTCTCGTGCCTAACAGATTCAGATTAGGGCCATTTATAATTAAAACTTTCATAGTATAAATTTAGAAAGTTTTTCAATAAGTCTGAATATTTCTATTTTAAATGATTTTCCGAATTACATTATTTTTAATGATATTTATCATATTTATGAATTTGATAATTTGTATAACTCTCTATTTTAGTGTTTTTTAAGAATTAATTAAGTTAATTTTTGCCAATGATTAATCCTAAATCATAAAGTCTACTTGTTTTGTAGACTAATTGTTTTTAGATTTGCAAACATATTTCGATCGGCTTATAAAGAAAGATGGAGGGAACTGACCCTGTGAAGTCTTAACAACCTGCTCTTTGCAAGGTGTTACATTCAGCCTTTAAAGGAAAAATAAGCAATTGGTTAATCGTATTTATCGATGCCCTTTGCTGTCTTTTCTGCAAAGGGTTAATTTTTAAAATTTGATAAATGAAATGAGTTATGATTAACAAAAATTTAATTAATTCTAAAGCTTGGATTCCACCTGTTGCTGTGTTTTTCTTAGGAATAATCAACATTAATGGCCAGGAAGCAAAAAAAGATACACTTCGGGAACAAGATATAGATGAAGTAGTAGTTGTCGCTTACGGAAAAGCTAAAAAAACAAGTTATACAGGTTCCGTCGCAACAATTTCTAGTGAGAAAATAAATAACAGACCGGTTACCAATATTACAAAAGCTTTGGAGGGGCAGGTTCCTGGTCTTCAGGCAGTAAGTGCTTCAGGACAGCCAGGTGCAACGGCATCTATCCGTATCCGTGGAATTGGCTCGGTGAGTGCTTCAAGTAATCCTTTGTTTGTCGTAGACGGAATTCCTTTTGACGGGAATATCAACTCGATAAGCCCTAATGATATTGAATCGATCAGTGTTTTGAAAGATGCTACGGCAAGTTCACTATATGGTTCAAGAGCAGCCAACGGAGTAATAATTATTACGACAAAATCCGGAAAAAAGGGGGAAGCAAAAGTGAATTTCAATATCAGTCAGGGTTTTTCTACAAGAGCGGTTAAAGATTACGAGCAGGTAAATACAGATCAGTATTTTCAGCTCTATTGGGAAGCTTTGAGAAATGGCTACAAATCGAGCCAGGTTACTTCTCAACAGGCGGCGCAAATGGCGAGTGATGCTTTGGTTTCCGGAAGCAATGGTTTAGGAATAAATCCATACGGATCAAATTATGCAAAACCTGTAGGAACTGACGGTAAGCTTTTACCTGGAGCTACTGCTTTATGGAACGACGACTGGAGAGATATTCTTCAGAGAGTGGCAGCAAGAAGTCAGGTAGATTTAGATTTCAGTGGCGGGAGCGAAAAGAGCAATTACTATTTTTCATTAGGATATCTTGACGATAAAGGAATCGCTATTGGATCAGGCTTTACGAAATACAGTACAAGACTTAAAATAAATTCTGAAGTCAAAAAATGGTTAAATGTTGGGGCTAACTTAAGTTATACCAACAGTCTACAGGAAGCGCCGCCTTCATCAGATTCCAGAACGGATAATATCATTAATGCAGCAAGAGTAATTCCTTCGTTTTATCCTTATTACGAAAGAAATGCAGACGGAGGTCACAGGTTAGATGCGAATGGAAATTATATCTACGACTTTGGAAAATACCGTCCTACAAGTGCTTTACAGAATCAAAATGCCGCCGCAACGTTGCCTTTAGATAAAAATGAAAACCGTGAAGATAACTTTTCAGGAAAAGGATTTTTAGATTTTACTTTCTTACCGGAATTAAAGTTTAAATCAAGTTTCTCTGTTGATTTGGTTAATTACAACGGTCACTTTTATACAAATCCTTTATTGGGAGAAGGAAGTGAAATCGGCGGTTCAGTAACAAAAACAAATTCCAGAACGCTGTCTTATACGACAAGTAATATTCTAACATTTGATAAAAAATTCAACCAGCATCACTTTAATATTTTAGCAGGACAGGAATTTTATCATTACGAATTTCAAACCATCTCAGGAAGCAGAAGCCAATTTTCACTTCCATATTATTACGAACCAGATGCGGCAGCTTTGTTAGGCGGATTTAGTGGAAACAGTGATAAATTGGGACTTTTAAGTTACTTAGGAAAAGTTGAATATGATTTTAAAAATAAATATTTCGTTTCCGGATCGGTAAGATCAGATGGCTCTTCAAGATTTTCACCTGAAAACAGATGGGGAACTTTTTGGTCAGTGGGTGGATCATGGAAAGCTTCGAGTGAAAATTTCATTAGAGATTTAAATATTTTCGATCAGTTGACGCTTCGTGCAAGTTATGGTGGCCAGGGAAATGATAAATTGAGCACATATTATGCATATCAAAGTTTATATACATTTTATAACAATCTTGGTGAAGGCGGTACAGTTGCAAGCAGACTTCCTACTCCGGATCTGAAATGGGAAACGAATCTTAACCTGAATGTAGGATTAGAATTTGCCATTTTGAAAAACAGAATTAAAGGAAATGTAGAATATTTCCAACGTCAGAGTAAAGATCTTTTGTTTGATATGCCTTTGGCTCCTTCCGTTGGTTTTAGCGGTTTTCAGGCGAATATCGGTGAATTAAAAAATACAGGTTTTGAATTTTCTCTATTTACAACTCCTGTTAAAACGGATGATTTCGAATGGAATGTTGATGTAAATCTAAGTACTTTAAACAATAAAATCACCAAACTTCCGAAAGGTTCTATCGTGAGCGGAACAAAACTATTACAGGTTGGAGGTTCTATTTATGATTTCTTCATTCCTGAATGGATGGGAGTTGACTCGAGCAACGGAAATCCACTTTGGAAAACAATTACCACTGATGCAAACGGAAATACAGTGGGAGGAACGACTTCAGAGTATGCAAAAGCGACAAAAACTTTGCAGGGGTCTTCGCTGCCTAAAGTAATGGGTGGTCTTACAACCAGCATTAGATATAAAGATTTTGATTTTTCAGGATTATTGACTTTCAGTTTGGGTGGTAAAATTCTGGATAACGATTATACGATGTTGATGCATAACGGAAGTGCAGCAGGAAGAGCATGGAGCTCTGAAATGTTAAACCGATGGACTCCTGAAAATACCAATACGGATGTTCCTGCTTTAAGCACAACAACCAATAACTGGACTTCTGCTTCGTCAAGATTTTTGTATTCTGGAACGTATGCAAGAATTAAAAATATAAGCTTGGGATACACGCTCCCTTCAGATTATTTTGAAAGAATTGGATTGAAAAAACTGAGAGTTTACGTTCAGGCAGAAAACCTTTTCACATTCTACAAACATAAAGGAATGGATCCTGAACAGACCCTCGACGGAACAACTTACTACAGATATCCTGCAATGAGAACGGTAACTTTTGGTGTGCAGGCTACTCTTTAAAATATTTGAAATTTAAACAATGAAATCGCCATGATTTGGGAACACAAACACTGATGAAGATGACACGATTCCATAACCTGTCCCGACCATTCGGGATAACCTTTAAAAAACAATAAAATTCTACATATGAAAAAATTAAAATATATATCTTTTGCTTTAATTGCTGCCATTTCCCTGATCAGTTGTGAAAATGACTTGGAAACAGCTCCGACGAACCAGGCAGATGAAGCAGAAATTTTTAAGACTGCCGAAAGTGCCGAAACAGTGATCAACGGAACTTGGGCAAAATTTAATGATGACGGAACAACTTATGCCAACATCGGATATTCAACGGTTTTAAGAACGAGCGATGCAATGGGAAGTGATGTTGCTGTTTTGACTAACAAATATGGTTTTCCATCGGCTTATGCATTCACTGATTTGGTGAATAATACGGGAGGTAGATCACTTTATATCTGGACTTCTTTATATTCTGTTATCAATAATATGAATAATGTGATTGCTAGAATTGATGCAGCAGAAGGTACGCCGGAAAAGAAAAATCAGGTGAAAGGCCAGGCAAAGGCTTTACGCGCTTTCTGTTATTGGAATCTTGCCAGTTTCTATCAGTTCAGTTATTTGAAAGATAAAAATGCACCAACGGCTCCAATTTATACAGAACCTGCAACCACCAATTCTGTAGGAAAGAAAAAAGCGACTCTTGAAGAAATTTATACTTTAATTAAAAGTGATTTGACAGACGCTGATCAGTTGCTTCAAAATTATACAAGAAATAATAAAGATAAAATCGACCATTCTGTAGTCAACGGTCTTTTAGCAAGAGTTTATTTAAACACTGGCGAATGGACAAACGCAATCGCTTCTGCCAAAATTGCAAGAACGGGATTTCCTTTAATGAATACCGAAAAATATAAAGAAGGTTTCAATGACATCTCCAACGGAGAATGGATTTGGGGACATGCTCAAACTCAGGAACAGTCTGGTGAAAGCTATGCATTCCACTTTTTAGATGTTTCATCTTCGGGAAGTTATTATTACAGTTTTATGGCGGATCCTTATTTTAAAGATTTGTTTGATACGAATGATATCCGTTCTTCATTATTTTCATGGGACGGATTACCAGGAAGAGAAGGGCTTTTGAGATATGCTAAATTTAAGTTTAAAGCTAATTTAATTGCCGATATCGTTTTCATGAGAGCTGCAGAAATGTATTTAATTGAGGCGGAAGCTGAAGCAAGAAGCGGAAATGTTGCCAATGCTGTTACAGTTTTAAACCAATTAAAAACAGCAAGAAAAGCTAATGTTTATACTGGTTCTCTTGCACAGAATGATGTCATCAAAGAAGTTTTGATTGAAAGAAGAAAAGAGCTTTTCGGAGAAGGTTTTTCTCTGTCAGATATCATCAGAACACAAGGTAAAGTAGAAAGAAAAGCTTTTGTAAACTCAAGCGGACAGCCGATTCAGGTACAGATCACAACTCCGGATGGTACCGTGAAGACCGTTAATGGAAGAGGACATTCTATATTTGCTTTTCCAGATCAGTCGGCTTTTGTGCCCAACAGCAGATATTATTTGTTTTCAATTCCGCAGAAAGAAATTGAAAATAATCCAAATTTATAGTTTTGATTTTATTTTTGAGTCTTTGTAGCAATGCAAAGGCTCTTTTTTTTTTTAAAATATAAAAAAAACGTTCTAAAAAAAAGCTAACTTTGAAAGGCTTTCATGAAGGGAAGCTTAATATCATGAAGCAAGAAATCGAAAATAAGCTCATCGACAAAAATACCAAACCTACAAGCATGAGGATTTTGGTATACGATTTTTTAAGCTCACAAGAGACCGCTTTATCTTTGTCTGAAATTGAAAATTATTTTGAAAATGCAGACCGCACAACGATTTACCGAACTTTAAAAACATTTGAAGAAAAAGGAATCGTTCACAGCATTCAGGAAAATACAACAACGAAATACAAACTCTGTCATGACGACTGCGACGAAAAAACGCACAAAGACTGGCATCTCCATTTCTATTGCAAAATCTGCAAACAGACCACTTGCAAAGAAGATATTTCTTTCCCTGAAAGTATGAAAACCGATTTCAGGATTGACGAAATAAGGCTTTTTGCAAAAGGTATTTGCGAAAACTGTCTCGAAAGTTTGCAATAGTATTGCATTCGTATGAGCACTACATTTGTTAAAAATTATTTGTTATGGAAGAATGTTGCAGTACAAAACCTAAAAAAGAGCACAACCACGAAGGTCACGACCATGATCATTCTCATGAGGTTCAAGATAAATCAACGCTTCAGCTTTTTTTGCCCGCAATTGTGTCATTTGCTTTGCTATTGATCGGAATTACGTTAGATAATTTCATTGAAAACAATTGGTTTAATGGTTGGCTTCGCCTCGTTTGGTATTTGGTTGCCTACATTCCTGTAGGACTTCCTGTTTTAAAAGAAGCGTATGAAAGTATTATTAAGGGCGATGTTTTCTCAGAATTTTTCTTAATGGGAATTGCTACCATCGGTGCGTTTGCGATTGGGGAATATCCTGAAGGTGTTGCCGTAATGCTGTTTTATTCGGTAGGTGAAGTTTTTCAGGCAATGGCGGTTAATAGAGCTAAAACCAATATTAAATCTCTTCTCGATCAGCGTCCCGATGAGGTAACTATTTTAAAAGATGGACAGCCACAAACCGTAAAAGCCGAAAAAGTAAATATTGGAGAAATCATTCAACTAAAATCCGGAGAAAAATTAGGATTAGACGGAGAACTACTTTCAGAAAAAGCTTCATTCAACACGGCTGCACTCACGGGAGAAAGCAAACCCGATACAAAAACAAAAGGCGAAACAGTTTTGGCCGGAATGATTAATCTGAACACCGTAAGTCAGGTAAAAGTTACGACTGCTTATAAAGATAGTAAGTTGAGTAAAATCTTAGAATTGGTTCAGAATGCGACATCGCAAAAAGCTCCGACAGAATTATTCATCAGAAAATTTGCTAAAATTTACACACCGATTGTAGTTTTCTTAGCGATTGGAATCACTTTCTTACCCTATTTTTTTGTTGATGATTATCAGTTTAAAGCGTGGTTATATAAAGCTTTAGTTTTTCTGGTGATTTCTTGTCCGTGTGCCTTAGTGATTTCTATTCCGTTGGGTTATTTTGGTGGAATTGGTGCAGGAAGCAGAAATGGAATTTTATTTAAAGGAAGTAATTTTTTAGATGTTTTGGCGAATGTTCAGAATGTAGTGATGGATAAAACAGGAACCATGACGGAAGGTGTTTTCAAAGTTCAGGAAGTAAACTTCGGGAGCGACTTTAATAAAGATGAAATTTTAAAACTCGTCAATGCGCTCGAAAGTCAAAGTACACATCCTGTTGCAACGGCAATTCACAATTATGCAGGAGAAATAGACCATTCTATTCAACTGGAAAATGTAGAAGAGATCGCAGGTCACGGGCTGAAAGCAACTATTAACGGAAAAGAATTACTGGTTGGGAACTTTAAATTAATAGATAAATTCAACATCAGTTACAACATAAAAACCGACAATATTGTTTATACTTTAATTGCGGTTGCATATGACAAAAAGTTTGTAGGATATCTTACCATTGCAGATTCCATCAAAGAAGATGCTCAGTTAACGATTAATAAATTGAAAGCATTAAATGTAAAAACCACGATGTTGAGTGGTGATAAAACTTCTGTTGTACAATTTGTTGCAAATGAACTGGGAATTCAAAATGCTTTCGGAGACTTACTTCCCGAAGATAAAGTAAATAAAGTCAAAGAACTGAAAGCAAAAAATGAAACTGTTGCTTTTGTCGGAGACGGAGTAAATGATGCACCGGTTGTAGCTTTAAGCGATGTCGGAATCGCAATGGGCGGATTAGGAAGCGATGCTACAATTGAAACTGCCGATGTAGTGATTCAGGATGATAAACCGAGCAAAATTCCGATGGCAATCAATATCGGGAAGCAAACTAAAAAGATAGTTTGGCAAAATATTATCCTTGCATTTACAGTAAAAGCAATTGTTCTGGTTCTCGGAGCAGGAGGTTTGGCAACAATGTGGGAAGCTGTTTTTGCAGACGTTGGAGTTGCGTTAATCGCTATTTTGAATGCGGTGAGAATTCAAAGAATGAAATTTTAATAATGCTGGAAGGCGGAAGCTGGTTGTTGGAAGTTTTACAAATAAACTACAAAAGGTTCTAATAATTATCAATAGGGGTGGGCTTTAGCCCGCCCTTAAAAATATAAACTCTCCATTGGCTTTAGCCAAAACTTATTGTATAAATACATTTTCAAACATCTGCGCAATCCGTGCAATCTGCGGGAATTTTAATTTAGATAATTATCCTCATCAAAAATTTCCATCTTCCAACATCCCGCTTCCAACCTTAAAACTGACTTTCATCATAAATCATCCGTCAACTCAATTTTCTACACTATATTTGTGGTAAAGATTTGATGCTTGAAGTTTTTCTTATCCTTTTTCATTGTTTTTACTATTGCAATTCGTCCTGTTTTGCCAATGTTAAATTATGTGATCAACTACGATTACATTGTGAATAACCTTTGTGAAAATAGAAAAGTTGTAGAATCTGATTGTAAAGGAAAATGTTTTGTAAAAAAAGAGTTGGCAAAAACAGAAAAGGAATCTAATAATGCTCAAAATATTAAGATTGCAGGCTTAGATGTTTTTCTATCTCATGACATTCTATCTTTTTCGAATATCGATAAAGCTGATTTAAAAGCAGAAAAGCCCAATTCGAATTATATTCAATTAAATTCTTCAGAATATTTTTCCAGAATATTCCATCCTCCTTTAGTTTAATTTTTTATACCTGAACTTTTAGTTTTGATTTTTATCAAGGCTTATATTCATATTAATTAAACTTAATTTTAAATTCTATTTAATGAAATCTAAAGTTATCTTAACAGCATTTTTGTCTGTTTCATTACTTGCCTGTGCGCAGGAAACACCTAAAGTAAAGCATAAAAAGAAAAACATTCCTACGAAAACCACTGCTCAAAAAGTAAAGTTTGCCAATGCTATCGATCCGATCTGTGAGATGAAAACAGAAGACGATATGATAGACACGTTAGTTTATAAAGGAAAAACGTACGGTTTTTGCAGTAGCTACTGTAAGGATGAGTTTAAGAAAAATCCTGAGAAGTATGTCCAAAAATAAAAAGACTGAAAGCTCCGCAAAAAAGAAAATTATTATTCCAATTGCGATTATTGCATTACTGTTTTTAGGAATTGGTGTCGGGATGAGTTATTTTAAAAGCAGCCTTTATACCGTGATGAAAGTTCCGGATTTTGAACTGACTGATCAGAATAATAAAAAGATCACCAACAAAGATATGCTTGGAAAAGTATATTTAGTTGAATTTTTCTTTAGTAAATGTCCTACAATTTGTCCGGTGATGAATACCAATATGAGAGCGATTGAAGATGAAATCAACAATCCCGATTTTGGAATTATCTCAATCAGTATTGATCCTGAAAACGACACACCTGAATTATTAAAGCAACATGCTCAAAAGATAGGTGCAAAATCACCAAACTGGCATTTTCTGACGGGTGATCGAACTTATATTGGAAATCTTGCGGATCAATTTGATATCTACGTCGGAGATAAAGAAGATGAAAGTGAAAACCTCAATCACAGCGGAATGATTGCCTTAGTCGATAAAGAAGGAAATATCAGATGCAGATATAATAAAGAAAATATGCCGATTCTATATTATTCAGGATTGAATTATGAAGACGCAGAAGGAAAAATCTCTAAACTGAACGGGAAATATCATCCTGATAGAGAAATTTTAATTGAAGATATTAAGAGATTATTGAAATAAGGCAGGAAGTTTGAAGTTTGATGCTGGAAGTTGAATAACAGACTGAATAATCATCCATCTTCCAACCACCGCGCTTCCAACTCAAAAGAAATTAAATGTTCAACCATATAAACAAAACGTTATGAAGATTTTTAAAGTAGCTGCATTTACGGCAGTTTTTGCGGCGCAATTTGCGTTTGCACAATTCAAGCAGACTCCATTACCGTATGCATACAATGCATTGGAAGGTAATATTGATGCACAAACAATGGAAATTCATTATTCAAAACATGCAGCTGCTTATGTTGCCAATTTAAATAAAGCAATTGCAGGAACTCCGCAGGAGAAGCAGACTTTATTTGAAATTCTTTCAAAAGCAGGAACTTTACCAATGGCAGTAAGAAATAATGCCGGCGGACATTACAATCACGAGTTATTCTGGACAGTTCTTACTCCACAAAAAGATACAAAGCCTTCTGCAAAATTAACAAAAGCAATCACCGATGCTTTCGGAAGTATGGATGCTTTTAAAGAAAAAATGGCTAAAGCAGGAGCAGAGCGTTTCGGTTCGGGTTGGGCTTGGCTTTCTGTGGATAAAAGCGGTAAATTATTCGTTTCTTCAACGCCAAATCAGGATAATCCTTTGATGGATGTTGTGGAAGAAAAAGGAACTCCAATTTTCGGAATTGACGTTTGGGAGCACGCTTATTACCTGAAATATCAGAACAAAAGAGCTGATTATTTAACTGCCATTTGGAATGTAACCAACTGGAAAGAAATCAGCAGAAGATATGATGAAGCGTTAAGCAAAAAATAATCATTGAATTTAATTTGCAGCATATTTCTCACCTTTTTTACGGTACTCAGGCCTCTGATTCCGTTGGTGGAATATGCTGTAAATTATCAATATATCAGCGAAGAGCTTTGTGTCAACAGAAAAAATGTTGCACTCAACTGTAACGGGAAATGTTATCTTGCCAAAGAGTTGGCAAAAACGAACGATACAGATTCTTCACCTTTACACAAAACAAAAAATTCTGGGCAGAAATTACTTGATATTTATATTCTTCCTGAAATTATCGCAGTCAATACCACAGAAAAGCCAGTCTTTTCTTATTCAAATTTTCTTTACAAAACAGGCTATTCTTTTCTGTTTTTAAAACACATTTTCAGACCACCAGTTTTTTAAGTTATTTTTTAATCTTGTTTTAATTGTAAAAGTTTTGCATTTGTTTTAAAATTAACGTGTAGTTGTCATTCCGTAGGAATCTCGGCAAACATTTCACGTAATAATTTTTAAAACTTCGCTTAGATTCCTACGGAATGACAAAGTGAGCGCTTGATGCTGTGCAAACTTTTACAGTTTAAAAAATTGAATATTTTACTATTCAATCACTATTTCTATTTAAAATTTCAACTTAAAAAATCAACAATGAAAATTTATAAATTTTTATCATTATTATCTATTGCCTTTACTTTTTTCACAATTATATCATGTAGAAACAGCGATGAAGACGATTCATCACCAGAAACAAAAGGGGAACTTCAGCTCAAATTCGAAAACGGATTTAATAATCTTGGGGATATTGTACTCAATCAGACTACTCAAACTTCGTCAGGCGGACAAAAACATCAGTTTTCAACTTTAAAATATGTCATCAGCAACATCAGTTTGATTGACGAAAATGGAAATGAATTTAAATACAACGAAAATAATCCCGACAAAGGTGCTTTCATTATCAATCAGGAAAAAGCAGTTGCCGGAATTGTGTATGTAGATTTAGATGAAATTCCGAAAAACAATTATAAAAAAATAAAATTCGGATTGGGAATCAGTCAGAATGCTTATTTATTAGGGCAAAACGGACAGGCAGGATTCTGGGAAAAAGCTAAAAAGGAAAGTCTGACCTGGTCTTGGGCTGCAGGTTATATTTTCGTAAAACTAGAAGGGAAATATGGAACAGCTTCTGCCAACACCGAATTTATGAATCACACCGGAAACATGGGGAATGTTACCGCAAACAACACTCCGGATTTGTATCGTGAAGTGACTTTGGATCTTCCGACAACTGCAAGAGTTTCAGGAACTGTAAAACCATCGATTCACATTTTGGCAGATTTTAATCAATATCTAAGTGGAGAAACTGCTCTAAGCCTTTCATCAACTAATAATATGGCGATGGGTTCTAATCAACATTTAGTAAATGTGACGAATAATTTAGTGAAAATGTTTAAAGTAGATCACGTTCACAATGATTAAGAAGATTTTTAAAACAGGGCTGCTTTTAATATTTATTCTAAATTTTATTTCGTGTTCAGATGAAGTGATTCAGCCTTTAGAAAAAGATGAAGTGATAAGTCTTCAGTTTCCTTCTTATTTTCCGGAAATGACTTTTAATAAAGATGAAAATCCAATTACCAAAAACGGAGTAGAGTTGGGTAGGAAATTATTTTATGAAGGCAGATTATCCCGGAATAATACGATTTCGTGTGGATTCTGTCATATTCAGGAAAATGCTTTTACCCATCACGGTCATACAGTAAGTCACGGAATTGACGATAGAATAGGAATCAGAAATGCACCGGCGATTCAGAATATGGTTTTTCTGAAACGGTATATGTGGGATGGCGTGATTCACAATTTAAATGAACAACCGATTATTCCCATTACAGATGTAAACGAAATGGATAGTTCGATGCCTGAAGCGATTTCAAAACTCAGTAAAGATGAGGTTTACAAAAAATTGTTTAAACAGGCTTATGGAGACGAGAATATTACCGGAGAAAGAGTTTTGAAAGCTTTGTCACAGTTTATGTCTACTTTAATTTCAGGTGATTCCAAATATGACCGTTTTAAACAAGGAAAAGAGAGTTTTAGTTCTGAAGAATCTCAAGGATTGGTTTTGTTTCAACAGAAATGTGCATCGTGTCACAGCGGAGAATTATTTACCGATGAAAGTTTCAGAAATACCGGAATGTATTATAATACTCAATTCAAAGATGCGGGACGACATCGTGTGACGCTTGATCAAAATGACTGGATGAAATTCAGAGTTCCAAGTTTAAGAAATGTAGAATATACCGCACCTTATATGCATGACGGAAGATTTTATACATTGGAAGCAGTGCTCAATTTTTATTCGGATAGTGTAGAAGACAATCCAAATCTAGATCCACAATTGAAACAAAATAAGCATATCGGAATCGCGATGAATACTCAGGAAAAACAATTTATTATTACTTTTCTAAAGACTTTATCTGATAAGAATTTTATTACTAATCCAAAGTTTGCGGAATAATTATTTTATCATGAAGAAGATATTTTTAATCTTAAGTCTGATTTTATTTACTTTAAATCAGGCTAAAACAATCAATGACAGTTTATATAATCCAAATGATCTGAGTGAAATTTTATTCAATGAATGTGATGCTTGCTGATGTGCTGAGGGAAATGGATCTTCAGGTTTTGAATCTTTATTGAATCCACAGTTTATTGGTGTTAAATATTTTGCTCAGCATTATAAAGCGAAAGAAAATTTATTTGTCAACGACTTGACGCAGGATCAGTATTTCAATACAATTCAGCTTTGGGCGAAAATACCTATAGGTCAAAAATTAAGTGTTTATGCAAGTCTGCCGTTTCATTTTCACGAGAAGAAAACTTTGCAGGGCGACATTAATATCAACGGAATCGGAGATTTTAATCTGATGGGAATTTATAAACTGATCAATTCAAAAGATAATAAGCATGAGTTGAATGGTGGAGTAGGTGTGAAAGTTCCGCTGGGAAAATTTGATGAAAAAGGTATTTCAGGAGTGAATCCAAGTTTTCAGTTGGGAACCGGAAGTTGGGATTATCAGGCTGTTTTGAATTACAGATTTCAGAAAAATAAAGTGGCTGTGCTTCTCAATACCGATTATACCATCAAAACTGAAAATAAAAAACACTATCAGTTTGGGAATCAATGGAATTATTCCGCTACCGGATTTTACCAAATTGTAGGAACTGAGAAAATGATTTTGTCTTCAAAAGCTGGTTTGCAAGGAGAGGTTTATGACCGAAACCGTCAGTATAAAGAAGACCTTCCGAAAACCGCAGGAAGTGCTTTGTATGGAAAATTAGGTTTTGAAGCTTCTTACAAAAAGGTGAGTTTGGGAACAGAATTAATGCTTCCAACGTATACCAATTTGGCTGGAGGAGATATTGAAGCAAAATCCAGATTCAGTGTTTTTATCAATTTTGGTATTTAATTAAAAATAGAATTTTAGGCAGAAAGCTACTTTTTAAAGTAAGTTTTTAAGCCTAAAATTCTATTAAGTCATCATCAGTTTGGGTGAGGACTATTTTTTATGTCCTTTTATATTGGGTAAAAAAGCGGTGATAATTCCCATCAACGGCAGGAATGCACAGATTTTGAAGACATATTCTATACTGGTGTCGTCAGCAACAGCTCCTAATATCGCAGAACCTATTCCGCCCATTCCAAACATAAATCCGAAAAATAAACCGGCAACCAATCCGATTTTATTAGGCATAAGATCTGTAGCGTAAACTAATATTGCAGAAAATGCTGAAGCAATGATCAATCCTATAAAAACGGCAAAGATAATCGTCCAGAATAATGAAAGATAAGGAAGGCAAAGTGTAAACGGTGCAGCTCCTAAAATGGAAATCCAGATAATCTTTTTTCTGCCGTATTTATCTCCCAATTTTCCCCCTAAAATTGTACCTACGGCAACTGCGGCTAAAAATATGAACAAATAAAGTTGAGAATCTTGTACCGAAACATGGAATTTATCAATCAAAAAGAAGGTGAAATAGTTGGTCATTGAAGCCAGATAAATGTATTTTGAAAACACCAAAGCCAATAAAATACTAATAGAAAATAAAACTTTTTTACGGGATAATTGTATCTCAATGATATCGCTTGGATGTTTCGCTGATTTCTTCAGAGATAATCTTTCTGCATACCAGTTTCCGATTTTCCACAATACGATGATTCCGATGAAAGCTGCAATAGCGAACAATCCTACATATCCCTGTCCTAAAGGAAGAATTATTAAGGCAACTAACAACGGGCCGATTGCACTTCCTGAATTTCCGCCGACCTGAAAGATTGATTGTGCCAATCCTTTTTGTCCGCCCGATGCTAATTGTGCAACCCTTGAAGCTTCAGGATGAAAAATAGAAGATCCCATTCCGATTAATGCAACAGAAATTAGAATAACATAATATTGATGAGCAGCCGCTAACAAAAGTAATCCTGCCATTGATAATCCCATCCCAATCGCCAAAGATCTTGGATTTGGTTTTTTATCGGTATAAATTCCAACAAAAGGTTGCAAAATAGAAGCAGTAAGTTGAAATACCAATGTGATAATTCCGATTTGAGCAAATGATAAACTAAATTCTCCTTTCAATATCGGATAAAGCGAAGGAATGGTAGATTGAATCAGATCATTCAAAAAATGAGAAAAACTGATCATAAAAAGGATTGGATAAACAATTTTTGTAGTGTCAATTGTTTTCGTCGTTATATTTTCCATAGTATTATTTTTATTCATCATATCATCTGATGAATTTTGTGAAATTTTTTTAATAAATCTGATCAACAATTTTCTGTGCAATGACAGAAGCTTTCTCTGCATCTCCATTTTCTATAGCGTTGAAAAGATCTGTATGTATTTTTTGAGAAATTTTAAATGATTCTGTATTATTATGATGTCTCGTTTCGAAAGAACTCATAATATGTTTTGTTGCTATTTTGTAGATTTCTTTTAAAAGATTGTTTCCACAAGCTTCTGCAATGGCTAAATGAAAATTGATATCTGCCTGATAACATTCTGTCGCAAGATTTTGTTCTGCAAATTGATTTCTGAGATTCAGATAATTTTTAATTGTTTCTAAATCTTCCTCAGTTCGGTTGATCGCTGCCTTTGCTGCAATTTTTGAATCAAGCAGTGAGCGTACTTCCTGTACTTCTTCAATCTGTGCTTTATTCATTTGAGAATCTAATGATTCGTGGGCATTTTTAGAAACTACAAAAGTTCCCACGCCTTGTTGCACACTAAGAATTCCCTGAATAGACAAAATCTTTATCGCCTCTCGAATACTTGAACGACCGACGCCATAGATTTTCATCAGCTCAGATTCAATCGGCAGTTTTTCGCCAATAGCATATTCATCGTTGGATATTCCTTCGATTAATCTATCTGCAACTTCTTGCGCTAAAGTTTTCCTTTGAATCTGCATATTTAAAACATCATATCATCTGATGAATTACAAAAGTATAACTTTTAATTTTATATCAAAAGATTTTTATTGATGACTTTTGACCATATTAAAATAAAAAAAGAGATCTCAAAATATGAAATCTCTTTTGTAGCCCGTAGGGGAGTCGAACCCCTCTTACCAGAATGAAAATCTGAGGTCCTAACCGATAGACGAACGGGCCATCTACCAATCTGTAAATAAATTCACAGGGTTAGCTTTTTTGTTTTTATAAGTTTCAACTCTTATTTTAATTACCCGGTTAGTAGTAATTAAGTTTAGTAGCCCGTAGGGGAGTCGAACCCCTCTTACCAGAATGAAAATCTGAGGTCCTAACCGATAGACGAACGGGCCAACTATATAGTTACGCTAATTTATTAACGTGCTTAGTCAATTTACTTTTCAAGTTAGCCGCTTTATTTTTGTGGATAATATTTTTCTTAGCTAATTTATCCAATAATGCGATAACTTTAGGCAACTGTTCTGTTGCTGAAGTTTTATTTTCTTCATTTCTTAACACTTTGATTGCTGTTCTAGCAGTCTTGTGGTAATATCTGTTACGAACTTTTCTAACTTCGTTTTGTCTTATTCTTTTAAGTGCTGATTTATGATTAGCCATATCGTTTAAATGTGAGTGCAAATTTATAGACTTTTTCGTTACCCACCAAATTTATTTTTGATTATTTTTAACTTTTTTTAGTTTTCTTCTGAAAGGTACTTTTTAAGCTTGTCTAAGGCCTGTTGTACTTTAATATTTTCAGTTTCTTTCCCTAATTTTGTGATGATGTTTTCCAACATAATCATTGCATTATTCCATTCTCCGGTAGAGTTGGAAAAAGTAAGTCCGTCGATGGTTACTTCAAAAATACTTTTTTCTCCGCTCTTGTAGAGTTTGAAACTAATTTTATCATCCTTGCCTGTAATCCCTTCCGTACTAGTTTTTAAATCATACCCTTTCGGGTTCGAGCGAATTTTATTAAAAAGAAGTTGTGCTTCTTGAATTTTTAAATTCGGCATGATGTAAAATTTGGTAGTCTTGTGAGGCCTGTGTTTATTTACTTTTTTAGAGTAAAGTTTACCGGTTTTTATCCTGTCGACTGATTGCTCAGTCTTTAAACTTCTGCAAAAGTAATGTTTTTCATATTTTAAACAAAATCAAATTTAATTTTGAATGAAAATTTAGTGATGTTTAGTTTTACGTGCTTGTTTTTCAGCATGTTTATCTGAAGACATTATTTACAATATTTCCTATTTCCATAAAATCATTATGATTCCCTACCGATCTTTTCTCAGAATTTGTACTGTCGAATTCTGAAAAAGGGAAAATCAGTAAATAATTTTTATCACTCAAATTTTTGTTTAGAAGCTCAGGAATCAATCTCATTTGTGGAATATATGATTTCATTCCTCTTTTTGCCATAAAAATAATAAGGGCTTCATTATCTTTGAGCTGAGCCGCGGTCTCTTCGCCATCTTTCCATCTGCTCATTATGATAAATTCAGCTTCAATATTGGCTTTTTTAATGATCCTCTGTAAAATATTCAGGATCTCTTCTGAAGCATAAAAGGTGATCGTTGCTCCCGAATTTCTTGCAATATTCCAAACTCTCAGCAAAGCATGAAAAAATCCGGCTTCTTTATGTGCATTTTCAGGAATCATTACTGCATGATTTTTTATAGTTGCTAAAGGCTGAATGGCATGATAAACCAGAACGTTGACATCATCACGCTGCAGATAACCATTGTAAAGATTGTCTGTAAAAGACGGCGAAAAACCCTTGCTGTCTTCTAGTGCGATAATAAGATCAGTGATGTTTTGTTCTTTAATTACATTGTTTACACCGATGATGACATCGTTGTCATATCTTTTTAAAGGCTGTATTTTCACATCTGCGGCCGCGGCTGTATCGGTAGCTTGATGGAGTAGCTTGTCTGCATTTTTTTCTGAAGATTCATTTTTTTCTTCATTAATAACATTTAAAGCAAATAAATTTTCGGTGTTCGAATGAGCTTTAATTAAAATCCCAAGATTTACCATTCTTTCTACAGTAGATTCATGATTTAAAGCTAAAAGAATATTTTCCTGTTCATGACTGTTCCCGGAAACTGTTTCTTCATTATCCTGTTCTGCGATCTTCTGAGCACTCGACATGGAAATAAATGATGAAACGGTACATGAAACAAGAATGAGTAAAATACTTCCGTTAAGAATATGTTCGTTTAATAACCTTACCGGTTCACCGGTTTCTGTTTCTGAAATGATGATATTGTAACCGACCATTACTGAAGCTAATGTTGCTGCTGCGGAAGCGGAACTGAGACCGAAAATAAGTTTTCCCTCTTCTTTAGAAAGTCTGAATGTTTTTTGTGTGGCAATAGCCGAAAGATATTTTCCTCCAATGGACGCAACAAGCATAATGGCTGCAACTTCCAAAGTTTCCCAGCTTTCAAAAAAAACTTTAAAATCGATCAGCATTCCGACGCTTATTAGGAAAAAAGGTATAAATATGGCGTTTCCGACAAATTCTACACGGTTCATCAATGAAGAAGTATGCGGAATTAATCTGTTTAAAGCAAGTCCTGCAAAGAATGCCCCGATTATGGCTTCAACTCCGGCTAATTCGGCCAATAAAGCAGCCAGATAAATCATAACCAATACAAAAATATATTGTGAGATTTTATCATCTACTTTCTTGAAAAACCACCTTCCTATCATCGGGAAAATCACCAAAACGATGAGCCCGAAAACAATAAAGGAAACCGATAATTTTACCCAGAATTCTGTTCCTACATCACCTTGAGACATACCTACAATGATGGCAAGAGCCAATAATGCCAAAACATCTGTAATCATCGTTCCTCCAACGGTTATATTGACTGCCGGGTTTTTTGCGATGCCCAATTTGCTGATCAGCGGATAGGCAATTAAAGTATGAGATGAAAATAAACTGGCAAAAAGTACGGAAGTTAATACCGAAAAGTTCAGAATATAATATCCTCCCAAATATCCCAAAACAAAGGGGACGATGAAGGTGAATAACCCGAAAGTAAGGCTTTTCCATTTATTTTTCTTGAAATCTCCCATGTCGATTTCCAGGCCGGCGAGAAACATAATATAAAGCAGCCCGGTGGTACCGGTAACTACAATGCTGCTGTCTCTTGCCAGTACATTAAATCCGTTTGGGCCAATTACTGCACCTGCAATGATTAATCCTAAAAGATGAGGAACTTTAATTTTGTTGAGTAAAAGTGGTGCGGCAAGAATGATGATAAGTACCAAAAGAAACTTCAATACAGGATCTTCAATGGGGAGACTGAGGTTGTGTATGCTTAATAGAATCATCTCTGCTTATTTGGTGGAACGTATTAATTCTACAGAAAATCTTGCTCTGCAATTGTCAACTGAAACGGTTCTTGTTCCTCTGATTTTGCTTGGCGATATTTCATTAAGCAGGACATTCATGTCTACCTGTTTTTTTGCTGTGGAATCGGTTTTGAAATTAAGTTTGATTTCATTATTCTCAAATTTACCTGAATATAATCTTACCAGATTGTTGTTACTGATGATTTTTGTAAATAGCTGTATAGAATCGCTGTCGAATTCCCAAGTGTCGGTACGCTGATCTCCCACTACATAATCGCTGCAGTTCGATTCGGTACAGATTACTTTGCCCGTCCACGCTCCGGAAATTTCATCAGACCATTTCATAATTTTTATTGAATCTGATTTTTTATGATTAAAAATACTGTCTCTCATTTTTAGTAAAGATTGGTATTCGGCTTCTTTTTGTGCAAATGATTTTTCTTTATTCAGTAATTCCTGTTCTCTCAACGCTAAATCGTTTGCTTTGTCTTTGTTGTCGCAGCTAAAAAGTACTGATAAGAATGAAATTAAGAGTATTGATTTTTTCATAAAAGTAAGTTGTAGCCTAAATGTACAAAAAATCAAGAATATTGTTGTGTTTTTTGGCTTTGGATAGGTGTAATCTGATAAAAACGCATAAAAAAAGCTCTCTGAAATAGAGAGCTTTTTGGTAGTCTATAGGAGAATCGAACTCCTGTTGCAAGGATGAAAACCTTGAGTCCTGACCACTAGACGAATAGACCAAATTTTGAGGTTGCAAAAATATTAATAAATTTTTAAACTTCAAAATTATAGGGGTTATTTAAAATTCTTCTGAATTACGGTATTTTTTATTCCCTTGCTTTCCAATTCTTTTTGAAGTTTTACAGCATCTTCCAAGGTATAAACTTTTCCGTAGGTGTAGTAGAACATTCCGTTAGATTTGTTTCGGTCTACGTCTTTCAGGGTTTGAAGAATATAAGAATTTGCGCTTAGTTTGTCTTTTCCTACATACACTTCAATGTTATAATAACCAATGCTCAGTTTCTGATTTGGCATAAATCCTACCGCATAAGAGTTTCTGAAACCTGCATCTTTTGCTGTTTTAAGGTTGATATCTTTTACAGAAGCCATATTGGTAACGCCGTAATAGTATTTGTACAAACCGTTTTCTTTGATAGGAAGAATATAATTCAATCCTTTCAATTCAGGATCTCCATCATTATATTTTACAGGCATGGTCATCAATAAAATTCTGAAGTCGTTCTTCAATGCTACTTCTGCCGGTTTTTCAGGTTCCGGTTTTCTGGTAATGACTTGTGCACCTGTTTTTCTGTCAACCGCTTTTTTGTAATCAATAATTGCTTTATAGATGTTTTCTGCTGTTTCTACTTGTCCTCTTTCGGAATTTAAGAATGCAGCATCGTCATAATTATTAACAAATCCTGTTTCAATAAGGATAGAAGGCATGGCACTTCTTCTTAAGATGTGTAAGTTTTCTTGTTTTACACCACGCGAAAAACGACCGCTTTTTTCAAAGTTTCCTTCTACAAAACTTCCTACGATTAAGCTGTTTTCAAGATATTTACTTTGCTGTAGTTTTAAGGCAATTAAAGATTCTGGTGAAGACGGGTCGTAAGAGGCAAACGTTTCTTTATCTTTTTCATCAAGATAAATTACACTGTTTTCCTGTTTTGCCACTTCAAGGTTTTCTCTGTTTTGAGCAGGACCTTGTACAAAAGTTTCGGTACCTCTTGCAGTAGCAGAACGGCTTGGCGAAGAGTTTACGTGTACAGAGATAAATAAATCTGCTCTGCTTCGGTTCGCAGTATTGGTTCTGTCTGTCAAAGAAGGGTATTCGTCTATTTTTCGGGTATAAATAACTTTAAATTCTTTGTTTTTCTCAAGCATTGCTCCCAATTTCAGAACAATTCCCAAAGTTACATGTTTCTCTTGAACAAGACCCAGATCGGGATAATTTCTGTTGGCTCCGTTATCGCTTCCCCCATGCCCTGCATCTAAAACTACAGTGAATTTTTTTTGTGCAAAAGTAAAAGAGGTGAAGAATATCAGTAGAAATGCTAAAATTGTTTTAAAATTTAGTTTGTACATCATACAGTTATAAAAATTATATTAATTTTGAGCCAAATTATACAGAACAAAATTGGACAAAACCGTCTTCAAAAATATATTACAATTTTTAATTATCCTAATTTTTAACAGTTTTTTAGCACAGGAAGGTCCTAAAAAAGTAGTTAAAGCTACGATAATTAATGATACTATTTCCAAAAAGGATACCATAGCTGCACCCAAAGAATCTCTAGACGCTGTAGTAGATTATAAAGCTGATGACATTCGTAGAGATGTTCCGAAAAGGATGATTTACCTGAATAAAAATGCTCAGGTAAAATATCAGGATATGCAGATAGATGCAGATTATATCTCGATCGATGAAGAGAGAAGCCTGGTTTTTGCCCGTGGAAAGCTAGATTCTTTAGGCAAAGTATTTGAGCTTGCTCAGGTGAATCAGGCAGGGAAAAAGTACGAAGTAGAAAGCTTTAATTATAATACGAAAACCAGAGAAGCCATTGCTTATAACGCAAGAACTGAGGAAAGTGAAGGATTAATTGTAGCGGATAAAACCAAAAAATACAACGATTCTGTCTTCGTAATGCGACATGCAGAGTTCACGACCGATACTTATTATATAGAAAAAAAAGACACGAGACCCGATTATCACCTTTTGGCATCTTATATCAAAATGCAGAAAGGAAAAAACAGTTCGTCTTTAATTGTAGGTCCGTCACAAATGTACATCGAAGATGTTCCAACACCTTTGATCTTGCCGTTTGCGATTTTGCCGTTTTCAAGTAAAAGATCTGCAGGAATTTTGATTCCGAGTTTTGGGGAAAGAGAAGATGTCGGTTTTTTTCTAAACGGGATAGGATATTATCAGCCAATCGGAGAACATTTTGATCTGAAAGTTCTGGCAGATATTTATACAAAAGGAAGCTGGACGATAAGACCTGAAATGAATTATCTTAAAAAATACCGATATTCAGGTAATTTCTCAGCAGATATCGGAAGCACCGTAAGAGGAATTAAAGGTCTTGATAATTACAGTAAAACAGGAACATACAGAATTGCTTGGAGGCATACTCAAGATACAAAAGCAAACCCTTTCCTTACATTTTCTGCATCCGTAGATGTCACGAGTCAGACATTCTACAACAATACAGTGAACAATAACTATATTTTGGATCAGAGTGTTTTGAGAACTCAGCAAAATTCTACATTGACGCTTACCAAAAGATTTCTAAAGCTTCCGGCAACCATTACCGGTACAGCTTCTTATTCTCAGAATTTTGCTACCGGATTGGCAGATTTGCGTTTGCCGCAGATGAATGTTGCGATCAATCAGTTTTATTTATTTAAGTCTAAAACCGGTGTAAGATCCGGATTATTAGAAAACATAACGGTAAATACAGGATTGAACCTTTCTAACTTTGTAAGTACAGAAGAAGGAGAGCTGTTTACCGACGCAATGTGGGATAAATTACAAACTGGATTAAAAAATAATATTGCATTAGGAACCAATACGACTTTTGCCAAGTATTTCACATTCAGTTTGTCAGCGACAATTGATAATGCTTTAACAACAAAAACGCTTACGAAATATTATGATCCTGTACAAAATATAGAGGTTGACCAGATCAATAAGCAAATTGCCGGATACAGTATATTTTCTACATCTGCAAGTGTGCAGACTCAGTTGTACGGAATGCTCAACTTCAAAAAAGGATCTACAATAGAAGCGATACGACATATGGTGACACCAAGTATTGGCTTCACATATTCTCCTGATTTTGGCGGTGAGCAATTCGGATATTTCAAAAATTTCTATAATGCCAATGGAGCTTTAACGCCATATTCTATTTTTGACAGAGGAATTGTAGGAACGCCGACGACGGGAATGGTGGGAGCCTTAAGCTATAACATTGGTAACAACATCGAAATGAAGGTAAAGTCTAAAAGTGATTCTACCGGAGTGAAAAAAATGAAGATTTTCGAATCTTTAAATATCAGCGGGAATTACAACTTTGCGGCAAAAAGCCATCCTTGGTCGATTATTTCGGTGAGCGGGCAGTCTTCTTTCTTCGATAATAAACTAAGCGTAAATACAAGTTTGTCTATTGAGCCATACAAGATTTTATTTGCTCCGGGATCAGATACCGGTATTAGAACAGAAGATTTCGGTTCGTTTAGCGTACAAGGCTTCAATGTGCAGCTTTCTTATCCTTTAAGCAGCGAATTGTTTGGAGAGAAAAAAGATTACGCCAAAACCTATTCGCAAAAAGGTGAGATCAGAAACGAGAATTACTTCTTTGATGATGATAACTATGCACACTTTGATCAGGCCTGGACCCTGAATGTGAATGCCAATTACCAATATTCAAGAAACTTGACGAGAACCGCTAATAAAATAGCATCCATCGGTCTGGATGGAAGCTTAAAGCTTACTCCTTACTGGAATATCAACGGAAGTACACATTACGATATGGTGACCAAGGAGCTGGCTTATACAAGAATAGGTTTCTCAAGAGATCAGCGTAGTTTTACCATTAATTTTAACTGGGTGCCTTTTGGGCAATACAAAGTTTATGATTTCTTTATCGGAATTAAAGCAAATATATTAAGCGATGCTTTGAAGTATAAAGACAGAAGTTTTACTCAGCCAAATGCACCTTTCTAAAGTCATACTGATTTTACAATATAAATTTTATCTTTGCACCCAAAATAAAGTATATTCAAATCGTAAATGATTTGGTATGATTTTTAAAGTAAATAAATCTATATATGAAAACAATCATCAACACAGTTAATGCTCCTGCAGCTATTGGTCCTTATTCTCAGGCAAATCTTGCCAACGGAGTTTTGTATATCTCTGGTCAGATTCCTGTAGATCCTGCAACGGGTAAATTGGTAGAAGGAATTGAGAAGGAAACACATCAGGTAATGAAAAACCTTGAAGCGATTCTTACAGAAGCAGGCATGACGTTTAAAAATGTTGTTAAAGCGAGTATTTTCCTTAAAAGTATGGATGATTTTGCGGTAATGAATGATATTTATGCATCTTATCTTGATGCTGAAAGCTTCCCGGCTCGTGAGACTGTACAGGTTTCTTGTCTGCCAAAGAATGTTGATATCGAAATTTCTATGATTGCACATCAGGATTAATGAGTTTTATAAGAAATACATTTGCGGTTTTGGTAGGTCTTGTGATTGCAGGGCTTATAATCACTCTTGGTATAAGGGCTTTTCCTAAGTGGGTTACCTTTGATGCATTTGCTCCGTTTGAGCATTGGCAGAGATTTTTAGAAAGTATGAAAAATAATGATGCCTTTTTTGGCTTTCTGCTTTTTATTTCTGGGCTTGGTACTACTGTAGGCGGCGTTGTTACTGCGATGATTGTAAAATATGCAAAAGTAGCTTATGCGATTCTTATTGGTTTCATCATGCTTTTTATTGCAATGCTTGATGTAATTATTCTTCCTTATCATCCTACGTTCTATAAAATTTCTATCTTCCTTGTCTTTTTTCCATTCGCATGGATGGGCGGTAAGATCGTTGAGGTGATTTATGAAAGAAATAAAAAGAAAATAATTGCTGAAAAAATGAATAGAAAGTAATTTAAAAAACATAAAAAAAACGCTGCAGATTTTGAAGTCTGCAGCGTTTTTGTTTACTGTTAATGTATTCTATTAAGGCATTTTGAATCCTCTTTGATAACCTCTTCCGTAATCATCCATATATTTTATCTGGCCTGTTCCGGTGAATTTATTTAATAAGTTTTCTACATCTTTCTGAGAATTTACTGGCTTCCCGTTAATTTCTGTAATGATATAACCGTCAACGATACCCGCCTTAGCGATTTCGCTTCCTTCCACTACATTTTTAGCAACAACTCCGCTGCTTAATCCATAGTAAGCTTTCGTTCTGTCATCCAGACTTTGGAACTCGGCACCTATTTTTTCGGTAACGCTTAGATCGGCTTTAGTTCTCGCTGAAGTTCCACCTTTTTGATCTCTCAATGTAACGGTTGACGTCGTTTCTTTTCCGTTTCTTGTATAGGTCACCTGTACTTTGTCACCTGGTCTTTTACTTCCGATGGCAACAGAGAGATCAGCAAAATCTGTAATGTTGACTCCATCAATTTTAGTAATGATATCACCGATTTTCATTCCTGCATCCTGTGCACCACTATTGTCAGGAAGTCCAATAATATAAACTCCTGAACCCGGTTTTATATTGGTTTTCTTTTCTTGGTTGTAAAAAGCAACTTGCTGATCATTTGATAGATCTAAAGAATTTACACCTAAGAAACCTCTTTGTACAATACCGAATTTCTTGATATCCTCAATAATTTTTCTTGCTAAATTCGCTGGAACAGCAAATCCGTATCCTTGATAATATCCGTTTGTTGATGAGATCGCTGAATTAATTCCAATTAAATCACCATTCACATTCACCAATGCTCCTCCTGAGTTCCCGGGATTAATAGCGGCATCAGTTTGTATAAAGCTTTCGATTGGGTTTGTTGCTTTTCCCTGTCCGCTCAGAATTCCTATTCCTCTTCCTTTTGCAGAAATAATTCCCGCTGTAACAGTAGAATTCAACCCAAGCGGATTTCCTACTGCAAGAACCCATTGTCCAACTTCAATATTATCAGAATTGGCAAAGTTTAAATAAGGCAAACCTTTTTCTTCGATTTTCAATAATGAAATATCGGTGTTGGGATCTGTGCCTACCAATGTTGCGATGTAGGATTTTTTATTGCTTAAAACAACTTCAAGCTTATTGGCTCCCGCCACAACGTGATTGTTTGAAATAATATACCCGTCCGGAGAAATAATCACTCCCGATCCTAGCCCTGAAGGCATATTCTCTGGTGCTTGCTGTTGTTTTTGTCTTTGTTGACCTTTTCCTCCAAGAGGATCACCAAAAAAGAAGTCAAACAAATCCTGCTCAGAAGCTCTGCTTGATGCCCTGTTTTGATAATTTTTAATCGTAACAACAGCTGGTACGGTCATTTTAGACGCTTTCACAAAATCATCACCCACGGTTGCAGTATTCATCCCTACAAAAGAGGCGTTGTTTGATTTGGTAAAATAAGATTGATCCCCGTTATTAGAATCGTGAACTAAATATTGTTGTACGCCAACAGTAGTAGCTCCTGATAGGATCCCCACAACGGCAAATGGTAAAAGTTTTTTAAAAGTACTCTTCATTGTATGTTTTCTGTTTTAATTATTGTATTGTTGAACACAAATTTACTGTTAAATAAGTATGCAATTACTATGCTGTGTTACCGTTTTAACTAAAATTTAACGAGTATTGTGTCATTTTATATCTTAAGTCATAATTTACGAAGTATTATTAACAAAGCTTAAGAATTAATTAAAAAAAAATACTGACATTTTTACCACCTCAGGAATATCCAAGTGATAATTATCACTTGGATGAACTCCGTTTAAAAGTATTATCTTTGCAAAAATATTTTTCTCACTTAAAACGTTTATAGCATGCAACTGTATAACACCTTAAGCGCAGAAGAAAGAGCTCAGCTTATTGATGAAGCCGGTAAGCAACGCCTTACTTTGTCTTTCTATGCGTATGCCAAAATTGAAGATCCCAAAAAATTTCGCGACGAATTATTTATAGCCTGGAATGCACTCGATGCATTGGGTCGTATCTACGTTGCGCATGAAGGAATTAATGCTCAGATGAGTATTCCTGCAGATCAATTTGACGATTTTAAAAATACGCTGGAAGCCTATGATTTTATGAAAGGCATTCGTCTCAACGTGGCTATCGAACAAGACAACCATTCTTTCTTAAAATTAACAATTAAAGTTAGGCATAAGATTGTTGCCGATGGCCTGAATGATGATACTTTTGATGTGACCAATAAAGGAATTCACCTTAAAGCACAAGAATTCAATAATTTGCTTGAAGACCCGAATACGATTGTCGTTGATTTTAGAAATCACTACGAAAGTGAAGTCGGTCATTTTGAAGGCGCCATTACTCCGGATGTAGAAAACTTCAGAGAAAGTTTACCGATTATCAACGAACAGCTTCAGGATTTTAAAGAAGATAAAAATCTGCTGATGTATTGTACCGGCGGAATCCGTTGTGAAAAAGCCAGCGCTTATTTTAAACATCAGGGTTTTAAAAATGTTTTCCAATTGGAAGGTGGAATTATTGAGTATGCACGTCAGGTAAAGGAAGATGGTGTTGAAAGTAAATTTTTAGGTAAAAACTTTGTGTTTGATCATCGGTTAGGTGAAAGAATTACCGACGATATTATTTCACAGTGTCATCAATGTGGAAAACCTTGTGATAATCATACCAATTGTGCCAATGATGCGTGCCATTTACTATTTATACAATGTGATGACTGTAAGACGGCAATGGAAAACTGCTGTTCAACGGAATGTTTAGAAATAACGCATTTACCTGTAGAAGAGCAAGTCGCACTAAGAAAGGGATTGCAGGTAGGAAATAAAGTTTTCAGAAAAGGAAAATCTGATGCTTTGACCTTTAAAAAATCAGGTGATTTACCCAATAAATCTTTAGCAAAAGTTGATTCAAAAAATATTCGTCAGAAGATTGCTGTCAAAAAAGCGCTGCTCGGAAAAGCTGAACATTACTACACAAAATCAAAGATTGCCCAGTTTTTAATTGAAAATAATGAAGTTTCAGTTGGAGACAAGATTTTAATCTCTGGTCCTACAACCGGTGAACAGGAAGTTATCATTACTGAAATGCTGGTTGATGGCAGCTCTTGTGAAACAGCAAAAGCAGGAGATCAAATTACTTTTGAGCTTCCGTTCAGGGTTCGTTTGTCTGATAAAATATATAAAATTTTAGGATAGAATTCCTCTGGTTTATAATAATATAAAGTTTGCGCTCCGTAGGAGTGCAAACTTTTTTGTTGAATTAAATGTTGTTTGAAAACGCTGTAGGATTTTTATCTGTGTAGATAAATACTGCAACAAAATTTGGCGCTCCGTAGAAGCGCTATCTCTAAAATGGCTTTGTATAAAGCTATTTTTTATAAATTTGAGAATGAAAAAATCAGAAATCAGAAAAATATATCTCGAAAAAAGAAAAAATCTGTCACAAGATGAGGTTTTCCTTTTGTCTGAAAGAATTTTTGAAAATTTCATCAATTTTTTTAAACCGGTTTCCAACCAGAAAGTCCATATTTTCATTCCGATTGAAAAGTTTAAAGAAATAAACACCCAGATTTTTATTGATTATTTTCTCAGCAGAAACATAAAAGTTTTTGTTCCTAAAATTGTCGATACAAAATTAATTTCTGTTGAAATTTTCTCCGACACGCAATTTGAAACCAATAATTGGGGGATTTCAGAGCCTGTTTCAAATGAAGATTCGGAAGTGCTAGATTTTGATTTTGTGATTACTCCTTTGCTTTATTGTGATTTTAAAGGGAATAGAGTAGGATATGGAAAAGGTTTTTATGATCAGTTCTTTGAAAATATTTCAAAAAATTCAAAAAAAATCGGAGTTAATTATTTTAACCCCGATGATATAATTGATGATGTCTGGGAAAATGATATCCCTTTAGACTATCTTGTGACAGGTACTGATGTGCTGTCTTTTTCTGTTAAATCAGAATAGAATTTAATAAAGTAAAACTTAAATTCTTTATTTTTTTCTGTCGCTTTAGAGACAAGCGTATATTGTGCACTTCTTTCGAAATTTCCGATCGATTTATTTTTATCACCAATATATTCCACACTAAACTTTGCAAAATCTAAGGTGTCTTTATCATTAATTTTCTTAAAAACATTAATGTTGCTCACTTTCACCTTTTTTACTTTAAGGCTTTCAAGTTCTTTAAACAGCCCGTGAAAAGTAGTAGAATCAGATTTTTGAAAATATTTTTCAATTTTTGAGTAAATAGCAGTGTCTATTTCTGTCTTTTTATTTCCGGAAAGGTAAAGCGTAGACAGATCAAGCACGTCCTGTACTTTTTGCAGAGTAATAGAATTAATCGCTTGCGTGCTGTCCATCGGGACATTGATATTGTTTGTGTTTCTTAATTTTTCAAGATCGCTTATATTGTTGTGTTCTTCTTTTTTTGTGCAGGCGGTCATAATCACGCCAAGAAGTATCGTTAAAAACAAAAAGTTATTTATTGTTTTCATGGTTTGAGATTTTAAATTTGATAGATACTATTTTTCCTTTATCTTTTTTCATTTCGATTACGTTCAGGTTCTTTAGTGAAGTGGTAGGTGTCGTTACCAAAGTAATATAATCCTGCTTATCTAAAGTTTCAAGGCCGTAGATGTCACTGTCATAAACCTGCGTTATTGTAGCCATATTGCTGATCAGATTTTCCAGCTGCTTTCTTTTCTGCTTGATGAGCTGTTCAGAGTTTTCTCCGTTAATATCTTTTATAGAGAAATAATAAAGCGCCATTTTATAATCATCAGGCTTGAGCTCTATTGTTTCATTTTCAGGAGCATTCTCTAGATTTCTGTTGACCTCAAGATCTTCATAAACCGTAGAGCTGATCTGCATTTTCAGCGTTTTGTCTTTTGTAGGATATCTGAAACATTCACCTGGTTTTATTCTGTATAAAATTGGAGATTCATTTTCTTTGATTACTTTAATCTCAATATCACGCTGAACGTTTAGATTTCTGTCGGCATCTGTAAAGCAATACACATAAGTTTTTTGAAAAATTTCATCTTTAAAACCCAAAAGGCCTAATAAAGTTACAAAAACCAATGTTGCAGCAATCCATGCAGTCCTTTGATGGTTCTTTTTTAAAGGCTTTATTTCTGATCTTTCAGCAATTTCAGAAATAGGTTGTTTTTTTTCAATTGTCTGATTTTCAATATTGTTTTTTTGTAAAACAGTGTTTTCTTCACTGTTAAACTCCATCTTTTTAGGTTCGGATTCGGTTTTAGGTAAGTTTAATGCGCTCGAAACTGTTTTTTCTAATTCTTTCAGTTCTTCATCACTCAGATCCTTTTCATCACTTAGTAATTCTCCGGCAAAAAGATGTTTCTTCTTAAAATCGTACCAAGAGTCGTAACCTGCATAAATACTCAATAAATTGAGCATATCGATACGAGGTAATTTTGATACAGGAGATGATTTAAAATAAGTGTAAAAAGATTTTTCACTGATGTTCCCTTTGGCTTTTTTCCTAAGGTCTTCCTGAAAATAGATGATATCAATACCCTTCCACTTAGATATTTCATCATAAGAAGGGGTGTATTCTTTCAAATATTGAGCTTGAACGTCCTTTTTGAGCTGCTCAAAATGTAAGAGGTCTAAATCTGTCACTTTATAAAAAAGTAGTTAAATTGTTGATTATCAGTTTTGTTTATTTGTAAAACGATTTTACAAAGTTATTACAATTATTTTTCATAAACAAATTTTATATCTGCTATACCTTTGTCTTGTTCAAATAACCGAACAGAGAAAAAGATTTAAAAAACAATATTAACAAAATTAAATTTAATTTATTATGAAAAAGTCATTATTCGTAGCTGCAATCGCTGCTATCTCTTTAGTTGCTTGTAAGAAAGGTGAAGCTACAACTGGTACTAACGATTCTATCGAAGCTAACGCTGATTCAACTCAGAACGCTATCGATTCTACAGCTAACGTTGCTGTTGATTCTACTAAAGCTGTTGCTGATATGAAGAAAGATAGCGTTGAAGCTAAGTCTGATTCAGCTAAAGTTAAGAAATAATTCTAGCTACTGCTACAATAAAAGAACCGTTTCGCTTAGCGAGACGGTTTTTTTATGTCTTATCGTTTAAGATTTCTTTTGTCTTAAAGCTTCATAGCAGGTAATGGCTACGGCATTACTCAAATTCAATGAGTCAATACTTCCTGTCATTGGTATTAATGTATTCTCACCTTTATCAAACCAGAATTTACTCAATCCCGAATGTTCGGTGCCAAATAAAACTGCTGAACGCTTTTTGAAATCTCGCTCAAACATATCTTTTGAAGTCTCATCCATTATGGTTGTATAGATGTTGAAGCTGTTTTTCTGTAAAAATTCGTAGACCTCATTGTTGTCAGCCTGAAAAACGTCCATTCCAAAAAGACAACCTACACTTGACCGGATTACATTTGGATTGTAAAAATCTGTTTTTCCGTCAGCAACAATCAAGGCATCAATTCCGAAAGCTTCACAGCTTCTTAAAATCGCACCCAGGTTTCCGGGTTTTTCAACGCCTTCCACAATAATTATGGTTGAGTTTTCTTTTGGTTTAAAGCTATTAAGAGGAGCTTCTTTGGTTTTATAGATTCCGATGATCCCTTCTGAACTCCCACGATACGCAATTTTCTCATAAACCTTATCATTGACAAAGTGAATTTTTTCTTGAGGAGTCTTTCCTTTGAAAATATTTTCGCAGATAAAAAATTCTACGGCTTCAAAATGATACTGCTGAGCTCTTTCGTTTTCCTGTTGCCCTTCTACCACAAAAACTCCCGATTTTTTACGAAAGCGGTTGTCTGTAAGGAGTTTGGTAATGTGTTTTATCTTTTCGTTCTGGAAACTTTCGATGATCATAAGTGGTAAATGATTGATAATTGATGCAAAAATAATTTTTAAAAATCATTTATCAATTATAAATCATTATTTATACCATTGATCAAGCTTTGTGGAAGCTCTTTCTTATTTTTAATTCCTAGAGATTTTAGTTTCTGGGTCTGAGCAATCAGATTGTCATTTCCGGTAGAAAGCTGCTTGAAAGCATCCGTGTAAACATTTTTTGCTTGGTCTAAATTTTTTCCAACCTTTTCAAGATTTTCTACAAAGCCGGCAAATTTATCATATAATTTAGCACCGCGATCGGCAATTTCCATAGAATTTCGGTTCTGATATTCTCTTTTCCAAAGATCGGCGATCAATTTTAAAGAAGTGATCAGGTTGCTCGGGTTTAAAAGTAAAATTCTCTTTTCGTAAGCAAAATTCCAAAGGTTTTGATCGGCTTGCATTGCAGAAATATAAGCGGGTTCACTTGGGATAAACATCATGACAAAGTCGAGCGATTTCCCGTAATCATCGTACGCTTTTTGGCTTAATTGGCTGATGTGGGTTTTTATGGATGATAAATGCTGATTGACTTTTATTTCATAAATATCAGCATCTGTTTCGTCAACCAACTCAGTAAAAGCGGTCAAAGAAACTTTAGAGTCAATGATTACATTTCTTTCGTCAGGATATTTTACAACTGCGTCCGGACGCATTTTTTTGCCCGAAAATTCTGAAAATAAAGCTTTGTTATCTTCGTCTCTGAGCTCGTGCTCCAGAAAATACTCTCTTCCTTTTACCAATCCCGATTTTTCCAGAATACTTTCCAGGATCATTTCGCCCCAATTTCCCTGAGTTTTGCTTTCTCCTTTCAGGGCTTTGGTGAGTTTTTTAGCATCTTCGGAAATCTGTTGGTTGAGCAGAGCAAGTTCTTTTACTTTTTCAGCAAGGGAAAAACGTTCTTTGTTTTCCTTTTCGTAAGCTTCATTGACTTTATTTTTTAGATCATTGATTTTCTCCTGAAAAGGTTCAAGAATATTTTTTAGATTATTTTGATTAACGGTTGTGAATTTTTCTGTTTTTTCTTCTAAAATCTTGTTGGCCAAATTTTCAAACTGAAGTTTCCCTTCTTCCTGAATTTTTTTAATTTCTTCTTTCTGTGTTTCTAAGGAATGATGTAAACCCTCATTTTGAGCAGTTAGTTCTGAGTTTTTAGCATATAAATTCTGTTTTTCATTCAGTATCAATTCAATTTGAGTATTTTGCTTTTGATTTAAAAGTTTTTGCTCATCAAACTGAGTCTGAAGAAAAGTGTTTTCTGCTGAAATTTTGGAGAATTCATTTTTAAGATCATTTAATAGGTCAGACTGCTGAAGATTAAAATCTTTTTCATTCTTAATCGCTTGATCTAAATCCTGAATTTTCAGATTTAAGTTCTCTAAATCTGCTTTCGTTTTAATATTTAAATAATTGAGTTCATCATAAGAACTTCTTAAAACCATAGACGACTTCAAAATAAAATAAATAAGAACTGCGCCAATAATAGCTCCGGCAAAACATCCAATGATCAGGTAAGTGATTTCCATTTCTCAAAATTACGAAACAAAAAATTATTTTGCGGTTTGAGGAACTTAATTTAATTTTTTAGAACATTAAGAATTGATAAATGCAAAAAAGCCTCATAATTATTACGAGGCTTTATTATTTTGTAGATTTTCTGAAATTTTAATTTTTAAACTGGTTCTAAAACGGGTTCGTTATTACAAAAACCGGTATTTGCGATACACTTTCCATTCTCTGCGCAAATATAATCTGTCATGGAAATAGTTCCATCAGGGCACATAATTAGGGCTTCCCCACTACAATTACAGATTAAAGCTGGCTGAAGGTCGTTCCCTCCTTTGATCTCTTTTAGTGCTTTTCTTGAAAGCTTTGTTGAATTCATGTTTTTCATAGAATAAGTTTTAATGATTTGATAATAAGCTAATTTAATGAATTAATATTTAATACTCAATTCTAATTTAAGTACAAATACAGCTTTTATTAGTATTAATCTTTTATTCTTAAAAACTCCTTCGCCAGCTCGATCATTTTCGGATCACCGGTGTATTTTCCGTGTTCATCAGATAGTTTCACAGTCGGAATCCATTCTTTATTTAAAGATTGAACGCCAATAAGTTTCATTACGATATTCATTGGTTTTAAACCGACATCATTAGTAAGATTAGTTCCGATTCCAAAAGAAACCCCAATTTTTCCTTTACAGTAATTGGTGATTTCTTCTACTTTTTCGAGATTTAAGCCGTCAGAAAAAATAATGTACTTAAATAATGGATTAATTGAATGACGCTGATAATGAGCTATCGTCTTATCGGCAAATTCTAACGGATCGCCGCTGTCATGACGAACTCCGTCGAAAAGTTTTGCGAATTTTTTATCAAATTGCTGGAAGAAAACATCAGTTGTATAAGTGTCTGAAAGAGCGACTCCCAAATCACCACGATAAACATCAACCCAATGTTCAAGCGCTAATTCGTTGGCCATTTTAAAACCAAATTCGGCTCCGTGGAACATAAACCATTCATGGGCGTGGGTTCCAATTGGTTTTACACCATATTTCATTGCAAAATGTACATTGGAGCTTCCTATAAATGTAGATTCTTTTTTCTGGGTTAAAGCTTCCATCACCAGGTTTTGTACTTTATAGGAATGTCTTCTTCTTGTACCAAATTCGGCAAATGTTACGCCTAATTTATTTAATGAATCTGCTTTCTCTAATGTTTTGGCCATTACAATTTCGTTTGAATCTCTTTCCATGTGATTCATTTCGTAATGCAACTCGCTGATTAAAGCCAATAATGGAACTTCCCAAAGAATCGTGCGATACCAAAGTCCTTCAACGGTTACCGACAAATCGTTGCCTGTTTGCAGAATTTTTACTTCAGACGGATCATAATGGTAGCCTTCAAGAAAATCTAAATAAGGAAGATCTAGATAAGGACAGGTTTTTGCCAGAAATTTTTTCTCGTCTTTAGTAAGTTTCAGTTCGGCCATTTTATTGACGATTTCTCTTAAAGCATGATCAAAGCCTTCAGGAAAATGATGTTTCCCACGATTGATAAATTGGTACTTTACAGTTTGACTTGGGAAAAGTTTTACCACGGCATTTTGCATGGTGATTTTATAGAAATCGTTGTCGAGAATGGAGTTAAAAGTCATATTTTGCATATTGTGTAATTTTAACACAAATTTAGTTTATTTAAAATAAAAATCGTCTAAATGTAAGACGATTTTTTAATATTGTAATGATTTTGTCTGGTTTTTACTTTCCTAAATAAGAGTTGTACATCCAAACTTCTTTTTCCTGCTCGGTAATATAATCGCTCATTTGTGAGTTGGTACCTTCGTCGCCAGCTTTGTCTGTAATGTCTAGAAGTTCTCTTTGTAAATCGATTACAACTTTAAAAGAATTTAGAATGATCTCTACACTTTTGTTGCCATCGCTTACTTCTTTGCTTTCTTTGATGGTAGAAACCTGCAGGTAATCTGAATAATTATGTGCCGGAGTTGCTCCTAAAGTCAATATACGTTCTGCAATTTCATCGATTTTTAAAACTAAACTGTTGTATAGCTCTTCAAACTTGGGGTGTAATGTGAAAAATTGCTCACCTTTAATATTCCAGTGAGATCCTCTTGTGTTTTGATAAAATACGGAGTAGTTGGCAAGTAAAATATTCAGTTTTTCTGAAATGTTTTGGCAGTCGGCTTCTTTTAAACCAATAATATTAGCGTTTTTCATAAGTTTATTTTTGATATCTCTAAGTTAAGGAAATATTGTGCCGAAATTGTTGTGTATTTATAGATGATAACTATATTCCCTTTTTGAAAAAAGTGAGATTAGTTTAGCTATATAAAGTAAGATAAATTATAATAAATCATTTAAAATCAAATTTGCGGTTCCAATTAATCAGGAATTAAATGTTTCATAGCTAAAAATATATAATATTTTTGAAGACATAAAAGTTTTTATAGTGAGCTGTATCTCCCTGCTTGATGTAAATTATATATAATCATAAGGTTAGTTTAAATTAGATAAAGATTATTATTTCTACATAACTGATTGTCAATTAAAAAATTATTATTATTTTTGCACCCTAAAATAAAAGCAATTAAATGCCTACTATTCAACAATTAGTTAGAAAAGGAAGAGTCGCACTTACCAAGAAGAGTAAATCGGCTGCACTTGATTCTTGTCCACAAAGACGAGGTGTATGTACGAGAGTATATACTACCACTCCTAAGAAACCTAACTCTGCACTTAGAAAAGTTGCAAGGGTAAGACTTTCAAACGGTAAAGAAGTTAACGCCTATATCCCAGGTGAAGGACATAATCTTCAAGAGCACTCGATAGTATTGGTACGCGGGGGAGAGTAAAAGATTTACCAGGAGTAAGATATCACATCGTAAGAGGTGCGTTGGATACTGCTGGAGTTAACGGAAGAACTCAAAGAAGATCTAAGTATGGAGCTAAGAGACCTAAACCAGGTCAGGCAGCAGCTGCTCCAGCTAAAGGTAAGAAAAAATAATCATTAAATAAGGTACAGAAACAATGAGAAAGACAAAAGCGAAAAAAAGACCGTTGTTACCAGATCCAAAATTTAATGATCAATTGGTAACTAGATTCGTAAACAACTTGATGCTTGACGGTAAGAAGTCAATCGCATTCAAAATATTCTATGATGCATTGGATATCGTAGAAACTAAAAAAGGAGAAACTGAAAAGACTGCCCTTGAAATCTGGAAAGATGCATTAACTAACGTTATGCCTCACGTAGAAGTACGTTCTAGAAGAGTAGGTGGAGCAAACTTCCAGATTCCTATGCCAATCAGAGCTGATAGAAAAATTTCTATGGCAATGAAATGGTTAATTAGCTACTCTAAAAAGAGAAATGATAAGTCTATGGCTTTGAAATTGGCTAATGAAGTTGTAGCGGCTTCAAGAGAAGAAGGTGCTGCTTACAAGAAAAAGAGTGATACTCACAAAATGGCGGAAGCTAACAAAGCGTTTTCACACTTTAAATTCTAATCTGAAATGGGAAGAGATCTTAAATTTACAAGAAATATCGGTATTGCTGCGCACATTGATGCGGGTAAGACTACCACTACAGAAAGAATTTTATTCTATACAGGTGTAAACCACAAAATTGGTGAAGTTCACGATGGTGCTTCTACAATGGACTGGATGGAGCAGGAAGCAGAAAGAGGTATTACTATTACTTCTGCTGCAACTACTTGTTCTTGGAACTTTCCAACAGACCAAGGAAAACCTTTAGCTGATACTAAACCTTACCACTTCAACATCATCGATACACCGGGACACGTTGACTTCACAGTAGAAGTAAACAGATCTTTGAGAGTATTGGATGGATTGGTATTCTTATTCTCTGCAGTAGATGGAGTAGAGCCTCAGTCTGAAACAAACTGGAGACTTGCTGACAACTACAAAGTTGCAAGAATGGGATTCGTAAACAAAATGGACAGACAAGGTGCTGACTTCCTTAACGTGGTAAACCAGGTTAAGACAATGTTGGGATCAAACGCAGTTCCTATCGTTTTACCAATCGGTGCTGAAGAAGATTTCAAAGGTGTTGTAGACTTAATTAAAAACAGAGCGATCATCTGGGATGAAGCTGGACAAGGTGCTACTTTCGAGGTAGTTCCAATTCCGGAAGATATGAAAGATGAAGTTCTGGAATATAGAGAGAAATTAGTTGAAGCAGTAGCAGATTATGATGATACTTTGATGGAGAAATTCTTCGAAGATCCAGATTCAATTTCTGAAGACGAAATCAACGAAGCTCTTAGAAAAGCTACTATCGATTTATCTATTATCCCAATGACTTGTGGTTCTTCATTCAAGAACAAAGGAGTACAGTTTATGTTGGATGCAGTATGTAAATACTTGCCTTCTCCATTAGATAAAGATGATATCAAAGGTACTGACCCAAGAACAGACGCTGAGATTTTCAGAAAACCAGATGTAAACGAGCCTTTCGCGGCTTTAGCATTTAAGATTGCTACCGATCCTTTCGTAGGAAGATTGGCATTCTTCAGAGCATACTCTGGAAGACTAGATGCAGGTTCTTATATCTTGAACACTCGTTCAGGAGATAAAGAAAGAATCTCTAGAATCTATCAAATGCACGCTAACAAGCAAAACCCGGTAGAATATATTGAAGCTGGTGATATTGGTGCTGCTGTAGGTTTCAAATCTATTAAAACTGGTGATACTATGTGTGACGAGAAAAACCCAATCGTTCTAGAATCGATGGTTTTCCCTGATCCGGTAATTGGTATCGCTGTTGAGCCTAAAACTAAGGCTGACCAAGATAAAATGGGTAACGCTCTAGCTAAATTAGCTGAAGAAGATCCTACATTTACGGTTAGAACAGACGAGGCTTCAGGACAAACGATTATCTCTGGTATGGGTGAGCTTCACTTAGATATCATTGTTGACCGTATGAGAAGAGAATTCAAAGTTGAAGTTAACCAAGGTCAACCTCAGGTAGAATACAAAGAAAACTTAACAAAAGTTGCTCAGCACAGAGAGGTTTACAAAAAACAATCTGGTGGTAAAGGTAAATTTGCGGATATCGTATTTGAACTTGGACCTGCTGAGGAAGGTAAAGTTGGTTTAGAATTCATCAATGAGATCAAAGGTGGTAACGTTCCTAGAGAATTTGTTCCTGCAATTGAAAAAGGCTTTAAAGCTGCAATGAAGAACGGTCCTTTGGCTGGTTTCGAAGTTGAAGGTATTAAAGTTACTCTTAAAGACGGATCTTTCCACGCGGTGGATTCTGATGCACTTTCTTTCGAATTAGCTGCTAAATTAGGATTTAAAGAAGCGGGACGTGCTGCTAAGCCAGTAATTATGGAGCCTATTATGAAATTGGAGGTTGTAACTCCGGAAGAATATATGGGTAACATCATTGGTGACCTTAACAAGAGAAGAGGTACAATCAGTGGACAAGAAGAAAAGAACGGTGCCGTTGTTATCAAAGGTTCAGTTCCATTATCTGAAATGTTCGGATATGTTACGACTCTAAGAACACTTTCATCAGGAAGAGCTACTTCTTCTATGGAATTAGAGAAGTACCAGGCTACTCCTCAAAACGTTGCTGAAGATATTATTGCTAAAGCAAAAGGTTAATTTTTTAAAGTAAAGAAATGTCACAAAGAATCAGAATAAAACTAAAATCTTACGATTACAACTTGGTAGACAAGTCTGCTGAGAAAATCGTAAAAACGGTAAAGGCTACTGGTGCTGTTGTAAACGGACCAATTCCATTGCCAACGAATAAGAGAATCTTCACAGTGTTGAGATCTCCTCACGTTAACAAAAAAGCAAGAGAGCAGTTCCAATTATCAGCTCACAAGAGATTGATGGATATCTACTCTTCTTCTTCTAAAACTGTTGATGCTCTAATGAAATTAGAACTTCCTTCAGGAGTTGACGTAGAAATTAAAGTGTGATAAATAAGCTGGAAGATGGAAGATGGAAGTCGGAAGTTTTTTAGCAACACCTTAAATATAAATCCCTTTTCGAAAGAAGAGGGATTTTTTTGTTTTAAAGGATTCACAAACCCATTTTCAGAAAAAAGAAGAAATACTTTTTACAATATGATCAGAAATAATTATGAAATTTCGAGTTTGATTAGCGTTTTTTTTAACAGATTTTAACATTTCTATAGTTTGGATATTTTCTCATAAAGATTTATGATTTAATACTTTTTAAAATAAATAAATATTATTAGTAGTCCTACAAAATTTATTTAACATAAAATATTTACATAAATAATTAACGGTCAGGTTAAAATTAATTAATAGCTTAGAAATGTGTAAATTATAGTAATTTAAACACTAATATTAATCAATAATAACACAAATTATGAAGAAATTATTACTTTTTATTTCTTTTGTGATGACGTTTGCTGTAGTAAGTGCACAGCAAGCAATATTTCCAAAACTAAGTATGTGGAAATACCTGAATATAAGTTCAGCACCGCCTTCCACTTGGAACGCAAGCAACTTTAATGATACTAGTTGGCCGTCAGGTGCGGGTGAATTTGGTTTTGGTGAGGGTGATGAGGCGACAGTTCTCGTAAAAATGAATCCATCAATAACTTATTATTTCAGAAAAAAAGTTACGTTTTCTACAAGCCCTTCCGGTATGACATTTAATCTTAATTTCAAGCATGATGACGGAGCGATCGTATATGTAAATGGGGTAGAAGTAATACGTACATCATTGATGCCTGCTGGACCTGTGACGTATACTACAGAAACAACAGATTTTCTTCCTAATAATCTAGAAAATACATATATTTCTTATACAATACAAGGATCGAGCTTCCAGGCTGGCGAAAATACAATTGCCATCGAAGTCCATAATCAAAGGACAACTAGTTCAGATGTTTCTTTCGATGCTGAGCTGGTTTTTTCTTCAACACTCAGTACCATAGAAAATACTTTTAAAAACAAAATAACTGTGTATCCTACTGTACTTAAAAAAGATGATCTATTAAATGTAAACTTTTTAGGAAGTAAAGGTGTTTTGCATATTTTAAGCTCTGAAGGAAGGTTAGTAAAAACTAATGTACTTACAAAAGGAATTAATAAAATCCCAACAAGCTTTAGCAGCGAAGGAGTTTATTTTTATAGTATAGCTGACGAAAAAGAAAATATAATTTCAGGTAAAATTATAGTGAAATAAGCTTGTTAAAACCTTATTGAATACTAATCGAAAAATGGTCAGAAGAGATTCCGACCATTTTTTCTAAAAACAAATTTATGAAAAAAATAATATTTTTTATTTTGATAATGTTTACTTTCGCTTTAGTAAGGGCGCAAGTGATATTTCCGAAAGAAAGTGTGTGGAAATACCTGAATATAAATTCAGCGCCGCCTTCCACTTGGAACGCAAGTAGCTTTGATGATGCGAGCTGGTCTTCGGGAGCAGGTGAATTCGGCTATGGTGAGGGCGATGAGGCAACAGTGCTCGTTAAAAAGAATCCTTCAGTCACTTATTATTTCAGAAAAAAAGTTACGATTTCTGCAAATCCTGCCGGTATGATTTTTAATCTTAACTTTAAGCATGATGACGGGGCAATTGTGTATGTAAATGGGGTAGAAGTAATACGTACATCATTGATGCCTACCGGAACTGTGACGTTTACTACAGGGACTACAGATTTCCTTCCTAATAGTGAAGAGAACAAATATCATTCTTATGCAATTCAAGGATCAAGCTTCCAGACTGGTGAAAATATAATCGCCATCGAAGTTCATAATCAAAACACAAGTAGTTCGGATGTTTCTTTCGATGCCGAGCTGGTTGTTCCTCAGGTAGTATTTCCCAAAAACAGCAGTTGGAAGTATTTGAATGTTGAAACCGCTCCCCCTGCAAACTGGAATGCGGAAACCTTTAACGACACAAGCTGGCCTTCAGGTCTTGGCGAATTAGGTTTTGGAGATGGTGATGAAGCAACATTACTTATCAAGAAAAATCCTTCATTGGCTTATTATTTCAGAAAAAAAATAAATCTGCCTTTTAATCCCCAAAATGTTTTGTTTAAACTTAACATAAGGCATGATGATGGCGTTGTAATATATATTAATGGCGTTGAAGCAAAACGTTCTGAACTTATGCCGACGGGAGCCATCACTTATACAACTGGCACGACCGGCGCAATTTCTGATGAAAATGCATACAATACTTATATTCTTACTGGAGCAAGATTTCATCAGGGAGATAATACCATTGCCATCGAAGTTCATAATCAAAATACCGGCAGTTCAGATGTTTCTTTTGACGCCGAACTGCTTATTGATAACACTACTGTGATAGAAAATGATGGTCCATATGTTCTCGACAGAAACGGGCAAAAAATAGTACATCATATTACCAACGGACAATTAATAACTCAAACCCTACCATCTTCAGGATTACAGACAATTACATGTCCTGTAGGTGATGGTACAAGTTTTCAGGTAAATCTACGTACGCAGTATCCTACAGAAAAATCGACTTATCCATTGCCTCAGAAAATGTTGGTTTTTTCTGATATTGAAGGCAATATGCCTGCATTGGTTTCTCTTTTGAAAAAGGCAGGTGTGATAAATAATAACTATGAATGGATCTATGGTAAAGGGCGGATAGTATTTGCAGGAGATATGTTTGACCGTGGAACACAAGTGATAGAATGTCTGTGGCTTATTTATAAACTAGAGGCTGAATCTGCTGCTGTGGGAGGTAAAATTCATTTTATTTTAGGAAATCATGATGTGATGAATCTTATAAATGATTTGCGTTATGTGGATGATAAATATTTTATAAGTTCTGAGTTGATGCAAGAAAATATCAGTAATATTCACGATGCAACAAGCGAACTGGGAAGATGGCTCAGAAGTAAAAATGTCATTGAAAAAATAGGGCCTTATATTTTTCTTCATGGAGGGGTAAGCCCAACTATTGCTAATCTAGGATTATCATATACTCAGATGAATGATTTGGCCAGACAGAAGATAGCCAATGCTCCTTGTACAGGAAACTGTGCAACAATAAATTCAGGTGGACTTTATTGGTACAGAGGTATTTCACAAAATCTGATCACACAACAAGAGATGGATACTATATTGCTGAATCTAGACGGCTACAAAACCTTTATGGGACATACGATAGTAGCAGATTCTATCACGTCACTCTATAACAATAAAGCCTACATGGTTGATATTCATCATGAGTCTACATTTAATACAGACGGAACCGTAATCGCACTATTATATGAAAATTGTAATTTTTATCAGCTTAAAACCAGCAACTCGCCCAATGTATTGACACTTCTGGAAACTGTTTCAAACAATATTACTCTTCCTCAAGAAAACATTGCCATAAGTTCTACTGTACAAAATACGGGAACACATCCTTTGGGAATCTGTTACAATACAATAGGGAAAATTACTACGATGGGAAATATTTCCGATATTACAGGGACGCTTTCTGTAAAAGAATGGATAGATCCTACACAGCATCCTGCATTTGTAAAAAGACATCAGGAAATCAATATGCAAAATGGCGCTACGAATAATGCAACAGGTGACTTGACTCTTTATTTCTCACAAGAAGATTTTGATAGTTTTAATATAATCAATTCAACAAAACTTCCAATTGCTGCAGGAGATACGCAAGGCATTGCCAATATAAGAGTATCAAAAATACTAGGTACATCTCAGGATAGCTCTGGCTTACCACAAAGTTATTCAGGACAAGAATCAATTATTAATCCGGCGGATAGCGACATCACTTGGGATCCAATAATGCAGATTTGGTCGGTAAAATTCCCGGTTACTGGTTTTGGTGCTTTCTTTATAAAAACTAATACCCAAACACTCAGTAACACAGAAAATACTTTAAAAAGTAAAATAACCGTATATCCCACTTTACTCAAAAAAGACGATATACTAACCGTGGACTTTTTAGGAAGTAAAGGCGTTTTACATATTTTAAGCGCTGAAGGAAGATTGGTGAAAACTACTATTCTTACAAAAGGAATCAATAAAATCCCAACAAGCTTTAGCAACGAAGGAGTTTATTTTTATAGTATAGTTGACGAAAAAGAAAATGTAATTTCAGGAAAAATACTGGTGAAATAAGCGAGTTATACATTTTCTCATTAAAGTGTGATAAATAAGCTGGAAGATGGATGATGGAAGTCGGAAGTTTTTTAGCAACACCTTAAATATGAATCCCTTTTCGAAAGAAGAGGGACTTTTTTGTTTTCAATTTTGAATGATGTAAACTAAATATCTAATGATAAATTAATATTAATTCAAATAGTATTGATATTTTTGATTAAAATAAATATATGAAAAAACTGATTTTATTATTGTTTCCTTTAATCATTTCAGCACAAACCCATCGATTCGTTTATCAGTTTCATTACAAATTAGATTCAACAGCAACAGAATTGGCTGCCGAAAATATGATTTTGGATGTCAATCCTGATGATGTGAAATTTTATCCTTATTCTTATGCGGAAACTGATTCTTTAAATATTATCCGTGATCAAAGAGTGTCAAGATGGGATGATCATCTTCCTGCTCTCGTTAGAAAAAAGAACTCTTTTGAAAATACTTCATTGATTTTAATGAATGATTTTTTCTCTTTAAAATCAACCGACAAAATGAATTGGAAGCTTTTGAATGATACCAAAGTTGAGGGGCAATATACTTTACAAAAAGCAACTACAACTTTTGGCGGAAGAAATTGGATCGCATGGTTTTCAAAAGACGTTAATCTGAGCGAAGGACCATACAAATTTCGGGGGCTTCCCGGATTGATTTTCGAGATTGAAGACGATAAGAATAATTTTATGTTTAAGCTTTCAAAAAGTATGAAACTGCCTAAAACATATGAAGCTAAGTTCCTTGAAAGTTTTGCAGGGAAAAAACCACTTCCCGTTACAGAGAAAATCATTGCAAAAAAGCAGTTAGAACTTTACAACGATCCTTTGCAAGATATCGCTGAAGCTTTCAAATCTAATACCAATCCCGAAACTACATTTTACGTTTCCAGTGTTCAGATAAAAAGTTTAGACCAGCTAAAAGGAATGTCAGATGAACGAAGAAAAGCAATGCTAAGAGAAAACAATCCAATCGAGATTGATAAGGCGATAAAGTATCCTGTTAATTAAAATACTATCCTGTGTTTTTGGAAATTCATTAAAAACTAAGTGTTTTTTGGCATAAATTTAACAGAAATGATAATTGTCATTTATTATAATTTATTTAGAATTAATAAAAATAATATTTTTGTTTCAAATTTATGAAATGAAAAAAACGGTATCTGTCTCATTGCTAATTTTGGGAGTAGCTTTTTCTAAAGCACAACAAAAAGTAAACGATACAATAAGAAAAGAAACCACGATTGAAGAGGTAGAACTTTTTGGAGAAAAAAACAAACAACCTGAAGGTTTGGAAGTGATTACAAGGTTACCTCTTAAACCGAGAGATCAGATTCAAAGCATCTCTGTAGTTTCCCACAAAGTAATTGAAGATTTGGGTGGACTTACCGTAACTGATGTTGCAAAAAATATTCCTGGTGTTACTCAATTTGGAAGCTATGGCGGAACCAGAGAAAGCATGTCTATAAGAGGATATCGTGGGGTTCCTGTTTTGAAAAACGGAGTCATGATGGATTCTGATTTCCGTACCGGAGGAATGCTTACAGATATGCAGGGTGTCGAAAGTATTCAAGTGATTAAAGGTTCAGCTGCAGTTACACAGGGGATTGGTGATGGTCTTGGTTCTGCAGGAGGAGTGATCAATGTGGTGACTAAAATTCCAAAATTTATTAATGAAACGAATGTTGGTTTCAGATACGGAAGTTGGGACTTTTACAGACCGACTGTAGATTTTCAAAGAGTCTTAGATAATAAAGGTAAGATTGCAGTTCGCTTAAATGCAGCTTATCAAGACAATAATAGTTTCAGAAGATTTGTAAACACAGATCGTATTTATGTGAATCCATCAGTAGCTTTCCGTCCGGATGACAAAACGGAAATCGTTGCCGAAATGGATTACATGAAAAACAATACAACTCCTGATAGAGGAACGGTAAATTTAGCCAAAGGTGACACGGAAGCTATTTATCAAATGCCCGGAAGAAAATTTTTAGGTTTTTCAACTGATAATGCAGCGACTGAGACTTTTAACTTCTCTACCACAGCCACAAGAAGACTTACTGATAAGTTGAAAGTAAGAGCTGCATTTATGAATTCTTCTTATAGCACCAATATCGTAGGGGCAGCTTTGGCTCCAATCGATCGAAATAATCCAAATGAAATTAGAAATAGAACTTTGGCAAAATCTGAACGTGAAGATTTAAATAAAGTTTTTCAATTTGATTTCATTGGTGCAGATGTAATGACAGGCTTTATGAAACATACTTTTCAGGTTGGTTTTGACTGGAAAGAATCTGATGTGACTACAACTTCTTATAATGCAAAAGATGTTGACCAAATCAACGTTTTAAATGATATTAATAATATTCTTCCTTCAAATATTGACGCCGGAAACTTTGCTTTGATTAATAAAAATCCTATCGTAAATACATTAGCTCCTACAATGGGTTTAATGGCTCAGGATGTTGTTACTTTTAATAAATATTTAAAGGCTCATTTGGGGGTTCGTTACAGCAGATTAAATGGATCTGACAAAGACAAAAATTATGCTTGGAATCCATCTTTCGGATTAATGATTTCGCCAATTGAAAATATGAATGTTTTTGGATCATATACTACCACTACAGGTTTGCGAAGTGCAAATAATGTTTTGGCAACAGGAGGAACTGTTGGTGCTTCAACCACAAAACAATGGGAAGCCGGAATTAAATCTGATTGGTTAAATGAAAAATTACGTTTCAATCTTACCTTCTTTGATATAAAAACAGATAATTTGTCGTACGAAATTTTGAATGGAAACAATGGTACAGGAACATACGCTTTAGCAGGAGAACTTCAAAGAAGAGGAATGGAAGTAGAATTAATAGGAAAAATTCTTCCAAACTTACAGATTATGACAGGTTGGGCGTATGTAGATGCTCAATATCAGGATAGTCCTTCATTTGTAAATGGTTCAGCGCCAATTAATACTCCAAAACATTCTGCTAATGGCTGGTTAAATTACAAATTCAATCAAGGTATTTTAGAGGGTCTTGACATTGGAGCAGGTATTTATTATGTAGGAATAAGACCTGTGGATGATTATAAACAAATTTATACTACTGCAGTTGGAGGACATGTAAACGGAACGCAGCCTGGAGAAAAACCTTTCAATATGCCGGAATATACAACAGTTGATGCACAAGTGGGTTACAGGTTTAAAAATGGATTCGGTCTAAGAGTTTTCTTAAATAATATCTTTGATTCTGTAGGATACAATTCGTATTTCAGAGGTGGGTATATCGATCAGATTCAGCCACGAAATTTCTCAGCACAAATTAATTATAAATTTTAATAGATAATTTTCAAGTAATAGTTTTATCTATATCGGGAGAGTCTCTGAATTTTTTCAGAGGCTTTCCTTTTTGTAATGAATGATTAAAAGTTATTGAGTCCGGTCTTTACAGATGAGCTATTTTTTATTATTTTTAATAAAAAAATAATGGCAACATCAGATAGAAGTATTTTTGAGAAATTTTCAAATTGGGCAACCAAATTTACGGGCAGTTCGTATGCGTTTTTGGGAGCGGTTGCGATTGTGGTAATTTGGGCTGTTTCCGGACCTGTTTTTAATTATTCCGAAACCTGGCAGTTGGTTATCAATACAGGAACAACGATTATTACTTTTCTGATGGTTTTTCTGATTCAGAAATCTCAAAATAAAGATTCTAAGGCTATTCAAATTAAATTAAATGAGCTGATTGCTGCCAACGAAAAAGCAAGCAACAGGATTGTCGACATCGAAGATCTTACCGAGAAAGAGCTCGACCAGTTGCATTGCTATTACGAAAAACTGGCTGATTTTGCTGAAGAAGACAATGATATTCACGCCTCACATTCTATAGATGCAGCGAAAAGAAATCAGGATTACAAACATGACTTTTTCAAAAAGAAGCATGATGAATGGCTGGCTAAGCAAAATAAATAAGCTTATTTAACGTGAACTTTGATTAAGTAATAAAATGTAAATTTGTTATTTAGTCAATAAATTTATTTCTATGAAGGTCTCGTTTTATTCAAGCTTCATCAGCGACTTTGTCGCCATTCTTTGCTCCTTAAAATAATAAGCGTAAAATTAAAATCTTTGCGTGATAAAATATTTTGCTCAGTTTCTTATTTCGAAAACCAGATTATTTATCGCACTCAAATGTTTTTTTTGACAATAAATTAGAATCAAATAATTTTTAGTATATTTTGTGCTTAAAGTTTTTATATGATGAAGTTTTTTATTTCAATTTTGATCTTTTGTTCTGCTTTAATTTCTGCTCAGCAAACTAAAATTCTTGACAATTTTTCGATGAAAGCATCATCTTACGATGCAAAGGTTTTTGAGAAGAGCAATCTTAATATTTATTATCAGTTTAAATTTTTAAAAGACACAAAGGTTTCTCAAAACCCGAGAGAAGGGTTGTGTGTTTTACAAATTGGCGAAAACTATTCAAAGTTCAGCGATACAAAAACATTGCAAAGAGATTCTATGTTTGAGAAATTTTCTCATCTTGAAAGTGTCGGTGCCAGAGAAATGAATCAACTTTTCATGTACAATCCTTTATGGAATATGGAAAGTTTAAAATCGGCAGTTGATAAAAAAGTTACTTATCAAAAACGATACAAAACAAAATACGAATATGAAGAAGCGCAGCCGGAATTGAAGTGGCAACTTCATAACGAATCGAAGAAAATTCTTGATTACAGCTGTAAAAAGGCAACTGTAAAATACAGAGGAAGAGAATTTATCGCTTGGTATGCAGCAGATATTCCCGTAAACAACGGTCCTTATATTTTTGAAGGTTTACCGGGTTTGATTTTAGAACTTGAAGATTCACAAAATAAATATCATTTTACAGCAGTTGGAATTGATAAAAAACCAATGGATATTTATCTACGAAACGACAAAGGAATCCTAAAGATAAGCAGAACAAAGTTTAGAGAAGTTGAGAAAACGTATCACGATAATCCGGGTGCTTTTCATGGTAAAGCTATAAACGAGGATGGTTCACCGATGGTTGTTAAATCAAAACCTTTTCTCTACGATCCGTTTGAATTAGAATAAAAATTAAAGCCTTACAAAATCTGTAAGGCTTTAATTTTATAATTTATCGCTTCATAAAATAATCAAAATAGGTACAACTTCCCAAAAGTTCCCGGGCGGTTTCGGTATTTGAATATTGAGATTTGAGCTGTGCAAAATAGGTTCTGTATTTTTGGTTTTTCAGATCACCCATTTGTTTTTCGTGAGCATCATTTTTCTCAGACCATTTCGGGTCAGCATAATCAATGTTCGCTTGGTTTTTAGCTTCATATTGATAATATTTCCCCTGTTCGGCACTCGCCATTTGGAAAAGAACTCTCGCTTTTTGTTCTCTATCGCTCGAAAGGTCATATGCTTTTTTGTAATAATTGATAGCAAGATCAAAATTATCAGGTTCTATAAAAGTAGTGTACGTAAAATTCTTGTAATAATACTGATACGGATTTTCTCTTTTGGTATTCCAGAAATCATATTTTCCGCCGTTGCTGTTGTCAATATCCATCACAAAAAGCTCTCGGTAATATCCAAGAATTGATGTGTTGTATAGCAGGTTTCCGATCAGCTGATTGGCATTAGCCGATTTTGCATCTTTTCCGTTTCCTATTTTTTTAAGCTGAATTAATGCATCTGCCAATTCAAGTTTATTCATTTTAGGCTTAATGAATGGAAATGCAGTGAAATCTTCAGCTTTCATACTTTCTGATTCAGGACTTTGGAAACTTTCCCAAACATTATGGCCAAAAACTAAGCTTGAAATACCGTTGTAACCGTCGTAGTTTTCACCATTATAAACCAGTTTCTCGTATTTTCCGGTTTCAGGATTGTATTTTTCGTAATTGTCTCTTGGGATTCCTGCAAAGCTTACAGCTTTTTGATAGTAAGATTTAGCTTTGTCAAAATCTGCCGATCTCATCGCTCTGTCACCATAAATGTTGGCAAAGAAAGCATCAATGTTTCCTACAGCATCAAGGTTTTTGGCGATAATTTGCTGCTCAAACTGGGTCTTATTCGGTTTTCTGTAAAACTCTTCAACACTTTTTACCAAGTTTGAATTTGGGTTGTACTGAAGATCAGAAAGCTTATTATTCATCAGGAAAGATTTTCCATCTTCGCCCTGAAGGAAATAGCGGTTTGCTAAAACATCTTTCAGGAAATCTTTTGTGGAAGGAACTTCACCATAATAATCGTATTCATTTGTTTCTGTGCTGTCTTTTTTAACGGGTGGTTTTTCAACAAAATATTCAGAATAATCTTTCATTAAATGATCTTCATAATCCGCATCAATTTTAGGTTGCGAAACAATATCATTCAGCACTTTCATTCTCTTTATTTCTTCAAGATACTCAGGATTGCTGGTTTTTATATCTGCTAAAATTTCGCTGCTTTCTTCATAATCTTTTTTAAGGAATTTCAAATAAGCATCGGCAATCTGCCAATATTCGTCTTTAGATTTTTCTTTAGTTTTTGCAGTGAATTTTTCCAGATCATCCAGGAAGTCTTTCTGGTTTTCATTCTGAGAATAGTAATAAGAATTGTTCTTTACATACGTTGGAATCCTGTCCGGATTTGCAAACAGATCATCATTGCTTTGCTCAGATTTATCATTGGTTTTATCAGATTTCTTACTGCCAAAAAGGTTTTTAAAGAAGAGAACTATTTTCTGCCAGAAACTCAGTTCCTTTTTCTTTACTTCCGGTTTTTCTGCGGTGGTATCTTTTTTAGCTGAAGTGGAGTTGGAATCTTTTGAAGCATAATAATACGTCGGAAGATAATTTCTTTCTAACTCGTTGATGCTTCTTGCTGCCATTACTTTCAGAATTTCAGAATCGGGATCAATGTCGTACATCTTTTCCATCATCGGAATAGGATTGGTAAAATCTTCATAGCCTAAAAGAAAATACGCCATGTTTTTTTCCTCATTCGTTCCGGCTCTTTTCATAATATTGTTGAAAGAAGCAGTGTCTGAAAGTTTCATCGAAACAAAAGAAGATTCTTTACGGCTTTTGGAATTCATAAAAACCTGAAAGAAATTCCAGTTGGCCTCAGTTCCCATTTCCAAACCTCTTTGCGCTCCTGCCAACTGATCGAGCGCCATATAATAAGCTGCACCTTTTAATGAAATAGGTTGTATATATTTTTTGAATGCCTCTAAAGCCGCATCATAATTTCTCGTGTAATGATTAAATCTCACCAACTGATAACCGTAACGCTGTTTGATTTCTGGATTTCTGGCGGCGCTATATAATGAGGTAAGTGCCGAAATGGTTTTGTTGTAATCTAATTGGGTAGCATTTTTCTCACTTTCATTTTCGCGGTAATAAAAAGAATCCGGACTTTCTACATAATTTATTTTCATGTAGGGTTCCAGATATTTTGCTTCAATTAAATAATCAATCGCTTCACGGTATTTTGCATAAAAACCTGAGCCTAATTTTTTTAATAACTGATTATTGGGACTGCCTTTTTTAAGATCATTCAAATCTGCCGTTGGAATTTTATTCACCAGATAATCGGTCTCCGTATAACTAAGCTGATTACCGAAAAACTTCTTCCAAGATTCTATATTTTCATTAGGAATCTGAGACGGTTTGTAATTGGTGTAAAATCGGTCTGAATAGTTATGTAAAAAAGGAAGATACGATTTGTCTTTGATGATACTCTGTGTGAAAAGATTAAAATAATCATAATCAGGATCAGACCATGCACAAGCTTCAGTTTTAGTGTAGAAAAGTGATGCTACGGCTATGGATAGAATATACTTTTTCATATTTATTTTTGGTGTTTTATTTATTTTTTTGGAATCTCAATATTTTAAATCTCGACAAGCCACTTTAATAGTTTAAAATTTCATCTGTATAAGTCTGTAGGAGGATTAGCCGCCACGAATTTCACGGATTACACGAATTTTATTGCTGTTTGGAAAACTTCCATCATCAAACTTCGTGCTTCCATCTATTTAAAATTCCGTCCTTCTACAAATTTACTATCTAATTGATAATATATAATGTTGTAAGTGCTTATTTTTTTGTCTAAAAACTCTGTTGCATTATTAAGCTGCTCTTGCGAAATTTCTTCCACTTTTATTTTGAAGCCTTTATTTAAAAAGTTCCCAAAATAAAAACCGTCTTTTAAAATTACAATTTCATTATCGGAAATCTTTTTGAAATTGGGATTATTCAGATCTTTTACAGAAAGTGCATTAATAAGTTTGTGCTTTCCTAAATGATTGGTCACAATTCCCCAGGAATATATCGGAAGCGCAACTTCAATTTTCTTTATCGGATAATCTTCAAGCTTTGCTAAGTAGCTTTTCATGATATTTAAATCTAAAATCGAATTTTTATCTGAGTTTTCTAATGGTGAAGAAGTAGAGTAGCACATGAGATACACTTTTTCAACGGGTGGAATTCTGGTGAGAATTTTATCTTTCACCTGATGAAGTCGAAGAGTACAAGTGATGTCTTTTTCGGAGATCTTTTTTAATTCTTTTAAAAATTCAAAATAATCATCTTTAGTTCCTGCCGTCCAATCGCAATCGATTTGAATTTCGTTATTTATTTTTAATTGATAATCTTTAGCTTTCTTTTGAATGAGCTGATGAATGCTTTCAGCCAGAAAATGTATTTCTTCTTTTTGAATACGCAAAAAAGTCTGATTGGTTATAAACACAGTAGGTACGATCTGCTTATCTGTTTCGAAACTTTTATCTTTTGTAATCACTGCAACAGGCTGAAATTTTCCACCGACTTTATCAACATCAAAAAAACGGGTGTACAAAAATGGATCCGTAGATTCATTCAACGATTTTTTTTCAGTTTCATTTAATTTAAGATGGGTTTTCCAGTAGTAAAATGAATAAGGATGGTCTTTTGTGTTGTTGCACGAGGTAACCAAAAGAATAGCAAAAAGAAGTGGTAAGACTTTCATTATTTATAAAGAATACTTTCGCAGTTACAGTTGAGTTCTGCCATTTCAGAAACTGGGCAGCAGTCGTCAGACCTTTTAATATTACCGGTTTCATCGGTAAGGTAGATTTTTTCTTTGTCAAATTTCACATAGAAAGTTTCATTATACGTTTTGAAATGTACTTTCATTACTTTGGAATTGTATTTTCCGGCATTCATCTCTTCCTTGGTTTCTTTTCCATCGGCCTGATTGATTTGCAGAAAGCCAAAATGCACGTTTCCGTTTTTCTTTACATCCAGATAATAAGCGGGAGTTCCTGAGCCACTTGCTCCCTGTTCGATATTAAAATCTCTTTCTCCTGTAAACGGAATAGCAGTTTGTGCAAAAGAAATGATTCCGAAGAATAAAACGAGTGTGGTGAAAATGTTTTTCATATTACTTTTTTATCAAAATTAAAAAATTATTCAGAAGAAATTGTTTTCAAAATCTGTGCAAATCTCTAAATCATTAAAAATCAAAATATTTTGCAATATATATTTGTCAAATTAAATTTTATTCATACATTTGCACACTCATTTTAGGGGAGGAATATGCCCAATTCAAACTTGGTAATTATTTGAGCGCCCGAAAAATGAGAGTGAATACAAGAAAATTTTATAACATATTATATAAATAATGTCAGGTATTATTGGAAAAAAAATTGGGATGACTTCTCTGTTTGACGAAAACGGCAAAAATATGCCGTGTACCGTTATTCAGGCAGGTCCTTGCTCAGTTTTACAGGTCAGAACCATTGAAAAGGACGGATACAAATCTGTTCAGTTAGGTTTCGATGACAAGAGTGAAAAGAACGTTGGTAAAGCGTTAGCTGGCCATTTTAAAAAGGCTGGTTCTGCTCCTAAAGCTAAGTTGGTAGAATTCTACAGAGAATTCGTAGACGAAGTAAAAGTAGGAGAGGAAGTAAAAGTTAATCTATTCGCTGAAGGTGAATTTGTTGACGTAACAGGAACTTCAAAAGGTAAAGGCTTCCAGGGTGTTGTTAAAAGACACGGTTTTGGAGGTGTAATGCAAGCTACTCACGGTCAGCACAACAGACTTAGAGCTCCAGGTTCTATCGGTGCGGGGTCGGATCCTTCGAGAGTATTCAAAGGAATGAGAATGGCAGGTAGAATGGGAGGTAAGCAGGTAACTGTACAAAACCTTCAAGTATTAAAAGTGGATCAAGAACAAAATCTTTTAGTAGTAAAAGGTGCTGTTCCGGGAGCTAAAAATTCTTATGTAATTATCAGAAAATGGAACTAGTAGTATTAAATACATCAGGAAAAGAAACCGGAAAAAAAGTAACTCTAGACGAAACAGTATTCGGAATTGAGCCAAATAAGCACGCGGTTTACTTAGAAGTAAAACAATATCTTGCTGCTCAGCGTCAAGGTACTCATAAATCAAAAGAAAGAAGCGAAATTACTGCTTCTACTAAAAAACTTAAGAAGCAAAAAGGATCTGGTTCTGCTAGATACGGTGATATTAAATCTCCTACTTTTAGAGGTGGAGGTAGAGTATTCGGTCCTAAGCCAAGAGACTACAGATTCAAATTGAATAAAGCTCTTAAGAGATTAGCAAAAAAATCTGTTCTTTCTCAAAAAATGAAAGACAACAGCATTAGAATCGTGGAAGGTTTGAGCATTGCTGCTCCTAAAACTAAAGATTTCGTTACTATCTTGAATGCATTGGCATTGAACGATAAGAAGTCTTTATTCATTCTTCCTGATACTAACAAGAATGTGTATTTATCTTCAAGAAACTTGCCTAAGACTAAAGTTATGAAATTCAACGAAATTTCTTCTTATGACTTAATCAACGCAGGTGAGATCGTTTTCTTAGAAGGTGCAGTTGAAAAATTCCAGGAAAATTTAAAGAAATAAATCATGTCACTAATTATTAAACCAGTTATTTCAGAAAAAGCAAACTATCTTACAGATTTAAGAGGTGCTTATTCTTTCTTAGTACAACCTAAGGCGAATAAAATCCAGATTAAAAATGCAATAGAGCAAGCTTACGGTGTGAAAGTAGCAGACGTTAGAACCATGATTTATGCTCCTAAAGTTTCTTCGAAATACACGAAAAAAGGTCTTCAAGTAGGGAAGACAAACAAATTAAAAAAGGCGGTTATCACTCTTGCTGAAGGAGAAGTAATCGACATTTTTGCTGTAAATTAATTATTAATTATAAATAATAGTAATGTCTGTTAGAAAATTAAAACCTATCACCCCAGGACAGAGATTCAGAATTGTAAACAATTTTGAGGAAATTACTACCAACAAACCAGAGAAATCTCTAACTGTTGGTATTAGTAAGTCAGGTGGACGTAACCAAACTGGTAAAATGACCATGCGTTACACCGGAGGTGGACACAAAAAGAAATACAGAATTATCGACTTCAAAAGAAACAAGCATGATGTTGAAGCAACGGTAAAAACTGTAGAATATGATCCAAACAGAACTGCTTTCATCGCTTTAGTGGAGTACGCAGACGGAGAGAAGAGATATATCATCGCTCCAAACGGAATCAAAGTTGACCAAAAAATTATTTCTGGCGAAAGCGTAGAACCGAACATCGGTAACGCAATGAAATTGAAAAATATTCCATTGGGTACTGTAATTTCTTGTGTTGAAATGAAGCCTGGTCAAGGTGCTATTTTAGCAAGAAGTGCTGGTTCTTCAGCTCAGTTGACTTCAAGGGACGGGAAATATGCAATCATCAAATTGCCTTCAGGAGAATCTAGAATGATCCTTACTGAGTGCTATGCAATGATTGGATCTGTTTCTAACTCTGATCACCAGTTGACTGTATCAGGTAAGGCTGGTAGAAGCAGATGGTTAGGTAGAAGACCTAGAACAAGACCAGTAGTAATGAACCCTGTAGATCACCCAATGGGAGGTGGTGAAGGACGTTCTTCTGGAGGTCACCCAAGATCTAGAAACGGTATGCCGGCTAAAGGTTACAAAACTAGAAAGAAAAACAAAGTGTCTAACCGTTACATCGTATCTAAAAGAAAATAATTATGGCAAGATCACTTAAAAAAGGACCATTCATTCACTATACTTTAGATAAGAAGGTTCAGGCAAATGTAGAGTCTGGTAAGAAGACTGTTATCAAAACTTGGTCTAGAGCATCAATGATCTCTCCAGACTTTGTAGGACAAACTATTGCTGTGCACAACGGGAAATCTTTTATCCCGGTTTACGTTACAGAAAACATGGTAGGTCACAAGCTAGGCGAATTTTCTCCAACAAGATCTTTCAGAGGTCATGGTGGTAACAAAAACAAAGGAAGCAGATAATCATGGGATCAAGAAAAAGAGAAAGTGCATTAGCACGTAAATTAACAAATCAAGATGTAGTAAAAGCATTACACAACGATTGCCCTTCATCTCCAAGAAAGATGAGATTAGTAGCTGATATCATCAGAGGGGTAGAAGTTGAAAAAGCTTTAAGCATCCTAAAATATTCGAAAAAAGACGCTTCAAACAAATTAGAGAAAGTACTTCTTTCTGCGATGGCTAACTGGCAATCTAAGAACGAAGGTGCAGATATCGAAGAAGCTAACCTTATCGTTAAAGAAATTTTTGTAGACAGTGCAAGACAATTGAAGAGACTGAGACCAGCGCCACAAGGTAGAGGGTACAGAATCAGAAAAAGATCAAACCACATTACACTAATCTTAGGAACAAAAGAAAATTAATTCAAGGTATGGGACAGAAGACAAATCCAATTGGTAACAGATTAGGTATCATCAGAGGATGGGATTCTAACTGGTTTGGCGGAAACGATTATGGAGACAGAATCGCGGAAGACTACAAAATCAGAAGATACCTTGAAGCAAGATTATCTAAAGGTGGTATTTCAAAAATTTATATTGAAAGAACACTTAAATTAGTAACCGTAACAATCACTACTGCTAGACCGGGATTAATCATCGGGAAAGGAGGTCAGGAAGTTGACAAGTTAAAAGAAGAATTGAAGAAACTTACTAAAAAGGATATTCAAATCAATATTTTCGAAATCAAAAGACCTGAGCTTGATGCAGTATTAGTTGCAGACAGTATCGCTAAGCAAATCGAAAACAGAATCTCTTACAGAAGAGCCGTGAAAATGGCTATCGCTTCTACAATGAGAATGGGTGCTGAAGGTATCAAAGTTCAAATCTCTGGTAGATTGAACGGTGCTGAAATGGCAAGATCTGAGTCTTTCAAAGACGGAAGAATCCCATTGTCTACTTTCAGAGCAGATATCGACTATCATATCGGTGAGGCATTAACTCAGTACGGTAAGTTAGGAGTTAAAGTTTGGATCATGAAAGGAGAAGTTTATGGTAAGAGAGATCTTATGCCGCTAGTAGGACAACAGAAAAAAGGTGGTCCTTCAGGAGGTGGAAACAGAGGAGATAGAGATAACAGAAGACCTTCAAGAGATAAAAAAAATAATTAATAAAATTTTAGAGGATAGTTTTTAAATGACCGTTACTTTTTTAAAATCTAAATTCTAAAATCTAAAATTTAAGAAATTATGTTACAACCAAAAAGAACCAAATTCCGTAGAGTTCATAAGATGAAAATGAAGGGGATTGCTCAGAGAGGTAATCAACTTGCTTATGGAACTTTCGGAATTAAAGCTAACGAAGGTGCTTGGATCACTGCAAGACAAATCGAAGCTGCTCGTATCGCTGCGACAAGATATATGAAAAGAGAAGGTCAACTATGGATCAAAATATTCCCGGATAAGCCTATTACCAAGAAACCAGCCGAAGTAAGGATGGGTAAAGGTAAAGGTGCTGTAGAATATTGGGTAGCTGTAGTAAAACCAGGTAAAATTATGTTCGAAGTTGGAGGTGTATCTTACGATATCGCTAAAGAAGCTTTAAGACTTGCTGCACAGAAATTACCAGTTACGACTAGATTTATAGTTGCTAACGATTTTGTTAAACCTCTTTAATCTCTGAATACAATGAAACAAGCTGAAATTAAAAATCTAAGCCTTGAAGATGTTCAAGCTAAATTGACTGAAGCTAAAGCTCAATTTTCAAAAATGAAATTGGCTCACAAAATCAGTCCACTTGAAAATCCGATCCAAATCAGAGATTTGAGAAAAACAATCGCAAGATTAAACACTGAGTTAACTAACAAACAATAATATTCCTTTTTACAATGGATAGAAATTTAAGAAAAGAAAGAATCGGAGTGGTTTCCAGCAATAAAATGGAAAAAACTATTGTTGTTAGTGAAACGACTAGAGTAAAACACCCGATGTACGGTAAATTCGTTTTGAAAACGAAAAAATATACTGCACACGACGAGAACAACGAATGCAACGAAGGAGATACAGTTTTAATTTCTGAAACTAGACCTTTGAGCAAGAGTAAGAGATGGAGATTAGTAAGAATCATTGAAAAAGCTAAGTAATAATGTTACAAACAGAATCAAGATTAAAAGTTGCTGATAACACAGGTGCAAAAGAAGTACTAGTTATTAGAGTTCTGGGAGGAACCAGAAGAAGATATGCTTCAGTTGGTGATAAAATCGTAGTTACTATTAAAGATTCTACACCATCAGGAAACGCAAAAAAAGGTCAGGTATCTAAAGCAGTTGTAGTAAGAACAAAAAAAGCAGTAAGAAGAAAAGATGGCTCGTACATCAAATTTGAAGACAACGCTTGTGTTTTACTAAACGCTGGAGGAGAAATGAGAGGAACACGTGTTTTTGGACCGGTTGCTCGTGAGTTGAGAGACAAAGAATATATGAAAATCATTTCATTAGCTCCTGAAGTACTTTAATTTTTAAAATTTTTAAAAGAAAATGTCAAAGTTAAAAATAAAAAGAGGAGATAACGTAATCATTACTACTGGTAAAAAAGATATCAAAGGTAAAACTGGTGAAGTTATTGAAGTGATCAAAAAAGAAGGAAGAGACCCTAGAGTTATTGTTGCAGGACTAAACATCGTTAAAAAACACGTTAAGCCTTCAGCTTCTAACCCTCAAGGAGGAATCACTGAGAAGGAAGCTTCTATTCATATCTCAAACGTAGCTTTAGTTGGTAAAGACGGAAAAGCTATCAGAGTAGGTTATAAAATCGAAGGAGATAAGAAAGTAAGAATCAACAAAAAAACGGGTGAAACTTTATAATTTTAAATAACACATGGAATATATAGCAAGACCCAAAAAAGCATATAAAGAAACGATTGTTCCTGCAATGATGGAAGAATTCGGATACAAATCAGTAATGCAGGTACCAAGACTAGAGAAAATTATTTTATCTCAAGGTTTAGGAGACGCTACTGCTGATAAAAAGATCATCGATTATGCTGTAGAAGAACTTACAAATATCACTGGTCAAAAGGCTGTTGGTACTATCTCTAAGAAAGATGAAGCTGCTTTCAAACTAAGAAAAGGTATGCCTGTAGGTGCTAAGGTAACTCTTAGAGCTCAGAAAATGTACGAATTCTTAGATAGATTAACTTCTTCTGCTTTGCCACGTATCAGAGATTTTTCTGGTATCAAAGCTGACGGTTTCGACGGTAGAGGTAACTATAACTTAGGTATTACTGAGCAGATTATCTTCCCTGAGATCGTAATCGACAAAGTAAAGAAAATCCAAGGTATGGATATCACTTTCGTTACTACTGCGAAAACAGATAAAGAAGCTAAAGCATTATTAACTCACTTCGGTTTACCATTCAAAAAGAACTAAGAAATGGCTAAAGAATCAATGAAAGCGCGTGAGCGCAAAAGAGAAGCTACTGTAGCTAAATACGCTGAGAAAAGAAAAGCTCTTAAAGAAGCAGGTGACTATGAAGGACTTCAGAAATTACCTAAAAACGCTTCTCCGGTAAGATTACACAACAGATGTAAACTTACAGGTAGACCAAGAGGTTACATGAGAACCTTCGGTATTTCTAGAGTAACTTTCAGAGAAATGGCCAACAACGGTCTTATCCCGGGAGTTAAAAAAGCTAGTTGGTAATAATTACTAATTAAAAAATCGGGACAATTAAGTTGTCGAGATACTAAAGAAAATAAATATCAGACCCAAGATCTTCTGAAGTCTGATATTTTAATCTTCAAGTCTTTTCAATACTGATTGTTCTTTAACCAATAATTTAAAACAAGAAATGGTAACAGATCCAATTTCAGATTTCCTAACTAGAGTAAGGAACGCACAAAGCGCAGGCCACAAAGTGGTGGAAATTCCTGCATCGAAAATCAAAAAGGAGATTACGAAAATCTTATTTGAACAAGGGTATATCTTAAACTACAAGTTTGAAGAAAGCGCTGTTCAAGGGACAATCAAAATCGCTTTGAAGTATGACAAACAAACAAGCAAGCCAGCTATCAAGTCTATCCAAAGAGCTTCTAGACCAGGTTTGAGACAGTACAAAGGTTCAGGTGAACTTCCAAGAGTACTAAACGGTTTGGGTATTTCTATCATCTCTACTTCTAAAGGAGTAATGACTGACAAGAAAGCTAGAGAAGAGAAAGTAGGCGGTGAAGTAATCTGCTATGTTTATTAATTTTTAATCAAAGGAAAATGTCAAGAATTGGTAAAGCAATTATAACAATTCCCGCTGGAGTTACAATCACTGAGAAAGAAGGTGTAGTAACTGTAAAAGGTCCCAAAGGAGAACTTACTCAGGAGCTTACAGAAGGAATTACTTTAGAACAAAACGAAGGTCAGTTAACTGTTAGCAGACCATCAGATTCTAAACAACACAGAGCGCTTCATGGTTTATACAGAGCGTTAATCAATAACATGATTGTGGGAACTACTGAAGGTTTCACAAAAAAGTTGGAACTAGTAGGGGTAGGATACAGAGCTTCACACGCAGGTCAAAAACTTGAGTTAGCTTTAGGATTCTCTCACGGTATCGTTCTAGAACTTCCAAAAGAAGTGATAATCGACACATTGACTGAAAAAGGTAAAAACCCAATTATTACTTTAACGTCTCATGACAAGCAACTTCTAGGAATGGTTTCTGCAAAGATCCGTTCATTCAGAAAGCCTGAGCCATACAAAGGAAAAGGTGTAAGATTCGTAGGAGAAATTGTTAGACGTAAAGCTGGTAAATCTGCTTAATAAAATTTAAGAAAATGGCACTAAGTAAATTAGAAAAAAGAATAAGAATCAAAAGAAGAGTAAGAGGAAAAATCTCTGGATCTTCTGAATTGCCAAGATTATCTGTATACAAGAGTAATAAGGAAATTTACGCTCAGTTAATCAACGATAAAGACGGTAAAACTTTAGCATCAGCTTCTTCTAGAGAGAAAGGTGTAGATGCTAACGGAACAAAAAGTGAAATTTCTGCTGCTGTAGGTAAAGCAATCGCTGCTAAAGCACTTGCTGCAGGAATTGAAAATATTGTATTTGATAGAAACGGATTCGTATACCACGGAAGAGTAAAAGCTCTAGCTGATGGTGCGAGAGAAGGAGGACTTAAATTCTAATCATTAAATTTCGGAAATATGTTAGGACTAGATAATATAGAAAGAGTAAAACCGGGAGGATTAGAACTTAAAGATCGTCTCGTAGCTGTTAATAGAGTAACAAAAGTAACTAAAGGAGGTAGAGCTTTCGGATTTTCTGCAATTGTTGTTGTAGGAGACGAAGCTGGAACTATCGGTTTTGGTTTAGGAAAATCTAAGGAAGTTGCTTCGGCTATTGCTAAGGCAGTAGAAGATGCTAAGAAAAACTTGGTAAAAGTTCCTGTAATGAACCATACTATCCCTCACCAGACTACTGCTAGATACGGTGGTGCTGATATCTTCTTGAGACCTGCTTCTCACGGTACAGGGCTTATCGCCGGTGGTGCGGTAAGAGCGGTACTTGAGTCTGCTGGTATTCACGATATCCTTTCAAAATCTAAAGGATCTTCAAACCCTCACAATGTAGTAAAGGCAACTTTCAAAGCATTGTTAGACATCAGAAGACCAGAAGAAATTGCAAGAATGAGAGGAGTTTCTTTAACTAAAGTGTTTAACGGTTAATAATAAAACAATGGCAACAATTAAAGTAAAGCAAGTAAGAAGCGCTATTGGTAGAACAAAAACCCAAAAGAGAACGCTTGAAGCATTAGGATTTAAGAAACTTCACCAAGTTGTAGAGCACGAAGCTACACCTTCTATTTTAGGGATGATAGCTGCAGTTAGTCACTTACTTGAAGTTCAAAAATAATTTTTAAAATAATTTTAAAATGAATTTAAACAACATAAAGCCTGCTGCAGGTTCTACATTTAGTTCAAAAAGAATTGGTAGAGGACAAGGTAGTGGAAAAGGAGGTACTTCTACAAAAGGGCACAAAGGTCAGAAAGCAAGAGCTGGTTATTCTCAGAAAATCGGTTTTGAAGGAGGACAAATGCCTTTGCAAAGAAGATTACCTAAATTCGGTTTCAAAAACGTAAACAGAAAAGAATATAGAGCTATTAACCTTGATGATATCCAAATTTTAATTGAAAATAAATCTGTAACAGGAGATATTACAAAAGAAGTTTTGGTACAGCACGGTCTGGCAACTAAAAACGAAATAGTGAAAATTATGGGGAGAGGAGAATTGAAATCTGCGGTTTCAATTACTGCTGACAAATTCACTAAATCTGCTGAAGAGCTTATTGCTAAAGCAGGTGGAAAAGCAATTACCTTATAATAATTACTAATGAAAGAATTTATACAAACCCTCAAAAATATTTGGAGTCTTAAGGAACTTAGAGATAAAATTCTATTTACTTTAGGGATTATCCTTGTGTATAGATTCGCATCTTTCATCTCTTTACCTGCAATTAACCTTGCAGAAGTAGGAGATCTCTTAGAGCATTATAAAAATCAAGGCGGTAACAAGCAAGGAGCAGGTCTCCTTGGCTTGCTTTCGTCGTTTACGGGAGGAGCTTTCAGCCACGCTTCCGTAATGGCGTTGGGTATCATGCCTTATATTTCTGCTTCTATTATTGTTCAGTTGATGGGGATGGCAATTCCTTATCTTCAGAAACTTCAAAAAGACGGAGAGTCTGGTAGAAACACATTGAATCAAATTACTAGATGGTTAACGATTGGGGTTTGTCTCGTACAGGCACCTTCTTATTTAACTTCTATTACTCAGTTGTTCCTGCCGTATGCTCAGTTCCAGTCTGCATATTTCATAGATCCAAACTCTATTATGTTCTGGTTACCAAGTATTGTAATCTTGGTTGCAGGTTCTGTATTTGCAATGTGGCTAGGTGAAAAAATTACCGATAAAGGTATAGGAAATGGTATTTCTATCCTTATTATGGTAGGTATTTTATCTAGATTACCAGAAGCATTTGTACAGGAAATTGCAGTACAAAACGGAAAAGGAGGATTAGGTTCTATCATGATTATGATTGAAGTAATATTCTGGATGTTGGTGGTTCTTTTGGCAGTAGTATTATCTGTTGCAGTAAGAAAAATCCCTATTCAGTATGTAAGCAGAGCTCAAGCAAGGGGAGGTGTAAATAGAAATCTAATGCAAGGAGCAAGACAGTGGATTCCGCTAAAAGTAAACGCAGCAGGTGTAATGCCGATTATCTTTGCTCAGGCATTGATGTTCGTACCTGGTTTGTTAACCAAAGTAGATGAGTCTAATACTTTTCTTGCAGGTTTCAAAAATGTTTTTAGCTGGCAGTACAATGTATTGTTTGCACTATTGATTATTATCTTTTCATTTTTCTATACCGCAATTACAATTCCGGTAAACCAGATGGCCGATGATCTTAAGAGAAATGGCGGTTTGGTACCAAAAGTAAGACCCGGTAAAGAGACTGCTGACTATCTAGATGATATTTTATCAAAAATTACCTTGCCAGGTGCAATATTTTTATCTATCTTTGCAGTCCTTCCAGCAATAGTGCATGGAAGTCTTGTTCAGACAGATGCGTTCGCCCTATTTTTCGGGGGAACTTCGTTGCTAATTATGGTTGGGGTAGTATTAGATACTGTTCAACAGATTAACACTTATCTGCTGAATCATCATTATGATGGCTTAATGCAGTCTAAATTATCAAGATCGACTGGATATTAATTTATGGCAAAACAAAAACATATCGAACAAGATGGCGTTATAACGGAAGCACTTTCGAACGCTCAGTTCTGTGTAGAGCTAGAAAATGGGCATGTGCTTATTGCTCATATCTCTGGTAAAATGCGTATGCATTATATTAAACTATTACCTGGTGATAAGGTAAAATTAGAAATGTCTCCTTACGATCTTTCGAAGGGGAGAATTACATTTAGATATTAAACAAACGCCAAGTGGAATCTTATGATCTCCATTTGGCTCTTGTTAAAAATAAATATTTTCAAACGAAATCAAGGATTTTGTTTAGTATTGAAAAAATATAAATATTTCAAATGAAAGTTAGAGCATCAATTAAAAAAAGAAGTGCTGATTGCAAGATTGTACGCAGAAAAGGTGTACTCTTCGTAATCAACAAGAAAAACCCAAAATTTAAACAAAGACAAGGCTAAATTATGGCGAGAATTTCAGGTATTGATTTACCAAAAAACAAAAGAGGTGTTATCGGTTTAACTTATATTTATGGAGTTGGGAGAAGTACTTCTTCTGAAATCCTTAAGGCTGCCGGTATCAGCGAAGACAAGAAAGTCAACGAATGGAATGACGATGAATTGGCTGCAATCAGAAACTATATCTCAGAAAACATTAAAGTGGAGGGAGAGCTTAGATCTGAAGTGCAATTGAACATTAAGCGATTAATGGACATAGGATGCCAACGAGGAATACGTCACAGACTAGGACTACCTTTAAGAGGCCAGAGAACGAAAAACAACTCGAGAACCCGTAAAGGAAAGAGAAAAACTGTTGCTAACAAGAAAAAAGCAAGTAAATAATCGTTAGGAATTATGGCAAAACAAACTAAAGTAGTTAAAAAAAGAAAAGTAAAAGTTGAAGCTATAGGAGAAGCGCATATTCAAGCTTCTTTCAATAACATCATCATTTCTTTAACAAATAAAAGCGGAGAGGTTATCTCTTGGGCATCTGCCGGTAAAATGGGGTTCAGAGGTTCTAAAAAGAACACTCCTTTTGCTGCTCAAATGGCAGCAGAAAATTGCTCTACTGTAGCTCACGAGGCGGGTCTTAGAAGAGTAAAGGTGTATGTGAAAGGTCCTGGTGCAGGTAGAGAATCTGCGATCAGAACAATTCACAATTCAGGTATCGAAGTTAGCGAAATTATTGACGTTACTCCTATGCCACACAATGGATGTAGACCACCGAAAAGAAGAAGAGTTTAATTTTTAGAATTTACCCATTATGGCAAGATATATTGGACCTAAAACTAAGATTGCTAGAAAGTTTGGTGCTGCAATCTACGGAGATGATAAAAACTTCGAGAAAAGAAAAAACCAACCGCCAGGACAACATGGTCCTAACAAAAGAAGAGGAGCAAAGAAATCTGAATATGCTGTTCAGTTAATGGAAAAGCAAAAAGCTAAATATACTTACGGTATTTTAGAAAGACAATTTGCTAACCTTTTTGAAAAAGCGCACAGAAGTAAAGGTGTAACAGGTGAAGTTCTATTACAGCTTTGCGAATCAAGATTGGATAACGTTGTCTACAGATTAGGTTTTGCTAAAACCAGATCTGGAGCAAGACAGTTAACTTCTCACAGACACATCACTGTGAATGGGGAAATCCTTAACATTCCATCTTATTTAGTAAAAGCTGGTGATGTAATCGCTGTAAGAGAAAAATCTAAGTCTCTAGAGGTTGTTGCTGATGCTTTGGCATCAAAAGCAAACTATGAGTGGTTGCAATTCAACGACGAGAAAAAAGAAGGTACCTTCATTTCTGCTCCTGAAAGAATCCAAATCCCGGAAGACATCAAGGAACAGCTTATCGTCGAACTTTACTCTAAATAATTTTTTAATCAAATTTTTGCTCAACCCAACAATATGGCAATTTTACAATTCATAAAACCCGATAAAGTAATTCTACTTAACTCTGATGAATTTAAAGGTCAATTCGAATTTCGACCTCTAGAACCAGGTTTCGGGCTTACAATCGGTAATGCTTTGAGAAGAGTGTTGCTTTCTTCTCTGGAAGGATACGCTATTTCATCTATCAAAATAGAAGGTGTAGAGCACGAATTTTCAACTATCCCAGGAGTAATTGAAGACGTTACCGAAATTATTCTTAACCTTAAGCAGGTAAGACTTAAAGCTACAGCAGAAAACCAAGCGTCAGAGCAGGTAGTTGCTAAAGTTTCTGGTCAAACTGTTATTACTGCTGGAGATTTGGGACAGTCTATCAACGGATTTGAAATCTTGAATCCAGACTTGATGATCTGTAACCTAAACTCGGATGTTACTTTTGAAATTACGTTCAACATAGAAAAGGGAAGAGGATATGTTCCTTCTGAACAAAACAAGTCAAACAATGCACCTGTAGGTACTATTGCTATTGACTCTATCTTTACGCCGATCAAAAAAGTACAGTATAGTATTGAAAATTACCGTGTAGAGCAAAAAACAGACTACGAAAAATTGGTTTTGGATATAGAAACTGATGGCTCAATAAGCCCTCAGAATGCTTTAACTGAAGCTTCTAAGATATTAATTTATCACTTCATGTTGTTCTCTGATGAGAGAATCACTTTGGAGACTGAAGCTGTGAAAGCATCTATCCAATACGATGAAGAGACACTTCACACAAGACAACTACTTAAGTCTAAATTAGCAGATATGGATCTTTCTGTAAGAGCCCTAAACTGTCTGAAAGCAGCTGAAGTAGAAACTCTAGGTGAGCTTGTTTCTTATAGTAAGTCTGATTTGATGAAATTCAGAAATTTTGGTAAAAAATCTTTGACAGAACTAGAAGAATTGGTGCATTCAAAAGGTCTTAACTTCGGTTTCGACGTTGCAAAATATAAATTAGACGCTGATAATTAAATAATAATGAGACACGGTAAAAAATTCAATCACTTAGGAAGAACTTCTTCTCACAGAAGCGCGTTACTTTCTAATATGGCTTGTTCTCTAATTGAGCATAAGAGAATCAACACTACTGTAGCTAAAGCTAAAGCTTTAAGAGTATATGTTGAGCCTCTATTAACAAAGGCAAAAGAAGATACTACACACAATAGAAGAATTGTTTTTTCATATCTTCAAAGTAAAGAGGCTGTTACTGAACTTTTCAGATCAGTAGCTCCTAAAATCGCAGAAAGAAACGGCGGGTATACAAGAATCATCAAGACTGGTTTCAGAAAAGGTGATGCTGCTGACATGGCTCTTATCGAGCTTGTTGATTTCAACGAACTTTACAATCCTAATGCTGAGGAGAAAAAGACGACAAGAAGAAGTAGAAGATCTACTACTGCAAAAGTAGCTGTTGAAGCTGCTCCTGTAGCAGAAGAAAAAGTTGAAGAGCCTAAGGCTGAATCAACTGATTCTACTGAAGAAAAAGCTGGAGAATAATATTCATCCGGATATAAATAAAAAAACCGTTCAGATTTCTGAACGGTTTTTTTATGTTTTTAAATTTTAGTTTTTACCAGTTCGATAACATTATTACCCTGATTGATGATTAGGCTGTCTCCTTTTACGGTAGCAGTCATATCATCTTTTTTATAAATTGTTTCATTCACTTTAGCTTCAGATTTTTCCAGCACGAATGTTTTCTTATTGTTGGTAATAGAAACGGTTCTGTTTTTAGGATCATAGTTAAAAACTACTTTTACCAAAGATTTATCGGTGGCTTTATATACGTAATCTGTTTTGATCGTCTTGTTACCATTAATATCAGTATTATAGGCGATTGTAGAGTCAATAGCTCCATTATCTGCAAGCACTTCTGTATTTGTAGTATTTGTAGAATCAGATTTTAAAATTCCCTTATTCCCTTCTTTTTTGCATGCTATAATAAAAGATGAAATGATACAGACTGCAATAATTTTTTTAATCATATTATTTTAAATTTATTTGTTTTAATCAAGTTCTTATCCATGTAAAATTAACTAAAATTTAACTCATATTTAAATAAATGAACCGCCCAATTAAGCGAAAAAAGTTAAATTTTGATTAAATTTGTCTAAACTATAAAATAGATAAAAAATGAGTTACATTTCTTACATAGAAGCGAGACAAATTTTGGATTCAAGAGGAAATCCTACAGTTGAAGTTGATGTATTTACAGAAAGTGGTGCGATGGGTCGTGCTGCGGTTCCTTCTGGTGCATCTACAGGAGAGCATGAAGCAGTAGAATTGCGTGATGGTGGTTCTGAATGGATGGGGAAAGGGGTTTCCAAGGCTGTAGAAAATGTAAGAGAAGTAATATCACCTGAATTGGTGGGTCTTCCTGTTTTTGATCAGAACCTTATTGATCAGATTATGATCGAGCTGGATGGTACAAACAATAAAGGAAACTTGGGAGCAAACGCAATTCTTGGTGTTTCTCTGGCAGCTGCAAAAGCTGCTGCAAACGAATTAAAATTACCTTTATACAAATATATTGGTGGTGTCAATGCAAATACACTTCCTGTTCCGATGATGAATGTAATCAATGGTGGTTCGCACTCAGATGCACCGATTGCTTTCCAGGAATTTATGGTAATGCCGGTAAAAGCAGATTCTTTCTCTCACGCATTGAGAAAAGGAACTGAGATTTTCCACAATCTGAAATCTATTCTTCATTCAAGAGGTCTTTCTACTGCGGTAGGTGACGAAGGTGGTTTTGCACCAACTTTCAAAGGAACTGAAGATGCTTTAGATACTTTACTTCAGGCTATCGAAAAAGCGGGTTACAAGCCGGGTGACGATGTGATGATTGCCTTAGATTGCGCAGCGTCAGAATTCTACAAAGACGGAGTTTATGATTACAGAAAATTCCAGACTCCGGATGCAGCTCAGTTTACCAGCAGCGAGCAGGTTTCGTACTTAGCAGAATTGGCAAATAAGTATCCAATTATCTCTATTGAAGATGGAATGCAGGAAAACGACTGGGAAGGTTGGAAAATGTTAACTGACAAAATCGGTGACAGAGTACAGTTGGTTGGTGACGATTTATTCGTAACAAACGTTGAAAGATTATCAAGAGGAGTAAAAGAAGGAATTGCTAATTCAATCTTGGTAAAAGTAAACCAAATCGGGTCTCTTTCTGAAACAATGGCAGCGGTACAAATGGCTCAGCACAACAAGTTTACTTCTGTAATGTCTCACAGATCTGGTGAAACTGAAGATTCTACAATTGCTGATCTGGCGGTAGCTATGAATTGCGGTCAGATTAAAACAGGATCTGCTTCAAGATCAGACAGAATGGCCAAATACAACCAGTTATTAAGAATTGAAGAAGCTTTAGGAGATACTGCTTATTTCCCTGGTTTGGATGCTTTCAAAATTAAAAGATAAATTAAATAAAAAAAACAGCAAACTTTTTTAGTATTGCTGTTTTTTGTGTATTTTTAAGAAATTTAAATAAAATATTATATAATGTCAGACAACAAAGTTATATTGAATTATGACGGTAATTCGTATGAATATCCTATCGTAGATAGTACAATCGGAGACAGAGGAATAGATATTTCAAAATTAAGAGACCAAACGGGTCTTATTACCTTAGATTTAGGGTACAAAAACACAGGTGCTACATTAAGCGATATCACTTATCTTGATGGTGATCAGGGAGAATTGTTCTACAGAGGTTATCCTATCGAGCAAATTGCTGAGAAATCAAACTTTACTGAGGTAATGTATCTTTTGCTGCACGGTGAATTGCCTACAACAGAACAATTTAATACCTTCAACGGTAATATCAAAAAATATAACTTCGTAGCAGAGGAGATGAAAAAAATCATCGATGCTTTCCCGCGTTCTGCTCACCCAATGGGAGTTTTATCTACTCTTACTTCTGCATTAACAGCTTTTAATCCTAAAGCAGTTGATGTAAATTCTAAAGAAGAGATGGATCTTGCTGCAGAATTGTTGATCGCTAAATTTGCTCACCTTGCTGCTTGGACGTACAGAAAAACTTTAGGACTTCCTTTAAACCACGGAGATAATAACCTAAACTATGTAGAAAATTTCTACAAAATGTCTTTCAGACAGCCAAATGCTGATTTCGAAATCAATCCTGTGGTAGTTCAGGCTTTAGATAAATTATTAATTCTTCATGCAGATCACGAGCAAAACTGTTCTACATCTACGGTAAGAATGGTAGGTTCTGCTCACACAGGTCTTTTCGCTTCAGTTTCTGCAGGTATTTCTGCACTTTGGGGTCCACTTCACGGCGGTGCAAACCAGGCAGTTATCGAAATGCTTGAATTGATCGAAAAAGACGGTGGTGATGTTAACAAATGGGTTGCTAAAGCGAAAGATAAAAACGATAGCTTCCGTTTGATGGGATTCGGACACAGAGTTTACAAAAACTTCGATCCAAGAGCAAAAATCATCAAAAAAGCTGCTGACGATTTATTAGCTGCTTTAGGAATTGAAGATAAAGCGCTTGATATTGCAATGCAGCTAGAAAAAGTAGCTCTTGAAGACGAGTACTTCATCGAGAGAAAATTATATCCAAACGTAGATTTCTATTCTGGAATCATCTACAGAGCATTAGGAATTCCTACAGAAATGTTTACCGTAATGTTTGCATTAGGAAGACTTCCTGGATGGATCGCTCAGTGGAAAGAAATGAGACTAAAAGGAGATCCAATCGGAAGACCAAGACAGGTTTACCAAGGAGCTCAAAAAAGAGATTATATCGATATCACAAACAGATAATATTGTTTTCTCAAATAAATATAGATCCCAAAGTTTTTTGCTTTGGGATTTTTTGTTTTACATAATAAAAGATTATTTAAAAATTTAACAAAGATATTGTGCTTAAAATTAAGTTGATAATCATTAATTCTATCTGTAAGTTTTCACTTCATCAGATGAAATGATTGGAGATTTACAAATGAACAAAAGTTTCGGGAAAAGCCTTATTTATTCTCGATTGTAAAAACTTTCAGCATCACATCGGTTTGATTATATTTGCTTAATTCTCATTATTTATGAAATTAAATATAAAAAACGAAACTGGTAGACTGAGGTCGGTAGTTTTAGGGCAACCCAACTCTATGGGCGGCGTTCCGACTTTGGAAGAAAGCTATGATGCCAAATCATATTATACGATAGAGCACAATATGTATCCGAAGGAAGCAGACATCATCAGCGAAATGAATGCTTTTGAAGCGGTTCTGAAAAAATATGACGTTCAGGTTTTCCGTCCGGATATTATTAAAGATTATAATCAGGTTTTTGCAAGAGATGTAGCTTTTGTGATCGATGATAAAATGATTATTTCTAATGTGATTGCAGACAGAGCCGACGAACAGGAAGCGTACAAAAAAGTTTTTGAAGAAGTAGCCTGGAGAAAAATTATCAATCTTCCGGAAACAGCTCATATCGAAGGCGGAGATATAATCGTTTGGAATGACTTTCTTTTCATTGGAACGTGTTTCAGTGAAGATTACAGAAGTTATAAAACAGCAAGAACGAACGAATATGCCATTGAAATTCTTAAAGAATATTTTCCTAAAAAGAGAATTATCGATCTTGAATTAAAGAAAAATGATAAAGAACCTTATAAAGGTATTTTGCATTTAGACTGCACATTCAATCCAATTGGCGACGATAAATGTATTATTTATAAGAACGGTTTTGTAGATGAAAGTGATTACAATTTGATCATTGATATTTTCGGTGAAGAAAATTGCTTCCATGTAAACGATGAAGAGATGTTTGAAATGGTACCCAATGTTTTCTCAATTTCACCTGAAGTTGTGGTTTCAGACCAAACATTTACAAGAATGAACAACCATTTAAGAGATGTTTGGGGAATGACTGTCGAAGAAATTCCTTATAGGGAGATCTCTAAAATGGGAGGGTTGTTGAGATGTTCTACGATGCCTTTGGTGAGAGATTAATTATGTCGGAGGGTCTTAGAGTTGGAGGGTTTTAGAGTTTAAAAGAAAGCTTTTGTGTTGGTATTTTTGCTATTTTAGTTAAAAATACAGTGATGTCAATAATTAAATTTCATCAGGATCTTAAAGTATATCAGGAGTCCTTTAAAACAGCAATGGAAATCTTTGAGTTAACCAAGGTTTTTCCTAAAGAAGAGCTTTACTCTCTTACAGATCAGATTAGAAGATCCTCAAGGTCAGTTTCAGTAAATATTAGCGAAGCTTGGGGCAAAAGAAAATACGAAAAATCTTTTGTGGCCAAATTGACAGATTCTGAAGGTGAAGCAAGAGAAACCCAATCGTGGCTTGAATTTGCTTTGGCTTGTAAGTATATTAAAGAAGAACAATATAATAATTTAAACAAACAATATAATCACATCATCGGAATGTTGGTGATTATGATGAATCAATCAGAAAAGTGGTGCTCATTTGTAGGGAAATAAGTCGGAGAGTTTTAGAGTGGAAGAGTTATTGAGTAGGAATAGAAAAAAGAGAATTCTAAAACTCTAAATTTTCATATTTACTTAAAACACGAAAGCCCTCAAACGCTCCAATTCACATACCCTCAAACTCACCAATCCTCAAACTTTAAAACTATGCAGACAACAGATACAGTATTAATGATAGAGCCGATTGCATTCGGTTACAATGCAGAAACGGCAGAAAATAATTATTTTCAAGTAGAGCAGAAAGGGGCGGATATTCAGTCAAAAGCTTTGGCAGAATTTAAAATTTTTGTTGAAAAACTGAGAAATAAAGGAATTAATGTTATCACCATAAAAGATACTATCGATCCTCATACTCCGGATTCTATTTTTCCAAACAATTGGGTAAGCTTCCACAAAGATGGAAAAGTGGTTTTGTATCCGATGTTTGCTTCAAACAGAAGAGTAGAGCGAAGAGAAGATATTATTGAAAGTATCAAAAATCAAGGTTTTGAAGTATCAGAAATTGATGACTGGTCTTTGCCTGAAATGCAAGGACACTTTTTGGAAGGAACGGGAAGTATGATCTTTGATCATGATAACAAAATCGCTTATGGTTCGGTTTCTTTGAGGCTTGATGAAAATTTATTCAGAGAATTCTGTACCAAATATAGATTTACCCCGGTTGTCTTCCACTCGTTTCAAACGGTTGGTGACGAGAGGCTACCAATTTATCATACCAATGTAATGATGTGTGTGGCCGATCAATTTGTCGTGATTTGTTTAGATTGTATTGATAGTGAACTGGAAAGAAGCAAAGTAATAGAAACCATTAAAAATTCAGGAAAAGAGATCATTGAAATTTCTGAAGAACAAATGCAGCAATTTGCCGGAAATATGCTTCAGGTACAAAATAAAGATGGTGAAAAGTTTTTAGTAATGAGCCAAACTGCTTATCAGTCTTTGAATGCTGAGCAAATTTCAAATATCGAAAAATATTGTGAAATCATTTATTCAGATTTAAATACGATTGAAGTAAACGGAGGCGGAAGTGCACGTTGTATGTTGGCAGAAGTTTTCTTACCTAAAAAATAAAGTATTTTAAATTAAATAAATTACAACTTCTGGCTTTCTAAAAGTCAGAAGTTTTTTATGCTTAGATACGAAGCAAACCGTTTAAAAAACTTTAAATTTGTAGAAATATAAAGTTTGATTATGAGTAAGAGATTATATTTCAGCATGGTAATACTTCTGTGCTTCTTTTCGAATGCGCAGCAAAAAACGTATTGCAATCCTATTAATATCGACTATGGCTATACGCCTTTTGAAGTTTTTTCAAAACAAGGAAAGCATCGTGCAACCGCAGATCCTGTGATTGTAAATTTTCAGAAGAAGCTTTTTCTTTTTTCGACCAATCAGGAAGGATATTGGTACAGCGACAATATGCTCGACTGGAAATTTGTGAAAAGAAAATTCCTTAGAGACAATAAATATACTCACGATCTGAACGCTCCTGCAGTTTGGGCAATGAAAGACACTTTATACGTTTACGGCTCTACCTGGGAACAGGATTTCCCAATCTGGAAATCTACCAATCCTACAAAAGACGACTGGAAAATTGCAGTAGATACCTTGAAAGTCGGAGCCTGGGATCCTGCTTTTCATTATGATGAGGATAAAAATAAGCTCTATTTATATTGGGGATCAAGCAACGAATGGCCTCTTTTAGGAACTGAAGTTAAAGTAAAAAATCTACAGTCTGAAGGTTTTGTAAAGCCTATTTTAAGATTGAAACCCGAAGATCACGGTTGGGAAAGATTTGGAGAATATAATGACAATGTTTTCCTGCAGCCTTTTGTAGAAGGAGCTTGGGTGACAAAATATAAAGACAAATATTATATGCAGTATGGCGCTCCGGCAACAGAATTCAGCGGATATTCTGACGGAGTGTATGTCTCTAAAAATCCTTTGGAAGGGTATGAATACCAACAGCACAATCCTTTTTCTTATAAGCCGGGAGGTTTTGCGAGAGGAGCGGGGCATGGTGCTACTTTCGAAGATAATTATAAAAACTGGTGGCATGTTTCCACGATTTTTATTTCTACAAAAAATAATTTTGAGAGACGTTTAGGAATCTGGCCTGCAGGATTTGATAAAGATGATGTAATGTACACCAATACCGCTTATGGTGATTATCCGACTTTGCTTCCGCAGTTTGCGCAGGGAAAAGATTTTTCGAAAGGACTATTCACCGGCTGGATGTTGTTGAATTATAACAAGCCCGTTCAGGTTTCATCTACTTTGGGTGGTTATCATTCGAATAATGCCGTGGATGAAGATATTAAAACCTATTGGAGTGCCAAAACAGGTAATGCAGGAGAATGGTTTCAGACAGATTTAGGTGAAGTTTCTACCATTAATGCGATTCAGATAAACTATGCAGACCAGGATGTGGAGTTTATGGGAAAAACGGAAGGCAAAATGCACCAATATAAAATTCTTGGTTCCAATGATGGTAAAAAATGGAAAGTAATTGTTGATAAAAGTAAAAACACAAAAGACGTTCCTCATGATTATGTTGAACTAGAAAAACCAGCTGAAGCAAGATTTTTAAAGATGGAAAATCTTAAAATGCCAACTGGGAAATTTGCATTAAGCGGTTTCAGAGTTTTTGGAAAAGGAGCGGGAGCAAAACCTGCAAAAGTTCAGAACTTTGTTCCGTTAAGAGCCGATCCCAAAAAATATGGTGAAAGAAGAAGCATCTGGATGAAATGGCAACAAAACTCGGATGCCGATGGCTATGTTATTTATTGGGGAAAATCTCCTGATAAATTATACGGGAGCATCATGGTGTACGGTAAAAACGAATATTTCTTCACCGGAGCCGATAGAGTAGATTCTTATTATTTCCAGATAGAAGCCTTTAATGCTAATGGAGTTTCTGAGAGAACGGAAGTGGTAAAGTCTGAATAAGGTTAAATTAAAAAGATTACTGTAGAAATTCCTTTCGAGGACTTTACAAAAAGCTGGCGTGCATTTATCTAAAAGCACGCCAGCTTTTTTTAAAATGCAGGCTTGCTTTTTTAAAACGGACGCCAGCTTTTTATTTTTTGTCAGTATGCATTAGGAATTCACTGATAGAATGAATGACAAAAGGTGCATTTTTCTCATTCGCCCAATCGAGATGCCCACCGGGAAATTCGAAAGATTGATTAAGAATGCCGTTTTTATTTAAAGCAGAATCTAAAATCTTTTTTTGTGATAACGGAATTACAGTGTCATTATTTCCGTAAAAAGAAATTGTTGGTGAAGCATTTTTAGTTATCCAGTAAACCGGACTTGCATAATCTTCTATAGAAATTCCCTTAGAAAGTATAGTGGGATCAACCAAATGATTTTCAACAAATGAACAATCATAATAACTTTTAAAACTTGGATCTGATAAATCGGCTGGTCCAACGATATTCACCACGGCTTTTACTCTTTTATTAGCATCAAACTTATATGAATAAAGCATTGATAAATGACTACCTGCACTGTTTCCCAGAAGAATAATATTAGGTTTATATCTCAATGTTTTCTCTAAAAATAAAATTACTTTATCAATATCATCGGTCTGGTTTGGGATTCCGAAACGATTTTCCGAAGCCAATCTGTAATTAATGTTTGCAAAAACACATTGTGGAAACTTATTCATCATCGACAATGTGAAATAAGTAAGCTGAGATTTGTTTCCTCCTTTCCATCCTCCGCCATGAATGATGATGAATAAGTCTTTATTTTGTTGAGTGTTTTTGGGAATATATAAATCTAATTTTTGTTCAGAATCATTTCCATAAGAGATATCCATCTGTTTATCGAAAGTAATGTCTTTATTGATATTGATTGTTTTTTCTTTGCAGTTTAACAGTAAAATGAAAAATAAAAGTGCTAAAAATTTATTCATACTTAAATATAAACGAAACCCACCAATTTCTTGGCAGGTTTCTGTACAAAATAAAATATATGAAGATTGAATGTTAACGTGTTCTGCTTTTAATAGCGTCTGATGCGCCTTCGATGTCTCTTACTTTTTTCACTTTCTGGTTTCCGAAATTGTAAGTGATGCTGAATGTTCCGCCTCTTCTGAATTGGTCGTTTCTTACGTAGTTATAATTTCCGTTGTCTTGGTAATCTTCAATTTCTACGATGTTGGTTCTAAGCACGTCGGTAAGATTTAATGCAAAGGTCCAGTCGTTCCAGTTTTTCTTTAAACTTACATCAAGGCTTGAAAGATTCTTAAGCATTCCCAATTCGATTTGCTGTTTGTCTACGAAGAAATAATTTACGCCCAAAAACCAGGTTTTCTTTTTATCTAAACGAATAGTGTTATTGGTTTGAATCAAGATACTTGTAGATTTTATATTATTACTATATACAATTTGGTTTCCCTTTTTATCAAGAAAAATATCACCATTCGTAGGGTCTATAGACAAAGAACCATTGTTAACGTTGTGCTGTACTCCAATATTGAAATTCATCGTTAGATATTGATTAAAAAATGTTTTGTTCATTCCCAACATTGCAGACATTTCCTGTTTGTCACCAAAATTTGTTCTGATGTAGCGAAGCACGTTTTGCTCAGTGATTTTACCATCCATAGATTTAGCATACCCTTGCAATGGAACCTGAGTAATTTGATCTTTAAAATACGAATGATTTAAAATAAGGAAGTAAGAACTTTTATACATGTACGTCAGTTCCTGATTATACGTTGACGAAGCTTTTACAAAAGGGTTGTTTTGAGTGTAATTGTTTTCGGTAAGAATATTTCTTACAGGATTCAGCTCCCAGAAACTTGGTCTTCTCATTCTGCTTGAAAACGCATAAGAGATATTATTCTTATCGTTAATAGCATAATTGATGCTTAAATAAGGAAGTAAATTATTATAATTTCTTTCAATCTTTCTGTATTCCGGAGCTGCATTGTCTGACGTTCCTATACTGTTGGTGATTTCGTAACGGGTACCAATTTTTCCGGAAAATTTATCAGAGAATTTCTTTTCTAAAGTTAAATAAGCCCCATAAATATTTTCATCATAAATGAAGTGATTGGGTGTAAATTCGGTTGGTTCACCCGCTTTAAATGTATTGTTTTTTGTATCGTTATCAGTTTTTGTTTTATTAAAATTTCCCCCAACAGCTATTGTAAAATCATTTTTAAATTTCTGAATATAATCTACAGTACTAGAAAAGTTATTGATGATTTGTGGCAGATTTTGAGTAATGGTCTGGGTTGGGATTACTCCGGTGTCATTTCCTAAAGGATCTGCTGAAAATGTTTTGTTGTCAGTAAACTGAAATCTTTTGTAATTAAGATAAGCAGCATTTACATTTAATTTGCTTCCTAGCGAATCTGTTTTTAACTCATAATTTAGGTTAACCGAATTATTGTAAGAACGAGCATCTTCTTTATTTCTAGAATTGGTGTAATTGGTATCAAGAACATTAGTTTTTTCATTAAAAGAACGAATGGTATTGAATAAATTTACTGTAGAATTATAGCTTTTATTAGCGCTTGAGTTCCACGATAGAGCTAAGTTACTTTTATCTGTCAATTGATAATCAAAATTCAGATAACCGCCAAGGTATTGGTTAGGGTCATCAATGTTCCCTGTAGATTCATTAGATGATAGATTATTTCCGTTTCGCAAAACATAATGCTGCGCCTGAATGTTTTCTCCGCCATACAAATTGGCACTAACTCCCAATTTATCTTTTCTGTAATTGGCAGAAAAACTTGCAGAACTTCCATTATATTTATTTTGAGTATTAGACATTCTCATGTTTCCGTTCAGGCCGTCACTCATTTTCTTTTTAAGAATGATATTGATGATTCCGTCTGAAGATTCTACCTGAAATTCACTTCCGGGCACGGTAATTACTTCAATTTTCTGAATGTTTTCTGCGGGAGTATTTTTTAGAAACTGAGTAACAGATTCTGCATCCATATTGGTTTTTCTACCGTTGATGTAGATTAGAGCATTGTTTTTTCCTACGATTTTTAATGTTTTATCATCTGTTGTAGAAAGTAGAGGCGTTTGTCTTAATAGATCGAAGGTAGTATTTCCCTTTGTTACCGGCGATGCAGCTACGTCATAAACGAAACGGTCGCTTTGTTTTTTGAAAACCTGTTTTGTCAAAACCACTTCTTCAATTTTTTGGGTTTTTACTGAATCTGATTTTTTCTCCTGAGCAAAAGCAAATCCGCTTAAGAAAAGTGCTGCGATGAATATTTGAGTTTTCATAATTATATTTTTTAGTTTAGAAGCTTGTATATGTTATTATTTTACATTGCAAAGATATATAATAAATTTAGTATCATGCAATACAAAGTAGTGTAAATGTTTTTATACTTTTGTTAAGTGGTTGACTGTTAGTGACTAAAATTTATTAATGGAATTTTATAGAATTTTGAGTTTCTACATAATAAGACAACTGTAACAGAAGATATGTTACAGTTGAAGTGATATTTTTTTAAAAAATAATTATTCTCTATCGAAACGTGCCAGCTTTTTGTCTATCCAAATGGTAGCAAAAGGAAAAAAGGCGGCGATTAGAGCGAAGACAGAATCTTCATCATCCCACGCATATATTTTTCTTGTGGAAGGAATAAACAGCAGATAAAGTGTAAAAAACAATCCGTGGATGCTGCCGATTGTGCTGATGTAAACAATAGGTAAAATACCTTCAGGATCAACTCGGATCCATATCATGGCTGTGAATAGAAAAAACCATGAAATTGCTTCAGCCAAACAAATTTGTTTAAACCATTTTATGACCTTTTCCTGAGGATATTTTGAGAAAAAATTTTCGATGAATTCCATGATACTTAAAAAATAATTTTGCCTAACTTCTAACTTCTAACTTCTAACTTCTACTTATAAAAACTACTCCCATCCAAATATTCAAAAACTTCCGGTGGAAGCATCGGTCTAATGTTTTTGCCCTGCTTAATCATATTGCGAATTTCAGTTGCAGATAACTCAATAACAGGTGCTTTCACAAGCGAAATATTTTCGTGATTTATATATTTATAATCTTTTTTGTCACCTTCAAAAACTCTAGGGTAAACAATAATATGATGATTCTTTATCAATAAATCGACATTTTTCCATTTGTGTAAACTTCCAAGATTATCTTCACCCATTATTAAACTAAAAGAATAGTCTGGATGTTTTTCTTTCAGATATGTCAAAGTGTCAATGGTATAACTAGGCGTAGGAAGTGAAAATTCAACATTCGAAGCCCGCATCTCCGGATAATTTTTGATGGCGAGTTCTACCATATCGAGTCTGTTGTGATCATTCAGAAGCGACCTTTTTTCTTTAAACGGATTTTGCGGACTCACTACAAACCACAATTCATTCATATCCGAATTTTCAAGAATATAATTCGCCAATATCAAATGCCCGATATGAATTGGGTTAAATGATCCGAAAAATAAACCTATTTTTTTCAAAACTTATATATTAGGTTAAGGTTAATACTAAGGTTGTTGCCTGTTAAGATAAGACGCTATTTTATTAATTTCATGAATTACTTCATCGATTATATTTTTAATTTCTAAGTAATCTGTTTCCTTAAAATATTTAACCCTAACTCCATAAATCAAATGACTTTTAGCTTCAAATGCCGAACCTCTTGAAATATCATAAAATCGACTTTTGTCTTTACTGGTACGCCTTCCAAAACCTTCAGCTATATTAGCTGAAATACTTTCTGCAGATCTTCTTAACTGAGAGGTAAGAGCATAATCTTCTTTCCGAGGTAAGGTTTCACTAATGTTAAAACATTTTTCAGCAATGTCCATTGCCTTTCGCCAAACTGGCATTTCAGTAAAATCATTTATCATTTGTGTGGTTTTTAGCGTTACAATATACCTAAACCTTAGACTTAGCCTCAATTCTCCAAAAACTTCACATCTTTAATATTCAGGCAATGTGTTACATTTCCTTTCCAGTGATTTTCTTCTAATGTAAAAGCGATATCGAAATTTTTAGTTCTGAAATCATCAGCAAATTGACCCAGTTTAAAACCTATACATTCTATATTTCTTCCGGTAGATTCTTGTTTGATGTAAAACTTCAGGTGATTGTTATCTTTACCCATCGTTTTTAAATAACCGGAAATTTTTTGATTCCTTAAAACCAAATTAGGCTTCATATTTTGAGGCCCGAAAGGAGCCAGCTTTCTGTGGAAATTAATGAAATCTCTATTGATCTCATCAATATGAACGTCAGAATCTATGGTGATTGACGGTTCTTTTTGGTGGTCTTTTATCTTTTCACCTACGATTCTCTCAAATTTAATTTTGAAATCCTCAAACTTCGATTTTTCCATAGAAAGTCCTGCAGCAGCATGGTGACCTCCAAACTTCAGGAAGTATTCTGAGCATAAATCTAACGCTTCATGTACATCAAAATCTGAAACCGATCGGGCAGAAGCTACCATTTCGCCATTGTTTCCGTCCGTAAAAACCAATGTAGGTTTGTAGTAGGTTTCGGTAAGTCTTGAAGCAACAATTCCTATAACGCCTTTGTTCCATTCGGGATGGTAAACAATGGTTGAGAATTTGGTTTCCTGTTGAGATTCTATAATTTGATTCAGTGCTGAAAGAGTAGAATTCATGTCGAGTTCACGTCTTTCATCATTAAGATTCATAATGTCGCTTACAATTTGGTGAGCGTGTTTCAGATTGTCAGAAACCATCAGTTCAACAGCAGCTTTTCCTTGTGAAATTCTTCCCGCAGCGTTGATTTTTGGTGCAATTTCAAAAACAATATTTGAAATTTCAAAATGAGAAAGTTTATCTTCAGGGATCAAAAGTCTCAGTCCCATATTTCGGGTTTTTCTGAGCATCTTAAGACCCATTTTTGCTAGAACCCTGTTTTCTCCGGTCATCGAAACAATATCTGCAGCAATTGAAATTGCCAAAAGATCTGTCAGTTCAAACAATTCAGATTCCGGTATTTTGTAAATAGTGTTTAGTCCTTGGCATAATTTAAAACCTACACCACAGCCTGAAAGTTCCTTAAAAGGATACCTGCAGTCGTTTCTTTTTGGATCTAAAACAGCAACTGCATCAGGAATTTCATCTCCTGGCAAGTGATGGTCACAGATAATAAAATCGATGTCTTTGCTTTTGGCATAATTGATCATGTCAGTGGCCTTGATTCCGCAATCTAATGCGATAATCAACGAAAAACCATTGTCCTTTGCAAAGTCAATTCCTTCGGTAGAGATTCCGTAGCCTTCAGAATTACGATCCGGGATATAATAGTCTAAATATTTTTTTTGAACAATTTTACTCAGATAAAGATACATCAGAGCAACCGCAGTCGTTCCGTCTACATCATAATCTCCGTAAACCATGATTTTTTCACCGTTTTCGATAGCTGTTGCAATACGCTCTACGGCTTTTTGCATATCTGCCATCAAAAAAGGACTGTGAATATCGGTTACATTAGGTTTGAAAAACTCTCTTGCCTTTTGATAATTGTCAATTCCTCTGAGAACTAATAGTTTAGATTCAAAAGTTCCAAAACCAAGCGACGAACTCAATCCATCAACAATTTCTTCATCAGGTTCAGGTTTATAAATCCATTTTTGACTCATTTCACAAAAATAGGTAAAATTTATTTTAAAATCTATTGAAAAGTCCATCCAAATTCAAATTCTTCCTGATTGTATATTTTAAATTATTGTGAATGTTTATGGTGGTTTTTGATTAAATCATTAAGGAATTTTAATTTTTTTTACAATTTATTAAAACCAAACTGTTGTGACTCTCGTACATGATTTTAAATATAAACCCATTTAAAAATTATATTATGAAAAAAACAATTCAAGTTTCTAACCAGGGAGCAACTCTGGATACCGGCAGAAGAAACTTTCTAAAACTGAGCGGCATTGGTATTGCCGTTGCCGGCCTCACGTTGATAGGCTGCGATGACGATAATTTTGACTACACACAAAATAACGGAATATTTGATTTGGGAACAGGTGATGTTGGTGTTTTAAACTATGCATATGCCCTTGAGCAGCTCGAGGCCGATTTTTACACTAAAGTCGTTAATAATTTCTACACCGGCATCTCAAGTGCCGAAAAAGAAATTCTTACAGATCTTTATCACCATGAAGTTATACACCGCGACTTTTTCAAGGCAGCTATTTCCGGCGCAACGAATAATGTTTTACCTACTTTAGAATTTCAATATCCAAGTGTAAATTTTAATGACAGAAACTCAGTATTAGCTACAGCAAAAGCTCTGGAAGATACTGGTGTTGCAGCTTATAACGCAGCGGGCAAATATATTTCCAATCCTGCATATCTGGTACTTGCCGGAAAAATTGTTTCCGTAGAAGCCAGACATGCCGCAGCAATTAGAGATTTAATTAATCCTGGTACAGCAGCGTTTTCAGGAGATGATGTAATCAATGCCAACGGACTCGATGTGGCTAAAGAGCCTAAAGAGATTGTAATGGCAGCAGGTGGATTTATAAAAACTCCGTTCACTTGGAAAGAGCAAGGTATAAACTAATCAAATTAAATCTTTTATTATGAATATTCTTAAATTACTAGATAAACTTTCAGACGATTCTTTTTTTACAAGACAAACGTCTAGATCAGGTTCGCTTTCAGATATTTCAGCATTTGGAAAAAAGGCGGCAGTTGCAGCTCTTCCATTAGGCTTGGCAGGTTTAATGACCACAACAGCGAAAGCGGAAACTCTTACAGATACAGTTCCCGGAACTACAATGAAAAGTGCACTAACCGATGCGCTGCAGCTAGCACTAACTCTGGAATATTTAGAAGATGAATATTACAGATTGGGTCTTAATGCAGGAACTTTGATTCCTACAGCAGACCGTACTGTTTTTATGCAGATTTCTAAACATGAAGCAGCCCATGTTGCTTTTCTAAAAAGTACACTGACTTCATTAGGAACAGCGCCAGCAGCAAAACCCACTTTCGATTTTACAGCTGGAGGAAGTTTCACACCATTTACAAATTATCAGCAGTTCTTGATTTTGGCGCAAGCTTTTGAAGATACCGGGGTGAGAGCCTATAAAGGACAGGCTGGAAATGTGATGTCTAATAAAACAGTTCTTCAGGCAGCTTTACAGATTCACTCTGTGGAAGCAAGACATGCCTCTCAGGTAAGAAGAATGCGTGCTAATAAAGGGTGGATCGAATTGGCAAATGGCGGTAATATGCCTGCAGCAACCAATGCAGTATATGCAGGCGAAGATGTGACATTACAGGCTGGATTTAATACAGCTACTGCCTTTGGAGCAGCAGCAGGATCTGCAGCTTACGATGAGGTTCTTAGCGGAACGGATGCCGCAGCAATTGCAGGTCTCTTTATTGTTTAAAATAATTTCTTTTTTTAATATTAAAAATCCTTTTTCGGTATTGCCGGAAAAGGATTTTATTTTGAGGAAAAGTATTATCTTCACGGCACAAATTATTAATTATGAAAAAAATCTTAGTTTCTGCACTTTTGCTAAGTGCTGCTGTGGGCGTACAAGCTCAGAAAATTAATCTTGGAAAGGCTGCAGGTGTCGTTTCTAAAGGAGCTTCAGCTTTGTCTTTCTCTAATGCAGATGCTGTAAAATTATCTAAAGAATCGGTCGATTATATGGATAAGAATAATCCAGTTGCTGGCCCGAAAGATCCTTACACGGTAAGACTGAATAAACTTTTTGGAAAACACAAATCTCAGGACGGTTTAAACCTGAATTATAAGGTTTATAAAGTAAAAGATATCAATGCATTTGCTTGCGCAGATGGCAGTGTTCGTGTTTTTTCTTCGTTAATGGATATTATGACTGATGATGAATTATTGGCTGTAATTGGCCATGAAATTGGTCACGTTAAAAATGAAGATACAAAAGATGCGATCAAGTCTGCTTATCTTAAAGCTGCTGCTTTAGACGCTGCTTCATCGGCTTCTTCTACAGTAGCCACATTAAATGAAAGCCAAGTCGGGAAAATGGCAAATGAATTTTTGGATGCTTCTCACAGTAAAAAACAAGAATCTCAGGCAGATACTTATTCTTACGATTTTATGAAAGCAAATAACTATAATGTTGTTGGAGCTTACACTGCATTTAAAAAGTTGGCGTTATTGTCTGAAGGCGGAACAGCCCAGTCTGGGTTCCAGAAAATGTTTAATTCTCATCCGGACAGCAATAAAAGAGCAGAAGCTGTGAAAAAACGTGCTGAAAAAGACGGTTTATGGAAAGATCCGGGAACCGTGACTTTGCCTAAAACAAAACTGACTAAATAATCTTAACTAAATATTTAAAAATAAAACTCCTCAAAGTCTACTTTTTTTTTGAGGAGTTTTTTATGAATTTTAATGTTGTTCTAAAATTAAGAATACATTTTTTCTCTTAATTCTTTTATCTTTTTATCAGCAAGATATTCGTCGTAAGTCATTTCTCTGTCGATGATTCCGTTTGGAGTCAATTCGATGATTCTGTTACAGACAGTTGAAAGCATTTCGTGGTCATGAGAAGCCAACAAAAGGTTTCCTTTGAAGTTAGACAATGAGTTGTTCAAAGTCGTGATACTTTCAAGGTCTAAGTGGTTCGTAGGCTCGTCTAATAAAAGAACGTTTGCTTTCTGAAGCATCATTCTACTGAACATACATCTCATTTTTTCACCTCCTGAAAGTACTTTACAAGATTTCAAAGCTTCATCACCTGAGAAAAGCATTCTTCCCAAGAATCCTCTCATGAATTCTTCGTGACGCTCTTCGTCGTTTTTGGTAAATTGTCTCAACCAGTCAACTAAGTTGATATCTTCTTTAAAGAATTCTGTATTGTCTAAAGGCATGTGAGATTGATTAGTTGTAACTCCCCAAGCAACAGCTCCTTTGTCCGGTTGAACGTTTCCTGCTAAAATTTCGAAAAATTCTGTAATTGCCAAAGAGTTTTTAGACAAAACAGCAACTTTATCTCCTTTTTTAAGGTTAAGATCAATATTAGAGAACAATAATTCTCCATCTTTTGTTTTTTCAAGACCTTTTACATCTAAAATCTGATCACCCACTTCTCTCTCCATTTCAAAAATGATTGCAGGATATCTTCTTGAAGAAGGTTTGATATCATCGATGTTTAGTTTATCGATCATTTTCTTTCTTGCAGTAGCCTGTTTAGCTTTTGCAACGTTTGAACTAAATCTTGCGATGAAATCCTGAAGTTCTTTCTTCTTTTCTTCCGCTTTTTTGTTCGCCTGAGCTCTTTGTCTTGTCGCTAATTGAGAAGCTTGATACCAAAAAGAGTAGTTACCTGTGTAAAGGTTTAATTTAGCGTAATCTAAATCTCCAATGTGCGTACAAACCGTATCTAAGAAGTGACGGTCGTGAGAAACTACGATTACCGTATTCTCATAATCAGCAAGGAAATCTTCCAACCAAGAAATTGTATCAATATCAAGGTCATTCGTAGGTTCATCCAGAATCAATACATCAGGATTTCCGAAAAGCGCCTGAGCCAAAAGAACTTTTACTTTGTCCTTATTTTCCAGCTCACTCATCATTTGCCAGTGCATGTCATCTTTGATGCCGACGTTTGAAAGCATGGTTTGTGCGTCAGATTCTGAATTCCAGCCGCCCATTTCATCGTAAACAACGCCTAGTTCACCCGCTTTAATTCCGTCTTCGTCAGAGAAGTCTTCCTTTGCATAAAGGGCATCCATCTCTTCTTTTATTTCAAATAATTTTTTGTTACCTCTTAAAACCGCTTCCAGTACAGTAAATTGATCGTACGCAAAGTGATCCTGCTCAAGAACAGACATTCTTTTTCCAGGTTCCAAAGATACGTGTCCTGTTGTTGGGTCTTGTTTTCCAGTTAATATTTTAAGGAATGTAGACTTTCCTGCACCATTAGCTCCGATGATTCCGTAGCAGTTTCCCTTCGTAAACATAATGTTTACCTCGTCAAAAAGAACTCTTTTCCCGAATTGTAAAGATAAATTAGATACTGTTAACATATAGTTTTGTAAATTTGGCGCAAAATTACGAAAAGAATTTGGGTAAATTATAATAATGTAATACTCAAGTTTTTATATGAAAGCAAATTTTGTATATTTCATAACAAAATTTAAGAATATGAAGATTGAAAAAACAGTCAGGATACTCAATAAAAGAGCAAGATTTGAATATGAGATTCTAGAAGAAATAGAGGCAGGAATGGTATTGACAGGTACCGAAATTAAATCTTTACGTTCGTCTAAAGCCTCTATTACAGAGTCTTTTTGTCAGTTCATTGATGGTGAATTGTATATCATCAATATGATGATCGACGAATATAAATTGGGTACTTTTTATAATCATAAGACAAAAAGGGAACGAAAGTTGCTCTTGCACAAAAGAGAATTGTTAAAATTTGAAAAAAAACTTAAGGATGCAGGGAATACAATAATCCCGTTAAAACTTTATATAAATGATGGAGGAAAGGCTAAAATTCTAATCGCACTGGGAAGAGGTAAAAAACTCTTTGATAAACGAGAGGCGATAAAAGATAGAGAAAATAAAAGAAACCTGGACAGAATATTAAAGAAAAGTTAAAAATCATCCTGAAAACTTTGTTTATAAAGAAAAATTATATTTATTTTGCAATATCAATTATTTAATCATTTAATTCTATGAAAAATCTAAAATTAGGAATTTCAGCATTGGCGCTTACGGTTGCCTCTACTGTTTTCGCTCAGACTACCAACAATCCGTGGATGATCGGGGTTGGTGCTCATGCGGAAAACCATACAGCACAGCGTGATAATTTCAGTAACACGTTTTCTGCTACTAATTTGACGAAGAATATGTTCAATATGAACAATTTTTCTATTACACCACCACTTTCTAAATTAACAGTTGCTAGAAACATTGGCAAAGGTTTAGTTATTGACTGGCAAACTTCTGTTGGAAATGTTGAGAACAAAAGACTTAACATGGGTAAAGAGTTTATGTTAATGACTGGTCTTGGTTTTCAAGCTAAAGCTGCTGGTTTAATTTGGGACGAAGAGTCTTGGTTTGATCCTTACTTGAGAGTAGGTGCAAACTATTTAAGACATGATTACACAGCTCTTTCTTTCCCAAGACAAACTTTCATCAACGGAAATCCTGCAGAAATGACTTCTAACGGAGATAATGGGATGGAAATGGGTAAAGCAAACCACTTTACTGTGTCTACAGGTGCAGGTGTTAACTTCTGGTTAACAAAGAACTTCGGTTTAGGTGTACAAGGTGATTATGTTTCTACTCCAGGTGATAAAGCGAACTATGCTAATTTCTGGCAAGCTTCTGCTTCTTTGAACTTTAGATTCGGGAACAGAGACAGAGATAAGGATGGTATCTTAGATAAAGACGATTTATGTCCAGATACACCAGGTTTACCAGAATTCCAAGGATGTCCTGATACAGACGGTGATGGAGTTCCAGATAAAGACGATCAGTGTCCAGATGTTGCTGGTCCGGTTGAAAACAATGGTTGCCCTTGGCCAGATACAGATGGTGATGGTATTATCGACAAAGATGATGCTTGTCCTACTGTTGCAGGTCCTGCAGAAAACAACGGTTGTCCTTGGCCAGATACAGACGGTGATGGTATCTTAGATAAAGATGATGCATGTCCTACAGTTCCTGGTGTTCCAGAATTCAACGGATGTCCTCCTCCACCAGCTAAGCCAGTTGCTGAAAAAGTAACAGAAGAGTTTAGAGATCTATTATTTGACTTTAACAAAGCTACTATCAGAGCTCAATCTAATGGTAAATTAGATCAAGCGGCTAGAATTATTAAAGAAGCACCAGCTGAAAACTTTGTGATCGTTGGTATGACTGATAAAAAAGGTAGCGATACTTATAACTTGAACTTATCTAGACAAAGAGCTGCTGCTGTAGTTGCTGCTTTAGAAGCTAGAGGTGTTAACCCATCAGTATTGAAATCAATCGGTATCGGTGAGCAAGAAGCTACTGTTGATGAAACTGCTTCTGATGCTGAAAGACAAGCTGATAGAAGAGTTGTTGTAAGAGGAATCTCTGGTGCAGAGTGGGATACTTACAAAAAATCTGACTTACCAGCTACTCCTAAGAAGAAAGCTCCGGCTAAGAAAAGAAGAAAATAATTTAATTTTCTAAATAATAAATACCTCCAGGTTTCTGGGGGTATTTTTTTTGTTGTTGATTTTAAGTAATTTTGTCAAAATTTAAATTATAAAATGGGAAGAGCATTTGAATATAGAAAAGCCTCAAAAATGGCTCGTTGGGACAAAATGGCCAAGACTTTTTCTAAAATAGGTAAAGACATTGCATTAGCGGTAAAAGCCGGAGGTACAGATCCTGAAGCTAACCCTGCATTGAGAAGATGTATCCAGAATGCAAAGGGCGCCAATATGCCGAAAGATAATGTTGAAAGAGCCATCAAAAAAGCAGGTGGAGCCGATGCAGAAAATTATGAAGAGATCACTTATGAAGGTTACGGACAAGGTGGCGTTGCATTTTTTGTAGAATGTACTACAAATAATCCTACCAGGACTGTTGCTAACGTAAGAGCCATTTTCAATAAGTTTGACGGTAACCTTGGAAAAAATGGTGAATTAGCTTTTATTTTCGACAGAAAAGGGATTTTCACTATCGATCTAGCTAAAGTTACAATGGATTGGGATGATTTTGAAATGGAAATGATTGACGGTGGAGCGGAAGATGTAGAAAAAGATGAAGAAGAAGTAATGATTACAACTGCTTTTGAAGATTTCGGTTCATTATCTCACAAATTAGATGAGCTAAAAATAGAAGCTAAAAGTGCAGAATTGCAAAGAATTCCGAATAATATAAAAGAAGTTACTCTAGATCAGTTTAAAGCAAATATGAAAATGCTTGATCGTTTTGAAGAAGATGATGACGTACAAAACGTTTATCATAACATGGAAATTACTGACGAACTTTTAGAGTCTTTATAAAGATAAAATTGCTGTTTGTAGCAAAGTTTTATTTCTTGCCACGAAAACACGAATCCAAGATTTGTGTTTTCGTGGCATTTTTTAATGTAGTTTACAATAAAAATAATATAGCATTCATATACAATTCATTTTCAATTAGTTTCTTTGCATAAGAATCAATTGTGCAATCGCCATCTTTGGTAAATTAAAATACTGACACGTATGGCGATCACTTTTGATCATTAGTAAGATAAATTCTGCAATTTGAAAAGAAACGTTGAACTTGTTATCATTTCGGATGTACATTTGGGAACTTACGGATGTAAGGCCAAAGAACTTCTACGGTATCTAAATTCTATTCAACCGAAAACGCTAGTTTTAAATGGTGATATCATTGATATTTGGCAGTTTAAAAAGTCTTACTTCCCTAAGCCTCATTTGAAAGTGATCAAAAAGATCATTTCATTTGCTACGAAAAACACAGATGTCTATTATATTACGGGTAATCATGATGAAATGTTCAGAAAGTTTACAGATTTTGAATTGGGTAAGCTCAAAGTCTGCAACAAACTTTGTCTTGAAGTCAATGATAAAAAAACATGGATCTTTCATGGAGATGTTTTTGATGCATCGGTACAACATTCAAAATGGATTGCCAAACTTGGCGGCAAAGGCTATGACCTTTTAATCGTCATCAACAATGTTGTCAATTGGTTTTTAGAAAAAATGGGTAGAGAAAAATACTCGTTTTCGAAAAAAATTAAAAACAATGTAAAAAAAGCGGTAAAATATATTGGTGATTTTGAATTGACTGCTTCTGAATTGGCCATTGACAATGGTTACGATTATGTAGTTTGCGGGCACATTCATCAGCCGCAAATGCGTGAAGTTGTCACTAAAAAAGGATCTTGTACTTATTTTAATTCCGGCGACTGGATTGAAAATCTATCTGCTCTCGAATTTAATCAGAACGAATGGAAAATCTTTCATTACGAAGATCATAAACATTTGCTGAAAGACGATGAATCGGAAGAGATTCAGGACATCAATAATTCGGATCTTTTGAAAATTGTAACTCAATTTACGTAGAATGGAGATTTTATACGCATTTCAGGGAACAGGAAACGGTCATGTTGCACGCGCACAGGAAATCATTCCTATTCTTAAAAAGTATGCTTCTGTTGATACTTTGATCAGTGGTCATCAATCTCAATTAAAAGCCGATTTCCCCATTAACTTCCAACATAAAGGTGTTTCTTTGCTTTATAACAAAAGAGGAGGAATTTCCTATAAAAAAATCCTTTTTGAAAATAACTTTCTCGAAGCTTTTAAAACCATTAAACAAATCGATTTAAGTAAATACGACTTAATTATCAATGATTACGAGCCATTAACAGGTTGGGCTTGTAAAACTAAAAATTTAAATATGATTGAGCTGAGTCATCAGGCTTCAATGAGTTTTAAAGAAACCCCAAAACCAGTGAACAAAGACTTTTTCGGAGAGTTGATTTTAAAATATTACGTTCCGAGTGAAAAGAAGATAGGTTTTCATTTTGAAAATTATCATTCACAAATTAAAAAACCAGTCATCAGAAGAAAAATAAGAAACCTGAATCCTGATAAAAAAGGATTTTACGTAGTTTACCTGCCTAGTTTTTCTGACGAAAATATCATCAAAGTTTTAAGTGAGATTCCTGTAGAATGGAAGGTTTTTTCTAAAAACAGCAAACTTCAGAGAAAAGAAAAAAATGTTGAGATTTTTCCAATTGATGAAATTCAATATTTAAAATATTTCGAAAACTGTGACGGAATTTTATGCAATGCAGGATTTGAAACTCCCGCCGAAGCACTTTTTATGGATAAAAAACTGTTTGTAATTCCCATTCATAATCAATACGAACAGGAATGCAATGCCTGCGCTTTAGACAAAATGGGAATTCCGAATTCTAAAATTTTAGATGTAGAAGAAATTAAAAACTGGGTAGCTTCGGATCTTCATTTTCAGGTCAATTATCCTGATGATATTGAAGATATTCTGCTCAATGAAGTTTTAGTTCTGTAAAAAAATATCTTGCACATCATTCATTCTTCTCATTACAGCTCTTGCGTACGAACAATGCGGATAGACTTTCCACTTGTTTTCTCTTGAAAATTTAATAGCTTCTTCAACAAGAAATTTTCCCATCCCACGACCTTCAAATTCGGGGTGAACCAATACGAAAGAAATAATCAATTTATTGTCTTCAGGGAAAATAGTGTACGTTAATCTTCCTACTTCTTTAATTTCGTTGCTAAGTGTAATCACTCCGCCATTTCCGGATTTATTGTTTTCTAATTTCATAGTTTAAATTTAATTAAAATAAAACTGCAAAAATTACACCGCAGAAATTTGAATGCAAACTGTGACTGGTCAATTCGTTTTGCTTGTCACTTTTATATTCCTCAAAAAGCTGAAATTTTCTTTTAAAACATAATCTTTTAAAAGAAAATATTAAATATTCCGTTTAATTCTTAAATTTGGCTAATGCGAAAATATCTTTATCTTATCATTTTATCACTTTCTCTTGTGAGTTGCTACACTTATCAGGTTAAAAAAACTGTAGATACGGCAACCGACAATAAGCAGGAATCTAAAAACAATGTTGCTCTTGCAAATACGACTTCAGTACAAGCGGAAAGTATAAAGGCTAAGTCTCAAAGTCAAAACCTGAATCTACAGCAAACACCTGCGCCAGTTAATATTCAGGAGAAACTTGCACCCAATAAAAATGTTAAAATTGATGTTGATGGTAGAACTTATAAAGTAATCGTTGACCGTTGGGAAAATGACAGCCTGGTTGCACATCCGGTTCGTGACCGTGAAAAAGTTCTGAAATTCCATAAGAATCAGATTAATGCTGAAAAAATTGCTGAAAAACGCTTTTCTCAACCTATTGCAGATATCATCACTGTTGTAGCTTATGCTGGTATTGGTTTCGGAATTTGGTCTCTTTTGCAGTAGTTTTTAATTTACAAATATTCTTTCTTACTATTAAGCAGTTAAGAAATCTGCTACAAATGAATTTTAGAAATCAATAAATTGATTTTTGATTAAGCATATTTAAAAATTCACTATTCACTTGCGAAGCAAAATTCACCATTGATTAATTGTCTTTCCCAGTATAATAATTGTAATCTTTAATAATAATTGCGATAAACTGTCTTTCGGTCATTTTTGTGGGATCGACTTCTAGCTTGAGAATACTTTTTATTTTGTCTGAAAGCTTCGTAATCACCTGTCTGTCGTCAATCCTAAGGGCTTTTAGGTAATTGTCTTTTATAATTCTCATATCGTTATCGCTCAATCCGATCACTTGTGAAAAAGTGGGGATATAATCGTGGTTGATATTTTCAAGAATAGTATGAGAAATATTGATGTTGTTTTTAAGCGAAATTACTGCTGTTCCGGAAGCAATATCTCCTAAACGCTGGTTGTTTGTAGAAACGATCATAGATATTAGACCTACAATTCCTGCAAAGGTTGTGTCGATCAGCCTAAAGACCCAACGAATAAGATAATCTCCGAAACTTGCCTGATAACCATCGATTTTTACCACTCGTATTTTCATTACTTTTTTTCCGGGAGTCTGCCCTTCCATTAAGCTTTCCAAAACAAGCGGATAAAGAGCAACAGGTAGTGTAAGAACGATATAGATTGCGTTTTGTGACCAGGAATCTAAACCATCTAGAATATATCCTAAATTGAAAACACTAAAAAATAAATAGAACGTCGCCACAAGATAAGCCACCTTAATGAGAAGATCGATAATGTAAGCTACCATTCGTTCTCCGATACTTGCCGTGATAAAATTAATATTTACATTTTGGGAGGTATTAATCGCAATTTGAGACATAATTTTTATTATTTTAGCCTTACAATTATGAGAGAGGTTTATTTCATTAAACAAAATAAAGAAAAATGGTTGGGAATTGAGCAGGTTGTTCAAGGGAAAATTAAAAAAAATCCTGATGACCTGTCTTCGTTGTACATCAACCTCGTCAACGATCTTTCTTTTGCACAGACTTATTACCCCAAAAGTAATACAACAGTTTATCTAAACCATCTTTCTTCTCAAATTTTTCAGAAAATTTATAAAACTAAAAGAGTCGAAGAAAATAGACTTATTTATTTCTTTAAAACAGAAGTTCCTTTGATTGTTTATGAAAACAGGAGATATCTAATCTACTCATTTTTGTTCTTCATTTTTTTTATGCTGATTGGCGTTCTTTCGGCAGTTTATGATAAAGATTTTGCAAATCTTATCCTTACCGAAGGATATGTAAATATGACTATCGAAAACATCAAAAACGGAAACGCAGTGGGTGTTTATCAGGATGGCTCAACTTGGGGAAGTACAATAGGAATTACTTTCAATAATATTATCGTTGGTGCAAAACTTTACATCTACGGAATTTTTGGAGGACTCGGAACTCTATACCTTCTGATGCGAAACTCTGTCATGGTAGGAACTTTCCAGTATTTTTTCTACGAACACGGAGCTTTAGGTGACAGTGCAAAAGGAATCTGGCTTCACGGAGCATTTGAGATTTTCAGTATGGTTGTGGAAGGAATGTGCGGTTTGATTCTCGGAACATCTATTCTTTTTCCAAAAACACTTTCAAGATTTAATTCTTTTAAAAACGGATTCAAAAATTCATTCAAAATATTTTTAAGTACAGTTCCCTTCACGATATGTGCCGGGATTATTGAAGGTTATGTTACAAGACATGCTCTAAATATGCCTTTATTTCTCAATCTTTTGATAATTTTTGGCTGTCTGGGTATTATTGGTTTTTATTATTTTATCTATCCACATATTGTTAACCGCCGAATAAAAAACACTATCAATGATGCAGTTTTATAAAAAAAGAGATTTCGGAGCATTTATCACCGACAGTTTTACCTTTTTCAAATTATACGGAAAAAACTATTTCAAAAATTATATTCTGCTGAATGGGCTCTTGCTTATTCTGATGGTTGCGATATTTATTTTCGGATATCGAGAACTTATTATGCAGATATTCGGCTCAAATATGAGTGGAGAAAGCTATTATTTTGAATCATATTTTGAGGATAATATCGGAATGTTTGTCGTGATAGGACTGATAACTTTCCTGCTCTTTTTACTCATGATGATTGTCAATTACCTATTTCCTGTGTTTTATCTTAAAAGACTTGCGGAAGGTGAAACAAAGATAAGGACTGATGATATTCTTGGTGATTTTAAGAGAAATGCAGGCAAAATAGGAAAGCTTTGTTTGGGAATGATCTTCATTGTAACGCCATTATCGCTCATTTTGATGGGTATTTCTTATGTGATGATAGTAATTGTTGTCGGGATTTTTCTTATAGTATTAGTTTATCCTGCATTATTTAATGTGATTACATTTTTAATGTATGATTATTTTAATAGTAAAAGAGGCTTCTTCGAAAGTTTAAGCTATTCTATACGATCACAGTTTTCTTACACGAATGGAAGAGAAAAATCTCCTTTCTGGAAATATTGGGGTTCTACCGTTGTTATCTCAATTATTCTTTATGTAATTACGACCATTTTTACGGTAATACCAATGATTTTTTTCATGCTTAAAATTACAACGACTGCGCCTGATGCTAATTTCGAACAAAATCCTTTCGCCGGAAGTCTCGGAGTAATGATGTTTGTAATGTATGGAATTTCGCTCTTGGTATCATTCTTCTTATCGAATATGCTGTATGTAAATTCGGGATTGATGTATTACGACAGCCGAAGAGATTTTCATCAGAAAATAGAGTTGGAAGAAATTGAAACGATTGGTATCAATGGATAAATTTCTGTTTTTTTTACTGATTTTTCTCAATCTTGCGACTTTCAAGTCTCAGGAATATGAAGATGACGATTATTCTGAAATGTATATTGAAGATTCTGTGGTGACTTCACATTACAGAAATATGTACGTTGCAGATTCTGTTTTAAAAGCCAATCCTCAAACCGAGAACACGGTTTTTCCGAGGAAATTTAAAGAAAATCTACCTTCAAGATACAAGGGAAATGACTTTGATTACACCACCTCAAAACCCAGAGAATCTTTTTTTGAAAAGCTTCAGCGTAAGATAGCTCAACTTCTTCGAAGTATTTTTGGTGACACCAGTTTAGAGACCTCTTCGCATATTACCAGTGTTGTTATCCGACTTTTTGCAATTCTCGTGGTTGGTTTTCTACTTTATTTCATCATTAAGTTTTTAATCAATACAAAAGGAAGCTTATTTTTTGGTAAAAAGAATAAAAAATTAGAAATCAACGAAGAAGAACTTCATGAAAACATTCATGAGATCAACTTTCCACAAAGTATTGCAAAATTTGAGAATAATGGAGATTACCGTTCTGCAGTTCGATATCAGTTTTTGTTTATTCTTAAAAAATTAAGTGATAAAAAACTCATTATTTGGAATCCCGAAAAAACAAATAAAGATTATGTCTCAGAACTAAAAGCCGCGCATCTTAAAAATGAATTTTACAACCTTTCCTATATTTTCGATTATGTCTGGTATGGCGAATTTAGTATTGATGAGCAAAGCTATGGCAAATTTAAAAATCAGTTTCACGGATTTAAACCTTAATTAAACTTCTTTAAAATGAATAAAACTTTCAAAATATATGCTGTTATTTTCATCATTATCATGGTGATTTTGGCATTGTTTGAAGTGAATAAAAAGGAAGTTACAGACTGGCGAAAAAACTTTGATGTCAATCAGAAATCTCCTTTTGGGCTCTTTGTTTTTAATAAAGAAGCAAAAGATTTATTTAAAAATAATCTGACAAAAATTGACGTTGCACCTTACGATTATTACACCGATAAAAACAAAAAGCCACACAATATTCTCATCTTAGAAAGCGAAATCGATCCTGAATCTTGGAATAAAATTTTAGATGAGGTTTCCAAAGGTTCGGATGCGATGATTATTGCCAACCGACTTCCGAAAAATATTTCAGATACGATTGGGTTTTATGGTTCTAAAATCTCTTATGAAAATGAGAATGTTCTGAAACTGACCGATAAAAAATATCAGAATGATTTTATTAAATTAGATAAATTTCCTTCGGGAAGAGGTTTTTCTTACATTAAACCGAATGTTCAGATTTTAGGAAAAACAGTTGAAGAAAACAATGAAGATCAGGCAAATTTCATCAAAGCACCATTTGGAAAAGGGAAAATTTATGTGCATTGCGAACCACTTTTTTTAACGAATTATTATCTTTTACAATCAGGAAATGTAAAATATGCACAAAGTGTTTTTTCATATTTAAGCGACAGAGAAACGTTGTGGTTTGTAGAAAGTAACACCAAAGAATCGAGTTCTTTATTGCGATTTATTCTTTCTAATCCAGCTTTGAAATATGCTTGGTGGGTGTTTTTAGGAGGATTAGTCTTATTTATATTCTTTAATGTAAAACGTAAACAGCGTATAGTTCCAATCATTGAACCGCTAAAAAATACGTCGGCAGATTTTGTAAAAAGTATAGGAAATCTTTATTTACAGGAAGGAGACTTTCATGATATGATGGCGAAAAAAGCCCAATATTTTTTAAATAAAGTAAGGCTCGATCTTCTAATCGATACCCAAAATCTAGATGAAGAATTTGCCAAAAGACTTCAACTGAAAACAGGAAAATCTGCAGAAATGGTCAACGAAGCTATTGTTTTAATTAAAAAAGCGCAGGATCCTTATGCAAGTGTCATGAAAGAAGATTTAGCAAGAATAAATAGTCTTTTGGATGAGATTTTAAAATAATTTGAAGAGGAGGATTCCAAATCTTCAAAAACAATAAAAACAAAACAATATGGAAAATTATGATGATCAGAATTTAGAAAATCAAAATTCTATCAATTTAAATAAAGAACAAAAAGATCAGAGCCAATTTGAGTCGAGAATTGATATGATCGAGCTTCGTGGAAACTTAAATAAAGTAAAAACGGAGATTGCAAAAGTAATTGTCGGCCAGGAAGATATGGTCGAACATCTTTTGGCTGCTTTGCTTTCAAATGGTCATGTTTTGATTGAAGGCGTTCCGGGAGTTGCAAAAACAATTACAGCAAAATTACTGGCAAAAACCATTGATGTTGATTTCAGCAGAATACAGTTTACGCCGGATTTGATGCCTTCAGATATTTTAGGAACATCAATTTTCAGCATGAAAAATTCTGAATTTGAATTTAAAAAAGGACCCATTTTCTCAAGCTTCATTCTGATTGATGAAATCAACCGTTCTCCGGCAAAAACGCAGGCGGCGTTGTTTGAAGTAATGGAGGAGAAGCAGATTACAATTGACGGAACCCGATACGAAATGGATGAACCTTTTCTTGTCGTTGCTACCCAAAACCCAATCGAGCACGAAGGAACTTACCGACTTCCGGAAGCTCAGCTTGACCGATTTTTATTCAAAATCAATGTAGGTTATCCTAATCTGGACCAAGAAGTTGCAATTATCAAAAATCAGCATGACAGCAGACTTGAAGACAAGACTGAAGCAGTAAATAAAGTGATTACAGCACAACAGTTAAATAATTATCAGAAATTAGTAAAAGAAATAATTGTTGAGTCTCAACTGATCGAATACATCGCTAAAATTATCATCAATACCAGAGAAAATCAATTTTTATATTTGGGAGCTTCACCAAGAGCGAGTCTGGCTTTATTAACGGCTTCAAAAGCTTTCGCAGCTTTAAGAGGCAGAGACTTCGTAACGCCTGAAGATATCAAAGAAGCGAGTTACGCAGTGTTAAGACACAGAGTAATTGTTTCTCCTGAAAGAGAAATGGAAGGCTTGACTGCTGATGAAATTATCAGACAGACTTTAGAAGGAATAGAGATTCCAAGGTAGGTTGCTGGTAGGAGATTTTAGGTTATAGGTAATGATTCGAGTTTTAAATTTTTAGGTATGGCTAATTTTAAAGAACTTTTGGTTTGGCAAAAATCGATAAATTTTGTAACTGAAATTTATGAATTGACAAATGATTTTCCTAAAAATGAAATGTATGGATTGATATCACAAATCAGAAGAGCTTCAATTTCAATTCCGTCTAATATTGCTGAAGGAAACTCAAGAAGAAGTGTTGCTGATTATTTACAATTTCTAAAAATAGCAAGAGGAAGTTGCGCAGAAGTTGAAACTCAATTAATTATTGCCCAAAATCTTAAATTTTTAAATGAAGAACATTATTTAAAATTAAATCAGGACATCATTGAAATTTCAAAAATGCTAAACGGACTTATCAATTCATTAAAATAACTTAAAACATTTAACGGTATTTAACTGCAACCTAAAACCTAAAATCTGCAACCTTGAAAAACCTATACATCAATACCCGCTTTTTTTTCGCACTGATCGGTGTAGGAATACTTTATGTTTTGGCATTTTTCTTTCCGTTTTTTATGATTTTGGGGCATGGCATTTTATTACTGGTTTTCCTTACAGCATTTGTTGATTATTTGCTTGTTTTCAGACAAAAAGATGCTGTTTTAGCACAAAGAATTTTACCTGAAAAATTATCAAATGGTGATGAAAATGCTGTGAAAGTTGATATTAAAAATAATTATAGTTTTAAAATCAATGTAAAGGTGATTGATGAAATTCCTTTTCAGTTTCAGAAGCGGGATTTTTTAATTAAAAAAGAAATTCAGTCCGGTAAAAATACGCTGTTTCAATATTTTCTGGAACCAAAAGAACGAGGAGAATATAATTTTGGAGCTTTAAATGTTTATGCTTCGTCGCCCATCGGTTTCGTTTCAAAAAGATTTATATTTCAGAAAGATACTTCTTTGGCTTCTTATCCGTCATTTATTCATTTAAGAAAATTCGAGTTGATGGCGCTTCAGAATGAGTTTTTGTTAGGAGGCATCAAAAAGATCAGAAAACTGGGACATACGATGGAATTTGAGCAGATCAAAGAATATGTTCCCGGAGATGATGTAAGAACGATCAACTGGAAAGCGACTTCTAAAACCAATCGTTTGATGGTCAACCAGTTTCAGGATGAAAAATCGCAACGTATTTTTATGTTGATTGACAAAGGAAGAACGATGAAAATGCCTTTTAACGGCTTAAGTCTTCTTGATTATTCGATCAATGCGACAATGGCGCTTTCTCATATTATTCTGAAAAAAGGTGACCGCGCAGGAATGATGACCTTTTCAAAGAAAACCGAAAATAAAATAGCTGCCGAAAATAAATCAGGTCAATTAAGAAAAATTTCTGAAGCGTTATATAATATTAGAACCGATTTTTTTGAAAGTGATTTCAATAGACTGTATCAGGATGTAAAATACTCAATTAATCAAAGAAGTTTGGTTTTGCTATTTACCAATTTCGAAACATTGGATGGTCTAAACAGACAGATGAAATATTTGAGAGGTATCGCCAAAAACCATTTATTGGTGGTTGTATTCTTTAAAAATACAGAGATACAGAAACTCATGAATACTCATCCCGAAAGTATGCAGGGGATTTATGATGAAATCATCGCTGAGAAATTTGAATTTGAAAAAAAACTCATCATTCAGGAATTAAGAAAATACGGAATTTATTCAGTTTACACGCTCCCGGAAAATCTTAATGTCGATGTCATTAATAAATATCTTGAGATAAAAGCAAGAGGAATTTTATAAAAATAAGCAAATGAAAAAATTATTGATTACAGTTTTGTTTTTGTTGATAGCTATTAGCTGCGAAAATAAAAGAGAGAAAGTGCAGAGAGACGGAGAACCCGATGTGGTACTTGTTGAAACTGAAGATGACGAAATGAATACTGCTATTGAAAGTGCAAAGAAAACTTTTAAATCAGATTTTCATCAGGCGCTTTTGAGCAAAAACCCAAACTTCTCAAATTTCACAATTAAACAAAAGTTTGATACGCCAAGTGGCGGCGGTGAACACATCTGGATTGGCGATATCATTTTTGATTACGGAAAATATCATGGCATTATACAAAATGAACCGATGGAACCCATTGGTGTAAAGCTTGGTGATGAGGTCGTTGTAAATGTTGAAAATCTTTCGGACTGGATGTATTACGACAACAACAAAGTGAAAGGTGCGTATACTGTAAAAGTTTTACGTAAAACAATGAGCGACGAAGAAAGGAAACAAATGGATTCTCAAGGATTGATTTACGAATAATTAGTAAAGCAAGATTTTATAATTTTGCAATAAGCAATAAGCAATAAGCAATAAGCAATAAGCAATAAGCAATAAGCAATAAGCAATAAGCAATAATGAAAATTACACTAAACAGACTCAACGACGATTTTTTATTTGAATGCACCAATGCACAGGGAAATTCAATTTTGTTAGACAATACATCTCAGCCAGGTGCAAAAGGTGTTTCACCAATGGAAAGTGTTTTGATGGCAGTTGCGGGTTGCAGCGGAATTGATGTTGTTTCTATTTTGAAAAAACAGAGACAGGAAATTACAGATTTCAAAGCTGAAGTAGAAGGCGAAAGAGTTGCTGTAGATGATGCAAAACCATTCAAATCAATTAATGTAAAGTTTTTATTGGAAGGAAATATCGATCCTAAAAAAGCTTTAAAAGCATCAGAATTATCTTTTGAAAAATATTGTTCAGTTTCAAAAACACTTGAACCTAATGTAGAAATCGGGTACGAAGTTTTTGTAAACGGAGAGAAAGTTGAGAAATAAAGTGGGAGAGTTTTAGTGTTTGAGAGTTATTGAAAATTTTACTTATTCAATAACTCTCAAACATTATTTCACTCAAACACTCTAACCTCATTACGCCAATCTTGGCTTCATTAATTTAGCCACAGTTGCAGTCCATCCTGTTTGGTGAGAAGCTCCGACTCCGCGACCATTATCTCCGTGGAAATATTCATAAAATGTGATGTAGTCTTTGAAGTTCGGGTCATAATTAAATTTATAATTACCACCGTTAAAAGCGCGTTGCCCGCTTTCATCTTTTAGAAAAATAGAGCAGAGTCTTCCGCTGATATTTTGAGCAACTTCATCTAAGTTTTTCTTTTCGCCACTTCCGGTAGGGAATTCCACTTTTAAGCTGTTCCCATAATAAAAATGAAAACGTTGTAAACTTTCGACAATCAGGAAGTTAATCGGAAACCAAATCGGACCTCGCCAATTACTGTTTCCTCCAAACATTCTGCTGTCACTTTCTGCAGGCGTATAATAAACGACATTTTTGTTGCCGTGAACTGTAAACACAAACGGGTTTTCTTCATAAACCTTCGACATAGCCCGGATTCCATAAGAACTTAGAAATTCTTTTTCATCCAGCATTCTGGTCAAAACTTTTGTAAGTCGGTTTTTACGGAGAATACTCATGAGATGTTTTCTGCCGCTTCCTTCTTCGTCCCAGTGAGAAACTAAAGAAGTTAATTCAGGTTTGTTTTTTAAAACCCAATCCATTCTTTCACGGAAATTAGGCATCTTACTCAGTAAATGGTGGTCGATAATTTCAACTGCAAACAAGGGAATAAGCCCAACGATACTTCTCAATCTTAAAGAAACACTTTCTCCGTTTGCCAACTGTAAAACGTCGTAAAAGAAACCATCTTCTTCGTTCCAAAGACCTTCTTTGCCTTCACCCATGTTTTCCATCGCTTCGGCAATATAAAGATAATGTTCAAAAAACTTGATGGCCATATCTTCGTAAACCTGATAATATTGAGCCAATTCCATAGCAATTCGCATCATGTTTAGCGCATACATCGCCATCCAACTGGTTCCGTCGGCTTGCTCAAGATGTTCGCCATCTTTCAGTTCCATATTTCGGTCAAAAGCACCGATGTTATCCAGTCCTAAAAATCCGCCACCGAAAATATTTTTACCGTTTTTATCTTTTCTGTTGACCCACCAAGTAAAATTGAGAAGAAGCTTTTGAAAAACTTTTTCAAGGAATAAAAGATCAGGTTTGCCGTTTGTTTTTTCATCAATTTTAAAAACCCTGAAACACGACCATGCATGCACAGGCGGATTAACATCGCTCAAATTCCATTCATAAGCAGGCATTTGTCCGTTAGGATGCATATACCATTCTTTGGTAAGCAAAAGCAATTGGTTTTTCGCAAAACCGGCATCAATAATAGCAAACGGGACACAATGAAATGCCAAATCCCAAGTCGCATACCAAGGATATTCCCATTTATCGGGCATTGAGATGATATCTTTATTGTGAAGATGTTCCCATTCCGTGTTTCTTACATAATGATTAAAATCTCTCGGAGCTTCATAATTTGGGTCACCTTTCAGCCATTTTCCGACATTGTAATGATAGAATTGTTTGTTCCAAAGAAGTCCTGCAAAAGCCTGTCTTTGTACATTTTTTTCATCGTCATTAAATATATCCTGCTGAATTTCATCATAAAATTCATTCGCTTCATTAATTCTTGCATTAAAAATATCATCAAACTGATAAAAAGCATCATCCATATCGTAAGGCGATAATCTGAATTCAAAAACTTCAGATTGTCCGGCTTCAATGATCTGATCAATAATAAAAGCGGCTTTTGTACCCTTTTTCTCAGGATTTATAGTGTTTTTCTGATGAATAATATAATCGTTGATTCCGTCTTTATAGTAAGTTTTTTCTACAAACGGAGTTCCATGAAGTTTTGGATTATTTGTTTCATTATCACAAAAAACCTGTTCTGCATTTTTATTTTTTGAATAAAACTTTTTGATGGGAATACTGTCGTGAACAATGTCGATGCAACCTTCTTTTCCCCCTACTGTCTGACCTTTGTATTCATTGTAACCCCATTTCCAGTTATTTCTAAACCAAGCTGTAGGTAATACAACAATGGGCGCATCTTTGTCGCTTCTGTTGCAGACCGTGACACGTACCAGAATATCATGCGCATCAGATTTACAGTATTCTATGAAAATATCAAAATATTCATCTTTATCAAAAACTCCTGTATCAAAAAGCTCATATTCAGGTTCCTTTTTGGTGCGTCTGGCGTTTTCGGCTACAATATCATCATAAGGAAATTCGTTGATCGGATATTTGTACACCATTTTCATATAGCTGTGAGTAGGTGTATTATCCAGGTAATAGAAAATTTCTTTAATATCTTCTCCGTGATTTCCCTGCGGATTGCTCAATCCGAAGAGGCGTTCTTTTACTCTTTTATCTTTTTTATTCCAAAATGAAAGAGCAAAACAGAAAATTTGTTTAGGATCTGAAATCCCTGCGATACCTTCTTCACCCCAACGATAAGTGTGGCTTTCTGCAATATCATGGTTGGCAAAATGCCATGCATTTCCATTCGGGCTGTAGTCTTCACGCACATTTCCCCATTGCCTGTTGCTTACATAGGGTCCCCAGTTTTTCCAGTCTTTATCTTGTAATCTTTGCTTTTCGATAGTCATTTTCAGCCATTTTCATGGCTAAGTTAATTTTTTTGATAAATAATTCCAATTTTTTTAATCTGAATAATTATTAACAATCTTCCACAAACCTCGCTGATATTACGTTTTATGATATTTGTTAATTTTTTTTAATTTTTAAAATAAAAAGTTTTATATTTGCACCATTCGTTCATTTACATATTGAAAATGTTATCAAGAAAGGTTGAGGGATAGACCCTGTGAAACCTTAGCAACCCTTTGCGCAAGCAGAGAAGGTGCTACGTTCTACCAAATAATTTATTTTGGACAGATAACTTACTGAAGTTCTTTTCAGCCATTTCTCGTGGCATTTTCAAATTTATTTATAATAATATAAAATTTGAAAACAGAACTGCAACATATTAATTTTTTGTACAAAACCGATTCTCAGAGAGAATATCATATCCTGTTAAGCTATCAGCTTTTTGGGAAAGAGCTATTTTCAGCACCCATCATTTTGGTCAATCATGCTTTAACCGGAAACTCGAATGTTGCCGGAGAAAAGGGTTGGTGGAAACAACTGATTGGTGAAAATCAGGTGATTGATACAATTAAATATACAGTGCTCTGTTTCAATATTCCCGGAAATGGATATGACGATTTTTTTATTAATGAATATTCAGATTTTACCCCTTCAGATATTGCAAATATATTTTTGAAAGGTCTTGAATCTTTACATATTACAAATTTATATGTCCTTATTGGAGGGTCTTTAGGAGGCGCAATTGGCTGGGAAATGCTTTCAAAAAAGCCAGATTTGGCCGAAATTTTTATTCCAATTGCCTGTGATTCTAAAACTCATGATTGGTTGCATGCACAATGTCTTGTTCAGAAATTTTTATTAAACGGAAATGATGAACCGATACAAAAAGCCAGAATTCATGCGATGTTATGCTACAGAACACCTCAGTCTTTAAACGACAGATTTCAAAACAAATACACTCAGGAAAAACAAGCGTTAGAATCTCAAAACTGGCTTAATTATCATGGGAAATCTCTTGCCGAAAGATTTAGTTTAAAATCATATCAATTGATGAATCATTTATTGATGAATATTAATGCTGATGAAAATATGATGCAGAAAATTCAGGCACGAATGCACATGATCTCTGTAGATACAGATTTATTTTTTCCTGCCTCTGAAATTAGGAATGGCTTTGAGAAGCTAAAGGAAAATAAACAAGATGTTTTCTATCACGAGATCAAATCAATTCATGGGCACGACGCCTTCTTAATGGAATACAGTCAATTAAATAATATCATAAATAATATTTTGTAAGATAAAAGGAGTTTAAGGTAATTCCGTCTTATAAAAAAATAAAAAAGGTTACAGATGAAAAGTAATGCAAACGAAATAAAATTTTTAAAGAACAGATCAATCATTAAATTTGAAGGAGAAGATTTTTTAGGTGAAATAGGGATCGATGGAAGAGTATTTAAAGCGCTTACATTCGCCCGTATCAGTGTTGGGATAATTTCTCAGCAGGCAGTAGAAAACGGATTGTCGATTCTGGTACACGAAGATGATTCTGAAAAAGCGGTAAACTGTCTGATCGAAGAGTTTGCTGCAGAAAGAAAATCAGGTAAAGTTTCTCAGATTTACAGCATCAACAATGTTTCTGTTATCGGTTTTGTGGCAGAAGATCTCAATAAAATACTTTCAGAATTGGCAAGAAATAACGTTTTTCCATTGTTGTTAAACCAGAATTCAAGCGAAAAGCGTATCAATATTGTTGTGACATCTTCTCAGGATGAGAAAACTAAAAATATCATTGAATCTGAAATTTTCAAAAAACCAAAAACAGTTCATCTCGCAATTATTGGTCACGGAAATGTAGGAAAGACTTTAATAGAGCAGGTTTTACATTCTTCGGAAGAAATTAAAAGAAGAAAAAATATACATCTTAAAGTTGTTGCGGTAGCTAATTCAAGAAAAATAGCTTTCAACAAAAAAGGTTTTGACAACCAATGGAGCAATGAGATTTTTGCCTCTGAAAAAACTTCAAATGTAGAAGAATTAATTAATTTCTCTAAAGAAAACCAGCTTGAAAATCTAATCGTAGTCGATAACACGGCAAGTACAGATTTTGTTAAAAATTACCATGCGTTGGCAGAAAACGGCTTCGATTTGGTTTCTTCAAATAAAATTTTCAACACACTTCCAATTGAAGAATACCGTAAACTAAGATATACGTTGAATAAAAACAACAAACGTTATTTGTATGAAACCAATGTTGGAGCAGGTTTGCCATTAATCGATACCATAAAACTTTTACATCTTTCCGGTGAAAATATTACAAGAATCAAAGGTGTTTTTTCAGGAACATTGAGTTATGTTTTCAATAACTTCTCTTTGCGAAATGATAAATTTTCTACAATCGTTAATGAAGCGCTTGAAAAAGGTTTCACCGAACCAGATCCAAGAGAAGATTTATCAGGAAATGATGTGGCTCGCAAGTTATTGATCTTGGCGAGAGAATTAGATTTAATAAATGAATTTAACGATATCAACATCCAAAATCTGGTTCCGGAAGCTTTGCTTTCTATATCAAAACAGGAATTCCTTTCAAGGTTAGAAGATTTGGATGAAGAATACGATAAAATTAAGAAAAATCAGGAGCCTGGTCACGTTTTAAGATATGTTGGTGATTTGCACGGCGATTTACAGAAAGAGAAAGGCAATCTTGATGTTAAGCTAATTTCTGTTCCTGCAACTTCCGCTTTGGGACAACTGAAAGGCTCAGATTCAATTTTTGAAATCTACACCGAAAGTTATGGTGAAAATCCAATTGTCATCATGGGAGCCGGCGCCGGAGCTAAGGTTACAGCAAGAGGAGTTTTCGGAGATATTTTAAGATTAAGTGAAACTAAATAATATTAATATAACAATTTAATAATGTAACAGTTTACCAATGTTTATTACAAGTATCATTCTGATCGAAAAAAAGTGAAGAATCTCATTGTTACATTGCTAAACTGATACATTGTTACATTTCAAACTATATGGAAAATTTCGAAACCTTAGCTATAAGAACCCAAACTGAAAGATCTCAGTTTGACGAGCATTCTACGCCTCTATACCTTACTTCAAGCTTCGTTTTTGAAGATGCGGAAGATATGAGAGCGAGCTTTGCCGAAGAAAAATCTAAAAACCTGTACAGCCGATTTTCAAATCCTAATGTTAAAGAATTTACCGATAAAATCGTCAAGATGGAAGGTGCAGAAGCGGGTTACGCTTTCGCTACCGGAATGGCGGCAATTTATTCAACTTTTGCCACTTTATTGAATGCGGGTGATCACATTGTAAGCTGTCAGTCAGTTTTCGGATCTACACATACATTGTTTACCAAGTATTTTCCAAAATGGAATATTGAAACGACGTATTTCAAAGCTGAAGATTCTGAAAATGTAGAAAAATACATCAAGCTAAATACAAAAATTTTGTATTTGGAAACGCCAACAAATCCTGCGATAGAAATTTTAGATTTAGAATTTTTTGGTCAGATTGCTAAAAAACATAATCTGATTTTCATTGTAGACAACTGTTTTGCAACTCCTTATTTGCAACTACCTATAAAATACGGAGCAGATGTGGTTGTGCATTCTGCCACAAAACTAATTGATGGTCAAGGTCGTGTTTTGGGTGGAGTAGCAGTTGGTAGAGAAGATTTGATTCGTGAGATTTATCTTTTCGCAAGAAACACAGGTCCTGCAATGTCACCTTTCAACGCTTGGGTTTTATCAAAAAGCTTAGAGACTTTGGCAATCCGTGTGGAGAGACATTGTGAAAATGCCTTAAAAGTAGCTGAGTTTTTAGAAAGCCATCCGAATGTAGAACTGACGAAATATCCATTTCTTCCATCTCACCCAAGCTATGAAGTTGCGAAGAAACAGATGAGATTAGGCGGAAATATTGTAGCATTCGAAATTAAAGGCGGTATCGAAGGTGGGCGAAAATTTTTAGATAAAATAAAAATATGTTCACTTTCTGCAAACTTAGGCGATACAAGAACGATTGTTACGCATCCCGCTTCTACAACGCATTCTAAATTGACAGATGAAGAAAGAAACGAAGTGGGAATTACCGCAGGTTTGGTTCGCTGTTCGGTAGGTTTAGAGAATGTGGACGATATTATTGCAGATTTAAAGCAGGCATTAGATTAAACTAATTTGGGCAGCTTTATCCGCCTGAATTTATCCTGAGCTTGTCGAAGGACCTCGTTCAAGTCAGGCTGCAGAGATTCAGCGTAAAGATTCGGCAAATAATCCTTGTCAAGGTTCAAAACCTTGACAAGGATTAAAATAAAAGTTTGAAATAAAAGTTTGAAATAAATAAAGAGTCCCAAAGGGACGATTTAATAGAGAATAGGATGCAATACTATTAAAAAATATGTCATAATAAATAAAATGAAAAATTCAGAACAACTATATAAAGCATTGCAGAAACGTATTCTTATCCTCGACGGAGCGATGGGAACAATGCTTCAGCGATATAAATTCGAAGAAGAAGATTACCGTGGCGAGCGTTTTAAAGATTGGGAACATCCTGTAAAAGGAAATAATGATCTTCTTTCTCTTACGCAACCCGAAGCAATTGAAGAAGTTCATAGAAAATACCTACAAGCCGGAGCCGATATTTTGGAAACCAATACATTTTCCGGAACTACAATCGCAATGGCAGATTACCATATGGAAGATTTGGTGTACGAACTGAATTACGAGTCCGCAAAAATTGCCAGAAAAGTTTGTGATGAGTTTACCGCTAAAAATCCTGACAAACCAAGATTTGTTGCCGGTTCTATTGGTCCTACGAACAGAACTGCAAGTTTAAGTCCGGATGTCAATGATCCTGGTTATCGTGCAATTACTTTTGAAGAGTTAAGACTAGCTTACAAACAACAATCAGAAGCTTTGTTAGATGGCGGTTCAGATATTCTTTTGGTAGAAACGATCTTTGATACATTGAATGCCAAAGCAGCGTTATTTGCGATCGACGAAATTCAGGAAGAAAGAGGAATTGAAATCCCAATCATGGTTTCAGGAACGATTACTGATGCTTCAGGAAGAACATTAAGCGGGCAAACCGCAGAAGCTTTTCTAATCTCGGTTTCACATTTGAATTTATTAAGTGTAGGTTTCAACTGCGCTTTAGGAGCCAATCAGTTAACACCTTATTTAGAAACTTTGGCTCACAATTCGGAATTCCATGTATCGGCTTATCCAAATGCCGGTTTACCAAATGCTTTCGGGCAATACGATGAATCTCCAGAGTTTATGGCTGAGCAAATCAGAGAATATGTAGAAAAAGGATTGATCAATATTATCGGCGGATGCTGTGGTACCACTCCAGAACACATTAAAGCAATAGCTGATTTAGTTGATAAATATGAGCCCAGAAAAGTGAAGGATTTTGTATGATTTTTGATTTGGAAATTTAGAGCAAGTATGAAAATACTTTTTTTAAATCCAAAACAATAATCCTATGGAAAAGCCAATTTACCTAAAAAATCCGGACGACGCCAAACTGTTTAATGAATTAAGAAAAAGAGTGAACCAGCGAGTAGAAGCACTTCCCCGAAACAGAGATGTTTACATTCAGATCAAAGCGATTATTTTGCCTTTGGTCTATTTTGGCTTGTATGTATTTGCGCTTTTAAATGCAGATCGGCCTTGGGTTTATATTTCGAGTTTTGTTCTGATGGGCATTTCTCTGGTTTTAATTTATTTAAATTTAATTCACGAGGCAGCTCACAACAATATTTTTAAAAGTAAAAAACTCAACAGTCTGATCCTGAAAATTTTCGATCTTGTGGGAGCCAATTCTTATATCTGGAAAAAAAGGCACATCGCATCGCATCACGCCTATCCAAACGTTGATGGTTGGGATACCGACATTGAGCAGAGCGGAATTTTACTCATCGTTCCATGGATTAAAGCTAAAGGAATTCAGAAATTTCAGCATTTCTTTTTCTTTCTGGTGTATCCGCTTTATTTATTTAACTGGATGTTTATCAGAGATTTCAGGGATTTTTTTGATAATGAAAGAGTAATTTTAAAAACTCAGGGTAAAATTCCGGTTTCAGAAAAGATTAAAATGATCAGCTTTAAATTATTTTACTTTTTCTATCAGATTGCTATTCCTGTTTTATTTTTTAAAATTTCTCTTGGTTTGGCTTTGGGTGCTTGGTTTTTGCAGGTGATTGCAGCAAGCATTTTTGCACTTTTTGTGTTGTTGCCTTTACATCCGCTTCCGGATAATGCTTTTCCGAAATTGGATGAGAAAAATGGGCTTCCGTTCAGCTGGATCCGACATCAATTGGAAGTGACCAATGATTTGAAAGAAAATAACTGGTTTGTGAGAAATGTTTTGGGAAATTTCAACTTTCATGTGGCCCATCATCTTTTCCCGAACTATAGCTATATGTATTATAACGAAATTACCGAGGAAATCGAGCAGTTTGCCAGAGAAAATAACTTGAGCTACAAACGATTTCCGATTTTCAATGCTTTGGGCAAACATGTCGATTTGCTGAAGCAAAATGCGAATAACGCCTATTTTATTTTAGAAGAATAAATTAATGAAATATTTAAAATTATCAGGGCTCGAACCTCTGATTATTACTCCGGAAAGTAATTTTATCAATGTAGGTGAAAGAACCAATGTTGCCGGATCTAAAAAGTTTTTAAGATTAATCAAAGAAGAGAAATTTTCTGAAGCCTTAGATATCGCAAGAGATCAGGTGGATGGCGGTGCTCAGATTCTTGACGTCAATTTTGACGACGGTTTGATCGATGGAAAAGCTTCCATGATTAAATTTCTGAATTTGATTGGTTCCGAACCTGATATTTCCAAAATTCCGATCATGGTCGATTCTTCCAAATGGGAGATTCTGGAAGCCGGTTTACAAGTTGTTCAGGGGAAGTGTGTGGTGAATTCCATCAGTTTAAAAGAAGGAAAAGAAGAGTTCGTGAAACACGCCAAAGCGATCAAAAGATACGGAGCGGCGGTGATTGTTATGGCCTTCGATGAGGTCGGACAGGCCGATAACTATGAAAGAAGACTGGAAATCACTCAACGTTCTTACGATATTTTGGTAAATGAGGTTAAATTTCCTGCTGAAGATATTATTTTCGACTTAAATATATTTCCTGTTGCAACCGGAATGGACGAACACCGCCGCAACGCAATCGATTTCATTGAGGCCACACGTTGGGTGAGACAAAATCTTCCTTACGCTTCGGTGAGTGGAGGAGTTTCCAATGTTTCGTTTTCTTTTCGTGGAAATGATACGGTGCGAGAAGCAATGCACTCGGTTTTTCTTTACCACGCCCTACAAGCCGGAATGAATATAGGAATTGTAAACCCGGCAATGCTTGAGGTTTATGATCAAATTAATAAAGAACTTCTGGAACTCGTAGAAGATGTAATTCTCGACAAAAGAGAAGATGCTACAGAGCGGCTTTTAGATTATTCTGAACGAAATAAATCGGTTAAAAAAGAAAAGGTAGAAGAATTAGAATGGCGTAGTTATCCTTTACAAGAGCGAATTACACACTCTTTGGTGAAAGGAATCGACCGTTTTATAGAAGAAGATGTAGAAGAAGCAAGACTTCAGTCTGCCAGACCGCTTCACGTTATTGAAATCAATCTGATGACGGGAATGGGTGTTGTTGGTGATCTTTTCGGAAGCGGAAAAATGTTTCTTCCACAAGTTGTAAAATCTGCTCGTGTAATGAAAAAGGCAGTAGCTTATTTGCAACCATTCATAGAAGCTGAAAAAGATGTTGCTCAGAAACCCAACGGGAAAATCTTGATGGCAACCGTAAAAGGCGATGTTCACGATATCGGAAAGAATATTGTGAGTGTAGTTTTGGGTTGTAATAATTACGATATTGTTGATTTAGGTGTAATGGTTCCTGCCGAGAAAATTATTCAGGCAGCCATTGATCATCAGGTTGATGTAATTGGTTTGAGTGGATTGATCACGCCAAGTCTGGATGAAATGGTGTATATCGCATCAGAACTGGAACGTCAGAATCTCAATTTTCCTTTATTAATAGGTGGTGCAACAACTTCTAAAGCGCATACTGCCGTAAAGATTGATTTAAAATATAAAAATGCCGTTGTTCATGTAAATGATGCTTCCCGTGCTGTAAATGTGGTGAGTTCTCTTTTAGGAGATCGCAATAAAGAATATGTAAACGATCTTAAAAATGATTATTCAGATTTCAGAGAAAAATTTCTGAACAGGCAGGTCGATAAAAACTATGTTTCTCTGGAAGATGCACGAAAAGATAAATTTAAAATTGATTGGGAAAACGAAGAAATTTTTACACCCAACAATTTAGGAATTCAGGTTTTTGAAAATCAGGATTTGGAAGAATTAGTTCCTTTTATAGACTGGTCGCCGTTTTTCAGAAGCTGGGATCTTCACGGAAAATATCCGAATATTTTTGATGATGAAGTTGTTGGTGAACAGGCAAAAGAATTATTCAAAGACGGACAGAAAATTTTAAAGAAAATCGTTGATGAAAAATTGTTGGTTGCCAAAGCAATCTTTGGAATTTTTAAAGCCAATTCAAACGAAACTGATGACATTTTAATTTACGATGAAAATGATCAGGAAAAAGTTAAGTTTTTGACTTTAAGACAACAGGTTCAGAAATCAAAAGGGAAAGATTATATCGCATTAAGTGATTTTATAGCACCTAAAAGCTCAGGAAAGACCGATTATATGGGAGCTTTCTGCGTGTGTACAGGTTTTGGAACCGATGAATTATCTGATCAATATGAAAAAGATAACGACGACTACAATGCGATCATGGTAAAAGCCATCGCCGACCGTTTTGCCGAAGCTTATGCTGAGTTTTTGCATAAAAAAGTGCGTACAGAATATTGGGGATATGCCAATCAGGAAAATTTGAGCAACGAAGATTTGATTGCCGAAAAATACAAAGGAATTCGTCCTGCGCCGGGCTATCCCGCATGTCCTGATCATTTGGAAAAACATGCCATTTGGGATTTGTTAAAGGTGGAAGAAAACACTGGTGTTTATCTTACTGAAAGTTTAGCTATGTTCCCAACAGCAGCAGTTTCCGGATATTATTTTGGAAGTCCGCACGCCAAATATTTTGGTTTAGGAAAAATTTCTGAAGATCAATTGAAAGAATATTCTGTAAGAAAAGGAATTTCTTTGCAGGAAGCGAGAAAATGGCTGAACCCGAATTTAGCAGATGGGATTTAATTTTTAGTGGCTTTGTTGTTACCGAAACTTGAATACCCTTTAAAAATTAAAACTTACTATTATTAAATGAAAATCACAGACCACATAAAAAACGCCAACGGAAAAGCCTTGTTTTCTTTAGAAGTTGTTCCGCCCCAGAAAGGAATTGGGATTGAAGATTTATATAAAAATATTGATCCTCTGATGGAATTTAAACCGCCTTTTATTGATGTGACGACTTCGCGTGAAGAATACATTTACATCGATAAAGGAAATGGCCTGATGGAACGTAGAATTACCAGAATGCGTCCCGGAACTTTGGGGATCTGTGCGGCGATCCAGCATAAATATAATGTAGATACCGTTCCTCACTTGCTTTGCGGAGGTTTTACCAAAGAAGAAACAGAATATCTTTTGGTAGACTGTATGTACCTTGGGATAGATAATATTATGGCGCTTCGTGGTGATGCGATGAAAGGTCATCAATATTTTGAACCCACTTTAGGAGGTCATGCAAGTGCAATGGATTTAGTTAATCAGATTAATAATTTAGGACGCGGGAAATATCTTCATAATGATGAGCAGATTTGTGACGAACACAACAAGTTTTGCATCGGAGTTGCCGGTTATCCAGAAAAACACATGGAAGCCCCTTCAATGAATTATGACTTGAAATGGCTGAAACAAAAAGTAGATGCAGGTGCAGATTACATCGTTACACAAATGTTTTTTGACAATAAAAAGTTTATCGAATTTGTTACTAAAGCCAGAGAGATGGGCATCACTGTTCCGATTATTCCAGGGATAAAACCTATTGCGACCAAAAATCATCTGAAACTTTTACCACAAGTTTTCAAAATTGACTTACCTGAAGATTTAATCAATGCTGTTGAAAGTGCAAAAAATAACGAAGCCGTAAAGCAAATAGGAATCGAATGGGCAATCAGCCAATGCAAAGAACTGCTTGATTTTGGCGTTCCCGTTTTACATTTTTACTCGATGGGAAAAAGCGATAATATTAAAAAAGTAGCTGGAGAGCTGTTTTAATAAAAGAGGCTGTTCATTGGAACAGCCTCTTTTATTTATAATCCTGTTTGATATTGAATCAATTTATCAAAGACACTTTTTGTTGTGGGTTTTGAAGAGTTGGTGTTGAATATAAACATTCCACTGTCGATGTTAAAAAAATATTTTTTTGTATTATCTGAAATCGAAAACCACTTTAGCAAACCATTTACAATATTTACATCTTCCCACTTTATTGAAGATTCATCTAAGATAAATGTATATGGATTTTGATTTAAAGTGTCTTTAAAAATAATTTTTCGGTCTTCAACATAAATAATTCCGCTTCCCTGAAAAGCTTTTACTTTAAAGAATTGGTTTTGAGTGTCTCCCACATTGTATCGTACAAATGCATAATATTCAGGAGTTCCCGTTTGTTCTAAAAGCACTTGTTGTTTTTTCTTTCGGCTTCTGGCTGCTAAAAATGCAATCAGAAAAATAATTGCCGGAATTGATAAAATAAGAAATAGAAAAAAAATAAAAAATAAAATAATTGAATCCATAATTGATGTTTTAAAAATTATATAATTGGATGTCGCTCAAAATCTTTCTCTTGATCGAACAAATATCTGTAAGTTGCAAGTTTCCGGGTGACTGTTGTATCGAGATTTTCGGCAATTTTTATCATTTTAGGATTAAAATCACCAATCCATTGCAGCTCGGTGGTTTTAAAATCCGTATGCATTCTTAGATGTTGAGTGCCTTCCCAAATCATATACCCTTCAATACCTTTTTTCTGCCATTCGGGTATCACACCAAAAACGAGACCAACCATTTTCTCATTTTTTTTAAACTTTTTAACCCATAAAAATTTTAATTTTTCAATAATTCCAAATTTACCGTCCAGATATTTGAACCATTGGTTGAGGTCAGGAATATTCATCCACATTGCAATAGGTTTCTCATTTTCATAAACGAACCATGAAATGTGCTCATTGATGATAGGCTTCATGCCCTTAAACATTTTCAAAACTTTGGCTTCTTCTATCTGTTTTCCACTTCCGTGAGATGCCCAAGCAGAGTTATAAACTTCTGTAAAATCTCTAGCAAACTTTTCAAGATTATTCTTTTTCAGCGGTTTAGCAGATATTTTAGCGTTTTTTGAATATTTAGCATGCATTACTGTAAAAACTCTGGATACCTCTGCAAAAATAGGCCTGGAAAAACAAAGCTGTTCATAATAAGTTTTAAAACCGTAATTCTCAAAAAGCTCTTTATAATATGGGAAATTATAATTCATGCAATATAAAGGTTCCAAAAATCCTTCTGTTAAAAGTCCCCAAAATTTATCGCGTTCCCCAAAGTTGATGGGTCCATCTATTGCCTCAATCCCTCTTTTTCGAAGCCAGTTTTTACAATGATTAAAAATAAAATTAGCGGTTTCCTGATCGTTGATACAGTCGAAAAAGCCAATTCCGCCTGTCGGTTGAATTTGTTCGTAAGATTTATTGATGAAAACTGCAATTTTACCTACAGTTTCAGATTTATTTTTAAATATAAAACGTGTACATTCTCCGTTTGTGTAAAATTTATTTTTTTCAGGATTAAAAACATCGTTGATGTCTTTATCTAAAGGTCTGATGTAATTTTTGTCATGCTGATAAAGTCTTGCAGGGAAATTGAGAAACTCCTTTTTTTGCTGGGTATTTTGTACTTCTTCAACAGTAATCATAAGTTTTTAGCAGAATAAAACCGAAAGGTAATATTTTTCAGTATAAATTGAAATAGACGAAAAGATTTTATGCGTATTTTTGTTGAAAATTATTTAAAATGGTTGATTTTACCGATAACGATGATGATATTTTTACAGGGAAAGAGCATACGCCGATCCGTGAAGATGCTTTTGAGAAATCGCCACAGGAAAAAATAGAAAAAATTACCGAACTTTTTGGCGAAATTATGGAAACACTTGGTCTTGATATGACCGATGATTCTTTAAAAGATTCTCCAAAAAGGGTGGCGAAAATGTATGTTAACGAAATCTTCGGAGGATTGCTTCCCGAAAATAAACCCGGGATTTCTACCTTTTCAAATAAATATAAATACCGCCAGATGTTGGTGGAAAAAGATATTACAGTTTACTCTTTCTGCGAACATCATTTTTTACCGATTATCGGAAGAGCGCATGTTGCCTATATTTCAAACGGTGATGTTATTGGCTTGTCGAAAATCAACAGAATTGTAGATTATTACGCAAAAAGACCGCAAGTTCAGGAAAGATTGACCATGCAGATTGTTGATGCGTTGAAAGATGCTTTGGGAACAAAAAATGTTGCCTGTATTATCGATGCTAAACATCTTTGCGTAAATTGTAGAGGGATAAAAGATACAGCAAGTTCTACAATTACTGCAGAATTAAGCGGGATTTTTAGAACCAATCCTATTACAAGACAGGAGTTTCTGCATTATGTAGGAAGCCATGCAAAACTGGATTATTAAAATTTAAAATAATGATAAAATTTAAAAAAGTTTCAAATCAGATTTTCATCACAACCATTATTTGTTGTTGCTGCGAATGCTGCTGTTAAAAGATTATTTCTTTTGATATGTTTGAACAGTAAAATAAATTTTAAAATCATTAAATCAAATCAATAAATGCAACTAAAAATATACAATTCGCTTACTGCGGAAAAAGAAATATTCAAACCAATTTTAGATGGAAATGTAGGAATGTACGTTTGTGGGCCGACCGTTTACAGCAATGTACATTTAGGAAACGTACGAACTTTCCTTTCTTTCGATTTTATTTACAGAAGTTTGACCCATCTTGGGTACAAGGTAAGATACGTAAGAAACATTACCGATGCAGGTCACCTTACCGATGATGGAGACGTCAATAATGACCGTTTTGTAAAGCAAACCCGTCTTGAAAAATTGGAACCTATGGAAATTGTACAGAAATATACTGTAGATTTTCACAAGGTTTTAGATATGTTCAATTTATTACCTCCAAATATTGAACCCACAGCAACGGGTCATATTGTAGAACAGATCGAATTAACTCAGAAATTAATCGATACAGGTTTTGCTTATGAAAGCAACGGTTCTGTTTATTTTGATGTTTTAGAATATAACGCAAGAGGTTTGAATTACGGCGAGCTTTCAAAACGTAATATCGAAGAGCTTTTTGCCAATACAAGAGATTTAGACGGTCAGGGTGAAAAGAAAAATCCTCAGGATTTTGCATTGTGGAAAAAAGCTTCTCCTGCACATATCATGCGTTGGAATTCTCCTTGGGGCGAAGGTTTTCCGGGATGGCATCTTGAATGTACGGCGATGAGCACTAAATATTTAGGTGAAACGTTTGATATTCACGGTGGTGGAATGGATTTGAAATTTCCACATCATGAATGTGAAATCGCCCAAGGAAAAGCTTGTAACGGAACTTCCCCGGTGAATTACTGGATGCATGCTAATATGTTGACAATGAATTCCCAACGTATGAGTAAGTCGACAGGAAATTACATTTTGCCGATGCAGTTGGTTTCTGGTGAGAATGATTTTTTTGAAAAATCTTTTCATCCGACGATTGTTCGTTTCTGCTTTTTACAGGCGCATTACAGAAGTGTTTTAGATATTTCTAATGATGCGATGTTGGCGAGCGAAAAAGGCTTCACTCGATTAATGGAAGCATTAAAAATATTAAATTCAATTGCTCCGAATGATGAAAAACAATCTGGTTTTAGTCTGGAAGATTGGAAAACGAAATGTTATGATGCCTTAACAGATGACTTCAATTCGCCTGTTCTTATTGCTCATTTATTTGAAGCAGTGAAATTTATTTTTGCTTTAAAAGATGAAAAGGAAACGATTTCTGCGAAAGATCTGGATGATTTAAAATCAACATTAAATGCTTTTGTTTTTGATGTTTTAGGATTGCAGAATATCGAAGAAAATAATAATGAAAAATTAGATCAGACCTTACAGGTTTTGATTGAATTGAGAAATCAGGCAAGAAAATCTAAAAACTTTGACCTTTCAGATCAGATCAGAGATAAGCTTCTGGCTGAAGGAATTGAGCTAAAAGATGGAAGAGAAGGTACAACCTATGTCCTGAATTGATTTAAAATAAATTTTAATCTCCCGCAGATTACACCGATAATGCAGATTGATAATCAATATCATCTGCGATAATCCGTGAAATCTGCGGGATTTTTGATGGTGTTTTTTTATTTTAATGAATAAGATTTTTTTTCAAAATTAAATTTAAAAATTGTTTAACTTAGTAAGGCTAAAACAATTACAAAATAAAAATTTACACATGAAAAAACATTTATTCCCTATTATCTTATTATTACTTGGAAATACAATCAGTGCACAGCAGGATTTTTTTGCGTTAGCAGGAAAGGATTCTCCAAGAATTGAGTTTAATGATTTCCGTTCGATGAATGCAGACGGAACTTCCGGTGAAAGTATCTTCGGAGTTTCTTCAGAGGCAAAAGTGGTTTCACAATCCAGAAAAACTGCAGTTACAGAAGATAAAACTTCTTACAATCATGCTCAGTCGATGACTTTGGCAGCTTTAGCCTATGATTCTTCGGGTAATAATTTGGTGTACATGCCCATGTTTTCGTCTAATATTTATGTTTTAAACCAAAAAACAAAAAAAATTACTTTAGTTGAAAATATAGTGGCGAGAGTTACATCGTGCGATATCAATTCGCATATTACAAGAATGGCAACCGGCTATGACGGAAATATTTATGCAATCAATAATGCAGGCACGCAGTTTATTCAAATCAGTAAAAAGAATAATCAATATGTTGTAAACGATCTTGGAATCATTAAAGATGATGCTTCGAACGGTAAAAATTCTTTTACAGCGATGGAAACTGGTTTTGGTGGCGACATGATCGCCGATGCAGATAATAATTTTTACGTTTTTTCAGTGTCGGGAAATGTATTTAAAATTTCAACTAAAGAACTAAAGGCAAAATTTGTCGGAAAAATTACAGGTTTACCTGATGCGTATTCTGTAAATGGAGCCGCCGTAAATTCTAAAGGAAAAGTAGTGATTGCAAGTGCAAAAGGAGCAGCTTTGTATGAGTTAAACCTTAATAATCTGGAAGCAAAACAACTTCCTGGTGAGCAGAATCTGCATATTTATGATTTGGCAAGTAAATATTTTGCGAACGATAGAATTTCTGCTGTAAATAGTTTAGCCAATGTTGATATTTACCCAACGAAAGTTGATGAACAGACGATTACCGTGAATATAAATGACAAAGCTGTAAAAGGAAATATTAAAGTGAATATTTTTGATGTTTCCGGAAAATCGGTATTGAATACCAACTTGTCGGTAAAAGACGGAAATCTTAATCAACAGATTTATCTCAGAAATTTGGTAACCGGAACGTATGTGGTGAGTATCACAGGAGAATCGGGGAAAAGTTTATTATCAAAGAAAATTTTGATTACTAAGTAAAACTGACTTTTTTATAATATTGTAAGACCTTTTCTCTTTATTGAGAGAAGGTTTTTTAATAAAAATTTGATATTGCAACAGTTTGTTTTTCAATTTTTAAACGTATTTTTAAGAAAATTATACATCGATGAAATTGTATTTTAATATTGAATATCATACAAAACCGGGCGAGAAATTAGAATTGATCATTGATGAAAAAGATTCTGCTGCCCGAAGTTACGTGATGTTTCATACCCAAAATGGCTTATGGAAATGTGAAGTAGATTTTTTTTCCAAATCAATTGCTTATAAATATCGGCTTACAGATGAAAGTGGAAATATTTTGCGCGAGGAATTTGTTTTGCATCGATTGGGGTTTCCTCACAATTACAAAGAATTTTTAATCTTTGATGAATGGAACAATAAGAATTTTCCTGAAAATTATCTTAATAATAAGATTCTTAGAAATAAACTCAGCCAATTCTCTCCACGAAAACTTTCGGTTTTAAAAAAGCATACTCATTTATTCAGAATCGAAGCACCGATTTATAATCCGGACTGGGAAATTGTTTTAATAGGAAATACGCCTTTATTAGGCAATTGGGCTTATGATAACCCCATTCATTTATTACAGACAGATTTTGGAGTTTGGGAAGTATCTGTCGAGATTCCGGAAATTCAGTTTATTGAATATAAATACGCAATTTTTGATACAGCAAAAGGAAAGATAATTGATGTAGAAAGTGGTAGAAATAGATCAGCAATTCCTAATCCGCAAAAAGATGTTTTGCAGATTGTGGCAGACCATTATTTCAGGTTTAAGTCTTACCAAATGTACCACGATGCCGGTGTTGCAGTTCCCGTATTTTCTTTGAGAACCGAAAACGGTTTTGGTGTTGGTGAATTTTTTGACCTTAAAAAGCTTGCAGATTGGGCTAATGAAGCAGCATTAGGAATTATTCAGATTCTTCCGATTAATGACACCACCGCCAATTATTCATGGACAGATTCATATCCGTATGCAGCGGTTTCTGTCTACGCATTACACCCTCAATATATTTCAATTGAAAACCTAGATTTTGATTTACCTAAAGAATTAGTTGAAGAATATCAGGCTGAAAAAATTGACTTAAATGCATTAGATTTAATTGATTACGAAAAGGTAATTTCTGCAAAATGGAAATATCTGAAAGCTGTTTTTAATACTGAAAAAGATAAAATTTACAAAGACAGAAATTTTAAAAAGTTCATTAAAGATAACGAAGAATGGCTGTTGCCTTATTCTGCATTTTGTGTTTTAAGGGATAAATATAAAACACCAAATTTCAATGAATGGAAAACACATAAAAAATATATTGCAGGAAAAATATCACCTTTTTTCTCGGTCAAAAATAAAGATTATGACGCTTCAATGCTTCACGCCTGGGTGCAGTTTCAGCTTCACAAACAATTAAAAGATGCTGTTGATTATATTCACGGTTTAGGGATTTCATTAAAAGGAGATTTGCCGATCGGAATTTACAGACATTCGGTAGAAGCGTGGACGGAGCCCGATTTATTCGGAATGGATTTTCAGGCAGGTGCACCGCCGGATCAATTTACAGAAATAGGGCAAAACTGGGAATTTCCAACATACAATTGGGAAGCGATGAAGGCCGATAATTACAGATGGTGGAAAAACAGATTCAAAGCATTGGAACAGTATTTTGATGCAATGAGAATCGATCATATTTTAGGGTTTTTCAGAATTTGGAGAATGCCAATTTCTGCGACTCAGGGAATTTTAGGATATTTTTATCCGGCAGTTCCGATTGTTTTGGATGAATTTAAAGCGAGACATATTCCATTCGATGTTGAGAGATATTGTAAGCCTTTTATCAATGATGAGATTTTGTGGAAATATTTTGGTGAAGAAAATTTTAAAGCTTTAGAATTTATCAATAAAAATTCTGACGGAACTTATCAATTCAAAGAAGAGTTTAATACTCAAAGAAAAATTGCCAATTATTTTAAAGATAGTCCGGATGATATTTCGGGAAAATTGATTTCACTTTGTGCAAACGTGTTGTTTCTGGAAGAAGAAAGAAACGGCGAAACGGTTTACCATCCTAGATTTTATGCTTTCAAAACTGAATCTTACCAATATCTTTCCGATTGGGAAAAAGAGTCTATTTACGACCTTTATCAAGATTATTTCTTTAAAAGACAAGACTATTTATGGAAGACGAAAGCAATGGAAAAACTTCCGGTCATTTTGAACGCTACAGATATGCTTATTTGTGGTGAAGATCTGGGCTTGGTTCCGGATTGTGTACCAGAAGTGATGGATGAGTTGGCGATTATTGCATTGAAAGTTCAGCGTATGCCTTCCGGGAATATTCCATTTTATAATCCTAAAGATGCAGGGTATATGAACGTGGTGACTGCATCTTCTCACGACAGTTCTACGCTCCGTCAATGGTGGAAAGAGGATATTGGATTAACGCAGGTTTATTTTAATCAACAATTGAATCAATATGGAAAAGCATTCGACGATCTGGAGCCTGCCATAGCTGAAATTATCATGAAGCAGCATCTTTACAATGATGCTATGCTGGCAATTTTTCCCATTCAGGAATTCTTTGCAATAGACGAAAAAGTGGTTAATCAGGATATGACAGACGAGAGAATTAACAATCCTGCAGTGTTTCCGCACTATTGGCGCTACAGAATGCATTTAAATATTGAAAATTTAACAAATAATTTAGAATTTAATCAAAAAATTTCAAATTGGATTAATGAAAGTGGTAGAAGTTGATAAAAATTATTGAGTTGATAATCAGTGTTTTGAAAATATTTTAAGAAGAAGTTTTATCTCAGGATTTAACTTCTTTTTTTTATCTACATCAAAAAGACAAGAATGAAAGTTCTGATATTAACCCAATTAATGATTAACAAAATGAAAAATATATTTATAGGATTTGCACTAAGTTTAGCAACTTTATCATTTGCTCAGCAATACCCAAATAACGGTTGGGGCAACGATGGATCTTATGGCAATAATGACGGATATTACAGTGATGATGACGACAGGAGCTATTTTCCGGATGATTATTACTACAATTACCCGCAAGATTATTACCCTTCAGATTATTACCAGAGCTACTACAATGATTATAGACAGAGTATCATCAATATCAACTGGAACGGTTTTTTTGCACAGCATAGATTAAACCGTTGGCAAATTGATCAGATCTTATATCTGAATAATCTATATTCAAGTTTTGCTTCATGGAATAATTTCTACCGTTACAATCCAGACAGATGGTATTACGACAGATTTTATGCAATGGAAAGAATTTTAGGACCAAGAGTTTTTGTAGTTTTCCAAAATAATTATTATCACGGTTCCAGCCCGATTGTATATTTCCAAAATTACAGAAGAACGCATTATGTTCCGAGATACAGAGTAATGCCTCGCTATAGAAATGTAAATATCAATATCTATAAAGTTGACAGAGGCAGTTTCCGCAGAAATGATAATCCTACCTTGAATGTTGTAAGATCTACAAGAGCGGGAAGCATAAGAAATGGAAATTCTTCGGGCGGTTTTAGAAATTCAGATTCCAATAATGGCGTAAGAAACAACAACGGAAATAACGGGATCAGAAACAATAACGGAAATGGCGGAGTGAGAAGTAACGGAGGATTTAGAGATAATACCAGAAATGAGGGCGGACAAAGACAAAGAGAGGTTACGCCAAGATCTGAAAATAACGCTCCAAGAAATAACGGAAATGGTGGATTCAGAGCTCAGCCAAGAAAAGAAAATTCGAGCCCGCGACAGCAAAACAGTTCTCCAAGGCAGCAGAATAAATCTAATGAAGGAAGAAATTCTGGCTTCAGAGGAAATTTAGTTAGAAATTAGTTTTCATATATTATATTTGAGTGGTGCTGAGAGTGGATTTTTTGTCTACTCTCTTTTTTATTTTAAGTATTATTGAAAAGTTAATAATTAAATTTAACATTTTTTATGAATTTGACTTTTAACTTTCTGTAATATTTGGTATCAAAAAGATATAACAAAACAATTAATTAATTTAAGAATATGAAAAAATTAGTACTAGCCGCAGCCTTTATCGTAACTGGAAGTTTTGCAATGGCACAACAGGTAAATCCTCAGGATAAAAAAATCAACAGAGAGGAAATGCACAAAAAAATGGAGATGAAACAGCAGGAGAGAATGGCTGAAATGCAGAAGGAATTAAACCTTAATGAATCTCAGGTTGCAAAAATTAAAAATCTGCAAGAAAAACGTAAAGCTGATATGAAAGCTGAGTTTGAAAAAAACAAAGGTGAAAGACAAGCGAAAATGGAGCAGATGAAAGCCAAAAGACAACAAATGGATAACGAAATGAAAAATATTATGTCTCCTGAACAATACGACAAATGGCAGGCTTCAAGAAAAGCTAAAATGGAACAGAGAAAATCTGCTATGAAAGAAAGAGGGATGAAACATGACAGAAAAATGATGGTGAAACCTCAGTCTTGAACCTCAATTTAAGCTGATATAGAAGTTTATAATTTTGATTTTTAATGTTAGAAGGGCAGAAGTAATTCTGTCCTTTTTTATATTCAATCTAAATCTAAATTTTGTGAAAACTTTTCAATTCGCCTTTTAATGCGTAATTTTGAATATAAATTTTTATTATGGTAAGTGAAAAAATTGCACAGCTAATAAACGAACAAATCGCTCACGAGCAATATGCGGCTCAATATTATCTTTCTATGTCTGCTTGGTTTTCAGCTAAAGACCTTGACGGAATTGCCAATTACTTCAGAGTTCAAAGCAAAGAAGAATTGATGCATGCCGATAAAATGTTTGATTACTTAAACGATGTAGGAGGCGAAATTATCTTAGGCGAAATCGCTAAACCACCGCACCAGTTTGAAAGCGCAACAGATATTTTTGAAAAAGCTCTGGAACACGAAAAGAAAGTAACCAGAAGTATTTTTAATATCGTGAAAAATGCAAATGACGAAGGTGATTTTGCTACAACTTCATTTTTGCAATGGTTCATCAATGAGCAAGTAGAAGAGGAGGCAAGTGCTTCTCAGTATGTGACAAAAATAAAAATGGTTTGTGATAACCCGTCTGCTTTATATCTTTTTGATCAGGAATTGGCAAAAAGAGTTTTTGTAGCAGATCCTACAGCTTAAAAAAATATTTTTTTGAAATTGTGAGTTTCGGCGGCACCAAAGGTGCCGCCGAAACTGTTTTAACCTCAAAAAGTATCAAAAGAAATAATTGAAAAAACAGAAATTCAAAAGTGTACAAAATGTAAAAGCCTCACTTGATCACTTGTTTTACTTGCTTTTGAAAAGCTTATATCAGACTAAAATCTTTTGTCACTTTTGCGGTTAAAAAAATGTCATTTGATAAAAAAATATTTATTAAAGATAAATCAGTTGCGTTTTAAGCACCTTCATTCCCAGATTTTCTAAAATAGATTTGTACGTTTCAATTTGTCTATCGTTCTTTTCGGTTTCCATTCCGGTTTTAAAATCTACAATAATATAACCCTCATCACTTTTTAAGATTCTGTCTGGACGGTAAATTTTACTGATTCCTCTTTCGGAAATCATAATATCTTTCTCGTTGATTACTTTCCATTTTTCATCAAAAAATTCTGAATATTGATGGATTATTGTTTGAAGATCATTCTTGATATTTGCTTTTTCTTCGAGCGTAATCTGGCCTTCCAAAACATACGTTTCCAAAACCTTATCAATATCTTTTTCGGTATTGATTTTAGAAAGTAATTCATGTACAAAAAGTCCTATTCGCACTTTCTCATTCCTTACCTGATAATTTTTTGAAGGTGTTGCAATTTTTATGGAACTTGTATTTTCATGCTCGTTTCTAAGGGTCTGTATGTTTTCAGTTTTAAATTCAGACTTTTTATGAGAAATCTGCTTTTTCAGCATTTCAGGATGGGTTTCGTACAAATCAAATTCATCAAGACCTTGCAGGTTTTTCGACTGTACAAATTCTAAAATTTCCAAGTTATTTGAAGTCTTATTTTGTTTCTGAAGATAAAAAAACAACTGTTCAACAGGTCGCGTTGTCGCAACGTATTGCAGACACAATCGATCGACAAGATTCTTATAAGAATTTTCCTGATTAAACTTTTCTATTCCTTCATCATACGCCTCGAGGTTTTTGCTAAACTGATTGATGTTAACTGATTTTAAAGCTGATTTTTCCTCTGTTTCAAACCAGTTACTAAATTCAGAATCACGGTTTTTATTCATCATCGGAATAAAAACTACCGGAAATTCAAGTCCTTTTGCTTTGTGAATCGTCATGATCTGAATCGCGTCAATATTTTCGGAAGCCTGAATGGTATAGGTTGAAGCCTCTTCATCCCAATATTTTAAAAATTCTTTTGTACTTGCCCCTGCATTTTGGGTGAAATTGAAAAGCATTTCCAGAAAGTTGAGCAGGAAATCGGTTTCTTTATGTTCAATTGAAAACTCGTTGATGTAATATTCAATAAAATTATACAGATTAAATTTCGGGAAATGATCCTGCTTCAGTTTTACATGATATTTTTCTTCGATGAATTGAATAACGGTTTCATGCTGTTCCAAGGCAAGGATTTCTTTCATATCTAAAGTAAAATCGGGCATACTGATTCTCCCGAGTCTGTTGAGATAAAACATCATCATAATGAGATGAGGTTTGTTTTTAGGATTCGTTTCCCATTTCAGAAATTCAATAACAGCTAATAAAGTATTCGATAATTCCAGAGTTAAACCTTTATCGGAAATCGTTTTAATATTGGTTTCTTCGCCATTATAATTGACTTTCAGATTTCCTAATTTTTGCGAGTAAGAGAAGATATCAAAGTTTCCCCGGCAGAGAATGGTAATGTCTGAAAATCTAAATCCGTTATCCAGACATTCCTGGATGTCTCTTTGCATTTTATCGGAAACATCGTTATAGAAATCTTCATTCGTTAAGTTTTCAATCAGATTTATTTTTACTCTTCCTTCAAGACTTGATTTAGGATTTTGTTCGCCATCGACTCCAAAAATATGTTGGTGTTCCTCTTCGAGATTTAGGGAATGAAAATGATACAGCTCATTATTGAACCGAACGATATTTTTAGCACTTCTCCAGTTGTCTTTCAGAACTAATAATTCGGCTTGCTTAGGTGAAAATTCTTTTTTATTGATAATATCCAGCATCAGTTTGCTTTCACCGCCACGAAATCTGTAAATACTCTGTTTGGGGTCGCCAACTAAAGTGAAAGACGTATTTTCTGTCGAAATACTGTGATCTCTCAAAGGGACAAAATTCTGCCATTGCAATTCTGATGTATCCTGAAATTCATCAAAAAAATAGTGCTGAAATTGCGAGCCTACTTTTTCATAAATAAAAGCGGAAGGTTCATTTTTAAGATTTTCATTAATCAGAATATTAAATTTAGAAAGCAAAACCAGATCATTTTCTTCTTCTATTTTTCTTAGTTCATCCTGAATATCTTTATTTACTTTCAAAGGCAGCAATGCCGAAAGTATTTTTTCTTTTTTCTGGGTTTCGATGAATAAAAGTATAAGCTTCATTCGATTTTCAAGAAGTTGTTCCAGAATTTCTAGAATTTCAGATTCTTTATGTTTAGATTTTGTAGCCGGGCCTTTACGATACTTCTCAACAACAGACTCTTCAGTTGTGGTCGGAAAAGGAAATGCGGGTCTTTTTTTCTGATAAAAATCGACAACTTTGGTAAAAAATCCACCAATTCCGTTTTTTCCTTGCGCAAAATCATCAATTTCAATATTGCGTGATCTGAATAATTCTATTGAGCTTAATGCAAGCTCCAGAGATTGCTTTTTATTGGAAGAAATTTCCTTTCTTAATGTATTTTTGATGCTTTCATAATTCTCATCATCAAATTCTTTGTTTTCTTTCAGATGCTCATAATGAATGTCTTTTACAAATTCTTTGGCAGAACCGTAAAGATTTTTGTTGAGATTAATTCTTTCATTATTCTCAAGACTGTAATCCACATAATCCATAAACGAGTTAGAAATATTCTCATTTTCTCCGATCTGATCAAGCATTTTGTCAACAGCTTCAATCAAAAATGGTTCTGCATCAATTTCAAGATTAAAATTTTTAGCCAAACCCAGTTCATAAGAAAAACTTCGTACTAATCGAGAATTAAAACGGTCGATCGTTCCGATATTTAAAGTAGAATAATTATGAAGAATATAATCTAAAAGCTTTTTGGAACGGTGATGCAGTTCATCAATTGTTATTTTCAGACCTTCGTCTTCAAACGCTTTCTGAATGTTTTTAAGGTCATTGTTATCTGTATAATTGTCTGCGGTAAATTTGTCTAGCCACGAAAGAATTCTTTCTTTCATTTCGTTTGCTGCCTTATTTGTAAAAGTCAACGCCAAAATATTTCTGATCGCCTGATGCTGATTAGGATACCTAAGGCAAATCATCAGAAGTCTCTGTACAAGAGCGTAAGTTTTACCGGAACCTGCCGATGCATTGATTACCGTATAAGAGTTTGACATTTTTTAAAGAAGATTTTATGCAATTTAAATAAAATTTAATTGAAAAATTAACAATTTCAAGCTGATATTTTAACAGTTTCGAAGTTTAAAATCAAAAAAAATACTAAAAGCCGTTAACTCTGGTTAAACTTGTTTCGGGAATGAAAAATAACTTTAGTTTTGCTTAATAAAACCATAGTCTGTGAAATTTAAACTACTCTTTATTTTATTCTTCGTTTCTCTTATTCAAATGAATGCTCAAAACTATATTTTTGGGAAGATTTCGTCTGAAGATTTACATGAAGTTCCCAATGTGACTGTTATCAATATGCGTACGAATGAGCAGGCTCTTACCAACAGAGACGGCCATTTTATGGTGTCAGGAAGGGAAGGTGATATTCTTCGGTTTTTTAAAAACGGGTTTGAAAGAATAGACCGAAAAGTTTCTAAAGAAAATCTAGAATCTCCGATGAATGTACAGTTGAGGAGAGCTGCAGAATTGATTGCTGAAGTTGAAATCAAAAAAGGACTTAGCGGAGATTTGAAAATAGATTCTAAAACTTTGAATGCGCCAAGAAAAGTCGAAAAACTAAAAGCAGATATTAATAATTATCTCAAGCAGAACTCTGATCCCAGAATTTTGGCAGCAAGACCCGGTGAATTTGTACAGCCAAGAGGACAGGGTTTTTCTATAGGCAAAGTGAAAAACAAATGGGATGATCTCGATCTCGCCAATTATCTTGCGTATGCTTTAGGAGATCAGTATTTCGCAGATTTAAAAATCGAAAAACCATTTATTAATCATTTTATCAATTACGTTCTTTCTGGTGGATATGAAAGAGCAAAGATTTTAAAATACGGTTTTGTAAGCGATGCAGATTTGATGAGATTTCAAAGTTTTGTCTTGATGCGGGTTTCTTCATACCGAGCTCCGCAAACTCAAAAATAAACACATAAACACAAATGATTAGAAAAATTTTTTATGTATTTTTCTTTCTTCTTACCCTCCATCTTTTTAGTCAACAGAAAATAACCGGAAAAACGTTGAGTGAAAATGATATGGTTGTCACCTGGGTTCTGGTCGTTAATATTTCTAATGATCAGAAAGTATACAGTAATTCTTCGGGTGAATTTTCTATTGAAGGTTCAGAAAATGATGAGCTCAGATTCATTAAAAAAGGATACGAAAGAACATCAAGAAAAGTCTCGGACGTAAAATCTGCAATGAATGTTGTTTTAGTAAGGATCCCTGAAGAAATAGAAGAAGTAGAAATAATTTCTACAACAGGAGATCTTTTTAAAGACTCTAAAAGACTGTCCAAAATCGATAAAAAAGATCAGCTTCAGAAAGCAATTGGTCTTCCGAAACCTCCTGAGAAACCTCGGGAAGTTCCGGCAGAAGTAAAGAAGGTGTTGCTGGGCGCTGCTTTTGGGAGTCTTGATGTACAGGGTACTTACGATCTGATAAGCGGAAAAGCACGAAGACAGAAAAGATGGTATAAATATGAAGATGTACAGCTTGATATTACCTGGATCAGGAAAAGGATTGATGATGAATATTTTGTAAAAGAAGGTATTCCTGCTGAAAGAATCTCAGAGTTTTTAGAATTTAGCTTTACCATCAAACCGGAAATTAGAAAATATGTAAAAGCAAATAATATATCGAGAGTTATGTTTACTCTGGAAAGTGTTCTTCCCATTTATGTAGACCGTCTCAAGAAAAGCGACAACAATACTGAGCAAAAATGAGAGCAGTTTCCAAGAGATATTTAATACTGATTGCTTTGCTGCAGATAATATTCACATTTTCGCAGCAGAATATTTCAGGTAAAATTGTAGATGACGATCACAATAGTATGAATGCTGTTTTAGTTTTCAATAGTACTAAAAATATAAAATCGTACAGTAATATTTCAGGATATTATTCGATTGAAGCACAAGAGAATGATGAAATAAGATTTATAAAAGAAGGCTTTTACCGAATCGATAAAATTGTTAAACAAGAAACATTCAATTCTCAAACAGAGATACGATTGGTAAGAGCTGAAACCCTGATTCAGGAAGTGAAAATAGGCTATAAACCTTCGGGTAATTTAACTAAAGACAGCAAATATCTGGATGATTCTAAAAAAGTAGCTTCCCTGAAATCTTCAATCAACGATTATATGAAATCTGAACTGAATGAGCCGCTTCCTAAAAGTGAAGTTCCAAAATCGTTTCAGGGTCACAACTTTTATGAAGGACAAGTTGATGTAGTAGAAGTTTTAGGTGCAGCTATCGGCTTAATAAAAAAAGCAACCGGTACTAAAATTACAACTCCCAATTACGTCGAAACTCAGGATTTTCTTGCAAAAGTAAAAACGGATGTAGATTTATCGATGTTTAAAAAATACGGAATGAGTGAAGAAAGAATCGACCATTTTCTGGCGTATGCCGAGAAAGTAAATCATCTTTCAAAAAAATACCGTAAAGATTTCAATGCAGCGACAATTTTGAGCGAACTTCAGACTGCATTTACAGAGTATTCTAAATTGAATAAATTAAGCGACTGATTTTCATGATTTAAAATTGCAAATACTGTTGAAAGTTAGTACATTAGTTTTCACACAAATCATCCTTTATTACAATGAATAAATCAATTATTGCTATTACAATCGCAGCTTTAGGCTTCATTATCGGGCTCGGGCTTTTAGGAAATGCAATCAAAAATCGCAATCGGTCTGAAAATACGGTTTCGGTTACGGGGTTGGGTACCAAACAGTTTACTTCTGATCTGATTACCTGGTCGGGAAGTTTTTCTAAGAATAATGCGGATCTGAAATCTGCGTATGACGAGCTTGCTTTAGACCGAAAAGTAATCAATGATTATCTTCTTTCGAAAGGGATCAAGCAGAACGAAATTGTTTTTTCGTCTGTAGACATTCAGAAACAGTTCAGAAGTTACAATGATGCTAACGGAAATTATGTGCAGGGAGAATTTTCGGGATATAATCTGAAACAAATCGTTTCGATAGAAAGTAAGGAAGTCGCAAAAATTGAAAATCTGTCCAGAAATATTACTGAAATCATCAACCGCGGAATAGAATTTACATCTTCTTCGCCTTCTTATTTTTATACAAAACTATCGAATGTAAAACAGGAAATGATTGCTTCAGCAACGAAAGATGCCAAAGAGCGTGCTGAAAAAATTGCCGAAAATTCAGGAAGCAGTCTGGGAAATCTTAAAAAAGCAACAATGGGAGTTATTCAGATTACGGCTCCGAATTCCAATGAAGATTATTCTTATGGCGGAACTTTCAATACTTCTTCCAAAGAAAAAGAAGCAAGTATTACGATTAAACTGGAATATGAAGTTGATTGATATTGAAGACTGTCACTATAAATCCAAAGTTAATTGCTTTGGATTTATATTTTAATGATAAACAATATCATAAATTTCATCTTTTACTTCCTCTAGATTTTCGGGGGTATAATTAGCCAGAAGCCAAAGTTTGAGACTGTTTTTACCTTCGCCATAGCTTGGCTGTACATACATTTCGTCAATCAGAGTAAACCCGTTTCTTTGATAAAACGAAAAACGTCGTTTAGCATTGTCGTCTAAATGTTCCGGTTCTATTTCCAAGATAATTCGTGGATAATTTTTAAATAAATAATCTGTAATATGCGAACCCAGTTTTTGATTTCTGAATTCTGAGAACACTTCAAAATGCTCCACAAAAACATGGTTTTTCAGGTCCCAAATAATAAGGTAGCCAATGTTTTCAGAATTATTTAAAACAGAAATTACTTTTACATTAGGATGATCAAACAACTTTACAAATTGAGACCACTCCCGTCTTTCATCTTCCGGAAAAGTTGTTGAATATGAATTAAAGATCTGCTGCACACGATAATCATCGGGTGATGTGATTTGTAGAAATTCCATGCTTAAAGGTCAAAAACGCTTGGTCGTCTGGTGATAAAAATGTCTTTAATCCAAAGAGTAAAGGCCAGACCAAGATAAATTAAAAAGAAAAATCCTGCCGTTGCAAATGTAGAATAGATAAAGAAAACTCTCAGTTTAGAAACCGGAATTCCCAGCTTGGCACCCATTCTTGTGAGTACACCAAACCATTCGCGTTCCATTTTGTGGCGTAGATTATCAAACATTTTTTAAGATTCTTTTAAAATTTTAAATCCGATACCGCAATTTAAGCAATTTTTTGCTTCGCAATAGTTTTTAAAATGATAAATCAGACTTTGGCTTTCTAAAGAATTTTTCACTTTCAGACCCAACTTTTTCCACTCCTGAACAATTGAATTTTTTTCTGAATGAATCTCATTGTAATAAGACAAGATGTTATCACCGATATTTTCATCCAGATGTTTGTGATACGTATATTTTATGGGAAGAACTGTGTTTAAAATAATCAATTCAATGAAATCTTTCGTTAAGATTTTTGGCTGATCTATTGTAGAGATTTTAGTAAAATTAAAATGATTATTCCAATATTGTGAAGCTTCTACTTCTTTAAAAATTTCATGTAAAGCATTTGTATTTGCTGCCGAAATTATCTTTGAGAATACATTCTGATGCTGAAAATAAAGATCAGCAAATTGTGATAACCGAATTGTCGGAAAGTTGGGCGGTCGCAACCGAAGGAACTTAGGACGAATTGTTATTTCGGGAATGTTATATTTGGCTTTAAGGAAATCGAACTCTCTTTTCCATATTTTCATTTGCGAATCTTTTGGATTTTCCAGCCAGCCTGAAATTCCAAAAAACAAGGCTTCAAGCTGTGTTTTGTGTTGGAGTATCTTATTAATAATGGTAAAATCAATACTTTCTGCAATTTGCTTAAATATTGAAGCATTTACTCTTAATCCGAAAGAGTAGGCGAGATGATGAAACATTACGGCTTCGTAATTATTTTTGTAAAGCTGTAGATCTGCTTCTATTTCTAAAGATTTTGCTTCCAGCTTTTTGAGTACATTTTCTTCATGAAAGTTGATGGGGATTTTCTTTATGCTAAATATTTTTTCGCAAGGGATAAACTGATTTTCCTTCAGTAGTTTCTCATATTTCTGAAAGATATTTTTGTCTATATGGTTTCTCAGTTCAAGTGTCGGAATATTCTGATCTTTGAACTCTTTGATGTCAGCATCATTCTGAAAAACGACATGCAGGATGATATTCTGATAAGCCGGGTCTTTTGAATGTTGATGAAAAATCCAGTCGGAAGATTTTACATGAAGCTCGATGTTTCCGGCAAGAATAATGTTTTTGATTTTAATCTGTGCCATCAGAAAATCTGGACCTGAATCTGTATTCCATTTACCAAAATTTAAAATTTCAACAGAATTTCCGTCGGTATCTGTAAAATTGAAATGGGTGAATACTTTGAAATTCCAAAGATATTGAAGCAATTTCTCGTTCATCAGTTGTGGTTTTGTGTTACAACGAATGTAGCGAAAATATTCATGCATTTATCATCTATTTTTGATGAAAAGTTGCTTCAATGGAGTTTAACCTAAGTTCGGGATAAGAGATGCTGATAATAGTTTCTGAAATTTTTAAACGCAAAGATCTATACTTAAGACTTTATATAAACAAATGGAATTCATCTTTGCGTTAAATACATAATGAACTCACGGTAAAATGGTTTATGCCTGTTGTTTAAACCGAACTGAGTTGCGTTGCAATGAAGTAATTGTTTCCGAAAACGTGCCGGCACTCTGCAGGAAGCTTTCGGGTTCTTCCGAAACGTTTACGCAAGACTGCAGGAGACTTTCGGGTCATATAGAAACCTTGTTGCACCTTAGTAAGAAGCTTTCCGGAAGTTCCGAAAGGCTGTCGCAGCACTGCAACAAACTTTCGGGAAAAGTTTAGTATAAAAAAAGCCAGAGCAACCGCCCTGACTTATAATTTATTTTTAGAAAAAAGACCTTACGCTTTTGCCGGCTCCTTCACAAAATTTGCAATCGTTGTTTTGTACATTTCTTCATAGATTGGAAGAATGTTTTTCAAATCAAATTTTACAGCTTGTTCTTTAGCATTAATTTTCATCTGTGCTAAAAGTTCTTCGTTGCTCAAAAGCTTGATACAATAATTACTCATCGCTTCTACGTTACCGATTTCAGCTAAAAATCCGGTTTCACCTTGAATATTTACTTCCGGAATCCCACCCGCATTAGAGCTGATTACCGGAGTGTAAGCCGCCATCGCTTCTAAAGCAGCCAGACCAAAGCTTTCCTGCTCAGACGGAAGTAAAAACACGTCTGAAAGCTGTAAAATTCTATATAAATCATTTACTTTTCCTAAAAGACGGATTTTTGAAATCAAATTCGGGTTTTCTTCTAAAAACTGATTGACTTTTTCCATATCCGGACCTTCACCAATGATAATCAGTTTAGATTTTACTTTCTTTTCTACATTTTTAAAAATTTGCAATACTTCATCTACACGTTTTACAGGACGTAAATTGGAAACGTGAATCAATATTTTTTCGTCTTCATTGGCAAACTGGGTTCGCTGACATTCATTAAGTTCATCAAATTCAGAGTTATCAATGAAATTGGTAATCACCTGAATCTCTTTTTTAATATTAAAAAACTGTAGCGTATCCTTTTTCAGACTTTCGGAAACAGAAGTAATGGCATCCGATTTATTAATCGAAAATTCTACCGCATGTTTATAACTCGGATGTTGACCTACCAAAGTAATATCTGTTCCGTGAAGTGTTGTTACCAAAGGAATGTCGTTATTGTCTTCCTTCAACATTTGCTTTGCCGTAAAAGCCGCATAAGCATAAGGAATGGCGTAATGAGCGTGAAGTAGATCTAATTTATAAAGATTCACAACACGATAGATCATTGAGCTTAATGCAATATCATAAGGCTGATATTGAAAAAGCGGATACGTCTGAACATTTACTTTATGGAAAAAAATATTGGGATTGGTGATATCTAATCTTGCGGGAAGTGCCGAACTGATGAAGTGTACTTCATAGCCTTTGTTTGCCAAAGACATTCCTAGTTCTGTTGCCACGATTCCGCTTCCGCCGTATGTTGGGTAGCAAAGTATGCCTATTTTCATTGTACTGTTGTTATTTTGAAGTGGTGAATTCTGTTGATTTTGAAAATTTTGGAGCTTCCAGATTTATTCCCATTCCGGGTTTTAATTGATCATTTACCAAAACGGGAAGTTTTCCTGAAATTTTGGTTTTTCCGTTGAGTGCATCTGCCGTTGCCGTCATAGAGTCATCATTATTTTCATAAGAAACTAAAACGGTAGAAACTTTAGATAGATCGATATCCTTCAACGCATAAGCGCTTCCAAAAACATTAAGAATTACATTTTTATTTTTTGTTAAGTCCGATAAAATCTTTTTAGATTCTGCTGAAATTTTATAAGGTTTGTAAGCTGTAGAATTATCTTTATGGAAACCTACAATAACAGTTGAATTGGCAGGAATTGTATTGATTTCCGAAGCTTTTTTAACGATAACTTTTGAGCCTGATTTTAATCGATTTTCAAAAGTCTGATAAGGAGCTTCTTCCAAAGGAACATAATAGTATGTTGTATTTGAATTTAACGGAAGCAATTTCTTCTCATCTTTCAATAATGTTAAAGCATTTGAATAAAGATTTTGAACCAGTTTTGTATGCGAATCATTATTGATGTCGTAGTTGATATTTTCAGGATTTTTTGGAGTGTATTGATTTAAGCCTAAAAAATATTTGGTTAATAAAATCTTCTTTACACTTTCTTCAACTCTTGATTGAGAAATTTCTCCTTGATCAATAGCTTTTTGAATGAGTTTTTTACCTTCTGAGACCCCTTGTGAAAAAAGCATAATATCATTTCCTGCTTTAAACGCTAAAGCATCTAGTTCGCCCGGCTTATATTTATTGGCTACAGCGCCCATATTCAAAGCGTCAGTGATGATTAAACCTTTGTAGCCAAGCTTTTCTTTTAATAACCCGGTTATAATGTTTTTTGAAATAGAAGCAGGAATACCTTTGCCAGATTCCAGACTTGGAACGTATAAATGAGCAACCATTACACCGCCAATTCCTTTATTCATTAAATCTTTGAAAGGTGCTAATTCTATTTTATTTAATCTTTGCAGGCTGTGAGAAACTACGGGAAGATCGAGGTGAGAATCTGTATTGGTATCACCATGTCCCGGAAAATGTTTGATCGCTGCGAGAATATTGTTGTCTTGCAAACCGTTTGCATACGATAATGCAGATTGCGTGACATTAGAAACTTCTGAACCAAAGCTTCTGTTCCCAATAATCGGGTTGTTTGGATTGGTATTCACGTCAACGACAGGTGCGAAATCCCAGTTGACACCCATTCTTTTGCAGTCTTCGGCGATTTTGGCGGCCATCTGATAAATAAGATCTTTATCCTGAATAGCTCCCAAAGTCATTGCCCAAGGAAATTTGTGAGCGGTATTGATTCTTTGGTACAATCCCCATTCGGCATCCATACCAATCATCAAAGGCACTTTTGATTTTTGTTGAAATTCGTTCACCAGATTAATTTCTCTTGCAGCATCATCCTGCATCAAAATCAATCCGCCGATTTTATCGTTTGTAACAATATTTCTTACCTGATTGATGTGGTTTTCATCTTTATTGGTGTAAAGAGCCACAATAAAAAGCTGACCCAGTTTTTCATCTTGAGAAAGACTGTTGTAAGTTTGGTCTACCCATTCTTCTGCTTTTTTGAGATCATGCTTTGAAATTTCTTTTGGCTGGTATTGAGCCGAAAGATTTAAACTGAATAAAACGGTAATTAAGAGAAAATTAAAAACTAATTTCTTCATGATTTTTGAATATGAACAAAAATACGATTAAAAAAATGATGAATACTAAAGTTTTTTTGATTTTTGGTATATGTTTTGATTCCGCCTTTAGTAATATTAAACTTAATTTAAAATGAAAAAAATTATTCCATTTTTAATGCTTGCATTTGTCAGCGTATTTACTGTAAGTTGTGATAACGATGATGATGTACAGTATGTAGATAATGACACCTATGCTGGAGTTATCGAGATTACAAGAAATTTCCAATATAATACTGCAGAAGATGTTTATTTTATCAATCAGTCAATTAGTATGGAGCCTTCGGATATGGCTTTAGTATATAGATTGAAAGATGGATCAAATAATGGTGATGTTTGGGAACAGATTCCTAGAACATTATATTTTTCTGGTGGAAGAGAGCTCGATTATGACTTTGATTTTACTCAAAAAGATGTTCAGATTTTAGCGGGTGGAAACTATGACATTTCAACAACTCCGACTTATTTGAATAATCAGACTTTCAGAATTGTTTTAGTTCCTGCAGGCTTTTTAAATAAAGGAGCTAAACCTCCGGTTGATTACAGTGACTATAATGCGGTGATTAAGTATTATAATATCAACGACTCAAAAGTTACTAAATATTAAAAGTAGAATCTTTTCAAATTTTTATAATAAAAAAGCTCCGGAAAATATTTTTCGGAGCTTTTGATTTGTCTGTCAGAATAAAACTATTTTTCGTCATCTAAAAAATGGCCGAAGAAATCTTTTTTAGTCTGCAAATATCCTTTACTGATGTCATTCGCAGGAATCTGCAACGGAACTCTCGAGTTGAGATTGATGTTGCTTTCTTCTACAAATTTCACTTTATCCGGATTATTGGTTAAAAGGTTAATATTTTCAATTTTCAACTGGTTTAGAATTTCGATCGCAATACCGAAATTTCTATCATCTGCAGGTAAGCCAAGTTCTAGATTTGCCTGTACGGTATCAAAGCCTTTTTCCTGAAGAGAATATGCTTTAAGCTTATTGATGATCCCGATATTTCTTCCTTCCTGACGAAGATAGATGATTAATCCACCGTTTTCGTGCATGTATTTCATTGCTGCATCAAGCTGTTGTCCGCATTCACATTTTTTTGAATGGAATACTTCTCCGGTAATGCATTCAGAATGAAAACGTACATTTACAGGCTTAGAAAAATCTGTATTTTCTGCAAGTATCGCCATGTGTGGCATCCAGTCATTTTCATCTTCCGAAAAAGCAATCATTCGGAAATTACCGTGCTCTGTAGGAACATTAGCTTCCGCCTGAATTTTAATCATTGAATTGTTTTGTTTATTTTTTTCCGTTTACAGAATCCTCTATCACGGTAACGTTTGTTTTTAATCTTACCAAATATCTGTTTAATACTTCATCTTCATCTTTCTTAAGATATCTTCTAAGCTTTTGAATGTTTTTGTAAGATTTTTCCAGATTCTTAATGGTTTTGTTTTTTCCTGAAGTATTGCCTGCTGCTATAGCATAAAGGTAATTTTGAAGCGTGTACTTTAAAGTAATTACTTCATTATTAACAGCAGAATTGGTAAATTTAGGAAAAGTGGAAATCAGATTAGTGATTTCTGAGGCATTTACATTTTCGGTAATATTAATACTTATACTTTTTGAATCTTCAGAATCAACAGATTTTGAATCACTTGAAAAAGTGTTTGATAAAGGTGATAGATTCAGCTTTTCAGTAGCACAGGAAGAAGTGATTAATAATAGTGTTCCAAGAAAAAGTAGTCGTCTCATTTTTGATCCTTTTGGTAAAGGATTGGGTTAAGACTTTCATCATTGTACATTTTCATTTGTTTGTACACTTTCATCTTAACATCACCGTTTTCAATATCTGTAAGTAATTGAGTTATTGAAGTCGACAAATCTTCTTTTTGAGTAAGTAGCACATCCAATTTTGCCTGGCAATTTTGACGGTGCTCTTCTGAAGCAGATTCTCTGTTGGCTTCTAACGACATATGATAAACCTTTAGTGCTAAAATAGATAATCTGTCAACAGCCCAAGCTGGAGTTTCAGTATTTATTTTTGCATCAGATTTAGGCGTAATATTTTTGTATTTATCTAAAAACCAACTGTCTATATATTCTACCAAATCGGTTCTCTTTTGATTTGAAGAATCTATTGTCCTCTTTAGTTGCAGAGCATCAGTTGGATCTATATTTTCATCTCTAATAATATCTTCCAAATGCCATTGAACGGTATCAATCCAGTTTTTAGCATACAAAATCCGTTCCAAAGTCTCGGTTTCAAAAGGATTTTTTACAGGTGTATCAACGCTGTCTAATACATGATAATCTTCAATTGATTGGTTGAAGATCTTCCAGGCAGTATCGGTGAAGTTCATTGAAATGAAAAATTATAAGTTGCTGTTTGGGTTGTTACTTGAAGGATGATTTTCCGTAGTTTTTGCTTCCGGTTTATCTTCTTCTTTGATAGCATCTTTAAATTCTTTGATTCCAGAACCCATACCTCTCATCAATTCAGGGATTTTTTTACCTCCGAAAAGCAATAAAAGGATGATAGCAACGATAAGGATGTGCTGCCAAGATAACGCGAGTATTGTTAATGTATACATTTCTTAATGTTTTTGCAAAGTTAATCTTTTTTTAATATGAAACCCAACCTAAAGGGTCAACTGCATTATTTCCATTCCAAATCTGGAAATCAAGCGTGTAAGTGCCATCAAAATCCTGAGCCACTGCCCCAACTACCGTACCTGCAGAAACCTGCTGGTTTTTAGAAACGGTGGTGCTGCTAAGATTTGAATAAATGGTGAAATAATCACCATGTTTTATCATCACCGTCCTTGTACCGTCTGCTGAAGGAATTACCTGTGATACTGTTCCCGGGAAAACTGCTCTTGCAGAAGTTCCTTTTGCGACAGATATTTTTATTCCGTTATTCTCTTCCCAAATCGATTTAAAGACCGGATGTTGCTGTCTCCCGAATCTATGAGTGATCGTTCCTTGTGCAGGCATAGAAATTCTTCCTTTGCTTGATGCAAAATTACTTCCCGCTGCAGGAGCAGATACCCCATAATTGGTCATTGCTTTTGTCTCTGCGGCTTTTTTATCGCTGTCTTTTTTCTTTTCTAAAGCTTCCTCTGCTGCTTTTGCGGCATTTAGTTTTGCAGTGGCCTCTCGAGATCGCAATGCTGCTTCTTCAGATGCTTTTTTAGCTGCAAGTTTTCTGGCTTCATCTTTTGCATTGGCCTCACTTCTTGCGGCTTCCTCATTCCTTTTTCTTTCTTCATCTGCTCTTTTTGCAGCCAGTTCAGATGCTTTTTTAGCTTCAGCTTCGGCTAATTTTCTCTCTTTTTCAAGGGCTTCGGCACGAGCTTTTGATTCTGCTTCAATTCTTGCTTTCTCTCTGTCTGCAGCCAATTTTGCTAAACGAATTTTTTCGGCTTCAGCTTTTCTTCTGCTTTCTTCCTCAGCTTTTGCAATTCTTATTTCTTCAGCAATTATGGCTCTTATTTGTCCTTCTAAAGCTTTAGACTGAGTTTGTTTTTGTCTAAGATCAGCAGTAAGTTTAGTTTCATTTTTCTTAAAGTCTGTTACCAGCTGTTCTTTTTGACTACGTTCAACGCTAATGGTTGTTAAATCTTTTTTCTGGTTGGCTAACAGATTTTCTTTCTCAGTTGCCGATTTTCTTTTCTGTTCAACAGATTTTTTAAGCGCAACTGCAGCGTTTGTGATTTCAGCAGCCTTTTTATCCTGATAATCCGAATATTGTTTTAAATACTGTACTCTTCGTAATGCTTCTCCCAAACTTTTTGATGAAAGAATGAAAGTCACCTTATTCTGTACTCCTTTATTTTTGTAAGCGTTTACTAAGACATGAGCATAATTTTTTCTTAAAACTGCCAATTCTCGGTTTTGCCTGTTGATTTCCAATTGACGAAGATAAATTTCATCTTCAATGAATCTTTTTTCTTTTTGTGTATTGTTGTAGACCTTTTCTCTAAGCGCTAATTTTTTATTAACGTTATTCAAATATGATATAGACAATTTAGATTCGTTTCTAGTTTTCGCCAAATCTGAATTTATCTGAGCTATCTGTTTTTTTAGATCAGCATTTTGCTTTTGCAACTGTTCTTTGTTTTGTTGGCCAAATTGTAAACCGAACAGCAAAATGCCTATTAAAAAGCTAATTTTTTTAATCATTTAATATCAATTTTCTTATAATTGGCTGGAACAGAATAAGGTGTTTCCATCCTCGAAAAGTCAAATTTCGTGTTTTCCATTAAAATCTGGCTTGTTTTGGAACCTTTTATAATTATTTTAACATTTTTTGGTAGCTTTACTTCATTCGGAAAGGTCTCCCAGTTTTCATATACGATTTCAATGGCATCATTGGATTTCACATCTTGTAATTTTACCCAATTTAAATTGAAATCTTCAGTGTATTGCATTTCTACTTTGTATTCTCTTGTCACTTCATTAGTAACAATTTTCTGATTCGTAATTGAAGTCAGTTGATATCCGTCAGTGTTTTTTACAATTTTTGAATTGCTGTTGGTAATGTGCATAAATGTACGCCCCATCAACAGTTTTTCTAAAGTTTTATAATCAATAAAATTAACGTTCAAAAGATTGTTGAGATAGTCAAAATCTGAGTCGATATAATTTTTATTGTATCTATCCATTGCCTTAATGCCTTCCGGAGTAATAATCGCTCTGGCTGCAGGGATGATTAAAAAAGTAATATTAGACCATATTTTTTTGTCGCTTTCAATGTAAATTATTGCGTCAAGCGGGCTTACTCTCAAATCACTTGCTGTAATTTTACTGCTGATTTTTACATGCTCAAATTTAGGATGAATCAATATCTTTTCGTAAAAATTCAAACGATCCTGAATGTTTTTGGGGTCTTTAGGATCATTCTGATTTGAATTCTGTATCTGGATACTGTCATTTTCAGAAGCATTTTGATTAAGCGCTTTTCTGCTTTTGCAGGAAAGTACAGTCATTGTAAGAATCAGGAAGAGTGCCCATTTTTTCATATGAATTTGTATTATTTTTAGCAAATGTAATCGTTTCGATTTTACCTGCAATTTTTAATAATCTTTTGCAATATTAACGCCAAACCACACAATATCATATTGTGTGGCTTCTCAACGTTATTTTATATAAATTTATTTTGATAAAAAATCCAAAACTGAAAAATCTCCCAAAGAAATTTCTCTGGCAACTCCAAAGTATTGAGCGGAGCTTCCGATCATTGAGTTGGAAAGATTTCCGTGATCGATCACTGTTTTCTCCTGAATTAATGAGTTGTCAATATTTGAATTGATTACTTTCGTTCCTTTTCCTAATGAAACGTAAGGTCCGATTTTCGAGTTTGAAATTTCAACTCCTTCGCCAATATAGCAAGGCTGAATAATCAACGAGTTTTGAATATTAGCAGACTGAGGAAACTCTGTAAACTCATCTTTTTCGTATTCTAAAATCTTCCCATTGGTCTCTACAGTTGCGTTTTTGTTTCCGCAATCCATCCAGTCGTCGACTTTTCCTAAAGAAAATTTTGCTCCGGCTTGACGAAGGTTTTCCAAAGCAGTTGTCAACTGATATTCGCCACTTACTTTAATATTGTTATCCATGATATGGTTGATCTCAGACATCAGTTTTTCTGCAGAATTAAAGTAGTAAATACCAATAATCGCCAAATCTGAAACAAAAGTCGCAGGTTTTTCAACAAAATCTGTGATAAAACCGTAATCATCCAATTTTACAACACCAAAAGCTGAAGGATCTTCTACTTTTTTCACCCAGATTACACCATCAGAATTGGTATCTAAAGTGAAATCTGCTCTGAAAAGTGTATCTGCATAAGCGATCACAACATTTCCCTGCATAGATTCTTCGGCGCATTTTATTGAATGGGCTGTCCCAAGAGGTTCAAGCTGGTGGTAAATAGTTCCTTTTGCGCCTAGTTTTTCTGCTATTTTAAGTAATGATGCTTCTACTTCTGCTCCAAAATCTCCAATAATAAATGCTACCTCTTCAATTTTTTCACCTGCCACTTTAGCGATATCTTCCACTAATCTCTGTACGATTGGTTTTCCTGCAATGGGAATCAACGGCTTAGGAACTGTTAATGTATGCGGTCTCAATCTTGAGCCCTTTCCTGCCATTGGAACAATAATTTTCATATATGAATGTTTGTTTTATTTATAAAGTTTAATTTAAGATCTTCTTAGAATTTTATTAATCATTGTTCTTTCGTTATACGCCAAAAACGCAATGAAGAAAAGAAACAATCCGTTTCCAATTAAATAATTGTGCCGGAAATAATAAAATGATATCATCGAAATTGCAATAGACAGCGATAGATAAATTGCTATTTTGGATGTGTTATAATGAATCGGGTATTGTGATTTCCCCCAAAGGTAGGAAATAATCATCATACTTGTATACGTAATTAATGCTGCAAAAGCACTTGCCCAATATCCGTATGTAGGAATAAATGTGAAGTTGATAAAAATGGTAATTGCAGCTCCGATTAAAGAAATGTACAACCCGACTCTTGTTTGATCTGAAAGTTTGTACCAGATCGATAGATTGAGATAAATCCCTAGAAATAAGGCGCCTAACATTACAAAAGGTATAATCTCAATTCCTTCATAATAAAGTGGATTTTTTAAATATTTTTCGGAAATCCATTGTAGATTTACCATCAATCCGATGTATATTAAACAATTGCAGATCACAAAAATATCCATTAAAACGGCGTAAGTTTTATGATTGCTTTTGTCTTTAAAACTTGAGAAAAAATAAGGTTCAATTCCTAATTGATAGGCCTGTCTGAAAACCGTGATGAAAGTTGCAATTTTGTAAACTGCACCATAAACTCCGATCTGATGCTTTGCTTCTTCTTTAGGAAGTAGATATTTTAAAAACTGTCGGTCTAAAGTCTGATTGATAATTCCTGCCAATCCTGCAATCATTACCGGCCAGGAATAGTTCATGATTCTTTTCCAAAGCTTAAAGTCGAACTTTTTAAAGCTGAAATTCACAAATTCTTTTCCTACAATCGCTAAAGTGATGATGCTCTGTACCAAATTGGCGATGAAAACATAGCCGACCCCAATTTCAGGATTATATTTAATTCCTAAAATTCCATTAGGATAAGTAGGAAGCCATTTAATGAAAAATACGACTAAAAAGTAATACGCTAAAGAACCAATCACCTTTGAAAGCATATACTGAACAGGTTTTCCTTCAAGCCTTAAAACAGCAGAAGGAATGGTAGAAAACGCATCGAAGGATAAAATAAAAAGGAAAATAATTAAATAATTAACCTGATCCGGAGTTTCGAAAGCATTTGCAAGATCCTGCCTGAAAACATATCCTAAAATCAAATAAATAAAACCTGTTCCTAATATACTTAGAGCACAGGTAGACACTAAAGTTTTCTTATCAATATCACCTTCCTGCGCAAAACGGAAAAAAGAAGTTTCCATCCCATGAGTCAGGAAAACGGTGATCACTCCGGCAATAGAATACCAATCTACGAAAGGTGACGAAGCAGAAGGTCCGAAAGCTTTTGTTACGATGGGTGCAATAAGAAATGGGAAAATTCTTACCAATACTGAACTGAGCCCGTAAACAGCGGTTTGTCCAAATAGTTTCTTATACAATTTTAGGTTTTTAAAATGCAAATGTAAATATTAGAATTCACAATTTTCTGATTGATGTTTAAAAATCACTTTGGAAAATATTAAATTTGTGCAATATCAATCTTATATATAAAAGTAAAAATGAAAATTCTTATAAAAAATGCTCAAATCGTCAACGAAGGTCAAATCATCAAAAGTGATATTCTGATTGAAAACGATGTGATTTCTAAAATTGATTCTCAAATTTCTGAAGATGCTGACCAAATTATTGATGCTGAAGGAAAATACCTTTTACCCGGAGTTATTGATGATCAGGTGCATTTCCGTGAACCCGGTTTAACACATAAAGGTGAAATAGAAACTGAATCCCGTGCAGCAATTGCAGGCGGAACCACAAGTTTCATTGACCAACCCAATACGGTTCCAAATGCGGTTACGCAGGAATTATTAGCCGATAAATACGAAATAGCATCGCAAAAAGCTTACGCAAACTACGGTTTTATGATGGGCGGAACGAATGATAATTTGGAGGAAGTATTAAAAACGAATCCTAGAAATGTTCCCGGAATTAAGCTGTTTTTAGGTTCGTCAACAGGGAATATGTTGGTTGATAATCCTGAAACATTAGAAAATATTTTCAGCAATACAAAAATGCTGATTGCTGTTCACTGTGAAGATGAAGCAACGATAAAAGCCAATACTCAAAAATATCTTGATGAATATGGTGAAGATATCCCTGTGAAATTCCATCATTTGATAAGAAGCGAAGAAGCCTGTTGTAAATCTTCTTCAAAAGCAGTTGAACTGGCGAAAAAAACAGGAGCAAGACTTCACGTTTTTCATCTTTCGACGGCAAAAGAGATGGAACTTTTCAGAAATGATATTCCTTTAAAAGATAAAAAAATTACCGCAGAAGTTTGTGTTCATCATTTGACATTTACCAATGAAGATTATGATACAAAAGGCGGATTAATCAAATGGAATCCTGCAGTAAAAACTCAAAAAGACAAAGATGCACTTTGGGAAGCGTTGCTGGATGACAGAATCGATGTGATTGCAACCGATCATGCGCCTCACACTTGGGAAGAAAAACAAAATGTGTATACAAAATGCCCTTCCGGAGCGCCTTTGGTTCAGCATTCTTTGGTTGTGATGCTTGAAAACTATAAAAATGGAAAAATTTCTTTAGAAAAAATCGTTGAAAAAATGTCTCATAATCCTGCAATTCTTTTCAGAGTTGAGAAAAGAGGTTTCGTAAGAGAAGGATACAAAGCAGATTTGGTTTTGGTTGATTTAAATGAAAACTGGACGGTTGCCAAAGAAAATATCCTTTACAAGTGCGGTTGGAGCCCGTTGGAAGGTATGAATTTCCATTCTAAAGTCACGCATACTTTTGTCAACGGAAATCTGGTTTATGACAATGGAAAAATTAATGAGCAAAAATTCGGAGAGCGTTTGCTTTTTGAAGTTCAGGAATAAATAAACTCATAATAAAGGCTTTTCAAATTTTGAAAAGCCTTTATTATGTACTAACAATGAATTTAAAAACTAATCAATCACAATACTTTCAATCGCCTTTTGCAAAGAAGATTCCATAATTCCCGGAATTGCCAAACCTTCTGCACGGAATACGCTTACATCTTTAACGCCATAAAAACCAAAAACATTCTTTATATAAGGAACATTGGAATCATACACTTGATAAGGACCTTCCGAATAAATATTTCCGGATGTAAAAGCAATGTATAATTTTTTGTCATTCAGCAAACCTTGAGGTCCGTTTTCATCATATTTAAAAGTGTATCCTGCTCTTGAAGTAAAATCAAAATACGCTCGCAGTGTAGCCGGAACGGAAAAATTATACATCGGAGAATCGATAACAATAATATCGGATTCCTGCAATTCTGAAATTAAATTTTCAGAATATGTATTTATTAACTGCTGTTCGGGAGAATGACTTTCTGCTGGAGAAAAAAAAGTGTTGATGTGTATTTCTTCCAAAAGCGGTATAAGGTTTTTTGTAAGGTCACGCTCCTTCACAATGCTGCCAGGATATTTTTCCTGAATCTTTTCTATGACACTATTGCCTAATTTTCTGCTTGCAGATACTTCTGTTCTCGGACTTGAGATGATATGCAAAATTTGTTTCATGTTTTAAATTTTAAATTTCTTTGACAAAATTATGTACATTTGCTTATCAAAAGTTAGTAGTGAACAAAAGGTTAGCAGTAACCTTTTGGTTAGTTAAAATCTGTTTATGGAAAAAAGTCTTGAATTAGAAGAACCCATTACCGCTCAAAGATGCTCCGAAAGTCTCTCTTCCGTGGAAGATGCCATTTACGTAATCGGTGGAAAATGGAAGCTGAAAATTATTATTGCGTTACAGGAAAACGGAAATATTCGGTTCAATGAGCTTCAGAGAATCGTTGTTGGAATATCTGCAAGGGTACTTTCAAATGAGCTGAAAGATTTAGAATTAAATGGTTTTGTCAAAAGAATTGTACATTCAGAACAGACGCCTGTGATTGTAGAATATATTTCTACAGATTACAGCAAGACTTTGAAAACTGTGATTATGGCGCTTTCTGAATGGGGAAGAGCACATAAAAATAATATTAAGCAAGATTTATTTTAATTAAAAGACTGCCTAAATTCCAAAGGCGACATATTGGTTTTCTTCTTAAAAAGCGTACTGAAGGATTGAGAATGTTCAAATCCCAATTCGTATGCAATTTCACTTACCGAAAGTTCAGTGGTTGAAAGCTTTTCTTTCGCTTTACTGATCAGCTTTTCATGGATATGCTGCTGCGTGTTTTGTCCGGTTTGAATTCTCAAAAGATCACTTAAATAATTAGCAGAAAGATTCATCGCTTCTGCAATTTGATGAACGGTCAAAAGTCCTTTTTCAGATGATTCTGTATTAAAATAAACGTTTAAATAAGATTCAAATTTTGTCAAAAGCTGATGGCTTCCACTTTTTCTGGTGATAAACTGTCTCTCATAAAAACGCTTCGAATAATTCAACAACAATTCAATTTGCGATAAAATAATTTCCTGCGTATGATGGTCGATATGTTGACATTCTTTATCAATTTTATATAAAATTTCGAGCAAATCATTCTCTTCATCTTCAGATAAATGTAAAGCTTCATTCACGGCATACGAGAAAAATCCATAAGAAGAAATCGTCTTTGCCAAAGAATGTTTCAGCAAAAAATCTTCATGAAAAATTAGAAGATAACCTGTATTTTCACAATCCATTGTCTTCAGATCAAGATACTGAACTTGGTTTGGTGCCGTAAAACTCAAGACACCTTTATCATAATCGTAATGTTGTTGTCCGTATTTTATTTTTCCGGTTGCATTCCGTTTCAGGGCGACACAATAATATCTGCTTACAAAACCTTTCCATACCTCATCTTCTATAAAAACACTTTCATGAAGATTGATAACACTTACCATCGGATGTTTAGGTTCGGGCAGCGAAAGCAGTTTGTGAAATGCAGAAATAGATTGTATGGTGTTCATGATTTTTAAGCTTTAATAATAATTTTTGGGCGCCTATTTCCGTCTTCCACTCCCGCTTTTTTGCTTCACAAAAAGAGCTCCGTTCAAGCCGGGGCGCAACAGTATTGCGTTTTAAGATCTATAAACCTCATAGGTTTTCAAAAACCTATGAGGTTTGAGTTGTTTTTTAACAATTAAAGGTACAAATTAATAATCCAGCAATCCCATACTAAATTCATCATAAGGCTTTCCGGTATACGTTCCCAATGGGACAATACTTTCCAGCTTCTGAAGATCAGATTCACTTAAAACAATTTTACTTGCTTCAATATTTTGTTCAACATATTTTCTGCGTTTCGTACCCGGAATTGGTATAATTCCTTTGCTGATAATCCAAGCTAATGCTAATTGTGACGAAGTGATTTCTTTTTCCTTTGCCAAATTCTCAATCGCTTCAACCAGTTCAATGTTTTTATGAAAATGTTGCTCCTGGAAGCGTGGAATTCCTCTTCGGAAATCATTTTCTGGTAAGTCATTAATTGTTTTGATGTTGCCAGACAAAAATCCTCTTCCCAACGGTGAATAAGCGACAAAACCAATTCCTAATTCATTCAATGTTTTGATAACACCTTTTTCTTCAACTGTTCTTTCAAAAAGAGAATATTCACTCTGAACTGCCGAAACAGGATGAACTGCATGTGCCCTTTTCACCGTTTCAGAAGAAACTTCAGACAAACCGATATAACCGATCTTGCCTTCTTTCACCAAATCGCTCATTGCTCCGACAGTCTCTTCAACGGGAACATTTTTATCGAGGCGATGCATGTAATACAGGTCGATATAATCAGTTTTCAGATTTTTCAGAGAACGTTCAATCGATTTTTTTACATAATCTTTCGTTCCGTTAATTTTCCAGGTTATTTGTTCGTTGTCATCAATTTCCCAAGCGAATTTTGTTGCGATGATATATTGGTCACGGTTTCCTTCAATGGCTTTGGCAATCAGCTGCTCATTTTTGAAAGGTCCGTACAAATCTGCCGTGTCGAGAAAATTACCACCCAATTCTAAAGAACGGTGAATGGTTGCAATTGCTTCTTTTTCATCGCTTTTACCGTACATATCTGCATCTCCAAAACCCGTCATTCCCATACAGCCCAAACCGATATTCGGAATGATTAAACCCTGATTTCCTAATTTTACTTGATTCAATTTCATAACGTTAAATTTTATTGATACAAAATTGATCAGAAATTCAGGATTGGATGTATGCAAAACGAAGATTGTCGTATGCAAATTACAGATTAATCCAATATTTGTCATTCTGACGAAGGAAGAATCTTTACGCATAAAGTAGATTCCACGCTCCACTTCTGAACTCCGTTCGCAGACCTTCAGTCTGTGCTCTGAATGGCAAAATAGATGTTTATTTCTTCGGTTTAGCACTCATATAAAAACTCAATTTCCCGCCATTCGTAATATCAGAATGCTTCAATGTAAAGTTCTTAATTTCTTTTCCATTTAATAGAATTTTTTCAACATATACATTCTTCGGACCTTGGTTAATCGCTTCAATCTCAAATGTTTTTCCGTTTTCTAAATTCAAAACAGCTTGATCAATTGCCGGACTTCCAATTGCATAATCTTCCGAGCCCGGAGCAACAGGATAAAAACCAAGCGAACTCAAAATATACCACGCACTCATTTGACCTGCATCGTCGTTTCCGCCCAATCCATCCGGACTTGCTTTGTATTGCATCTCCAAAATACGTCTGATTTGTGCCTGAGTTTTCCAAGGTTGTCCCGCCCAATTGTAGAAATAGGCAACATGATGAGCAGGCTCATTTCCGTGAACATAACCGCCAATAATTCCTTCTCGTGTAATGTCTTCTGTGTCTGCAAAAAACTCGTCTGGTAAATGCATGGTGAATAATTCATCCAATTTTGAAGCGAATTTTTTCTTTCCGCCCAACATTTTAATTAACTCATCCGGATTGTGAGGAACGAAGAAACTATAATTCCAAGAATTCCCTTCAATGAAACCTTGTCCGTGCGTGCTTAATGCATTAAAATCTTTCTTAAAGCTTCCATCAGCCAAACGTGGACGCATAAATCCTATAGTTTTATCGAAATTATTTTTCCAGTTTTCAGAACGTTTGATGAATTGATTATAAATTTCCGTTTCACCCAAATGCTTCGCCAATTGAGCAATTGCCCAGTCGTCATAAGCATATTCTAGGGTATTTGAAACCGAAGTTCCACTTTTATCGGCAGGAATGTATCCTTTATCGATATAATATCCGATGCCTTCATAATTTCTTTTGTTAGCAGTTTCAACACAAGCTTTTAAAGCTTCTCTTGCATCTCCGGTATAATTTCCTTTAATAATTGCATCTGCGACCACACTCACGCTGTGATAACCGCTCATACACCAATTTTCATTCGCATAATGCGACCAGATTGGCAACATTTTCATTGAATACTGATTGTAATGCGTCATCATCGATTTCACCATATCATTATTTCGCTTCGGTTGAATAATGTTAAAAAACGGATGAAGGGCACGATATGTATCCCAAATTGAGAAGGTTGTATAATTGATAAAACCTTCCGCTTTGTGAATGTTTTGGTCTAAACCTTTATATTCTCCGTTGACATCGGTGTAAGTTGTCGGATTGATAAAAGTATGATACATCGCTGTATAAAAATTGATTTTTTCAGTTTCAGAACCTTTAATGACAATTTTATTTAATTCTTTATTCCAGTTTTCCTGTGTTTGAGCTTTTACTTGGTCGAAAGATAAGTTTCCTGCTTCTTTTTCTAGATTTTCTACAGCATTGGCTTGACTTACAGGAGAAATAGCTAATTTAATTTCAATCGCTTCATTTTCATTAGTGTCAAAATCAAAATACATTTTCAGATTTTTTCCGGCGATTTCGGGGAAGTTTTTTGTCTGGTCAAATTTTCTCCAAAATCCTTTATAAACCTGTTTTTCATCATAATTTTTCTGACCGTAAGATTTAAATGGCTTTGAAAACTTCATGGCAAAATAAACCGTTCTTGTTCTTGCCCAGCCGTTTGTCTGTCTGTAACCTGTAACCGTATTTTCGTTTTCTACACGAAGGTAGGTCCATACATTTTTACCATCGTAATTGTAAATTCCGGCCATTAAATCCAGAATAATATGGGCTTGATCAGATTTCGGAAAAGTATAGCGGTGAACTCCAACTCTTGTTGTCGCCGTCAATTCTGCCAAAATATTATGATCGTCTAATTTTACTTTGTAATATCCGGCTTCTGCTTTTTCGTTTTGATGCGAAAATCTACTTCTGTAACCGCCTTCAGGATGGGTTGCGGTTCCTGGATTTAATTGTAATTTTCCTACAGTCGGCATGATCAAAAAATCTCCCAGATCAGAATGTCCCGTTCCACTAAAATGGGTTGAACTAAAACCGGTAATGGTTTTGTCTTCATAACGATATCCTGCACAATATTTATACACTTCTCCATTGTATTTTCCATTGACTTCAAAGGGAATTGAATCTGTTTCAGGGCTCAATTGTACCGCTCCGAAAGGTGCTGTTGCGCCGGGATAGGTGTGTCCCATTTTTTCAGTTCCGATCAACGGGTTTATATATTGATGAAGTTTTTCGAATTTTTGTGCTTTATTTAAACTAAAAATTAAAGTAAATATAAAAATAAGAGTTACGGAATTTTTCATAAGATTTAAATAGTAAAGTTATGTTAAATATAAAAAAGTATCTGCCTGTAAATTACAGGATTGAATCTAATCTATCTTATAAAAAAAGCGATTTAAGAAATCATAAACAAAATTTCTATCCTGCTTTTTAAAATTATCGTCAATGATTATGGAGCCTTTTGGCTGAAATCTAATAATAGGTTTATAATCATCAGCAATTTTTATTTGTTTATAGGGTATTCCGTGTTCTTCAAGTCTGTCGAGATTACTAGGAAAATACCTTGCGTCAATTTTTACTGTTTTTTCAGAATCTTTGAGCATGTCTAAAATATAATAGGTCTTTTCGGTTCCATAAATATTTAATACGGCAACTGATGAAAAGAAGAATAAAATATTAACAATTAAAATTCCTTTTAAAATAAAAAGGTTTTTGATTTTAGTATTATTTACCTCCAATATAAGCAGCAATATTAGTGGGATCAGATAAAATTGGGGAATATACCGTACCCACCAAGGATCAGAAATAATCAATACAGACGCTAAGATTGGAAGAATGCTAATAAAAAGTATTTTTTGCTGATGATTGAGATTTTTAAAACGTTTATAATTGACGATAAAGAATATTAATAAAACAAACAAAAAGCCACTATAAAATATACCAAATCCTCCGACGCCAATATCTGCATCAGCCAACCGATTCAGCTCTTTTTGGGAAATGCTGAATGGAATTTTATAAGACATATTATCTTTATCAAAAGAACCTGTTTTGGTAAATAATGTAAATGCAAGTTTTTCTATTCGATTATTATTTCTTACAAATCCTTCTGGTGCAAAGCGCTCAAGAATATCGATTGACCCTTCTCCTTTTAATGGATAAAATACATGCTTTCCTTCTTTCAAATTTGTAATATATGGGTTGTAATTACAGAATATTAATAAAAAAGAAGCGCATAGTAATGGTAATATTAAGGTTTTAAGCGATGATATTTTTTTCAAAAACAACAAAATAACCAATATACAAACAGTCAATACACCCAATGTTGGCATTGAAGTAAACTTTAAACTTCCACCAATCGTTAAGGTTGTTATAATCAATGCGATATAAATTCTTTCTTTTGTTTTGATAAAAAGAAAAAGAGAACTCAAAAAGCAAATGATAAACGAATAACTAAGTCCGTCTACATAAAAAGTTAAAATTTGTGAAATTACAACTGGATTGGAAGCTATTAGAATAGCAAAGATCCATTGTTGTTTAAGATCAATGCTAAAGGATTCCAAAGCTTTTTTTGTAATCAGTAGTGAAGAGATAAAAAGAAAAATATTGATGGCTTTCCCAGTTTCTATTTTGCTAAAGAAAGAATAGATACAAGATTGTATTATTTCGGCTCCTTTTGGATAATGCTCCGTCCACACTTTCATTGTACGAGAATGAGATTCACCGTAAATAGGATTCCAGCCATTTTTCAACTGAATAATACTTTCCTGATGATAGCTTTGTCCGTCTGCAGAGAGATCAAAAAAATAACCGCTGATTAAAAAACCAAATAATAAAATGAGCGCTGTGATAGCCCCTGAAATAAAATTAACTCTACAAATCAAAAGAGAAATGGTTACCGATAGCGGATAATAGAATCTTGTTACATGAAAGTTTAAAAAAAGGCCAAGCTGACAAATAAGCAAGCAAATGAAAAGATGGAAAATAACAATAAATACTATTTTTTCGAGATAAATTTTATTCATATTCTGTATTTATACAAATATAAAATATTGTAAGAATAAAAGATCACTTTAAAAAAACGAAATTGAAAATAACAAGCCGATAAAGGTTATTTTTCAGAAAATCGAAATCCAATGCCGTGAAGATTTTCAATGATAATGTTTTGTTCGTCTGCAAAAACTTTTCGGAGTCTTGAAATAAAGACATCAAGACTTCTACCCATAAAATAATCATCATCGCCCCAAACTGCTTTTAAAATATCTTGTCTTTTTAGAACCGTGTTTTTATGAAGAATGAAATATAGAAGCAATTCAGATTCTCTTTGAGTAAGAGTAATTTTATTGTCAGACGCTTGTAAAGTATAATTTTTAGGATCAAAATTGTATCTCCCAACTGTATGTTTTTGTGGATAAGATTCTGATTTTTTTGAACGTTTCAGGAAAACTTCAATCTTCAAAATAAGTTCTTCAATACTGAAAGGCTTTACGAGATAATCGTCGGCGCCAATTTTTAAACCTTTAATTCTGTCTTCTTTGAGAGCTTTTGCAGAAATAAAAATAATAGGAATTTCTGAGTTTTTTTGACGGATGCTTTTTGCGAGATCAAATCCGTTCATCTCAGGCATCATAATATCTAAAAGGCAAATGTCGAAAGTTTGACTGTTGAAAGCTTGAAGAGCAGATTTCCCATCCGAATAATGATTAATTTCATAATAATTTTCCAAACTGTCCTGAATTAGAAAAGCTATCGTTTGGTCATCTTCGGCATATAAAATTCTGGATTTTTCCATTGTTATACAGTATTAAATTTAAAACGGAAAAAATAGAGTAGTGGTAATTCCCTGATCTTTGTTATTGTCAACTGAAATTTTCCAATTATGTTGCTGAACAATTTTTTTTACATAAAATAAACCCAAGCCAAAACCATTGATTTCTTCACTTTTATTAGTATTTACTCTGTAAAATTTATCAAAAATATGAGCCAGATTCTTAGCTGGAATACCCATTCCGTTGTCTTTAAATTTTAAATATAAACCTTTTGAATCTTTATCTGATGAAATAAGAATCTCTGATTTTGTTTCACAGTATTTAATCGAGTTGTCCAAAAGATTGTAAATGATATTGGTAAAGTGAAATTCGTCGGCCAAAATGGAGATATTATTCTCAATTTCTATCTGGATTGATATGTTTTCGTTTTTCTGCTTTATGGTATCGGCAATCTCCTGAATAAACGGAAGCAAAATAATTTTTTGAGGTTTTAAAGACAATCCTGAAGCATCATTTTTAGCAATATTCAATATTTTTTCAATATGGTTATTGAGTTTATAACTTTGATTGATGATAATAGAAGTATAGGTTTGCAACTTTGAATTTCCCTGTACCAATTCTTGTTTATTAAGCGCCTCAGAAGCTAATAAAATAGAGGATAACGGAGTTTTAAACTCGTGGGTCATATTATTAATAAAATCCCGTTGCAATTCTGAGAACTTTTTTTGCTGAATGATTGTATAAATTGAATATACATACACCAAAAGAATAATAATCAGCGCAAAAGTAAGAAGATACCAAAAACGCAAAGAGCTGATGAGATAAGTTGTTTTGTCCGGAAAACGTATGGAAAAATAATAAGTAAGATTTTTATGTTTCGGAAACTGAATTACCTTTTCACTGGGCTCTTCCTGATGACTGCTCATGTATTTTCCATAAATCATCTGGTCGCTGTGGCAATTGTATAAAGCGTAAACATAATCTGTATTAATTTGAAATCTCGTAAATTCTGTTTTCAGATAATGCTCAAGAACTGCCGGGTGAAATTCGTTATTGATATTCACCACGTAATAATCATTTGCGATGATTTGAACAGGGTTTTCGGTAAAGGAGGCTTTTCCTTCAGTCATTTTGTCGACAACCTCCATCAGAGCAATATTTACTTTCTGATTAAATTTTCTGTCCTCAAGATTATACGCTTGCTTCGTCCACAACAATTGTGCTATCAAAATTCCGATAATAGCAACCAAGCCAAGGCTTATAATAATATTGAGTTTCTTAATTCTCATTTTCAAAAGCAATATTATCTAAAAATATCTATATTTTTTTGATCATTAACAACTCGTTAACAAATGTTTGGTAACGGTTAACAACTTACAATCGTTTTCCGCTCTACATTTGTTAAAACAAAAAATAATTATTATTTGATTTCATAATTACTAAAAATTTATACACATGAAAAATTTAAAAATTACAGCGCTTCTTGCTGTTTTGGCATTCTCTCCGTTTTATGCAAACGTATTTCCGGTAACTCCGGCTTCAATTGTTAAAAAAGTAGCAGAAGCTGCAAAATGGAAATCAGAAACTATCGATGTGGGAAAAATTCCTCAGGGAAAACCGAAATTGATCAGATTTGAGTTTACAAACACTTCGTCACAGCCAATTATGATCGATAAAGTTGCACCATCATGCGGATGTACGACAGCTGATTATACAAAAACTAAAATTTTACCTGGAAAGACAGGATTTGTTGAAGCAAGTTACAATGCTGCTGCTGAAGGTGCGTTTTCAAAATCAATTACGGTTACGATGAGTGACAACCAAAACCCGAAAGTACTTTCTTTTAAAGGGACTGTTGTGAAGTAATTAATTTAATTTTGTTCAATATAAAAAACAGTCTGTCAATTATTTGTCAGGCTGTTTTTGTTTTTAAGCCTAAATGTTAGATATAAAGATACAAACTCAATTTAAAAATAGTTATTTAAGCTTTATGCTTTACAACAATTGAAGAGTAATTTTTACGTATTTGCGCCTATCCAAAATGCTTTTATTTTTAAATAGCTATTTGTAGCATTATTTATCAAACTATTTTGAAGGATAACGTTTTAATATTTGTTATTTTTAAGAAAAAATAAAACGTATGAATCTTTATACACAACCGATGTTGCGTGAAGACGCTCTGAAAGATAAAGTGGCCATTGTTACAGGAGGCGGAAGCGGGCTTGGAAAAGCAATGACTAAATATTTTCTTCAATTAGGCGCAAAAGTGGTCATCACTTCCAGAAATTTGGAAAAACTTCAGGTCACTGCAAAAGAATTGGAAGATGAAACCGGCGGAAAAGTACTTTGTGTTGCCTGTGACGTGAGAAATTGGGATGAGGTTGAAGCTATGAAAGAAGCGACTTTGAAAGAGTTCGGCAAAATTGATATTTTATTGAACAATGCTGCCGGGAATTTTATTTCGCCAACAGAAAGATTAACACATTCTGCTTTCGATTCTATTTTGGATATCGTTTTAAAAGGAACAAAAAACTGTACACTTTCTATCGGAAAACACTGGATCGATTCAAAAACTCCGGGAACGGTTTTAAATATTGTAACAACTTATGCCTGGACGGGCTCGGCTTATGTCGTTCCCTCGGCTTGTGCAAAAGCAGGAGTTTTGGCAATGACAAGAAGTTTGGCAGTAGAATGGGGGAAATATAATATTAGATTTAATGCAATTGCTCCAGGTCCGTTTCCTACAAAAGGAGCTTGGGATAGATTGCTTCCCGGTGATATGAAAGATCAATTTGATTTGGCAAAGAAAAATCCACTGAAAAGAGTTGGCGAACATCAGGAATTGGCAAATCTGGCAGCATATCTGGTTTCTGATTTTTCATCTTTTGTAAATGGTGAAGTCGTAACAATTGACGGTGGAGAATGGCTTCAGGGAGCAGGAGAATTTAATATGCTTGAAGATATTCCGCAGGAAATGTGGGATACTCTGGAGGCAATGATCAAAGCAAAAAAATCCAATTAGTTATAAATTATTAATTATGAATGATGAGTTTTTAGTTTCTGGTGATTTAATTTTACTAACAACTAATAACTAAAAAACATCACCAATAATGCTTCTCTATGAAACATAAGTTTTATTTTTGTTCTTTAATTTAAATTAGAACCCTAATGAATTTCAGATTTTCAACTTTATTACTATTTGTTTTTGCATGGAGCTTTTCTCAAAATTTAAAAGTAATGTCTTTCAACATCAGACTCAATGTAGATTCTGATAAAGAAAACTCATGGACGAACAGGAAACAGGATGCGGTAGATTTATTAAGCTATTACCATCCGGATTATTTCGGCGTTCAGGAAGCGCTTCCGGAGCAGATGAAAGATATTAAAAATGGTTTAAAAAACTACGATTATGTAGGCGTAGGTAGAGACGATGGGAAAGAAAAAGGTGAATTCTCTGCAATATTTTATGATACCGAAAGGCTGCAAGTGATAAAATCGGGGACATTCTGGCTTTCTGAAACTCCTGAAAAGCCATCAAGAGGATGGGATGCCGACTACAACAGAGTTTGTACATATGCAGTTTTTAAAGATAAAAAATCGAAAAAGGAATTCTTGGCAATGAATCTTCATTTTGATCATGTAGGAAATGTGGCAAGAGTGAAATCTGCAGATTTGATCTTAAAGAAAATTAAAGAAATCAACCCCAAAAATTTACCTTTAACATTAAGCGGAGATTTTAATTTGACGGACGATACAGAACCAATAAAAATAATCTCTCAAAACCTGAAAGACAGCTTTTATAATTCTGAGAAAAAACATTACGGGCCGAAAGGAACATTTACAGCATTCAATGTAACTGAAGTTCCGCAGGACAGAATTGATTATATTTTTGTAAAAGGTTTTAAGATAAAATCTAACAGACACATTAACGACAGAAGGGAAAATCTGTTGTATCCGTCGGATCATTTCCCAGTTCTGACAGAGCTGCAGTTTTAAAATATTAATTCTCCGGAAAATCAATTTCAAATCCAATTCCTCGCAGGGATTGGATTTTTATTTCAGCATCATGCTGAAAATATTTTCGCAATCGGCTGATAAAAACATCAAGACTCCTTCCGGTAAAATAATCGTTGGTTTCCCAAAGATTATCGAGTATGTCGTCTCGCTTTATTGTTTTATGATTGAATTTCAAAAGATAAAGCAAAAGATCTTTTTCACGAATTGTTAATCTTATTTTTTCTTTTGGATGAGAAAGCAAAAGCTTATCCGTATCTAAAATATAGCTTCCGATTTTGTATTGGGTAATGGTTTCTGAAGATAAAGTTCTTTTCAGAATATTTTTAATTCTTAAAATTAATTCTTCAGGATCGCAAGGTTTTGAAATGTAATCATCGGCTCCGATTTTCAGTCCGGTAAGGCGATCTATTTTTTGGTTTTTCGCTGTCAAAAATAAGATTGGAAAATCAGGTTTGGCTTTTAAAATTACTTTTGCCAAAGAAAACCCATCAAGATTAGGCATCATAATATCTAAAATTCCAATATGGAAATTGAAATCTGATTGTAAAACAGGTAAAATATCTTCAGGATTCTGAAACCAGGTAACTACAAAATCTTCCAGCTCGAGATATTGTTTCAGGATCATTCCAAAATCTGAATCGTCTTCTGCCAATAAAATCTTAATCTTCATAAGGAATTGAAATTTTAAAAGTTGTTCCTACATTCACTTCGCTTGTAATCTCGGTTTTCCCGTTATATTTTTCAATAATTTTTTTCACGAAAAATAATCCCAAACCTAAACCTTTGCTGTTGTGAATATTATTGGATTGTATTCTGTAAAATTTCTCAAAAATATTTGTCAATTCATTTTGTTCCATTCCGTTTCCGTTGTCTGCAACAATAATTTCAAGATTATTATGAATAGTTTTAATATCAATTTTAATTTTTGAAGCGCCGTATTTTACACTGTTTTCACAAAGATTTTTGATCACAGTTTCCATCAGTTTTCTGTCAAAAGGAAGTTCTTTTGAAACAGAATTGTTGAGTTTAAAATCTGTATTCTCATAAGTAAAAGCTAGATCATGAATGAAAAAATCCCAGTTTTCAGGTAGTATTGTTGAGTTTTTTTCATCAAAATCTTCAGGATGAAGTTGCAATATCAAGTCTTCAAGCCTTAAAATCTGTCGGTCAATCAATGGTAAAATTTCTGGAGTACATTCTTTTTTCAATGTTTTTGAAGCGATCTTTAATGTTGCAATCGGCGTTTTAAATTCGTGTGAAATATTGTCTACAACGGTATGCAAAACTTCAACCTGTTTTTGTTGGATGATCAAGTTTTTAATGGTAAAAATATATAAAATCAAGACGCTCAGTAAAATTGCTATACAACATAAAATAAGCAATGTGAGATCCTGAAAAACAGCAGAATTGATATTTAAAATTTCAAAATCTGTCTGGCTTTTTACAAAAAAAGAGTCATTTCTTTCAGGTTGATCGCTTTTATCAGATTTTGAAGTGGAAGAGGTTTCCCATTTTCCGGTATTAGAAATTCCGGCTTTTGTGATCTTATTTCGAGTTTCGAATAAAGTGACAGGTTGATCAATAAGATTTAGATTTTTGGGAACAGAAACAATTGATAAATATTGAGTTCTTATGGCCACTTTGTAACCTTCTTTTGCAAAATGACGGTCTATATAATCGCTTATTTGGTCTCGTGTGCGCTTTCTGTTTTCCTCAAAATAATGTAAAAACTCTTTTTTGCTTATTTTTTTATTGCTGTAATCGGCAAATACTTTTCTTGCCTTCTCATCACCCAAATTACTTGCTCCGCCAATGCTTTCCAGATTATCAATATAACCATCAATTCTATTATGAACATCGCTATAAATTTCTTTCTTTTTTACCTGAGAAGTTTTGTACATGAAATATACCTGAATACCCAATAAAAGCAGGAACAAAGCTGCAAAAAGAGAGATAAGATATTTGCTTTTAGAAATCATTTAAGCAAATATATACATTTCGGGAATGCGTTTTTACCATTAACCTCGCATTAACCTTCCGTTAACCGAAATTCTCAGTAGCAATATAGACTTTTGTAACAATAAAATATTTTCATACTAATTCTAAAACTACGTTCAATGTATAAATATCTTCTCTTTTTTCTCTTTCCGGCTTTTATGTTTTCGCAATCGCAGAAAATTTCCGGAACCGTTTTTAACGCTGATAAAGAAAAGCTCGATTCTGTGAAAGTGGAATTGTTTGATAATCAAAATACCTTGATTAAATCTTTTTTCACTGATTCTGAAGGTAAATTCTCGTTTAACGATCTTGCATCAGCGTCATTCAAGCTAAAAATTAATGATGAAAATTATCTTTCGTTTGAAAAAAATATTGAGGCTAAAAATGAGAATTTAAATATCATCTTAAAAAACAATCAGAAAGATATTGAAGCAGTAACGATTACGAAGAAAAAGCCATTGGTGAGAAGGAAAGTAGACCGTTTGGAATTTAATGTAGAAAACAGCAATATTTCTTCACTCAATGCTTGGGAAATTCTTAAAAAGACACCTCAGGTTACTATTAATAATGATGTTTTGGCAGTGAAAGGCGGAACGTCGGTTTTAATAACCATTAATGATAAGAAAGTAATGATGTCGGGCGAAGAGCTCAAAAATTTTCTTGAAAATACACAAGGCGATGATGTAAAATCTGTAGAAGTAATTACCAATCCGCCTGCGAAATATGAAGCACAAGGTGGTGCTGTTCTGAATATTGTGATGAAGAAAAACAAAATTGAAGGCTATCGTGGAATTCTTTCTTCTAAATACATTCAAACTCAATATGCTAAAGGCGTTGCGGGGATTTCGCAATATTACAAAAAAGATAAGCTTTCGGTAATGGCAAGCTATTTTCGGGGAGGAGGAACGTATTATAGAGAAGGAACAGATTATGTAAATTATCCCGAAGACGGCACAACCTGGATCAGCACGATGAATAGAAAAGATCAGAATAAAAGCCAGAATACCGTAAACTTTAATGTAGAATATGAAATCGATAGTCTTACAACAGCAAGTCTCAATTATTCAGGTTTTTTTGCCCCGAGATCTTTTGGAACTTATATTGTGCCGACTTTGATTTATAACTCACAGAATGTGGCAGAATCTAATTATACAACAATAAACGATCATCATTCGAGAACAATTAATAATTCTTTGAGTTTCCAAATTGACAGAAAGCTGAATAAAAAAAGCAGCCTTTCGTGGATTAGTTATTTCACTGGAAATAATACAAGCAAATTTCAAAATGTTCTTACCTATCTGAATTTTGCCAACCAAAATCCAGGCGAAACCAATTTTATGACCAATAATAAAAGCGACGTTCAGCTGTATTCTACACAATTGGATTACCAATGGAAAAATGATAAATTGGAATTGGAATCGGGTGCAAAATATAGCTTTGTAAAAACAAACAGCTTACTTGATTTTTCAGATAACGAAAATGGTAAATTTCAATACAGACCAGAAAAAAGCAGTCTTTTTGATTATAAAGAACACAACTTTGGTATTTATACATCGATGGCTTATAATCTCGGAAAATGGAATTTTAAAGGTGGACTTCGTGCTGAAATGACCGATTTGGAAGGTGTGGTTTCGGAGCCTTATGAAGTGAATAAAAATAATTACTGGAGCCTATTTCCTACATTTTTTGCACAATATACCACAGAAAATAAGCATGAATTTGGCTTCTCTTACGGAAAAAGAATCAGCAGGCCGTTTTATTCATGGTTAAATCCTGCAAAATCATACTACAATTTGTTTTCTTATTATCAGGGAGATCCAAAATTGAAAGCGACTATTATTCATAATCTGAACTTTACGTATTCATTCAAAAACTGGAACTTAGATTTTTATTACCGAAAAGAAATTTTCCCGTCAATGGAAATCTCTTATCAACAGCATGAAAACAACAATTTGATCTATTATTTTACCAATATTGAAAAAGGTGAAGCTTACGGAGTGAATCTTTACAAAAGCTTTGAAATAAAACCTTGGTGGAGTTTGATTGTTTCTGAAAACTTAGAGCACAACGAAAATTATTTCAAAGGAATTGACGGAGCTTTAAATAAAAATCAGGTCTGGAATTGGGTTTCAAATATCTCAACAAGTTTTACTTTAGATAAAAATTCCGACTGGAAAATGGAAGCCGGACACAAATATTATTCACCGGGAATTCAAGGGACATTCAGAATTTCGAGCCAATGGTCGGCTTATTTTGTAATGAACAGAAAGTTTTTTAATAAAAAATTAGAAGCTGCATTTATTTTTAATGACATCTTTAGATCTACAAAACAAAAAGTAAGCACCAAATATGGTAATCAGGACAATTACTTTTTAGATTATCAGGATACACAAGGTTTTACTTTTTCTCTAAAATATAATTTCGGAAATCAGTCTGTGAAAAATTCCAAGACGATTAAAAAAGCGGATGAACAGGAAAGGTTATAATAAATTTAGAATTAACAGAGGTATAAAATAAGTAAGTTTACGCCTCTGTATTTTAATAATAACAATAGCGGTGACTACTCACCGCTATTGTTATTTTGAATTTTATTTAAGATTAAACAATCTCAAGAGAAGGTCTGCATTCTGGTTGCCCACAGCTAAAACTTATTTCTGAACATTCTGTTGTGGCACATGGTCCACCGCTTGTAGAACCATCATAATAAGTAATCATACGGCATGAACAATCTAGTTTTCCGCCCATAATGGTTTTCAATGCTTTTCTTTTTAATTTTTTCATGATAATTTAATTTTTGTTGATAAATATTTGGTAATCATAAAGATAAAAATTATTTTTTACATAATTAATAATATTTAAAAAAATAAAAAAAAGAGTGGAGGGAAATATTTACTTGTTTCTTCGAAGATATGAGAACTGCCTAATTTCCTCGAAATAAATTAAAGTATCATGCTATTTTCTGCAACAACTTTAAAATAAAGTATACCTTCGAAAATGGGTATTTTAAAAATTTAAAAAACAGATAACAGGGATAATTCTAATTCTGTTCAACTGAAATTTTTTTAACATAAAAAATTAAAGTACAACAGGGAAATTTCTGTAATTAATGATAGATTTGCAGCAATTATGTAATTCGTAAATAGTAATAATAAAATTATCAAATGAAAAAACAGACTATTGCATTATTTTGCATAGCAATATTTAGTATTTCGTGCGCTCAGAAAAACGATGGACAAGGTGATAGCAAATATACCGATGACCAAAAAGCATCATATTATATAGGTCTGAATATAGCCAAAAATATGAAACAGGAAGGCTTCAAAGTAGATGCTGATCTTCTGGCTCAGGCTATTAAAGAAGAGATGGAGGGAAAAAAGAAACTGATGCCTGAAGAAGAAATGAATACTTTTATGCAGGACTTTATGCAGAAGCAGAGTGAAAAAAAGCAATCTGAAGCGTTAGTACAAGCAGGTGAGAATAAGAAAAAAGGTATTGATTTTCTTACGAAAAATAAAAGTAATCCCAAGGTGAAAACTACAGCGTCAGGTTTGCAGTACGAGGTATTGCAGGAAGGTGACGGCAAAACAAAACCAAAAGCATCAGATGTTGTACAGGTAAAATATACCGGAAAACTTCTGGATGGAACTGTTTTCGATTCTACCGACAAAAATGGTGGTGCACCAATGGATATTAATTTGGGTAGCGTAATCAAAGGTTGGACGGAAGGTATTCAACTCATGAGCAAAGGATCAAAATACAGATTTTATATTCCTTCGGATCTGGCTTATGGAGATCGTGGAGCAGGAGCTGCAATTCCGGCAGGTTCTACAATCATCTTTGATGTGGAATTGGTAAATGTAAAATAAATATGATATTTTTCGCATAAAAAAAAGAAGCTGAAAAGCTTCTTTTTTTATGCGAAATTCTGATTAAATTATATTCAATATAGCAGCAGATTATTAGCTACGATTTTGCAAACCCGTTTTTGATCGCAAAAACAGCTAAGCCAACTCTTGTTTTAAGATCAAACTTTTCACAAAGCTGATCGCGGTAGCTTTCTACTGTTCTTGGGCTGCAGCACATTTTTTCTGCAATTTCTTTATAGCTGAGTTCTGTTACGGTATAGGTAAGAAATTCTTTTTCTCTTTCGGAAATTTTCTTTTTTTTCTCGTTATTTTTCTCATCGGCCATATTAGAAAAAATGACTTTTGATGCCCAATCGGGATAAAAGAAACCGTCACTGCTCAGTTTTATTAGGGCTGTTTCGAGATCTTTGGGATGTGTGTTTTTTAGCAGATATCCTTTGGCTCCGTTTTTAATCATTTTGATAACACTGTTGTCATCGCCCTGCATGCTAAGAGCCATAACTTTGATGTTTGGATGATTTTTTTTGAGCCATAAAGCGGTTTCAAAACCGTCCATAATCGGCATGCTGATGTCTAGAAGAATAATATCCGGAATTTTTTTGTCCCTTTCAAACTTATCGATCATGTCTTTTCCGTTTTCGGCCACATCAATTACTTCAAAATCTTCGAAATTACTTATGATTCCTTCAATTGCTTTGGCAATCAATAAATGATCATCGACTATTACAATGGTCTTTTTCATGGTCGTTTTTTTAGTTTTATTTCAATTAAAGTGCCAGCGTTTTCGTTGCTTTCAAGATTAAATTCGGCACCGATAATGGCTGTTCTGTTTTTCATATTGGTAAGCCCGATTCCGTTTGAGAGAATTTTGTCGATGTCAAAACCAATTCCGTCATCATTGATTTTTAGTTCCCAAAGATTTTCTTCTGTAGTATTGAGTCTGATGAAAATATTCTTACACTGAGAATGCTTAATACTGTTTTGAATAAACTCTTGTGTAATCCTCAATAAAACATTTTTATGAACAAAATCGAGATCAAGACATTTAAAATTATACTCAAAATGAATTTTACATTTTTTTATTACACTTGCAATATCTACTTCTTCCTGAATTAACTTTATGATATCTTTTTGGTTAATATTATCATCAGTTAATGTTTTTGAAAGACTCCTTAAATCCTGTAAAGACTGATTGATAATTTGCGAAACCTGTTCTATTCTTTCACTTTCCGTGGTCACTTTATTTTCATAAAGTAGCTGTTGGGTATAAAGACTTGCTAAAGTGAGTTTCTGCCCTATATTATCGTGCAGTTCACGGCCAATTTGCTGCATAGTCGCCTGCTGAATTTCCAGCTGGGTTGCCAAAAGCTCTTTCTGATGAATTTCATTTTTAAGCTGAATCTCATTGATATGCTCTATTTTCCTCTGCTTATATTTCCGGATGTAAATCATCACGGCAACCAGAAATAAGACGAAAAAAATATTAAATAAAATAACGGTTAAGTATAATTCTGTTTTCCCCATATGAATGAACTTGCAAATAACAGGTACATCATAATTCCAGACAAAAGGAAATAGCTATAATAGAGACTCCAGATATCCATATGCTCCAAAAGCTGGAAATAAAATGCCCAAAACGGGAGTGTACCTATATAAAATAGAGTTACGCCAAGATTAATATAAAACATTCTGTTTTTAAAAAAGTTGAGAATATTCTCCGAATTTACCTGCTTATAATATTCCATAATAACTAAAAACATCATCAGCAGACTTCCAAATGTATAGTTGAAAGAAAAAATATGCTTGTTTTTTACAAAATAAAGCTCATTTGGAATGAATGCTAAAAGAAATAATGCAGAAAATAAGAAAAACAATTTTTTATTTTTTAGTGACTGATATGCGTAAAGCCAATAGAAAAATATAAATTCTATCGGGATTACGAAGTAGTTGAAAAATAAGTTTTTCGGATAAGAAATATAGTTTTCAGCAAATTTTCCGAACATTTCACAACAGAAAATAAAAATCAGGAATATTGAAAAATATATATAGTGACTTCCTTTTATTTTTTTAAAGAAAACAATTGATGCAAGTGCAGCAAGACCTTCTGCGAAGATCATACAGCTCTGTAAAAAAAGTTGGAAGTCACTCATAATGCTTAATTAATAAGACTGTACTATTGATGTGCTTGGTGGAACCAGAGTTCCGTGATTCAATGCCAATGCATCGATTGATACTCCTGTAACTGCCAGACTTACACTGTTATTATCAAAAGGATTGAAGTCATAATTAAGATCATTCAGTTTTTTAGTCGGGATCATTACCAAGGTATGTCTCTTAGCGTAATTTGCTGGAACAGATGATTGTGGTACTGCAGGATATGCTGCGTAATAAAAACGGATTCCAAGATCTGAATCTTTAACGGTCAGATCAATTAATTTCGCTTGCGCTTCAATTTCTGCAACAAAGTTTTTTAATGTCGGAAGATCAAACCACACAGAATGTGAATCTTGTATACTGAGATCCTGATTGATCGCCAAAAGCTGATTTGAACGGTAATTGTCTACTAAATTCTGAATAAGTGATGTAGGGATAATGTTGCTCATGTTATTAAGTTTTATTGGTTATTTGTACAAATTTGCAAAAAAAACTCCTTAAAACCTCCCGTTTTTTACTGTAAATGCTGTCTTTTCAGTTGATTTTTTCGCTTATAAAAAATAAGTACCACAGAACGAGATCTGTGGTACTTATTAAAAATAATATATATGAAAAAAAACTACTTATTTTTCAGCTGGTCTGAAAACCAAACCTGTTTCTTCGAAATAATCAAGCGTTATTCTGTCGCCGTCATTCACCGTTCCTGCGAGAATTTCTCGTGATAATTTGTTTAAAACTTCCTGTTGTATAACTCTTTTCAAAGGTCTTGCTCCAAAAACAGGATCATAACCTTTGTTGGTCAAATAATTCAAAGCATCTTGCGTTGCAGTCATAATAATATTTCTTTTTGCAAGCATATCATTAAATCCTCTCAACTGATACTGAACGATTTTCCCGATTTCTTTTTTTCTTAAAGGCTGGAACAGCACCGTTTCATCAATTCTGTTCAAAAATTCCGGACGAAGCGTTTGTTTCAACAAATCAAAAACCTCAATTTTGGTTTTATCAACGATTTCGTCTTGGTTTTCTTCGGTAATATTCTCAAAATTCTCCTGAATGATATGTGAACCCAAATTCGAAGTCATAATGATAATCGAATTTTTGAAATTAACGACACGACCTTTATTATCAGTCAATCTACCGTCATCCAAAACCTGTAACAACGTGTTGAAAACGTCAGGATGTGCTTTTTCAATTTCATCTAGAAGCACCACTGAATAAGGTCTTCTTCTCACCGCTTCCGTCAATTGTCCGCCTTCATCATAACCCACATATCCCGGAGGGGCACCAACCAATCTTGAAACTGAATGACGCTCTTGATATTCACTCATATCTATTCTTGTCATATTGTTTTCGTCATCGAATAGAAACTCAGCTAAGGCTTTTGCAAGTTCGGTTTTACCTACACCAGTTGTTCCTAAAAACAAGAAACTTCCGATGGGTTTTTTCTCGTCACTCAATCCGGCTCGGTTTCTTCTGATAGCATCCGCAACAGCCTGGATTGCCTCTTCCTGACCGACAACTCTGTGATGAAGTTCGGTTTCAAGATGCAATAATTTTTCTCTTTCAGACTGAAGAAGCTTGGTCACGGGAATTCCGGTCCATTTTCCGATCACTTCAGAGATGTTGTCTGCGGTTACTTCTTCCTTAATTAGTTCATTCTGATGGTTTTGCATCTCCAGTTCAAGTTTCTGCAAAGCATCTTCTTTTTCCTTTATTTTCCCGTACTGAATTTCAGCCACTTTTGCGTAATCTCCTGCTCTTGAGGCTCTTTCAGCTTCTAATTTCAGAGATTCTATATCTTTTTTGATGGATGTTAAATCCTCAGATTTTTGCTTTTCTTTCAGCCATTTAGCGTTAATTTCGTTTCTTTCTTCAGAAATTTTCGAAATATCTTCCTTTAAATGGTCAATTTTTGTCTGGTTGCCTTCTCTTGAAATGGCTGCCAATTCAATTTCCATCTGCATCAATTTTCTGTCTAAAACATCGAGTTCTTCAGGTTTTGAATTGATTTCCATTCTCAACTTTGCTGAAGCTTCATCAATCAAATCGATTGCTTTATCCGGTAAAAATCTATCCGAAATATATCTTTGAGACATTTCTACCGCGGCAATAATCGCCTCGTCTTTGATTCTTACTTTGTGATGTGCTTCGTATTTATCTTTAATTCCACGAAGAATTGAGATGGCTGATTCAGTATCCGGTTCTTCCACCATCACTTTCTGGAAACGTCTTTCTAATGCTTTATCCTTTTCAAAATACTTTTGATATTCATTTAAAGTGGTTGCACCGATCGCTCTTAATTCTCCTCTTGCCAAAGCAGGTTTCAGGATATTTGCAGCATCCATTGCGCCTTCGCCACCTCCAGCTCCTACCAAAGTGTGAATTTCATCAATGAAAAGAATGATTTGTCCGTCAGATTTTATTACTTCATTTACAACGGACTTTAAACGCTCTTCGAATTCGCCTTTATATTTGGCACCTGCGATCAATGCTCCCATATCCAATGAATAAAGGGTCTTATCCATCAAATTTTCAGGAATATCTCCGCTGATAATTCTGTGTGCAATTCCTTCCGCAATGGCTGTTTTACCAACACCGGGTTCACCAATCAGGATCGGGTTGTTCTTCGTTCTTCTTGAAAGAATCTGTAAAACTCTTCTGATTTCCTCATCACGACCGATAACCGGATCTAATTTTCCCTCGGCAGCTAGTTCATTAAAGTTTTTAGCATATTTATTTAAGGATTGATAAGTTTCTTCCGAGCTTGCAGAAGTCGCCTTGCTTCCTTTTCTTAATTCTTTAATTCCGCCCTCCAAAAGACTTTTGGTCACGCCCATATCTTTCAACATCTTCGAAACTTCTGAACTGGTTTCTAAAAGCGAGAGCCATAAATGTTCGATCGTTACGAATTCATCACCCATTTTTTTAGCGATGTTTGGCGCATCAAGCAAAACTTTATTTGCTGATTGTGAAAGATAAATATTCCCGCCTTGTACTTTTGGAAGTTTTTCTAAATTTTCACGGTTGCGCTCTCTTACCAAATTGGAATCAGCTTCAGATTTTTTTAATAGGAAAGGCGATATATTTTCATCAACCTGAAAAATTCCTTCCAATAAATGTTGAGGTTCTATGCTTTGATTGCCAAATTCCATTGCAACTTGTTGAGCAGCTTGGATGGCTTCTTGTGATTTTACAGTATATTGATTTAAGTTCATATTATGTATTTTTGGTTTAATTATTTTTGCTTGTATTTACAGATTTCAGACATCAGATTTCAGACCATAAAGACTTGAATAAATATTATTTTTTAAATCTAATCTAAAGTCTGATGTCCTTCAATCTGATTCAATCATTTAATTCGGGAAGTATATCTCAAAAACTGTTCAATTATTAAATTTTTAAAAATAATGGACAAAATTTCCGAAATATTCATTTCTGCATCTGTTTTGAGAAGACAAAATTTCCGATTTCAAATCATTCAAGTGAAAATTAAGAAATACGAGTCAATTACAAATAGAATATGAAATGTTTTAAACTTTCGCAGGAATTTATAAATGATTATATGAAAATCAGAATATTAAAATCAGAATAATTACTTTTGCACTCAACCTATGGAGTTAAAAGAAAAACAGATCAAAATACTTGAAGTCGCAGTAGAACTTTTCAAAGAGAAAGGGTATATGGGCAGCTCGGTAAGAGATCTTGCCACAAAATTAAATATAAAAGCGGCGTCATTATATGCGCACATCCGTTCTAAAGAAGAGATTCTTGAGTGGATTTGCTTTGGGGTTGCGCATGAGTTTTTTGAAGAACTGCAGGAAGTAAAAAACACACAAGTTTCTCCAAAGGAAAAGCTTAATTTATTTTTAGATAAACATTTATCGGTTGTTCTGAAAAACCGTGATGTTACTCACATTTATTCCAATGAATGGAAGCATTTGGAAGAAAGATTACCCGAGTTTATTGAATTAAGAAAAAATTATCAGCAAGAAGTTGAGCAATTAATTTCTGAAATTTATCAGGCTGAAAACTGGGAACTGAAATCTTCTGCTTTTACCACACGATTTATTCTTCATACCCTTAATAATTCTTATTTCTGGTTTAAAAGAAATATAGAATCCACCTCCGAAATTACTGATGAAATAAGAGATAAACTGCTTTTTGGTCTCTTGGGAAATCAAAAATAATTTAAAAATCAGCAAGAATTTTTAAAATCGTCAATCTTATCATTCATCAATGTTTTTAAATTTTTGATCCACTAATTTTGTCTTATCTAAAAATCAAAAATATGGAATTAGGAATAGGAATGTTTGGCGACTTGGCTTTTGACCAGACTACCGGAAAATATAGAAACGCAGGAATTAAAATCAGAGAAATTCTTGAGCAGGTAAAATTGATGGATGAGCTGGGAATTGATGTTTTTGCAATGGGAGAACATCACCGTGCAGATTACGCAGTTTCTTCTCCTGAAATCGTTTTGGCAGCAGCGGCAAGTATCACAAAAAATATAAAATTAGCGAGTGGAGTAACTGTTTTGAGTTCTTCAGAACCGGTTAAAGTCTATGAAGATTTTGCAACATTAGATTTAATTTCTGATGGAAGAGCCGAAATTTTCGTTGGACGAGGAAGTTTTATAGAATCTTTTCCGCTTTACGGATATTCTCTGAACGATTATGAAGAGCTTTTTGACGAAAAATTAGAATTATTACTCAAAATTAATGCTGAAGAAAACGTTTCATGGTCTGGAAAACTTCGTGCACCAATGCAAAATCAGACGGTTTATCCAAGAGCAAAAAATAATGGAAAAATTCCAATATGGCGAGCGGTTGGCGGGACTCCGCAATCGGTTTTGAGTGCTGCACAACTGGGAATGCCTTTAGTAGTTGCTATTATTGGAGGAATGCCAATTCAGTTTAAAAATTTAATCGAATTTTACAAACAGGAATATCTTAAGGCAGGACATGATGAAGCCACAATGCAGATTGCCATTCATTCACATACTTTTGTAAGTGATGAAAAAGAGGTTGTGGACGGATATTTTCATAATTATAAATCTCAGATGGATAGAATTGGTTCTTCCCGAGGTTGGGCTCCTTATACCAAAATGCAATACGAAGGTGGAAGAGTCAAAGATGGTGCTTTATTTATCGGAAATGCCAATGAAGTTGCCGACAAAATCAATTATATGAAAGAAATTTTCGGGATCACAAGATTTATAGGACATATGGATGTTGGTGACCCTGCGCATGATGTGATGATGAAATCTATTGAGCTATTTGGTGAAAAAACAGCGCCACAGGTAAGATAAAATACAAGCCTCCTTTGAAATATTTCAACGGAGGCTTTTAAATTTAAATCCTTTCAAACTTGGCTTTATATTCATTCAGAAGATTGGCGAGATTGTTCGCAGACATTCCGTAAGTATCAGGAAATGCTCCGGTTTTTCCTTTCATTTTGGAGTTTTCCAGGAGTTTTTCATCGATAGTAAAAGTGACCAATTTATTAACGAATATCAATTTGGTTTTAAAACCACTCACGGCCCGCCATGGAATAAATGTTGTTCTGAAAAGGTTCTTCATTTCAATTCCTTTTTCATCGATTGTAAGATAAGACGAATTGGGAATCATATTGATGATGAAAATAATAAGACAGATCCCGAAAAAGAAAATATTTAAAACTGCAATGAGCATATTTTTTTCTAAAAGTGATATTCCCAGACTGATAAAGCCAACGCTGATAAGAATCAGGATGATATTTTTTATTTTTGAAGGCTTCAAGATAAGAGGTAAATTTTGCATGATAATTAATGATTAAAATATAAATAAAGTAAGGTGAAGTTTTTTTAAACAATTTCAATTATGCTTCCCCGTTCCTCATCTTTTGTAATGTTCAGCGAAACCGGAATTTTTTCTTTCAGTTCTTCAACGTGCGAAATAATCCCCACGATTCTGTTCTCTTTTTGAAGATTCATCAATGTTTCAAATACGATATTTACCGACTCCAGATCTTGGGTTCCGAAGCCTTCATCGATGAAAAAGAAGTTTTTCTCAGACTGCGCATGAGTTTGTACACTTTCTGCCAATGCCAAAGCGAGACTCAGCGAAACCTGAAAAGATTGTCCTCCAGAAAGCGTTTTTACACTTCTGCTTCGGCCTTCATTTAGGTAATCGATGATTTCAAAATCATGATTTTCGTTCAGTTGCAAACTCAGTTGGTTTCGGGTCATTCGATGAAAACGTACATTCGCATGATCACACAATTGACGAAGATAAATAGATGAAATATACTGCACAAAACCAGCTCCTTTAAAGAGATTGGTCATGATTTTCAGATTTTCGCCACGTTTTTGAAGGCTGGCTAAATCTTTTAAAAGATCTTCTTTTTTCTTAAATTCTTTTTCCAGTCTTTCAATTTCGGTGGCAATTTTTACGACAGAATCATTGGCGGTTTTCAAATCATTTTCAAAACTTTTGAGCTGGTTTTCAAGGGTTAAAAATTCTTCCCGATCGAAAGAGAGATCTTTCAGTTTGGCTTCAAGTTCAAGAATGCTGTTTTTTAAAATCTCAAAAGTAATTCTGAATTGCTGAATTTTATTTCTTGTTTCCTGAACATTAATTTCCAGTATGAGAATTTCCTGAATTTCTTCTAAAGTGCTGAATTTCTGTTCGGATAAAGCTTTTTTAATCAGATTTTCATTTTCTGAAATTTCTTTTTCAAGTTCAGAGATTCGTGTTTCCAGCTGATTGGCGATTGTTTTTTGTTCAGCTAATTTTGGCGAAATTTCTTCTTTTTCCTTATTTAGTTTTTGATAATTCTCTTCAGTTTCACGATTCGATTGTGATAATTTATTGTAGATTTTTTCGGTTTCAGCGATTGGTTTTTTCTCGTAATCAAGCCAGCTTAAAAGTTTTAAATTGGCTTCATTTGTTTTGATTTGCTCTTCTTTTTTCGCTTCATCAAGCTTAAATTTTTCTAAAGCTTTATTGTAATTATCAAGATTTTCTCGCTCTTTCTTCAGGTTTTTTTGTTCCAGACCGATTTGCTGATTGAGTTCATCGATCTGTTTTTCAATAGTAAAAGATTGCTGTCGTTTTTCTTCAAAATCATTTTGATTTTCTGCATTAAATTCTTTCCAATTAAAGTTTTTTAAATGCTCTTCAATGTTGATTTGAATCTGCTTTAAGCTCTCTTCTTCCGATTTTAATTGTTCCTCGAAAATCTTTTTGCGGTCAAGAATTTTTTCTATTTCTAAAGATTGTTTTTGAATCTGATCTTTTTGAATTTCAATTTGCTCAATCTGTTTTTGAATTTCGTTTAATTCAGAATTCACATCATCAAATTCTACAATATTCGGATGTTCTAAAGCACCACAAAGCGGGCAAGATTCTCCGTCGTGCAATTCGTTGGCAAAATGAGCTAGTTTTTGCTGAACTTCCAATTGATTGCGTTTGTCAGAGAGTACTTTTTTCTGATTTTCTAAATTTTCAATCTGAGTTTTAAAATCATTTCTAAAAGTTTCAGGATTGATATTGAAAGGTTTTAACTCCTCAGAGATTCTGGTAATTTCAGCTTTTTTAGTATTGGTCTTTTCAAATTGTATTTGCTTGGTTTCAACTAATTTTTTCTTTTCAGAAAACCAATTTCCGACATGTAATAATAAACTGGAATCTAATTTTTTAGGTTTTAAAAGTTCTGCATTTTTAGAAAATTCTTCAACTTTTTGCTGAATTAATTTCTGATTGCCTTCAACTTCTTTTACTTTTTCCGAACCTTTTTTTGTTCGTTCTTTTAAGGTTTCAATTTCTCCAGAAAATCTCTGCATTTGTAAGATCAAACCCAAATCATTTTCCTGAATTTTAGACTGATTTAATGCTTCATATTGAGGTTGAATTGCCGAAAGTTTAATTTTTATATCTTCAAACCGAATTTCAGTTTCCTGTACAATTTTAAGTTGGTCTTCTTTACTTTTCTGCTGCTCAGAAATTTCTTTTGCAAGCTTATTTTTTTCGGAAATCAGTGGCGTGAAGATTCTGAAAATTTTGTCGAATAATTCAGTTTTTGCTTCTAAAATATCGATTTCAGTTTTCTGTTGATTCAGTTTTTCAAACTCAGTTTTTTTATGATTAAAAACTTCAAAATCTTCTTTCAGACCTTTTAGTTTTAGATACTTTTCTTCTGTTTTTTTGAATGTTTTATTTGCCTCATCAAATTTCTGTTGTTCCAGTTTTAAATGTTCCTTTTGAGCTGAAACCTGCTCTTCATTCACTTCTTCAAAACCTTTTAGCTGACCTTCTAATTGGTCGAGTTCAGATTTGTTTTTAGCATTTAAAGCTGATACATTATTCTGCAGATCAAAACGCTGGAGGCTGAAAATTTCCTTCATCATATTCGTTCTGTCTGTTGCTCCCAATTCCAGAAATTCTTTAAACTGACCTTGTGGAATGATGATGGTTCGCTTAAAATTCGCATAACTCAAACCAATGAGTTTTTCAGCATCGGAATGTTCTAGCGGAATCCAATTTTCATTTTTCCATCCATAGAAAGTGACGGTCGGAGTTTTTACATCTTCAAAGTTTTTAGAATTACGTTTGAACTCTCTTGTAGCACGGAATTTTTTATTTTCAAAATTGATGAAATCAAACTCAATGTAAGATTTATTCGATTTCAAATTCATCATATTATAGGCACGCTTGTCTCTGGAATTGAGGCGCTCCGTTTCGCCGTACAAAGCAAACGAAATGGCTTCCAAAATAGAAGATTTCCCGGAACCAACCGAACCAAAAATGCCGAAAAGACCAGCTTGCGTAAGGTTTTCAAAATCGATCTTCTGACGTTCCTGATAAGAATAAAGACCTTCTAAAGTCAATTGAATTGGAATCATTTTTATGAATATATTTTTTAATTAACTTCAAAAGAGACAAAAGAAAATATTGAAAATAAGTGAGCCAAAAGTCAACAGAATGTATGAAACTTAGTTTTGGGAACTTTTGAACATCTCATAAAGAATTAAAATCTTTTGTCTCTTTTGCGGTTAAAAAATTATGAATTATTTGAAGCAATTTCGTTAAACAAATTAAGGAGCTCTTCATTGGCTTCCTGACCGCCATTTTTAGATTTAAAATAATCATTGAATAAAGTTTGAATATCCTGATTCAGGTTAATTTCACTCAATTGGTTTTCATTAAAATCCTGATTTTTCACTTTTGGAATGAGATGTATAATTCCGTTGTGAGATCGATAGATGAGTTTTCTCTCTTCGGCTTTTAAAAAGGTTTCACTTTCCAAGGTCAATTCAACTAAAGTATTTGGATTTTCATTTAGCCATCCAATAGTATTTTCAATGGAATCAAAAGTTTTCCTGAATAGTTTTTTACCGTTTTGTAACGCTATTTTTTCAAATGAAACGTTTTTATTAGGTTCTGCTTCAATAATGGAAATATATTTGGTTTGTCCGGCCTCACTAAAACTGTAACACAAAGGCGAAGAAGAATAAACAACGGGTTTTTCTTCAGTTCCTATATTTTGAAAACCATGCAAATGTCCTAAAGCTGTATATTGAATCTGATGCGGAATAATATCTGAAAAAACAAGGTCTGCATTTCCTATTTTAATGGGTTTTTCGCCTTCCGGTTCTTCCAAAATCGGAGCACCTTTTTTGTTCATATACAAATGCGTTATCAAAAGATTAATACCATTTTGATCACAAAATTCATCAGCAGTTTTTCTCCAGTTTTCAGCTAAAACTCTATTAAGTTCTTCTTCTTTGTTTTCCCCAAAATATTCTTTCAAACGAATTTCATTGGCATAAGGAGTATGCAAAATTCTGACAGGGAAATCTTGATTTTTAAATTCCAGTTCAATAAATCCTTCTGCTGATTTTGAAATTTTAAAATGTTTCAGCTCAAAAGGATGAACTCTAGCTTTTGGGTGTCCGATTAAAATAATTCCGCATTCGCGAGCGAGAGGATCGGGCGCGTCAATCAAACTTGGCGAATCGTGATTTCCGGAAATTGCGATAACCGGACGTTTCCCGTTTAATGATAAACGTTTTAAAGTTTTATAAAAAAGTTCTGTCGCTTCAACACTCGGATTGAAATTGTCGAATAAATCTCCGGCAACCAGAACCAAGTCAACATTTTCACGATCTGCGATATCAACAATTTCGTTCATCACCAAAACCTGTTCTTCTAATCTAGAAAAACGGTCGAGACGTTTACCCAAATGCCAATCGGCGGTGTGGAGGACTTTCATAGTTTGTTATCGGCTTCTTTTGCTTTAAAATCTTCACGAATTTGTTTCAAACGTGCTTTTCTTTCTGCTTCCGCATTTTGTATTTTGCGCTTTTTCTGATCGATTTGCTTTTTATTTTTTTTCCTGTTCGCTTCGTTATTCTTGCTCATGTTTTTTCGGAATGATTGATTTTTATAAGTGAGAAATACCTTCATCAAAAATACTAAAGATTAAGAGTATAAACAATTTTAGTATTAAGTCTGATAAAATATTTAATTTTACTGCGTTATGGAAGAAAAATCAAAAGATCCTTTACACGGAAAACGTCTCGATGCCATTCTCGAAGAGCTGGTAGAATATTATCAGGGTTTTGAGGAATTGGGGAAACAAATCAATATCAAATGCTTTACAGATAATCCAAGCATTAATTCTTCATTGAAGTTTTTGAGAAAGACAGATTGGGCAAGAGCAAAAGTAGAGAGTTTGTATTTGTATGTTTTAAGACAGAAAAAGAAGGCGGAATCAAAAAACAGGAAATAGTATGTTTAAGATTCTTTCTTTACATGCATTTCCTTAATCAATCATTTCAAAAACAGTATCTTTGTGCCGTTTAATCGTGAAAAAAATCACGCAAAAAAAGAAATATGACTATTGATAACAATCATGTGGTAGCTGTAAAGTACATTCTTCACACTATCGAAGAGGATGGAAGCAAAATCCTTGTAGAAGAAACAACTGCAGAAAATCCGCTTACATTTTTATACGGTATGGGAATGATGATCCCAAAATTTGAACAAAATATCCTTGGATTGAAAGCTGGTGATAAAGCTGCTTTTGTAATTCAGCCGGAAGAAGCTTATGGCGAAAAGCAAGACGATGCTATCGCACAATTGCCAATCGATATGTTTGCAGAATCTGGAGTTCCACCAATCGGAGCTATTTTGCCTTTATCTGATAACCAAGGGAACAATTTCCAGGCTTTTGTAGTAGAAGTTACTCCGGAAGTTGTTGTGGCAGATCTTAATCACCCAATGGCTGGGAAAGTTTTAGATTTCCAGGTGGAAATTTTAAATACTCGACCTGCAACAGAAGAGGAGTTGTCTCACGGTCACGCTCATGGAATTGACGGAAACGAGGCTCACTAAAAAATATTTACATACAATATGAAATGTCCGATTTTTTCGGACATTTTTTTTGATTAAAATAGGAAGAGCTTTTTAACGCAAAAGTTTTTTTGGTTAGTCTAAAAACTCTCCGCTCACATAAAACCAGCGGTTCTGTATCGTTTTAAATGTTGATAATTCGTGATGCATTTGTTTTTGCCCGTCTTCATCAGTGTAATATGCTTTAAATTCTACTTTATTCATTGATGGTTTATTCACAATTTCCAACTTCGTCCATTCGTTGATTTCGCCCCATTCCTGCAAATCTTTTGTATTGTGGAATTGCCTTTTCCCGGGAGAAGTTGTTTCCATTAAATATTTTCCATTGGGAATAGCAAATGCAGAAAATCTCGAGCGCATCAAAGCTTCAGCCGTTGGAGCGTATTTTTCTCCAGTATGGTAAGGTTTACAACATTCTTCGTATGGTTTTCCTGAGCAGCAAGGACAGATCATTTTTTTGAAATTTTAAAATACAAATGTACACGAATATTTTTGCGCTAATTTCATAAAGCTTTATCTCTCGTTGATTTTGCACGTTTTATAAATTGGGCACTCTTAAAAATATTTGCGTTTAAAAAAAAAGAAGCAATTCTTAGAATGCTTCTCACTTGTTTTTATTAATTTTCATCTTCAATTTTTGTATCAACAAAAGAATATTCGTTATTTATCATATCCATTGACATGTTTTTTGATTTAAACTTTATATGTGATTTGTCAGGAACTTCGTAAGTATAAACATCTGTATTCCCTGAATTAAAATGAAGTTCATGAAATTCGCCATTTTCTACCCACCATTGTCCTTTCTCAATGTGCTGATTTATTTCACAGTTCTGAACTGTAGTAAAAATAAGGGTGAAAGTTCCGTCTTCTTTTCTGTCCATTACCCACAGTTTTTCCATTCCATCAATCTGTTGGTCTTTTTCGCTACCTTTCCACAATCCGACGAGTTTTTTGTCAATTTTATTGGATTGCGGCTTGGTTTTTTGTGCATAAATAGTCCCAAATACTAAAATTAGTGTGCTTAAAATAATTTTTTTCATATTTATTTAAAATGTATTGTCATTCTCATCTCGCTGTTTACTGGTATTCCTGAACTTTTTGCTGGAATCCATTTTGTTTTCTGAACGAATTCTTTTAATTCATTTATGAAATAAGACGAATATCTGTAGTTTTTTTTATTTTGAAAGGTAATATCAATTTTAGTGTCTGAAATTTTCCCGGTTTTATATAAGATGAAACCCGCAGACATAGAGGAATAAAGTTCATTATCTTTTCTAAATTCAAAATCATTGGGATACTCTACATTTTGCCAGAAATGTTTTTTGCTAGTGGTGAAAAAGTCATTATAATCCTTATCGCCAGGATATCGGGAAACCCAGTCACATTCTTCAAATCTGTAAATTTTATCAGGATTTGTCTTTACAAACTGAATTTCTGCTATTGATCGCAGTGAATCAATAAATGTTGAACCGTATTTTATATCAATCTCTTCCTGCATTATGCGAGCGTAACAATTTTGAATATTTGAAGGAACGGTACAATAGCTTAATGTAGTATCAACTTCAATATTATATTTTTTTAATAATTCGTTCATTTCTGCATTCCCTTTATGTTCTTCTACCATTCCAAAATAGTGAAAGAAAACCAATTTGTTTTTTTCAATATCTGCTGCTGCTCTCTTGGTTTCCGATTGACATGTTGAATCCCAATATTTTTTTTCGTCGCTAAAAATTTTGGCTAATTCTTTATAGGGTATCGTATCATATATGACATAATAAAAAGATTCTGACTTGTTTTCAAATCTTTTATTTTTCATTGTGAAACAAGTCAGAATAATTATGGATGAAAAGAAGGTTGCTTTTACACCAATATTTGATATCATTTATGATATTTTTTATTTAATAAAACCTCTGTTTCTCAACAACGGCTTAATATCCGGATCGTGACCTGTAAAATCTCTGAATGCCTGATTTAGATCTACAGAATTTCCTACAGAAAGAATGTATTTTCTGAAACGGTCACCGTTTTCTCTTGTAAGACCACCATTATTTTTAATCCATTCCCAAGCGTCATTATCTAAAGTTTCAGACCATAAATAAGCGTAATATCCTGCAGAATATCCACCGCCCCAAATGTGTGCAAAATAAGGGGTATGATATCTCGGAGGAACAGTTGCCAAAGTAAATCCGTGGCTAGCTAAAGACTGTTTTTCAAAATCTAAAACAGAAAGCAATTGATTTTCGCTGGTTACCGAATGCCAATCCATATCTAAAGCAGCTGCAGAAACCAATTCTGTCGTCATATAGCCTTGGTTAAATGTAGATGCTTTTTTAATTTTATCAACCAAAGCCTGTGGAATGGGTTGTTTTGTTTCGTAATGAATTGCATAATTTTTCAGAACTACAGGATCTAAAGCCCAATGTTCGTTAATCTGAGAAGGGAATTCCACAAAATCTCTCGGTACATTAGTTCCTGAAAGTGATGGATATTTCTGGCTCGCAAACATTCCGTGGATAGAGTGACCAAACTCATGGAAAATCGTTGAAACATCATCATAACTAATTAAAGACGGTTTTCCCGGAGCCGGTTTCTGATAATTATAACAGTTTACAATTACAGGTTTTGTTCCTAAAAGATAAGATTGCTCAACGTAGTTGCTCATCCACGCTCCGCCACTTTTAGAATCTCTTGTGTAGAAATCAAGATAATAAATGGCAATAGATTTTCCGTCATGATCGAAAACTTCGTAGGTTACAACATCTGGATGATAAACCGGAAGATCTGTTCTTTTCTTAAACGTTAATCCATAGAATTTTTCGGCAGCGAAGAAAACTCCTTTTTCAAGAACGGTTGTAATTTCAAAATAAGGTTTAATCTGATTTTCATCTAAATCAAATTTTGCTTTTCTTACCTGTTCAGCATAGAAATTCCAGTCCCAAGGTTCTACTTTAAAACCTCCTTTTTGCTGATCGATCAGATCCTGAATGTCTTTTGCTTCACGTCTTGCCGTTTCTACCGCCGGAGTTGCAATTTGATTCATCAACTTTACAGCAGCTTCAGGATTTTTGGCCATCTGATCCTGCAATTTCCATTCTGAAAAACTTTTTTTACCTAAAATCTGAGCTTTTTTAAGTCTTAGTTTTGCTAATTTTTCAATGGTTTCACGAGTATCGTTTGCATCACCTTTTTCAGCTCTTTGCCACGATGCTTTGAATAGTTTTTCTCTTGTTGCTCTGTTTTTCAGATTTTGCAAAAGGGGCTGTTGCGTGGTGTTCTGTAAAGCTAAAAGATATTTTCCGGGTTGTCCTGCATTTTTTGCGTTGCTTGCAGCAGCTTCAATTTCATCTGTTGAAAGACCGTCTAATTCTTTAGCATCAGAAAAGAAAACGCCACCTTGCTTTCTCGCTTCCAATAATTTATTTGAATATTGAGTGGAAAGTGATGCCAATTCCTGATTGACTTGCTTTAATTTTTCTTTGTCAGCCGCAGAAAGATTAGCACCTGCGATTTCAAAATTTTGTTTGTAGAATTGTAATAATCTTTTGCTTTCAGAATCTAAACCGTTTTCTGTGATTGATTTAATTCTTTTATAAAGATTTTCATTGAGGAACATTTTATCAGAATGTGCTGCGAAAATTGGTGCATATTCTTCATCCAAAGCCTGTAAAGTAGGATTTGTATTCGCACTTGTTAGATTTGAAAATGTGATAAATGTTCTTTTCAAAACTTCACCGCTTTTTTCTAATGCAACAATGGTGTTTTCAAAAGTTGCAGCTTCGCTATTGTTTGAGATTTTCAAAATTTCGGCATCGTGTTGTTTTAATCCAAATTCGAATGCCGGCTTGAAATGTTCATTTTTAATTTTATCAAACTCGGGAGCTTCATACTGAAGTTTGCTTTTCTTCATAAAAGGATTGGAAGAAAGTGATGCGTCCGGAACAGGCATTTCCTGTTTTATGTCGTTTGTTTTCATTGTGGTACAAGAATAATTGAATGCCAAAGCAGAAATTAACAATACTGATGAAATATTTTTCATGGGCAAATGTTTATTATTTTAAAGGTTATATAGAATCTCTTTTTGATTTTAAAAATTGTTTTATTGTCAATTGTAAGAGATTTTATAATTTAGTTGTTATTAAAGTATAAAGATATTAAAAACTAAACTTCTAAACATTAAAACATGAAATACACAGCAATTTTACTTTTTTCGGGACTACTGATTGTCACTTCTTGCAAGAAAAATGAGAACAGAGAAGGGAAATCAACTTGGTTACCCGACGTTACCAATAAAGATCACGGATCTTTAAAACAAAAAGAATTTAAAGGAGATTTTAATGAAATAGAAGTTTCTCAGGCTATTGAAGCTGAAATTATTAAATCTGATGTTGAACGAGTGGTAATTTCTGCACCTGCAAATATTATTGATGAAGTTTTGGTAGATAACAGTGGCGGTGAGCTTCATATTCACTATAAAACTGGTGTGCGTGTGATGAATACGAATAATGTGAAAGCAAAAATTTATGCTAAAGATTTTAAAAAACTTGAGGCCAACTCTGCAGCAATAATTGTCGTTAGAGATCAGTTCACGCAGGAGAAAACAGATATCGAAATTTCTAGTGCAGCTCATATTTCAGGGAAACTTGAAGCCAATGATATGGAGATTGATGCGGGAAGCAGCGCTACTTTCAAAGGGCAAATCTGGGCGGTAAATCTTAGTGTTGAAGCTTCTTCAGCGGCAGATGTTACAATTTCAGGAAAAGCTAAGAATGCAAATCTTACTTCATCTTCAGGAAGCGGTATTTCTGCAAGAGACGTGGTTGCAGAGAATGTGAAAGCTGAATCTTCAAGTGGGGCAAGTATAGAAATTACTGTTTCCTCAAAATTTGAAGGCCACGCATCTTCGGGCGGAAGTGTGAAAGGTATCAAAAAAGGAAATGTAACTACTGTAAGCAAAGAAGAAAGCAGTGGTGGAAGCGTATATCTGCAATAATTTATTGTGGGGTTTCTTCATCCTCGTCTTCATCTGTTGATGAGGTTTCCCAGTCTTTATTTTCAAAATTTAAATTATCATAAGCCAATAAATCCTCCTCTCGCTGGAGGATTTCTTTTGTGGTAAAAAGACGTATATCTTCGTCATCTTTTGACTTTGCCAATTTTCGGATTGATGCCTTATCGATTGCCATAAATCTTTGCCCAAGACGTCTTGCTGCATATTTTCGCATCCCGGTTTCATGTAAAACATCAATGGCCATATCAACAGCGGTGCCTAATGTTTCACGGTAAATATTATCAATTCCGTTGTCTAGATAAGCGTACGCATCTATTCTGTTTTTAGCGCGTACAAATATTTTCACATCAGGATATTGCTCACGAACCAAATCGGCAACAAATCTATTATCGTCGGGATCATCAAGACACAAAACCAGAATTTCGGCTTCTTCAATTCCGGCAGCCCTCAAAACGGGAATTCTTGTTGCATCTCCATAATAGACCTTAAAACCGTAACTTCTCAATAGTTTTACCCTGTCAGAATCTCTATCGAGAACGGTCGCTGATATTTTATTAGCCTTAAGAAGTCTTCCTACGGTGCTTCCAAAGTGACCGAAACCGACAATGATGATTTTTTTCTGTGAAATATTACGATCACGAATATCAAAATCTGACTTTACTTCCGGAATCTTTTTGATGAACTTCGGAGTAATCAGCCTGTCATTAATAATTAAAAGAATTGGTGTAATACACATGGTGATTGCAGTTACTGCCATCATTTGAGCATTCATTTTTGCATCAAAAAGATAAAGATCTGAAGCGTAATTTATAAGTACAAAAGCAAATTCTCCAACCTGGGAAAGGGCAAAAGCATAAAATAAACTTTGTGGAGTATCAATTTTAAAGAACTTTCCGATTGCAAAAAGTACAAAGAATTTCACCGCTAAAACGACAAAAACAGTACTGAAAATGAAAACAGGATCTTGAGCGATCACATTAAAATTCATCGTAGAGCCAACACTTACAAAAAATACGGCAAGAAGAAGGCCTTTAAACGGATCGATGTGTGCTTCCAGCTCATGACGGAACTCGCTGTTTGCCAACATGACGCCTGCTAAAAATGCTCCTAAAGCCGGGGATAATCCGATAGCAACCATTAATTCTGAAACTCCTATCACCAGAAATAGGGAAGAGGCAGTTAATAATTCCGTCATTCCTGCTTTTGAGACGTATCTTAAAAAGGGAACAAAAACATATCTTCCCAATAAGATTAAAATAACTACACCAAAAATTACGGTTCCTGCCTGAAGCCATTCCGGAAGTTTCTGAATTAAGATCTGAACTTCATTATCATGATGCCTCGCTTTGTAATTGGCGATGACAGGTAAAATCGCCAAAATAGGAATAACAGCGATATCCTGAAATAAAAGTGTCGAAAAGGAAGCTTCGCCAGCTGTAGTTTTAAGATTATTTTTTTCCTGTAAGGTTTGTAAAACAATTGCAGTTGACGATAATGCAAAACACATGGCAATGGTAACGGCTTTGTCGATTTTCCAGCCAGCCAAAAAAAAGATCAGGAAAAGTATCGAAATGGTAAGAGCCATCTGCGTAAGACCGAGTCCTACAATTTTCTTCCGCATTTCCCAGAATTTCCGCGGTTCCAGTTCTAATCCGACTAAAAAAAGCAACATGATAACTCCAAATTCACTGGCGTGCATAATGTTGTTTACATCATGTCCGGTTAATCTTAAAACATACGGTCCGATGATAATTCCGCCTAAAATATAGCCAATCACCGAGCTTAACCCTAATTTTCTTGCCAACGGAACCATGATAATGGCAACGCCCAAAAAGAGTAAGGTGTTCATCGCTAAGGTAGATTCCATATTATTGATTTAGGGTTTCGACAAATTTCTTTTTCTGTAAAATAATTTCTTTTTTTGACAATTTATTGGCTTCGTAAACGACGGTAATGTCTTTGATATTGGCATTAAAAACATTCAGTGAAACGACCAAACTGCTGATCAATTCGTCGATGGTATATTTGTAAGTTCCTTCTTTTGAAAATGATCTTTCTTTTCCGCCCGTTGTCACAACGATGTAGACTTCTTTGTTTTCGAGAGGATTATTTTCGCCTTCTTTGATCCAGTTTCTGTCGAAAACTTCATCAATCCATAATTTTAGTAAAGGAGGAATTCCGAACCAAATAATAGGAAACTGAAAAATAAAACGGTCATATTGCTGCAGTCTTTTCCGTTCTCTGAAAGCTGCAATATGAAAATCGGGATATTCTTCGTACAGATCACGAAGTGTAAAATGTTGATGACGAACGTAGAAATTGATTAACTCCACATTTGAGGTAGAATGTTCCAAATAAGGATGGGCAAAAACCACCAGCGTTTTCTTCATAGAACCCGTTTTCAGTAAAAATAATGAAAATTGAGAGAAATATGAATAATTATGATAAGTTTAATTGAATTTTAATTGAGGAAACAGAGAATTAAAGAATAGAATTAAAATTATTTTCCGTGTGTAAGCTTAATTACTTTTCCATGTTTGAAGTTGATAAAGATAAGAACAGTTCCATGTGACGGAAGTTTCATATTTTATTTTTTTACCATCCACCGGAAGCTCCGCCACCGCCAAAACTTCCGCCGCTGCCGAATCCTCCAAAACCACCGCCGCCTCGGGAACTTCCACCACCGAATCCGCCGCCAAAACTTCCTGGAAAAGGGAATGGAAAAAATCCGCCGGGATAATTTCTTCGTCCTCTGCGACTTAGAATAATGTCGCCGTCGTCATCGTTTCCGCCGCCTCGGTTTCCGAAAAAGATAGCGAGGATAATAAAAATAACGAAGGCAATAATGAGTAATTTTGTAACACTTATATCTCCTGATTTATTCTTACTAGCAATCGGTTTGAATTTTCCCTGAACCGCCTCCATGATAGCATTAGTGCCTCCATTGATGCCTTCATACCATTTTCCCTGTCTGAAATTTGGCGTAACGATGTAGTCTAAAATCTGCCCGGCAACTGAGGCTGTTAAATATTGCTCCACCGCTCTTCCCTGCTGAATCGACATCGTTCTGTCGTCTTTAGCAATCAGAAAAACAACTCCGTTATCGACATCTTTTTGGCCGATTCCCCATTTTTCACCAAACATTGTTGCTAAATAATTCACATCTTCACCTTTTGTGGATGGAATAATAATAATTTCAATTTCTGTTGAGGTAGAATCTGCGAATTTGATGAGTTTGTTATTCAGTTCATTCTTTTCCTGCGCCGTAAGTAAATTTGCCTCGTCATAAACAGGGTATAAAACTGCAGGTTTTTCAGGAATAGTGTACTGTGCTGATAAAAAACCATAACAGCAAACTAAGATGAATGTGAAAAATATTTTAAGAGAATGTAATCTCATTGGGTAATTCGTTGTGATTTTCTCCTTTTATTGGAAAATGTTTTTTTAATTCTAAGCCGGTTTCCAGAATTCCGCTTTTCAAAGCCTGATAAAAATGACCTTTTGAAAATTCTGAGGTAATATAATCATGCAGATGATCCCAATACGATTGATGTACTTTTTCGTGAATTCCAGAATCGCCGATGATCGTTAAGTATTTTTTCTCAAAATTGACATGAAAAAGTACTGCGTTTTTTTCGGCGGTTTTATCTTTACATAATTCTTTAAATACCTCAAAAGCGGTTTGCGCAATCTGATCGTTTGTCGTAGAATCGATATGTACACGGATTTCTCCGGTAGAATGCTGCTCTGCCGATTGAATGGCTTCTACAAGAGAAGTAATTTGCTGATCTGTTAAAAAACGATTCATTATTCAGTAAATACACTTGGTGCATTTTCAGCTCCGGCTTGTGCTTTAAATAAAGGTTTTTCTTTGAAATTGGTGAAATTTGCCAGAATATTATTAGGAAACTGCTTGATCGAAATATTATAATCTCTCGCAGCATCGTTGTAGTACACGGTTTCTGTTCTGATGCTGTTTTCTATGGCAATATATTCTCTCTGGAAATTGATATACTGCTGATCTGCTTTCAGATTTGGGTAAGATTCTACCACGGCCATTAATCGGCTCAATGCTCCGGAAAGTTCACCTTGTGCAGCCTGGAATCTTGCCATATCTTCTTCCGTTAAATTGGTAGGATTGATATTAATAGAAGTTGCTTTTGAACGGGCTTCCACAACTTTCGTTAATGTTTCCTGCTCAAATTTTGAATATGATTTTACTGTTCTTTCAAGATTGGGAATTAAGTTGGCTCTTTTCTGATATACCGTTTGTACGTTAGACCATTTTGCATCAACTTTTTGTTCCTGTGCTACAAAGTTGTTGTAACCGTTTTTTCCCCAGAAAAAAAGTACTCCAACGATAATAAGAAGAGCAATGCCGATGGTTCCGGCGCTCAAGCAACCTTTATTTTTCATAGTTTAATTTTTAATTATTTTTTGTGCTAACCAAATATACAAATTAAGTGCTAATTTTGCAGAAAATTTATTGAATGACAACAATTGTGGTGGCAATGGGAGAAAAAAACGAGATTGGTTCTGGTAATCAGTTATTGTGGCATCTTCCCAAAGATTTAAAACATTTTAAAGACTTAACTTCGGGACACCCGATTATTATGGGGAGAAAAACCTATGAAAGTATAGGAAAAGCACTTCCCAACCGTACCAATATTGTTGTTTCAAGAAAGAAAAACTGGTTTCAGGAAGGTATTTTAATTGTTGGAAGCATTAAAGAAGCGGTGAAATTTGCAAAAAAAATAGATGAAAACATCTTCATTATCGGAGGCGGAAATGTCTACGAACAAACCATGGAAATTGCAGACCGTCTTGAAGTAACTTTGGTAAAAGCAAATCTTGAAGCTGATACTTATTTTCCAAAAATCAACGACAAAATCTGGAAAAAAACTGAAGAAACCTGCCACGAAAAAGACGAAAAAAATCAATACGATTTCTGTTTTCAGACGTATGAAAAGGTTAATGGTTAATAGTTGTTGGTTGATCGTTTTTTAATGTGTGGAAATTTAATTAGAAACCATTCCCTATCAACTAAAAACTAACAACCAAATTTCTTATCTTTGCACTTCTAAAATTTAATAATGAATAAGTACATAAAAATCATAGTTGCGGCACTTCTGATTATCGGAGGTCTTTATATGATGTTTTTTACAAGAAATTTAGGCTGGGGAATTGTAATTTTCCTTTTGGCTGCATTGCCGATTTTCTTATTTTTCAAGAACGAAAACATCCTTTTAGCTTTTTGGCAATTGAGAAAACAAGACATGATTAAAGCTTCAAAGTTTTTAAATAATATTAAAGATTATAAAAATGAACTTCATAAAAATCAATACGGATATTACCATTATTTACAAGGTTTGGTTTTAGCTCAGGAACATCCTACACAAGTGGAGCCTTTGATGAAAAAAGCTTTGGATTATGGTTTGAATATGAAACATGACCGCGCAATGGCAACACTTAATTTGGCAGCCGGAGCGATTTCTAAAGGAAGAAGACAGGAAGGGCAAAAACTTTTGGAGGAAGCAAAAAGATTAGACTCTGCAGGAATGATGGCCGATCAGATCAAAATGCTGAAAGATCAGTTGAAAATGCCAACGATGCAAAAGCATATGCACAATCCTAATATGAGGAATAGAGGGAAGTTTTAAAAATACATAAGCCGCAGATTATATTTGCGGCTTTATTTTTATTTAAATTTTTCTGATTTGATTCTTCCGATTTCTTCACTACTTTGTCCAAATCCATACTTGTCAAAAAATATCCAGTACTCTTTTTTATCATACTCATCTTGTGCAACCTTTATATTATACGTTTTACCATTAGTTAATAATACAAGTTGCATCTCTCTTTCAGTACCCGAATGATGTGGTTGAGATTCTTTGATTTTCTGGAGCTCAATTTTCATTTCTGCAGAAGTAAATTTTCCAAACGTTTGATCATTTTGAATGATCTGTGTGTCGGGATTTTTAAGAATTATTATAAATTCATTTCTAATTTTAGTAATAATTGTTGTTTGAATTATTACTAAAATAATGGCGAATATAAAGAGTTGCAATAGAAAAAATATTCCGGTAAGCCTTAATTTTTCAGAATTCTTTTTCAGAGATTCAACAATATTAGAAATCAATAGAATTACTACGCCAATGAAAGCTAATACAAAAGAATAAGGCAGGAAATGGAATGAAAATGAATAAATGTTTTTAAGAATTTCAATCATAAGACAATTTACATTTCAGCATCATTATTGTAACCGTAAAATTTAGGCATTTGCCAGTGGTATTTTACTGCGAATGTTCTAATGGCAACAATCAATAAAATAGTGAAAATCTGAATAATGGTGTAAGAAAGATCGGTAAAAGTGTTGAGTATCAAAAATATTGCTCCACCAATAATACAGGCGCTTGCGTAAATTTCTTTTCTAAAAATCAGAGGAATTCTATTGAGTAAAATATCCCGGATTATACCACCGAAACAGCCGGTGATGGTTCCAAGTCCGATGCATATTAAAGGATGAATGTCTGCGTTTAATCCTTTCTGAACACCGATGATGGTAAATAATCCCAGTCCGAAACTGTCGAAGATAAATAAAGTTACTTTAAAATTTTTCTCAATCGATTTAAAGATCATCGAAAAAATAGAGGTTATCAAAATCACGCCACACATCAGAAGATCGTGCATCCAAAAAACAGGAATGTCGAGTAGTAAATCTCTCACCGTTCCGCCACCAACTGAAGTAACGAAAGCAATAATCAAAACTCCGAACGGGTCTAGTCTTTTCTGCATCGCTGCAAAACTTCCCGACATCGAAAATGATATCGTACCAAGGATTTCTATTGCAAAATTGATTTGTTCGTGCATCTTTGATAAATGATTTTCGATAAATGATAAAAGATTGAATGTCTGAAATCATTAATCTCTTATCATCTATCATTTATTTCTCAACTCTTACCGCTTCAGGAACCAAAAGTTCATATTCACCACCGTGGTTGATGATTTCTCTTACGATGCTGCTGCTGATGAATGATTTTCCAGATGAAGTCAATAGGAAAACGGTTTCCAGTTTTTTGTGGGCTAAAGTACGGTTGGTGTGGGCAATTGCTTTTTCAAATTCGAAATCGGCAGGATTTCTTAGGCCTCTTAAAATAAATTGAGCATTTTTTTCAAAACAGTAATCAACCGTTAAACCTTCAAAATAATCAACTTCAACATTGGGAAATTCGGCGACAGAATTTTGTATGAATTCCATTCTTTTTTCAATGGGAAACATATATTTCTTTTGAGAATTCTGACCAATGGCGATAATTACTTTGTCGAAAAGCGCCGCTGCTCTTTCGATAATATCATAATGGCCTAAAGTAATCGGGTCAAAAGATCCCGGAAAAACAGCAATTTTCATGCGCAAATAAAGTTATAAGTTATGAGTTATCAATTATGAGTTGTTTTACTCTAATCTCTAACTTCTAATATCTAGTTTCTCTTTTGTAAAGCTTTTTCAACCTCATTTCCACAAAGGTCTTTTATTGAAATTCCGTAAATTTTTGCCTGTTGCGGAAGGATACTTGCCGGAGAAAATCCTGGATTGGTATTCATTTCAAGCATATAAGGAATTCCGTCCATTAAAATAAATTCACTTCTCGAAAAACCACTCATTCCAAGTGAATTGTAAGCTCTTTTTGCAATTTCTTCTACTCTTTTTGTAGTTTCTGCATCAATTCTTGCGGGGGTAATTTCTTCTGAAGCGCCTTCATATTTAGCTTCATAGTCGAAAAATTCGTTTGTTGGAACAATTTCTGTAATTCCCAAAACGATAGTTTCACCTTTAAAATCAATAACTCCTACAGAAACTTCCATTCCGTCTAAGAAGCTTTCGATTAAAATTTCATCATCTTCTTTAAAAGCAATTTCGGTTGCAGCAATCAGTTCAGATTTTTCTTTTACTTTAGAAATACCCAATGAAGAGCCTGATTGATTAGGCTTTACAAATACAGGAAGACTTAGATTATCAATAATTTCATCAACATTAATATGTTCTCCTTTTCTTAAATAAACACTTTTTGCAGAAGGAATTCCATATTTTGAGAGAACGGCTAAAGTATCTTTTTTATTGAACGTCAACGCACTCTGATAGAAATCGCAACCGGTATATTTTTGTCCGATAGCGTCCCAATAAGCCTGAAGAATTCCGTTTTCGCCGGGTGTTCCATGGATAATATTGAAGCAAGCATCAAATTTCAACACTTCATTATGATCTAAAGTAACCGAGAAATCACCTTTGTTGATGGTTTTTTTATTCTCATTTTCATCCAGAAAATACCATTCATCTTTTAGAATAATCACTTTATAGACATCATATAGATCTCTGTCTAAGGAATCATATATTAACTGGCCACTTTTCAGAGAAACTTTATATTCGTCAGAATAGCCTCCCATAACTACGGCAACGTGTTTTTTGCTCATATGCATATTATCAATAAGGGCAAATTTAAACAATTTATATATTGAAATAAATGAATTCTTATTTTTTTGAAACAAAAATGAAATCTGCTAAATAAAAACTTCAATATAAAATTATTAATTATCTTTGTCGTTATTATTAAAGTATTTTTAAGTATGCTTAAATCACTTTTCAACTGGAAAGTTTTACTGAATTTATTAGTAGCCATCGGTATTTTTATAGGATTGGTATGGCTTACTTTCCGTTGGTTGGAGTATCACACCAATCATGGGCAGGAAATTCCTGTTCCTAATGTCATTAATAAATCTGTTCATGACGCAGTAAAAATATTAGAAGATACAGGACTCGACTATGAAGTCGATAGTGCAGCTTATAACCCTAAATACAGACCGCTTCAGGTTCTGAAGGTTTATCCTTCTCCTGGATCTCGTGTGAAAGATGGAAGAGCTATTCAGCTCATGGTAAATCCTAAAAGCTGGGCTCCGGTTGCTGTTCCTGATGTTATTAATAAATATTCAGGACTTGCTTTCCAGAGATTGGAGCAGGTAGGTCTTAAGGTTTCAGATACTATTTACGAACCAAGCATTCAGAAAGATGCTGTTTTAAGGATTTTATTTAAAGGAAATTCTATAAAACCGGGAACTAAGATCCCAAGATTCTCGGTGATTGATGTTGTGGTAGGATCTGGCCCTATGCGAAATATTGCCATTCCAAATCTTGTAGGATTAACGGTGAAAGAAGCAAAATCAGTAATTGCAAGAAATCTTTTTGAAGTAGGTCTTGTAGACCATGAAGATGGAGGAAATGATGATTCAGATATTGTATATTATCAAGATCCTGCATCCGGAGATGCGCGAGATCAGGGCATGCAGATCGATCTCTGGGCGAGTAAAAAAACACCTGCCGAACTGCGTGGGAAAATAGAAATACTTAATTCTACTTACCGTATGAGAGTAGATACTACTTTGCCTCCGGTGAGATATGATGAAGTTCCTAATTTCCAAGATCCGCCACCGATGAATGATCCTGTTCCGGCTCCTGCACCTCAGAAAAAGGAAGCTCCTAAAACTGAGACGGCAAAACCAACGGGAACTTCAGCAAAACCTACAACTACTGGAGATAAACCAAAACCTGCTGTACCAACGACAACTCCTGCAACAGACAAGCCTAAAGCAAAAAAGGTAATTATATAAATTGATTTTTAATTTAAAATAAAAAAAGGCTTCAACTTTAATATGTTGAAGCCTTTTATATAGATAAAGCAATGACAGAAGATAACGAGGATTTTTTAGACGAAGAATTTTTAGACGCTAATAATAATATCGATATTGATGATGAAAATAAAGGTCTTTATGAGCATCTCAATATTACGGTTGATGGTAATCAGGAACCTTTAAGAATAGATAAATTTTTATTTAATTTTAGACAAAACTCTTCCAGAAATAAAATTTCGCAGACCTGCCGTGCCGGAAATGTTGTAGTTAACGGAAATCCTGTAAAGCAGAATTATAGAGTAAAACCGGGAGATCAGATTTCTGTTTTACTAACGCATCCACCCCGTGAAAACTTCATTGTTCCGCAGGATATTCCTATTAATATTGTATACGAAGATGACGATTTGGTTGTTGTAGACAAAGAACCGGGAATGGTAGTACATCCTGGATTTGGAAACTGGGACAAAACCTTGGTAAATGCTTTAGCCTTTCATTTTCAGAAAAATGGGCAGAAATCAGATTTAGACAGAGTAGGTTTGGTTCACAGAATCGATAAAGATACATCGGGTCTTTTGGTAATTGCCAAAAATGAATACGCATTGAGCTTTCTTGCCAAGCAATTTTTCGAAAGAAAAACCAAGCGTCTGTATTGGGCATTTGTCTGGGGAAATGTGAAGGACGATGAAGGTACCATTACGGGGCACATCGGGAGGCATCCCAAAAATAGAATGCAGATGTACACTTACGTTGACGGAAGCCAGGGAAAGCACGCCGTTACACATTATAAAGTTTTAGAACGTTTCAAATATATGACCTGGGTAGAATGTAAACTTGAAACAGGAAGAACGCATCAGATCAGAGCGCATTTCAAACATATCGGTCATACATTGTTTAATGACGAAAGATATGAAGGGAATGTTGCATTGAGAGGAGTGAATCTCCCTAAGTATAAGCACTTTATAAAAAATGTGTTCGATGTTTTACCAAGACATGCGCTTCATGCACACACTTTAGGATTTATACATCCAACTTCCAAAACGGAATTGTATTTTGAGAGCCCAATGCCGCAAGATATGGCGGATGCTGTAAAAAAATGGAGAAATTATTTAGAAAACTAAAAATATATTGAGATTTTTTTTATATTTGTTGAATTGAAATCAAGATTTGTTATGAGAAAACTATATGCTATCGTATGTTTAGCTCTTTTGTCGAATGCATACAAAGCACAAGAATCACTACCATACTATCAACAATATCTTTTGGATGGTGAGTTCCTGTTCAACCCTGCTCAATACGGTAAAACAGACTACGTACAGCTTAACCTAAACTATCAACAACAATTTTCAAAATTTAGCGAGTCTCCCAACGTACAGTCGGTGGGGATCAATGCTAATATTTTTGACAGAGTAGGAGCGGGTCTTTCCGTTTTTAGAGATAGTAATGGCCCTATTTCAGCTGGAGGTATTACTGCAGGTGCATCTTATTTTATCCCACTTAGCAGTGAAGGAGAGAGAAAAGATCAGTTTTCTTTTGGTACAAGTGTTAATTTTTATAATATGAATTTTGATTATTCTAAAATTAATACTGAAGACGGTTACGACCCATTGTTGCAAGGTAATGAAAGTAATATCTTTATGGCGTATGCAAACTTCGGTTTAGCAGCTACGTATAGAGGAATTTTCGGGGGTGTTTCGGTAAACGATATTGCATTAAGCAATGACGAATCTATCGTAAACAACTACGAGCCTTCTCCTATCAAATTTTTCTTAAACTTAGGATACGATTGGAATATCGCAGACAATATTGCAATATCTCCATCAGTTTTGGTTAACTTAAATACCAATTCTACAAGAATGACAGACTTCAACTTGATGGCTACATTCTCTAATGATATCAATGCATTCTCTTTTGGGGTAAGCTACAGAGCGGTTCAAAACAGATTTGATAATCAGGAATTAAGTGTTTCACCTATCGTAAAAGTAAGATTCAATAAATTTATGATTGGTGCTACATACAACCTTGGAATGTCTGATATCCAGACGTATGGAGGAAACAGCTTTATGCTTGGTCTTGGTTATAACTTCGATAACTTTATTAATCATAGAGGATTTAGATATTAATCAATTTAATTTAAATAAATTTGAGCTCTGAAATTTTTCAGGGCTTTTTTTATGATTTACATTCACATCCCTTTCTGCAAACAGAAATGCAGCTATTGCAATTTTCATTTTTCCACTTCTTTGAATTTTAAAGATGAAATGCTGGATGCAATGAAAAAGGAAATTTTCCTCAGAAAAGATGAGCTTCAGAACAAAAATTTACAGTCTCTATATTTCGGTGGCGGAACTCCCTCTGTACTTTCGGCAGATGAAATAAAGTCTTTAATTGATGAAGTTTTAAAACATTTCAATTTTAATAATGACATTGAAATTACTTTGGAAGCCAATCCTGATGATTTAAATTCTCAATTTTTAAAAGGACTGTCATGTTCTCCGATTAACCGTTTGTCTATCGGAACGCAAAGTTTTTTTGATGAAGATCTGAAACTGATGAATCGTGCACATAATGCCTCCGAAGCAGAAAGTTCTATTAAAAGAGCGCAGGATTTCGGATTTGAAAATTTGAGTATTGATTTAATTTACGGTTCACCCAATTCCAATCTGGAGATATGGAAGGAAAATTTAAGCAAAACAATTGCGCTTGAAGTTCCACATATTTCGTCTTATGCTTTAACGGTTGAGCCAAAAACGGCTTTAGAAAACTGGATTTCGAAAGGAAAAGTTTCAAATCCTAAAGAAGAAGAGCAGAATCGTGAGTTTTATTACATGATTGATTTTCTGAAAGATCATGGTTTTAATCATTATGAAGTCTCTAATTTTGCCAAAGAAGGATTTTATTCAAGACACAATTCTGCATACTGGAAATATCAGGAATATTTAGGTATTGGCCCTTCCGCACATTCTTACAACGGAAATGATGTACGAAGCTGGAATGTAGCCAATAATCAACAATACATCAAAAAATTAAATTCAAATATTTTAGCCAAAGAAACCGAAATCCTTTCACAGCAAGACCAGTTCAATGAGATGATTATGATTAGTTTAAGAACGATTTGGGGCGTAGATCTGACAAGTTTAAATCAAAAATTTTCACCCAATATCTTAGATAAATTTAATAAAGAAATTCAGCATAAAATAGAGGAAGGAATTTTAAAAATTGAAGATAATCACCTTAAGATTCCTGAAAAACATTGGTTTATGGCAGACGGAATCGCTTCAGATTTATTTATTGTCTAGGCTGGAAGTCAGAAGCTAGAAGATGGAAGGCTTGTTTGTGAAAAACTTCCAACATCCGGCTTCCAACATCCGACAATTTCACTATTTTTGTACCAAATTTCACATCGTTTGAAAACTAAAAAACAAGATTATTCGCATCTTTCGCCAAAGCAGCCTATCGGTATTTTTGATAGTGGAGTGGGAGGTTTAACGGTTGCCAAAGAAATAAAAAGACTTCTTCCCCATGAAGATCTTATTTATTTTGGGGATACTAAGCATCTTCCTTACGGTGAAAAATCAAAAGAAGCGATTATAGAATATTCTACGAAAATTTCTAATTTCCTTTTAGAACAAAACTGCAAAGCGATTGTAATTGCCTGTAATACGGCTACGGCAAATGCATTGCAGGATGTTATGAATTCAGTTGCAGGGAAAGTTCCTGTGATTGACGTTATCAATCCTGTTGCCGAAAAAGTGGCGTACGAAATTCATAATAATGTTGGGGTTATCGCAACGAAAGCAACGGTAAATTCGGGTTTGTATAAGAAGAGCATCCGTAAACATAATAAGTTTATTAAAGTAGATGAACTGGCGACTCCGCTTTTGGTTCCTGCGATTGAAGAAGGTTTCAAAAATCATCCGATTACCCATTCTATCATTTACAATTATCTGAGTAACGCCAAATTGAAAAATATTGAAACATTGATTCTCGGCTGTACCCACTATCCGCTTTTGATCGATGAGATCAAGCAATATTACGGAAATCGCGTTCGCGTGATTGATTCTCCAAATATTGTTGCTAATCATTTGACGATTATTTTAGATAAATATCATCTTTTGAATGATAATAATCCAAAGCCGAATTACAAATTTTACCTTTCGGATATCACCAAAAATTTTGAGAAAATCTCCAAGAAATTCTTTGGTAAGACCATTGATTTAGAATTGAAAGTATTATAAAACGAAAAAAGACTCATGATGAGTCTTTTTTTTATTCTGCAATGTCGCTATTTTCAGCTTGTGTCTCGATTTCAGTTTCCTGATAAGGTTCGTAAAAACTGAAGCTCACATTCCCGTATTTTCTGGTGAATTTATAATTCGGATGATCAAGCTTTAATCTGCTTTGATGTTCCACGATCAAAATTCCGTTAGGCTTCAGATATTTATTTTTTAGAACCAAAGAAAGCAATTCGTGATACTTTTTTTCCTCAGTTTCAAATGGTGCATCAGCAAAAACGATTTCGTAAGATTTATTATTTCTGAATTTTTTAAGCCAGTCAAAAACATCCCCTCTTTGCGTATTTACCTGCAGACTCATGTCAAGTTCTGAAGCAGTAGCATTGATAAAAGATGTATGTTTCGGGTTCATTTCAACCGAAGTCACATCCTGGCAACCTCTTGACGCAAATTCAAAAGTAATGGAGCCAATTCCTGCAAAAAGATCAAGAACGGAAATCGACTGCATATCGTAAGTGTTCTCCAAAATGCTGAAAAGGGCTTCTTTAGCAAAATCGGTGGTTGGTCTTACATCAAAGTTTTTGGGAGCGGCTATTTTTTTTGCTTTCCATTTACCGGCAATTATTCTGTACATTTTTTGTTAGATTTTAGATGATAGGTGAAAGGTAGCAGCAGCGGAAACTAAATCCTAAAATCTGCATCCTATAACCTAATTAAGGATAAAATTCTTGTTCGGAACATTATCATAGACAACTTTCAGGTTTTTTACAAACTTCTGAAGTTCTGAAATGAATGTTTCATTCTCTGTGGTTTCACCATACACATAAAAATAGGTTTCGTTTATTCCAAAACCGATTTTACTTAACGTAAACATCACAAAATAAAGAAAGTCTACTTCCGAATTGACATCCAAGTTATTATAAAGGATGATTTTTTTATTTGAAATCGCAAAAAACTCACATTGGTTATGATAAAGATTGATGTGAATTTCTTTATTATTCTTATTGTTGATCGAGTTTAAAAATTTCTCTCCAGAAAAATTAAATTTTACCGGAACTGAAAGATCTTTTATTTTATTATAAAATTCTTTCGGAAAAGTATAATAAAACTGTAGCTTAAACTTTTTGTTTACAGAAAGCATCAGTTCTTCATTTTCTTTGTCAACAGGCGCATTGAAGGCAATAAGATCATATCCCGAATCGTGATCTTCAAAACCTTCGGGCATTAAAGTAAAATGATTCAGTGCAGAAACTACAGAAATTTCGTCATATCTCTGTTTTAGCAATGCATCTTCCAGCTTCGCTGAAATGAAATTCTTGGGCGATTCTTCGTTTACGAAATAAGACTTTTCCTCCAAAACACTTTTGTTTTTGATGATTTGGTAGATCAGCCCGTCTTTGGTAAAAAGTAAATTTAGTACGTTCATATTACAATTGTTGCAAATTTAGTGAAATTCTACCATTACCGCACCCGATTGATGATGAAGTATTTCTTTATTGTAAAAATCAAGATTGGGCTGGCTTTCAAGTACGTCCCAAACTAAATTTTGAAGTACACCATCGCCAATGCCGTGGACAATTTCAAGTCTTTTTAAATGATTTTTGCGGCAAAAATTAATCGTTTGAATCAGTTTTTCCTTTTGCAGAAACAGTCTTTCAAAACTGTCATAATCATGCGGATTCTTTACCAGATTCTGAAAATGTAAATCAAGAATTAATGGACTTTTATCGTGCTTTTTAGAAATTACTTTTCTGGGTTCGGCTTTTTTTATGATTTTAATATTTTCATAAATTTCAGCATCTTTCGGAACCAGCTTTTCTTTCGGATATTGATAGGTAAAACCATATTCGTCTTTAAAAACCACAATATTTCCATTCACCGAAGTAATCACTCCGCTTAAATCTTCATCCACTACCGAAACTTTATTGCCAATTTTCATAATTATCTTTCATCGCAAGGAACGAAGCAATCTTTTATTTTTTTTAATTTTAACTAACTAACTAACTAACTAACTAGCTAACTATAAACCTTTGGACCCAACTCAATAATCGCCAGATCCTTTATTTCTTCACCATCAATTACAAACTGCATCATCGTTCTCATTTTATGCCAGCCTTGTTTTCCGCAAGCTCCCGGATTTAGATGCAGCAATTTATATTTATCATCATACATTGCCTTTAAAATATGAGAATGCCCAGAAATAAATAATTTCGGAGCTTTTTCTGAAATTTCTTTTTTGGCTAAAGGAGTATATTTTCCGGGATAACCGCCAATATGGATCATTAAAACTTCTACATTTTCACAAAAAAAACGGTTTACTTCAGGAAATTCAGAACGGATTTTTATGCCGTCGATATTTCCGTAAACTCCTTTTAAAGGCTTTATTTTTTCGAGTTGCTCAATAATCTCAAAGCTTCCAAAATCTCCGCAATGCCAGATTTCATCAGCTTGTTTTGCGTAATCTAAAATTCGATCATCAATATAAGAATGGGAATCGGAGAGGAGTAAAATTTTGGTCATTGTTTAACGTAAACTTTTTTGAGATTTCAAATTTACTTAATTATACTGAATTGTTTAAATTTGAGAAAATTTTAAAATAATGAAGCACAACTTCTCTTTATTCTTTCTTTTAGTTTCTTTCATCTCTTTTGCACAGGTTGAAGAAAAAAAATTAGACGAACTTATTCAAAATACGTTAAAAACTTTTGATGTTCCGGGGATGTCGGTCGGTATCATCAAAGATGGAAAAATAATTTATTCAAAAGGTTTTGGGGTACGTTCATTAACAACAAAACAACCAATGGATGACAATACTTTGGTGGGAATTGCATCCAATTCTAAAGCTTTTACATGTACTGCTTTGGCGATTTTAGCAGATGAAGGAAAACTAAATTGGGATGATAAAGTTTCAAAATATATTCCCGAATTTCAAATGTACGATCCGTACGTCTCTCAAAATGTAACGATCAAGGATTTGGTGACTCACAGAGCCGGCTTAGGTTTGGGACAGGGTGATTTGATGTTTTTTCCGGAAGGCGGGAATCTTACGGTGAATGATATTATACATAATGTAAGGTATTTAAAACCTGAAAACCCTTTCCGTACAACTTTAGATTATAATAACATCATGTTTATTGTTGCCGGAGAAGTGATTCACCGAGTTTCAGGATTAAGTTGGGCCGATTTTATCGAACAAAAAATCATGAAACCGGTTGGCATGACTTCAAGTTTCGGAAGTTACAACAGAGCAAAAACAGTTGCTAATAAAATTGATGCGCATGCTCCTGTTGATGGAAAGGCCATCGCCGTTCCTCATGATTGGAACGAAACGGGAAATGCCGCTGGCGGAATTATGAGTAACATTAAAGATATGACGACTTGGGCAGAATTTCTTCTGAATAATTTCACTACTAAAGATGGTAAAAAATTAGTTTCAGATAAAAACGTTCAGCAGCTTTGGAGTTTGCAGATTCCTGATAAGGTTGCAATGAAAAACCCTTACGATACGAGCTTTTACGGATATGGTTTAGGTTGGTTTTTAAGTGATGTGAAAGGTCATAAACAAGTACAGCATACCGGCGGATTGATTGGAACGGTTACTCAGTTTACTTTGATTCCGGACATGAAATTGGGAATTGTAGTTTTAACAAATCAGCAATCCGGAGTAGCTTTCAACACGATTACAAACACGGTGAAAGATTCTTATTTAGGAATTGCCGACAGAAACTGGCTGAAAAACTATGCCGACAGAATACAGAAGGTAGAAGCAGAATATAATAAACAGAAAAAAGATGCTTTCGCAAAATCTGATGCTTTCAAAAAAGATAAAAATCTACAGCCAAAAGCTGAACAGTTTGTCGGAAAATATAGTGATCAATGGTTTGGCGATGTGGAAATTGCTCAGCAGGCAAATACTTACAGGATTTCTTGTAAAAACTCTCCAAGACTGAAAGGTGAATTGCTTCCTTTTTCAAATAATACCTTTATTATCAAATGGGATGACAGAAGTTATGATGCCGATGCGTACATTATTTTTAGTTATGATGAAACTGGAAAAGCAGAATCTGCAAAAATGAAAGCAATTTCAGATATTACAGATTTCAGTTTTGATTTTGATGATCTTGATTTGAGAAGAAAGTAATGTTTTTTAAGAATTAAAATAGTGATTTATTATCAATAGAAACGGGCTTTAGCCCGTTTTTCTGTTTCTAAAATTAAATGGGCTAAAGCTGAAACTTAAGCTCATATTTTCAAACCCTCCTCGTCAAAAATTCTTTCGCCCTTCCAAAGGATGAAATTTTACGTGTTTATAATTAATTAAATTTTCCCGGGTTCGTAAAAGAAAAGTAGTTTCTTATCGGCTCCGTCAAACTGTGCCCAAGAATCACATTCAATTTGAAATCCTGCAACACCACAAGTCGGGAAATGAAAAATATCCTCAGAAATAGAATTGGCAAAGTTGGAAATACCATTATTGTGTGAGAAAAACGCAACCGAATTCACATCATTATTTAAATCATAGATGACCGACTGAAAATTATTTTCAGAAGGATTATATAGTTTTTCGTCTGTTACAAAAGTTGAATTATAGGTCTGATTAAAAATTTTGCAGGTAGCCAAAGCTCTTACTGCAGGGCTGGAAACGAAATAGTCTATAACGATATCATTATTTTTTAAAAATTTAGACATCTTTAAAGCATCCAGCAAACCTTTATCTGCCAAAGGTCTGTCGAAGTCGCTGGTCTCTTCGGGCCAGTCACTTTTTGCATGTCTTACGAGGATAAGTTTCTTCATTGTATTGAGTTTGAGTAAGATAAAATTAAACAAAAATTAACGTATAAAAAACATGATTTATAAAAAAAACTGTGTTAGGAATAAAATGAGTAAAATTTCTTAAATTTGCAGACTTATGGGACAGATCATTGCTATAGACTACGGTAAAGCACGTTGTGGCGTTGCAGCAACCGACGATATGAAGATTATTGCAAGTGGTCTTGATACTGTGGAAACACGTTTTCTGATGGATTTTTTAAAAAAATATACCGTTGAGAATAGTGTGGAAGCAATTGTGGTAGGTCTTCCTGTAGATTTGAAGGGTAATATTTCAGAAGTAGAAACAGATATTTTAGGGTTTATAGAAAACTTTAAAAAAGAATTTCCACAAATTGAAGTTCATCGTCTTGATGAAAGATTTACCTCAAAAATGGCTTCGTTTTTTATTTCGCAAAGCGGAAAAAGTAAAAAGCAGAGACAACAAAAAGGATTAATAGATAAAGTAAGTGCAACCATCATATTGCAGAATTTTTTAGAACAAAAAACAAGATGATTTTACCAATAAGAGCTTTTGGAGATCCTGTTTTAAGAAAAACGGGAAAAGAGATAGACAAAAATTATCCGGATCTGCAGGAATTGATCGATAATATGTTTGAAACGATGTACAGTGCAAACGGTATTGGTTTGGCTGCCCCGCAGATCGGTTTAGATATAAGAATATTTATCGTAGACGTGACGCCTTTGGCTGAAGATGAAGATTACGAAGATATTGCCGAAGAGTTGAAAGACTTTAAAAAAGTCTTTATCAATGCTCAAATTCTTGAAGAATCTGGCGAAGAATGGAAGTTTAACGAAGGCTGTCTTTCTATTCCTGATGTAAGAGAAGATGTGAAAAGAAAAAGCACAATTCTGATTGAATATTATGACGAAAATTTTGTAAAGCATACCGAAACTTTTTCCGATATTAGAGCCCGCGTAATTCAGCACGAATATGATCATATTGAAGGAACTCTTTTCACTGATCACTTAAGTGCCTTGAAGAAAAAGCTGGTAAAAGGAAAACTTACAAAAATCACTCAGGGAGAAGTATCTATTAGCTACAAAATGAGATTTCCAAAATAATTTAAACTAAGAAATATATTATTATAAAAAGCGTTATAGCTTTTACTGAAATTAAAAAAATAAAATTATGCTGTTAGAAAAAATAATTTCAATCTCTGGGAAACCAGGTCTTTACAAATTGGTATCGCAGTTGAAAAACGGATTCATCATTGAAGAAGTTACTACCAAAAAGAAAGTGAGCATCGGTAATTCTAGTCAGGTAAGCTTGCTAGATAATATCGCAATGTTTACTTTTGATAAAGAGGTTCCTTTGTTTGAGGTTTTTGAAAATATTGCTAAAAACTACGATTACAAAGAGACGATCAGTCACAAATCTTCAGAAGCTGAATTGGCTGAGTTTATGGTTGCATCTCTTCCAAACTACGATACAGAGAGAGTTTACAATTCTGATATTAAGAAATTGGCTCAATGGTACAACATTCTTCACAAAGCTGGATACATCACTCCAGAAAGTTTTGTAAAAGCAGAACCGGAAACTGTAGAAGGTGAAAGCGCTGAAGGTGATATCACTGCTGACAAAGCGGCTCCGAAAAAAGCGGCTCCAAAAGCAGATAAGCCTGCAACTCCAAAAGTAAAAGCAAGTACAGGAGCTAAAGCAGCTACGAAAAGTACACACAGAAAAATGGGATAATTTAGTTGATCTCAACTACTATAAACCTCGTCAGCAATGATGAGGTTTTTTTTGTTAGAATTAATAATTTGCAAAATTTCTTCTTCCCCAACCCTAAAGGGAGGAAGAAATTTATATTTTAAGGGAGTGCATAAAAATCAATTTACTCCTTTTAGGGTTGGGGAAATAAATTGATTTTTATTTTGAATAGACAGTAAAGAAGCTTTATTATAATTAAATTTGTAAGACTTTTGAATTTTTAAATATGAATACCAGACAGGAAAAACTCGAAGCTTTCGGAAGACTTTTAGATATTATGGATGATCTTCGTGAAAAATGTCCGTGGGATCAGAAACAGACTTTACAAACATTGCGTCACCTCACTTTGGAAGAAACGTATGAGCTTTCTGATGCGCTTTTGCAGGAAGATCTTACCGAGATTAAAAAAGAGCTAGGCGATGTACTTCTGCATCTGGTTTTTTATGCTAAAATAGGTTCAGAAAAAGAAAGCTTTGATATTGCTGATGTTATCAATTCGTTAAATGAAAAACTCATTTTCCGCCATCCTCATATTTATGGAGATACCGAAGTGAAAGATGAGGAAGAAGTAAAACAGAATTGGGAAAAACTAAAACTAAAAGAAGGCAACAAATCTATTTTGGGCGGTGTTCCTAAAGGATTACCAAGTATGGTAAAAGCCTACAGAATTCAGGATAAAGTAAAAGGAATTGGCTTTGAATTTCATGATGCTGAAGATGCCTGGAAAAAAGTAGATGAAGAAATCAACGAGTTTCATGCAGAAACAGATTCAGATAAAAAAGAACAGGAATTGGGCGATGTATTTTTCTCATTGATTAATTATGCAAGAATTTTAGGTTTAAATCCTGATTCGGCTTTAGAAAGAACCAATCTGAAATTTATTTCAAGATTTCAGAAAATGGAACAGCTTGCAGCTGAGACAGATTTAAAATTAGCTGATATAACTTTGGAAGAAATGGATGTTCTCTGGGAAAAAGCAAAACGTTCAGAATAAATGAAAGTCGATCATCCTGTCCGAAACCGGTTTCAATATCTTATTGAAATGAAGAAAACCGAGCGAAAATGGCATTTCCCGTTTCTTGCTGCATTGTGCATTGGTATTCCACTTTTGTTAGGCTGGTTTTCCGGAAAACCAAATTACGGAAGTCTTTCGAGTTTGGGAGCGTTGACGATATTGTATTTTATTACAGCACCAATCAGTCAGCGAATGATTCATTTGGCGGTTTGTGCTTTTGGGATTATATTTTCCTTTACGATCAGTCTTTTTTTTAGTTTTAATATTTATACAGCGGCATTATCTGTCGGGATTGTCTCTTTTCTGTCACATTTTATCACTTCTTATTTTAAAATTCCACCACCGGGAAATTTCTTCTTTATTATGTTGGCGGCGATGGCAAGTACGTATCAGTTTGATTTGGAAATGATTCCAATAAGAGTTGGTTTGGTGACAATGGGAGCTATTTTATCGTGTTCATTGGCTTTTCTCTATTCAGTTTTTGTTGAAAAAAGTGAAATGGTCAATGTTCCCCGAAGAGTTTTTAAGAAGAAAAGATATACGAAATTTGTTGAAAGTGCGATTATAGGATTAATCATGATGTTGACTTTAATTGTCGGTCACCTTTTAAAATTTCAAAATACATATTGGATCTCCATTTCTACTGTTGCCATTATTCAGGGCCGAAATTTTGAACATGTGCGTCAGAGAAATATGCACCGTATTTTCGGAACTTTCATTGGTTTGGGTTTGGCATGGCTGATTCTGCTTTTTGATCCCGAAAAAATTGTAATGATCGGAATTATTGTAGTTTTACAATTCGTGGTTGAATTGATGATCGTAAGAAATTATGGTTTCGCCGTCATATTTATTACGCCGCTTACCTTACTTTTAATAGAAGTAGGAAGTACCGTTCATCATGAGGTTGAAAATCTGATGCAGGCAAGATTGCTCGACACCATTATCGGAAGTCTGATGGGATTGGCTGCAGGTTTTTTTCTGCATCACCAGCAAATCATCAATCAATTGGAGAAAAATATCAGATATTCTTTTTTTCAGTTTAAAAAATTAAAAATAAAACTATGCGCATTCTCGTTGTATTTGCTTTTATGTTAATGAGCTGCAATCCGAAAGCTCAGGATTCAGTAACAAAATCGCAGGAAGATTTGAAAACAGAATTTTCACTACCCAAAAAACTGAAAGAAGTTTCAGGAATTGCCCTTTCTCAAGATCAGAAAACCATTTGGGCAATTGAAGATGCCGGAAATAAAAATGTAGTTTATGGGCTCAACCGACAAGGTGAGTTGGTTACTGATGTGCTTGTAGAAAATGTAGAAAATAACGATTGGGAAGATATTACAAAAGATGCAGCCGGAAATATTTACATTGGAGATTTTGGAAATAACGAGAATGACAGACAAAATCTTTCCATCTTAAAATTAGATTTAAAAAACGATTCTCAGAAATCTACAAAGGTCATTCAGACGACTAAATTTCATTATGAAGGACAGACTGAATTTCCTCCCAAAAAATCTAATTTACTGTACGATTGCGAAGCCTTTGTAGAGAAAGACGGAAGTTTTTATTTATTTACAAAAAACCGAAGCAAAGGATTTGACGGAACATTTCTTGTTTTCCAGATTCCAAATAAAGAAGGCGATTTTGAAGCAAAATTAATTGGTAAATTAAAACTGGAAGGAGGTTACAGTGATGCCGCCATTACATCAGCTGCCATTAATTCTAAAAATGAAATTGTGCTTTTAACACATAAAAATATTCATGTACTTTCAGGGTTTACGGCAAATGATTTTAATTCAGCTAAAATTCAGAAAGTGCCTTTAAATCACAATTCACAAAAAGAAGCTGTGGTTTTCGTTGATGATAAAACTTTGCTGATTGCTGATGAAAAGGATAAAAAAGAAGGTGGAAATGTGTATAAATTTAGTTTGTAATTTTTAAATAAAAACTATTTTTGTAGGCTTTAAAATTAACCATGAAAAAACTTTTTTATTTTTTATTCGTTTTAGGAATAATTTCTTGTAGTACAAATTCGAATGATATGCTGGAGAATCAGCAACTTTCAACAGATTTAGAACCAAATAAAGCATTTGTGCATTATATTGAGTTTCCTAAATTGGCATCACTTCAGCCATCGTGGTATTATACCTTTGATTATCAAAATGGGAAACTAGTCAGAATGACTGGTAAATTCGTAAAGTCAGAAAGCATATGGTTGCCGGATAGTTTTTATCCAGACTCATTTACTACTTTGTCATATAATAATAATCAAACAGAAGTAAAATATTCAAATGATACTTATCCTACTATTGTTTATACAATGGAAAATGATAAACCCAAAAAAGCCGAATTATACAATCAGTTTAATGAATTAATTACGGTTAAAAATTATACTTATGAATCTGGGAAAATAAAAGTATATTCTAAAACTTATACTTTTGAAACATATTATACTTATTATTTTGACTCAAATAATAACTTAATCAAAAGTGAAAAATTAGAGAAAGCTGGTGGATTAGATAAAACTTTAACTACGACAACGTATTCAAATTTTGATAATTCTAAAAATCCTTTTAAAAAACTCTATTTATTAAATGATAACTTTTACGAAAAGAGTCTGTCAAGTAATAATTATAGAAAAACAAATTATATAATTCAGAACTTAGAAAATCCTCAATCTTTACCTGGGAATGGAAATCATGAATGGACGTATCAGTATGATTCAGATGGTCATGTCAAACTTTATCACCCGTTATAAAAACAAAATCCGCAGAAATTCTCTGCGGATTTTGTTTATGATAAATTTAAGCTAGCATACTAAAATTAAATTTCTTTTAGAAGCTCAAACCGACACCACCAGAAATTCTGCCGCCATCTTCACCGGTAAAGTAATCAACTCTTGCAGAAAAAGTTTCGAGAATATTCATCCAAAATCCTCCACCAACGCCTTGATGCCATTTGTCTGATTGTTCATTATCAATCCACACTCTTCCTACGTCATAGCCTACTAAAATTCCCATATTCACAGGAACGATATTGTTTTTCACACGGCCAAAATCCCAACGGATCTCAGAATTGTTTACAAAATATGATTTCCCTGCAAATCTTTCATTTCTATAAGCACGCATTGCATTGTTTCCACCAATGGCTGCAGCCTGATAAAACTCAAAATTATTATTGTTGATAATCATCGCATTGGAGGAGTTGGCAAAAACAAATTTTCCTTGTTTATCGATTCGGCGGAACAAGTTTAAAGTTCCTTTAAAAGAGGCAAAATTTTGGTTGAATTCTGAAAGATTGGCTTTCCAGCCTGCATTTAAAATCATTTCTAAACCTAAAGTCGGGAAAGCGTTGTTATCAAAGTTCTTAAAACTAAAGGTATAATTAGCTCCCGCAAATTGTTGCCCGTTAAAAACTTCAGGGTTGACTTCCGTAGAAGCAGCGATAAAACGATCTTCATTAAACTGTACTTTTGAATGCTCAAAATTCAACTGGAATTGATGTTTCAAATTCAGCCAGCTTGTTTTTGAGATGGAAGGAGCAAATTTAAACTGAGAAATTCGTACTCTGTTGAAATCTTTACTCACTTCATCTTTTTCATACACCGTTTCATTGCCCAAGCCAAAGAAAGTCCTCGCGAAAAATGGAGTCGTGTAGGTTGCATCAATTCCGGCATCCCATCCTGCAATTGCTTTTTTGAAGATTCCTTTATAACCAACATTAAATCCACCTGTTAAAGTATAATAATTGGCACTTAAACTATGTTTCTGAGTAAAGCGGTCACGAATAAAATTGTTGACTGTATAATTGGCTACAATTCCCAAAATCACACCATCATCAGGATTATAATTTGCCATAGGATAACCCGCAAAGAAGTTGTATTTCGGATGCTTCCAGTTGTACGTATTGGTGTCGTAATCATCACTGATGTGTTTTGCTGCTCCTTTGGTTTCGTACGTGTTTTTCTGAGATTTAAAATCATAAATCTTTACGTTTCTTCCGTTTGCAACACTGTAAACATCATGATTATAACCACCAATTAGACGGATGTTTGTTTTAGATTTTCCGTCACCTGATACTTCATAAATATCATCATCATCCAATCCGTAGATCCAAAGCTCTTTTGTCTTTTTTCCGTCGTAAGATTTTTCAAAAACCAATTCTTCAGTTTTATCTTTATTAATTTTAAATTGTTTTACATCAATTGAATTTTCATTCTTTACGATTACAAATTTGTCTTTGTCTAAAGTTCCCACCAACGGAACTTTTTCCTGAAGGATGTGATAGTATTCAACTGCATTATCTTCGATTTTTTCTTTTCTTAGTTTCAGTTTTCTCTGGATATCGACAATTGTTTCATCCTGAACTTCTTTCGGAAGGTTTTTAAAAGCAACATCAATATCAGCATCGGTAAGATGTTTCTGAATGTATTTTGCCTGATCGCTCCAGTTTTGTTCGGTAGAACCTTTCAGAAAAATTAAATCTAACGGATAAGGTTCCATATTCACCCAACGCACATTTTTTATTTCATCTTTAAAAGATTTCATGTGACGAATCATCGGGATGTTCATAATAAAGGTAAACGCAGCGCCATCATAATTACTGAAAGCCTGATCTCTGTCTCTTGGGATCGGTTTGTAAATGACCTTATTTCCTGTTTTATATTCTGCCCATTTCCATTGATCTTCATGTCTGTCCCAATCTCCAATCAGCATATCAAAAATTCTTGCTCTGATGTATAAATCCTGATCGACGGAATATTTGCTGTCCTTCCGCATGTTTTTCAAAACATCCGACGTAGAAACAATATCTGAAGCATTATCAAGCGACTGCAAAGTTTTAGGATCAGAAGAAAAACGTTCTTCAATCATGTATAGTTCATTACCATAATTTTTGTTGTAGCGGCCCAAAGATTTTTGTTTTGGGATGTAATATAATTCTGGATTGCTGTGAAAAATACCCAGCTTATCGATCATATTATTGACTGCAAATCCAGTGAAAGGATGATTGGTTGTATAAAAATCGAGTAAGAATCTTTCAGGAAAAGTATTATTTAATTCGTTTCCGAAATCGTTTTTCTTAAAAGCCTGAGCATTCAGAAAACGTACGGCACTTTTTTGTACTCCGCGCATTACAAATTCCTGTCCGTCATTGGTTTTCAGCCGAAGACTGTTCGACTGGTTTCCGCCGCCTTCTCTGAAAGGAGAATAACCGGGATTCATATCCGAAAGATCTTTCGTTTTTGCTTCGATCGGAAGTGCATAATATTTTCGGTAATGATCCCCCCAAATCCAACGATAAATTTTCCCTTTTTTAGTCAGTTTTTCAGCATAAATAGTTGTGGTGTATGTTGCAGGAAGTAAACTTGGGAAATTATTTTCAAATACTTTAGGCTGAGGAATTACTGAAATCTGCGTTAGTTTTTTGAGCTCATTATTTTTTGTTGAAAAATATTCTACATCGGAACTCAAATCTTTTCTGAGATTTAAAACAGCAAAACCACTTCCGCCATAAGAAAAATCGGTTTTGTTGACAATTGTGGCAGGATCTGTTTTTGAACCGGCTCCGCTGATGATTTGTCTGATATTATTGTCTGCATGATACTGCAGATTATGATCGTGCCCCGAAACGAAAATTACATTTTCTTTATCCTGAACAATACTTTTTAATCTGTTGGCAAAATCTGCGTAATGGCTGTTGTTGATGTCTTCCATGCTCGCTCCGGAAGTACTCCTCAATGTCGTAAGTACAGTGGCAACTCCCGGAATAGGAACTTTTCCGTTAAATGCTGAAAGATGAGATTTTGCAGAATTAAATCCGGCATGAACGCCAGAACTGATTACCGGATGATGAAGCGCAACAATAATTCTTTTATCCTGATTTTTTGTAATTAAATCTTTGAATTCTGTATAAAGATCGTCTCTGGTTTTGATTTCACAACCTTTGTTGATTCCTGGATATTTGTCCCAATTAATTAATGCCCATTCTGAATCGATGATGATCAGCTTAATGTCTTTCGTTAAATTGATATCATCAATCGGGCAAGAATTTTTAGGCAAAAAAGATTTTTTATCGTTCAAATACGTTTTCACGAACTCTTCCTGTGCTTTTAAACCATCCAAGCCGTGATACCAATCATGATTTCCTGGAATAACTAAAGTTTTACCTTTAAAATTTTTGGTTATTGCCAGCTGGTTTTCCATTTTTTCTTTTGCAAGAGGATAGCCTTTGTCGCTTTCTTTAGGCATTCCTAAAGGATAAATGTTGTCACCTAAAAATATCAGCATCGAGTTGCTGTTGGCAGAATCTATTTTGTTTTTAAGAAAATTCAATGTTTGCTGAGCCTGAGTTTCTTCTGCGTTTCCGGCATCACCAACAAGAAAAATCTGAAAATCATTATCTTTTTTTACTTCAGATTGTGGCACCTCATGTAAGTTTTTACCCTTTTTTACGTTGTACGTAGCACAAGATAAAAGAAGCCCTGAAAGCAGAAAAATTTTTGCTGCCGGCGATGTTTTTTTTAAATAAGATTTAAAGGATAAATTCATACATTTACATTAAGAAAAATTCTGTGATGAGCATCTTAGACAAAGCTAAAAATTATGTTGAAAACTTATTCAAAGATAAGTTATCTTCTGTATATTTTTATCATAATTTTATTCATACCACATACGCTGTTCAGAAAGCAGATGAAATCATAAAGCACACCAATTTACCTGAAGTCGATAGAGAAAAAGTGTTGCTTGCATTGTGGTTTCATGATGTAGGTTTTACCGATTGTAATGCTGAAGGTCACGAGCAAAGAAGTTCTGTTATTATGAAAGATTTTCTTATGAAAGATAATTTTTCTGACGAATATATTGATGAAGTTTCCAGACTTATTCTTTCTACCGAAAAACATCATCAGCCTGAGGGTCTTTTAGAAATGATTATGAAAGATGCAGACTTCAGCCATTTTGCAAGTCCGTTTTATAATGACTCTGCAGAAGCTTTGCGTAAAGAATGGGAACTAACGGGAGGAATGTGTTTTTCTAATGATGAATGGAATGAGATGAATGTAGATTTTCTTAAAAACAAGCACCGGTATTTTACAGATTATGCTAAAGAAAACTGGGAGCCGCTTAAACTGAAAAATGTAAAAAAATTGGAAAAGAAGATTGATAAAGAAGAGAAACCCAAAAAAGAAAATTCAGATTCAAAAAAGGATAAAGACCAAAAATCAGATAGAAGTGTAGATACGCTCTTTAGAGTGACATTGAATAATCATACAAGATTAAGCGATATTGCAGACAGCAAAGCTAATATTTTACTTTCAGTGAATGCGATTATTATTTCGGTATGTTTGTCTGTATTGGTTCCAAAATTGGATGCACCCAAAAACACTCATCTTATCATCCCAACTTTTTTCTTGTTGATATCGAGTGTACTGACGATTATCTTTGCCATTCTTTCTACAAAGCCCAATGTGACGAAAACTACTTTTACCGATCAGGATATTAAAGACCGTAAGGTAAATCTCTTGTTTTTTGGAAATTTTCATCAAATGGAATTTAATCATTATCTGAATTCTATGCATGATCTCATCAAAGACAGAGATTATATCTACGATTCTATGGTGAAAGATCTTTATTATCTTGGGAAAGTTTTAGACAGAAAATATAAGCTTCTTTCGATTACGTATAAGATTTTTATGGCAGGAATTGTGATTTCTGTACTGTCTTTTGCGTACGCTTTTCTTTCGCTTTAATTAAAACTTCACAAAACATGATTGTAAGACAGCGAACCCACTGGCTGAAAATGTTATTTATATGGAGAGGTTCTGTACTAAAGAAAATAATTACCCAGCTTTTCATTATTACTATTTTTTCTGTTGCGGTATATTATTTTAATGGGAAGATTTATGATTACAAAGTTAAGCTCAATCCTACTGTTTTTACATTGATAGGCTTGGCTTTAGCCATTTTTATGGGCTTTTGTAATACCGCAAGTTATGATCGATTCTGGGAAGGAAGAAAACTTTGGGGATTACTGGTCATTGAAACCCGATCTTTAACAAGACAGATATTATCTTTCATACCGAATGTTTCAAAAGAAGAAAAACAGGAAATTGTAAAGCTTATTTCTGCATTTTGCTGGTCTTTAAATTATCAATTAAGAGATAAAACTGAAACAAAACCTATTCAACATTTACTTTCTGAAGAGCAGTTTCACCAGATTCAGGGTAAGCAATTTATTCCTAATATTATTTTGGGCTTTATTTCAGATTGGCTGAATGAGCAAAATAAAAAAGAAAATATAGATACGATTGTTTTGACTTCTATGAATCATCAGCTGAATCAGTTTTCTAATATTTCCGGGGGTTGTGAGAGAATTTACAATACGCCGCTTCCATTTGCTTACAGTGTTTTGCTTCATCGTACCGTTTATTTATACTGTTTTTGGCTGCCTTTCGGATTACTCGACAGCTTAGATTGGATGATGCCGTTGATTGTTTTGCTGATCAGCTATACTTTTATTGCTTTAGACGCAATTATTCAGGAAATCGCGGAACCTTTTGGTGAGGAAGAAAATGATTTGGCTCTAAACAGTATTTGCAGAACGATTGAATTTTCTATTTTTGAGCAGGCAGAAATTCCGCAAGGTGAATTAAAAAAGCCTGATTCCTATTTTGTAGATTGATCTAAGCTAAAGAAACTCTCATTGCAAGTAATCCTGTAATTCCCTGCAGATCTTCAACTCTTAAAAGTTCAACATCAGATTTTAAAATATTTTGTTTTTGAAGTCTGTTGATGTATTGTAGATATTCACGTTGATTTTCCAATCCGAAATAGACGATGGTAATTTTTCCGGGACAGGTAATTCTCTCGGTAGAATCTTTGATATGAGCTTTTTCCAGTCTCTTTTTGATGATTTCAAAATTAGAATTAAATGCGCCGTCTACATCAAAACGTTTCTCATCCATTCGGAAACGGATGTCTACTTTTTCATTATACACAAAAATCAGCGAAGCAATATCGAGCGGAACCGGAAGATCTTTTTTGAACAATCTGAACTCATGTTCCATCTTACAAAGTGTTTCCAGCTGCCAATATCTCAACTCGTGAACGACTTTCAGAGAATAAGGTAATTCTGGTGCGATACTGGGGCCAATATACAGATTGTGCTCAACACCATCCGATTTGAATCTTTCAAAATAATGCGGGAAAATTTCCTGAGCAGCCACTTGTTTCTGGTCTAAAATGTCGGCTAGTTTACGGTTGAGAAGCGTAATAGAATCATCTAAATTTTTTCTGTTGGCATAAAAAAGATCATTCTGTGTAAAAACCTGACTGAGATAACTTTTGATTTTATCTTTGATATTTTCATCACTTTTCACTTCAAGCTGACCTTGCAGGTAAGGGTGAATTTCTTCCCGTAAAAGTCTTTGGAAACGCTGTTCTGTATCTGCTTTTATTTCATTATTCAGTTCGTTTTCAAAAACATCCAATGCCAAAGAATATTTTTCAGCTTCTAATGAATTTAATATTGTCATGACTTCATGAAGCCCGTCTATTTGCTGATTAAGATCTTCGAGCATCAGATTAAAACGCTTGTCTGATGAAGAACGAATGTCTGAAAAACTAAATAGTGGAGTAAGATTTTTAAATGAAATCTCTTTTAAAGTATATATTTTTTTTGCTAAATAAGCATTGAAGTAACGTTCTGCTTCATTTCTGAATTTCCAGATAACACTGTCATGAATCGTTGTATATTCACGCTGAATAATAGCTTCAATCTGATTATTCCTTTCATACGAAAATCTGCTGAGTGAGAAAATAATCATATCGGCAACAAACTCGAGTTTTTTTAGTTTTAAACCATTTAAGCTGTTGGCTATCGGCGAAGTAAACTCCATCATTGCTAGTAATTCATTGTCTTTCATAATAGGAATGACCATGAAGCTATTGATGTTATTGTCTTTTAAAATACTGAAAGAAGGAAGTTTTTTAATCTCATCATCAAGCTTGTCGACGTTCGAAACCACGACGGGTTTTGAATTGTAACTGATGTTTTCAAAAGCTGTTTTCCTTACTTCTTCATCGAATGTGTTGATCCAAAAATCAAGAAGATAATTGGTGAAAACATTCTCATAAATAGGCAATTTTTCGAGCCTTTTGTTTTTTGTATTAAACAGCATCAACCCAAAATTGAGATCGGGAACATCAAAATAAGATTTAAATATTTCCTTTAAATTCTCATCAGGCGAAGGATTTTCGAGATCAATTTTAATCATGCTCGACTTCAGATCAGATAATGCCACTTCCGAAGTACAATCGATGAGAGAGATAATGCTGAAACCCTTTAAAATCCATGATTCCGGCTGAAAGTATTTTTTCCAAAGCTGTATATCATCTAAATTTTCAAGCAGGATATCCAAGACATCATCGGGCGGAATCTTGGTGCCTTCGGCAGGATAAACATCACTAAAATCTGAGTTGACCGTAATTTTATAATGCTTCATAATTCCCTGTTTATCGGGAATGTCATAATAAAACGGAATGGTAACTTTAATATCTTTTTTAAGGTAAGTCTGCAAAATCAGGCAACAGCAAAAGACGTAATATTCGTCATCGCTAATATCTCTGAACTCGATTTCAAAATCTTTTCCTGCGTCATTTAAAATATTCTGAAATCTTTCGGTATAATTGAACGTAAGATTGGTGAGCGGAATTCCTGCAGCTTTAATTTCATTTCTCGTCAAACCGGTAGGGAAGAGGTCTGCCAACAAAAGTCTGATGAGGTCTTTGTGCTTTTCAAACACCGAAAGATCCTGAAAACCATCTCTTAATTCTTTAAAATTCTTAGTTTTCTCAATCAAAGATTCTGCATAATTGGCTCGATATTCTAACCGATCGTTATACCGAATGTGCTCCAACACATCCAAATATTTTTTGAACGATATAAAAACCTGAAACGGACTTTCTTTCTTGTAAAGATTTGCCAAAATGTAAGAAAAATTGTGGAGGTAAAGTTATGAAAAGAATGAGGAAATTAGCTGTTATTGGTGTTTAAATTTGTATAAAAGACTGGCTTTTTTGTTGTGATAGATATTTTTATCGTTGTGTTGATAATATTATAAAGTTTTTGTTTCCATATACAAAATAGGTTTTTTTTAATACAAAACCCACTTCAATTGAGCTGGGTTTATTTTTATATGCTCAAAAGTCGGGAGACTTTGCGCAACGGGGAAACCGACTGCTTTTTCTCTAAACGTAAAATTACTGATTCCTTTTTTCCTGATATTGGTTGTGGTAAATTTCCCTAAACTTCTTTTGATATCATTAGGTTTTAACTCCTTTATTTTTGCATTAACTTAATAAGGAAATCTTCCGTTACATCTTCAAATTTTACAATGCCAAAATCTTTTGAAGTTTTGGTAATACTATTTATATTTTTTTCAGGATTACTTCTTTCTGTATATTCTTCGCCGTATTTATAAAGTACTATTTTTTCATTTTCAATCTTAAATGTTACATAGGACTGAACAAACATAAAATCTTTACAATATGTTTGTTCAATGGTGAAATAATTATTTTTAGAAACTAACCGTTGAAATCCATCTGCTGGACAATTATCATGATATTTGAAAGTTAGTTGATCATTTATTACATAATCTTTAAATATTTCCCCATCTTTCTTTTGTATAATTATTGGTAAAGAATTGTGTTGCACATTTTCAATATTCTTTTTTTCTGTTTTTTCTAAGGCAATTATTTTGTATTCATTCAGAGGGGATATCACTAAAGCACTATCTAAAACATAATCATTTTTAAAATTTTTATTAACATATGCTTTTTGCCTTTGAGTTTTTAAATTGTTAATATCTATTTTGTAAAATTTATAAGAATCGTTATTTAAAGGTTTTGCTTTAATTATTATATTGTTGTCAGCACTCCAAACAGCGCTTTCAATGATATTGTCTTCAGATGAAAATATGTAGAACTTATTTAAAGAACCATTTTCTATTTTGTATAGATCTAAAGAAGATGATAAACCTTCATTATCTTTATAGGTAATAGCATAGTCGTTATTTTTTGAAAATAATGGGGTATTATTGATAATTTTATAATTATAATTTTCGTCATTCATTAACAAAGTTAATTCACCATCATAAAGTTTAATATTAATAACGTGGAAATGTTTTTTTTTATTAAATCCTATATACGAATAATCTACAAATGAATCAGAATCTATATTTTTATTTACAATAAATTTTATCTTGCCAAAAGAAGTTTTCAGGATTCCATTTTCAAATACAATTTTATTATCTAATAAGTCGTTTTTATAAAGAATAGAATCTTTAATAAACTGATTTTTAGAAATTGGTGTTCTGTAATCTTCAAGCTTATAAAAATCATTGTTTTGTTCTATCTGTTCTGTTATTTCATGATAATTAAATATGTTTTCTTTATTTCCGTTTTGATTTTTTATATTGTTATTTTCAGCAGATTTTTTTTTGCAGCCAAAAATAACAAGCAACATTAAAAAGAAGATCGCTTTTTTCATATATTTATATTAAATGCTATATTGTAATGGAATGCTTTTTTTGAAAAAACCGCATTAAAACAAATAAAATTCTTGTAAGATAAGCTATATTGAAATTTTATTTTAACTTACTCATAATATCAACATTATTATAATTTACGAAATTAATTTTCCCGAAATTTTTTGAGATGTAAGTTTTTTCCCAATCTTTAGAATCATCATCATACATTGCAATTATACCATATTTATGTAAATAAATATGAGCATCATTTTTATTGTAAAAAAAAGTGATATACTTGTTTTGAGAAGGACTTCCCTCAGAAATATTTTCTTCAAATGTTATGTAACCATTTTTACAAACTATATCAATTAAACCTGTTCCTGTAGAATTTCCTAAAACTGGAGACAATATATTTTCATTCATAATGACTTTGTCTACAGAACTGTTGTTTTTCTGTAAAATAATATATATTGGAAAAGTTTTTTTCGTTGCATTCCATAAAACATAAATTTCATCCTCTAACCCATCTAGATTTATATCTGCTGTTTTTTCTTTGATAATTTCAAAGTTTTCTTTCTTCTATTCTTCTTTTAGTTCAGAGGTATTCACTGTATCCTTAATGCTTAGCAGTGAAATGTCTTTAATTGGCTGCAAATTGTATTTAGAATTTTTATTATTCTGAGATAAAGAAATATTTAAAGTCTCTCCTTTTAAATCAATACTGAAAACTTTTTCTCCATTGCTTTTTTCAATTTCTTTTGCAATGTGATTAAAAGTTTCATAGTAAGTTAAAACATTATTATGATAGTAATATACATAAAAAACTGAACCATAATAATCATTACCTTCTATCAAGATGAGATGGTTTTTTGATTTTTTCAAGTCCCAAATATTTATTGATGCACTATCTAAAAGCAAATCTATTTTATAAACATTTTCATTTATTGATAAATCAAAAAGTGAACTTTCCGTAGGTATCAACTGATAAACGAATTCAGGAAAAAAATACTTAAAATTATCTTTATTTTTTGAAAGCTGTTTTTGTAGTATAAAAGTTTCATTTTCTTTTTGTATACTGTCCGTTTGATTTACTTTTCTTTCATTACTTGTTTTTTTATTTTGTCCGTCACATGACATTAGAAATGATAAAAACAAGCAAAACAATATTTTTTTTATTAGTTCCATCCTTTCTCTTTTAATTTATTTTGATAATCTATTTCGGGTTTAGATAGTTCTTCTTCTGTTTTGAATTTAAAATAAAAGGAAGGATTGCATTTACCATTTAATCCTGGAGCTGAACCAACATTTGAAACTTCAAAATGTAGGTGAGGTTTGCATTTGTTTCCGAAGTTGCTAAAAATACTTTTTCAGAGTATATTTTTCATGATAAATTCGAATCACTAATCTCTCACAAACGTTAAATATTTTTGATTGCATTGTATAAAATGATTATACTCGTTTATCGAATTACCATCATTCTGAATTACAATGCTGTCTCCATAATAGATACCACCAATTTTTCCTAAGTTAATTGTATTTGGAGTTTCTTTCTTATCAATATTTATAATACCTTTTAAAATAATTTTTGTTTTATCAAATATTTTGAAAGTAAGAATGCTTTGAATATCAATTATTTCGATAGAGAATCTTGAATTTAAACAATCGCGAGCAACAAATAAATTACTTGTGGTTGTATTTTTACCAGTGAATATAACTTCTTCATTTGAAATCCATTCATTATTCTTATTCCATTCGCCTCCGCAATCTTCTTGAAAAGAATCTAAATCCTTTGATTTGTAAATATCAATAAGCTGACAGGTATAATTTTCATATAGTTCTTTTTTATTATTGTTTAAAAAACCTTTTATGATTGCATCTAATACCATGTATCTTTTATTAGGAGATAATCTAATATCTAATTCACTGCCCCATTCATTATCCCAATTTTTTATGTTTATCGTGTCTTTATCATTTTTAATGAGCTTCGGAATTTTCCAAAGTTTTTGAGTTTCATCAAATTGATGAAAGTATAATTTCACATTATTCGTTAGAGGAATAAGAGTGTCTCTTTTTATAGTTTTTTTTAAGTTTTCTGTGTTTTTCTTTTTTTGATTATTTTCGTTTAAGTTCGCTAAAGACTCATTAGTAGCTTGTTTTAAATCATTTTTTTTACAAGAAAAACACATTAAAATAAATAGATAAAATATTAGATTTTTCATAATTCTCTTATTCTTTTATAGTTTCTTGCCAATTTTGATTTATGAATCGTTTACTTTTAATGAAATATTTTCCATTCTCATATTTAAGATAAAAATCGTCTACGCTATCTTGGTCGCACTTGCCTTTAGCATGTATGACATTTTCATTATTCGTTAGTCTGTACTCACCTTCACAACCATAATCTTCAGAATATTTTGCATCAATGCTTAAAATAGCTTTAGTTGAAGATTTTATTGTAATAAAATATCCTAAAGAAATTTCCTCGCCATTAGAATTACTAACTGCTGGAGCATAAATTTTATATGCTCCAATAAGGTCAACCTCTTTCAATATATTTTTTTTTGCAATACTGCTTTTATTTTCTTTAATTATTGTTGAGTTCTGCTTTATAATTAATCCATCATTTGATAATTTAAAATGTTCTTCTTTTGTGAATATTGTATTCTCTTCATCTGTTTTGAATTCTTTTGTAAAAAGATTCCCGTCCTTATTAAAGTAACCAAGTTTTAAATCAATTGCAAAAGGGTAGCTTTTTTTTGTATAAATATTTAATTTTCGTGAAAATTGCGAATTCTCGAAAACCAGAATGTCTATTTGATGTACAGTTGGAGGGAAATCGTAGTTAGGGTCTTCAATTGTTTTGGATGTTTTAAGATAAATAAACGATTGTTTTTTATTAGAAATAGAATCTACAACACAAATTGAATCAAGCCGAAATCCTTTTTCTGTCATAAAAGAAATGTACTTTTTGTTTTTTAATAATTTTCCTTTCACATTATCAAAATAGTCTAACTTATTTAAATTAGATTCATTAATTGCATCAGATTCACTTATGGGAAAAGAATTTTCATAAGGACGTACTCTCCATTGTTGAGGAAATTTTGTAGTAAGCAATTCTTTATTGCCAATTTCTGTAAACTGAAATAATTTATTCTCTATTTTCTTATCAACTTGGTAACTTTTCTTACATCCTGTAGTAATAATTACCAATAAAATTACCATTATATAATATCTCATATTTATTCTTTTATAACTTTAATTTTTGATTCGTCAAAACTCCCACAATGTAAATGATTATCATGTAAATCTCCTCCATCATTTACATTTTTTAATTTTTTAAAATATGGATTATTTCCTGCTTTTCTTTCTCTAAAATGAAAAAATTTCATGGAATCTATAAATTTTTGATCGTTTCCTAAATTCCAAAAATAAATAGTATCTATACTTTCACCATTAACGTGAAATTGGCTTGGAAAACAAGAGCCTTCTCTAAAACAAGAGCCAGTAGTACTTATTGATAACCCTGTAATTGCTAATGCACCTAAAAATCCAGCAAAATAACTTGGACCTGTATATCTTCTTTGTGTTCCAGAAAAAGAATAATTTACATAACTTACAGAATCTGGCATTTTTACTAGTTCATTTTGTTCTGATGTTGATTCATATAATCTCCAAAATGTATCGCCATTGTTTGAACCATATTCTGCAATATCTCCATTTTCATAGATTACCCTTCGTCTAGTTTGACCTTCAGTTACATTTTTGTCACTAATAATTTTAGAATGAGTTGGTTTTGAATAAACTTTTCTTCTATTTGGTAATTTTCTTGTTGTTATATGCCAGTCAGTTACACATATTTCATGTTCTCTGTTTTCTTTATCATGAAAAATGTATTTATATTTCTGCTCATAACCTGATTTTATTTTTCTTGGAATATGTTTTTCAATTACCCCAGTATAATAAATATGATAGGTTACAATATCTGTTGCCTTAATATCTTTATTGTTTGAGATTATTCCGCATGAAAATTCAGATGTTTTATAATTTTCTCCTTCATTTTTACTATCATAATATCTTTTTAATATTTCTTTCCTCTGTATCCCATCATTATTTTTGTCAACACTTTTATTATTATCATACTTGTCAGTTCCTTTTGTATACAATAAATAATTATCATTTTTACCGACTCCTTCGGGAGCAAAAACGTGCAGATAAATATCTTCTGGAGTTTTTATTTTGCTCTTAGCAGTTTCAAAATATTTTTTCACTTTATCAAGTTGCCTAATTTCTCCCATTTGAGCATAACTTAGTTTCAACCTATTTAAAGCATCATACCTTGGTTGTGTTCCTTTCGTTGCTGGAGTAGATTTAGGAAATTCGTTCATTCCCTCTAATGCATCCTGAGTAAACTGAATTAATCCAACCGCACGAGAAGATTTAGAGCCACTATCTTTATGGAAGCTACTTATTGTCAGATCTTTGGAGTTGTCATTAGCTGATTTAAAGCCTTCTCGATGATGTGCTTTAAAACTTCCCCAAGTTTCTACTTTCATCACTGCCATTAAACCATTAGCCATTTCCAATTTTCGGCTTTCTCCCCAAAGCTCTGCACAAATTTGCACAACCTTTTTTCTAAACTCACAACTTACTTTTCCACCCCAGACCAAATCTTTATATTGTTCTTTACAAATACAATTACTTGGTGACTCTTGCTTCGCCGCTTTACCTATACTCGTTGGTGTTTTCGTTTTATCATCAAAAAGCTCAGCCGTTTTCTCCACTCCTATAAGAACAATCTCAGTAAGTTTCTCAATCGGTCCGCTTTGCTTCTTTTTTGTTTCGGGTTGTTGTTGTTGTTGTTGTTGTTGTTGTTGTTCGTCAGTAACAGTAACCGGTGTTTTATTAGTGACTTTTTTGAGTTGATAAGATGCGGTTACAAAAAACTTTTTTGTCACATTATCATCACCTGTAAAAAAGCTCATCCATGTTTGTGGTGTGGCATAGTCGGAAAGAATAAACTTTACTCTTGCGATTCCATATTTGTCTACCTGTGCAGTTTTAGGTTTCTGATATTTTTTATCTTCTGGTGCACCTTCTTCCCAAAGATAGAAAGTTATTTCTTTTCCTACGAGATTCGAAGTTCTTGCCTCTGCAGTTAAGCTTTCGTTAAATTTTGCTGTGTTAACATTTGCTTTTTCTCTGTTTAATAAAATTACTCTTCCAATGGTAGATTCATTTTTTGTTCTTGGAGTTACAATTAAGGTTGCTGCGAGAACTTTTTCATTTTTATTAAACAAGTTTTTCCTTTCTATATGAACTTCAATTTTAAATGGAATACCTACTACTTTTTCACCAAAAGTATAAGGCACTTTTTCACCGTACTTTATGTTGCCTGAAACTTGCTTCCAGTTATTTTTAACCTTCTTAAATAATGTCCATATATATTTCTCGTTCTCCTTTTTTCCAAAAAGAGGGTTTTCTAAATTATATATAAAATCTGATAGCTGGTAAAAGTTTTTTTCTTCTGCTTTAGGATTTGCGTTTCCTTTTATAATTTTCATAGCTTACTATCTATTATTCCACTTCAAAAGGATCATCTCCGTTTATTTCCTCTTTAAACTCTTCAAAATCCACAACAGGATTATACACATGCTGCTCTTTTGGGTCAGCATTATTGACGTTGCTTTTTCCTAATTCAGATTCTTGTCCGTGCTTTAAAACTGTGATTTTTCCTCCGGTGGCACACAAGAGCTCTGACAATTCCGTTACGCAGTATTTACCCATTACTTTTACCTTATCGTAGGTTTTTGTCCATTTTCCTGAAGGTAAAAATGCACATGGATTTCCATTTTTTACCGAGCAACTTCCGAAAGGTGTTGCGGCTGGATTAAACATTACGTCGTCTTCAGTGACGGCAAGATAATCAGATTCTCCATTTTCATCATTCCAATAGTGTTTTTGATGACTTGTTACTTTGAAACCGGGAAATTGAGTTCCTTTGTCACAAATGGCTTTCCCTTTTGGAATCACGAAATATTTTCCGTCATGTTCCGAAGAGTTGCTTTCACTGTTTTGCTCTTTCTTTTCTTCTTCTTTATGGTCTTTAATAGTTGATGCATTTTGTTCAGACTCCTCATCCATCGTGTCTTCACCGGGATCTGGTTCAGATCCACTTTCATTATTCATTGTATTTATTTCTTCATCAATGTTTTGTTTTTCATCATTAAGAAATTGAGGATCTTCGGGTATCAAAAGTGTGGTTCCTGCGGGAATTTCATCTTTTATTGTTTCACTCTGCGGACAATTCAGATTATGAAATGTTTTCAGAAAATTTTCATCTTTTATTTTAAACTTTTTGGCAATTCCTGAAAAAGAGTCATTCGGTTGTGATTGGTAGGTTTTCATCTTTATATTGTGTTATGTGTAATTGATGTTTTTGAAATAATTCGTTTTGATGCCAAATATTGACAGAAGATCTTATTTCACGTAATTGTTTTGTCGTTTTAGAAGTGAAGTATTGAATTATAATTTCAGCATTGATATTGTTTTGAATGTCTTCATCTTCAATCCTAATTCCCTTGAGAAGTTCTCTAAGGCTACAGTTTTCTGAAAGAGTTCCTGTCATTTTAGTTTCAACAAGTTCAGAATCTTCAAATAATTGTTCAGTCTGACAACTGAATTCTAGCGGAAAAGAATTGATATGAATATAAAATTTCTCTTTCCAAGTAGATTTTTTGTGGAACCATTCTAAGTTTGGAAATAAAACCTGATACAATAAATTAGACTGCATCTGCCTGAAAAAATAATCTTCATCAGATATATCTTCTTCAAACGTATTGAGATATTTTTGAGAAATTTCTCCAAGATAAAAATCTTTAATATCATTTCGCTTTTCCTTAAATTTTTCAATTAAACGTTGATGATTACTGAAAGATTCTATTTTCCCATTTAATGAAGTTTTATATGAAATAGGATAGAGGCTTTTCATACAATCCAAAGTAAGGGAAGAAACTTTGTCATCCGGCGTTGCGTTGTTTTTTGCTAAATTCTTGACATGAATTTCCGCCAGGAAATTTTCTTTCTCTTCTTTAATGTTGAGATTGATCTTGTAATTAAACTTTAAATTTTCATTTTCAGATTGCTCAAAATATTCTTCAACAGAATATTTATCAAAATGGAATTTCAGAAAATAATCCGGTGGTGGAAGTAATTTTTGTTGTTGAAGTTTCTGCTTTTCTTCGGAAACTAAATGGGTTGGAATTAGAATAAAATCAATCCCTTTCAGATTGTTTACAAATAGTTTATTCATTTTTCCACAGTTTTGATTGTGGAATGTTTTTAAATCATTTTCAGAAATATATATTCGGGCGGCAATGGAGCTCAGGCTGTCATCCGGACGAACTTTGTGTTTTATAAAATTCGTTATCATTTGTGTTTGTGTTTTTCATCTATTTAAAGTTAATAAGATTTAATTGAATATTTTGTAGTAGTTATACGACAAATGATTATTGTTTTATTTTTTAACACAAAAAAACCTTTCAAAAAACTGAAAGGTTTAAATTTTAAATATGTTGATTCAGATTACAATCCGAATTGTTTTGCAAATAAATCAGGGAAGACACCTAAGGCAATAATCGATGCAATAATAAATACTGCGACAATATTGTAAGTTATCTTTAGTACTGATCCTGGAAGCTCTTTTATCTGTAGTTATCAGATCCGAAAAAGTAGAGGTTACGAATGTAGTATCCGAAGGATAGTTGTCATAACAAATGGGATAGATTGTAGAAAAGAAAGGAAAATAACTGTTTGTATATTCCTCTTCATTAATTTAAAAAATGTTTTTTTAAATTAAAATTTGGTAATGTAATATTTTTTTGTACTTTAACAAACTGAAGGTGAGGAAATTATATAATATGAAAGTTATAAGCTATATTTTAGTAATATTTTTTTTTAGCAACTGTTGCTCTGCTCAACATCATAGATTAATTGAAGCAACTCATACCACAATTCTTGGTGGAGTAAAAGGAGCAAGATCAGAAAATTTTAATATTGTTATAAAAAGCAATTCAAGAATACAGCCTAAGTATCTTTTAATTGAAAATGTTAAAATACCATTAGTACAAGAACATAGAAATGGTAATGTGTATTTGAAAGGCATATATTTTCCTGAATCTTCAAGAGTAACCATAGGCATTGATGGTGAAATTCAAAATCAGGATGCAAACAAAATTTCAGACTACAGTAATGCCTATTTAGTTTCAGAAAATATAAAAAATAAAAGAGAACTAAAACAAAAAATAAAATTAAACAATAATGAAAATAATAATAATAAAATTTTATTAAAAAATGAGAAATTACCTGAATAAAATGAAACAATAACAATAAATAACAATAAAAACACTAATATGATGTTAAAATTATTTCTTTCTGTAGGTCTTATAGGAACCTCTTTTCTTTTAAACGCACAAGAAGTGACAAAAAAAGAAGAAATCCAGAACTCAAAAGCAAATGAAAAGTATCTGAAACATATTAAAGATGCTACACAAGCTTTCAAAAAAAATGTTCAATTTGCTAAAAAACATAATCAGAAACCACCTAATGAGTATTATTTACAAGACTTTATTGCCACAATGGATCCGGAAACCGGCCAAGTAAGCAATCAAAATTATGTAGAACTTGATAAAAGAGTTGAGTCGGGTACATATAGACCCGAAAAAAAATTAAAAATGTTTAATGGAGTTAATAGTCAATACTCCAGTAAAAACATTAACAGTCTATGGGTAGAAAGAGGCCCTTATGAAGTTGGAGGAAGAGTAAGGGGAATCATGTTTGATCCTAATGATGTTACAGGTAAAAAAGTTTGGGCTGGCGGTGTCTCAGGTGGGTTATGGTATAATAATGATATTACAAACGCTACTTCTGAATGGGTATTAGTGGATGGTTTTTGGTCTAACACTACTGTATCTTGTATCGTCTCAGATCCCAACAATTCACAGATTTTTTATGTAGGAACAGGGGAAGTAGAGACTGGAGATTTTAGTGGATTAGGAATTTGGAAAACAACCGACGGAGGTGCAACATGGCAACAAATATTCAATATAGAAAATGGATATGCATCCAATGGTGTAAAAAAAGGGATTTACAATGTACCCGACATACAAGTGGTAAATAATAATGGAGTTTCAGAAGTCTATGCTGGTGTTGCGGGAACTTATTTAGGAGATATGTCTGGGAATGTTTCGTTTGCTGGTGTATATGAAGCCGGATTATATAAATCTACTGATGGCACAAATTTCACATTATTAAATACTTTACTTTCAACCACTACTCAAGGGTATGATATTCAGGATATAGAAGTAGGTACAGATAATTCAATCTGGGTATCAACCAGATCAAGTTTTGTCGGCTCATCTAGCTCTGGTGGCAAAATTTTTAAATCAAATGACTATGGAGCCACTTTCACAAATGTTTATGATGTTGGTAACAAAAATTCAAGGGTTATGGTAGAGGTTTCCAATACTAATCCTTTAAAAGCTTATGCTCTGTTGCAAGGGGCAACAAATGCAGAACCGGTAAGAATTTTAAAAACAGTAGATGGTGGTACAACGTGGATTTCTACGGATGTTGCTGTGTCAGGAATTACTTTACCCAATCCTATAGATACTGGGCAACCGGATAATGATTTTACAAGAGGACAAGCATTTTACGATCTAGTAATTGAAACGGATCCTCAAAATGATGAGCACGTTTATGTAGGAGGTATAGATTCATATAAAAGTACCGATGGTGGTGCCACTTGGACGCAGTATACCAAATGGTCAAATAATAATTTACTGAATGCTGCCAACATTGCTGGAGTACATGCAGATCAACATGCACTGGTTTTTAACCCTAAAAATCTTAATCAGTTTGTAATGGGTAACGATGGAGGTATTTTCTTTGCGGCAGACAAAAATAACCTTGCCAATAATTCGGCAATCGGGGTACGAAATAAACGTCTTAATATTACTCAATTTTATCATGGTACTTTAAATCCCACCGCTACATTTGCAAATGAAAATATGATACTTGGCGCACAGGATAATGGCACAAGAAGACTGTCAGGCGTTCCTTTGGCAAATAATTTTTATACGTCTTCGGAAGTTTATGGTGGAGATGGTGCTTATACAGCCTATGATGATCAAGGTTTATATCATATAGCATCTTATGTTTATAACAATCATATCATTTTTAATGCACAAGGGGCATATAATCTGTTGTCTTCGAGTACTCAAAGAAATGCCGGACAATTTATAAACCCTCTTGCAGTAGATAGAAATCTTGATATTGCTTATACCAATGCAAATTCATCATCTTCAACATCTATTGTGTTGAACAGAATAAGTGGTCTTGCAAGTGTACCTTTAAGCCTTACTCGAACCCAGTTAACAATTGTAGCCGTAACAGCAGGAGAATTTGCCACTGATATCTTTGTATCACCTTATACTACTGCAAGTTCTACGCTCTTTATTGGTTTGTCGTCTGGGAAGTTATTCAAAGTTACCAATGCAAATGCAACACACAGTACTTCACAAATTAATTTTGATTTTGGAGGATATATTTCTGATATCAAATTAGGAGCCTCAGAAAGCGAGATTATGGTAACTGTTTCCAATTTCAATAAAACAAGTGTATTTTACAGTATCGACGGAGGAACAACCTGGATCTCTAAAGAAGGTAACCTTCCCGATATTCCGGTAAAAGCTATTTTTATGAATCCTGAAGATAATAATGAGGTAATTTTAGGAACTTATTTTGGTGTCTGGGGAACGGCAAATTTTCAAGCGACTTCACCTACATGGGCATTGTATTCTGATGGTTTGGGTAAATTTAAAGTTAATCATTTTGATTATCGTGCGTCAGATAAAACAATTTTGGCTGTAACTTATGGAAGAGGAGCATTCACAACCAAGATAGACAATACAACTTTAGCGACCAATGAAACTCAGCAAAATTCTGTTGCAAACCAAGTTTATCCAAATCCTACCAGAGGTCCGCTTCATGTAAAACTAGCTAACGGAAAACCTGTAGATATAGAGATATTTGATGTTTCAGGCAAATTAGTCATGACAAAAAAGAATATTAAATCTGATGAAGAATTTAATATAGAAAATCTTATCAAAGGTGATTATGTATTGAAGGCTATACAAAATGGAAACATAGTTTACACTTCTGTTATCATAAGAAAATAAATATTTAAACTTAAAAAAAAACAAAAGGTAAGGTATTCTTTACCTTTTGTTTTTATAATAAATTGATGAAAAAAAAATACATAATTCTCTTCTCATTGGGGTTAATGGGATTTGTGAATGCGCAGGAAAATGAAAAAGAAATCGATGAAGTAATCATTAAGGCAAGATTAAAAATAATAAAAGAGCGTGAAGAATTTAAAAAACATGCACAATCTACAGAGATCATCTCAGAATACGAGATTAATCGTAATAATTCTGCATTTATTGAGCAAAGCTTAAATACTATGGCGGGCGTTCAGGTAGAAAAAAGAACTCAGCTCGGCGGACAAAGAATCATAATAAGGGGATATGGAAATGACCAGAAGTTCAACAACTGGGGGATAAAAATGTACCTGAATAATATCCCTCTTGCCGGAGCTGATGGTGTTACAATTTTGGATGATGTCAATTTTGGACTAATCAATCAGGTGGATGTGATAAAAGGTCCTGCTGCAACTTTGTATGGTGGCGGTTCGGGAGGTGCGGTGAGATTTTATATCAAACCAGAATCTCAGAAAGGAACTTCCATTTCGGAGCAGTTTAATACGGGCTCTTTCGGATTATTCCAGACTTCTACTTCCGCATCAAATATTGAAGAAAATCACTCTATAACGGCAAATTATACCCATATTGGAAGCGACGGGTATCGTCCACATGGAAAAAGTATTAAAAACTTTTACAATATTAATGGCGAATTTAAACTGAACGAGAGTCAAAAAATAACTTTATTGGGTTCTCACGGCAATTCTTTGGAGCAGGTTTCGGGGCAGATTTCTTATGACGACTATTACAACGGTATTGATAACGGAAATTTTGCCTATATCAGAAGAGGAGCCAAAACTAAATTTATCACTTCCAGAGTCGGAATAGGGCATATTTGGAAAATTAACGAAAATTTCAGTAACAATACCACCGTATTTTATACAGGAACTACAGGCGACAGAATTGCGGCAGGAGCTTACGAAACTTCATCTGCATCCAACTATGGCGTGAGATCGGTATTTGTTTTTGATAAAGATTGGGGTGATTTTAATAGCCGAACAGAATTTGGAACTGAACTTCAGCAGTCGCGATCTTTGATTTCAAATTACAGATTTAAAAGTGTAACAATTACCGAAGATCCCATTTTGAGACCTTTATATCAAGGCTCTTATTTTAAGTACCTAAATAATCAGTCCAATTATTTTGCGATTGAAAAAATTACTTACAAACCATGGGATTTAATGTTTTTAGCAGGTTTGAGTATTAATCAGATTAGTTACAATAGAGAAGATCTGCTTGCTGTGCCCGGTTTATTTTTAGTAAATAAAGTTGATTTATATGACAAAAACTTGTCTTTTGACAAAAAATTCAAAGCTGTTGCAACACCGCACTTTGCATTACAGAAAATTTGGAAAGATCAGATAATCAACCTTAGTTATAGTGAAGGCTACAATGCGCCGACCTCTGCTACATCGTTTATAAGCGGCCTTAATAAAACAAATGATAATCTTATTGCGGAAAAGGCAAAAATGTGGGATTTCAGTGTTCAGGGATTACTTGGGAATACCTCTATAGATTATCAGGTTTCTTTATTCAGTATCAATATTAAAGATAAACTGACCCAGTTGAGAGGGACTATTCAAAATGAAGAACAGACACCATATTCATATTGGGCAAACACAGGAGATCAGCAAAATAAAGGTTTAGAATTGAGTGTAGGTTATTCTTACAGACCGAAAAACTCTTTTATTACAAAACTTCAGCCTTTTGCAAGTTACACTTACAATGATTTTAAATATTCTAAATTCAGTACATATTTGCAGGAGGGCAACTCGGAGCCGAAAGTGCATGTTTATGATAATAAAAATGTAGTTGGAGTTCCCAAAACAAGGTTTTCTTTAGGTTTGGATTTTGAAACCAAAATAGGTTTGTACTGGCAGAATAGCTATAACTATATGGGAAGTGTTTACACAGATTTTGCAAACTCAAATAAAGTGAATAGTTTTGGTCTTCTAAACTCTAAAATCGGCTACAAGCATACTTTTAATAAATTTGATGTAGATGTTTTTGTTATAGGAAACAATTTAACCAATCAGATTAATTATACTTTCCTTTTTTACGGAAATAGTATTAATGATACGGATAAGGATAATCAATATAATGATTCTTCTGTCTACACCGACGTTAATCCCGGCCCAAGGAAGGCTTATTTTTTTACAGGATTTAATGTAAAATATAATTTTTGATAAGACGCATTAAGTTAAGATTAGCTAAATTAAATAACCCCTTCAAATTATACAATTTCAAGGGGTTATTATAAATTATTGTATTGCTTGTATGTTTTCGCCATGAATATATGTTGCTTTCTTAATGCGACGAATTCGTATGTGTAATCTTACCGAAGAATCTAAAATAGCGTAAACGAAAAAAGTAGTTAGGGTACAGAAAGGGTACAGCGACTGTACAGCGGTAGACTAAAAAAGTACTGTGTCAAAATGACAAAAAGCTGCTCATATCGAGTAGCTTTTCCTATAAAAAAACCTTCCAAAAACTGAAAGGTTTAAATTTTAAAATATGTTTGATTCAGATTACAATCCGAACTGTTTTGCAAATAAATCAGGGAAAACACCCAATGCAATGATTGATGCAATAATAAATACTGCGACAATATTGTAAGTTACTGTAACTCTTTCTGAAGTTTTGAAAGTTGTTTCTTTAAAGAAGAACATTGCGATAATTAATCTTAAATAATAAGCAATTGAAATTGCCGAACCTAAAACTGCTACAATTACAAGGAAGGTATTGTTGTCTTTGCTTAAAGCTTGTGCAAATAATGAGAATTTACCCATAAAACCTGCCGTTAAAGGAATTCCTGCCATTGACAATAAAGAGATCGTTGCAACGGTTGCTAATAATGGTTCAGATTTAGCCAATCCTTTAAATGCTCCGTAAGAAGTCTCTCTTTTTAGCTTTTCAACCCAAATCAAGCACATAAATACTCCAACTGTAGACAATGAATAAGCGAATAAATAAAACGCCAATGTATACGTTGAAAGAGCATTCATTCCGAAGAATACCAAACCGATATATCCTGCATGCGAAACTGATGAGTACGCCAACATTCTTTTAGCATTGGTCTGAGCAAGACCCATCACGTTTGCCAATAGTAAAGTAATAATTAAAAATACGCCTAAAATATTGATCCATTCGTGAGTAACACCAGAGAATCCAATCGTCATTAATCTAAATAATGCATAAAATCCTGAGATTTTTACCACACTCGCCATGAAAGCGGTGATCAATGAAGGAGAACCTTGGTAAACATCCGGGCTCCACATGTGGAATGGTGCTAAAGCTACTTTAAATGCCATTGCACAAAGCATCAATACAACTCCAAGAATAAACATTCCGTTGGTTGGATTTACCGTGCTGAAATCGTGAATTCTGTATAAATCAAATGTTCCTGTGCTTCCGTAGATAAAGGCTATTCCTAATAATAAGAAACCTGTTGCAAATGCTCCCATCAGGAAATATTTCAAAGAAGCTTCGTTTGATCTAAGATCAGTTTTGTTTGCTCCCGCCATTACGTACAACGGAATAGACAAAATCTCAACTCCTAAGAACAAAGTCACCAAATTCTGGTATCCGAACAATACAAAACCTCCACACAATGCAAAAAGCATCAATGCATACAGTTCTGACTGATGGTTTCTGTGATTGCTGAATGCAAAACCTCCCAGGAAGAATAAAAGCAAAGTCGTTACAATAGAAATTTTTGTAAACAAAGCTGTATTCTGTCCGTACTCATACATTAATCTGTACTTTTCGAAGAAAGAAGCTTCAGGTAAAAAGCTTACATATAATGCAACGATCAACCCAAAAATCCCAATGTATCTTGCGAATTTTCCCTTTTCAAAAACTCCCGAGAATAATGCAGCAACTGCTGTCAGGAAAACAATAATTAAAACACTCATAATTTATATTTGAGATTTGAGATTTGAAATTCCAAGTTTAAAGTTTAAGGTTCCAGGTTTTATTACTTGGCTCTTTCTACTTTTACCTTTTTACTTCCTATCTCTTAATTCTTTTAATTTTTTATTTAAATCTTAATTGATCATCGATGAATACACAAACTCTAATGAACTTCCCACCATATCGATAATCGGCTGAGGGAAAATTCCTAATAGAATTACAAACACCGCAATACTTGCCAATACTGAAAATTCTACTGCCGATAAATCTTTTGCCGTGCTCAAAACTGCTGCATTACCTTCACCAAACATTGCTTTACCGTAAAATCTTAATAGATAAACCGCACAAAGAATGATCGTTAAACCAGCGATGATTGAAGCCAATACATTAAAATCAAAGATAGATTTAATAAGGATAAATTCACCAATGAAACCATTTGTCAACGGAACTCCCATTGAACCTAAGATAATCAATAAGAATAGTACTGCAAACTTAGGCGCTACTTTTGCCAAACCTCCCATTTGTCTAATGTCTCTTGTTTTGAATCTTTTATATAATACATCTGCACAATAGAACAATCCTACAACGTTGATACCGTGAGCGAAAGTCTGAACTAAAGCTCCTTCAGCTCCTTCAATCGTTAAAGTTCCTCTCAAAGTAAGCACTGCTGAAGAGAAAATACCTGCAACCATCAATCCAACGTGTGAGAAAGAAGAGTATGCAATGATTCTCTTCATATCCGTTTGGATAATTGCTATTAAAGCACCGTGAACAATTCCGATAATTGCCAGGATAATTACAATTTGTCCTGAAATTCCGAAAATTGCAGTTGGTGTAATGGGTAATAAATATCTGATTACTCCGTAGATCGCCATTTTCAGCATAATACCTGATAAAAGCATTGATCCCTGAGTTGGAGAATAAGTATATGTATCGGGTTGCCAAGTATGGAAAGGGAAAACCGGAAGTTTCACTGCAAATGCAAAGAAAATAAACCAGAATACCACAATCTGCTGCGTTTCACCCAAATCTGCATTATACAAATCTGTAACATCAAACGATGCCGAGTGAATTCCAACATAGATTAAACCCGCCAACATAAACAGAGATCCTACGAATGTATACACGAAGAATTTTGTCGTGAATTCCATTCTTTTGTTTTCCTGTCCCCAAAGAGCCGCAATAAACCAGATTGGAATAAGCGTTACTTCCCAGAAAATATAGAATAACAAACCGTCTAAAGCTGTAAATACTCCTACAAGACCAAACTGCATCAGCAAGATCAATCCATAAAACGAGTTTTTGTAGCTTACGTTTTCGTTAAATGATGATAAAATAATTAGAGGCGAAAGAATATTGGTCAGCAATAAAAGAAGCAAACTCATCCCATCGATTCCGAAGTGAAGATTACTTTTTATAAACTGCGACCAAGGATATTTGATCTCGTGTTGCAAAACACTGTCAACCGTCGGTTCAAAATTGAAATCCGAAAGGATGTAAAATGTAAGCAACATCTGAATCAAAGCAATTCCCAGCGCCAAATATTTGCTGGAAGCGTTCTTCCATGCAAAAGCTAATCCCGAACCTACAAGAGGTAAAAGTAATAATGTTAATAGTAAATAAGACATTATTGTAATATAAAGTTAACAATCAGTATAATTCCCACAGCCAAAGTCATGATAAGAACATAGTTCTCAACATTTCCGTTTTGTATACGCTTCATAGATTTTCCGCTGTCTTCAGCACCTTCACCTATATAGTCTACAACACGGTCTAAAACGCCTTTGTCAAACATTTTTCCGCCACGTCCAAGTCCTTCAAAAGTTTTTACAATTAATGCATTGTAAAGCTCATCAACATATAACTTTTTAGCAGAAAGTTTTTCCCAGCCTGTATATTCTTCTTCGGCAAGAGCCATTTTCTTCTTATTCACATACATGTTTTTCACAATGAACCAAACAGTAAAGAACATTAAGATTGTTGCTCCCAAAAGAATCATTTCTGTATTGAAATCAACTCCCGAAAGAGTCATTTCCATTTGCTTAAAGCTTTCCGGTGTCAGTACCGGCTTCAGCCATTCCATTAATTTAGCATAATGACCGTGACCGATAAAGTGTGGTAAATTAATAAAACCTCCGATTACTGAAAGAATTGCTAGAACGATTAACGGTAACGTCATGTTCATTGGGCTTTCATGTAAATGGTGTTTTTGTTCTTGTGTACCTCTGAACTCTCCGTGGAATGTCAAATAATACAGTCTGAACATATATGCTGCGGTTGTTGCTGCTAAAATGAATAACATTACCCAGTAAATAGGGTTTTTAGCAAATGCTGCAACCAAAATTTCGTCTTTAGAAATCATCCCTGAAAGTAAAGGGAAACCTGAAATCGCCAATGTTCCGATAAGGAATGTAATGTGTGTAATTGGAATGTATTTTTTTAAACCTCCCATAAAACGCATATCCTGCTCGTTGCTCATTGCGTGAATTACAGAACCCGCTCCCAAGAATAACAATGCTTTGAAGAAAGCGTGTGTCATTACGTGGAACATTGCTGTGGAATAAGCTCCTAAACCTAAAGCGATAAACATAAAACCAAGCTGTGAAACTGTAGAATATGCTAATACTTTTTTGATGTCGTTCTGACGCAGTGCATAGAAGCCAGCTAATGCTGCAGTTAAGAATCCGATTAATAAAATTCCGCCCTGAACGGTTGGAGCTAAAGTGAATAAGAAGTTTGATCTTACCACCAAATAGATACCTGCAGTAACCATGGTTGCTGCGTGAATTAATGCTGAAACAGGAGTTGGACCTGCCATCGCATCCGGTAACCAAGTATATAAAGGAACCTGAGCAGATTTACCAACAGCACCGATAAATAAACTGGCTGTGATAAAGATGATAATTGTTCCGTCTAATTCAAATTTAGAAGCATTTTGTGCCACTGAAATATAATCTACAGAGTTGGTCTGAGACGCAATCATGAAAATGCCGATCAATAAACCAAGGTCACCAATTCTGTTCATAATGAAAGCCTTTCTTGCTGCTTTACCATATTCTTCGTTGGTGTACCAGAATCCGATCAATAGATATGAACAAAGACCTACACCTTCCCAACCGATGAATAAGATCATATAGTTGCTTCCCATTACCAAAAGTAACATCGAGAAGATAAAAAGATTTAAATAAGTAAAAAACTTATAGAAACCTTTGTCGTGACTCATGTATCCGATAGAGTAGAGGTGAATTAAAGATCCGATCCCTGTAATGATCATCACCATCATTAATGACAGCTGATCAATCTGGAAACCGAAATTGATCTGAACTCCGTTTACTCTGAACCATTCGAATGCTTTTACAACAACCGCCGGACTTTCAGAGTCAAAATTTAAAAATAAGCTTACCGCAATACAAAAAGATGCAAAAACTGCAGCTGTTGCCAAACTTCCGACTACAATCTTAGGAAGATTTTTCCCGAAAAGTCCGTTGATAAGAAAGCCTATAAGTGGTAAAAGTACTATTGCATATATTAAATTCTCCATTCTTATCCTTTTAATTTATTAAATATACCTACATCTACAGAACGGGTGTTTCTATATAACATCGCAATAATCGCCAAACCAACCGCTACTTCAGCTGCTGCAACTACCATGATGAAGAATACCAAAAGCTGTCCGTCGCTGTTCCCGTTGTATGCCGCAAATGCAGCCAATAAAAGGTTTACAGAATTAAGCATAAGCTCTACACAACCTAAAATTACAATCGCATTTTTTCTGAGCAATACTCCCAAAACCCCAAGACAGAATAATACTGAACAAAGAGTAATGAAATATTCCAGAGGGATGCTTTGCATAAATGTATTTACTTCTCCCATAATTTTTATAAATCTTTTTTACCGATTAGTACCGCACCTACAATACCTGCCAAAATCAGGATCGAAGCAAGCTCAAACGGTAAAACATATTCATTGAATAAAAGTCTTCCCAGATTCTTCGTAAGACCTACGCCTTTATCTACGTTCTCAACTACTACATGACTTTCCTGTACTCCTCTGAAAACTCCTAAAACACCAATCAAAAGAAGACCAGCCGTAAAAACTCCAACAAACTTTAAAGTATTGTTCTTCTTACTTTCGTCTTGCTTATTAAGATTAAGCATCATTAAGATATAAAGGAAAAGTACCATGATAGCACCTGCGTAAACGATGATCTGGATAATTGCAAGGAACTGTGCATTCAGAAGAATATACATACCCGCGATCGAAAACATTGTAACAATTAATGACAAAATAGCATATAAAGGATTTTTTGCAAATACAAAGTAAACTGCACTTGCCACTGCTAAAAACGCCACCAAGAAAAATAAAAACTGATCCATTATTTTACCGCATTTTTTTGTTTCTCGGATTGTCTTTCTGTGATATCAATCCTTTCATTTATTTTTTCAACTAATTTATCTTTACCGTAAATGAAAGATCCTCTGTTGGTTTCTACATCAACCAATCTGTCTGTAAGATAAATTGCAGATTTCGGACAAGCTTCTTCACACATACCGCAGAAAATACATCTTAACATATTGATTTCATATACCGATGCATATTTTTCTTCTCTGTAAAGATCTTTTTCTTCTCTGGTTCTTTCAGCAGCAGTCATTGTGATTGCTTCTGCAGGGCATGCCACAGCACACAATCCACAAGCTGTACATCTTTCTCTGCCTTCTTCATCTCTTTTCAAAACATGTTGGCCTCTCCAGATATCAGCTCTAGGCTTTTGTACTTCCGGATAAGAATAAACATTGGGAGCACGTTTTACAACGGTTCTCACAGCATGCTTAAAAGTAATCCCCATTCCTTTGAAAATCGCAGGTAAGTAGATTTTCTCAGAAAAGGTCATCTCTTTATTTGAAACAACTTTTGATCTGTTTGTAAGTTTCATTTAATTATAGATATTAGATGTTAGACATTAGATTTTAGACTAATCTTGTCTGTTATCTTAATTATTTACTATTTTATTTTAAAATGATAATGTTAATTTTTAAAATTATCTCATTATCAAATTTTCAAATTCTTTCTTAATTTCCAAAAGCTAAAATCACAGCTCCTGTAATCATTAAGTTGACCAATGCCAATGGAATTAAAGTTTTCCATCCTAAGTGCATCAATTGATCGTATCTGAATCTTGGCAACGTCCATCTGATCCACATAAAGATCAAAATTCCGATTATGGTTTTAGATAAAAATGCTACGATACTCAAAATACCTGCTGTATTTTCACCCCAATTCTGAGTTACCCATTCAATTCCCGGATAGTTGTACCCTCCGAAGAAAAGTACTACCATGAAAGCATTAGAAATAAACATATTCACATATTCTCCAAACATGTATAAACCTAACTTCATTGATGAATATTCGGTAGTATACCCTGTTACCAATTCAGATTCACATTCTGGTAAATCGAAAGGGTGACGGTTGGTTTCTGCCAAAGCTGCCACAAAGAAAATTAAGAATGCCAATGGTTGGTAGAAAATATTCCAGTTCATGCCGGAACCGATAGGGATAATTCCCCAAAGTTTTCCTTCAGTTTGATTTTCAGTAATTACTTTTAGATCTAAACTTCCTGTCATCATGATGATAGAAAGTAATGCAAGACCCATCGCCAATTCGTAAGAAATCATCTGTGAAGAAGCACGAATTGCACCTAATAATGAATACTTGTTGTTGGAAGCCCAACCTCCGATCATAATTCCGTAAACACCAATAGAAGCCATTCCGATGATGAAAAGTACACCAACATCAATGTTAGCAACTTGAAGGTCATAAGAAACTCCACCTAAGTTCAGCGTTTTCCCCCAAGGAATAACCGCACCGGTAATTAATGAAATAAACATCACCAACGCAGGTCCCAATACGAAAAGAAACTTTTCTGCATTGGCCGGAGTAAAGTCTTCTTTAAAGAAAAATTTACCACCATCGGCAAGAGGCTGCAGTAAACCGAAAGGTCCTGATCTGTTGGGCCCGATTCTGTCCTGCATAATGGCTGCAACTTTTCTTTCTGCCCAGGTAGAGTAGGCTGCAATCGTTAAGGAAAGCAGGAAAAGTGCAAGTACAAGTATTAATTTAAATGTAATTAAATCCATTTTATTATTTAAATGTTTGAAGATGGGAGCTGGAAGCTGGATGTTTAGCAATTCGCCGCACAACTCATCATCGTTTAATCAGTTTTTGTTCTAAATAGCAGAAGTTCATTTAATGATAATATTTTCAAAGCTGAAAAACATCCATCATCAAACTTCCGACATCCAGCGATTTATTATTTTTCGTCTTTTTCGCTGATTTCTTTAGCCATTGGATTGTCTAAAACTCTCAATTCGTCTTTAGGCTTCTCGTAATGGTTTAATGAAATAACCGAATGTCTGTCGATATGTCTTGGTCCTTCAATGTTCCAATCGCTAAGATTTTTTCTTTCGAAACGACAAGTATCACAGATGAATTCTTCAACTTCTCCCCACTGATCTTTTCTTGCGGTAACTCTTACAACTTCGTCACCTTTTAGATATACCGTTGCTTTTCCAGAACATTTATCACACTTACAAGTAGCGTTCATTGGCTTTGTAAACCAAACTCTGCTTGTAAAACGAGCTGTTCTATCTGTTAATGCTCCAACCGGACAAACGTCGATTACGTTTCCGATGAAATCATTATCTAAAGCTTTATTTAAATATGTAGAAATTTCAGCATGATCTCCTCTGAAAAGGATTCCGTGCTCACGTTCACCTGTCAATTGATTGGCCGCCAAAACGCATCGTGCACACAAGATACAACGGTTCATATTCAACTTAATATGTGGACCTAAGTCGTCTGCTTCGTACGTATTTCTTTCAAATTCAGTTCTGGTTTCAAGATTTCCGTGCTCGTAACCTAGATCCTGAAGATGACATTCTCCAGCCTGATCACAAACCGGGCAATCTAAAGGGTGATTCACCAACAAGAATTCGGTAACTGCTTTTCTACCTTCCTGAGCTTTTTCAGAAGAAAGATTTTTCACTTCCATTCCGTCCATCACATTGGTTCTGCAGCTCGCTACTAATTTTGGCATAGGACGAGGATCTGCTTCCGATCCTTTAGAAACTTCAACTAAGCAAGTTCTGCATCTTCCTCCACTGGTTTCAAGCTTGCTGTAATAGCACATTGCAGGAGGAACAGATTTTCCGCCGATCTGTCTTGCTGCTTCCAAAATGGAAGTACCAGGCAACACTTCAGCAGTCTGTCCGTCTATCGTTATTTTGAATTTTTTAACCTCTTCGCTCATATTCTATGCTTTCGCTTATGCTTTTAGGCGTTAAGCTATATTTTAATTATACTTTTTTGTATTAAATGTATATCCAATTCCGAAATTGAACTGTGCATATACAAAATCCTGTGAAGCTTTGTCTGGTTTATTGTTCAGTGTTGTTTTAATATCCGGCATATTAATATACCCGAATTTTCCTTCTGCCTGAAGAACAATATGTCTTATTGCTACCACGCTTACCGCAGCTCTTGCATCCAAACCAAAACCTGCAAGATGGAATCTGTCACTTCTTTCATTTCCCATCAGCTGAACATTAGATTTCGGCAGTAATGCTCCAATCCCAGCTCCGTAACTCAAGAAAATATCAATATTTTTTTTGTCTAAAACATTATGATATTTCTGAGCTCCAATATTGATATAATTAAGACCATCGGTGTGTTCAAACGTTAAAAAATCGTTTCCACTAAGATCTACTTTACCATTATTTACCATTCCTGCGTATTCGGGATCGTTGATATATCCTTTAAAATCTACAGTCTGGTTTTGATCCATCACATATTTCATGTGATCCATTCCTAATGTGATACCAAAATTATCTTTCGGGAAGTAAGTAATTCTATAATTAACCTGCGGAATTGTTATGTTTCCAGGATTAAAATAGGTTCCCCATTCAAATTTGGTCTGTCGGTCATGAGCAACTACATTATCTAATTGAAAATCATAACCATCTCCTTTAAAATGAATATCTGATTTTGAATATTTTGCATTATTCCAACCCCAGAATACCATTACAGATCCTTTTTTGAAGGGATTAACTTCCTTTTTTTCTGTAGTAACCTGTCCAAAAACAAAATTCGACAACAATAGGCCTACAGCAATTATCTTTTTCAACGTTTCAATTGCTATTAATTAGTGGCTGCAGCCGGAATAGGATCTGCATAATTAGCCAACCCATAATTTTGTGTTAAACACAATTCAGGGTTTTTGATATGCCATTCGAATTCATCTCTGAAATGACGAATAGCCGCAGCAACAGGCCAAGCTGCCGCATCTCCAAGCGGACAAATGGTATTTCCTTCAATTTTTCTCTGGATATCCCAAAGCAAATCGATGTCTTCCATTTTTCCTTCTCCTTTCTCAATTTTTTTCAAAATTTTGTACATCCATCCCGTTCCTTCACGACAAGGAGTACATTGTCCGCAACTTTCGTGATTATAAAATCTCGCCAAAGTCATGGTATGTTCTACGACGCACTGATCTTCATCCAAAACAATAAATCCTCCTGAACCCATCATTGTTCCGGTAGCAAAACCACCGTCAGCAAGAGATTCATAATTCATATATCTTGGTTCACCGTTTACCGTTTTCAATAATAAATTTGCCGGCACAATAGGAACCGAACTTCCTCCAGGAATACAAGCTTTCAGCTTTTTACCATTTGGGATCCCACCACAATATTCATCAGAATAAATAAATTCTTCAACCGTGATGGTCATATCGATTTCATAAACTCCTGGCTTATTGATGTTCCCACAAGCAGAAATTAATTTTGTACCAGTTGATCTTCCAACACCAATTTTAGCATATTCTGCACCGGTAATATCGATAATCGGAACGATTGCTGCGATAGATTCAACGTTATTTACAACCGTTGGTCTTTCCCAAAGTCCTTTTACAGCAGGGAAAGGCGGTTTTAATCTTGGGTTTCCTCTTTTTCCTTCAAGAGATTCAAGTAAAGCAGTTTCTTCGCCACAGATATAAGCTCCGCCACCTCTTTGAACATAAATTTCACAATCGAAACCTGATCCTAAGATGTTTTTACCTAAAAATCCTGCAGCTTTAGCTTCTTCAATCGCTTCTTCCAAAATATCCGGAATCCAAGAATATTCTCCACGGATGTAGATATAAGAAACGTTTGAACCTAAAACGAAAGATGAAATCAACATTCCCTCAATCAAAAGATGAGGAAGAAATTCCATCAGATATCTGTCTTTGAAAGTTCCCGGTTCAGATTCATCTGCATTCACTACCAAGTGTCTTGGTACACCTTCCGGTTTTGCCAGAAAGCTCCACTTCATTCCCGTCGGGAAACCTGCACCACCACGACCACGAAGACCTGAAACCTTTACTTCTTCAAGAATTTCTTCGGGAGTCATTTTAAAGGCTTTTTCTGCTGCTCCGTAACCTCCTTGTTTGCGATAAGTTTCGAAGTAACGTATTCCTTCTACGTGTGCGTCTTTAAGTAAAAGTTTTTTACTCATTTTTATTTGCTTATTGCAATTAGCTTTTGGCTTTTTGCATTAATTATTATTAAACGTTAAGTGAATAATTTAAAATCTAAAATGTAGAATCTAAAATTATATTAGTCTAAAGCAACTTGTCCTTCTCTGCAAAGCTCAAGGATTTCGTCTACTTTTTCTATCGTTAAATTTTCGTGATAAAATTTTCCTAACTGCAGCATTGGTGCGTATCCGCAAGCTCCAAGACATTCAGCAGGTTTTAGAGTAAACATACCATCTTCGGTAGTCTGCCCGTCTTTTATATTTAATTTTGTTCTGATATGATCCAGAATTTTTTCGCTTCCACGAACCATACAAGGTCCGGTTCTACAAACTTCCAAAACATATTTACCCACCGGTTTCATATTAAACATCGTATAAAAAGTAGCTACTTCGTATACTTCAATTGGTTTAATACTCAATAATTCAGCAACATAATCCATCACAGGAACGTCTAACCATCCTCCAAATTCTTTCTGCGCTAAATGTAAAACAGGAAGAAGGGCAGACTTTTGTCTTCCTTCAGGATATCTTGCGATAATTTTATGTACCTGTTCTAAACTTTCCGGTTTAAAAGCTATTGTTTCGCTCATTTTATTATGTAGATTAAAGAACAAAGAACCAAGAAAAAAGACTTTTTGATTCGTATTCTAAATTCAATTTTATTTAATTTGAAGAAAGTCTTTCGTCTTTCTTCTTTTATCTTTTTGTCTAATATATTATGCGTCTAATTCTCCCGCAATTACATTCATACTACACATCGTAACGATGGCATCTGAAATTACAGAACCTGTGATCATCTCAGGATATGCTTGGTAGTAGATAAAACATGGTCTTCTGAAGTGAAGTCTGTAAGGGCTTCTTCCGCCATCACTTACCAAATAGAAACCTAATTCACCGTTTCCGCCTTCTACAGCGTGATAAACTTCTCCTTTAGGAACATCTGTTTCGCCCATTACAATTTTGAAATGGTAAATCAATGCTTCCATTTTTTTGTAAACATCAGCTTTTTCAGGAAGATAGAATTCTGGAACATCTGCATGGAAAGGTCCTTCCGGCAAATTGTCATAAGCTTGGTTGATAATTTTAAGAGATTCCCAAACCTCCTGCTGACGAACCATGAAACGGTCATACGTATCACCTGAAGTTCCCACAGGAATGATAAAATCGAAATCTTCATAAGAAGAATAAGGCTCTGCAACTCTTAAATCATAATCTACACCTGTTGCACGTAAATTCGGACCTGTAAAACCATAGCTTAAAGCTCTTTCTGCTGAAATTGCTCCTGCACCAATCGTTCTGTCCATAAATATTCTGTTTCTCTCCAACAGATTACAGAATTCCTGGAATCTAGCAGGGAAAGTTTTTAAGAAATCTTTCAGCAACTCATGGAATTTTGGAGTGAAATCTCTTTCAAAACCTCCAATTCTTCCCATATTGGTTGTCATTCTTGCTCCACAAATCTGCTCGTACATATCGTAAATACGCTCTCTTTCGATGAACATATAGGTAAGACCTGTAATTGCACCTGCATCCATACCGGTTACCCCGTTACAAATCAAGTGATCACCAATTCTTGCCAATTCCATTAAGATTACACGCATATAATCTACACGTTTAGGAACTTTTACACCAATCAGTTTTTCTACTGTCATGTGCCATCCTATATTGTTGATAGGAGCAGAACAATAGTTCATACGGTCAGTAAGCGTAGTAATTTGAGCATAATTTCTTCTCTCAGAAATCTTTTCAAAAGCTCTGTGGATATAACCAACGGTTTGCTCTGCATGCAGAATTCTTTCACCGTCCATTGTAAGAACGTTTTGGAAGATTCCGTGCGTTGCAGGGTGAGTAGGTCCCAAATTCAGGGTGTATAATTGCCCGTCGATTTGTTCGTTACTGTTGTGCTGGTTAAGTATATTAGATAATGAGTTGTCTTTCATAATAATTGCTTTTAGCTATTTGCTTCTGGCTATTGGCTAAATGCCATTCGCCATAAGCTATACTATCTACCAAACATGCTGTCGTTCTTATCTGTTCTGGTACCATCTTCCAAACGGTATTCTTTCAGCATTGGGTGATAACCAAGATCTTCCATGTTCAGGATTGGCCTTAAATCAGGATGTCCTTTAAATTTAATACCGTAGAAATCAAAAGTTTCTCTTTCCATCCAGTTGGCTCCAGCATAAAGTTCTGTCAAAGAATCTACTTCAATATTTTCTCTCGACATGAAAGCTTTTATACGGATTCTGAAATTCGTCATCATATTTTGTAAATGATAGATAACGCCGATTTCCTTATCCGGGAATTCTGGGTAATGGATTCCACAAACATCAGTAAGGAAATTAATTTCCAATGATGAATCTTTAAGATAATGAATTACTTTTTTGATGTCCTCTTTTTTAATCTCAATAGTCAGCATTCCATAAGGCTCTGAGCTTGAAATTACAGATTCCGGAAACTCTCTCGTTATCGCTTCTAATACAAATTCGTTCGTCATTTCCGTATCAATTAATTGCTAATATTATAAGAATCAAGCAATGCTTGGTATTCCGGCATATCTCTTCTTCTGATGCTTTCGCTTTCTGCTAAAGCCTGAACCTGCATTACACCTTCAATAATCTGCTCTGGTCTTGGAGGGCAACCAGGAACGTAAACGTCTACCGGAATGATTTTATCGATTCCCTGCAAAACTGAGTACGTATCAAAAATACCTCCACTTGAAGCACAAGCTCCAACAGCAACCACCCATTTCGGTTCTGCCATTTGGGTGTATACTTCTTTTAGAACAGGACCTAATTTTTTTGAAATAGTTCCACAAACCATCAACATATCTGCCTGTCTTGGTGAGAAAGAGTTTCTTTCCATACCAAATCTGGATGCATCATACGTTGGGTTAAGAGTAGCCATGAACTCGATACCGCAACAAGAAGTAGCAAAAGGTAAAGGCCAAAGTGAAAACTTTCTAGCCATACCGATGACACTACTCAGTTTCGTTGCAAAAAATCCTTCTCCTTCAAATCCTTCCGGAGCCGGTGCATCTGTTCTTATAATTGGTTTTTGATCTGACATTTTGTTGATTTTAAGATTTTAATTTAGATTCTAAATCGTTGCTAATGTTAACTTTGATTTAATTGACGTGATCTAAACTTCTTATTTAAAATTATAATTGAATTTATTTATCCCAGTCTAGCGCACCACGTTTCCAAACATAGAAAAATGCAAGGAAGAAGATGGCAACGAATGTCAGCACTGCAAAGAACCCTTCAAGACCAAATTCTCTGAAGTTTACAGCGTACGGATAAAAAAATACGATTTCGATATCGAATAATACAAACAATATTGCAGTTAAGAAATACTTGATCGAAAATGGTGTTCTTGCGTTTCCTTCAACAGGCACACCGCATTCCCAACTTTGATTTTTCACAGAATTTCCTTTTTTCTGCTTTGGTCCCAGGAAATGAGCTCCAAGCAAAGAAATGGCTACAAAACCTATTGCAACACCAGCTTGTATAAGGATCGGAATATAACTTTCAGGTAAATTCATTTTTACATTATTATCTCAAGTTGCAAATTTAGGCAATAAACAATAAAGCATGAAATTAATCAACTTAAAAGTCTGATGAAAATAGAGAAAACCGATAATTTAGAATCAATAAAAATAGTGTTATTTCTTTATTTTTTTAAGGACAGTAAGCGCCATAAATGAAATATAGCCAAAAAGTATACTTGCATAAACAATATTTACAAGCGTATTCATTCTGTCGTCAGCTAAAGCAAAGAAGATATTATACACAGCGAAACCTGCAATAAGAATAGCGAAAATGATAAGGTGTGGCTTCATATTATCATATTAGAATTTTAAAGAATACGTTCTTCTTCTTTTATGATTTACAGGATTGTAATCCTGCCAAAGAACCTGCACACTTTTGTTTTCTTCCAATTCAGGATTGGTTTCCGCAAAATCGATCCCCATATTGTTGAATCGTACGAAGATTTCTTTGAAAATAATAGCCGTTACACCACGTCTTTGATATTCGGGATGAATTCCGATCAGATAAAAATTGGCGCGGTCGTTTTTTTTCTGAGCCTGCAAAAAATGCCACCATCCGAAAGGAAAAAGTTTTCCTTTTGATTTTTGTAAAGCTTTGGAATAAGAAGGCATCGTAACTGCAAAAGAAACCAACTCATCATGCTCATCAACTACGCAGATTACGTAGTTTTTAGCAATCATCGGGAAGAATTTTTCTTTGTATGTCTTGATTTGTTCTTCAGAAATAGGAGTATAGGTAGAAAGATGTTTGTAAGTCTCGTCAAGCAGCTTAAACATTGGTTTTACGTAAGGTAAAATCTCCTCTTTGCTTTTAAAATCTAAAACTCTTAAATTATATTTTTCAGCAATCAGTGAACTGAATTTTTCTACTTTTGGAGGAAGTATTTTAGGAAAGTTCATTTCAAACTCTACCCATTCTTTTTCTTTTACAAGCCCAAGGTTTTCAATGTGTTTTGAGTAATATTCGTGATTGTAAATTCCAATCATTGTAGCGATTTTCTCAAATCCGAACGTAAGCATTCCTGCTTTGTCGAGATTGGTAAAACCCATTGGTCCCTCGATATTGTCGATCTGATGTTCTTTAGCATAATTAATAGCTGTGTCAATTAATGCTTTAGAAACTTCTGTATCATCAATAAAATCAATCCAGCCGAAACGGACCTTTTTTATACTAAGTTCTTTTTCTTCTTTACGATTGATGATTACTGCAATTCTGCCGACTATTTTACTGTCTTTCCATGCCAAAAACTGCTTTGCTTCAGAATATTGCAACGCAGGATTTTCCTGAGGATTCCATACATTAATTTCATCTTTTATAAATGAAGGCACGTAATATGGGTTGTTTTTGTATAAATTCATGGGGAATTTTACAAATTGCTTTAAATCTTCGGGAGTTTTTACTTCAATAATGGAAACTTTCGACATAGTTTTCAGGTAAATTCAACCACAAATATAATTAATAAAACCTAAAACTTTGGCACAATTTTTACATCAGTTACTAGAATTATTCTATATTAAATTTAAAATAAAATGACAGGTTATTATCTTATCATAGGAATTTCGATGCTGGTAAGCTGGCTGGTTTCCTCAAGATTAAAATCTAAGTTCGAATATTATTCAAATGTACATCTCAGAAACGGAATGTCTGGTAAAGAGGTTGCCGAAAAAATGCTGAGAGATAACAATATACATGATGTTCAGGTAATTTCGGTTCCAGGACAGTTAACCGACCATTATAATCCTGCAGATAAAACAGTGAATCTTTCTGAGGCAGTTTATATGCAGAGAAACGCAGCTGCTGCAGCTGTTGCAGCTCACGAATGTGGCCATGCAGTACAACATGCTGTAGGATATTCTATGTTACAACTGAGATCAAAACTGGTTCCTGTGGTGAGCATAAGCTCAAACTTAATGCAGTTTGTATTGATGGGAGGTATTATTGTTATGGCAATGAGTGGTAGCAAATTGGTATTATTGATCGGAGTAATTATGTTTGCACTTACTACATTGTTTGCTTTTGTGACACTTCCGGTAGAATATGACGCAAGTAACAGAGCAATGAAGTGGTTAAAAGATACAGGAACGGTAACTTCTGAAGAATTTGTTGGCGTAAAAGACAGCCTTACGTGGGCTGCACGAACTTATTTGGTGGCAGCACTTGGTTCTTTAGCACAACTTATATACTTTGCTTCTCTCTTAATGGGAGGTCGACGAGATTAGATTAGTCTTTAAATTCAAAACTTATACATAGCATCTCAGATAATTTCTGGGATGTTTTCTTTTTTAATACAAAGTCATTCAATTTTGATATTTTTGATTGTTATGAAAAATACAAACTGGAAGATTGAATCGGCGGGTCAGCAAGCAAATGTTTTAATGAGAATTATTGCGTTATTTTGGTTTGTTACGAAGGTTTGGAGCTATAAAGCCTGGATTGCAGATCGTTTCTATCCGGTGATTCCTGCCTTCGATTTCTTTAAATATATTCCAAGTTATTTTCATACTCTCCTGTTTGTCATCTCTTTACTTTTATTATTAATTATTTTATTTGCTAAAAAAAATCGAGGATTATTGATTTCTTTTTTCGTGATAGAATTATTCAGCTGTATGCTGGATACGGTAAGATGGCAACCTTGGGAATATATGTATTTATCTGTTTTTCTGGTTTTTATTATCAATTTTCACAGGCCAAAAAATACAATCGTATTAATGCACTTACTTTTAGTGTCAATGTATTTTTTTAGCGGACTTCATAAACTCAATCGAGGTTTTCTTTCTTCTGTCTGGATGAATACAATTCTTGAAGATTTTATTGGATTTTCTCGTGAAACAGTTTTAAAATATAAACTTTTTTTCGTCGGGCTTGTCATTCCTTTTTGCGAAATACTACTTGGAGGATTGCTTATTTTTTCTAAAAATAAAAAAAGAGTGAGCTATTTTTTAATTCTGATTCATCTAAGTATATTAATGATTTTAGGACCTTTTGGTTTGGGATACAATTCTATAGTTTGGTTCTGGAATCTGGCGATAATCTTCATTTTACTTATTACTTATCATAAACCTTTTGAGATCAATAATATCAAACCTTTTTTATTCAATCATTTCTATTGGTTGATTTTATGGTTTTTGATGCCGGTTTTAAGTTTTTTTGGAAGATGGTATCAATATTTTTCTTTCAATTTATATTCCGGAAAAGGGAAGCAAATGTACATTTGTGTTTCTTCAAAAGAGAAAATGCAACCTCAGTTTGGAAACATCATCAATTATAATGGTTCACAATCGATCAATCTTCAAAATTGGGCAATGAAAGAGATGAAATCAATGCCAATTCCTGAAATGGAAATTTATTTAAAAATAAGTGATGAAATAAAGAAAAGATATGGAAAGAATAATGTTAAAATAATAATGTATGATTCTGAAAATCAAAAAATAATAGAGCTATAGATTATTGTTCGATTATTTTACAGATCACATGTTGAATGTTACTTAATGCATCAATAATGTCATCTTTATGTTTAGTCTTTATTCTTGCTGAAATAATTGCAGTTTGCTGCGAATCAAAATTCAAAATCTTGGCATCAAATTTTGAAAGTAGGGTGAAAATTATATTCTGCTGATTGAATTGAAACTGAATTTCAATTTCAATTTCCAATTCTTTCGTAATAATATTGGCTTCTTCTAAGGTGATTTTCGCTGATTCTTTATAGGCTTTTACCAAACCTGAAACGCCTAGTTTTGTCCCACCATAATACCGAACGCTTATTACTAAAACATTGGTGATTTCGTGAGCTAAAAGTTGATTGTAAATTGGTAAACCTGCACTTCCGGACGGCTCTCCGTCATCATTTGCACGGTAATTTTCACCATTTAATCCCATTCTGAAAGCATAGCAATGATGAGTTGCCTTCGGATGTTCAGTCCTTATTTTATCTAAAGCGCTTTTGAGTTCAGTTTCATTATTAACCGGAAAAGCAAAACCTATGAATTTGCTTCCTTTTTCTTTAAGTAAGGTATTTTCTACAGGTTTTTCTATGGTTTTGTATTCGTGCAGCATTTGTCGGCTTCTTAATGAGAATTCTTATAAAATTCAATAATGTTGTCTCGAAAATCCCGGGTGTCGATGGGCGTTTTGTTAAATCTTGGAGCTTTCGTTCCGTTTTCTAAGACTAAATTTTTATTTTTAATAATAATCGTTTCATCCCATAAACCTGCATCAATAAACTGTTGTAACACCAAACTTCCGCCTTCCACGATGATGGATTGTATCTGAAGTTCGTGTAATGTTTTCAACATATTTGCAATGAAATTTTCTCTTGAGGTTTTGATGAATTTTATATTTCCCTCGTCGCCTTCTTTTACAGAATTGAAAACCAAAGTTTCAGCCTCATTGCTGTAAACATTAAAATCTTTCGGAACTTTTAGATCAATATCAATCAGAATTCTGATAGGGTTTCTGCCTACAATTTCTCTTGTGGTGAGACTCGGGTTGTCTCTTAAAGCAGTCATCGTTCCAATCAAAATAGAATGCTCGTTGCTTCTTAATTGATGTACAAACTGTTTGGTCAGTGCATTGCTGATTTGGGTAGGTTTAAAATCTTTGTCCATAAAACGGTCGCCAGATTCTGCCCATTTTAAGATGATAAAAGGTCTTCTTCTTTCGTGATACGTGAAAAATCTTTTATTCAGCTCAATGCATTCTTTTTCCAAAACCCCGGAAACAACCTCAATTCCTGCCTCCTGGATTATTTTCTTGCCTTTTCCGTTTACTTTATCGTGAGAGTCCATCGCGCCGATAACAACTTTTTTAAAACCCAGTTCAACAATTTTTAAAGCACAAGGCGGCGTTTTCCCGAAATGTGCACAAGGTTCCAAAGAAACATAAATAGTAGATTCAGGAATCAGGCTTTTGTCTGCAACCGAATTTACAGCGTTGATCTCCGCATGATTTTCACCTGCTTTATGATGATAACCTTCACCGATTATTTTATCGTTGTGAACAATCACACTTCCCACCAATGGATTTGGGTAAGTGTTTCCGATGGCTTTTTGAGCGAGCTCAATGCATCTTTTGATGTAAAATTCTTCTTGCATTTAGATAAAAAAAGCGAATACAAATTTCTTTGTTTCGCTCTATATTTTACTTTAATTTTAATTATTCTCCAGCGATAATACTGTGAAGATTCTGCTTTAAAGTCTCAAGATGAGCTTTTTTGTCATCAATCGTATTGTAAGTATCTCGTAAAAGTGGATTGTCTTTCGAAGGATTTTTGAAGAAAGAAAGATTATTTTCAAGTTTTACTATTTCTGCTTCAAGATCTGAAATCTGGTTCTTTATTTTTCTTGCTTTGTCTGTTAATTGGTTTTCAGATAAACCTTCTTCTTTTAATTCAAGCTCGTTGATTTTGTTAAGCTTAAGTTTTTCTCTTAGAGTTTTATTAAACTCCGAGTTAATCGCCATTTTATCTCTCGGGACTTTTCCAATATTATTCCAAGAAGTTTTAATTGCTTCTATTTTTTCGATGCTTCCTTCATCGTTTGAGATGGTTTTCAACTCTTCAAGAATATCTTTTTTAAGCTTATAGTTTTCTTTCCAGTTATCGGTAGAAGCGCTGCTTTTTTCTCTGTAATTATTAAAGAATGTATTGCATGCATCACGAAATTCGTCCCAGATTTTATTGGTCATGCTTTTTGGTACGTGACCTATTTTCTTCCAGTCTTCCTGAAGTTTTTTGAATAATGCCACAGCAAGATCCCAATCTTCAGAAAGCATATTGTCTTTTGCAGTCTGAATCAGCTTCATTTTCTCATCAAGATTCTGCTGTTGAGAACCTTTCAAAGACTTATAATAATTATTTTTTGTCGTGTTAAATCCTCTTAAGGTAGATTTGAAATCATTCCAATTGTTGTTGGATAATTTTCTAGGAACGCTGCCTGTTTTCAAAAACTCTGAACGTAATTCTTCAACTCTTTTGATGGAGTTTTGCCAATATGTATGATTAGGATTGTCTTTTGGCTCAGAAAGTTTCTTGATTTCAGCAATGATCTCATTTTTCTTCTCAAGATTGGCATTCTGCTCTGTTTCAATAGATGCAGAGAGTTCAGTCTTTCTCTCGTGAATTTTATTTGAAATTTCTTTGAATTCTTCCCATGTCTTTTCACGGAATTCTTCAGAAACCGGTTCTGCTTCTTCTTTCCAAAGCTTGTGAAGATATTGAAGTTCGTTTAAAGCTTTTTGTACAACCGGCTCATTTTCCAGCTCTTTTGCTCTCGCAATAATGTGCTGTCTTTTTTCTAAGTTGTGGCTGTATTCCTGCTCAAGAAATTCTTTATTTAGATCCAACATCTGATAAAACTGATTCAAATGATGGAAATAGTTGTTGTTTAAAATTTTAAATTCAGATTTTGCAACCTGACCAGAATTTGACCATTCTTCCTTGATCTCTCTGATTGATTTGAAAAGATTTACTCCGGGCTCAGAATTAGTATAAAGATTTTTAAGTCTTTCTATAATACTTTGGCGGTGATCTAGATTTTTTTTCTGTTCTTCTTCCTGATTTTTCTGGAAATTGTCATGTTTTTCTCTGAAAATATGAATCAACCCGGAAAGTTTAGATTGAGAAGGATGTTCGTAGCTGAAGTTTTCGATTGCATTTCCGGCATCGGTGTATTCATGCTTTTTATCTTCAATCTCGTCGTGAATCGAATGATTTGCTTTTTCTTTTAATGCATTAAATTCTCGGTATCGTTCACCTGCATTATTAGAATTGATGATTTTTTCCATTTCCTTCAGGGTATCCGCAAGAGACAGGTCAGCAAGAGAATCGTGTTGAGAAGCATCAGGATCTTCATCGTGATGGTTTTCTTCAGCATTCTGAGTGTTTTCAACTGTTTCCTGAAGTTCTGTAGAAGGTTTTTGTTCTTCGTTTTCAGAAAGATTATTTTCTGTTGTCATAGCAAATCTTTTATGAATAATGGCGTTAATTTCTTAAAGCGAGCTAATATAAGCCAATTAAGTTACTAATTTATGTTATTTTTTTTTAAACGACCAAATTTCCCAGGCTTTTTCTGCCTGTTGTTCCAGCATATAATATCCGTTAACTGTTTTGGCTCCGTTTTGTGATGCGTTTAAAATAAATTTGCTATACTCGGGATTGTAGATAAGATCAATCACCAGATGTTGATTTGTAAGAGCTTCAAAAGGAAAATCAAGGCAATCTTCAGTATTTGGGAAAGTTCCCACCGGAGTGCATTGGATGATCAATTTATTTTTTGAAACTATTTCTGAATCTAGGTTTTCAAAATTAATTTCTGATTTTCTCGAAATCGTCTGATACGGAATCTGATGTTTGTCTAAAACGTATTGCACTGCTTTTGCAGCACCACCATTTCCTAAAACCAATGCCGATTCATGATGTGCCTTTTTGTGTGCAACGAGCGTTTTCTCGAAACCGAAAGCGTCTGTATTGTAACCGGTTTTCTTTCCATTTTCAATTAAAACACAGTTTACAGCGCCCATTTTTTGAGCTTCATCGCTCAATGCATCCAGATAATCTATAACTTTTTCTTTATAAGGAATCGTTACATTAAAGCCCAAAAGATTAGGTTTTAAAAGGAGTTCCTCAATTTCATTGATTTCCTGTAAGTCGAAAATTTCGTATGAAAAATCGGTGAGTTTTTTCTTTTTAAATTTATCTTCAAAATATTTTTTTGAAAAAGAGTAGGAGATGTTTTTTCCGATCAGTCCTAATTTGTTGCTGGAATCCATACTTCAAAAATAAAAAAAAGACCGATAAAAATCGGTCTTTCGTAGTGAAAATATTTGTTGTCTTACTCTACAATGAATTTTGTAGTGTTGTGGTCTGTTTTCAAGATATAAACTCCTTTAGTTAATCCGTGAAGATCGATTTTATTTGAGTTTTTGAAAGGATTTGCAATGTTTTTAATCAATTTTCCTGAAAGATCATAGATGTCAGCTTTCAAAACTTTGTTCAGGTTTTCACCTTTTACAAATAGTTCATGGTTTTTAACCGGATTTGGATAAATACCGAAGGCTTTTTCTTTTGAATTTTCAACAGTTGATAAAGAAGCTGCGCAAGTCCAAGTAAGATCATCAATTGCTACTCTTGGTCCATTAGTGGCTGTAATCGGGTTTGTAATTTTAATAATAATATTCCCGCTCACATTGATATTGCTAATTGTAGTTGTTGTAACTGCATTAGCTGTCGCAGTGTAAGGAATTGTGCCTACCTGAACTCCATTGATTTCTAGATTTAAATTACCAGGCCCTGTTCCGTATTTCAGAGAAGTTTTAATTGTTAAGTCTTGCATTCCTCCCGATATAGTAGAGCTGGTTAAGTTACCGATTCTTAGCGTTATTGCTTTTCCATTAATGGTTTCATCTACTCTTGCATCTGTTGCTGTCCAGGTAATATTGTTATTTGTCCAGGTTCTTGTAGCATATCCGTTTCCTGTTCCCGTAATATTTTCGAAATCTTCAGTTCCACAAGTTCCTGTTCCGCCACCTGATCCCGCAAGTGTGGTTTCAGTAGCTGTATTGCTTTGTGTAGATGAATTTCCTGCCCCATCTTTAGCTATAACATGGAAGTTGTACGTTGTTGAAGAGGTTAAGCCCTGAACCGTTGTAGATGTTCCTGAAACTGTTGCTTTTAAAACATTATTAGCATAAACGTCGTATCCTATAACTCCTACATTGTCTGTAGATGCACTCCAGCTCAATGCGACAGTGCTTGAAGTAGGGTTGTTTGCTATTAAGTTTGTCGGAGTTGTCGGAGCTTGTGTATCTGTATTCGGTGTTCCCCAAACCAAATTCACATAATTAGGATTGTCAATGTAAGGATTTCTGTTTCCCTGATAAGTGTATGAAGCATTGTTTCTTCCTATTTCTGCCGGCGAAACAGGATCTAAATTGTGCCACGCCAAAAGCTGATTAAGTTCCCAGGTTTGTAATCCCGGATAAGTAGAATTACCAAGCATATTTCCTGAGCTGAACGTAGAAAGCTGGTTTTCATATCTTGTCACGAAATAAAATATCATTCTTGCTACATCACCTTTGAATTCATCGATTGGCTCGAAAACCGTTCCTCCATATCCTGCTGAAACAGAGTTGCCTAATTTTGATTGGTTTAAAGATGTGAATGTTGCTGTTCCTACTTTTCCAAAAGGATAATTTGAGCGCATTCCATTCACTTTTCCATCTGTTGCTCTGATAAAATGAATGTCATTTTTCATTGGAGAAGCCTCATTAAAAAGACTTTGTGGAACAATATGCTCTCTGTTGTAGCAGTCTCCTTCATTACCATAGCTTCCACATTGATTGGTACTATAAGTAAAATTATAAGGATCTGCAGCAGCTGGTCTTTCAGAATAAATATCTAAAATAGTACCATCATTTTCATAATAATAATCTCTGTCAGTAGTTTGATAACCAGTCCAAAGTCCACCATAACCGTGATCTTGATGTCCGTTTGTGATAATGTCTTTTAACTGTGTTTTGAGTGTGGCACCCGTTCCGGTGGCTGTACTGTAATAATTAGCAGGAGCCTGAGCTAGAGCACTGATCGCAATCAGACTCAGCAAGTAAGAGTATAAAATTCGTCTCATTTTTTCTAAATTGGGAGGCAAATTTACGAATAACTAGAAATTTAAAATATTAATTTTTAGTAATATAGTCTTTGCTGATTTTAGAAAAGAACCAAGAAATAGTGATGCCAAAGATTGAGGCAATAGCTGCAACGATTAAATAATTTTCACCTACAATTTTTACAGGAAAAGGTAAATCTTCTACTGCTTTAAATAATTCGGTGTAGATCTGGAAATAGCATAAAGCTGTGCCTAAAATAAGACCTGATATTACGCCTAAAATAACAATTAAAATCCCGGTGTAGAAATAGGTCATCCTAAGATGAGATAAAGGAAAACCTAAAGAAATAAGAGATTTTGCCTGTTGCTTTTTATCAAGTTGTAAAATAATAATTGCGCCTGCTAAATTAAATGTTGTAATGAAGATAACCAAAGCGAAAATTAGGTAAATAAACAGTTTTTCGGTATTAATCATTTTCCAGAAAGCTGCATTTTCTTCCTGTTTGGTTTTAATTTCGACGTCTTTTCCTAAAGCTTTAAGCAGGTTTTGTTTTACAGAATCTATATTTTCAGGATTTTTAAGCTTAATAACAATTTGATATGCTGAATTTTTTGGAAGATTTAATAATTCTTCAGCCAGTTCTACCGGCGCAATAATGTAATTGTTGAGCTGCTCGTTCCCGGGGAAAACACCACTAATGATAATTTCTTTTTTATTATAAATGTCTTCTTCCTTATTGATAATTCCTGTTCCGGGTTTAGGCATGAAAAGCGTTGAGAAATCGGTGTTTGAGTCTACAGGAATTCCTAATCTGTTCTGAAGCGAACGCTCCATGATTACTTCATTGCTGTATTCAAATGAAGGATAGCTTCCGTAAAAAATATTTTTATCAATCGGGTTTACCTTTGTATAAGCTGAATCTACCCCGCGAAGATAGGCAACATCGCCTTTTCCGTTGTAATTGATGTATGTTTTTTCTTCTATTACCCTCGAAAAGCTCGAAATATCTTTGTTGTTCTTTAAAACGGAATTTATTTTCTGTAGATTTTTAATGGTTTTTCCGGATGTGCTTTTTATCGTTAAGTCAGCATGAAGATTGGAAATTAAAGTTTTGTTGAAATCTTCAAGGCCCGAAAAAACAGAAATAATGACAAACATTGCAGCTACAGCAACACTCATCGCCACAGCGGCAAGCCAGGTAATAAACGTTACGGCAGTGCTTCCTTTTTTAGATAAAAGGTAGCGTGATGCAATGTAAAATGCAATGTTTTTCAATGTTTTTTATAAAACAGGGTTATCGCCTTCGCCTCGAAGCTCTCTTTCGATTTTCTCTACATCATCAAGTGTCGTATCAAGATAGAAGCTCAACTGTGGAATAATACGAACCTGTTTTGCCATTTTCTGACCGATAAAGTTTCTGTATTGTGCCTTGTTTTCTTCTATTTCTTTCATAATTGTAGAACGAAATTCCTGCGGGAAAATACTTAAATAGATTTTTGCAATTCCCAAGTCGGGTGTTACTTTAACGTCGGAAACGGAAACCAGAAAATTCTGTTTGCTTTCTGATGCCTGTTTACGGAAAAGTTCTGCGAAATCTTCCTGTATAATCTGTGCTACTTTTCTTTGTCTGTTGCTTTCCATAATTTATGCAAATTTAGTACTTTTGTTTGAATTGCTATTTGAAAATTGAATAGCAGTCAAAAAAATATAGTTTAGATTTATGAAATTAGAGCATATCGGTATTGCAGTGAAATCTTTAGGGATCTCTGATGATCTTTTTAAAAAACTTTTAGGAAAAGAATCTTACAAGAAAGAGACCGTAGAAAGAGAAGGCGTAGTGACTTCATTTTACGAAACAGGTGAAAGTAAAATTGAACTTTTGGAAGCCAGTAATCCTGAAAGTCCGATCTCTAAATTCATTGATAAAAAAGGAGAAGGTATTCATCATTTGGCATTTGGCGTAGAAAATATACAGAATGAAGTAGAAAGATTAAAAAAAGAAGGATTTCAGTTTATCTCTGAAGAGCCTAAAGAAGGTGCTGATAATAAATTAGTTGTGTTCCTGCACCCGAAATCAACCAATGGAGTCTTGGTAGAACTTTGTCAAGAAAAGCCATAAAAAATTTTGTAGTGAAAGAAATTTTACTATTTTTGCAAACACAAAATTTAACCAAATTTTGAGGTCCTATAGCTCAGTTGGTTAGAGCACCTGACTCATAATCAGGTGGTCCCTGGTTCGAGCCCAGGTGGGACCACAGAACACTTACTGTTACAGTAAGTGTTTTTTATTTCTAATCAATATTTTTTATTCCCTAACTTTACTCTTTCAAAAAATCATTATGTCTATAACAAACGAACAGGAATTAATCGGAATGCAGAAAGTAAGCGAAGCAGTCGCTTTTACTTTGAAAGAAATGATCAATTACGCGCAAGTTGGAATGACGACAAAAGATCTTGACGAATACGGAGCAAAAATTCTTTCAGACTTTGGTGCAAAGTCGGCGCCTGATCTTACGTATGGATTTCCGGGTTGGACTTGCATAAGTGTAGACAACGAATTCTGTCATGGAATTCCTAGCTCAGAGAGAGTTCTGAAAGAAGGTGATTTAATTAATATTGATGTTTCGGCAGAGCTTAATGGATATTGGGCAGATAACGGCGGCTCATTTATCATTGGAAATGACATCAACCAACATAAGAGATTAGTCGATGCATCAAAGGAAATTCTGGAAAAAACCATTAATAATATAAAAGGCGGCGTGAAAATCGCTGATATTGGATTTTTAATGGAAACTGAAGCCCAAAAAAGAGGATTTAAAGTCATTAAAAATCTTGGCGGTCACGGTGTTGGAAGAAGTCTACATGAGGAACCTGATGAATTGATGAATTACAAAAATCGTTACGATAACCGAAGGTTTAAGAAAAATTCTGTTGTCGCGATTGAGACATTTATTTCGACAGATTCAACGATCGCAGTGGAATTGAATGATGGCTGGACGATGGTAGGAAATAAAGGCGGTTATATGGCGCAACATGAGCATACTATTGTAGTTACCGATGGAAAACCAATTATTTTGACGAAAATGAATGAGATTTTAAATTAATAACAATCCATTTCTCATAAATTGACAAACCTTTCATATTATTGAAAGGTTTTTTTGTGAAAAATTTAAAAATCTTTCCAACCTTTCTTTTAATTTATGCATCTTTATGAATGAAAGGTTTTTCCACTTTCAATGAATATATGAAAAGTTTATATCTGAAATTATTGTTGTTTTTTCCTGCTCTGTTTTTTGCGCAGATTCCCGTTGTGGAGACTTCGGATGATAAAGGAAATTATGTTAAAAATAAAGAGGTTATCTTAAAGAAGTTGGTCATAGAAACCAAAATTACGGGCAAGATTTCTACGAATATTGTTACAATGGTTTTCAGAAATAATTCAGCTCGTATAAAAGAGGCAAAACTTACATTTCCGCTTCCAGAAGGAGTAAATGCAAGTGGTTATGCTTTAGATATTAACGGAAAACTGAGGAATGCAGTTCCTGTAGAAAAAGAAAAAGCCAGAGAAGTGTATGAAACGATAAAAAAACAAAATGTAGATCCCGGAATTTTAGAAAAAGTTGAAGGGAATAATTTCCGTACGACAATTTATCCCCTTAATGCAAATGGTGGTGAAAGAACGGTTCAGATCACTTATAATTATGAGCTTAAAAAATCAGGAGAAAGCTATGAATATTTTTTACCGCTAAATTATACCTCAGAAATCCCCGAATTTTCAATTAGAACTTCTGTCTTCCAAAATATAGAAGTTCCTCAACTTGAAGAAAAACCAGATGGCAATTTTAATTTTGTTAAAAAAGGAAATGTTTGGATTGCAGAAGTGAACAAGACAAAATATAGGCCGGGAAACAATTTAAAAATAAATTTCCCTCAAAATAATCTTCCAAATGTTTTAATGCAGAAAGCTTCGGATAATTCATCTTATTTTTTAGTTGATATAAATATTAAACAGAATGAAAGAGAAAAAAAACTGCCTGAAAATGTAGCAATAGTCTGGGATAATTCTTTAAGCGGAAAAAAACGCGATCATGAAAAAGAATTTGCTTTGCTGAAAGAATATTTCAACACGAATAAAAATCTGAAAGTCAAAGTTTACTTTATCAACAATACATTTGATGAAGGTAAAACTTTTAAAATAAATAATGGAAATTGGGAAGAACTGAAAAAATATTTATCTCAGACAATATACGACGGAGGAACCGACTTTGGACAATTGAAAAAAATAAAAGAAGACGAGCTTTTTTTCTTTACCGACGGATTATCGTCTTTCGGAGAATTAAAATTGATTTGGAATAAGCCAACTTACACAATTTCATCTTCTAATAATGTGAATTTTGGTCAGTTGAAATTTATAAGCAATAAAACAGGAGGCGAATTTTTAAATTTAAATGAAAGTAATCCACAAAAAGAAGTCAGAAAACTGCTTTTTCAGCCTCTAAAGTTTTTAGGAGTTGAAAAGAATGATTTTGTTTCTGAAGTATATCCTTCTTTTACCCAAACTGTTTCTGAAGATTTCGTTTTGTCGGGAATTTTACAAGGGAATCAAACATCCGTCAAAGTTAATTTCGGTTACGGAGATGAAATTACCGAAACAAAAACTATTCGTTTAAATTCGAATGAGCAAACTATTAAAGATTGGGATATTTCAAAATTCTGGGCTCAGAAAAAACTAAACGAACTGGAGATTTTTGAAATAAAAAATAAAGATGAAATAAAAAATATAAGCAAGCAGTTCGGATTGGTAAGCAATAATATGAGCTTAATGGTTTTAGAAAATGTTGAGGATTATGTGAAGTATGAGATTGCTCCGCCTCAAGAATTAAGAAATGAATATGATGAAATTGTAAAAAACAAAAGAAATGAAAAAGAGGAATGGACAAAAGATTTGATGAGTGATGCAGAACATATGACTGAAGAGCTTAAAGAATGGTGGAAAAAAGATTTTCAGGCAAAAAAAAGAAAAACTTATCCGAAACCCACTTCTAATGAGCCAATGCAAGTTGAAAGACTGGTAGAAACTGCAGTATATAATCCGGAAAGTATAAAAGTTGAAAATTTATCTTTGCCGGTTGCAGCTCCAGCTACAAAAACTGTAGAATCTTCCCCTAGCTTAGCAAAATCGGACTCGATAACTTCCGACCGCTCAAACGAAATTGAGGAAGTTGTAGTGATGGGTTACAATAGAGTCACTCGTAAAGAATCTGTTACTTCTTCATCTGTTTCAGTAACTTCTGATCGGGTTACCGTTAGAGGTGTGCCTTCTGTCAGTTCAAATACACAATTGCTTTCAGTACAGGGAAGAGTAGAAGGTATCGTTGTTACTCCGAGATATGAAAATGAAAATGCATCAGACATTATCAACTCTGGCAGAATTGAGATAAAAGATGTAGAATCAAATGCCGAATATATGAAGCTTTTTAAAACTGCTGAAAATTCAGAAAAAATTTATCAGGTTTATCTTCAAAACAGAAAAGACTACGAAAATCTTCCACAGTATTATTTTGATGTTTCTGAGTTACTGTTTAAAAATAACGATAAGAAAACTGGCTTAAAAGTTCTAAGTTCAATTGCGGATTTAGATATAGAAAATGAAGAACTGTATAAATTATTGGCTTATAAATTAAAAAAGACAGGAACGTATGATAAAGAATTATTTATCACCAAAAAAGTTTTAGAATGGCGTCCATTTGATCCTCAAAGTTACCGTGATTATGCATTGGCTTTAGAAGATAATAAGCTTTATCAGGAAGCTTTAGATAATCTTTACAAAGTTCTTACACAATCTTATACTGATGAATTAGCCGATCGTGATGACGGAATCGAGGAGGTTGTTGTAATGGAAATCAATCAACTGATAACCAACTACAGAAGTCAATTAGATTTAAAAAATATTAATCCTAAAATTATTACAGATCTTCCTGTAAATATCCGTGTTGTTATCAACTGGAATAAAGACGATACAGATATTGATCTTTGGGTAACAGACCCTAATAAAGAAGTATGTATGTACTCTCATTCTTCGACAGAAGTTGGGGGAAGATTGAGCAATGATTTTACACAGGGTTTCGGACCTGAGCAATTTTTATTGAAAAAAGCAGTTAAAGGAAAGTATAAGATTCAGACCAATTTCTATAGCGAAAATCAAACGGGAATTGCAGGTCCTACTGCAATCATGGCTGAAATTTACATCAATTATGCAACGGGAAAACAAGAAAGAAAAATAGTTGTTTTTCAGAATCAGAAGGAAGATAATGGTAGTGATAAAGAAATTCTTATCGGTGAATTTGAATTTTAAAAGCATCAAAGAATAAAAAAGATTTAAGTTTAACATGAATCTTTTTTTATATGTTCAAAATGAATTATTTTAAATAATACTAAATTATTGGCGCAAACTTTGATGATTTCCAAACTTTAAATTGTCATTTTTTAAATCAAATCACCAAATCTTAGTCAATATGAAATTTAAAGTACATTACATGCTGATTGCATCTGCGATGTTTTTGGCAAACTGTTCTGATGACATCGAGCAACAACCTGTTGAAGAGCCTGGAAATGAGGCAATTTATCCGCCTGTCGAAACCAATCCTGCAAATACAACGTATTCTCCTGCTTTTGCCGGGCAGACAAGGGTAAATGGTGTGAAAACACAGACACCTTACAGCAATACCGTTTTAAGTTCATCATTAACGTCGCCTTGGGGAATCACCGCTTTACCGGACGGAAGATTGCTGATCACTCAAAAAACCGGAACAATGAGAATTGCAACCAGCACAGGAACTTTAAGCAATCCGATAACGGGAATTCCTGCAGTTAATTCTAACGGACAAGGAGGTTTATTAGGACTTTGTATAGACCCGCAATTTTCTACAAACAGAATGATCTACTGGGTTTTCTCTGAAAATGTTGCCGGAGGAACTCAGACTTCAGTAGCAAAGGGAAAACTTTCAACCTCTGAAACATCTATAGAAAATGCGGTCGTTATTTACAGAGCAAATCCGTCTTCTTCTGCAGGAAATTTACATTATGGAGGAAGAATTTTATTTGACTCTACCGGAAATCTTATGGTAAGTGTAGGGGAACGTTCTGATCTTTCTACAAGACCTTTGGCGCAATCGGTTACTGCAGCAATCGGTAAAATTTTAAGGATAACAAAAGATGGAGCTCCGGCTCCGGGAAACCCTACTTTTACTCAGTCAGGAGCTTTGCCTGAATTGTACAGTATCGGTCATAGAAATCCGCAGGGAATTGCCATTCATCCCACAACAGGAGAATTGTGGCAAAGTGAACACGGACCTCGTGGCGGAGACGAAATTAATCGTGTATTGCCTGCAAAGAATTACGGTTGGCCAACGATTACTTACGGAATAGAATATAGCGGTGGAGTTATTGGAAGCGGAATTCAGCAGCAAAGCGGAATGGAGCAGCCTGTATACTATTGGGATCCTGTGATTTCACCAAGCGGAATGACGTTTTACAAAGGAAATAATGTTCCGGAGTGGCAAAATAACCTGTTTATAGGCTCATTAAGCGGAACTCACATCGTAAGATTAGTTATAAAAGATAACAAAGTGATGGGAGAAGAACGTTTGTTGGTAAATGAAGGGCAGCGTTTCAGAGATATCACGCAGGGAACCGATAATGCATTGTATGCGGTAACCGATGCGGGAAGATTATATAAAATTCAAAAACAATAGATTTTTTTTTCGTACTCTTGAAACACCTCCAGAAAATGTTGGTGTTTCTTTTTTTTTAATTTTCATTTAACTGAGTTGGTTCTAGGCAACATCAATTAAAGTTAGACGTCTTAATTTAGAAGTTTATACGTTCAACTTAAACAAATTAGACGTGTGAGTTTATTGCTTTACGCATCTAAATAATTTGGTTTTATAACATGATGAATTAATAATGCTTTAAAACAGAAAAATATACAAAAGAGGTCTGTGATTTTTTACAAAACGAAAATATAGTTTGTATTAAATAACATCTTTCAAATATTTTTAAAGGACGATGTCAAAAGGTTTGCAGAGTTTTTGCGTAACTTTAGTAAAAATATATTTATGCAGATAGAAACACGTACCCTGAAAGTAGATGATTATGACGAGCTGGTAGAAACCATGCGCAGAGCCTATCCTCAAATGTCAGAATACGTCTGGTCAAAAAAAAGCATTGCAAAGCTTAATAAAATTTTTGAAGCCGGACAGATCTGCATCACGGTAGACGGAAAAATTGCAGCTGTTGCGCTGTCTATTATCGTTAATTATGATGAGTTTGGTGATGATCATACGTATAGTGATATCACAGGCAATTACTCTTTCAATACCCATATTTCAACCGGAAATGTTTTATACGGAATCGAAATTTTTGTTGATCCCGAATATCGTGAGTTGAGATTGGGAAGAAGATTATACGATGCCCGAAAAGAACTTTGTGAATTATTAAATCTGAAATCTATTATTTTGGGTGGAAGAATTCCGCATTATCATAAGCACAGTCATGAATTGTCAGCGAGAGAGTACATCAGAAGAGTAAGAGACAAGGAAATATATGATCCGGTACTTTCTTTCCAGCTTTCCAATAATTTTCTGCCGATAAAGGTGCTGAAAAAATATCTTCCCGAAGATGAAGCTTCACGCGAAAATGCTGTATTAATGCAGTGGAATAATATCTATTACAGCAAAAAGCCAAATACAATGCAGGATAGCGTTATTCGTCTGGGATTGGTGCAATGGCAGATGAGGCAATTTAAAGATATTCATGCTTTTTATGAGCAGGTAGAGTTCTTTGTAAATGTAATGGGAGATTATAAATCAGATTTTGTGCTGTTCCCGGAATTATTCAATACCCCTTTGCTCGCTCCGTTCAACAACCTTTCAGAGCGGGACAGTATGATTGAGTTGGCTAAAATCACCGAGGAAATTAAAATGAAAATTTCAGATCTGGCAATCAGTTACAATGTGAATATTATTTCCGGAAGTATGCCGATTTTTGAAAATAACGACTTGTACAACGTAAGTTATCTGCTTCACCGTGACGGTAGAATCGATGAATACAGGAAAATTCATATCACGCCGAATGAAAGAAAATATTACGGAATGAAAGGCGGAAACGAAATTAAAGTTTTTGATACCGACTGCGGAAAAATAGGTTTGGTCATTTGCTATGATGTAGAATTTCCTGAATTACCAAGAATCTTAGCTGATCAGGGAATGAAAATCTTGTTTGTGCCTTATCTTACCGATACTCAGAATGCTTACATGAGAGTTCGTCACTGCGCTGCGGCAAGAGCCATAGAAAACGAATGTTATGTAGCGATTGCGGGCTGTGTAGGAAATTTACCAGGTGTAAATAATATGGATATTCAGTTTGGTCAGGCGGCGGTTTTCACACCTTCAGATTTTGCATTCCCGTCTAATGCGGTGAAAGGTGAGGCGACTCCCAATACTGAAATGACGCTGATTGTAGATGTGGATGTTAATTTACTGAAAGACTTGCACTATAACGGTTCCGTTCAGATTCTGAAAGACAGAAGAACAGATTTATATGAAACGTATTTGAAATAAATTTGATTAAAATATTGAAGCACTTCCATCTTGGAAGTGCTTTTCTTTTAAATATTATTTGACATTTAAGCAGCCAGTCGGGGACTATAATTTTTTTGACAAACCAGACAGTACAGATCTTCTCGCCAAATCCGGTTAATTTTATAATTTAATACCGTATTAATTTCCTGAACGATATTTATATTTTGAGCTACTTCGGATTTTTCTTTACTTGACTTTCTATCTAATGAAGTTTTTTGGTTATTCAAATTTGAATTGTTTTTTTCTTCATCAATATTCACCATCATAATTTCATCAACTTTATTCTGAAGATTCACTGAATCTTGTTTGAGTTTGTTTTCAGGTGTCTGCTCGATGTTTTGAGCAAAAATAAAATGAAAGCTAAACAGCAAAATAAGTGTTAGAAATAATTTCATCGATGATTGTTTGTGAAAACTAATATAAGAAAATTACTTCTACTTATCTCCTGTTTGTGATTTTTAATTTTAATTATGATTTTGTACCATAAACTCCCGTTGCGCACCCATGAAAATAGTTTTCTGATTTTACTTTCAGATTATGTCTGTTAAATATTTCTTTAACGTGATCACAGTTTCCAAAATTCTCAGTGTAGATCCAAAGCATTTTATAATCACTCGGATTTCCTAAAAATAATTTACCCAGAACGGGAATCATTTTGCTTAAATAAAATTGGTAAGGATAATACAAAAATTTGTTTTTCGGTTTTGACACTTCAACAAAACTAAATTTGCCATTGGGTTTAAGAATTCTTGAAATTTCTTTTGCCAAGATTTCCAATTGCTGCTCATTAAATGTTTTTAAACCGTACGCACAGGAAATAATATCAAATGAATTTGTTTCTAAATTATTCTGAAGAATATCTTCGCAAAGCAAGTTCAATTGATTATTAAAAACTTTATTTCCTTTATTTTTTGATTGAGCAATCATTTTCTCAGAAAAATCTAAAGCAGAAAAAGTAGAGTTGGGGAAGTTTTGTTTAAGATAAGCCCAGTTTTCACCTAACCCGGAAAGCAAATCAATAACATTTAAATTTTGCTCAGATTTTCCCAATTTGTTTAAAAATTGTCTTCGCCAGCGAATCGAAAAGCCAAACGAAGTAATGTAGTTCATTCTTTCGTACGAACCAGACATTTGATTGAAGAGTTGTTTTACAAATTTTGGTTCGTAGATGTTATTCATGTTCAAAAAAATTATTTAATATTCTTTAAATTTTCGTCATAAAGCCCCACGAGCAAACTATTTCCTTTGGTATCAACTTTTATGGCGCCGTATTTTGCTTTCTCATATTTTTCAGCTTGTCCCTCCTGAAAAAAGAAAGATTCTGCTCCGATATTGACGTTCCATTGGTCGGGCGAATTATATTCTATTAAGTATTCTCCTTTGTTTAATGGAGTTGTATTTTTCTGAAATCTTACTTTTTCAGCAATACCTTGAGGATTTAATTTTACCACACAATAACCTCTTTTGGGTAATGAATTTACATTGAGGTTTTCTGAAATGCTGTACCGCAAAGTCATGTAATCTCCCTGCATTAAAGAACGGGGGTCTACAGGAGCTAATGACAGCAAAATTAATTTTCCGTCTTTTAAAAGGTTCTCTTTTTTAACAACAGAAAAATTAAAATAAACCAAAAGTATCATGAGATTTAAGACGATAATCAGCCATTTATATTTTTTCATCTGACGATAATTTTTTATGGGTTAAAAAGTACAGACTAAGAAACAAAACACCCGAACAAAACAGGACAATAGATTTGGTAAGAAGTGTGTAATGAAGGTCGTAATAATATTGTGAAACAAAGTAAATAAATGCTACAATGCCGATTACTAAAGAGGTTTTGTAGTTTACCAAAAAGCTCAACAGAATAATTAAAATCGCTCCGGAAATAGCTGGTGCAAAAACCGTAGGCAATAAAATCAAAACCGACAGCGCATAAATTCCATATTTTTGTTCACTCTTTTTAATATTCAGCATTTCAAAGAGATGAGAGATCACGTATAAAATTGCAAGAATAATAACCACAGAGGAAATCCAGAAATATTCATTTGAATATTTGCCAATATCAGCAAATCTGTAATTTCTTCCTAAAAGATATAAACCTGCTAAAAAACAAAAAATCAATGAAATACGCACCGAATCATAAATCTGTGAGAATGCCTTGTTGAAAGTCATTAATTTAGCCTCTTTTAAGTATATGAAAGTGAGAATTGAAGCCAAAAGAGAAATATAAATATGGATTAAATTAAAGCTGTTATTTGACATCATTAAAAATAGAGATCCACCACAGATTATAACAATCGAAATAAATGAAATGAGATAAGACCGGACAATAAATAATGCTGAAACTGCGATTAAAATAAAAATAATACTGACAAGATTTTCGTTCATTTCCATTTGTAATAAACCTCCTCCAACGAGAACAAAACCAATGATGTAAGCCGAAATACTGAGAGTGTCTAGAAGTATATTGTAAGTTACTTTAGTAACGAGTGCTCCAAAAATTATTAAAGGAATTCCGATGACCAATAGTCCGAATTCAGAATCATATAAACCGGCAATAAAAAGAAATCCTATAAAAAGAAAACTCGCCATAATTCCGCCAAAAATAGAAAGAACTTTTATAGTTAGAGATTGATGATTATTGCCTTTTTCATATGCTCTATAAATTGCTTCTTCGTTAAATTTTAAATCTTTGTTTACCAATTCCTGAGCATTTTCCAGGAGTTGTTTTATTTCTTCTTTAGTTCTCATTTTTCCATTTTTTTTGAAGATTAATAATGTTCATTATAACCATTGTAACGCTTCCAATCACGAAAAGACTCACAAAGAGAAACATTCCGCCATCGGTTGAGAAATTTATAAGCAAAGCTGATATAATAGAAATAATACTGAATGGAATTACCGAAAGATAAAATATGTTTTTTGAGTTTAAACCATGCCAAATTCCGATCGCATATGTCGTTAAAATAAGAATCGTAAAAATAATCGAAAGTGATTTATATTCATCAAAAATTACAATCATCATTCCCAAAGTTGCAATAACAGCACATCCTAAAGTTAAAATATGAGTAAACCACATAGGAATTACTGGTACTTTCTTTAGATTTTGCAATAAAAATGTAGAAATAAGGATAATTACATTGATGCAGAAAATGATGGTTACAATTAATAACTCGTCCCAATCTTTGGCAACCTGCTGCGTGTAAAGAATAAAAGTGGTGTTGATTAGAACAATAAAAAGCAGCCACAAAGGAGCAAAATTTGAAATAGCAACCCACAATGCGATGAAAAGTGTCCATGCCAAAAAGAAATCATACGCATTGGCTCCGGTTTGATAAATTTGTCCGAAAACTGCAAATAATACTCCGACTAAGAAGGCTGATCCGGTGAGAATAATATTTCGGGTATTTTGATTGATTTTAGGAAGTAAAGCAATGATTGTTGTTGCAGTAATTAGCACTTCGGTAAGTCCAATCTTTGCAAATTTGTGCAGATCTGCCCAGTTATACGCAAAAAAGAAAATAATTCCTGTGGTAGCAAAACCTACTCCGAGTATAATAAAAAACTGGCGCAAAAATTTCTGCCACATTTCTTTATCATTATACACAGTTTCTTTCAAAAGGCGTCCAACTTCCGGTTCTGTCATGTTGCTGTGACGGCTTATCAATTTGATATCTTCACGTTGTATGTTTTTCATTCAATTGTGTATTTACAAGAATTAATTATGTTTAAGAAATAAAAAACGATTAATTCATTTCAATTGAACTAAACTACGAAAAAAGAACTGTAGTCTAAAGAGTTTTTAAACGAGTTTGATTTTCTTCTTCAAAACGTTCTTCTACATTATTAAGCACTTCACAATCACAAAAACCACCATTTTCCTTTAACCAGTTTTTAACTTCTTCCATATTTTGAATATGTTGGGATTCTAAAAATTGTTTTGTCATTTTTAGACTATCATCACAATCATTTTTCTCAAATTCTTCATCTAAAAAATCAAATAATTTTTGAAAAAGCCCACGGGAAACCGGAAGACTTTTTTCAAATTCAGCTTGCGCTTTTTGTTATAATTCTCTTTGGATTTGTTTGCGTCTTACTTTGTCGGCTTTGTCGGGCATTTTATTGATGTTTTTTATAAGAGTTTTTAACTCAATACTCTAAATTTTCAAAATACATTTGCAGTTCCAAAGCTCTGTTTTTCACGATTTCCTTCTTTTTATTTTCAGCAATATTATACCACATTGTCCCCTCTTTTACTTCAAAATAAAATTTAGTAATGAATTTAGATTCTTTATCACGATAGATAATCCATTCTTTTTGAGAAGCTTTCAGTATTTCGAAAGCGTCTTTTGGAAGTTTAGTTGAAAGAAGATTATAATATTTATTCAGCTCTTTATCCCAAGATTCTCTCGCTATTATAGTGCATTCTCGCATTTCAGCATTTGAAATATCTTGCTTGCCAAAACATTTTGATTCTTCAATATCTATAAAGTTTTCTTGCAGGCTTTTATTCTGAGAAAATAAAGAGTTTGAAAGAAAAACAATAAGTATGATAAGTGTATTTTTCATAATTTTTGAAACTATAGATTCTTAAAAAGATACGGTATTTTCACAATATCAATTACTTTTTCTCCATTGTTATTTTTTCCAACGGTCCATTTTATATTTTGGGTAGATTTTTGCAGCGGCAACTTTCACTTCTTTATTAAAATTTTCATTTTTTCCGAAGGTTGAGATATTGAGCACATTTCCCTGTTGGTCTATTTTTAAAATAATTTCAGTATTTAAATTTGCTCCTTGATTTTTCAAATTTTCCTTATTGATATTTTGATCTATTTTTTTTCAGAAATGCCTTATTTCCATCTGGGAAATGTGCAGGAAAAGTGTGGAATAGATTAATCCTGCGGTTGTTTTGATTGGTATCGGTCTGCGATTTTTGTTTCGTGTTTTTGAGAAAAAACCATAGTAATAGAAAGAATACTGAGTATGCAAAATATTTTTTTCATACTCTGATTTAATCATTAATTGTTTTCTACTTTATTTTTAATTTCTGCAATTTCAGGATATTTTACAGAATAAATTATATCGTATTTGTCTCCTTTCTTGAAATTGTCATTATAATTATAAATTCCTTTTTTATAAATACCGTTTCTGGTTTTATATTGAAATATTGCCCAAACTTTCCATCCTCCTCTTGTGTACCTGCTTTCCAGATTTATCACTTCTGCAATTGATTTTTCAATTGGTTCATTATTTAAAATATTTTGAATTCTTCTATCAGTTAAATTTCCTGTAATAATCATTGAACAAAACATCCCAATAACTGCAAAACCTATTATTGCAGTGTTCTTAATCGTTTTTTTTATCCACAACATTTTATTCGAACTGAAATTTGGTTTTTTAAAACTGTAATATTTCCCCAATAATGAGAACGTAATAATTAGCCAACTACAGAAAAAAAATAAATAACTTATTATTTCCAAAAAACCGTTGTCTTTATAACCAAAAAAGAAAATTACTGAAAATCCTACTAAGATTAAGAGTATTCCATAAAGTAAAGCTTTATTTTTCAAATTAAATATTTTTCGTTTACTTTTAATAAAGGATGAAAATCAAAAAAAGTTTTAAAATTTACCCCAAAACAATTCTCCCCTCGACTTCCTTCAGCAATCCTTTTCCGATCAATTCCTCTACAGAAAAATTCACTACAGAATCAATCTGAGAACCCACTTTCGCAAACCCAAAAATTTTACAAACCGCACGAACCAATTCGTCCTTATTTAAACTCAAACTCGAATGCATCAATTCCATAATAGCAACCGAAATTTCTTCAGGTGCAATCTCGTCAATCAGTCTTTTTTCTATTGAATTGTCTCGATAAACAGCAAGATTTTGAGGCTGTAGATTTTCGCTCCAGTAAAATTTCTGATAATTTTCTGTGGATTGTAAATTCGGGATAGAATTTAAAGTTTCCAAAAGATAATTATTCATTTTTCCACCTGCTCTTGAAGTGTTCCAAAGCTTGAGAATCTTCCTGAATAAAGCATTCTGGCTAATCGGTGATTCTGTATCAATAATTGTTTTGATTTGACTGAGAAGAACCTGTTTGTTTTCAAAAAGATAAATAGATTCTGAGTTTGCATTAATTTCTGGAATCAATTCTGCTGCAACATAAGAAATCATTTTTGAAGGTTTTTCAGTTTCCGAAACTTCACTCAGATAGACTTTCTCAGAAGTTTTTAGTTCAATTATTTCTTCTTGTTTCTCTTTTACCTCAGTCTTTATTTTTTCAATTTCAGCCTGAATTTTCTCAACGATTTTTTCTTTGTTTTTAATCCAGTCCAAAGTCCAGATTCTGAAAACATTCCAACCTAAACCTTTCAAAACATTAGGAACGAGCAATTCTCGGTCATTGGTTGTATTGATGTTAAAATAATTTTCACTGTCCAGCAAAATTGCCATTAAATATTCACTTTCATTTTCAGGATTGATCACCCCGATGTCAACTTTATATTCCGAAGTTCCGATGTTGGTTTTGATTTTCAGGCCGCTTTCCTCCAAATGTTTCGCAATCGAATTCACCATCAGTTTCTGCTGATTTATATTGGAATTTGAATTGTGATAAACCAAGCCTTTTTCAGAAAAATTCAGGAAGTTTTTCAATCCTAAAACACCTTCCGAACTCGTTCTGTTCATATCGATCTGGTCGCCTTTTAATGAAGAAAACACTTTCATTTCGTAGCGTGCTCTTGTTACGGCAACATTCAGTCGTCTCCAACCTCCGTCGCGGTTGAGCGGACCGAAATTCATCGAAACTTTTCCGTCTTCATCAGGTCCGTAACCAATCGAGAACAGAATAATATCACGTTCATCACCTTGTACATTTTCAAGATTTTTAATGAAAATTGGTTCTTCAGAATTAATGGTAAACTCTTCCAAATTCGGATTTTCCTGAAATAATTTCTGCAGTAAATCTTCAATCAGACTTTGCTGAGTCTGGCTGAAAGTCACCACACCAATCGATTTTTTGTTTTTCCTTTCAAGATGATCTTTAATGTATTGAATTATTGCTTCCGCTTCATTTTTATTGGTTCTCGTTTTTCCTTTATCGTAAAATCCGTCAACAAATTCAAACGTTACTTTCCGGTTCAGATCATCCGGAGATGGGAACGTGAGCAGTTTATTATCGTAAAAATGAGCGTTGGAGAAAGAAATCAAACTTTCATGCTTGCTTCGGTAATGTCTCAATAAATAATTTGAAGGAATCGAAAGCGCCAGACAATCATCCAAAATACTTTCCAGATCTTCGAGCTCAAAATTTTCTTCATCCACTTTTTGAGACGCAAAAAAACTGGTCGGTGGCATCTGTTTCGGGTCGCCTACAATGATTGCCTGTTTTGCCCTCGCCAAAGCACTTACCGCTTCAGAAGTCGGCAACTGCGAAGCTTCATCGAAAATAACCAAGTCAAAATGCTCTTCATTTACATCAAAGTATTGCGCCACCGAAATCGGACTCATCAACATACACGGTTTCAGCCTCGGAATTAAAGTAGGAATTTGGTCAAATAGTTTTCTGATGGATAAACCTCGACCTTTGTTTCTGATGGCTTTCTGCAAAATTCCAATTTCTGAGCTTTGAACGGCTTCATGAGAAAAATTAGGAATTCTATCGCTCAGTTTCATCGTTAACTGATTTTTGGTCAGTTCTGTAAATTCTTTGTGAAGATTTTTATACTGCTGAATCTGAGATTCATAAATATTGGCATCAAAACCGTTCAAAGTTCCCGAACTGTAAATGGTTTTAATGAATAAATTCAGATGAATGATTTTTTCAAATTCGAGCTCAAGAGATTCTGTATCGAGCCAGCCTTTTTCAAGGAAATCGATGAACCAGTTTAGATTTAAATCTTGTGCTTTTTCTTTTAAACTGTTGAAATTAATCCAGTCTTCCAACTGATGAATATTCTGAACAATTGTCTGTAAATCAGCATCATTAGGAACTTCATGCACAAATTCTAAAAGCTGAGTTTCTGCATTGTCAAAATCTTTCAACGTTTCAACGACTTCAGAAATATTCTGATTGTTATTTTGTTTTGATGAAAAATATTTTAGCCATTCCGGAAAATTCGGAATGGAAATTTTTTGAGCTAAATCCTTCGTACTTTCAATGGTTTTTAAATCTTTTTCAATCGCAGAAATATCAAACGAACTTCCGTTAAAATAAAGATTCGTCACCGATGAAAGTGCATTGTAATGAAGATTGTTTAATTGATTTTTAAGCTGCTGATAATTTTCAAGCTTGTCAAAAAGTCCATCGATTTGCACATCAGATTCTATTCCTGATTTTGCGTAACCGTTTAGTTGCTGTTTTACTTTCCTTTGTTTAAACCATTTCGGAATAAACCACGTATGTTTTGCCTGATTCCACAACAGTTTTAATGAAGCAAAATCGATATTTAAGATGGAAGAATTAAAATTGGAAGTGATTTGATTTTCAGTTTGTTGAAACTGCGTTTGCTGAGTCATCCAGTTTTTGAATAAATTCAGCTGACCTTCATTGAAAACAATGTCAACCAAACCGGATTTCACCGGATTGTTTTTTAAATATTCAAGAATTTCTATGCTGTCAGAATTGGAAACTTCATCCAATTGAAACTGGCTTTTTACCTGTTCAGCCGAATTTTTCTTTTCATTATATTGAGAAATTGCGGAAAGAATAAGATTTTTATTTTCAAACTGATGACTTGAAGTTTTTATCGGACGTAAAGCATGAAGTGATGGTTGCCCGACTTTCCGCACAATCGACGCAAACGGAATCAACCAGTCTTTCCACTGATTCCAGTTAAAAACATCAGCGCTTTCCAAAGGGAAATTGATGTGAAAACGCTCATCTGCATTTACATAATTGGTTTCCAAGAAGGCAATCGTATCAAATAAACTCCAGCCAATCGGGAATTTTTTGTGCAGTTCATTTACATATTTCCCAAGTTCTTTTCTGCGTTCGTCGAGGCGTTTTGCTTCTTCGTGATAATCGGCATTGATTTTATATTTTGGAACTTCAAGCGTTCTTTCAAACTGTTTCAGAACATCCGATTTTTTAGATTTATTGGAATGCAATTCGAGGCAGAATGCACCCAAGCCAATATTTTCCAATCGGTGATGAACCACATCTAAAGCGGCTTTTTTCGCAGCTACAAAGAGTACTTTTTTATCATTCGATAAAGCGTCGGCAATTATGTTAGTAATCGTCTGTGATTTTCCGGTTCCGGGAGGTCCGTGAAGAATAAAACTTTTATTGAGATTGGCATTCTTTACCGCATTCAACTGAGAATTGTCGGTCGAAATAGGCAAAACCAATTCAGAAGCGGAGATATTTTCTAAACTTTGAGCATCATTTTCCACGCTTTCCAAAGTTTCTGTCAATCGTCCGTCGATCAAACTTTTTACAATCGAACTTTTCTGAATTTCTTCCGAATATTTTGAAATATCTTGCCAGAGAATCAATTTATTAAAGGAAAAAATTCCCAAAACCAATTGTTCCAAAACATCCCAACCTTCAAGATTGAGAACCGCATTTCTGATAATCGCCAAAACTTTCGGCACATCAACTCCCGATTCATCCATCGGAAGATTTTCGAGGCTGTTGATGTTGAGCTTGAATTCCTGTTTTAAATATTCAAGCAACGTAATGTTGATCATCGTTTCTTCTTCACGGCTTCGAAGTGTGAATTTAGAATTCACAGATTTTCTCGAAAGTTCAACAGGAACTAATAAAATCGGAGCCAGTCTTGGAACGTCTTTATTTTTTGGTTCAAACCATTTTAATAATCCAATTCCCAAATACAATGTACTTTTCCCGTTTTCTTCTTCTGCGAGTTTTGCACTTCTGTAAAGGTTGGTGAGGATATTATCGAGATCATCCTGATGATAATATGTTAAAAGTCGGTTGTATTTAAACTCATCATCCGCAAATTTAAAAAGCGGTTGCGACTGATGTAAAGGCTCGCCGTACAGATTATATTTTCTAAGAACCGCCTGATTGTTGTCTGGATGAATCGTGAATGATTTTCCGTCGGCTAAACTATCTTCAAGTACATTTATTTTGGTGTCAATCAGCTGTAGCATACTTTTGGTAAATCGCAGATTTAGAAGATTATTTCTGAGCGAAAGATCGAGCAGTTTTCTTTCCCAAACTTTTTGCTTGGTCAAATTTGAAAAGTCTGTCAGTTCAAGATCATCATATTGAGTTCCCAAATCAAAATCCTGATCGAGTTCTGTTGAATTTTTATTGGAATCGAAATCGAGACTTTTAATCGTTTCATTTTTTAAAAGTGGGAGTGGAGAAATTCCCGCTGACCTTGCATTTTTGATGTCTAATGAAAGCAAAAATCTTGATGAATCCATCAACTGAGTTTCCGCAGAATTCATCGCATCTTTGAATGAAACTTGGGTTCCTCTGCACAAACTGGTCGATTCGATTAAAGCAATTTCTTTAATTCCTGAAGCAATTCTTTTAGAAATTGCAGCTTGATCAAAAGTAATTATTCCATCGAAACGCTGATCATCCAACCAAACTCCAACAAAAGCGTGACCGTCTGTTACAACGATAATCGGATTCAAATCAATTGCTTCAAGACACGCTGCGAAAAGCAAAGAAATATCGATGCAGTTCCCGAATTTTGTTTCCAAAACCGTGTCCACAAGCCTGATTCTTTGTCCGTTCTTCTCAAAACTTGGAGGCATTGCGCTGTAAATCAATTCCAGATTCTGAATAGATTTATAAATTGCCGAAACCATCTGTAAAACCCTTTCTTTGCTTTTCTGTTGATAACCTTCAAAAGATGGAGTAAGTTTATTTCTCGCTAAAATATCAATCGCATCAGCTTTCAGTTTATATAAAAGATTATTATTTGAAAGAACATACGAAGCCAAAAGTTGCGGATACGATTGCAATCCACCAAAATAATCCATCGGCAGAACTTCAATATTGAAACCCTTCTCATAAATAGATTCTCCGTCTTTAAAAACCTGAATTTTGATTTGATCTAAATCTTTTTCAGTCAGTCTTTTCAATAAATCATTATTAAAAATAAAGTTGAAAAGAGATATTTTATACAGTGAATTCTGCCTGATTTTATCAATATATACATCATATTTTTCAAATAAACCCAAAGATGAGGTGATCTGAAGGTTTAAGTTTTCAAAATCTTCACTCACTTCTCTGAAGGAAATGCTTTGAAGAAAAGAATATTGGTTTAAACAAAAAGTATAATTGAAATAAGGGCTGTGCTGTATCTGTAAATCAAACGGAATAATCTGCTCCATAAATGTTTTTTGTGATTGTCATTCTCTTTTTCGAGAGACAATGCAATTTAGAAATAAAACAGATATGTACAAAACAGTTGTGCTTATGGAAATAGATTTTTAAGATGAAATTAAAGAGAAGATTAATTTTAATCTTCTCTTTTCTGTAAAATTCTTCCCTGTGCATCAAAAACTACTTTCCATTCTTGAGAAAGATTTTTCAGTTCGACATTGTAAATCACTTTTCTACCTTCGGTAATTTTCTTTGCATCATCGATTCTGTAACCAGAAAAAGATTTGTTGATGGAAGTTACAACCGATTTTGGAAGATTATTTTTTGAAATTTCTTCTTCATGTCTTACAAATTTTCCGTCTCTGGAATACAGAACTTTATGATCATCACCTAATAATCCTGTTTCAAATTCTACTTCATAAAGATTTCCTTTAATTTCCCAGTCGATATCGGCTGCTTTTGGAAAACTTTTTTGGAAATTGTTTAGAATAACCGAAGGAACTTCATTTTGATGAATATCCTGTGCTGAAATGTTGGTTAAACTTAAACCTAAAATGCTGATTGCTACTATTAAATTTTTCATAACGTAAATTTTATAATGCTAATTTCCGACATGATTCTGGAAACAATTGGGAATGATGTTTTTTTAACCATTAAATCAATTTAAGTTTTAAGATCGTTTAAGTGAAATAAATTTCTTAAGCTTCAACAGTAAAATATGTGAAGGTTTAAAAAATTTAAAGGATATAATTATTTTTAAACTGATATCTAAATAATTTGCCACAAAATTAAATTCAGAGAAGAAATGAATATCTTTGAACAGATTGTTTTAAATAATTAAAAAAATGAAAAGATTATCCCAATTCACGATTATCATAATGATCATGTTATTCCAGCAAAAGATATACGCTCAGAAAACAGCTGCAGCAAATGAATCTTCTCAATATACGATTGAAAACTGCGTGAACGAATTTGATTTAACTAAAGCGACGAAAACAAAATCCGGTTATCAGTATTGGTTTGCCGATAAGAAATTCACTGAAGAAAACACGTTGAAGATGAGCATTGTAGAGCCTGGAAAATCTACGCATGCGCCACATCATCATCCTGAAGAAGAATTTTTTTATATTTTGGAAGGAAAAGCTTCTTTTTATCTTGATGGTAAAACTGTGGAAGTCGGAGCAAATACCAGTTTGTACTGTCCTCCAAATTCAGAGCATGGAATTAGCAATGCGGGAGATAAAGATTTGAAATATCTTGTGATTAAAAAGGATTTGCGGTAGGTTTTTTCTAAAGTCATTTTTTAAACCATTAAGATTATTAAGTTGTTAAGTTGAGTTAAGAGAAATGAATTTCTTAAGGTAGATCTAAAATTTGCTTAAAAACTTTAATAATTCTTTATAGTTACATCTAATTTAATATCTAAATTTTCTCTCGGAGATTAACAGACTTAAAATAAAAAATCTGTTTAATGTGCACAATTTGCGAGACCTGAAAATTTTATCTGAGATAAAATCCTTGCGCCGTATAGTTTGAGAGGCTTAAAACAAATTGCGTCTTTGCGAATAACAAACAAAAAATCCAATCAAAATCAAGGTTCATATACTAATCTAAAAAACGAAGACACATTTTCTTTGTCGTGCGAAACAGGAATTCCCGTTACGATTCCCACAGCAAAATGTGAATCGAGTTTTATTTTTACTTGCGGACGAAGCGTGACCGACATTTTTCCATGACTTATTTCTTTGTTGACTTCCACGCCTATAAAATGACCGGAATTGGGTAAAGAATACATCACGGAAGTATTGATTTGCCAATCAACTGGAGTCGTGTTTTCTCCCAATTCATGCTGAATCATCGGATACGTGTAAACTAAAGTATGAATATTCGAACCCCATTTTTTCGCAGCCACAAAAAACGGACTGTACACCAAACCTGTAATAAATTTTCCTTTGCCGTAATTTTTAAAATCTGTAAATTCTATAACTTGAGTATAGCCTAAAGCCATCGAAGTCTGAGATTTTTCTGAAACAAAAAAAGTGTACTGCGCAGAAAGCCTGATTCCATCTAATCGGTTTCCGGGAATTTGTTCTTTGGTAGAATTATTTTTCTGACTGAAAAAAGAAAAATCGGTTTCCACTTCGAGACCTAATCGGTTAATCGGTGCAAATTCATACTCGGCTAAATATCCGCTTTCTCTATAATTTTTTCCACTTGAAAAATCGGCACCCAAATTAAATTCCTTTTCACCTTTTCTTGCTCCGAGATCTCTTACCAAATCCTGAAAAATAGGCTCTGCGTGAGAAACTTTTACGGGTTTAGACTTGGTTTGTGCAAATGCTAAGAAGCCTCCTAAAATGCTTAAAATTCCTGCTAGTAAAATTTGTTTGGTTGTTTTCATAGTACAAATCAACAGCACGAATCGGGAAAAATTTAGGAAGAAATCTGGAAAGAAATGGGAATTTTTTAAAAGTAAAAATATTGCAGATTATTTAAACGTAAAGATTTATAAAATAACTAAAATTTAAGAAAAGGTTGCGATGATTATGAAGCTTGAAAATAACACACGCTTAAATCAATTTTATTGATTATTCTTTGCTTCTTAAATTTTAAGAAAGAAAATAAAATCTTTGCGTTAAAAAAATTAAAGCATTAAAAATTCACTGTAAACTCGTGCATTCCGTTTTTGAAATCATAAGAAACCGAAAAATCATACAATTCAGCAATCGCTTGTACAATCGCTAATCCCAAACCGCTTCCTGACTGATGATGTTCAGATTTTTGGAATCTTGTAAATATTTTTTCGGGGTGTAAAGAATTTTCAATTCCTGTGTTTTTAACGATTAATTTTTTAGCATTAATCTGCACTTCCACCTTTCCGGATTTTATATTATGGAAAATTGCATTTCGCAGTAGATTGGAAACGATAATATTAATCAAAACAGCATCGGCTTTTACCAAAAGTTCGCTGTTTTCAGAAAAACTGATCTCAACTTCTTTAAATTCAGCAATATCCTGCAGATCTTCTATGTTTTTTTCAACAATATCATTAACTTTAATTTCCTGATTATCAAAAAACTGTTTGTTTTCAATTTTTGTAAGCAAAAGAAGTGATTTGTTGAGACGAACTAATCTTTCGATAATTTCCATGATCTCAGCAATCTTTGCAGCCTGATTTTCTGTGAAATTTTCTTTTTCAATTAGCAGTTCAAGCTTACCAATGGCAATCGCCAAGGGAGTTTGAAGTTCGTGTGAAGCGTTCCCAATAAATTCTTTCTGCTGCTCGTAGCTTTTTTCGCTGTATTGCAAAAGGGTAGTGACGGCATCCTGTAAATCACTGAATTCTTTGGTTTTTGTCTCAACCTGCGGAAAGCTTTTGCTAATTCCTAAACGGTAATTTTTCAGCTCATTCAGAAGTTCATAAAATGGCTTCCAAAGTCTTTGTAATACCCAATTATTAATGACCAAAATGCTGAAAATTAAAAGCACATACAACCCGGCGGCATCCCAAAGCAATTCTTTTACGAGATCATCTTCTTCAACCATATTATTGAAAATTTTCAGTTGATAAAAGCTTCCATTTTGTTCAAAAACTGTTGTCAAAATTCTTACAGGTTCTAGTTCCGGAGCTTCATCATCGGCATCCTGTGCATAGATTTCTGTGTCTTCATAAGTGTCTTTAAAACTGAGAGCTTTTTCTTTGCTTATTTTATTAACGGAAAAAAAACCTTCATCAAAAGTTTTCTGCTGTAAAATAGTGGGATCTTTTTCTGCCTTAAAAACGATTTGTCTTTTATAATTTTCGAGCTCTTCATCTACACTTCCTTTGATTTCATCGAGCATATTAAAATAAAAAATCACTGACCATAAACTTACGATCAGCAAAAGATAGGTCATCAGATGAAGAATAGATTTGTTGAGGAGTTTCATTTTTCTATCAATTTGTAGCCGATTCCGTAGACAGCCTCGATTTCAATTTCGGCGTTCGATTGCTGTAGTTTTTTCCTTAAATTTTTTATCTGATAATAAATAAAATCAAAATTATCGGCCTGATCAATGTGATCTCCCCAAACATGCTCTGCTAAAGCTGTTTTGGTTACCAACCGTTTTTTATTAAGCAGAAAAAAATGAAGAATATCAAATTCTTTTCGGTTAAGGGTAATATTTTCCCCATCAACAATAAAAACTCTTTCGGTAAGATCTAGTTCGATATTGGCAACCTCAATACTGTTTTTGCCATCCTGATTTTTTCTGCGAAGAACTGCTTTTATTCTGGCGTTGAGCTCGGCATTATGAAAAGGTTTGGTTAAATAATCATCGGCTCCGAGTTCCAATCCTGTAAGTTTATCTTCAAGAGAATCTTTTGCAGAAATAATGATAACATTTTCAGATTTATCCATGTCTTTAAGCTGTTGAAGAAGTTGCAAACCGTTTCCACCAGGAAGCATAATATCCAGCAAAATACAGTCGTACGTGTACAAAGCAATCTTTTCACTTGCAGATTGATAATTTTCTGCAGTCTCAATAAGAAACTGCTCCTGAATCAAAGAATCATGAATAGATTTTAAAAGTTCTTTTTCGTCTTCTATAACAAGGATTTTCATGTAGCAAATGTAGAGAATGATTCTGGAAAGAGTTGGGAATTATACTTTTTTTAGATTTTCAATACAACTTCAGCTCATTTTGTTTCTGCGTCCCAATCAAAATTTTTTTCTCATTATTAAAATAATTGTAAGTCTTGATTTACTTTATTCCAGCAACTAGCAACCAAAGCCACGATTCCATTTTTTTGAAGAAATCTAATTTACAAAATTTGAAGAGATTAAAAATCATTTTAAGAAACTTTTAAGGAGAAACATGATTTGTGTTCAGCTATTTATTTTTACTTTTGAGAAAATAACATTTCATGTTTATGAATAAAATATCAATAACCCGAATGAGTTGTGCAATCGTTTGCATAGCTGCGAATTTTGTGAATGCACAGACATCAATTCAGGTTAAAAATACTCAGAATTTCGCTCGAAATGAAATAGTTTCTCTTCCAATTAACCAGTTGAAGGGGTTTTTAGGGAAAAATAAAGCAGAAGATTTTAGAATTAAAGATGCTCAAAATAATTATGTTACCATTCAGTGGATTGATAACGATAGAGACGGAAAAAATGATGAGGTTCTTTTTCAGGCAAAAGTAGATGCGAAAAAGACCAATTCTTATAAAATTATTGCTGATTCAAAAGTAGCAGTTCCTGAAAGTAAACTGACAACCTATTCAAGATTAGTTCCTGAAAGAGTTGACGACTACACTTGGGAAAATGATAAAATTGCGTTCAGAGTTTACGGTCCAAAAGGTCAGGCTGAAGCTTTAGCAGGTGTAAAAGGAAGTACACTTTCAAGCGGGGTTGATATTTGGTTTAAAAGAACCGAAAAATCTATAATTAACGAATGGTACAAAGGTTATTTGACTGATCCGATGTATTATCACAAAGATACGAGAGGAGAAGGCTACGATCCTTATCATGTTGGAGACAGCCGTGGTACGGGAGGAATTGGAATTTGGAAAGATGAAAAACTTCAGGTTTCTCAAAATTTTATAAGTTCTAAAACGATTGCCGAAGGTCCTTTGAGAACTGTTTTTGAATTAACTTACGCTCCGTGGAGTGAATTTGGAGTGAAAGAGACGAAAAGAATTTCTCTTGATCTGGGTTCCAATTTTTCTAAATTTGAATCAAGTTTTGACACCGAAAAACCTGCTCCCAATTATACAATCGGAATTAGTCTTCATAAAAATGAAGGTGAATCAAAATTGAATGATAAAGACGGATATTATCTTCACTGGGAAAAAATAGATGACGCATTTGTTGGTGAAGGAATTGTTGTGAATCCTAAAATTGTAGAAAAGTCGGTTGCTTTTAAATCTGAAACTCCAGATCAGAGTAATTTGCTGGTTATTACAAAGCCTCAGAAAAAATTGACTTATTATGCCGGGTTTGCATGGCAGAAAAGTGGACAGATTCAAACTCAAAAAGATTGGGAAAACATTTTGCAGAAGCAATCTAAAATTGTAGCCAATCCATTAATTATTACCGTTAAATAAAGTTGAATAATGATTAAATTAAAACTTTCAGTTGCCGTATTTTGTCTGGCATTTTCAGGAGTTTCAGCACAGGTAAAAGATACTTTGGCGGAAAAAATGATGGTTTATCAGCTTCCAAACGGAGGTTGGGGAAAACATAATAGCGATAAAAAAAATGTAGATTATACTGCAAAAATAGATTCAAAATTATTGAAAATTATCAAAGCGAATGACAATGATCTCGCAACCATAGATAACAATGCTACATCAAAGGAAATCAACAGTTTAATAAAAGCATTTCAATCTACAAAAAACCAGGCTTATCTGAAATCTGCCGAAAAAGGAATTCAATATTTACTTTCGATGCAGTATGAAAATGGTGGGTTTCCACAGTATTTTCCCAATTCATCAATTTACAGAAAGCAGGTTACTTACAACGATAACGCAATGATTAATGCTTTGACGGTTTTGTATAATGTGGCAGAAGAAAAAGAGGGCTTTGAAATGGTTGATTTTAAATTGAAAGAGAAATCTAAAGAGGCATTAAAAAAAGGGATTAAATGTATTTTAAAAACTCAGGTTATACAAAACGGTAAACTTTCGATTTGGGCAGATCAGTATGATGAAATTACATTAAAACCTGAAAAGGCAAGAGCTTTTGAGCCTATCTCTTTGGCAACCGGAGAATCGGTAACGATTGTAAAATTTCTTATGATGCAGCCAATCAATCCTGAAATTGAAAAATCAATAAAGTCTGCTGTAAAATGGTTTGATGAAAGTAAAATTGTTGGGTATACATATCAGGTTTCACGAGAAAACGGAAAAGCAATCCGTGCTTTAAGCAAAAAAGAAGGTTCGAATGTTTGGGCTAGATTTTATGATATCCCGACTAACAAGCCTATTTTTGGTGACCGTGACGGAAGCGTAAAATATAATTACGATGAGGTTTCTGAAGAACGCAGAATGGGCTATAGTTGGTATAACGAATCCGGAACTAAGTTGATTGAAAGTGATTTTCCGAAATGGTTAAAGAAAAATAAAATTTCCGAATAAAAAGAATAAGCCTGATGTATGAAGACACATCAGGCTTTTTTAATTTAAAAATATCGTTTAGAAGCTTTCGCAGATATTTCCTGATAAAGTTGCTCCGGCATTGGCCGTTACATCAGCTTTCACATTATTTACATCAAGTTTTACAATAGAATATGGAGGCGTAAAGGCTGTTCCGCTTCCAGCAGTGTTACCGGTTACATTCGTAAAAGTACTTCCTGTCTGAGTAACCGCAGTAAATCCGCTCATCAAATTGATAGGTTCTTTTACATTTTCAAATACATTTCTTTCCACAAGAATATTTGCCTGTACTCCGGCTGCGATACATTTGTTGCTTACCGAGCTGTTGAAATAGCTGTTCAGAATATGAATTTTACCAAATCTTACTCTTGGCATACGCTCTCTGCATCCCGGAGCCCACCAGCAACGTACAAATGTTACATTTAATTTTCCTGCATCAGCCGTTGCGCCGTCGCTTGAACCAATCAGATTAGAAAATCTGTGATCATCAGTTCCGCCTGAACCACCTGGTTTCGGAGCTTTTAAATAATGGAATTTTGTATAAGAAACAGTAATATAATCCGATTTGTTTTTAATGTCGAAATTACCGTCTACACCGTCTCTGAATTCACAATGGTCAATCCACACGTTTCGGCAGTCATCCAGAATTGCGTTATCCCAACCGTCTGTATCATAAGCTCCGGGACCTTCAAAAATCAGGTTTCTTACAACAATATTGTTACATCTTTTGATATTGATAATTCCTGATCCGTCTTTAGTCTGATTGGTTGATACAAGCTTTGCGCCGCTTGTTCCGTAGATGGTTTTTCCGGTCTGATCCTGAAGAGATAAACGAGTTGTGATGGTAATCGTTCCGGTAACCTTGATTACTTTAACGGCGGTGTTTTCAATAGCTGATTTTAACTGTGCATAAGTGGTTACGGTAGTTTCAGCAGCGGTTCCGCCTCCGGTAGTTCCTCCATTTTGAGAAGCCCATCCAGGAGCGACACAACTCGCTAAAGGAACGACGGTTTTTGCCGCAAATGCGTTTTCGATACTGTTTCCGTTGGGGTTTTCAGAGAATTCGGTTTTGATGTCGTCATTTCCGCATCCGATAAATGCAAAAGCTGTACTGAGAGCAACTATAGCAATAGTTGCTTTGATGTTGATTTTCATGGTTAATAGTTTTGTTTTTATTTAGTTTAATAAAATTATGAATATTTATTAAATAAGCAAATTTATTGAGTATAAATTATTAATTAAAACTATTTATTGAATATTAATTTATTTCAACCGATTGCGCTTTAGTGATTAATTAATATGAGGTGAATTGATAAGTACCGTTTTTTTCTGTTTTAAAATCAAAAACCTGAGTTTCGGGAACTGCAATCGTTTTGAGATGAGCTTTTTCAGAAACTAATGGCTTTTTAATAGGATTAATCTGATAATATTCATTGGTGTTTTCTCCTTTTGCTGAGGCGAAATTTGTTTTAGATTTTAAATGTATATCCTTCGCCACTCTAATTCTCGCGTTTCCGCCTAAAGTAGATTTTACGATTAATTTTGTCAGCTTAGAATTTTTCCAATCCATATCTATTTCAAAACCGCCTCTTGCTTTTAACCCTTTTACAGAACCATTCGGTAAAGCATCTGGAAGTGCCGGTAAAATGTAAATATAGCCGTCATAACTTTGCAACAGCATCTCGGCAATCCCTGAAGTACAGCCAAAATTTCCATCAATTTGAAATGGCGGATGCGCATCCAGTAAATTAGGATATGTTCCTCCCGACTGACCTTTATTTTCCATCGGAGCCGGAGTTAATTGATCTGAAATAAGTTTAAAAGCTCTGTTTCCATCGAGCAATCTTGCCCACCAATTTACTTTCCAGCCCATCGACCAGCCTGTAGATTTGTCACCACGATAAATCATAGAATTTTTTGCAGCTTCCGTCAAATCTGGATTTCTGAACGGTGAAATTTGTCCTGAAGGAAACAATCCATACAAATGCGAAATATGTCGGTGCTTATCATCAGTTTTATCCATATCTGTAAGCCATTCTTGTAGCTGAGCGTGCTGCCCGATCTGCATCGGCGGAAGTTTGCTTAAAGCATTTTTTACTTCATTGGAAAGATTCTGATCTTGATTTAAAATTTTTGAAGCATTGATAAAATTATTAAAAACATCAAAAACCAACTGGTTATCCATCGTTGTTCCCGCTGTGATACTTACATTTTTGAAGTATTTATTTTCTGGAGACATAGAAGGCGAAACCACCAGATATTTTTTGGAAGGATCTTGTTGAAGAACATCTAAGTAAAACAAAGCACAACCTTTCAAAGCTTCGTAGTTTTTCTTTAAAAATTCTTTATCTCCGGTGTATAAGTAATGATTCCAGACATGCTGAGTTAGCCATGCGCCACCCATTGGCCACATTCCGTAGAAACCGCCGTCAACAATTCCTGTAATTCGCCATAGATCTGTGTTGTGATGCATGTTCCAGCCTCTTGCATGATACATCTCTTTAGCAGATTCCTGTCCGGTAATCGATAAATCCTGAATCATATCAAACAAAGGCTCGTGCATTTCGCTGAGGTTGGTATTTTCTGCTGGCCAATAATTCATTTCGGTATTAATATTGACCGTGTATTTACTGTCCCAGGAAGGATTTAGCTGATAATTCCAGATTCCCTGAAGATTTGCAGGTTGAGTTCCTTGCTGCGAAGATGAAATCAGAAGATAACGCCCGAATTGAAAATATAACGCCACCAAATCGGGGTCTTGTGAATTTCCAAATTCCTTAATTCTGACATCGGTTGTTTTCTGTGCCTGTTTGCTTGTTCCGAAATCTAAATTGACACGCTTAAAATATTTCTGGTATTTTTCAATGTGTGCCTTTAATTCAGCATCATATTTTTTGTTTAAAGCCGATTTTAAATATTCTGAAACTCTTGCATCAGGATTTCCCGAAAGGTCATTGTATTTTTTAAAATTGGTTGCAATAGAAACATAAATCACCACTTCATCTGCTCCTGAAATATTCAGTTGATCTTTTGTTGAGGTTAATTTTCCACCTTTTAAAACGGGAATCGTAACCGTTTTGAAATTAATCTTTCCTATTTTATTATCAACAGAACCGCTAGTTCCGCTAATGACCAGTTGATTTTTCTCTGTGAAAATAGAATTGATTTTGTGTGGAGTAGAAGCATTTAAAGTAAAATTCAGACTTCCTTTATTACTGGAAGATAATTTGATCATAATTACATTATCGGCAAAAGATGAGAAGATTTCTCGCTTGAAAGTCACGCCATTTACCTGATAAGAAACCGTGCTGATTGCTTTTTCAATATCTAAAGTCCTAATGTAATTTTTAAAATTTTCATGGCCTTTAAAATCAAGAAACAAATCGCCCATCGTCTGATACGGCATTCCGTAATTTAAGTCTTTGGGAGCCGTTCTCGGATAAGTTGTATTGGTTAAATCCTGTGCTTTTTCAAACTGACCTTCATTGATCAATCTTCTTACTTTCTGAATACTGTCAAACGTGTTTTTAGGAACATTATTCCCCGGTTCACCAGCCCAAATTGTCTCCTCATTCAACTGAAGATGTTCCTGAGCTGCACCACCAAAAACCATTGCTCCAAGCTTTCCGTTTCCGATAGGTAAAGCTTCGTTCCAGTTTTCTGCAGGTCTATTGTAGGTTAACTTTAAATTTTGCTGTGCAAAAGTTGAGAAGGAAATCAATGTTCCGCAAGCCAGTAAAAAGATTTTATGTTGAATGATTTTTAGCATTATATAAATTTTGTTAGATGTGTAAATTAATCATGACTTAAAATATTGGAACTGTCGTCTATTCGAGTTTTTTCTTTAAGAAATTAAAGAAAATGTATCGAGAATTTTTTTAAAACTCAACTTCTCGATATGATTTTTTTTCAAAAATCTACTCGAAGTGACGCTGTATCAATAAATTTACTCCAAAATCAGATTTTTATTTAGTTATAGTTTTCAACCAGTCTTCGCACAATTCTTTCCAGTTATCCGTCAGTTCAGTTTTATTTGAGATTCCGATGTTATGTTCACCTTCAGGAAAAATAAACATTGCACCTTTCACTTTATTTTTAATCATCGCTTCGTAATACAAAATACTGTTGATTACGGGAACGGCATTGTCATTCTGAGCATGAAATAAAATTGTAGGCGGTGTTTTCTCTGTCACTCGATTTTGCATAGAATATTCTTTAATTTTTTCTGATGAAGCATTTTCTCCTAAAAGATTGTCACGACTTCCTTTATGAGCAAATTCGCCTAAATCAATAACCGGAGAAACTAAAATTGCAAAATTCGGAACGGTGGAAAGATTCTGCCAATCTCCTTTTAATTCTGTGTAATCTGTCGAGATATTACTTACCATTGCAGCCAAATGTCCACCAGCGGAAGTTCCTAAAACACCAATCTGATCCGGTGAAATTCCATATTGAGCAGCATTTTTTCTGATTAATTTAATAGCAGCTTGAATATCTTGTAGCGGGCCGATTTCTCTTTGCTTCAAATCGGGAGAAGTGGGTAAACGGTAATTTAAGACAAAGGCTGAAATTCCTAAAGTATTAAGCCATTTTGCATAAGAATATCCACCCAGATCATACGTCAAATGTCTGTAACCACCTCCGGGAATAATGATGATTGCCATCGGTTTTCTTTCTTCTTTTGCAGGAAGAAAAGCAAAGAGTTCAGCTTCCTGAATTTGCGTAATTCGACCTTCTTTTTCTTCAATAATTTTTAATTGTAAGCCTTTAGAATTGGGCATTTCTCCTTTCGGCCAGACGGTTATTTTTTGCTGAGCCGAAATTTGAATTCCAATACATATGCTGAATATAAGGATGAGGTTTTTCATTGATTATCAATTTTGTTTGTGTTGGTTAATCGCAAAGGCGCAAAGTTTATACTGACACATTGTTTGAACACTTTTTTTACAGTTTGATTCATCTCTTAAATGTGGGTTGTGTATTATAATGTTTTAATTTATCGCAAAGTCAAACAAAGAATTTTAAATCTTAAATGTTTTTAAGATATACAAAGGCGTAAACTTAATAAAGTAATACAAAGTATTTTCAATTATGAAATATTATGGATGATCGTTAAAATATGAGAATATTTTTAAATTATTCATTATTCATTACCAATACCCGCAAGCCAGTCTGAACATAGCTTTTTCCAGTTTTCACTCATCGCATCTTTGTCTGTAACAAAAAAACGGTGACCACCTTTAGGAAAAATGAACATCGAGCCTTTCACCTTGTGCTTTGTCATAGCTTTAAAATATAAAATACTGTTCATCGGCGGAACTGCAGTATCATCCTGGTTATGAAACAAAATCGTTGGTGGCGTCTTGTCTGTCACTCGATTCTGCATAGAATATTCCTGGATTTTTTCTGGAGAAGCATTTTCTCCCAGTAAACTGTTTCGACTTCCCACATGAGCAAATTCGCCCAGATCAATGACCGGACAAAATAGGATTGCAAAATTCGGAATAGTGGAAATTGTAGCCCAGTCATCTTTTAATTCTGTATAATCAGTAGAAGTATTACTTACCATTGCCGCCAAATGTCCACCAGCCGAAGTTCCCACAACTCCCACCTGATCGGGCGAAATACCCCATTGTGCGGCATTTTTTCTGATATATTTAATGGAAGCCTGGATATCCTGTAAAGGCGCAATTTCTTTTTGAATTAAATCAGGCGAAGTAGGCAATCTGTAATTTAAAACAAAAGCAGAAATTCCCTTCGTATTCATCCATTTTGCGATCTGAAAAGCGCCTTCATCGTATGTCAGTTTAGAATATCCGCCACCCGGAATGACAATCATAGACTTTTTCCCTCTTTCTTTAATGGGAGGTAAAAAAGCAAAAAGTTCAGCTTCTTTTAATTTCGCAAGATCTTTTTTCTTTTTGGTTTTTGACGCCAGGATTTTGGAGTTTGGCTTTTCACCTTTTGGCCAGAACATGAGTTTTTCCTGCGCGGTAATTTGTGTAAAAAGAAAAATAATGAAGAGAAAAAAGGTTTTTTTCATGACTTTAATTTTTTACTTTAAAGTATATTTAGAAAAAACCTCATAGGTTTTTAAAACCTATGAGGTTTGATTATTTGTAATTTAATCTTTCAGAAAATCCTCTCTGAATGGAGTGAAAGAATCAATCAATTGTCCGGCTTCCAGACATTTTACACCATGAAAAATATTAGGCTGTGCAAAGAAGCCGTCACCTTTTTGTAAGATTTTTGTTTCGCCATCAACAGTCACTTCAAATTTTCCTGATGCAAAATACGTGATTTGTGAATGAAAATGCTGATGTAAAGTTCCGATTGCATCTTTTTCAAATTTAACGATGACCATCATAACCTGAGAATTGTAACCTACAAACTGTCTGGAAACGCCGTTTCCCAGATCTTCCCATTCGGAATTGCCATCGAAAAATGGCTCTTTTTTGAAATTCATAATTTTATTTTTTAATATATTCTTTTGTCTTGAAACAAAAGAATCAAAAATTCAAGACTTGGAAACTTCCGCTAAAAATTTAAATTAAATCCTAAAATTTACAAACTCGCGCGAATTGAACATTTGTTTTGTTTTCATAATTTTTTGTCGCACTCAAACAGTGGAAATTTTTTAACGGATTAAATTTAAATTTTCTTAACGCTCCATTTTCCTATGTCGTTTTGATTATTTAATATACTTTTCTAAACCGATTTTCAGATCTTTTAAGGCTTTTAAAGCCAGTTTTGCAACCGTTTCTGCACCGAGCTTTGATAAATGCGTATCGTCTGCTTTATCTTTGGAATAGTAAGGATTTTCACCTGCTTTGAAATGAAGATGCAGCAGTTTTGATTTTTCCGGGCCGTAAGAAATTTCCATTTGTTCGGTCAGTAACTGCATATCTACAAAAGGTACTTTCATGTTGTCTGCAACCATTCTTACCACCAAAGGATAATTGGTGTGAGTGTCGACTAAAACCCCATTTTCATTGAAGTTTCTCCTTGTAATTGAAGTCATCAAAATTGGTGTTGCACCTTTTGCTCGGGTTTCGATCACATATCTTTCAAGGTTGGCTCTGTACTGAGTGTAAGGATTTGTAAATTTTGTAGAATCCTTTAATTTCTGATCATTATGGCCAAACTGAATCACTACAAAATCACCTTTTTTAAGCTGTTTTTCTACTTTATCCCATCTTCCTTCGGTTCTGAAACTTTTTGAACTTCTTCCATTCATTGCATGATTCTGAATTTCAATTCCGTTGGTCATGAATTGGCCTAAAACCTGTCCCCAACCGTGTTCCGGGTTTTTATCGGGATTATCTTTATTGGCCATTGTAGAGTCGCCGATCAGAAATAGGGTTGGTTTTTTCTGAGCTAAAACGATTGTTGAAATTACAACGCTCAGAACTAAAAGTATTTTTTTCATTTTTAAAATTGATTTTTGTGAGATGCTTCGACAAGCTCAGCATGACATTTCTAATACTAACAGCCTTAAATCAGCTGCATTTTGTCACGATGTCATGCTGAGCGAAGTCGAAGCATCTTATATTATGTTAGTCGATATAATTACTCATTACCAATTACTTATTACTCATATTTGGGTTCCAGTCTCCGAAAATATTTTTGATTGTATATTTTTTCATTTCTTTTTTTGTCAACTGATGAGACCATGCAACACGACTTTCAGTTTTTCCGCCTCCACCTTTGCTTCCAAATTCTGCGTAATAAGCAGTTTTGTCTTTATCAGGAAACATTTTGTCACCTTTCCAGGGATTCCAGCCTTCGGGAAGGATGTGATTTCCCATTTCGGTATTGATGAAAACTGTTTTTGCATAAGGTCTCCAAGGTCTTCCCAAGAATACTTTTGTAATGCCATCTTTCGCAATTAATTTACAGTCGAAAAATACATACCCAAACTCTTTACTTTGGTCTGTTGAAGCCGCAGTGATGTAAGAATTGGCCAAACTTTTAATCGTACAGTTTTTGAAAATAACGGTTGCCGAGCCAAATAGGAAATCGGTTGTTCCTTCGATATAACAGTTTTCATAAAATTGTCTGCTGTGATTTCCGCCTGTATAAACGGTATCCTGGCAACCCAAAATCTTAGAGTTTTTAATAATAAAACGATCACCTTCCACATGAAGAGCAACGGCCTGTCCCTGATTACAAGACGAATTTTGAATCGTAAGGTCTGAGATTTTGATATCATCCGACATCACTAAAAGCGTATATGAATTGAAGGTTGTCATCTTTTCATTCAAAGCATCAAGTTTTCCAGAATAATCATCGTTGGTGATGATTGTATTTTCCTTGTTTTCGCCTTGTAAAGTGATTTTATGTTTTGAAGAGGGAATGACTATTTTTTCGTGATACGTTCCTGCCTTTATTTTAACCAAAGCTTCACCCGGACCTAAATCTCTGATAGAAGTTATCGCTTTCTGAATAGAAGTGAATTGCCCGCTTCCGTCTTGCGCAACGGTGACTGTGATGTAAGGTTCATTTCCTGCCAATAAAAAATTGGTGATGGAAATGAAGAGAATTAAAAGTAGTTTTTTCATAAAATATTTTTATGATTGATTCTGAATTTTTTTATGCAGATGTTTTTATTTAAAAAATAGCAACATTTGTTTTTTTTAATGATTCGTCTTTTTTTTTAACGCAAAGATTTAATTTAAATCGTGCACATTTAAGGAGCAAAGATTGCGACAAGTCGCTGAAGCTTGAAAAAATATTCGCTTAAAATCAATTTATTGATTATTCTTTGCTCCTAAAATATTTTCAAAAAATAATAAATCTTTGCGTTTTAATTTTGCCTAAACCTAAACCTAAACCTAAACCTAAACCCAAACCTTAACCTTAACCTCAGTCTTACTTCAACGTTTTATCTAAAAAATCTACCGTCAAATTCAAAGTTTCTGTAAACCAGGGTTCTGCAGACCAAAAGGAATGCGGAGTGTCTTTTATTTCGTGGTATTCGGTATAGATATTATGACTTTTTAAAATCTTCATCATATCGTCTCTTCCAGCATGAAATCGAGGCTGCGAAGAATTGATGAATAGAGTAGGAGGTGTATTTTTACCAACAAATTCTAGAGGTGAAGCTTCTGTCCAGTTCTTTAAATTCACATTTCTATCACCATCTAACCAAAAGGCTGCATAAGTGCTTTCTTCAGCTTCAGGATGAATAAACGATACAATTCCGTCTACATTAACGATTGCCTGAATTTTATTTTTAGTTTTTACGCCTACTAAAGTTGCGATTTGCGCACCTGCAGACTCTCCTAAAACTGCGATTTTTTTTGGGTCTAAAGAATACTTCTTTTTATTTTTCTTTACATATTTAATGGCATTTTCTACATCATCAATTGCTGCAGGATATTTTGCCACTTCACTTAAACGATAGCCTACCGCAATGGCAACATAACCTTTCGATGCCAATTCCTGAGCCATATATTTTTCATTTTCCTTACTTCCCGAAATCCAGCCTCCGCCGTGAACCAATGCGATGCCCGGATATTTTTTAGATTTATCGAGAGGGTAATAAATATCTGCTTTTAATGATAGTCCGTTGATGTTGGCGTATTCTACATCCTTATCAATCCCGATGTTTGCCGGTACTGGTCTGTTCAACGGAGTGATAAACGGATGTTTCTTTTTCAGCTTTTCATACGTTGCCTCGTTTGTGTAAGGAGTAGCATTCGGCTTTGTCTGACCGAATGCTTTTGCTCCTACAAAAAAAACAAAAAGAAAATATAGTTTGTGAAAACTCATATTAAAATGAAAATTATTTAACTGCGTTTTTTGCAACCTCTTTCGAAATCTGCAATTGCTCGCCTTTTACATCTTTCGGAAGTTTTACCGCTGATGTTTTGCTTCCTAAAACCTTAATCGTTGGTTTTTGAGAAGATTCTAACTGAAGGGTAGACAGATCTACATTTTTACTGTTGTAAACTACGGCTCCGGTTCCTTCACTGTATTTAAGCTTTACATTTTTCAATGTAATTCCGTCTGCATCTACTATGGTTAATGCTTTTTTAGTATCAAACTGAGAATCTTCAATGACGATATTTTTGATATTCATTTCAGCCAAACCATTGATGGTAATCGCTTCGTAAGAATTAACCGCATTGATGTTTTTAAAATAAATATTTCTGAAAATTGGTGTTTCTTCAGTTACCGGGAATGTTTTTTCAGGAGCTTTATTTCCTTCCTCTTTTTGCCCCTCTTCCAAAACCGGAGAAGCTCCTTCGTAGAACATATTAAACCCAATCGTCTGAGTTGGAATATTGATCATATCGATGTTTTTCACATAAATATTTTCAACCACGCCACCTCTTCCACGAGTAGTTTTGAAACGAAGACCGATATCAGTTCCAATAAATGTACAATCTGAAACATGAATATTTCTCGCCCCACCAGACATTTCGCTTCCAATAACAAAACCTCCGTGACCATGATAAACCACATTATTTTTGATGATTACGTTTTCAGTTGGCATTCCTCTTTTTCTTCCGTCTTCATTTTTCCCAGATTTGATGCATATTGCATCGTCACCTACATCAAAAGTATTGTCGTAGATCAAAACATTTTTACAAGATTCTAAATCTACACCGTCACCATTTTGAGAATACCAAGGATTTCTTACGGTAAGATTTCTTAAGATTAGATTCGAAGTCATCAATGGATGAAGATTCCAGGCTGGAGAATTTTGAAAAGTAGGTCCGTCAAGAAGAACTTTATCGCAACCCACGATACTTACCATTACAGGACGAAGGAAGTCTTTTACAGATTCCAGTTCAGATTTTGAAATTATATCGGGAACATTAAAGCTTGAGCTGCTTTCAAATCCTTTTTTATAGCTTTCTGAAGGATACCAGGTCTTACCGTCTTTAGAAAGAATTCCGCCTGAAGCAACGATTTCTTTCCATTGAGATTCTGCCATTTTACTTTTTTTGACGGCTCTCCATGCATCACCGCTTCCGTCAATTACTCCTTTCCCTGTGATGGCAATGTTTTTAGCATTTTTAGCTGAAATCGGAGACTGGCAACGAATGGTATTTAAACCTTCAAAACTTACGTCTACCAAAGGATAATCGCTTTTATCTTTACTGAAAACCACAAATGCACCTTCCTCGATATGAAGATTAATGTTACTCTGCAAAACAATTGGCCCCGTCAACCACATTCCTCTTGGAACAACCAGTTTACCGCCGCCTTTTTTTACTAAAGCGTCGATTGCTTTTTTGAAAGCTTCTGTATTTTTTACATTCCCGCCTGCAATGCCTCCAAAATCTTTGATGGAAACTGTATTGGCTGGAAAAGAAGTTTCCGCCACCTGCGGCATTTTAAACTCTATTCCTGTGTAAATATCTTTATTTTGAGCATACACCTGTCCTGAAAACAGCATAACTGCCGCAAGACTGATGATATTAAACGACTTCTTCATTATATTTATTCTTTAATTTTCTGTTGATGTTTGTATCAAACCTAACGGATTTCAAAAAACGTTAAGTTTTTTATTTTAAGTTCCCGCAGATTAAACAGATTTTAACTATTTTAACTATTTTAAAATTATCTGCGAAATCAGCAAAATTTGCGAGAGGCTAAATTAATTTTTTGTTACTCTGAAATATTCAAAATCTGCATAGCCCCCGCGGTTTGCTTTCTGTGTACTTACAGAATATAATCCCACTTTAGCACCAATCCATTTTCCTGGTTTTGCTTGAAATGGCTCACCAACTTTGATGAAATTTTTTCCGTTTTCGCTGTAACTGAATGTGCAAATTCCGTTGGGTTCGCTGACGTTAACTTTGAAATAAGCTTCGTTTGATTTTAATTTAGTTTCAAATAAAACTTTTTCAACACCGCCTTTGTCTGCTTTTTCAGCTTTTCTCAACTGAACATAATATCCGTCTGTTTTATTCGTAATAACAATCGATGCGTGATCCATTCCCATTACCAGAAGCCCGGCAGTTTTTCCTTCTTTGGCGTCTTCGGGAGTCAATTTAACTTTAGTGGAAGCCACAAAATTCGGAGCCGGGAATTTCTGAGTCAATAAATTCGGAACGTTCCAAAGGTTTACTTCTCCTTCAGGAACTTTCATTGAAAATAATCTCAAAAATTTCTGTCCGGGAAGTTTAGATGACCAAACGATATTTTCGTTGGCGCTCCATTGCCATTGTAAGCCTAATTTTTCACCATCAAATTCATCAGTTTCAGGAGGAGTTACGATCGGATATGTTTTACCAACGTTTGGTTTTTTATAAGTAAGAACCGGTTCACCAATTCCGTTTTTATCGTTGTCTGTTCCCATTACAGGCCAGTCTTTTTCCCACTTCATCGGCTGAAGATGCACGATCCTCCCCCCTGCATCCACATCCTGAAAATGATAGAACCAATCTTCACCTGAAGGCGTATCAACCCAAGCTCCCTGGTGTGGACCGTTGATCTTTGTTTTTCCCTGTTCGAGAACAATTTTCTCCTCGTAAGGACCGTAAATATTTTTTGATCTCAAAACCAATTGCCAACCTGTCGCAACACCTCCCGCCGGAGCGAAAACGTAGTAATAGCCGTTTCTTTTGTACATTTTTGGACCTTCAACTGTTGGATGAGCATCGTGACCATCGAAAATATGAACACCTTTATCCAAAACTTTTGTTCCTTCAGGATTCATTTTATTGATGGAAAGTAAGCTTTTAACTCCGGCACGGCTTCCTGCCCAACCGTGAACTAAATACGCTTGCCCATCTTCGTCCCAGAAAGGACAAGAATCAATCAAACCTTTTCCTTCCATGACTAAAACAGGTTCTTCCCATTTTCCTAAAGGATCTTGGGTTTTAACCATGTAAATTCCGAAATCAGGATCGCCCCAATAAATGTAAAATTCACCTTTATTAAAACGAATACTTGGTGCCCAAACTCCATCGCCTCTTTTTGGAATACTGAAATGTTCTGCAGGTAAAACGTCTGGCAAAGCATAGTTTACCAATTTCCAGTTGACCATATCTTTCGAATGTAAGATGGGCAATCCCGGAGCTTCGTTGAAACTTGAAGCGGTCATATAATAATCATCACCAACTCTTGTAACATCCGGATCTGAATAATCTGCGTATAAAATAGGGTTTCTGTAATTTTTTCCCTGATCGGCAGTCCAGACTTCAGAAACGTAAGGTTTTTCCTGTGCGTTCAAATACGTTGATGCAATGGAAAATGCGGTGATTGAAAGTATATTTAAAAATTTGTTTGTTGTCATAAAATCAGATTCTGTTTTAACGCAATGAGCGCAAAGATTCTTTTAATATTCTCTGCAGATTTTTCGTTCGCAAAGGCGCTCTGCTCAGCAAAGGTTTTTAATTTTGAAATTATATGAATATGTGTAGAATGAAATCATTAATGAAATTTTAAAAGAATTTCTTTTCTCCCCAGCCCTAAAGGGTGAAAAAATTCTTTTAAAATTGAACTAAATTACTCCCTTTAGGGTCGGGGAAAATAATTTTGTTCAATTTTACGCATTAGATTTATACTTTTTTTCAAAAGCTACTTCTCAAATTCTAAACTTGCCAAAATAAATGGTCCTGTTCCTTTTCCGTCATTCGAACGGATTTCTTCATTTACATAATATTCATAAGAACCATCTCTGTACGGTTTTCCTCCCAAACCGGCAACAGCGCAACATTTATTTAAATTGACAACACCGTTTTCGTCAACAGTGATCAAATTTTTGATGATTCCGTCGTAGCCTTTTTTAGCTGCTGATTTGTATGATTTTGGAAGATATCCTTTGTTCACCGATTTAATCATCGTGTAAACAAACATTGCGGAAGCGGTTGCTTCTTCGTAATTACCGTTTGCCAGTGGCTTATCTAAAACCTGATACCAAAGACCGGATTTTTTATCCTGAACTTTGATTACAGCATCAGCATAAGATTTTAAATAAGAAATAATTCTTGCTCTTCCAGGATGATTTTCTGGTAAATAATCGAGAACGTCTACCATCGCCATTCCGTACCAACCCATGGCTCTTCCCCAGAAATTTGGAGAAAGTCCGGTTTCTTTATCTGCCCAAGCTTCTTTTTTGCTCTCGTCCCAAGCGTGATAAAGCAATCCTGTTTTTTTGTCTAAAAGATTTTTCTGAACCGAATCAAACTGAAAAACAATATCATCATACGCTTTCGTTGCATCTGCACCTTTAGAGAAATCTTTTGTATAATGCGTATAGAAAGGCATTCCCATATACAGACCATCTAGCCAAACCTGGTTTGGATATATTTTTTTGTGCCAGAAAGATCCTTCGGTGGTTCTTGGCTGTCCGTCAATTTGCTTTCGAAGGGTCTGCAGAGCTTTCAGATATTTATCTTTTTTCTCTTTTTCGTAAAGATAAAGCAATACATTTCCGCTATTCAGAAGGTCGATGTTGTACTTTTCGATGTCGTAGGTAAGAATTGTGCCGTCTTCTTTGATCAGAGTTTCTCCGAAGCCGCTGATGTAATCGTAGTATTCTTTCTTACCTGTTTTAATATAAAGTTGCTCGGCGCCGTCTAAAACAATCGCTGATGGATACGTCCATTTCGGGCTTTTGCTGAAATCGAGCATCCAGGCTTCAGGGAATCTCTGCATTTCTGAAAGCATCATTCTTTCAGACCATTTCAGGTTAGTAGGAACTACTTTTCCGGATTTTGAAGTTTGTGTTGTAGCTTTTGCAGCGGTTGCCGTTTTTGTCTGTGCACAAGCCAGAAACATTCCTGAACCTAAAACTGCAACAGCATATATTTTTAATTTTTGATTAATAAAACTCATTGTCATTCAATTTTAAAGTTGATTGTTATTATCTAAAATTTCTAATTTTTTATCTAAATTTTTATAGAATTCTTCTTCGGTTTTAATTCCGTTTGGTTCCTGAGACCAAGCTCCCATAAAGTAATACGAAACATTTTTAGTTTTTTTGAAAACTACTGTATGTGTAGATTTTGTTTTCACATATTTATCAAAACTTTCGATAGGATAGAAAATTACCATCCCAAGATTGTCTTCTTTTTTTGCCAAAGTCTGCGTTCCGTATGTGGCAATATAACCCCATTTTTTGTTTTTACTGACCGCCTCTTTCATGGGAATATCTTTGAAAGCAACAATGCCCGTACATAAACCTGAAAGCGTTTGATCTAAACCTAAATCAACTTTTACAAAGCGGTCTCTATTGAAAATGGTCAATTTCGATTGAAGATCAACTGCTTTTCCCCATGTTTTCCAGCCTTTGTAATCGATGGTTGCGAAAGACTTATCGTTTTCATTAAAAACTTTTGCAGTTGTACTTTTTACCGTTTTAAAAGTTTCAACGAAATCGTTCTGTTCATCATATCTTCCGTAAGAACCGACTCCGATGGTACGGCCGGATTTTAAAATATCCTGGCCCCAAGTGGCGTCGTGATGGTAAGATTCAAAGCCGTCTTGTCCGACTTCCGGTAACACCAAAGTATTCACTTTCTTGCCGAAAATATCTGTGGCATTTCTCCAGTCCAGATATAATCGATAGGCGATTTGATTGTTTTCCAGGCCAATTCCTTCGTATCTGATGTAGTAAGAATGGTCGGTATGTTCCGATGGAAGTTGTAATTGATTGACGTTTTTGAAAGTTCCACCGATGTATTCATTTCCCTGCCATTTTCCGCCATCTTTTATGGATAATTCGGCGTAGGAAAAAGGAGTTTTAGGATTTTTGCGAATATTTTCGATGACGTTCTTCTGTGCGAATGACGAACCGGCAGCTAAAATTGCTCCTGCTAATAATATTTTGAATACGTTTGATTTTAATTTTTCTGACATAATACTTTCGTTTTAGATAACCATTTAAACAAAAAGTTCAGTGACTTTTTACTGTTTTTCAGTTATTTTTTTCACAAGGTCATTCATGTAAACCTCGATATTGTCATAGTTTTTATCTAAATCTCTTCCGTTGGCATTGGCTGTTTTCGGGTCTAGATTATTTTTGATTTCCCATTCATCTGGCATTCCGTCATTATCTGAATCTAAAGGACTTTCCCCTTTTTTCAAATCAGGGAATCCTTCGACATCATTTTGTGAATCGATGATTCCGTTGTCGCTGCCAAGCGAACCTTTATGAGAAAATGTTCCGTTTTTCACATGTTCCAAAACTCGTAAATCTACCGCATCTCTCACCAAACTTGCCCCTCCGATTTTTAATATTTTTTCATACGCCTCTTTTGGAGAATCAGTTTTCACATTATTCTGAATATCGTGAGGTTGACTGATTTTAATTGAATTTTTATCAGCATCATTCAAATTGTAAGCGGGTTTCATTTGATTAAAAACACCTAAATTCCAGTTGTCTGCCGTAACATCGGGATTACCTTCTGAAAAATTTCCGTTGATATAATATCTCCCCCAAATGTTGTATACTTCGGTTTCCGGTCTTTCATTTTTGTCGATGGCGGCAATTCTTTTCTTGTTCATCGATGCAGGTCCGGGTTTGTAGTAATTGTTGACGAGATTAACATTCATCCCTTCGCCACCGTAGATATTATTGTGCCCCCAATTGTAAATGACATTATTTCTAAAATCAGTCAAATCAGTCAAAGCAAATTTACTTCCCGCATATTCACCCAATCTTGGATTTCTGCTGTCGTGGTTGGCATAAATATTATGATGAAAAGAAGCGAATTTTCCACCGGCGATGCCGCCATATCCGTGTGCGCCTTTTTGGTGGGCAGAATTTCTTAAGCTTTCTGAAATTACACACCATTGAAGGGTGGTATTCTCATTGACATAAATTGAAACTGTTTCATCAGTCGACCAGCTCATCGAACAATGATCTACAATTAAATTTTTTATAAATCTCGCACCCAAAGCGTCACCTTCATATTTTTTCTGATCTCCCATTCTGAATCTCATGTAACGGATGATGACATTGTCTGCGGCAACAAAAGTTTCGTAATTGGCAACAGTAATGCCGTCTCCGGGAGCGGTTTGTCCCGCAATGGTAACATCGCCTTCTTTTATTCTTAAAGGCGATTCCAGATAAATCGTTCCGGAAGTTTTAAAAACAATATATCTCGGACCTTTTTGTTCTAAAGCGTGTCTTAAAGTTCCTTCTGAGCCATCATCTGAAGTTTTAGTTACAAATAAAACTTTTCCACCTCTTCCTCCGGTTGTAAACCTTCCAAAACCTTCTGCTCCGGGAAAACTGATTGTTTTTCCTGAAATTACAGTTGGATTTTCATTTAAAACTTTAGACTGAGTCGTGCAGTTTTGTAAGGTGAAAATTCCCAGTATCGAAGCTGCAAAAAAAGTGTTTTTCATAATCGATTGTTTTGATGTCAACTTATTTTAAAGCTTTTGTATAGTTCCAATTGTCTTTTTCCGAAAGAATATTTTTTGCCGTATATTTTTTTGCCTGATCTTTCGTAAGCTGATGTGACCAGGAAACTCTTTTTGAAATATCTGCTCCGGCTCCTTTGGAATTGTATTCTCCGTAGAAAGTTGTTTTTTCGGCATCAGGTTTAGACCAATTATGCCAACCTTCTTTTTTTATTGTGGAATCGATTGCACAATTGATATAAGCAGTTTTTGCAAATGGCCTCCAAGGTCGTCCCAAATATACAGAATTTGTTGCAGCATTTCCTGTTAAGTTACAGTTAATAAACACAAAACCAAACTGATTTTCCTGTGGAGTAGAAGCTGCAGTCACATATGAAGCATTGTTTTTAGAATAGATGGTACAGTTTTCAAAAACGGCTGTTCCGGCTCCGAAGATATAATCGGTAGTTCCTTCAATGTAGCAGTTTTTAAAATAATTTCTTGAAGGTTTTGTTTTGTCTTCCAAATCCTGAGCTCCTTTTAGATATAAAGTATCTTGAAATCCTAAAAATCTGCAATTTTCAAAAGCAATTTTATCACCGGTTGTTAAAATAGCAACAGCTTGACCGACTGGTCCTGCATCATTCTGAAAAGTGATATTTTTAGCTGAAAAATTATCAGAAAATATAAAAATAGTTGATGAACCTGTTGTTCCAATATTTTTGCCTTCCGTATTTGGTTTTGAAGCAAAATCCCCATAAACCAAAATGGTGTTTTCTGCATTTTCTCCAATTAAAGTTATCGCGCTTTTTGTAGCAGGAATTGTTATTTTTTCTCTGTAAGTTCCGGGTTTTATAATGATTTTTGTTCTTACTGATGTTCCTTCTTCAACAGCGTCAATTGCTTGTTGAATGGTCGTGTAATTTCCTTTTCTGTCTTTCGAAACTATGATGGTTTTATCATCATTAGCCTTGAAAGAAAGAAGACTGATCAAAACGAGTGAAAAAATAAAGAAGAACTTAGTATTTTTTAAATCTGAAACCTGCATATTCCTGAACTTTTTTCTTGAAGAAAAGTACAGACCTTCTCCCCGAAAGGAGGAAGTCTGTACTGAAAATTAATTAATATGAATGTATATTTTTACTAATAACCATAGTCTTGGGTAAGAGCAGGGTTATTTTGAATGTACTCAAAATAGATTGGTAAAAGCTCTCGCTTATTGACCTGGAAATATTGTGCATATCCCGCCGAAGGATCATTTACATAAGTTGGTAAAACACCAGATCTCCATGCGATTTTTTTGTAACCTGCCGGAAGTGTAGTCGATTGGCTAGGAACATAAAAAACGTCTGCTTTATTTACTCCAGTCGTTGTAAATACATCAATGGCAGTAATGTTTTGCTGAGCTGTTTTTGTAGGATCAAATGCGGACGCTTTATAGTAAATATCTAACGGAACATTAGCATAAGCACCTACACCATTGATGAAATCTGAAAGTTTCTGCTTTGTTTCTGCAATTTTGGTAGCAAGTAAATTCCATCTGATTAAGTCGTATTTTCTAATTCCTTCCGAACCTAATTCTAGCATTCTTTCTTTAACAATGTAATTAAAGAAACCTGTTTTATCAGTAGGAATTGTTCCTATTTGTGCTAAATTACCTGTGTACGCCCTGCTTCTTACTGCTCTCACTGCATTGATAGCTTCTGGAGAAGGTGCACCATGCAGTTCGTTATCTGCTTCGGCAAACATCAACATTACATCAGATATTCTCAATAATGGCCAGTCCACAGCTAATGTTTGAGAAGGACCTGTAATGCTCGTCCAAGATTTTCTGTATTTTGAATCGGTAAATGAGTTTGCAGCTACAAGCTCAGCCAGATTTGATGCGTTTACTGTAAAGATCCCAACATTCATATCTCTTCTAAGGTCATATTTCGTAAACTCATAGAAGTATGTAGGCAACGCATTGATGCCTCCACCACCTTTCCAGTTAGAATTATCATGATGTTTTAGACCATTGTAATATCCTATTTTAGAGTCTGTTCTTGTACCTCCTCCAAAAGCTCCAACGGCAAAAATAATCTCGTTAGTTGCATCTTGCGTATTCGTATGAAGAGCTCTGAAAACACTTTCGTAGCTAGGGTTAAGTGAATGCTCACCGCTATGATTCATAATATCTTTGGTCTCATCATAAGCAATCTGATAATACTTCTGAGGATTTGATCCCTGTGCCATTACCTGCGGGCTTCTTCTTAAAGACCAACCTGCTCTTGCCAATGCAATTCTTGCTCTCAAACCTTTCACAAAACCTTTAGAGATTCTGTTGCTGGTAGTTCCTCCTTCAGATCTCCACGGCACTACAGCAGATGCTTTTGCAAGATCATCAATAATTTGCTCATAGATAACGTCACGATCTGTTTTTGGCTGGTTTTGGTCTGCAATATCAGAAGCCGGAACAAGATAGAAAGGCACATCTCCCCAGTTTTTGATAAGCTCATAATAATATTGCGCTCTTAATGTTAATGCTTCACCAAGATATCTGTTCATTAATTTTTTATCATCCTCTGAACCGTTTTTCATTACCGGAGATAAAGGAATGTTTTTAATGACAAGATTAGCACGCTCAATTCCGGTGTACAGCTTTCCGAAAGGATTATTCAGCTCAGTATTTGTAGGGCAAGCGCCAAACGTAGCTACACCTCTTCTATCATTACAATTGTAGCTTCCTGAAGTTCTGAAATCGTCTCCGGACTGAGGGATGATTAAAGATAATCTTTGCCCGTAACCATCGTCACCACCAAGTTGAGAATAAACTCCTACCAAAGCTGAAAATGTATCTGCTGTACTGTCAAACTGTTGTTCTTCAGAAACGCTTGAAAGGTTTTCGGGATTAAGAAAGTCACTACAAGAGTTTAAAAATAGTGCTCCTGCAAGACAAGTTAAAATTAATATTGATTTGCTCTTTTTCATTTTTTTTAATTTTTAGAAAGTGATGTCTACTCCGGTTACATAAAAGCGGCTTCTTGGGTATGCTGCATAGTCTACTCCGGGAGTTAAAGGATTTCTTCGTGTACTAGCTTCAGGATCGTATCCAGAATATCCGGTAATTACAAACAGGTTGTTCACCGTTGCATATAATCTGAAATTTTTCACACCGATCATTTCCAACGAACCTTTTGGTAAAGTATAACCTAGCGTTACGTTGTTTAATCTTAAGAAAGATCCGTCTTCAATACCGTAAGAGTGCAGAATGTACTGTCCTGTCGGAGGAGTCCACATGGTTGTATTTGCATTTAAAGCAGCTAATTGTGTAGGATCGTTTACCTTTACACCATTATCATCAAACCATCTCCAACGGTTGGCAACGTCTGCAGCCATATTGTTGTCTCTATATAGATACTGCGTTGTATTTTCTATCTTGTTTGCATTATATACTTTATTTCCGACAGAGAAATTAAATAATAAGCTCATATCAAAATTCTTATATCTGAATGTCTGATTAAAGCCACCATAGAATTTTGGCTGCGCACTTCCTAGCTCTTGTCTGTCTGCATCGGTAATCTGACCGTCACCGTTTATGTCTTTCAGTTTTAAATCTCCCGGTTGTACCGCTTTTGCTCCTAAAGCAATCTGGCTGCTGTTTGGAAGTCCTGCTTTTAAAGTGTAAACTTGTGTAGCTGCATTATAATCAAAATCTGATACTTCATATCTTCCTTCAGTTACATATCCGTAATAAGTTCCTACAGCGCTACCTACCTTAGCGATAAAATCAAAACCTCCGATTCCTCCAGACTGTACCAGATAAGAATCTTGTCCTGGTGCAACACCGCTTCCAAGGCTTAAAATAGTGTTTCTATTTGCAGAAAGGTTGGCATCTATTTTCCAGTTGAAGTTTTCATTATTTACAATTACCCCTCCCATCGTAAATTCAAGACCTTTATTTCTTGTTTTACCTGAGTTTTGAAACTGATTGGAATAACCCGGAAATGGTACTTTAGCTAAAACCAACAAATCTTTAGTATCTGTAATGTATCCGTCCACACTTCCATATAATCTACCATTGAAAAGTTCAAAATCGATCCCTGCATTTTTAGAAACAGTGGCTTCCCATTTTACATTCGGGTTAGCCTGTGTTGTAGAAACACCTGATCCCGGTGTAACGGAAGTACCGAATACGTATCCGTTATTGGCATTTACGTTATAGAAATTTGCCCACAAATAAGAAGTAATTCTGTTGTTTCCTGAAAGACCGTAGCCTACACGAAGCTTTAACTCGTCTAACCAGTTAACATCTTTAAGGAATTTTTCTTCTTTAAGTTTCCAGGCTAATGAAGCTGCTGGAAAATATCCCCATTGGTTTCCTTTCATAAAAACATTAGATCCGTCAGCTCTTACCGATGCTGTAAGGATATATTTATTGGCAAATATATAGTTTACACGCCCAAAGAATGATGCTAAACGATCTGGTGGTAACATCGCTGTTCTTGCAGCATCCTGTATTAATCCTGGAGGTGGAGTAGCGGCTCCGATGTTGGCAAATGCTTCATTAGGTAAAATAGATTTTGGGAACCATTTTACATAATCGTAGCTAGATTCTCCATCAGTTTGAACGGTTTCCTGACCAAGCAGGATATCCACCTTATGTTGTCCAAATTTTTTGGTATAGTTTAATGTATTGGTATTGGTGATTCTTCTGGTTTGAGATCTGTCAAGCTGCACGATTGGCATATCAGCATTGGCTCTTGCCTGAGACGTTACGCTTCCCCAAAACTGGTTGGTCGCAATATCTCTTTGTACGTAAGCGATGACCGTTCTAAAAGTTAAGTCTTTGGTAATATTATAGTTCAAATAAGTATTTAGCAACAAATCATTGATTCTGTTGTCTCTTACTTCATTATCATTTAGAATAAGAGGATTTACAAGGTTGGTCATCGTTGAGTATGAAGGATCAAAATCATCGATCGGAACGTTTGATCCACCTTCAAAAGGCTGGTATCTTACAGAGTTTCTCAATCTGTTGTTACTTTGTGATCCTGTACTGGAAGTACCTACCCCTGTCGTTAAAGATCTGCTGTATCTCGCATTAATTCCAAATTTAAGCTTTTTACTGATGTCGTAATCATACTTAAAATTGGCCATGCTTCTCTTGAAGCCAGAGCTTAGCATAATTCCGTCCTCATCTACATGATTTAGAGTAAGTGCAAAAGCTGATTTTTCAGAACCTCCGTTGATGGTTAAGTTATGTGTAAAGTTAAATGCTTCTTTACCAAATAGCTCGTCCTGCCAGTCTCTTTTCTGAATATTCTTATATTTATCTGCAAGCTCACTGTACGTTCCATAGCGTGTAGCGAAAGAAGTAATATCTTCTGCAATTCCGTTTTTGTTGTAGAGCTCGTACTGATACAATACAAATTCATAAGGGTCTAATACAGGAAGCGTATTCATGATTTTTCTTACGCCTGTAAAACCGTTGTAGTTAATTGTAGTTATAGCTTTCTTGCGTCCGCTTTTTGTTGTGATCAAAACAACACCGTTTGCACCTCGAGATCCATAGATAGAAGTGGAAGATGCATCTTTCAAGACTTCAATAGACTCAATTTCTTTAGGCGAAAGAATGCTCATTGCATTATCCATTTGTACACCGTCTACGATGTAGAGCGGAGCATTACTTCCTGTAATAGAAGTACCACCTCTTACCTTGATATCTACATCACCTCCCGGCTTACCTTCACTTGCCTGCACTTGTACACCGGCAAGTCTTCCCTGGATAGCCTCGGCAGCAGAGTTTACCGGCATGTCTTTTAATGCTTCTCCTTTTACAGATGATACGGCATTGGTAACATCTTTTTTAGAAACTTTATTATATCCTACCAAGACAACCTCGTCGATCTTGGTTTCTTTTTCCTGGGCCATACCAAGTATGGGAAGAAGGAAAACAGTTAAATATAACCACTTTATTGATTGTACCTTTTTATCCATTTATTGTATCCTTATATAGTTTAATGTGTGGTTTGAGAAGCCAATAACTTCTCTAGTTTTTCTTTGTGGATTTTTAAGTATTCTGTTTTTAGGAATATTTTTATTATATACGCTTTTTTGAGTGCAATCGATTGCGTAATTAATCTTAATAAAATATCTTGGCTTCTAAACTAATATTATTTTTCATTACGCAAAGAAAAAAATGTTATTTTTTCATTAATTTGACTGTTTAATTTGTTAATACATACAAAATTTAAAATTTGTATTACGTCTTAATTAATTGTTATTCAGTAATTTATGTTTGTATTTCTTTTTTCTTTTAAATACTTAAAAAAGTGAAAATAATCTGATGTTTAATGATTGTAATTGTATAAAATTAAGCTAAATCATAGCTTTTTAATCTATTTAAAACTCCCAAAAAGTAGCGGCAAAAACTATTTTTGATTACTTAGTCTGATTTTTATCATCTTTTTCGTTCTGAAAAACTTGTGTATTTTATAAATGATAGAAATTGTGTTAAATTGTGATTCTGGATATATTAATTTTCTCATATCCTTATTTATATAGCAATGTCAAATTTATTCACATATTAATTGGCATGATTTTTATATTCTTAAGTGTTTGTTGACTTATTTCGTTAAAAAATTCAACTTCTGTTATCTTAAAATTCTCTAGATTTTTTCATATTATTAATTTTAATTACTTGTAAATCAATTAATTTAAAATTTAAATTAATTTTTTGTTAACCGAATACATATATTCTATATATTTAACAACAAGTATTTCTGTGGAATTTCAGTGTAATTTAATGCAATCGATTACGCAAATGTTTAACAGGTTTTTAGAAACCGTAATTTAAGTTTAAAATCTAGAGTATGACAAAATCAGAATTTCGTTACGCCCATCATCCTGAAGATGTAAAAAAATATACAACTGAAGACCTGAGAAGGGAGTTTTTGATGAATGATTTATTTAATGAAGATCAAATCAATGTAGTGTATTCTATGTACGACAGAATGATCGTAGGTGGTGCAATGCCTGTAAAAAGTGCGTTGAAACTGGAGCCTACTGATGATCTGAAGGCAGAGAACTTCTTAGACAGAAGAGAATTGGGAATCATCAACGTTGGCGCTGCCGGAAAGGTAACAGTTGACGGAGAAGTTTTCGAGCTTGGAAACAAAGAAGCTTTGTATATAGGAAAAGGGACAAAAGATGTTGTTTTTGAAAACGGAAATGAAGGTCAGACTTTATTCTATTTCAATTCTGCACCTGCGCATCACACTTTCCCTACAAAGAAAATCACAAAAAATGAAGCTGAAATTGTAGAGTTAGGCGAAGCAAAATACGCAAACAGACGTACCATCAACAAGTTGATTGTTAACAGTGTATTGGAGACTTGCCAGCTGCAAATGGGAATGACCGAGTTGCACGAAGGAAGTGTGTGGAACACGATGCCTTCTCACACGCATACCCGAAGAATGGAAGCTTATTTTTATTTTGATTTGGAAGAAGGGCAGACTGTAAGTCACTTTTTAGGACAGCCTCACGAAACCCGTCATGTTTTCATGCAAAATAATCAGGCGGTTTTGTCTCCGGAATGGTCTATTCACTCAGGAGTTGGTACTTCCAACTACACATTTATCTGGGGAATGGCAGGAGAAAATATGGATTATGGCGATATGGACGCTGTCAAAACTAACGAACTAAAGTAATTTTTTCTACATGAATTTATTCGATTTATCCGGAAAAGTAGCCGTTGTAACCGGCGGTACTCACGGATTAGGAATGGCAATGGCTGAAGGTCTTGCCTCTGCAGGTGCTGAATTGGCAATCACAAGTACAACGCCATCAAAATTAGAGGAAGCTTTAAACTATTATCACTCTAAAGGATATAGTGCAACCGGTTACCTTTTTGATGTGACCGACGAATTGGAAGCTGCTCAGAAAGTAGCATTAATGCTTGCTACACATGGGAAAATAGACATCTTAGTCAATAATGCGGGAATCATCAAACGTGTTCCGGCTTTAGAGATGGATGTTGCAGACTTTAGAAAAGTAATCGATGTAGATCTTACCGGACCTTTCATCATGTCTCAATTGGTTGGGAAGCACATGATCAAAAGACAATCTGGTAAAATTATCAATATTTGCTCTATGATGAGTGAGCTTGGCCGTGACAATGTAGTAGCGTATGCTTCTGCAAAAGGCGGACTTAAAATGCTTACCAAAAATTTAGCAACAGAATGGGCAAAACACAATATTCAGGTGAATGGTATCGGTCCAGGATATTTTGCGACAACCCAAACAGAACCAATCAGAGTAGACGGTCATCCGTTTAACGATTTTATCATCAGCAGAACTCCGGAAGGAAGATGGGGGAACCCAGAAGATCTTGCAGGAACGGCTATTTTCTTAGCTTCAGATGCAAGCAGATTTATCAACGGACACATTATCTATGTGGACGGAGGTATTTTGGCGACCATCGGGAAACCTGCTAATGAATAACACAAGAATTTTACTAGAATGAAATCTTTTATTACAGATAATTTTTTATTACAAAATAAATACGCGGAAGAATTATACTTCAACTTCGCAGAAAAACAGCCGATTATCGATTATCACAATCACTTGATTCCAAAAGATATCGCTGAAAATACGGTTTTCGAAAATATTTCTAAAGTCTGGATTGCAGGCGATCATTACAAATGGCGTGCAATGCGCACAATGGGAGTGAACGAAAAATTCATCACGGGCGACGCTTCTGACAAAGAGAAATTTGAAGCCTGGGCAAAAACGGTTCCTTACACGTTGAGAAATCCTTTGTACCACTGGACGCATTTAGAATTAAAGCGTTATTTCGGAATTGATGAATTGTTAAACGAAAAAAACGCATCAGATATTTACGACAACATCACGGCACAGCTTCAGACTCCTGAAAAGTCGACAAGAGGTTTGCTGAAAATGATGAACGTAGAATCTTTGTGTACGACAGAAGATCCGATTGATGTTTTAAATTACCATCAGGATTTAGCGAAAAGCGATTTCAGCATTAAAGTAAGTACAGCTTTCCGTCCGGATAAAGCAATTTTAATTGAAAATCACAACTTCGCAGATTATATTTCTAAATTAGGAGAATCGGCTGGAATTGAGATCAATTCTTACCAGACTTTGTGCGATGCTTTATTAAAAAGAGTAGAATATTTCCACGAAAACGGATGCAGACTCTGCGACCATGGATTGAATAATATTTCCTTCGAAGAAGCTTCAGAAGCTGAAGTGAGCGCGATCTTCAATGATAAAATTTCAGGAAAAGTAATCGCTGAAAAGCAGGTAAATCAGTTTAAAACTGCCATTTTACTTTTCTTAGGCGAGACATATCACAAATTTGGATGGGTTCAGCAGTTTCATTTGGGAGCTTTGAGAAACAACAACGAAAGAATGCACAGAATCTTGGGTCCTGATACAGGATGGGATTCTATCGGTGACTTCGTACAGGCTGAAACTTTGTCTAAATTGCTAAATGCTTTAGACGGAAAAGACAAACTGACCAAAACAATTCTATATAACTTAAATCCTGCCGACAACGAAATTTTCGCAACAATGATCGGGAATTTTAATGACGGCAGTATCAAAGGAAAGGTGCAATTTGGTTCGGGCTGGTGGTTTTTGGATCAGAAAGACGGAATGATCAAGCAGATGAATGCCCTTTCAAACATGGGATTAATCAGCTGTTTCGTTGGAATGTTGACAGATTCCAGAAGTTTCTTATCTTACCCGAGACACGAATACTTCAGAAGAGTTTTGTGTAATCTTTTCGGTGAAGAAATGAAAAACGGCGAATTGCCGGATGATATGGAACTGATCGGGAAAACCATTTCCGATATCTGTTATCATAATGCTAAAAATTATTTCGATTTTTAAATTCGAATTAAATAAATTCAATTTTAAACCATTAAGGAAATTAAAAGGTTAAGTTTTATTAAGTTAAAATCTAAGATTTTATTAAACAGGCTGCTTAAAGCGAAGCTCAACTTAAAAAATCTTTAAAACTTATAAATCTTAATGGTTTAAAAAAACAATAATTTACATATCTGCAATTTTTCTCAACTTGAAAAATCCTTGTGAGCATGCGTGAGTAGAACGCCTTTGTGAACTTAAAAATATACATCAAGTTTTAAAAGAAAATCTTAGCGCACTTTGCGTTTAAATAACAGCAGATATTAAAAAGAGTATTTAAAATATGGCTAGCAAAATACTTACTTTCGGTGAAGTAATCATGAGGCTTTCACCTCCCGGAAACAAAACGATGAAACAGAGCCACGAAATGGAATTCTTTTTCGGCGGAACTGAGCTCAACGTAGCTTCTTCATTGGCGACAATGGGTTGCGATGTAACGCACATCAGCAATGTTTCTGACGATTTTGTGGGAGAATCAGCCTTGTCTTTCATTAAAAGTTTCGGGATTGATACGACTTTCATTAATAAAAATGAACATCCTTTAGGGTTGTATTTCCTTGAAGTAGGTTCATCGGTTCGTGCGAGCAGAATTGCTTACAACAGACTAAATGGTTCTTTTGCAAACATCAAACCCGAACAGATCGACTGGAAAAAAGCTTTGGAAGGTTGTGACTATTTTCACTGGACAGGCATCAGCCCGGGAATCTCTGAAGGTGCTTACGAAACTTTGAAAGAAGGTTTATTGACTGCCAGAGAAATGGGAATTGAAGTGACAACCGATCCTGCTTACCGTTCCAACCTTTGGAAATATGGTAAAAACGGAAACGAAGTTTTAAAAGAACTGGTTTCTTACTCAACCATTTTCATCGGTGGTGTAAATGAGATTAATGAAATTCTGGGAACTCAGTTTTCTTCAGATCAGCAAGGTTTCATAGAAGCTTGTGAAGAATTAAAAAAACAATGTCCATCCATTCATAAAATCTTCGATAAAATAAGAATAGGCGTTACGGCAAGTTCTCAGCAAACGCAGGGAAGAGCTTTAATTAACGGAAATTATTTTGAAACAAAATTTTTAGAAATAGACCAAGTCGTTGACAGAATCGGAACGGGAGATGCTTTTGCCGCAGGTTTGATTTATGGACTACTAAATTTCGATGATGAGAAAGCTTTAAATTTTGCCAACGCAGCCTGTGCCATCAAACACACCATTTTAGGCGACATCAATTACTGTAGCGCAGAAGATATTCTCGAAGTAATGGCCGGAAATTCAGGAGGACGCATTAAAAGGTAGTTTTTTGCTTTTGGCTGTTAGCTTTTGGCAATTGGCTCAAGAGGCTTTCAAAATATAAGCAGTCATTATATTTAAAATTTAATGGTCTTTTATAGGCGAAGCGGCTCTGTGAAACTAAAAAACAGTCAGCAATAAAAATCTTTGTGAACTTCATGTTCCAAAAAATAGCATAGAAAGTCCCAACGGGACGATTTAACAAAGGATAGGATAAAATCCTATCAAATAAAATTTAAACAATAAAAATTCAATTTTCTTCTTTAACCCCGACCCTAAAGGGAGGAAGAAAATGGAATTTTAGTAAGTCCCTAGCAGGACAGCATACCAAAGGATGGATAAAACGCCATCAAAGATTATTTTAACAAAATAATTAAAACAAAATGACAAAAATTCAATTGGTTACAAACACCATCATCAATCAGGGAGCTTTGCCTCTGTATTACAATGCTGATGAAACGGTAACTTTAGAAATATTGAGATCACTTTACAAAGCAGGAATCCGTGCGGTAGAATACACCAGCCGTGGAGAAGCTGCGTTGAGTAATTTCACAAAAATGGTAGAAGTTCGTAATGCCGAAATGCCTGAAATGCTTCTCGGAATCGGAACGATCAAAAATGTAAAACAAGCCGAAGAATATTACAAAGCAGGTGCTGATTTCTTTATCAGTCCGGGTTTTGTGGCGGAAGTTGCTGCATTTTTAATTCCTAAAGATTTGTTGTACAGTCCGGGTTGTATGACTCCGACCGAAATCATTGCAGCTGAAACTGCTGGTGTAACTTTCATTAAATTATTCCCAGGGAATGCTTTGGGACCAGGATTTATGAGTGCCATCAAAGATGTTTTCCCGAATCTGAAATTTATGCCGACTGGAGGTGTTGATACTACAAAAGAAAGTATTGACAGCTGGTTCAAAGCAGGTGTTTCCGCAGTAGGAATGGGAAGCAAGCTGGTAAGCAAAGAATTGATGCTTGCGAAAGACTATGCAACGATAGAAAATGAAACCAAAAAAGTGCTGGATATCATTCAGACTTTAAAATAAATAAATTGACTATGAGTTCAGTTAAATCTCTTAAGCCGACACAATATAGGTGGACAATATGTTTACTGTTATTTCTTGCGACCACAATCAATTATTTAGATCGTCAGGTTTTATCATTGACGTGGAAAGATTTTATCGCACCGGAATTTCACTGGAATAACAACGATTACGGAAACATCACCGCATTATTTTCTATATTTTATGCAGTAGGAATGCTTTTCGCAGGAAAGTTCGTGGACTGGATGGATACCAAAAAAGGTTTCCTTTGGGCAATCGGAGTTTGGTCGATCGGTGCAGTGTTGCACGCATTCTGCGGAATTGCAACTTCAGGAATTCTTACCGGGACTTGGACGGCTGGTTTTCACGGTTCTAAAGAATTGATCGGAACAGTTTCTAATACTGGTGCAATTATCAGTACAAGTGTAACGTTATTCATTTTTGCACGTTTCGTTTTGGCGATTGGTGAAGCAGGAAATTTCCCTGCAGCGATCAAAACCACAGCAGAATATTTTCCTAAAAAAGACAGAGCATTTTCTACAAGTATCTGGAACGCAGGAGCAACAGTTGGAGCTTTGGCAGCACCGCTAACAATTCCATTTATTGCAAAATCAATGGGTTGGGAATGGGCATTTATCATCATTGGTGCTTTAGGATTTGTATGGATGGGACTTTGGGTATTCGTTTACAAAAAGCCACATTTACATAAGAGAGTTAACGAGCACGAATTAACGTATATCAATCAGGATCAGGATGATCTTCCGAATGAAGATACCTCAGTTCCGGAAAAAGTATTTACGTTTAAAGAATGTTTCAGCTACAGACAGACTTGGGCTTTTGCGTTCGGAAAGTTCATGACAGACGGTGTTTGGTGGTTCTTTTTATTCTGGACTCCGGCGTATTTAAGTTCAGTATACGGAATGGATTCCACAGAAAGTGCATTGCCTTTATTCGTACTATACATGATTACTTTACTATCCATCATCGGAGGATGGCTTCCAAAATATTTTGTTGAAAAGAAAGGAATGAATGCCTATTCAGGAAGAATGAAAGCAATGTTAATTTTCGCATTTTTCCCACTGTTAGCACTTTTAGCACAACCTTTAGGAAAAGCAACTTATTGGATTCCGGTTTTAATTATCGGTATCGCAGGAGCAGCACATCAGGCTTGGTCAGCAAATATTTTTTCCACAGTAGGCGATATGTTCCCTAAAAAAGCCATTGCAACCATCACAGGAATTGGCGGAATGGCAGGCGGAATCGGATCGTTTATCATTAATAAATCTTCAGGATTATTATTCGATCATGCGCACAAAGCTTGGTCAACCGTAAACGGAGTTCCTTTGTTAGAAAAATATCCCCAATACGTTAATGACCGTTTGCCGGATGGATTCTTTGAGCAATTGGAAAAGTCAGGCGCAGTAGTATCTGACGGAATTGATAAAGGATACATGATCATTTTCTCAGTTTGTGCAGTCGCTTACCTGATCGCATGGACAGTTATGAAAACATTGGTTCCGAAATATAAAGTGATTAGTAAATAAAATTTTCAAGGCATTTTTTCACCCTTTAGGGTCGGGGTAAAGAAAAATGCCTTGAAAATTTCATCAAAATTAGCTCCCTTTAGGGTCGGGGGAAATTAATTTTGATGAAATTTTAAGCAGACTCTTAATAGTCCAAATATAACTTTGCGGACTTTGCGTTTAAAAAAGCATTAAGATTTAGCAGAATTAAAAACACAATTTAATTCAAATTAGAAAAATGGAAAATCAGACAAAACAGAAATTAAACCGTCAAAACAGCGGTATAGATACAAAATTACCAATCAAAATTGTACAGTTCGGTGGAGGAAACTTCATGCGTGGATTTACAGATTATGTGATTGATAAATTAAATAAAGAAGCAGATTTCAACGCAGGAATTGTCAACATTCAGCCTACTCCAAACGGTTCGGTTCACAAGCTTGAAGAGCAGGGGAATTTATATACTTTATTTTCCAGAGGAATTAAAAAAGGAGAAATCATCGATGAAAAATGCGTGATTTCGGCTATTCAGAAGTCGATTAATCCTTATACAGATTACAACAGCTTTTTGGATTTGGCAAGAGAAGAAGAACTTGAATTTGTCTTTTCAAATACAACCGAAACCGGAATCGCTTACGACGAAACAGAAAATACCTATGAAGGTCCGCACAAAAATTTCCCAGCGAAAGTAGCGGTTTTACTTTACGAAAGATATAAGCATTTCAATGGTGCGACAAATAAAGGTTTAAGAATTATTCCTTGCGAACTGATCGAAGAAAATGCGATTGTTTTAAAAGGTATTATTTTAAAATATGCCCAACTTTGGAATTTAGAACAGGGTTTTGCAGAATGGGTTGAAAACAGCAATCACTTCCACAATACTTTGGTCGACAGAATCGTTCCGGGTTACCCGAAAGATGATGCTGCGACGTACGAAGACCAATTGGATTATGAAGATCCGATGATGGTGGTTTCTGAAACATTCCTTTTGTGGGTGATTCAGGGAGGTGAAGATTTAAAACAGAGAATTCCTTTCGATCAGATCAACGAACAGATTTTGGTGGTGGATGATATTCAGCCATACCGTTTGAGAAAAGTAAGAATTCTGAATGGCGGACATACTTTGATGTTGGCTCCGGCAATTTTAGCAGGAAAAGAAATCGTAAAAGAAGCTATCGACGACCAGTTTATCGGAACTTTTTTAAGTGATTCGATTTTTAATGAAGTCAATCAAACTTTAGGTTTAGACGAAGCTGAATTAAAAGATTTTTCAGAAGAAGTATTTGACAGATTTAGAAATCCTTTCATCAAACACCATTTGGCGAGTATTGCTTTATATTTTGTTTCTAAATTTAAAGTAAGAGTCGTTCCGAGTTTGTTGACGTATGTTGAAAGAAATAATAAACTTCCGTTGAACCTGACGTTCTCTCTGGCAAGTTTAATCAGATTCTATCAGGGAAGTTTTGGTGAAAAATCTCTTCCTTTGAATGATGAAGAAGCGATCGTAAACAGATTCAAAGAAATCTGGAAAAACGAAGATTACGAAATAGTTTCAGAACAGGCATTAAGCGAAAAACTGTTTTGGGATACAGACCTGACACAGGTTGAAGGCCTGAAAGCCGCAGTAGCAAAAGCATTGTACGAAATCGACCACAATGATATGGAAACTGCTTACAAAAATTTCATTCAATTTTATTCTTAAAATCATGCAAAAGAAAGTACTGAAAGTAAATCCCAAAGACAACGTTATTGTAGCGTTGATGGATTTGCCTGCCGGAGAATCGGTGCACTTAGACGGTACAGATTATACGATTCTTAAAGATATTAAAGCAAAACATAAATTCGCTGCCGTAGATTTTGAGGATGGTGACCATATCTTGATGTATGGCGTAATCGTTGGAAAAGCCAATCAATCCATCAAACAAGGCGAAGTCATTACTACCGAAAATGTAAAACACCAAAGTGCAAAAGTAGTCGGGAAAACCGAAACTTTGGGCTGGACTCCACCCAATGTAGACAAATGGAAAGACCGTACTTTCAACGGATATCACCGTGAAGACGGACAAGTAGGAACAGAAAACGTTTGGTTATTTTTCCCATTGGTATTCTGCGAAAACAAAAATATTGAAACACTAAAAGATATTTTTGAAAAAGAATTACTTCATGACAAAGCCAGCAAACATCAATTATTGTTACGGTCATTATTAAATGGTGGAACGACTGATATTGTTGAGGAAGAAAAAGAAGAGGATACAAGAATATTTAAAAATATCGACGTAAGATTCATCACACATCAAGGTGGTTGTGGCGGAATTCGTCAGGATGCTGAAGCATTGGGAAGATTGTTCGCAGGTTATGTCAACAATCCAAATGTTGCAGGAGCTACGGTTCTCAGTTTAGGTTGTCAGAATCTTCAGGTGCAGATTTTCATGGATTCACTGCATGCATTGGCTCCAAATAATAAAAAACCGATTGTCGTTTACGAGCAGCAAAAATCGGGTACCATCGATGAAATGCTGACCGGCGTTATCAAAGATTCTTATGAAGGCATTAAAAAAGCCAACGAAATAGAAAGAAAACCAGCCTCGATCACTAAACTGAACATTGGTTTGGAATGTGGTGGCTCAGACGGTTTCTCAGGAATTTCTGCGAACCCTGTTTTAGGGGAGGTCTCAGATATTATGGCGGCAGTGGGCGGAACAACCATGCTGGCCGAATTCCCGGAATTATGTGGAGTAGAGCAGGAGCTGGTCAATCGTTGCATCAACGATGAAGACGGTGTAAAGTTCCTGAAACTGATGAAAGATTTTGAAGCTTCTGTGGTTGCGGCAGGATCAGGATTTGATATGAATCCGTCTCCCGGAAATATCAAGGATGGTTTAATTACCGATGCCATGAAATCTGCAGGAGCATCCAAAAAAGGTGGAGCTGCCCCAATTGTGGAAGTTCTTGATTTTACAGAATACGCCACAAAACCAGGTCTGAATTTATTGTGTACTCCCGGAAATGATGCCGAATGTACAACGGCTTTAGTAGGTTCAGGTGCAACCGTAGTTCTTTTCACTACAGGTCTTGGAACTCCGATGGGAAATCCTATTACGCCTGTTGTGAAGATTTCGTCGAATACGGTTTTGGCAGAAAAAATGTCAGACATTATTGATTTTAATGCAGGTACCGTAATCAGCGGAGAAAAAACAATTCCCGAAGCGGCAGACGAACTTCTGGAACTCATCATCAACGTAGCCAGCGGCGAAGTAAAAACCAAAGCGGACGTTCTTAATCAGAATGATTTCATTCCATGGAGACGAGGAGTCTCTCTGTAATGGGTTAATTATATTAAATATTAGGGTTGAAAATGCTTTCTACATCGTGTAGGGAGCATTTTCTTTTTTGTATTGATATTGAGGATTACCAAGACAGTGCTGTAAATTGTATTTGTTTAGCAATCTAATTCAATCTAATTCAATTTCATTACTAATAAAATAGTGAACAAGCATGTTGGAAATTTCTCTATTCGTTTTTTCGGAAATATTATTGTCTTCGCTAAATTGGTTCAATTTATGCCAATTAAATTCTACGAATTGCCAAGCTTCCTTTATATCAAATTCCACAGAAAACTGATTATTTTCAGCTATGTTTTTATCAATTTTATCAAGATGACAAAAAAAAGCTGTGTTCATAAATCCTCCCAAATTATCCATGGCCATTAAATATGGCCAACAATTTGACAAACTATAAAGTTCCTTTATCCATGCCTTGACTTCTGGAATTTCAAATAATTCACGGCTATCCGATTCATAATCATCTATACTTATATCAACTCGATTTTTTGTATGAATAAGTAATTCTGGTGTAGCTTGAATTCTTTCTAAACCATCTAGTACAAATTGATATCTTTTTTCTAGAACTTCACTTTTTGGCACTTGAAAAAGAATTCTATTATGTTTTTTTAATAAATCATTAATTCGCCATTCTTCTTCAAGCTGTGATGAGTAATCAGTAATTGGTCCAATGTAACTCAACAATAATTCTTTTGCTTTTTCATCTAATATTTTGTTTTCGGGAATAGTCATCTTCCAAGAGCTTTTTGCTCTATCTGTTTTAGTAGAATCAAACAAATCCCATACAATTATTTTTGATAATGGGTCTATCAAAATAATTATTATTGGTAATGAATAATTTAAATAGTAATTTAAATGCTTATTATCACCTCTAAAAATGTAACCGATTTCGTTCTTTTCGCTAAAAAAGCTTACTCCAGTTTTTAATTGAAAAGCAATAGATTTTCCCGTAACCTTTCCTTCATCGGTAATAATATCTATATGTCCATCAATTCCAAAATCATCTTCAAGATGAGTTTCTCTAAATAGCCAATTTAATTTGTTTTCAATTATATCTTTTAAAATAGTAATTCCTTTACGACCAGTTATTCTTGAAGTACTTATTTTAGGGAAATTCGAATCTTCTAAACTCATTGAAATAGTGTTAAAATATTACATGTAATATCTGGCTTTACGCAATGCGTCAATCCAAACTATAATTCCTTAAAAATAATTAAATAAAAAATGAACAGCAAATTTTAATTCTTACAAATAAATCAATTTCTACAATTCTGCGAAAACAAACCACCCCGTCAAAAATTCTTTCGAATTTTCGCCACCCCTCCGGAGGAGGGGAATTTTTCAGGTGTAGTCGTTTGTTAAAAATTTGAGATTCATTTTTCTAAATGTGGATAACCCTTCCAAGTTTATGCCTCATACAATTCCCCTCCCTTGGAGGGGTGGATTTTTTCGTAGAAAAAAGACGGGGTGGTTAAAACAGCCTACAAGCAATACAACAATTCCTATACGCATTCCACGAAAACAAAAACCCATCCCTCCATGTCCCCAACCCTAACAGACACGTCCAAAACCTATCCCGCCACGTTCCGAATAAATCCCGATACGTTCTGTAAAGGTTCCGATACGTTCTACAACCTATCCCGATACGTTCATTAGAAGTCCGGCGGGGTTACCGGTGCCTCCGATAGGGTTCCCAATACATTCATACACGGTATATAACCTATCCCGACAGGTAAAATATATGTGCGGATAGGTAAAAGACCCTTCCCGACTTATCTACAACGTATCCCGAGGAGTCAACAACCTCTTCCTACCATCAAATAACGTCTCCTGATGGCTGAAAGACGTATCCAAAGCTATCCGAGACGTATCGGAAGAAGTATAGAACGTCTCCGGAGTATTTAACAACGTATCGAACCCATTTAAAAACGAATTGAAAGCATAAAAATACCCCTCCGTATAATTGAAGGGGTAGTTAGTTATCGTTGTTTTACTTTTTCTCCTCGGTTGGGGCTGTAGAGACTGAATTTTTCACAAAGAACTGTTTCAGGTCTTTGTACTTGTCTTCAAATCCCGATGATGCTGTACCTGCTTTGTAAGTGGTGTATGAATAATCAACCAATGCCGACTGATAATTGTCGTAGTCATATAGCGTTTTTGCATTATTCAGTCTCGTAATCAGGCTTTCAAGTCTGCTGATCATTCCCTCCATATTATTTCGGGAGCTGTGATCTTTGTTGAATTCGTCCCAATCTACTTCGGGAGAACTCAGGTTAGACTGGCTCTGATTGTAGTCGTAGACTTTGTTTACAAACAGTTTGTTTTGTTCATTGATGCTTCCGTAACGCCTGCGGTCTTCAGGTGAAAGATTGACTGTTATTTCAGCAAGAGCTGTTTCCAATGCCGCGATGGCATCCTGTGCGGCAGTGATCTTTGCACTGCTCAAATGCGTGGAGTTCAAATTTGTTAATCCCATCATTTTTGATTTTAAAGGTTAATACTATGTATATAAAATCGTGTGTTTTTATTTTGAGGAATAACTAAGGTAGGAAAAAAAATAAAACGAAAAGAAAAATTTTGAATGCCTGAAATAACACCAATTTTATTCACCGGGAAATTCCCTTCCCTCAGAGAGGTGGATTTTTCCGAAAGGTAAGAGATGGGGTGGTTAAAATACTTACAATAGAATTTTCCATCTACTGGTGAAAACAAACCACCCCCGTCAAAAATTCTTTTCGAATTTTCGCCACCCCTCCAGAGGAGGGGAATTTTTAATATTTCGTTTATTTCTATTGTTTGAATTTGTAGAACTTTTGATTTAATAGCAAGGTAAAATTAAAGCTGAGATTCTTCCTTCGTCAGAATGACAAAGTGTCTGTAAAGGGAATGCTGACAAATATTTTATGCGCTTAAAAAAACGACATAGGAAATGAAAGCGTTAAGAAAAATAATTTCTGTGAGCGTTAAGAAAATTCTTCTGTTCGAAACGCGAGACAAATTAAGAACCGAAGAAACAATTATGAATTCGCGCAAGTTTTAGAATTTTTAGAGAACAGAATTCATTTTTAGTCTTTCAGTTCCAAGTCTTGAACTTTTGTTTCTTTTGTTTTAAGACAAAAGAAATTTAAAAAATAAACTACTATCCAATCTTATTATACCCTAAGAATTCATTGCAATTATACAAAATAGAGAGATGACGAAGATGTTGTTTAATTAACTGTAAAAACGACATAGGAAATGAAAGTGTTAAGAAAATGATTTCTGTGAACGTTAAGAAAATTCTTCTGTTCGAAGCGCGAGACGAATTAAGAACCGAAGAAACAATTATGAATTCGCGCAAGTTTTAGAATTTTTAGAGACAGAATTCATTTTTAGTCTTTCAATTCCAAGTCTTGAATTTTTGTTTCTTTTGTTTTAAGACAAAAGAAAATTTACTTCCTTTTTGAAGACTTCCTTACACAGATCTGCGGTGCTAAAACAACCTTCTTCTCAATAGAAACACCCGAAGAATTATCTTTAATGTGATCTATAAAAACCTGCCCCGCCATATTCCCCATAATCAAAGGCGTCTGATCCATTGAGCTCATCGGAAGCTCCATAAACTGGGTAAAAGGTTCGTTTGAAAAGCCGATAACCGCAACTTCCTGAGGGATTTTAATCTTGCGTTTTTTTAATTCCTGACAAGCACCTAACGCCGCAAAATCACTGGCAGAAAATATCGCATCGGGAATAGATTTGCTGTCCCATAAAGTTTTGATGGCCTCAATTCCGGCATCAATCGAACTTCCGGTAGAGATGATATTTTCTTCTTTTACCTGAAATTTGTGATCAATCAAAGCTTGTTTATAGCCATTCAGACGGTTCTGATAAATCTCAAGATTGAGATCTCCTGCAAAATGACAGATGTTTTTGTAGCCCTCCGCAATAAGATGTTCAGTGGCCATGTAGCCACCCTTGTAGTCATCAATCGTAACGGTACTGATTCCGGGAATGTCTTTTTTTCTGTCGAAAAATATGATGGGCGTATTGGTTGTATTTAAAATATGCTGAATATGTTCCGTATCAATTGTAGTACGGGAAACAGACATGAAAATTCCGTCCACCTGAGCATTCAATAAAGTGTTGAGGTGCTTTTTTTCCGTTAAAACATCTTCATGACTTTGGCAGATAATTACATGATATCCGTGAAGAGAAAGTTCTTCTTCAATTCCACGGATGACAGACGAGAAAAAGTTGGTATTGATGTATGGAACGATGATTCCTACGTTTTTGGTTTCCCCGCTTTTTAAGGCTTTGGCAAGGTTATTCTGCTTATAGTTCATTTCCTTTGCCGTTTTAATCACCAGATCTTTCGTTGCCTGACTGATTCTCGGATTATCGTTCAATGCTCTGGAAACCGTTGCCACACTTACGTTTAGCTTCTTTGAAATATCATAAATAGTGGCATTTTTCTTTGTCATAGGTATTCTGGACTAACGTTAAATCTTCCATCATATTCCTTTATGGAATGGTGGTAAATTTAATCAAATTATGCATACCAATAGCGTGCAAGCTATAATTTTTCATTTTTGATTAAATATTACGTAGACAATCTGTTTTACTAAAACTCTTATACGGTATCGTAGTTTTACGACATCAAATCGTAGAATTACTACAAATTTTCAAAAAGATGTACAAATGTTTTAAAGATATTGTTGGTGTATCTATCTTTGGGTTATAGAAATCACAAAAAATACTAACGATTAAAATTTACTTATCATGGCAGCAAATTCAAGAGGAATCTTAAAATTCAACGGCAGCGAAGGTCAAAAATTATTAAAGCTGAACTACAGCGTTTCAAGATCTACAGACGTTTCAGGTAGAGTAGCATCAGACCCTTCTAATGCGCTTATCAAATTAACGATCGAGGCAACAGAAAAATCTGACATCCTTGAGTCACTGTTAAACGGAAAGTACAAGCCGACAACTGGTGAAATTACATTCAACAAATCTCACGAAGAAGGAACTCTAATTACTTTAAACTGGGAAAACGGTTATGTAATTCAGCATGAGGTAGACTTCGACGCAGTAGACGAAAACTCAATGTTGATCAGCTTTGTTGTAAGTGCTGAGAAAATCAACTACGGAAACTCTGCGTACGAAGGAATTTGGCCAACAAGCTAAAACCTACAGAGTTTACAATATATAAAAAGACTGTCGCAAGACGGTCTTTTTTGTCCTTCCTCTTTTCAAAAGAATAGCTCAGCCGAGATATGAGAAGGTCTAATTTGAAATGTCATTAATCAGTTAAGAAAAATTTATAAAAATTTATCATCCTGAGATGAATAATATTTTATAAATTTATGCTCTATACACCAAAATTACGCAGATATGAAAAACTTTGACACATCTGGAGGTTCCGCTTTTCGCCCATCACAGAATGCTGCAGGGGTCTCAGAGAATCACCATACCGGGATCAACCGCTTGGTAAAATTATCTTTGGTCATTGAAGGTAAGGTGATCAAATATTACAAGCATTTCAAGCTTACCCAAAGTTCTCAGAAGCACCACGAATTTACGCTGACATTAGCTCACGATACTTTAGGCGACCGCCAAACGCATACCTTAGAAGAAGCCAATAAGTTTTTAGGCAAAAGATTAACGGCCGTTATTTCTTATAAAGACATTGAAAACAGTCCGGAACGTACTTTTGTCGGTGTAATTACCGGCGTAGGTTTCAGTCAGGAGAAAATGAGCTTGGGAAATATTATTTTATCGGGTTACAGTCCGACTATTTTACTGGATGGGGCACCGCATATTCAGAGTTTTGGCGGAAATCAGGCTGTCAATATGGGAATTATTGCTGAAGAAGTGATTAGGCAGGGTTTAGATAAAAGCCGTTTTGATATCAGAATCGATACAAATGATTATTCTCAAATCATTTACAGCAGTCAGTATGATGAAACCCATTATAATTATCTGGCGAGAATGGCAGAAGCGTATGGTGAACAGTTTTATTATGACGGAGAAGTTCTCCACTTTGGAAAACTTCCTCCACAAAACCAACCCATCAAATTAACCTACGGAAGCAGCGCCAACGACATAAAAGTCGAATTGAAAGCGGTTCATACAAAACCACAATTCTACGGTTACAACAGCAATAAAAATGAAAAACTGATATCAGGTTCTACTCCGATTCAGCATGTTGGAGATTTGGCAAAAACAGCGTATCAGCACAACGATACTATTTATAAAACACCTTCATTACGGGTTGCTCCGATAAAAGCAACCACCCATTTGGATGTTGAATACTCCCAAAAAAGCACATCAGGAAGTGAGGGCGTGAATGTCTTCAGTGTTTCAGGCTCTACGACGGTTCCTTTTTTACATCCGGGATGCAGTGTCGATATCGAAATGAGGAAACCGGATACGAATGAAACCTCCTATTTCACAAAAATCATGGTTACAGAAGCAACGCATGAGATAGATACCATCGGTCATTACACCGGAAGTTTTCAGGGAATTGCATCTGACACCGGGTTTTTACCCAAACCTGAATTTACCATTCCAAAAGCAGAACCCCAAATTGCAACTGTAATTTCAAACACCGATCCGGAAGGACAGGGAAGAGTTCAGGTAAGATTTGACTGGCAGACGAATGACACAACTCATTTTATAAGAATGATGAGTCCCGATGCAGGAGGAACTGACCAAATCACCCAAAACAGAGGATATGTTGCCATACCGGAAGTCGGTGATCAGGTGATGGTGAATTTTGTACACAATCATCCCGACCGACCTTTTGTTATGGGCGGAATGTTTCATGGGGGAATTGGATTAGGCGGTGGAATTAATAATCACATGCGATCCATCCAAACCAAAAGTGGAATTAAAGTGCTGATGAATGATGATGAAAAAAGTGTGACCATTTTAGATCCGAGTGGTAATACTTATTTTATGGATGGAAAAGGAAATATTACGGTAACTGCACCTAATGATATGAATTTTAATGCCGGTGGAAATATGAATATTTCTGTGGGACAAAATATGACAACTACTGTTGGAGCCAATCAATCGAATACAGTAGGAATGAATAAAACGGAAAATGTGACAATGAATTTTTCTGAGTCTGTTGGAGCCATGAAAAACGTAGGAGTCTTAGGAAGCTTTTTCACCAACGTTACAGGTAAACTAACGCATTATGTAAAGGGTGATATGGAAACTTTCGGAGAGAAAGAACATAAACTTATCAGCTTGCAAGGAATTGAAGTGAGCAGTAAAGGGAACGTTGAGCATCACGCAGAAAAGGAAGTTAAAAATAACAGTGGCGAAAAGTCTAAAAACTATTAGTCATGAGTATTGAATATTTTGTTGAAGGTAAAGTAAGTTCTCAAACAGAAGGCGATCAATTGGCTTTCTCGAAAGGCAATATTGCTCACAATGGGATAAAAAACGTTTTACAAAACGGAACTGATACAGGAGTTAGTTATAATAATCCCAGCCAAGTAAATCCTAATGATAAACCCATTAATACGATTGATATAAGTCTGAATTTGTTTTTTGACGGAACTCAGAACAATAAAACCAATACAGAATTAGGTGGAGATTTCGATGAAGCAAGCAGTGACAAAGATGATAGTTATAATAATGAATATACCAATGTAGCAAGAGGTTTCGATGCCTTAAATCCCAGCGCTGTAAACCAGGTTCGTTGGTATATTGAAGGTATTGGGACAGAAGATAAAGAAAGTGATAGTATTGTAAAAGGTGTAATACAAGGAACAGGCGAAACCGGTATTAAAGGTAAAGTAACGAAAGGCTGTATAAAAGGAGCCGAAGCAGTTGCCACTAAAATTACAGATAAAAGTAAAATTATTGACACTCTTACTGTTACTGTTTTTGGTTTTAGCAGAGGAGCTGCCGCCGCAAGGCATTTTGTTCATCTAGTCACCAAGCCACCGCTAATGAGTTATTCTGGTGGAAAAACAATTTTGCAGATCTTCCCTCCCGAGTATATTGGTGCAGAAGGAACATTTATCATCAAAGATAAAGATGGTTCTAAGCTTAAATTTATTAATCAGTACGGGTATTTCGGTGCCTGTCTTGTGGGAAAGGAATTAAAAATCAATAAAATTAAATTCAGATTTGCGGGTTTGTATGATACTGTTGCCTCTTACGGTCTTAATCATCGCGGAGGTATGGGAATTGACAATGACACCAAGCAATTAGGTTTAAATACTATTGGAAACAACAAAGTAGATTTTGTTCTTCAAATCGCTGCTGATGACGAATATAGAGATAATTTTGATTTAACCAATATTAACAGCACAGGAATTAATGGGCTGGAGTTTACCCTTCCGGGTGTTCATTCCGATATTGGGGGATCTTACGGAAACGGAGAAGAAATTTCTGTGTTATATTGCAATCGCTTTGATCCGTACGACCAAACAACCCATAAAGAATGTGAGGAATTTAAAAAGATCGTAATTGAAGAAGGATGGTATACTGAAGACCAACTAAAAATTAAATATTTCTATCAAAAAGATGTGAAGTATGATCGCTGGTGGAATAAAGGAAGTCAATATTATGGGTTGGTAGGTACCAGAACACTCTCTAATTCTTATGACAAAATACCTTTAAACCTGATGTTTCATTATTCAAAACAATTTGGATTAGAGTATATTGAAGATAGAATTACTGAAGATCATAAAATTAATGATCCTTTTCTGAACCCAATATATAATCAGTTATTAGGTTATACAAACCAGTGTAACGAAATCAGAAACCAATATGTAAAAGAGTATAATGAGGGAAAAAAACCATCCGCAACTAAATATATAAAAGACATAAAATCATTATCATATATAAGCAAAGTAGGAAATGTAGATGATTTAAAAACTTTAAGAAATAAATACCTTCATTGGTCGGTAAAAGCAAATCAAATTGGATTAAGTCCAAATCCTAATAACAATGCACCTAAAAAAGAAGGTGCACTGGAAGCCAAATACAGAAAAAGAAATATACAAGATGGATAAATCCCTAATCAAAATAATAATCTATTTTTTATTCGTAACCCAAAACCTAAGTTGCCAAGATATGAAACAAAAAAAACTGCCTGAATTTCAAGTGGAAATATCACATCCTTATAATAAGTTAGATGTAACCCCTATACAGGATAAAATTTTTACTTTAGAAGGTAATGGTGCGGCATTGCCTTACGGTAGCAGTTCTGGCGAATGGGGATATTCTGGATCTGGTTGGACTGAGCAATACGGTACTCCCATCGGAGCAGATATCATCTACTTTTCAAGATATGAAGATACTTTTTATCGTTTGAAAGTTGACTTTCCCGAAGAGAAGATCAAAGATTACATGGAAAGAGCCTATGCCCAAAGTGGAGGAACAACTGAGGATAAAGCCCCATTAGAAGAATACAAGCGATTGGGTAGAAATGAACGTTTTAGTGCAAATTATAATTCTTATAATAGTTTTTCTAATCTGGTTTTTGGTTTTGCACCCAAAGGGATGGTTGTCGTGTGGTTGCGTTATGGCGCGGCTGTTCGGATAGAATTGGGTCGTTATCAATCCGAAGTTATTAAAGACGATAAAGAATTGGAGAAAAAATTATTTTCAAAACTATCTATTTCACGTGAAGAAATGAGAAAGAATAGGTTTTTAGATATTTCTCCAAATGAATGGGACAATTATCGGATAAGATATGCTTACAAGCCTGTAATTACCGGTGAAAATAAAGCCCTTCGATTATTTGAAATGAATTTTCACTATTATAATGCCGAGTTAGAAATTATGCTTCGCCCTTGGATTAATAATATTCCGGTAAAAGAAAGAGCGATTCCGAAAGAAATTAGCTTCGTTTGGGAAACGGGAAAAGATCAGCAATTTGTTGGGAGAGCTTATTTCAGTTGGGAAAAGACCAATGAGGCATTTAAAAAAGCAGGAAATAATGCAAAGTTAGAATTTAAGATAGCTCCCGATAATAATAGTTTTGAAATGTTTTTGAACGATCAACCTTTGAAAGCTGACAGTACAAGAGTATTCAAGACAGAAAGTGAATATAAAGATTCTTATAATGATTATAATTAGAAACATCCTTATCTCACTAAAAATGCCAAATTCTCAACCTTTGCGAAATAAAAGAATTTATAAAGAATTTTATAAGTAATTAAGTTTGAAAAAAGCATATTTTATTGTTTGTGTTTTTTTGCTGTTGCAAAATATCAGTTGCCAAAAAATGGAAAAAGAATCTACAGTTCCATCATACAACGTACAAATTTCGCATACGGATAATAAACATTTGATTACACCGGTAGAAGATTCTTTAATAACATTAGAAGGTGTTGCTGCGCATTTGCCTTATGGAAGCTCTTCAGGAAGTTGGGGGAACTCAGGAAAGGGATTTACCGAACAGAGTGGAACTCCAATTGGAGCAGATATAAAGTATTATGCTGAAAGTGAAGGGGTATTTTATCATTTAAAAGCAAGTTTTCCTAGAGATAAGGTAAAAGAGTTTGTTCAGAGAGCGTACGCTGTAGATGAATCTGAGTCATCTAATGAGCCGATGAAAGAGTTTATTAATATTCATAATGAACCTGACTACCGCAAAAAGTATAATGCGTTTTCCAAATCTTATTATGGGATGTCTGATCTTATTTTTGGTTTTGCGCCAAAAGGGATGGTTGTAGTCTGGCTAGGATTTGGACCGACGCAAATTGAATTAGGTCAATATCAGGCAGAAAAAATCAACAATGAGTCTGAGATTAAGAGATTAAAAGAAAAATATCAGAAAACATACAGAGTTGATGCCAATTTATTTGAACAGTTGGCGAAGGAAAATTATCTTCCTGATGAGTCACCTGAAAAATGGATAAAGTATAGAAAAAAATACAACTGGGCACCTCAGATAAGTTCAGAAAACAATAACTTTAAATTGTTTTCAATAAATACAGATTATTATAACGGTGAAAGAGATATTCTCTTGCGACCGACTGTGATAAACCCTTCTGTAAAAGAAAAAGCAATTCCAAGAGAAATCAATTTCTTTTGGGAAACGGGTAAAGATGAAGCTTTTGAAGGACGCATTTTCATCAATTGGGAAAAAGCAAATGAAGAATTTGAAAATGATGAAAAAAACTTTAAGATGAATATTAAAATCGCTCCCGATAACAACAGTTTGGAAGTTTTTCTAAATACTCAGCCCTTTAAAGCAGATAGTGTAAGGATTTATAAAAGCGAAAAAAAATTTAAAGAGTCATATAAGTAATTAAAATTTAAATTCAAAATTTCAGTAACAATAACCAATGAGCAGTGAAACAAATTTTGCTAAAGTAAAAATCGACGGCATCTTCAATCTGGAAGAGTTTTCAAAAGAATATAAAATGACTCCCCAGGAAGTTATTCAATTTCATAATCAACACTGCGGATTACAGGAGTTATTGAGTTTAATTTTATCAAAATATGTACAGCATGTTTATCTGCCGTCAAAAAATTATGAAGAGGAGGATATTAAGGTCTTAAAAAGTACAACGCTCGAATTACCGACCAAAAATGAGGAAAAAGAGTATGGAGTTGTTATTAAATTTTCACCCAAAGATCTTCAGATACATTACAAAATAAAGGTAAAACGAACACTGGATATTTTAACCCTGACAAAAGATAAGACATATGTAAACAACCAGAAAATTGAGCAGACTATCGAACAATTATTTGAAAAAGCCAATAATACTTTATATCCTTTACAGATTTTAACAGAAAAAAATGGCGCATTAAGTAAGATTGTGAACGCAGATGAGGTTGCTGAAAGATGGAAAAAAGAAACGTTTCCTAAGCTAAAAGATTATTATCAGTCTGAAACGACCGATAAAATTATTCAGCAGTTTGATGATACTTTTTGTAATCTCAATAAAAAGCGACAGTTTTTGGAAAGAAATATGTTTTATAAACTTTTTTTTCTGCCTGTTTATCAGACTTATGGAGGCTTTAAGAAAGAAAGTTTAGTTCAGATTTATCATGCAGATATTGCAAAGCAGATCAATTATAAAATACAATTTTGGCTGCAGAAAAAATTTACGAGAGGCAATAAGATTGCATTAAAAATAACCGGAGTTGAAGACGATAGTATATTTAATCAAAACCGTGAAAAAGGAAAATTAGATTTGCTTTACAAATTAGATAAAGAAACAAAAGCAATATATTCTATAGTTGGTTTTATTTCTTATTTTGAAAATGACAAAAAACATAATGTTGATTTTCAACTTTATGAATTAGAAAAACTCAACTGATGAGTCAATCAAAAATCGCAGATTATGAGTGAAAAACATCTTGTTTGCCAAGGCGCTATTTGTAGCTGTAAGTTTGGGTCTGCACCCGATAAGCTAACGGTATTGACGCAAAGCAAGCGCTATATTAACGACAAAGATGGGAGCCAGAAATTGCTGGCTACCCATATGGATATTGGTAAAACGTTTGAGAAAAATTTATTTGGAAGCTGTGCAAAACTCAATAATGCTCCTTGTCAGGTTGTAGTGACGAAATGGAGCGGCTTCTACGAAAAGATCACTCTGCAGGATAACAGCGGCAAAGCATTATTAGAAGATAGTAAAGCAACTTGTCCTATTGGGGCTCCGGATTGTATAAGCATTATTAATCACGGTCAAATCATGGAAGCATCTGCACAAAATGTAGAGAATGCAGAGAAAGAAGTCTTGATGGAATTATTTCCTTTCGCTGATCTTCATCAGTATATTCGAAAAACGGATATGCTAGATGCTAAAAACTAATGCAGTCCTATGGAAAATAACATCAAATTAACAGCAATTGTTCTGCCTCAGGGAAACACAGATTTTAATGAACAATACAGGACATTGACCCTCCGGGAGGGTCAAAAATTTTCTGTGGGCATTAAAGAATTTGAGGAGGAAAAGAAAAAAATATCAGATAAAATAGATTTTCTCAACAAAGAAAAACAAAAAGTAGATTCTGATCTGGAGATAGAAACCAATGGTTATCTGGATGAAGCTAACAAGCGATATAAGGAAGGAGGAAACTGGCTGAAAATGGAACGGCATAATGGAAAAGAAGTTACCCATGTTCAGGTCAGTCTTGATGAAAATATCCGAATTGCAAGGGAAAAAGCAGATAAAATAAAAAAGCAGAAAGATTCAGAAATCAAAAAACATCAGACTACTCTTGACGAGTTAGAGAAAACAGGTAAATCTATTGTGTGGGCCTGGCATCTCGTAAGATCCAGAAGCAGTAAACCGAGCGGAAGAAACGAAAAATTAGAAGCCGGATCTGTGCAGTCTGATATTTCTCTAGGGAAGCATATTTATGGAGGAGGATTTGCGTGGATTGAGCCTTTTTGGGAAAAAGGAAAGCCTACCGGAAGTACTCAAAACGGGCTTTACGTACATACTGCTGTAGAAAATCCTAAAGTAAATATTGCAGAATGGTATGGCTTTGATGAGACAGATTCACCAAAAAAAATAAACCTGCCCGTTCGTCCGGGAAGTAAAGTACAGTTGCATATTTATACAGAAGGTATGTACGGACAAAATATAGGGGTGGAATTGAAGGCGAATGGGGAAATTTTAAAAGCCAATGCTTACGAAAGAATTGAAATTGTCACAAAAAAAGGATCAGAACATGATTCAAAAACAAAATATGAGGTCACGGAATCAGAAAATCTGTTTCGCGCTGAGGTAGATATTCATGATTATTCAGATAGCAGCAGCATAAAACCTCCGGCTGGTGCTGTCACAGGGATTTTGATTGATCCTATGGAGAATGATAAAGACCGGAAAACACAGAACATAGATAATGTTCAGAAAGCAGTTCTTACTTTGTATATTGACCCGATCTGGTGTATGGGCAAAAAAGGTGTCATTAATATCCTTCCTACTGTTGTTTTTAATGAAAGAAGATTTGATTTAAGTAAATTTCCGCTTCAGGTACTCGCAAATTCAACTCCTACTATTACCATTCCCGAATCCGGAAACAAACCTGTTTTTGTAGATGAAATAGAAACAAATTTTGAAGCTTTTCACCATTGTAGGTATGAAAAAATAAGTGCCAAATTTGAAGAAGATGGTCAGCAGAAGGAACTTGTTGTTTTTAGCAGTCAGGATGTTGGTAATGCAAAAGATAATTTAATATTTCCTTTTGTCGTTGGGAATGATGAAGCTAAAAGAGAATTTGAGATTACCGTTGAAAATGCTAAAACCGATGAATGCTCATTTGATAATACCAAAAATGATCATCATAATCACGTAATAAATACAAATGCGATAGAATCACGTATCATCAAAGGACAAGGTAAATATGGTTCCGAATGGCGTTTGGCTGACGTTGATAAGTATCTTTCTGGAGGTGAAAAAAAAACAGAGTCTTCAGGTGACGAAAATGATGATTCAAAGGTTACGGCCAGTCATATTAGTAATAAATTTACTTTTATTAATGGGATCTCAAAAATTTCTGCCCAAAAATCATTCAAGATTTTAGAAAAAAAGACTCCTTTTGAATTTAATAAGATCCCAGACCAGAAGATTAAGATGAAAATAGGCTATGATTTCAGCTTTGGAGGAACAGTAAATCCTCTCGTTGGTCTGGCTTACACTTTCTGGCCATACAGTGATGCAACTGTTCAGAAATATCCTGTAAAAATTGATACTTGTGCTTACCAGAAAAACTTAGATTTGATGATTTATCCTGATACAAAATGGACGATTCAGCTGGGTTTTAATTATGATAAAGAGAAATTTAATGAGATCAGAACGCAGTATCATGATAAATGGAAGTTACAAGGATTGGAGGCTGAAGAAGAAAAAAAGAGGCTTCAGGGTAAATTAGAGGGAACAGAAGAAAATCTCAAGAAATATGAAAAAGAAAAGAGGAAGGCAAACAAAAATGATAAAGGAGAATGGCAGGGAAAAATAGATCAGCAGAGAAAAAAACAAGTAAATTTAGGAGGTAGAATTAATGACCGGCAGGAAGTAATTGATCAATCTAAAAGAAAAAACAGCAGAGGAGGACAACTTTCAAATGCTTTTGATCTTATGGAACCCAAAAATGCTCTTGCAAGCGGTCTTGTTGACTGTGAATTGGGGATTATTGCTGAGTTTGACCGGCCAAACGGAGCTTTGGATCTCACTTCCGGCTACAGTGAGATTGTAGATTTCATTAAAAAAATTGCTGATATTAAAGATAAAATAAACAGTATCATTGATGGCAAGGATGGAGATGCAAAGAAGAAAAGCCCAAGTGAGCAAAATGAAAAAATAAAGAAACGTAAAGAGAAAATAACAAAGAAAGCTAATTCTAAAAAATCGAATTGGAATTTTGAGTTTATACCTCCAAGCATTGCTCTGTCAGTAGGATGGTACGCAGAGAGACCAAAAGATATTGATAAAGCTGTAATGGGAACGATGATAGAAGGCATTATTGACTTTGATCCTTTTTTTGGCTTTGAAATAAAATACGATTTATTCCAGTTGTTATATAGAACCCATCCGGCTGTTGCAGCAATTGCTTTCGTTTTAGACTCTTTAGATACTATTGCGGGGGATAATTTCGATATAAATTTAGATCTTATTGTCACAACAAAAGCTTTTGGAACTTTGAAAGGTACTCTTAATACAGCCGAAGGTAGCAAATATAAAGACAGATTAAAAAACGACGAAGATGATTCTCCTGCAAAAGTAGGGTTCTCGGTAAATATATCTATTGTTGGCGAAATGAGAGTTAAAGGAAAACCATCACTACTTGCTTTTACAAAATATACAGGCTATGCCCATGTTTCTGCCTCAGTTGAAAGCGGAGTTTCTATGGAGTTTGTTACAAAAATAGACGGAGATTTAAAATTACTTCATGTAGAACCGGAAATAAAGTTTGAAGGTTTGATTTTAAAATACTCTTTAGATGCAGGCATTGCGTATGATGAAGAAGACAAAGAGATTAATGAATCCACTGGAGTGCATTTCAACTCTGCAGGAGACATTATTGTTTTGGATGCTTATGAATGGGAGATAAAAAATTGGAGAATACCTATATTAAAATTTTCTTAAAATGAAAAATATAATTTGCTGCTTTGCATTGATCATGTCAACATTAGGATGCAGCCAGAATAATAAAAACGAAAAAATGAACAGTATTAAAGAAAAAGTTAATAAACTTGAAAAATACAATAACGAACCGGTCTATCAGCTGAGAATTAATACTCCCAATTCTTTTACCGTATTCATCAATGGAATCCCTGTGGCGAATAAATACGTCAATTATTTAAACAGTTATTTGTCAGAAATTAATTCTTGTATCCCTCAAAAAGGAGAGCAGACTATTGAAATTCAGATCCATCCTAAATATTTAAACTCTTCTAAGCAAAATGAAAATTTAGAGAATGATATCAATTTTGAGTTAAAAATTGAAGAAACCTCCTGGAAAGACGGAAGCCTGACTCCCCCAAAGGTTGTTTATCAATATAATTTACCGGAAGGTGATTATACAAATAAAAAAGTGTTTATTCATAAAGCAAAATTTCAGGCAAGCCCGCCCTACAAATTAATTGATTGGAGAGAAGGGAAATCTTTCAATATAAAAGATAGTGTTGCTTTGAAAAAAAATCTGCTGAAAGCCTATGAAAATTTGAAATCCAATTTCGAAAACCAACATGGAGAAGCGTATATGGATCTTTTAGGAGATGGGTTGTTTAATTTATATCAATCAAGTTATCTGGATAAAGAGGAAGTACAGAAACATATTAACCATAGAATTTCATTTATAAATGAAAAGCCGAGAAAGTTATCTGAAATTGAAAACTATAACCTAGAAATATTCGGAGACGGAAAATTGGCCTCATTAATTCGTATTGACGGTTTTAATAAAAATGAAGGGGTTATAAGAAGGTATTACAACAAAGGAAATCAAAAAATGGTTCAGGTTGATGATATTATATTCTATATTCCAAAAAATTCGGTAAAAGAAAATGATCTGCAGGTAATTTGGCACAGGAATATTGTAAAGGGCGCAAATCCGTAATTTTAAGGCTTGTTTTTATTTATTTTTCAAATATATGGATAATCATACTACTCAAAGAGGATGCTCGTCTGTTGCTGTTTTAATTGTTGCAATTGCATTATTAATCGGGAACGTTTTGTTCCATACACAGGAAAGTTATCTTATCAATTATCTGGGGCAATCCCGTGAAGGAAATATTGTAGCTTTAGATAGCACTCATACAGGATATGGCAAATATAGATTTGAATATACGATAAAGCTTCCCAACGCTGAATCTGTAAAAATCACAGAAGGTAATTTTAAAAAAAAAACGCACGAACTCGGGCAGCACGTTGAAGTGAAAGTTTATAAAGGTAAGTCAGAATTTCAGATTCAGGCACCCAATATTTACATTACTCTTTTTTTAGCAGGTCTTTTAGCATTCTTTATTAAAGCCTATTTTGCTTTAAAAAAAACCGATAGCATTGAATGAAATTAAAAAGTAATAAATGAGCGTAACCAAATTTTTTGGAATTATATTATTAACAATAGGAGTTTATCTAATGTTCAATTTATACAAATCTTCTTTACCTATGATCTATGGAAGCAAGGTAAAAGCAAAGGTCATTGGGACTGAAAGTGTAAAGAGTAAGAGATTTACCTATTTGTATTATCCTGTTATTGAATTTATCTATAAAAATAAAGTGCGGAAAATTACGGATAAAAGTAGTGACGTTGATAAGAATACGCCCAATGTTGAACTTAACATTTATTATAGCGAAAAATATGGAATCAGTCGTGGCTTTTCTGCTGTCAACGTTATTTTTTCAATTATAGCATTGGCTTTTATATTTTTTGGTTTTGTTGTTTTATTCAAATCAAAACAAAAAATATAATTTGCTGCTTTGCGAACCGGTTTGTCAACTGAGAATTAATACTCCAAATTCTTTTATCGTATTAATCAATGGAATCCTGTGGCGAATAAATACGTCAATTATTTAAACAGTTATTTGTCAGAAATTAAGTCTTTATTGAAAGACGGAAGTCTGACTCCCAAAAGGTTGTATAATTTAACGAAAGATGATTATACCATTAAAAAGTGTTTATCCATAAAGCAAAGTTTCAGGCAAGCCCGCCTTACAAATTAATTGACTGGAGGGAAGGGAAATCTATTATTAATAATAGGAGTTTATCTAATGTTTAGTATTTATAAATCTTCTTTATCTATGATTTACGAAACCAAGGTAAAAACCAAGGTCATTTGGGCTGACAGTTAGTCTCTTAAACTTCAAAATACTGAATTCTCTTCCTTAAGTTGGGGATTTTTATAAAATATTTTTTTCAAACAATTTATAAAATCACTGCAATCGCTATTTTTGTATCTTAAAACACAAATAATATAATGCACAGTCTTTTACCTTTTCTGTTAGCAATGGTTGCAGTGATCGTTGTTTTAAACATGTTTGCTGCCAAACTCAAAATTGCTTATCCTATTTTATTGGTTGTTGGAGGTTTGATTATCAGTTTCATTCCGGGATTACCTGTCATAAGAATAGATCCGGATCTTATCTTTTTCATATTTCTTCCTCCGTTATTATGTGATGCAGCCTGGAATATTTCTTTTAAAGAAATGAAGAAATGGTGGCGTATTATCGGTAGCTTTGCTTTTCTGGTCGTATTTTTTACCGCTTTATCTGTGGCTTTAATTACCAACTATTTTATCCCGGGATTTACTATTGCTTTAGGCTTTTTACTTGGCGGAATCGTTTCTCCACCAGATGCAGTCAGTACAGGTGCGATTACTAAATTTGTCAAAATTCCAAAATCTACCTCAACCATTCTTGAAGGTGAAAGTTTGCTTAATGATGCCTCATCATTGATTATTTTTCGATTCGCTTTGGTAGCAGTTGGTACAGGTCAGTTCATTTGGATGGATGCAACGATGAGTTTCTTTTGGATGGTCATTGGCGGCGTTGGTATTGGTTTGCTTTTGGGATGGCTTTTTGTAAAGGCTCACAAACTTCTTCCGACCGATGCACCTTCTGATATTGCATTAACGATCATTGAACCTTATTTGATGTACTGGATTGCAGAGCAGTTTCACAGTTCGGGAGTTTTAGCGGTCGTTGCCGGTGGACTTTTTATGTCGGCAAGACGATTAAAGTTTTTGAACAGCACAAGCCGGATTCACGCATACAGTGTTTGGGAAAGTCTTATTTTTATTCTGAATGGAGTTGTTTTTCTAATTATTGGATTAGAGCTTCCGGAAATTGTAGATGGACTGAAGGAAGATCAAATTCCACTGGAAACAGCTATTGGTTACGGTATTTTGGTAACAGGAATTCTCATCGCTGCAAGGATGATAAGTTCTTATGCTGCATTAATTTCTACGATGATTTTTCGCCCAAGTGTACAGCCTCATGCCTCTTCCAGAACACGCCGTTGGATGATGCCGCTTTTATTGGGCTGGACAGGGATGCGAGGTGTAGTTTCGCTCGCTGCAGCGTTGGCAATTCCGGTAACTTTAGATAATGGCGAAGCTTTTCCACATAGAAATTTAATTCTCTTTATTACGTTTGTTGTCATTCTCCTTACGCTTTTAGTGCAAGGCCTGACGCTTCCTTATTTTATAAAGCGTACCCGGTTTTTTGATGATGTTTTTAAAGAAGAATCTGAAGAATTAACGAAAGAGAAATTAAAGAAAGATCTGAAACAACATGTTTATCAATTTCTTAAAACCAAATACGAAAATGAATTGAAAGATCATGCAGGTTTAGAGATTTTTCTTAGACATTGGGAAGAACGTGCGAAAGCTGCCGACGACAGTTGGATGAATGAGAAAACAAAACTTATTTTTATAGAAATGCTCGAAACTCAGCGTGAATATCTTTCCGAGCTTAATAAAGATCCGAAAATTAATGAAGAAATAATCCGTCAGCAATTATTTCAAATCGATCTTGAAGAAGAACGCTTGAAGATGATTTAATTTTCGAGTAAAGATCATAATTAAATCAATAAGTCACCTCCAAAACACAACAAGCCACCTTCAAATTAAAACAAGGCTACTCCAAAATGCAACAAGCATACTCCAAATTAAAACAAGCATACTCCAAACTAAAACAAGGGTACTCCAAACTGCAACAAGCCTACCCCGAACTGCAACAAGGGTACTATAAACTGCAACAAGAGGCATTTAATTACAGCAAGGCACAATCATAACACAACAAGGCACAATTTAATTAAAACAAGACACAATTCAAATCCCCGGTCCCTGAGCGTATCCGAAGAGAAGTTGCATATGTCGAAAAGAAAAACAAAAAGGATCCCACATTCGGAATCCTTTTATTGTAAATAAATAATGTAAAATATAGCTGATAAATCTATTTTTCCCAAACCTTTTCAATCTCCTCAAGAGATTTACCTTTGGTTTCAGGAACCCATTTCCATACAAAAAATAAGGATAGAACGCTCATTACACCGTAAAATCCGTAGGTAAATGCGCCACTGAATTCCATCATAAAAGGATAAGTTGATGATATTAAATAATTCGCTGCCCATTGTGCAGCAACAGCAATCGCAATCGCACTTCCTCTTATTTTATTAGGGAAAATCTCTGAAATTAAAACCCAGCAAATCGGTCCCCAAGACATCATAAATGAAGCCGTGTAAACAATGATAAATACCAACGTAGCAATCCCAATGATTTGATAATAAGACAAAATCGCAATCGCAAACATTCCAATCGCCATCCCAACTGAACCTACGATCAATAATGGTTTTCTTCCCCATTTATCCACTGTGAAAATGGCAATGACGGTAAATACAACATTCACCAATCCCATCACAACGGTCTGTAACATTGATGAATCCTTATGAACGCCCATACTTTCAAAAATTCTGGGAGCATAATATAATGCCACATTAATTCCCACAAACTGCTGGAAAACAGAAAGCAAAATTCCAATCACAATTACGGTTTTCCCGAAGGCAAAAATTTCACTTTTATGCTCGACGACCGTACTTTTAATTTCGGAGAAAATTTCTTTTCCACGAGCTTCCCCATTTATTTTGGTTAATATTTTAAGCGCTTCTGCATCTTTATTGATAAACGTCAGATAACGCGGAGTTTCAGGCACGAAAAACAATAGAATTCCGAATAGGGCAGAAGGAATTGTCAATGATAAAAACATATACCGCCATCCGATCTCGTTGATCCATTCTACGGTTTGTCCACTTGCGATACCCCAGTTTACAAAGTAAACAACCAACATTCCGAAAATTATGGCAAACTGATTTAAAGAAACTAATTTTCCACGGATTTCCGCAGGTGCAATTTCACCAATGTACATCGGGCAGACCGCTGAAGCGAGCCCTACACCAATTCCACCAATGATTCTATAAAAATTAAATGCCAGCAAAACACCCATTGAATGTTCACCATGTTTGAAGAATAAAAATTCAGGATACGCTGCTCCCAATGCACTGATGAAGAACAAAAATGCAGAAAGCATCAATGATTTTTTTCTTCCCAGTTTTGTGGAAATCATTCCGGAAATGGCACCACCGATAATACACCCGATTAATGCGCTCGAAATGGTCGCTCCGTGAGCCAGTGAACTCAATCCTAATGGAATAATCAGATATTCCTGAATCGATTTTTCAGCTCCGGAAATTACTGCGGTATCGTACCCAAACAAAAGTCCTCCCAAAGTGGCGACCAACGTGAGTACGGTAACATACAGCATATTGATCTGCGCCTTTGTTCCTGAAGAATATTTAGGACCAGAATCTATTATTTGCATAGTTTGATTTAGTTTTAATTGTTAATTATTTTGGTTGTACGCAAAGGCGCAATAAATTTGACAAGCTTTATGTTTTTAAGGCGCAAAGATTTTATCGAAGATAAAATTTAAGATATTTCCTTACCGGACATCTCTTGTCACACTGAGCTTGTCGAAGTGTTTTGCGCCTTAAAATATTTTCAAAGAAAAAAAATTGCGCCTTTGCGACTAACCAATATTACAAGTATTGATTAATAATACTCTCAAGATATTCCTGCTTTCCGCTTTCTCTACCAACTTCTCCCAAACCTTGAGCATAAGTTGCAAGATCAGTTAAAGAAAGATTTCCGTCTTCAAAATCCTTCCCTTTTCCACTGTCGAAAGAAGAATATCTGCTAGTTCTGATTTCAGAATATTTTGATTTTTCTAAAATTTTATCTGCAGCTAAGAATGATCTAGCAAAATTGTCCATTCCGCTAATGTGAGCGATAAAAATATCTTCAAGATCTGTAGAATTTCTTCTGATTTTAGCATCGAAATTCACACCTCCACCTTGGAAACCTCCTGCCTGGATGATCACCAACATCGCCTGAGTCATTTCATATAGATCAACCGGGAACTGGTCTGTATCCCAACCGTTTTGGTAATCTCCTCTGTTCGCATCGATGCTTCCCAAAACATTATTATCAGCAGCAACCTGAAGTTCATGCTCAAAAGTGTGCTGTGCTAAAGTCGCGTGGTTTACTTCAAGATTTAATTTAAAATCATCCAATAAATCGTACTGACGAAGGAAGTTTAAACAAGTTGCTGCATCAAAATCATATTGGTGTTTTGTAGGTTCCATTGGTTTTGGCTCGATAAAGAAAGTTCCTTTGAATCCCTGAGCTCTTGCATAATCTTTAGCCAAATGTAAAAACTTCGCCATATGTTCCTGCTCACGCTTCATATTCGTGTTTAGAAGTGACATATAACCTTCACGACCGCCCCAGAATACATAGTTTTCTCCACCTAATTTGATGGTTGCATCCAACGCATTTTTCACCTGTCCGCCAGCGTAAGCCAAAACGTCAAATGAAGGATTGGTCGCTGCACCGTTCATAAATCTTGGGTTTGAAAAACAGTTTGAAGTTCCCCAAAGCAATTTTACACCTGAAGCAGCTTGTTTTTCCTTAGCATAATCGGTAATGAATTCTAATCTTTTCGTAGATTCTGTGAAATTATCTGCTTCATCAATCAAATCATAATCGTGGAAACAGTAATAAGGAACGCCTAATTTTGTGAAAAATTCGAACGCAGCATCCATTTTTTCTGTTGCTCTTTGTTTTGCATCAGAAGCGGTTAACCAGTCAAATTGTTGAGTTCCAGCACCGAACGGATCTCCACCGGTTGCGCAGAATGTGTGCCAGTAAGCAGAAGCAAATTTGAAATATTCTTTCATTGTTTTTCCGCGAACCACCAAATTCTCATCGTAAAATTTGAATGCCAACGGATTGTCAGACTCTCTTCCCTCAAACTGAATTTTATCTATTCCTTTAAAATACTCTTTGTTTCCTGTTGTAATTGCCATTATATTGATTTTATATTTTTTATTTATTTAATTGTCTGTTTTAAAATTCATCATAATTATTTCCCGAGCCCTCAAGGGTATAATTTTGATGGGTTTTACGAAATTTTCCTCCCTTTAGGGTTGGGGAAAAGAAAATTTCTTTTAGCCTAAACCTTAGACTCAGCTTAAAACTTTTTCAAGTTTTGTTTTCCACTTACCATAGCTTTCTCTGTATTGGTCCATATTTTTAAAATCAGGAATGTAGGTGGTGGTAATGTCTTTTTCTGTTAAAATATCGTTGAGTGTATCAAATGCTCCTGCTCCAATTGCTGCTGCTCTTGCTGCTCCGGTAGAACCTGTGGTATCAAAAATTCTGATTTCTGTATCTAGTAAGGATGCAATCGATTGCGCAAATAAGGAAGAACGAAATAAATTGTCTCCTCCAGCTTTGATAATTCCTTTTTGAAGACCGTCATTCATCAAAATTTCAGTTCCATACACGAAAGAGTAGGCAATACCTTCCAATCCGGCTCTGAACAAATGAACACTTTTGTGACGGTTAAAATTGACATTATAAGTTGATGAACCGATGTCTTTATTTTTTAAAACTCTTTCAGCACCGTTTCCGAATGGTAAAACGATAACTCCATCTGATCCGATTGGTATTTGTGAAGCTAAATCATTCAGTTCCTGATAAGAATGTCTTTTCTGGTCTACCTGATGTCTCAGCCAGCTGTACTGAATTCCGGCACCATTTAAACAAAGCATTTTCCCGATTCTAGGTTGCTCTTTTGTATGATTAATGTGTGCAAAATTGTTTACTCGCACAGATTCTTTAGAATGAATATTATTAGTCACTCCATAAACAACTCCAGAAGTTCCTCCAGTTGCAGCGATCTCTCCGGGGTTCATTACGTTTAGTGATAAAGCGTTATTCGGCTGATCTCCTGCTCTGTACAAAATTGGGATACCTTCTGGCAAACCGCTTTCTTCAGCACCCTGTTTTGAAACAACACATTGCTCCGTGAAATTTTCTACAACCGTTGAAACCAAAGATTCATCAATCCCCCAATGATTCAATAATGTTTTTGAAGCCTGATGTTTCTGGAAATCCCAAAGTACACCTTCAGATAATCCTGTGACTGTTGTCGTTGCTTCTCCGCTTAACTTTAAAGCAATAAAATCTCCGGGAAGCATAAATTTCCAGATCTTTTCATATACTTCCGGCTCATTTTCTTTGACCCATTTTAATTTTGAAGCAGTGAAATTTCCCGGTGAATTCAAAAGTTTATTCATACAAACTTCCTCACCGAGATCATCAAAAGCTTGATCGCCGGTTTCTACCGCTCGGCTGTCGCACCAAATAATGGAAGGACGCAAAACTTCTTTGTTCTTACCCACCAAAACCAAACCGTGCATCTGATAAGAAATACCAATTCCTTTGATGTCATTTTTATCGATGTGGCTTTCTGCAATCACTTTTTGAGTTAAAATTCTGAGATTCTGCCACCATTGTTCCGGATCTTGTTCTGCCCAGCCAATCTTTGGAGAATCGATGGACATCTCGCTTTCCGGATATTTTGCATGGGCGATCACTCTGCCCTGTTCATCCACGATAGAAGCCTTTATTGATGAGCTTCCAACATCATATCCTATAAACTTCATTAATAAATTAATAATTGTTAACCTTTAAATGTAATAATTTTATCTAATACTGTATAAATTTTTAGGAATATGAGAAATAGATTTTTTATAAGTTTGTTAATCGTTTATTTATAGGGAGTTAGAAAACTTTTTCCCAATATAAAATTGTTGAAAGTTCAAGAGAAATTCAAAAAATAACCTTCAGATATTCCCCGAAAAGTTAGCTGAACAAGCTTATTGGAGTAATCGATTGCACAAATGGTTTATTTTTAATTTAATGTTCATCCTTTTTATATCTGAAATTTCATTAATTTTAAATAAATGCATAGTCTATGAAATCTGTTTTGATAGTTCTCTTATTTTTACTCTTTAATTGTGGAAAAAAACAAACTGAAAAGAAAACGCTGAATCAGTCGGCTTCTATATCAAAAAATGACATGCCGATAAAAGAAACTAAACAGAAAATTGATATTCTTAAAATTTTATTGGATGAAGAAATAGGTACTGAAAAACCTGAGAAAGTAGATTACGAAAACTATTCGGTTTCTTTTAGAAATGATGGTGATTCTTACAGTGTTTCTTTTCTGAAAATTGCTTCAGAAGATCTCAATAAAGATGGGATTGCAGACTATATAATAGAAAGAAATTCAGAAGGAATGCTTGGAGGAAATGCAAATACAAACTCTGAAATTTCATACATCATTATGGGAAAAGATGACCATATTCAGGATAAGCATAGAATTCTTACTTATGCACCTTTCTCATATAATATTTTAGATAATATAGCGTACAAAAACGGAGTTTTAAAGGCAACTGCCACACAAAATTACCGTACTTATTCTAAACCCGAAGAAGAACTGGAATCTGCGGATTTATCTTTTATTTATAAAGATGGAAATGTATACGAAGAAACCTATTTGTCTAACTGTGAGCTGGCAAAATGGAAAAATAAGAAAGTATTAAAAAATGCATCAGAATCATTCAGAACGATTGATATGCATAATTATACTGAAGTTTTGAATGAGAAATTTAATGCTAAGGATTTTGAATGTACAGTGGAACTTTCGGGTTGTGACAATTTAGATTTAATAGTAGAAGGAAATTTTATAACGTCAGATCTAAGTCAGAAAAATATTGATCGCAAGATGAAACAATTTTTGAATTTTCTGGTTCAAAATACAAGCCTTACCGAGGATTTTAAAATTGTGCAAAGTCATTATTTAAGTAATCCTGTGTCGGAAGAGCTCGTTACAAAAGGAAAACTTTCATTTAATATTTTCACGAATAAAGAAAAAGGTAAAATAAATTTCCGTTTGGTTTTAAATAAAGATAACAATCAAAATCAAGCTGAAAATTGGGAAATAACTACACGAAAAAAATAGAAGTCTATAACTAAAAAGAGCTCTACTCATTAAGTAGAACTCTTTTTATTTGTATCAATTGATTCTTAAATCACTTTCAAACCTGCTTCCAAAGCCAATTCGATCATTGGTTTCAAAGCTGTTTCTCTTTCGTCAGCCGAAATAAATTCTTTGGTTGGGATAATATCAGAAACCGTAAGAATCGTTGCTGCATTTTTACCTAAATGTTTAGCATTGGCAAACAATCCGAAAGCTTCCATTTCTACTGCTGGGCAATTGTATTTCGTAGCAATTGCAGGAGTTGCAGGATCTTTTCTGTAAAAAATATCACTGCTGTGAATGTTGGTTGCTTTAGTTTTTAAAGATAATTCTTCAGCCGTTTTGTTGATGATATCATAAATATTTCCCTGATGAGAAAAAATCTCTTCTTCAAATCCCCAAGCATATTTTGCATACGTACTTTCGCTGGCTGCATTTTCTACATTTAAAATATCGAATAATTTTACATCACTCGAATATCCGCCACAAGTTCCGATTCTGATGATCGTATCGACTTCATATTCTGTGTACAGCTCAAAAGAATAAATTCCGATACTTGGAAAGCCCATTCCGCTTGCTCCCACAGAGATTTCTTTCCCTTTGTAAGTTCCGGTGTAATAAAAAATACCTCTCGTTTGACTTACTAATTTTGCGTTTTCAAGGAAGTTTTCAGCGATATATTTTGCACGAAGCGGATCTCCCGGTTGCAAAACAACTTTGGCAATCTCTCCCTTTTTTGCACTGATGTGTACGCTCATATTTTTGTTTTAAATTTTTTACAAAGATAACAATTTGTGGATTGAGAACGGTAAAATGATATTATTCAGGAACTTTTCAAATAATAATATATAATCCTTTTTAAAGTTTAAAATACACTTTCATTATCTTTTTATTTTAACATTTCTTAACGTGTGACTTTTATTTCTTATTTTTGACGGATTCAATTTTATGCAATGAAATTATATAAATTTTCTTTATTAATGGTTGTTTTGGGTGGAACAGCGTTGGCTCAAAACCAGAAATTTACCATGGCGGAAGCTGTAAACGGCATGAGAAGTAATCTTGCGGTGAAAAATATTTCACAGTTTTCTTGGTCAAGCGACAGCAAATCTTATATTCAGGCTGTAAAAGGTGGATATTTAACGACAGATCTTAAGACAAACAAGCAAGATACATTGATCTCTCTTTACCAGTTGAACAAAAATTTTGCTGATGAAAAGCTAAAAGGCCTTCCTCCTGTAAAATTTATCACCAATTCTGAAGCTTATATAACGGCTAATAATCAAATGTATTGGCTTGAGAAATCGGGTAACGACTGGAAGGTAAAACGTTCGGCAACATTAGGAGATAATCCCGCAAATGTAAAAATGCTTGCAGATAATCAGACTTTGGTTTATACTAAAAATAATAATCTTTTCATCAATAAAAACGGAAAAGAAGTTGCAATAACGAATGATTCTAACGAAAATATTCTGAACGGAGCTTCTAATGTTCATAGAAACGAATTTGGTATTGACACCGGAATCTTCCCGTCTCCCAATTCTGAAAATGTAGCTTTTTACAGAATGGATCAGACTATGGTTGCAGATTATCCTGTGATTGACTGGTCTGTAACTCCTGCTGTGAATACCAATATTAAATATCCAATGGCAGGAAAGACTTCTCATGAAGTGACATTGGGAGTGTATAATATTAAAAATCAAAAGACCACTTTCCTAAAAGTGGAAGGCGAAAAAGACCAATATCTTACGGCAGTTACCTGGAGTCCGGATTCTAAATTCATTTTTGTAGGGGTTTTAAACAGAGGTCAGAATCATTTAAAAATGAATCAGTATGACGCTGTTACCGGAAACTTTGTGAAAACTTTATTTGAAGAAACCAGCGACAAATATGTTGAACCTCAACATCCTTTACTGTTCTTCCCGAATTCAAATACAGATTTTATCTGGCAAAGTCAGAGAACGGGTTACAATCATTTGTTTCACTACAGCTTAGAAAAAGGTTTAATTGCTCAAATCACAAAAGGAGATTGGTTGGTAACCGATATTTTAGGGTTTAATGAAAAGAAAAAAGAGATCTATTATGTTTCTACACAGGAAAGCCCGATGGAAAGACATATCTACAGAATCAACTGGAATACTTTCAAAACTCAGAAATTAGACAATGCGGAAGGAACGCACGCTGCAGTATTGAGCAGCGACGGTAATTATTTATATGATACGTATAGCAATGCAGCGTCTCCGAGAGTTGCCGATATTCTCAATACTTCAACTTTGAAAGCAACAAATATTTTAAAGTCTGAAGATCCGCTGAAAAATTATCTTCGTCCACAAATTAAAAATATCAACTTAAAAGCTGACGACGGAACTTTATTATACGGAAAGATTATTCTTCCAACTAATTTCGATCCTAATAAAAAATATCCAGCTATTGTTTATTTATACAATGGCCCGCATTTGCAATTGGTAACCAATACTTTCCCGGCTTCAGGAAATCTTTGGTATGAATATATGGCTCAAAACGGATATATTATTTTTACAATGGACGGAAGAGGTTCATCAAACAGAGGGATGAAATTCGAACAGGCTGTTTTCAGAAATCTGGGAACAGTAGAAATGAAAGATCAAATGCAAGGTGTGAAATATCTGATGTCTCTTCCTTACGTAGATGAGGAAAGAATGGGAATTCACGGCTGGAGTTTTGGTGGATTTATGACAACAAGTTTTATGCTTAAGGAGCCAAATGTTTTCAAAGTAGGTGTTGCGGGAGGTCCGGTAATCGACTGGAATATGTACGAAACGATGTACACTGAAAGATATATGGATACGCCTCAGGAAAATCCTGAAGGTTACAAAACAGCAAATCTTTTAGATAAAGTTCAGAATCTTCAGGGTAAATTACTGATGATTCACGGCGCTCAGGATGATGTTGTGGTATGGCAACATTCTGTGAAATTTCTTAAATCTGCTGTTGACAACGGTATTCAGCTTGATTATTTTGTTTATCCGGGACATCCGCACAATGTGGTTGGGAAAGACAGAGTGCATTTGATGCAAAAAGTGACCGATTATTTTGATTTATACTTAAAGAAATAATAAAAAGAAATCCAGTCTTGTAAAAGGCTGGATTTCTTTGTTTTAAAGACTAATGATGTGTTGAAAAAACTTTATTCAGGGATCCAGACACTCACATTTCCTGCAGGAACCGGAAAATCTCCCCAGCCATCTTCTCTTATTTGTACTTTTTCTTCAGATCTTCCCAATGCGTCATAAAAAGTTCTTCCAATATATCTTTCACCCATTTCCATAGGTTTATCGTATGCATCTTTATTACTAAGAACAACGGCACATCCTTCATGCTCGTCATCACCTTCACGAATCCAGCCTAAACAATTGGCATCTTCAAAATAGTCTCTTTGTAATCCGTAAGCATTTTCTTTTCTTGCTTTTAAAAGCTCTTCAATACCATCTACTTTTTCTAAAAATATTTCCTGCTCGTTTCCTTCACGGTCGGTATCTTTATAATGAGCTCCATACAAATCAGGATAAAAAATACAAGGATAACCTTTTTCTCTCAGTAAAATAAGTGCATATGCGAGAGGCTTAAACCATGCTTCAACTGGCGCTTCAAGATCTTGTAATGGCTGTGTATCGTGATTGTCGACCAGACTTACAGAATGCATAGGATCGGCTTCCGTTAAAGTATAAGCAAGAATATTTCTCAAATCATAAGAATCTGCTTCTTTGGATGCATTGTGAAAATTGTTTTGTAACGAACTGTCAAAAAGACTCATGCAGCCTTCTGTTGCTTCAATGTATTTCTGTAATAAATTGAGTTGCCCGGGAGCCCAATATTCACCAACGGCAAAAATATTCTTTCCGGAGTTGGAACGTAGCATCGTTAACCATTCTTTATAAAATTCAAAAGAAATATGCTTTAGAGCATCCAGCCTTACACCGTCAAAACCAGTTTCGTCAAAATACCATTTTGCCCATTTATTCAATTCTTCACGCACATGAGGATTTCGATGTTCGATGTCATTAAACATGAGGTAATCATAATTTCCTTTCTCGTCATCAATCATCTCTTCCCAGTCGTCACCATATTCAGACTTTATTTTATAGATGTGCGAATCTCTTCCTTCAGCATAATCTACACCGCTGAAACAAGTGAAATTCCATTCAAAATCTGAATACTTTTTTCCACGTCCCGGGAAAGTAAATTTTGTATACGATTCTATTTCAATTTCTGAAGAAATAATCTTTTCCCGATTATTTTCATCAACTTTTACAACTTTAAATTTTTCTAATTCATCACCACCACCTTTGTGTCCCAAAACAACATCTACAATAACCTGAATATTATTTTCTTTTAAACTTTTAATCGCTTTTATATAATCATCCTTGGTTCCGTATTTTGTGGCTATTGAGTTTTTTTGGTCAAATTCACCAAGGTCAAAAAGATCATAAGCATCATATCCTACAGAATATCCACCATTTGTGCCTTTGTAAGCCGGTGGAAACCAGGCTGAGGTGATGCCGAGTTGAGATAAATAATTTGCTTGTTCTTCTGCGTGCTTCCATAGTTTTCCGTCTCCTTCTGAGTACCAGTGGAAAAACTGAATCATGGTTTGGTTCATAGTTAATATATTTTGATGAGATTATTCAATGAAAATCAATTTTCAATTTTCAAAATCCTCAAACGGAATTTTTAGCTGAACTGAAATCTGCTTTTTTTCTTCAGTGTTGAGGTGAGACAGTGATAGTCCCAATAATCGTACCGCTTTATCAAAAGGCCGAAGTTCCCACAGTTTTTTTGAGGTTGCAAAATATTGTTCAGGGGATGTGAAATATTCTTCCTTTGTAAAACTTCTTGTAAACAGCGAAAAATCTTTGTATTTGATTTTCAATGTTAAAGATCTGCCTAAGATCTGATGTTTCTGTAAACGCTGATGAAGCTCCTGACTTAAATTTTCTAATTTTTCGTTGATTTGTTGTTCATCAAAGAGATCTTCGAAAAACGTACGCTCTACAGCGACGCTCTTCTGTATTCGGTTGGGTTTTACTTCAGAGTGATGAATTCCACGAACGACGTCATAATAATACCTTCCTGATTTTCCGAAAAGTCTTATTAAATCTTCAAGCGACCTGTTTTTTAGATCTTTTCCTTTATAAATTGCCAGGCTAAACATTTTATTGGCCGTTACTTTTCCTACACCATAAAATTTTTCAACAGGAAGTTCTTCCAAAAACTTTTCTATTTTTTCGGGATGAATAGTTTTCTGTCCGTTGGGTTTATTAATGTCTGAAGCAACTTTAGCCAAAAATTTATTAATTGAAATTCCAGCAGAAGCAGTTAATCCAGTGTGTTCAAATATTTTCTGGCGGATTTCTTTGGCAATCTGATTGGCTGACTCAATTCCTTTTTTATTTTCGGTAACGTCAAGATAGGCTTCATCTAAAGAAAGTGGCTCTACCAAATCGGTATATTCGTAGAAAATTTCACGGATTTTTCTGGATATTTCCTTGTATCGCGCAAATCTGGGCGGAACAAAAATAAGATGCGGACATTTTTCTTTTGCCGTTTTACTCGGCATGGCAGACCGGACTCCAAATTTCCTTGCTTCATAGCTCGCCGCAGAAACAACGCCACGATGACCACCGCCAACAGCAATGGCTTTTCCTCGCAATTCAGGATTGTCATGTTGCTCTACGGAAGCATAAAATGCATCCATATCAACATGAATTATTTTGCGGAGTGGAAAAGAAGAATCCATATCACAAAGATATGGATTCTAAGATTTTTTTAATTCAATATTCGAAGTGTAAGATTCAATGCTGATCCAAAAACTTTAAACTTATTTCAGTTTGTCGATTGTCGCTTGAATTTCCGGATCGTCGGGAGAAATAGCGTAATATTTTGCAATATCAGATTTTTGATCAATCACCATATATCTAGGAATCCAGTTGAGATCAATATAATTATTGAAATCATTTTTCCAGCCTGAAGCAAACCAGTAGTTTTCCTTTTCTTTCATGTTAAATCTTTCCAGACTGCTGTCAAATTTCTCTTTTGATCTTTCTAGTGAAAAGAACACAAAATCGATATTCGGATTGTTTTTCTCCAATTCCTCGGCTTTAGGCAACGCCTGAAGGCAATCTCTACACCAGCCGGCCCAGAAATCGATAACCAAAACTTTTCCTTTATGTTGATTTAATATTTCCTGAACGCTAATGTTTTTTCCATTCTCATCTTCCAATTTCTGACGTAATGCTTCTTTAGAAAACTGAGTTTTTGAAACTTCAGGTGTTTTTTGAGAACATCCCAAAGTGAAAATACTCAACATCATAAAAGTCAACAGCTGTTTCATATGCAGATATTTAATTGTACAAATCTAAACATTGATTTGTTAAGTTAAAATGAAATTGCATGAATTGGCTTAAATTTAAGAATTGAAACAATCTATATTAAATGAAAAATCTGCAACTTTCGCCGCAGACTTCTATTATCTTTTATTCACGTAATTCATAATTACCTGATTGAATTCTTCCTTTTTATCGATCACCACATTGATCGGCCAGTAATACACCAGATCACGCAGATAGTCAAAAGTTTTCAGACGAACGTAATCTTTTTCGGTGGTAAGAATTAATTTGTATTCGCCCAATTTTTTGTACTCTTCGATAATGTTTTTAATATCTGCATCAGAAAAATTATGATGATCTCTGAATTTCAGATGTTTTACACGTTGCGAAAATTTAGCCAAATGATTCAGCAAAGGTTTTGGGTTGGCAATTCCTGTGATGAGAAGAATATCGTAATAATTCAAGTTGTTATCAGGAAGCATTTTTTCTCTTGAATAGACATTTTCGTCATATCCGATGGATGAGAAAAATACTTTTTGACCACGCTCGGGCTTTATTCTTGAGATATAATATTGCTTAGTTTCCTCAGTCAGTTCATCAGGGCATTTACTCACCATAATGATATCTGCTCTTTTTGATCCTGCTCTGGATTCTCTCAAATCTCCTGCCGGAAGTAGATGATCTTTAAAATAAGGATCATTGAAATCGGTCATTAAAATATTGAATCCTGCTTTGATGGCTCGGTGTTGCATTGCATCATCAAGAATCAGCACATCAAGATCCATATCATCGATCACTTTTTTTGCTCCGGGAACACGGTCTTCGGAAACTGCAATTACAAAACGGTTTTTAAAACGCTCAAAAAGCTGCATCGCTTCATCACCCACAGTTTTATAATTACTGTCGTAGTTGGTAACGTCGTATCCTTTCGTCAGTCTTCCGTAGCCTCTGGAAAGTACGCCTGTTCTGTAATGTTTAGATAAAGATTTTGCCAAATACATCACCATTGGTGATTTTCCGCTTCCGCCCACAGAAAGATTGCCGACATTAATAATCGGGGTCTTAAACTTCGTGGACTTAAAAATTCCAAGATCATACATTGTGTTTCGGATGCCCGTAACCATGTGATAACCTAAGGAAAAAGGGTAAAGGTACCATCTTTTCATACGTTGGCAAAAATAAGAATTTTAAAACCGTTAAATGATGTTTTTAATCAGTTTTCGAAATAAAATTAACAATTTTTTTTCCATCAAATTAAAGTATTTTTGCAGGAATGTTTAAGTAGTAAAATGAGTGGTAATATTTAATCATTCAATAGTAATTTATTTACCATTTATTTCTAAATCTAATATTGATCGACTTTGAGATATTTTATTGAATTTTCATACAACGGTAAAAATTATTTTGGCTATCAGATTCAGCCGAAAGATATATCTGTACAGGAAGAACTGGAGCGAGCTCTTTCTACGATTTTAAGACAAGAAATTAAAACAACAGGAGCGGGAAGAACAGACACAGGAGTTCATGCCAAGAAAATGTTTGCCCATTTTGAGACTGATCAGATTTTGAGCGATCAGCTTTCTCATAAACTGAATAGTTTTTTGCCTGCTGATATTTCGGTGAAAAGAATTTTTAAAGTGAAAGATGATTTTCATGCTCGTTTTGATGCCACTTTCCGAACGTATGAATATTATATTTCTTTGGAAAAAAATCCGTTTACGCAGGATTCGGCTTGGCAACATTGGCGAAAGCCTTTAGATATCAATAAAATGAATGAAGCCTGTAAGATTTTATTTGAATATGAAGATTTTACAAGTTTTGCGAAACTGCATACCGACAACAAAACCAATCTCTGCAAAATGTATAAAGCAGAATGGGAGCAAAACGGAACCGAACTGAAATTTACTGTTTCGGCCAACCGTTTTCTTAGAAATATGGTAAGAGCAATTGTCGGGACAATGGTGGAAGTAGGCTCCGGGAAGATACAACCGGAAGATATCCGAAAAGTAATAGAAAATAAAAATCGAAATTCTGCGGGAACTTCTGCTCCGGCTCATGCATTGTTTTTGGTCGATGTTGGGTATGAATTTTAAATATTAAATAAAAATGATTTCAATTATAATTGCTATTGGTGTTTTCAGATATTATCAAAAACTGGCTGTAAGAAACGGAAAAGTTCACTGGAAATATGGTTTTCTGGGAATGGGAATTTGTTTAGGTGTACAATTACTATTCTGGTTGATTTATAAATCTATCGAAATGCTATTAAATTCTCAAGAGTCGGATTTGTTTTCTGTGACTCTTGTTACAACTTTAGGATGGGTTGCTTCTATTTTTACTGTTTGGTTTGTTCATCGAAATCTTGAAAAATCGTGGAGAAAAGACTCAGTTTCAACACATGAATCAGAAATAGACGGAATCGGAAAAAATAATTAAATTAGATTCATAAAAAACTAAAAACTATGATGTCAATTATTATTCTTGTTGGTGCGTATAGGTATTATGCAGGTTTAGCTGAGCGATTTGGTAAAACAAAGTGGCAATTCGGTCTTTTGGCGATAGGTATTTATCTGGGCTTTCAGATCTTATTTTTACTTTCTTACAGATTTTATGATGCAATATCAAATCCAAATGCTCTGAATGATAATAATTATTCAGGTTTTTCAGGAATCAATATCATCAGTTGGATATTTGCGATTGGCTGTGTTTATGGAGTTTACAGGATTCTTGAAAATCGATTTAAAAAGGAAAATGCAAAGAATCCAATTTTGGAAATTGAAGAAATAGGAACCGAGCATACAAAAGATCTTCATTAAATATACATTTGGTAAATAACAGATATCTTTAATTTTCTATCCAAGTTCTTCGAGCTGTAAAATTTTAAAGCCGTATTTTTGCAGAGAATTTTTTCAAATTAATTCTTTACGTCAATTTCTATAATGAAAAAACAAGATACCTGGGCAATTGTAAAAAGGCTTTTCTTCATCGGTATGAAGTTTCGTTCCTGGTTTATTTTTACTCTGATTATTTCCATCATATTATCGGTTGTTTCTACTTACAGGCCTTATCTTACAATGCAGATTGTGGATAATGATATCACGAAGCTGAAAGATAAAGCGCTCATGATGAAGCATATTTATGTTTTGGTTGGGTTGGTGTTTGCCGAAACAATTTTAAATTTCTTTTTAGTTTATTTTTCAAATTACATTTCGCAGAATGTTATCAGAGATATTCGTGAAAGACTTTATAACAAACTGATTTATTTCAGAACCGCTTTTTTTGATAAAACTCCGATTGGTCAGTTAGTGACAAGAGCAGTTGGTGATGTAGAAACTATTGCAACGGTTTATACAGACGGTTTTCTGATGGTTTTTGGAGACGTTTTGAGAATTGTCTTCGTTTTATTTATGATGTTTCAGGTTGATGTGCATTTGAGTTACATTTCTCTTGCCATTTTACCTTTAATGGTTGTGATTACAAGATTTTTCCAGAAAAGACTGAAGAAGGCATTTGGTGACGAAAGAACCTGGACTTCCAATCAAAACTCTTTTGTGCAGGAAAGATTGGCGGGAATGCCGATTATTCAGGTATTCAACAGGCAAAAGGCAGAGTTCAAAAAGTTTGATGATATTAATATCACTTTAAAAAGTGCTTTATTAAGGACCGTTTTTATCTTCTCTTTATTTTTTCCTGTAGTTGAATTGATTTCATCCCTTTTCATTGGTTTTGTCCTGTTTTATGGAGGTTATATTACCATCAGTGCGGGTGTTGTGATTGCATTTATTCAGTTTATTTCGATGTTGATTCGTCCTTTACGACAGATTGCAGATCGTTTCAACAATATTCAGCGTGGAATTGTAGGTGCAGAAAGAGTTTTGGGCGTGATGGATGAAGATTATGCAATGCCAAATACAGGAACGGTTAAAAAAGATCACTTTGACGGAAAGATAGAATTCAAAGATGTTCGTTTTGCGTATGATGAGAAACAGGAAGTTTTAAAAGGAATTGATTTTAAAGTAAATCCCGGAGAAACTGTGGCTATTGTCGGTGCAACCGGAGCCGGAAAATCGACAATTATCAGTTTAATTACAAGATTGTATGATATCAATTCGGGGGAAATTTACATTGATGATGTCGAACTCAAAGATTATGAACTGTATAATCTGAGAAGTCACATCGGTGTGGTTTTGCAAGATGTTTTCCTGTTCCACGGAAGCATTTATGAAAACCTTGCATTTGGTGATGATGAGGTGACTTTAGAAAAAATAAAAGCCGGCGCAAGAGAAATTGAAGTTGATGACTTTATTGAAAGCCTGCCCGGCGGTTACGAGTTTGTGGTAAGCGAAAGAGGGTCGTCTATTTCTTTAGGACAGAGACAGCTTTTGTCTTTCTTAAGAGCATATTTGTCAGATCCAAAGATCTTGATTTTGGATGAGGCGACTTCATCCATTGACCACGAAAGTGAAAAATTAATCCAGAGAGCGACAGAGAAAATTACCAAAAACAGAACATCAATTATCATTGCTCACAGACTTTCAACCATTGAGAAAGCCGATAAAATCATCGTCATGGAGCATGGTAAAATCGTTGAAGAAGGCAAACATCTTGAGCTTTTAGATAAAAACGGATATTATTCCACATTATATAAAGCACAGCTGAGACACGAAATTGAAGTAGAAGAAAAAGAAAGCCTATAAACCGTAAGGAATTATTTCCAGATCTTTTTTCCAGTTTTCACCGTATTTTGTGGTTAAATATTGGGCAACTTCCTGATTGTTCTTTCTTGCTTTTTCCGACATATACGGAGTGATTACACAATTTTCGTAAAGTATATTTACTCCGTATTTTTGTTTAAAACTGTCGTGGTTTCGTGACATAATTCCGAACTGGAGAAAATACTTCATTTCTTCTTTTTTAGCTGCGGCATTTTGCTTTTCATTTCCTTTTTTAGATTCTAAAACCACGGGATTATATTCTTGTGCGAAAATTGCCAGTGAAAAAGTGATAAAGATGAGTAAAGATAATGCTTTGAAGAAATTCATTGTGTTTTTATTTCTTTTTTTGATTCTTAAAATTACTAAAAGTTAAATTTTAATTTATACAAGAAATTTTTTTGTATTCAATCGATTAAAACTTTTAATAAATTTAGCTAAATGATTCAAGGAGAATCAATTAAAGAAACTACGGTCAAATCTACATTTGTTAACATTTGGTTCATATTAAATTCACTTTTCATTAATAACTATACAGTTAGGTATAGTTTTTGCAATTAAGATTAATCATTAAAAATCATCCAAACCCCATTGTTAATTTAAATATTTTTGCTAAATTTATTAAAAATTTAACATAAAGTTGATTTTAATAGGGGGCAATGATGAAATAATTGCTAATTTTTTAACTTAAAAACAAAATATAAAGATGAATAATATCCACGACGAATTTCAGGTCTTTAAAGATGAATTGAAAAAATTGAACATCGATGTTCAAAAAATTGTAAAAGTTGGTAACGGAAGTATGGATTTCCATGAGGTGTTTTACAAATCACCAAGATATGAAGATGTAAAGACTGTTTATGTACAGAGACACACGATGGATAATCTGATTTCCAGATTTAAGGAGTGTTACGCTTAATATAATGAATGCGCCTCAGAAATTATCTGAGGCGCATTTTTTATGTTTGAAAAACTAAAATCTATAACCCAGCGAAAAACCGCTTCTAAACCCTGCCCAGGGTCCGTCTACTTTCACGCGGGCTCCGTTGGCATTCGTTTCCACGGTGTAATCTACAAAAGGCACGTCAAGATTTTCAATTTCATTTTTTAGCTGTGCCTGCATTTCGGGGGTAAGAACTATATCACTGGTAAGGCTGAAGTCACCTTTTCCTGAGCCGTAATGCGCACCGGCGATCCAAAAATCTAAAACAAAGCTGTGTTGTTCATTTAAAAAAAACTGTGCACCCACCATCAACCCGCCACTGTTACCGTTTGCATCTCCTAAACCTTTAAGCGGAATAGGGATCGTTGTTCCAAAAGCATTGTAGTCATATGTAAAATCGAAAGTATTGGTAGAGACTTTTGAATATCGATAGTATGGAGCAAAGTAAAAGCCTTTGCCATAGCCTTCACCAATATAAAATCTAGGCTCAATGGTGAAGTTGGTTGCTTTTATCTTAAGATTTTGAAAATTTTTCTCATCTTCATCACTCAGAAAAGCATTCATAAACGGAACTTTACCTTCTGCGACGGTTCCGAATCCTACATTTACGGCAAACCATCGATTAATAGATCTTTCGTATGATAAATTAATATTCCTGAAGGCATATCCTGTAATATTGGTTTTAATAATATTCATTTTATCTTCCGGAACCATTGAGGGTTTATCATTTACTATTTCCTGTGCCGTAGCTTCAGAAAGGATGAAGTAGGGGATAATAAAGAGTAGTTTTTTCATGGCTTTAAGATTTTAATTAAAAATAATATAAAGGCATTTGTTACATTGAAAAATAAAAAGAACAATTGATTACGAAAATGTTAAATCAAAAACTGTTCTACAATTCTTAATAGATGCAAATTTTATTAAAATAAATTAAAATCATTGTTTTATTAATAAAAAAACAATCTTATACTCGAGGATAAACTCAAAATATGTTACTATGAATTATAAATGTTTTAGATGATTTTCTTTTTGGCTTCTACATTTTTAAGAGGAACAAATTGAGTCTGATTAATCTTCTATTGCTTCAATACCCATTTCCTTTAATTTTTTCAAATGATTTTTCATTGTTTCGAGCTGTTCGGGAGAGTGGCTTTGCCAATTTGTAACTTCGCCCACCACTTTAAAGGGATGTTTTGATCGATATGATTTCGTAGGGTTTCCCGGAAATTTTTTGTCTGTAACATTGGGATCGTCTTCAATGTAACCGGTGGGTTCTACAATATAGATTCTTTCTTTTCCGTCTCCGAAAGCTAATTCTGCACCCCAGGTTGCTGCATCTAAAGTTTCTGTAAGATAAATGTATTTTGATTTTCTTTTTGTGCCGTAGTTTGATGTAAAGCCTACTTCGATAAGATCTCCGATGTTAAGATCTGCTTTTGTGCCGTGGTAGTAGATGGTTTTCATTTCTAGTTTTACTTAAATTTTAACAGTAATTCATCATTTTTTGTCATAGTATTTTCTTACTCATTTTTGTGAATGTTTATCGGTCATTTTGCTCTGCAAGAACATTCATGATGTTCGCTGTTGTACTTGATAGATTCCATACAGAGTTCCTGCAAAATGGCAATATCAATGTCGGAAAGTTTTTTTACGTAAATGCAGGCTTTACTCATTTTAAATTTACCGAGATTGGGTAGCAGTACTTTGCTTTTTTCTGTGTCAGAATAAACGTACAGTGAAAACGCCGCTTTTCTTGGTGAAAACCCAATAACAGGTGCATCGCCTTCGTGTCCGCTTGCATATTTATAGTGATAATTTCCAAATCCGATAATGGAAGACCCCCACATTTTGGGTTCGGAATCAGTCCATTTTTGCATCAGTTCTATCAGGCGAAAGCTATCGGTTTTTTTCTGCTCATTGTCAACATACGAGTTTATAAAATCTGCTACGTTTACTCCGGTGTGAGTTGTTTTTGCCATAACTTTAATCAGGTTATTGTCTTAAGATCTTTTCCATCTTTCTTCCTTTTGCCAATTCATCAACCAGCTTATCAAGATATCTTGTTTGTTTTGTAAGAGGATTTTCAATTTCTTCAATTCTATATCCACAGATCACTCCTTTTATAAGATTTGCGTTGGGATTTAGTTTTGCTCTCTTAAAAAATATTTCAAATGTTACTTTCTCATCAATGAGTTCCTGTAGTTTCTGAGCATCAAAACCTGTTAACCATTCTATCACTTGATGTAATTCTTCAATTGTTCTGCCTTTGCTTTCTACCTTTGTGATGTAATGCGGATATACTGATGAAAATGTCATCTTTGCAATTCGTTCATTATGTTCGGGAGTGATTTTCATGTTTTTATTTTCTTATTAATGTTCCGTTTTGATGCAGAATTATTTCCTGTTTTCTTCAACTTAAGGTGTGATATCGGGTGTACTTTCTTCTCTAATAATGTTTCTGTAAAACCCGTTTTAAAGGTTCTTTTTTAGCCGCAGTTCTCTCATTTATAAAGTTCTATTTCTATGTAATTATTATACTTTTTAAAATTTTCTCTTGCTCGCTGTTCCTTTCCTTTTATTAAATCTTGTTTTGTAAGTGGACTACCCGTATTTGAATCAAAAAATAGCGTATCCGACATTTCTGAAGAGCTATGAATGAGTTTTATATTCTTTGCAGGATCTTTTTTGTACTCGTTCCAGAGTTTATTGAATTTTTCGTTCGTCAGAAAAACATCTTTCATTTTTGAATTGAGCAGTAAGGGTTTGTAATTGAGTTTCTGACTTCCCTTTAAGTTGAATATGTGATCCCCTTTTTCATCTTCAATATTTAAAATTAATCCCGGCAAACCACAAAATTTATAAGGCCCGTCTTGTATCTGGATATCATTGGTGAACCAGGCTATCCAATTTCTTCCGCCAAAAGTAGTAGTTGCTTTTTGAACTTTAAAGCCTTCAATACTTTTTGTATCGGGGAAGATAGCCCAGTTTATTTTATTCTGTTCTTTTACAGCAATGTTGGTGGCGTTTATAGAACTGTGATAAACAGTTTCTAAACCAGGATAAGCTTTAGAAACACGAAAATTAACTTTTGCCTGTTTAATTTTTCTCATATCAATGACTACAGATTGCGAAGCTTTTCCTTTCTCAACTTCTGCAGTAAAAAGAGAATCTTTGGTTAATAGCAAGGCGCTATAAAAGTTGGAACCTTCTTTTGTAATATCTAGATTCATCATTTCCTTTTCAACGTTTTCCTTATTTAAAGAATCCATTTTATAAGAATATTCATACGTGAATCTTTGATTTTGAGCAAAGAATAAAGATGCTGTGAGAATGAAAATTAAAATGATGTTGAGTTTTCTCATTGTTGAATAATATTAGAGAGGGACATTTTTTATTCGAAGATTCTGAATATGTCTATTATTTATTTAGCTCTTTATTAATTCTTTTCCTGAATAGCAAGAATTCTATTGTTGTAAGGAATAGATACAGTATTGAAAAAATTGTAAATGTTCTCAAAAGTGCAAAATCGTTGAAGCTCATATCAATCACTAGTTTGATAACGATAATAATAACACAGATGGATGGTAATCCCAAAAAAGTTAAAAGTGATAAATAGATATTATTTCTGATTTTCTCTACCAAATTGAGAAGAACTGCAAGAGAAGAGATCGTCATACCAATAAGATATATTAATGAAAATCCTAGATTTAACAGGATTTCTACAATCTGCATCCATTGTTCAAATGAATTACCGTTACTTGTCTCTGTTTGAGAAATCGAAATTCTATAAGCAAAAAATAATAGAATACTTATCAGTAAATTAATTCCCCAAAACCGAAATACAATTTTTTTCATTTTTTTGACAATACTTTTTTAATTTCTGCTAACTTAAAATTAAGCATTGTATTGATTGTAGCAACATTATTTTGTTAAAGTAATTTTAAAAATAATTTATTTAAACTAACATATTGATATTTAAGTTGCATCATTGTTTTAATAGATACAGATGTAAGGTCAAAGATATTTTATTTGATTGACACTAATGAAATTAAGTTTACCAAGGTGTACAGAATTTCCCTAACAACCGCCTTTGCGGGGAATTCGTTTAAAAATAACTTTGCCGTCTCGTTCTAAGTAGCCACACGATAGTATTGGATAAGCATATTTTGGTGCATGCGATACGTTATGGCTTTTTATAATTATTTTGTCGTTTACTTTCAGGCTATGCAGTGGTTCAAGTTGAGACTTTTGCGCATCAAATGTTACAATATAGTTTTCGTCTTTAATTTTTACCATCACTCCGAGACCTAATTTTGATCCTGGCGGAAGAGAAAGAGAAGTTACAACTCCTTCCATATTAGTATAATTTTTAATATGCTTCCATATTTTAATTTCAGCGGCATCCACTTTTTTACCTGCAGGTGAAGCTTCCCATTTCTTATACTGTATACCGGCGGGGGTAGCTTCCCATTTTTTCATTTCGATGTCTATTTCAGCAGCTGAAAGTCGCTTTTGAATTGGCTTCTTAGCAGTTTCATTTTTAACTTCAGGATTGGCATCCGAGCCTTCAGTGAATGGAGCGAAGCTAAGGACCAGTCCGCCCAGTACAACCAATGACAACATAAGCGTATACATTACTTTTTTCATAATTTTTTTTGATTTTTAAATTAAATATAGATTCTCTGGATCAATCAAATCTGACAATGCTTTTTTAATTTTTCAAAGACTATCAAATTTGATTTAGCGAAAATACTTTACTATTTTTCTGCTTATAGGATTTATATTGTAAATAAAATTGTAAACTTTGTAAATAATAACTTGACACTATGCATCTTAGTCAAAATCTGCTCTCAGGAAAACACAAATACCTTCTCGGAGTACTATTGCTCTTATTTGTGGTACTACTAAGTGCAGCCTTCAGCACGGACGATAAAGAGGACTTTAATTTTGCTAAAAGGGAGGTGCTGCTTCGTAAAATTGGTCATGAACTGCTTTTACGGTCGGGCGACAGTACATCAAGAGTGCTTCCGGTAAAAAAGATTGCAGATCATGAATACCAGATCAGTTTTGAGAATGAACTGACGTTTCAACCCGACTCTCTGGTGAATCTTACAAGGCGTGTATTAGCCAAAGATCCACTTGCCAATGATTATATTGTGAATGTACTGAATTGTGGCAGCTCTCGTGTAGCTTACGGATTTTCGATATCTAAAAGCAAAAAAGATGATATTGTAGCGTGTATCGGCAGGAGGCAACCAAAATCATGTTACATGATCAACATCAAATTCAGACCAACAGGAATAAGCATAACAAAAAGTGGATATCTTCTGGGCGGTCTCTCATTTTTAGCATTGATCGGTTTTATTTTTTTTAGGTCTAAATCTGTAAAATCACCAAAAGTTATGATCGAAAATCAACAAGCTCATCTGTTCACTTTGGGCTCTGTGCAATTTGATGCTAAAAACAGAAAGCTCATCATCAATGATAAAACAATAGAGCTTACGGCAACCGAAAGTCGTGTATTGCTTATTTTTGCATCGTCTCCTAACGAAATCGTTGAAAGAAGCCGCCTGCAAAAGGAAATCTGGGAAGATGACGGGGTCATTGTTGGGCGAAGTCTTGATATGTTTATCTCAAAACTCAGAAAAAAACTGGAAATAGATCCTAATATCAAAATTGTGGTGATTCGTGGAAAAGGGTATAGACTTGAAATTAGTGCTTAAGAAAGCATTTAGCTTTAATTGTTTTTAGAAGTGACTATCAATAATATTCTGGAGATTCATCGAGTTTGAAAAAGGGCTGTAAAGTGCTGAAATATAACAAATTGTACTTGATTGCCTCTACGGAGTGGTTGATTGGCTCTTCGGAATGGTTGATTGCGTCTTCGGAGTACTTGATTACCTCTTCGAAGTGGTTTATCGGCTCTTCGAAGTGGTTGAACGCTTCTTCGAAATGCTTGAACGCCCCAACGTAATGCTTGATTGCCATCACGAAGAAGTTGAACTCTTCAACGAATAAGTTTAAACTTATGTTGAAATGATTGTAGGTTTTATCGAAATCGTTTTACGTGGTTTTTGGCCTTTACGATAGTAAGGAAAATATTTTTGCTGAATTGAAATTCACGGATTAGAAATCTGCGACATCGGTTTCTGTTATCAAAATACAATTTCTCACTTTCTGTTTTTCACTTTCGGGTTTTGTCTATTATAAATTCGCATTATTGAAAAAATTCCAGTAGCCATTGCACAAAATTGTGGTGCATTTTGGCTACTTCCAAATATATTTATGTAACTTATTACAAGACCAACTACATAACCAACAAGAATATTTATTAAAATTTCGACAATGATTTGTCTGTTAAATGTTATATTAAATATTTTCATAACCATATTTTTAAGTTTTTATTTTTGATATTTCTGTGATTAGAACCTAAATTTTTACGTTTCTATTTTTTTAGAAAATCTGAGCGCTAAAATTTGGCTGTCTGCTTGATTTTGTCACAACGTTTCGAGGCTTTCACTTTATTTGTCCGCATTAAGCCAAATCTGCGTCAAGATATAGCTTATTAAATCTTTTGTGGATATTCTCCTTCATAGCACCAAATTTCTAAATTATCAATAAGTCCATTTTTGAACAACAAAGTTGCTTTTGCTTCTATTTGATGCCGGACTGATTTAATTGTCAGACCATCTAAAACTAAATTTTGGTTATTTGTCTTGAACTTTTCAATCCCTAGTCGAAATATGCAAAAAGTCCATCTTTCACTTTCAATACTTATAGAGTGTCTGTTAGCTGCCACCAACGTGTTTGTAAGCGATATAAACTTCGCATATCACTCAAAATCAACTAGATTGGGAAGTTTTTTTTCGCTTTATTTATTTATTTATTTATTTCAAAGATATTAAATTAATCATCAAAAACATTTTTTGCTCTACATTCTAATAAAAAAAACCGCTCAGAAAAATCTGAACGGTTTATATATTTAAAGCATCGGTGATGACTACATCATTCCCGGCATTCCACTTCCCATTGGCATAGCAGGTTCTGCGCTCTTAATTTCAGTGATTACACACTCGGTTGTTAATAGCATTCCAGAAACTGAAGCTGCATTTTCAAGGGCAACTCTTGTTACTTTTGTAGGGCCGAAGATACTTACTTCTTTCCATCCATTGTATAAACATTGTATTCACAATGATTGCTGTTATTTTTATTGCTGATCGTGAAAACAATTCTCTGAGCATTGGTATAAACTTTTGATTTAAATACATCTTCATTCGTTTATTTAGCGGAAAGTGCTTCTTCGCTAATATCTGCAACCTGAATGCTTTTAATAGATGTTTTGGTTGAGGATGCTGTACTTCCGCCCATGATGTATAATTTATTGTTATATATTTCTGCAGCAGCATGTCGTCTGGGAATCATATTGGATGATAATTTATGTAACTTATTGGTTTCTGTATCAAAATAGGCCAGAAAATTTTGATTATTATAACCGCCTGCAATAAAAATCTTATTACCGGATACCGCTAGTGAATGTCCCGATATCGCAGCAGGCATCGTATATTGTTCGGTCCAAAGATTTTTGTTGAGATCATACACATTGACCAGGCGGGATGACGTACCGTTAAAACCACCGATTACATAGAGCTTGTCATTCACTATTTTGCCCCTGGCTTCTCTGGCGGTGGGCATATCTGGTAACGGATGCCAGGTATTGGAAGCAATATCATAGTATTGGAATCGATTAGAAAATACAGTGGTTGCAGCATTGTTTAGCCCACTTCCGCCGAACGTATATATTTTTCCATTATGAATGGCAGAACCTGCATTTCCTGTATAGGCATGATTAATAGCTCCCTTCGTTTTTTTATGCGTTTCAAGGTCTATAATTTCAAGATTACTGTTTCCCCATCCGTTAAAAATATAAATTTTATTATCGTAAGTCTCCGAATTGGCAAATCTTTTAGGAACCAGACTAGAGTTGATGATACTCCAGCGGTTATCTTTAATGTTGTATTTCTCAATGATAGTAGCATTGCCATCCGAATCTTTATACCCATTGCTCACATAGATATTGTCGCCTGCAATGGTACTGGTTACCCCTCCTCTGCGCATAGACATATCCGAAAGATGTTTAAAATTTAATGTTTGTGCACTGGCTAAACATAAACCGAAAAGTGAAAGGAGTAATAATTTTGTTTTCAAGGACGTTGAGATTTGGTTGAATTGATTTTCTGTGTAGAAAAATATGTTTAAATATAGGGAAAAGTGATGGATTGGGAAATATAGGACGTTGAATTTGTTTTGAAATGGAAAAACCGCTCGGATGGGAGCGGTTTTTATGTTTGTGGATACGAGCGTGACGCTTGTACCAGCGAGGGATGTTTTTTAATCTTCCAATTCAAGAGGATTGTATTTTTTTTTCTCTATCTCACTTTGCTTTTTCCTCTGATGTAGATTTTCTTTTTGTTCAGGAGTAAGTACTACACCCATACTTTCGGATGAATTTATCAAATTCTCTCTAAAAACTTCATTTGCTTTTTTTAACTCTTGCTTGGTTACCAATGTCGAATTTACATATCTACTTTTATTAATTTTTATTATTTTACCTTTCATCACAAAGTTTGAAGTTGATTTTATTAATTCAAAACTATAATCTCCTGTATTATCAGATATTTTAACAATTAATCCAGGCAATCCACTAAATTTGAAAGGACCATATGGAAATGGGATTTCAGTTGCATACCAAGCAACCCAATCTCTCCCCTTAAAATTTACTTCTGCCTTCTTACATTTCAAAGTATTAATTATTTGTGTTTCGTTGACTAATTTCCAATTCTTAATAACGGGAGTATTGTAGTGTAATACTGATATTCCTACATAGCTGTAATATTTTATAATGTCATTCGTTTGTATAATAACAAAATCGGATTGGATTTTGGGAAACGACTTACCGCGAAAATCGATAATATTATCACCACCACTTTTAGTAATGGATGTATTGAATTCTTTCGCAAAAACAGAGTCATATTCCAACAATTTTTCACTAATAAAAAAAGCGTGCTGATCGCTTATTTGCAAAGAAAACAATTCCTTATATACAAAGTCTTGGTCTAATTTATTTGGTTTAGACTGTAATAAATAGGTGAAGTTTCCTCTTAAAGAATCACCTGCGTAATTTTGAGAATAAGAAATACTAATAAAAAAGAGGAAAATAAGGCTTAAAATATTTTTTTTTATAAAGTTCATATTGGTTTATTTAAAGAAAAACTGTCTGAAATTTGTTAATTTTCAGACAGTACACTATTTTAAGGCTGAAGTCCTGAACTATTTGAAAGGCCAGTCTTACCTGAACAATAATTACGTTCTATCGCAGCAGCCCATTCTTGAACTTGCCATATAGTCCAGTTAGGCTGTGTAGTTTGAGCACTTACACCACATGAAGTTGTAGCATACCATGTTCCTTCTGGCGGTGTTACAGATTTTATCTTTTCTATTTTTATTGTTTTTGAACTTATTTTCTTTGCCTTTTCAGTTTTTGAAATTGCTGTATGTGCACTTACTGCACCAGTTACTAAAATAGCGGTTAATAAAGTTATTTTTTTCATTTTGTTTAAAATATATAAATCCTTACTTATATGCAAAATCTAAAACTTTTTTAGATTTTCACTTTACTCAAAAGAATAGGGAAGGATGTTCAGGAAGTCCGCCCTTGTTGTAAGATAAGCTATTTGGAATCTTTTACTATTATTTCGAAGCGTTCTCATTATTTTCAGGTTCATCAATCTGTGTTTTTAGTTGCAAAAGTGATATCCGGAGAACGTTCCTTATAAAATATCGTACAATGTCTAAATTTACATATTGCGCTAATACGCATTATACACAATTGCGCTAATGTTGTTCTGTTTTTCTTTTATCTACCTGTAAATCATTAAATTAATTTTTTTATATTTGGATAAACGCACAAACCTTACGATGAATAAAAATTATGTAGAAGATTTCGCTACAATGTTGCGCCTTCAGCGATATGCAGAAAGCAGTATCAAAACTTATACTTCCCATTTATCTTATTTTTTGAAACTTTCTGCAAAATATGACCCCGAAGATATTACACAAAAACAATTGGAAGACTTTGTCATCTGGCTTGTTGAAAAGAAGAAAGTAGGAATGTCTTATCAAAAAGCAATGATTGCTACTATTGGGAAATTCTATAAGGAAACTTTTCAAAGGCCAGTTAATTTAAAACATCTTTATCCTCAAAGAAATGTTGTAAATAAATTACCAAAGTTTTTAACTAAGATGGAAGTGAAAAAGATTTTAAATTCTATTTCCAACATAAAGCATAAAGCTATTCTTACAACGATTTATTCGTGTGGTCTCAGATTAGGCGAATTATTAGAACTAAAAAAGTCAGATATAAAGACAGAACAAAATATTGTGCTCATCAGACAAGTAAAAGGAAAAAAAGATAGAGTAGTAACGCTCTCTCCCAAACTTATTGAGTTGTTGAGAGAATATTATAAAATCTATAATCCTAAAAAATATCTATTTGAAGGTTCCGAAAATGAAAAGTATTCTCAACGCAGTGTACAGCAAATAATGAAATCTTCTTTGAAAAAATCAGGTGTAGCATCTCCTGCATCTGTTCATACTCTAAGACATTCCTACGCGACTCATCTCTTGGAAAATGGTGTAGATATCAAAATTATCAAAGAACTTTTAGGCCATAATAGTATAAAGACTACAGAAATCTACATTCACATCATGGATGTGATAAAATCTCGAGTACGAAGTCCACTGGATATTTTATAAAATAAAAAAACCGCTCAGAAAATCTGAACGGTTTTAAATTTATATTGCCTCGGTCGCTGACCGTTACATCATTCCTGGCATTCCACCTCCCATTGGCATAGCAGGTTCTGCGCTCTTAATTTCAGTGATTACACACTCTGTTGTTAATAGCATTCCAGAAACTGAAGCTGCGTTTTCAAGGGCAACTCTTGTTACTTTCGTGGGATCGATGATACCTGCTTCAAGCATATTTACATACTCGTCAGTTTTAGCATTGTATCCGAAATCTCCGCTGCCTTCAGCAACTTTAGCAACGATTACAGAACCTTCACCTCCTGCGTTGGCAACGATTTGTCTTAATGGCTCTTCGATTGCTCTTTTTACGATTTTAATACCAGTAGTTTCGTCAGCATTGATTCCTTCAAGGTTTTGCAAAGCATCAATAGCTCTTACCAAAGCAACACCACCACCAGCAACAATACCTTCTTCAACAGCTGCTCTCGTAGCGTTTAATGCATCGTCAACTCTGTCTTTTTTCTCTTTCATTTCAACTTCAGAAGCTGCACCTACATAAAGTACGGCAACACCACCAGCTAATTTAGCCAATCTCTCCTGTAGTTTTTCTTTGTCGTAGTCAGAAGTCGTAGTTTCCATCTGAGCTTTGATCTGGTTTACTCTGCCTTTGATCTTGCTTTCTTCACCACCACCGTTTACAACAGTTGTGTTGTCTTTGTCGATCGATACTTTCTCAGCAGTTCCCAGCATATCCAGAGAGATATTTTCCATTGTGAAACCTTGCTCTTCAGAAATTACCTGTCCGCCAGTTAAGATAGCGATATCTTCCAACATTGCTTTTCTTCTGTCACCAAATCCTGGAGCTTTTACAGCAGCAATTTTTAGAGAACCTCTTAATTTGTTTACCACTAAAGTTGCCAAAGCTTCACCTTCAACTTCTTCAGAAATAATCAATAAAGATTTTCCGCTTTGTGCGATAGGCTCAAGAACAGGAAGCAATTCTTTCATTGAAGAGATTTTTTTCTCAACTAAAAGAATATATGGGTTTTCAAGCTCAGTTAACATTTTCTCAGGATTCGTCACGAAGTAAGGCGACTGATATCCTCTGTCGAACTGCATACCTTCTACAACATCTACAGTTGTATCGATACCTTTAGCTTCTTCTACAGTAATAACTCCTTCTTTACCCACTTTTCCGAAAGCTTCAGCGATCAAAGATCCGATTGTTTCGTCGTTGTTTGCAGAAACTGAAGCTACTTGCTTCACCATTTCTGTAGAATCACCAACTTCTTTAGACTGTTCTTTAAGGTTAGCAACAACAGCAGTTACTGCTTTGTCGATTCCTCTTTTCAAGTCCATTGGGTTTGCACCTGCAGCTACATTCTTAAGACCTTCTCTTACGATAGCCTGTGCCAAAACAGTAGCGGTAGTAGTACCATCTCCTGCGATATCATTGGTTTTAGAAGCAACTTCTTTTACCATTTGCGCTCCCATGTTTTCTACTCTGTCTTCAAGTTCGATTTCTTTTGCTACAGAAACACCATCTTTAGTAACGTGAGGTGCACCGAAAGATTTTTCGATGACAACGTTTCTACCTTTTGGTCCTAAAGTTACTTTTACTGCATTAGCCAATGCATCAACACCTCTTTTTAAAGCGTCTCTTGACTCGATATCGAATTTTATTTCTTTTGCCATATTATTTTAGCTTTTGGCGATTTGCTTTTGGCTTTTGGCTTTAGCAATTCGCAAGTTTATTGTTAATGTTTTTAATTTTGTCTTAGCTTATTCCATAAGGAAACAAGCTTCTTTTTTAATATTGTTAACTCTTCAAAAAGATCTCGATAATCACTTTCGTTGATATATTCTAAATCTTTAGCTAGAATTAATTGGTTTTCAGCTTCATTAGATGATCCTAAAGCAATATTGATAAAATTAGCAAATTCTTTATCTGAATTTCTACCAATTCCTTCCGAAATATTATATCCTATTGAAGCAAATGATCTTCTGATCTGAGAGGTCAATTCAAAAATTTCTTCCTTTGGAAAAGTTTTTAGTTGAAGTATAAATTTTTAAAGTTATTTGATGACTTAATTGCCAAACTTCAAATTTTTTAAAATCTCTCATACTAATTTTCATGCATTAAGCCATCAGCTAGAAGCCAATAGCAAAAAGCAGTTACCCGATTACACCAAGTAAATCTGCCTCTTTTACGATTAAGAAATCTTTTCCGTCTAATTTTAATTCAGAACCTGAATATTTTCCATAAAGAACTTTGTCACCTACCTGTACAGTTGTAGGCTCATCTTTTTTACCAGGACCTACTGCTACTACTGTACCTTCTTGAGGTTTTTCTTTCGCAGTGTCTGGGATAATAATACCTGAAGCTGTTTTAGTTTCTGCAGCGATCGGCTCGATCAAAACTCTGTCTGCTAAGGGTTTAAAGTTTACTGACATAATATATTTTATTTTTTAATTATTTCTGTGTTGTAATTCTCTAAATGCGTGCCAACCAACTGTAAGTAGATTTTTGGCAGATTTTTTTTTTAAGATGTGAAATTTTGGCAGAAAAAAAATGTTTAAGATATTGGAAAAAAGCTTATTTTTAAAAAAAATACAAATACTTTTAGAATGAAAAAATTATTAATTACTGCTGCAGTTGCAGCGATGACTTTTTTAGGTGCAAATTCTTATGCACAAAGTGTTCAGGAGCCTGAATTTATTGGAGAATGTATGGTTTTAAAATCTGGTGGTGATGCAGAACTTTTAGAAAAGCATGTAACACAAACGCGATCTGCCATGAATGCCGGAATGGTAATTACAGGTTTCGGAAGTGTAAAAGCTAAATTACAGATTGAAGGCTGTTGTTCGAAAACAAAATTAAAACCTGATAATATTCAGTTTATTGTGAGAGCTGTGGATAACAATACAGATCCGATGGCAATTGTGAAAATTTTTGAATTTGATTCTAATAAAAGGTATAGAAGAGCGGAAGTAGCTTCTACCAATAATTGGGGAACTACTAAAACAAATAAATTACACTATTTGAATTTTACAGCAAAAAAGTATGGAAATAGTTCTTATTTGATTACATTAATAGATAAACCTGCAGGTGAGTATGGAATTACAATCACAAATCCCAATTCACTTGATGAAAAAAGTACAATTGTATCCACTTTTTCAATTTTGTAGTTAATTTCAATGCTATTAAAAAAATAGACTGTCTTTAAGAGACAGTCTATTTTTTTTACTTTTTATTTCCTGCAGCCTGCATCGGATTAACCTTTCCATTGGCGCCACCTCTTACTGTTCCGTTTTGCTTTTCTTTGAAAACCTGGAATTTTGAAGTCTCAGAAGAGCTGCCGTCATTGCTCCAGAAATTGTTTGAAGTATCAATATCTGCCGTTTCTCTCATCGGATCAAGCTGAATTGATTTTAATTTTTTGTCAAAATAAAACGTCTTCGAAATTTTTTTCTCGTTATGTCTCCAGATTTGAGCTGACGATTTATCTTTTAATTTTGAACCGTCTTCAAAGGTAAATTCCAAAATAACAGGCATTACCAAACCTCCTTTGTTTACAAAATCAATTTGATAGGCTGTGATATTTTTTAATTTATCCTGGTCTTTTTTTTCTAAAGCTACACTACCTTCAGTTTTGAAGCTGTACTCTTTTTTGGTATCTACTTTTTCCTGACCGCGGTCATAACGGTAATAGAAATCTTGCAGATCTTGATCTTTTTCTACTTCAAATGCAATTGTTTTATCTTCTTTATTTCTGATTTTTGAAATATCCTCAAACTCATTCTGCAAAGGTTTTTCAACATTATATTTCGTTTCGTTAGCTTCTTTTACAGTATTGAAATCAGGATTTGCAATGGTCACTTTATCGATGGCAATATCTACCGGATCTGTTCCGTAAAACCATCCTCTCCAGAACCAGTCTAGATCTTCACCGCTTGCATCCTCCATCGTTCTGAAAAAATCTGCAGGCTCAGGATGTTTAAAAGCCCATCTTTTAGAATATGTTTTAAATGCTTTGTCGAAAAGTTCTCTTCCCATAATCGTTTCACGAAGAATATTCAATCCTGTTGCAGGTTTTGAATAAGCATTCGGACCAAACTGAATAATGTTTTCAGAATTACTCATGATGGGTTCCAGCTGATCTTTCGGAAGTTTCATATAATCAACAATCGTCCAGGCCGGGCCACGTTTTGAAGGGAATTTATTATCCCATTTTTCTTCCGTTAAATATTCGGTGAACGTATTTAAACCTTCATCCATCCAGCTCCATTGTCTTTCGTCTGAATTGATGATCATTGGGAAAAAGTTGTGCCCAACTTCATGAATAATCACACCGATCATTCCGTTTTTGGTACCTTCAGAATAAGTTCCGTCTTTTTCTGTTCTTCCAAAATTGAAACAGATCATCGGATATTCCATTCCGTTGGAAGCTTCCACAGATTGTGCAACCGGATAAGGATATGGAATTGTGAATTCTGAATATGTTTTAATTGTATGCGCGATAGCTTTTGTAGAATATTTTCTGTATAAACCATAAGCTTCTTTTGGATAGAAACTCATTGCCATTACTTTATTATTGTTTTCGGGAATCGTAACACCCATTGCATCCCAAACAAATTTTCTTGAAGAAGTCCATGCAAAATCTCTCACGTCTTTCGCTTCAAAAACCCAAGTTTTTCTTTGTTTTGAATGATTTTTTTCTGCTTTTTTAGCTTCATCCAAAGTAACAATTTCTACAGGTTCAGTAGAATTCTGAGATTTTTTATATCTTGATAATTGTTCAGAAGTTAAAACCTGATCGTAATTTTTACATTCACCGGTTCCGCCAATAATGTGATCAGCAGGAACATTCATCGAAACTTTATAATTTCCAAAAACTAAAGCAAATTCGCCTCTTCCTGTAAACTGATGATTTTGCCATCCCTGAAAATCGCTGTACACGCACATTCTTGGGAACCATTGCGTAATCGTATAAAGATCGTTTCCATCTTCTGCGAAATTTTCATAACCGCCACGACCGCCCATTTGTATACGATTCGGAATATTGTAATTCCAATCAACCTTAAAGATAAATTTTTCACCTTTTTTAAGAACTTTAGGCAAATCAATACGCATCATGGTTTTGTTGACAGTATATTTCAAAGGATTTCCTGAAGCATCGGTTACTTTTTCCAAATTAACGCCGTATCCATTATCTTTTGTAGGGATATCTGTAGTCTTTAACTGCTGATCATTTAAAGATTTCGGAAGAGTAGCAGAAAATTGGTAATCTGCTTTTTTGACTGTCGATTGTTGGTTCTCATCCAACTGTAACCAAATGTAATCTAAATCATCGGGTGAATTATTGTGATAGGTAACCGTTTCAGAGCCTTTAAGATTTCTTTTATCTTCATCTAAATATGCGGTGATGTCGTAATCTGCCCTGTTTTGCCAATATGCCTGTCCCGGAGCTCCGGAAGCTGTTCTGTAAACATTAGGTGTGGGAAGAATGGTTCCCAGTTGCTCAAATCTGTTTCCGTGGTTGCTACCCGGATTGTTTTGAATATTTTGAGCAAAAGCACCGATATAAAATAGAACTGAAAGTGCAGCAACTTTAAATTTCATAGTTAATATTTTTAATTGTTTTCAGGAAAAGCTAACCACCAGTCTTCCATTGATTTTATAATAGGCAAAAAGGCAATCCCTTTTTCTGTTAATTTATATTCTACTCTCGGAGGAATTTCAGCATAAGCAATTCTCAAAATAAGACCGTCATTTTCCAATTCTTTTAAAATCGTGGTTAATGTTCCCTGTGCTAAATTATCTAATTCCCGCTTCAGAACTCCGAATCTTTTTGGGCATTCATTAGCGATAATTTTTATCAGAGAAATCTTCCATTTTCCATTGATCATCTTCAAAGCGTGCTCTGCGTAGCAATTATTTGCCAGAAAAAGGAAATTTTCTGTACAGCTAACGGTTTCATTATCAGAATTAGTATTAAAATTCATACTGAGTATGTTTTTCTTACCTACTTGACAGCAGGATTTGAGGTTCTTACTTTTGAAGTCGTAAAGTTAAAATATTATCAATGAAAATGAGAAATTTTCGAGAGTTTAACAAATGGCTGAGTTTAATAGTCATTTCGATGTCAATTTTTTTATGTATTCTGGATCTTTTCATTGTTAATATTGCAATACCATCCATCAAAAATTCTATCAACGCAAGTACCGCCGAAACGCAGTTTATAATCGTCTTTTATATTATCGGCTACGGTGCTTTTCTGATTACGGGAAGTAAAATAGGGAACAAATATGGGCATAAGAAAATCTTTATAGTTTCCATGTTCAGCTTTATGGTGTTTTCATTTTTTTGTGGAAATGCTACTTCTGCAACAGCATTGAATGTAAGTCGGCTTTTTCAGGGGATTTCGGCTGCTTTTATGGTTCCGCAAGGCGTTGCCTTAATATCGAATGTTTTTAAAATTGAAGAAGAAAGAGTGAAAGCTTTAGGTATTTATGGTGCAATTGCAGGAATCGCCTCGGTTATAGGACAGGTTTTAGGAGGTGTAATTCCTGATCTTCATTTGAGTTTTGATGCGTGGCGACTTGTTTTCTTTATTAATATTCCAATTGCAATTTTGGTCATTATTTTGGCTAATAAATATCTTAAAGAAGTTGAAATTAAAGGAAAAGAATCTATACAAATCTTTCCACAAATGATATTGATTATTCTCCTGATTGTTTTGATGTATGCAATTGTCATCAGTGGTGAAGAAGGTTGGAGGACAAATAATATTCTGTTACTGCTTTTATCTTTAACCGGTTTGATTCTTTTTATTTTAAATCAAAAAAGGAAATTTAAAAAGGGAAAAGAGGTTTTGATCAATATGAAACCTTTTTTATATCAAAGTTTTAAAATTGCACTTTTAGCAGCCGTAACTTATTATCTGGTTCAGGATTCTTATTTTTTCATCAATGCCAATTTTTTTGAAGAACATCATCATTTGAGCTCTACAAAAACAGGGTTATTGTTTGCCTGCCAAGGAATTGGCTATGTTTTAGCATCTTTATTATCGGTGAGATTTTTAAATAAATATCAGGAGAAATTTATTGTTTTCGGTTTACTGATCATGGTTTTAGGACTTGTTGGTCATATTTATGCAGTTAATACACCAGCCATAAATTTATCAATTATTTCTGTGGTTTTATTCTTTTACGGAATAGGATGCGGAATTGTTTTGCCTTCTATGTTTACCAACGCAATGAGAAAATTACCTGTTTCAATTACTTCGCTTGCAACAGGAGTTTATTTGACGATACAACAAATTTCTATTGGATTTGGGGTAAGTTTGGTGGGAGGAATTTATTTTAATCTTGATAATGGATATTTAATGGCAACCTGCGTAATGATTTTTTTATTATTGATTACGATAAGTATATTTTTAATTTCAGATGTTAGCTTAAAAAGGAATTCTCTCTAAAGTCATTTTTAAAGCTAATGCGAAGACTCCCGATGATACAAAAAGAATCCAGTCTTTTTTGTTGACTTTGAAAAGACTTAATAAAATGAAAAGCAATACTAAAATAGCAAAAACAATCACGATTTGCCCCGCTTCCAAACCAATATTAAATCCTAAAAGCGGAACAGCAATGCTTTGGCTTTTGGCAATCATAACTCTTGCGGTATTGGCAAAGCCTAAGCCGTGAATTAATCCGAAAAATAAGGCTAAATAATAATTGGTTTTATCCTGAGACTGTTTTTTATTTTTCATTAGAATATTTCCGGCAGCCGTTAAAACAATCGTCAGCGGAATCAAAAACTCAACCCAATCTGAAGGAAGTCTTACCACATCGAGAATGCTTAAAGCTAATGTTACAGAATGCCCGATTGTAAATGCAGTTACAAGAATCAGAATTTTTTTCCATTCTTTGAAGGTGTAAACAGCAATTAAAGCTAATACAAAAAGCTGATGATCAAGCGCATCCAATGAAATTATATGTTCCCATCCGAGTTTTAAATAGAATAAAAAGTCGTGCATTTTAATTATGAGTTAATATTTTTAATTATTGTTATAAATAATGGTTTAATTATTTTAAATACAATAAAATAGTTAAAATGTTAAAAATTAAATAATTATTTAAAGTTTTAGATAAAAATTGTATAATTGTTTTTTAAAACTACAATATATGAAACTAAAAAAATTATTTTCTACAAAAGTACATATTCCAAAAAAAGAAAACACAGTTCTTAGGAATGTTACTGTTGCTTTACTGGTATTTTTTTCTTGTACCTTTTTTGGACAAGTACAAAAGCTGGATTATCGATTTGATATTTTGCTACAAAACAGAGAAACGTTGTCAAAAGAAGGACTTATTAAGGAACTAGAGCAACCCGAAATGAAACTGGACAAACATCTGGTTGTGACATCAGCAGGAGCGCAAACGATGTATTCATGTATTATCTATACGAAAGCACCCGAAAAATTAAAAGCTGAAGGTATTCTAGTACAAAGTCAATTACCAAATTTTGCTACAGCATTAGTTACCATTGAAGATATTGAGAAACTTCTTCAACTTCCTTATGTGGAGTCTATTATGGCTCCTACTTTTGATGAGCTTCATAATGATGTAAGCAGAGCCCAATCCGGCGCAAGCCTTTTGCAGGATGGCGTTTTTAATAATACAGCATATGTCGGAAACGGAGTTTTGGTAGGAATTTATGATACCGGTATCGATTGGAAACATCCTGATTTTAGAGGAGTCACCGATCAAACGAAAAGTAGAATCTATTCTATTTGGGATCAGACTTTAACACCTCAAGGGACAGAAACATCACCAACAGGATTTTCAACAGGAGTGGAATATACTAAAGCTCAGATCGAAGATGAATTAGACGGATCTCCTGCTAACTTTGTTCGTGAAAATGACACAAATGGGCACGGAACACACGTTGCGGGGACTGCAGCAGGAAATGGGGCTGCATTTGGTGATAAAAGACATAAAGGCTTTGCCCCCAATGCTGATATTGTTTTTGTAAAAGGAGGAAACGGATCATTCCCAACTACAAATACCATCAATGCTTTAACCTATTTTCAAAATGTTGCAACTGCATTAAATAAACCGATCGTTGTTAACATGAGTATAGGGGGGCAAGGATCGGCTCATGACGGTAGTGGTTCTCATGAAGTTGCCGTAGATAATTTTACATCTTCAGGTCCGGGTAGAGTTGTGGTGATTTCTGCGGGTAATGATTATGGCGATGACATTCATAAAAAAATTGATATTGCTTCAAGTGCTACAGGAACTTATACTTTTACTGTGTCTAGTGATACTGCAGCATCATCCATATTTTCATTTTTAATGTATGCAAATGATGATTCACCGGTAACAGCAATACTTACTGCGCCAGATGGACAGCAATATACACAAAATATATCCTCGAATACTAGCCATAATATATTGGGAGGAGGCTTCACAGCAACAATGTATAATTATTGGAGTAATAATAACAATAAAAGATATGTACAGATGATTATTAGTAGGGTCACCGGATCTACTGCCAACTGTCAAGGTACATATACGCTAGAAGTTACTAATAATGGAGCGCAACCTATTTCCACTCACGGATGGCTCTACAGTGAAGGAGTTACAACGGCTTTGGTAGGTGGTAACAATGAATATATTGTAGGTTCTCCGGGAAATGCGACAAGTGCAATTACAGTAGCCTCTTATTTGGGAAGAGCCAGCTGGTATGGCTCTGCTAATGGAGGAGGGGGTCAGTATACAATTAGTCCTCAAGAATCCATTTCAAGCTTTAGTTCACAAGGGCCAAGAGTTGATGGTTTTCAAAAGCCTGAAATTACAGCATCAGGACAAAACGTGATCTCTTCAAAATCGGCTGATTCTTCTCCAGGATCAACAGATATTATTGCAGGTACTAATTTTTATAGAAAAAACCAGGGTACTAGTATGTCATCTCCCGGAGTTGCGGGAGCTGTTGCATTACTTTTACAGGCTAATCCTACATTAACTGCTGCTGAGGTAAAAAGTCGTCTTACTAATAATGCGAGACAGGATATAGCCACCGGAGCTGTGCCAAATGCTAGATGGGGATCAGGAAAGTTAGATATTTATAAAGCTTTTACAGATGAAGTAAATTGTGTTGAATCTAATTCGGAAACAATTACCTATGATGGTCCTTATTTGATAACAAATCAAGAGACGGGTACTAACTTTAGTAACACCGTATTTGCCGTTCGTTACACCCCGTCATTAACTGGGAAGTTGGGAGGAGTATCATTTCATACTAGTTTATCAGCAATCTCTCCTGACTTTGCAGCAGATATTCAAGTGAGAAAAGTTGATGCCAATGGTAATCCCGGTGACATTATTGCCACTAAAGCTATATCTTCTTGGGTGAATGATGTTCAGAGATATACATGGAATTATTTAGATTTATCAAATTTGAATATTCAAACTGTTACGGGTAAAGATTTCTATATTGTCTTAAACGGCGTTGCCGGAAAAATATCTATAAGAAGTGAAGCGGTATCGGTTGATGGCAGATCAAAAACTTCTACCGATGGCACAACTTGGGCTTCTAGAACATTTGATCTAAAAATGAGAGCAACTATTTATGAAGATGTTGCTGAAGTTAAAAATTTAGCTACAACAAACCAGACTAAAATGTCTGCAGCTGCAAACGGATATAATTATTTTGCAAACAATTGCCAGCTTATTTCAAGAGTGGAAAAAGAAACAGCAAGTACAGTAGCAGGAAATGTTACTTCAAAAGTTTGGGTAGATAATTTACAACCAAATTATGTATCTAGAAGATATGAAATCAATTCTGATGCAAATACAGCTAATGCAACAGGGAAAGTGACTTTATATTTTAAGCAGGCTGAATTTGATGCTTATAATTCGACGAATACAGTAAAGTTACCGACTTCCGGTACTGATATGTCAAATAAAGCCAACCTATTAATTGAAAAATATTCTGGGACGAGCAATACGGGTATCGCAGCATCTTATGGCAGTACACCCGTTATAATTATGCCTAATGTTACTGATATTGTATGGAATGATACCTATCAATATTGGGAAGTTACTTTTCAGGCAACAGGTCTAGGGGGATATTTTATAAGGACATCTTCTGCCTTCTTAGGAACTAATGAAATTAAGGCTGACTCTGGAGTTAATATTTATCCCAATCCTGCTAAAACATTTGTAACGGTAGATTTGGGCAAAAATTATAAAGCCAAAATAACCATTATAGATGCTTCTGGAAGATTAGTTAAAACATTAGATATCAATTCTAAGGATAAGGTTAATGTATCTGGATTAGTGAAAGGAACTTATTTATTGGATATTACTTTGGATAATGATAAGAAAATTGTAAAGAAAATTATTAAAGAATAATAAATAAAATATAGAATACGCAAAGTGGCAATGGTTTTTCATTGCCGCTTTTTTTTATATTTGTTTTTAAATATAATTACAATGTTTGTAGCTCTTAAAAAAATCTTTATCAGTTTTCTAATCTTATTTTTAGGGCTTACTTCCTTTGTTTCTGCAAAAGAATTTCATCCTTATCACGTTGGTTCGGTAGAAATCAATTACAATTCAAAATCAAAAACTTTTGAAATTACCGGAAGGTTTTTCTTAGACGATTTAGAAAATGGACTTGCTAAAAAATACGGAAAGCCATTTCATTTTAATGATGCAAAATATAAAGCCCAAATCAATGAGGCTTTAAAAAAATACAGCGCTGAATATTTCAAGCTGAAAACAGACAATCAGTTTTTGAAAATCAATTACGTTGGTTATGAAGAAGACAGCGAATCTGTGAATATTTATCTTGAATCTGAGAAAGTGGAAAATCCCAAAAAAGTGGAAGCTGCAGTGAGTTTTCTGTATAATTTATTTGATGACCAAATCAACTTAGTTCATATTATCGTTAATGGAAACCGTAAAAGTGAAAAGCTGACGTATCCGAATAGATATTTATTTCAGCAGTTTTAATTGAAATTATTTTTGAAGTTGTAAAAGAGCATTTTCAGCTTTTGCGTGGGCTAAAAGATCAGGAAAAAAATCATCATAACATTTCTGCAAAGCATCTTTATTGTCTAAAAAAGCCTGAAAAACCGGAATATCCTTATTTAAATATTTCGCTTTATTCAAAACATTCTGAATGCTGAATTTAATACCCCAATCTTCCCGGTAATTGTATAACCAATCGTCATGTTCCATTTTTGCAAGCATTTTTTTGAAATTTTCAGAAAGAAATTGCTCATTTTCATTGAGAACTCTGTAAACCTTTAGTGAATGTTCTTTCCAGCCTTTCAACGAATGTAAACTGAGATCTGTAGCCAGAAAATAATCCATCGAAACATCGACAAAAGCTCCTGCGTAAAGCCTTACAAGCGGACTGAAAACTTTTTTTGCCTCGTGAATGGCGGGGTGCGAATCTGTAAATGTATCTATTGCACGATGCAAAGTAATCCCATCCTGAATATCTTTCGGGAAAGAATAGCGGTCTTTGTTTCGGATGAAATCTTCGAGAAACTGCCCGACAATTTGTCCGTCATTGAAAGTAAGAAAAGAGTGGGCGAGAAAGTTCATAGACTAATATAGAAATTTTTAAGCAAACTTGTGTCATGAAAATAATCGTTCATGAAAATCCTCAACTTTACTTACTTCTTCAATCTTAATTCCGAATTTTCTCTTTGGAATTTTATTTAAATTAGAAACGAAAATTTTCTCATAACCCAATTTTTCAGCCTCCGTAATTCTTTGTTCGACCTGCGCAATTGGACGAATTTCTCCACTCAAACCAATTTCACCAGCAAAACAAAAATGTTCAGAAATAGCAATATCTTCATTTGATGACAGAATAGATGCGACAACCGCTAAATCTAAAGCAGGATCGTCGGTTTTTATTCCGCCTGTAATATTTAAAAAGACATCTTTTGCACCCAATTGAAAACCTGCTCTTTTTTCAAGAACAGCTAACAACATATTGAGCCTTTTAGAATCAAAACCGGTACAACTTCTCTGCGGCGTTCCGTAGACAGCGGTACTTACCAAAGCCTGAATTTCCAACAGCATCGGTCGGTTTCCTTCTAACGTTACTGCTACAGAATTGCCCGAAAGCTCTTCAAACTTTTTAGTAATTAAAATTTCAGAAGGGTTTTTTATTTCTTTTAATCCTTGCGAAACCATTTCGTAAATTCCGATCTCTGCAGTTGATCCGAAACGGTTTTTATTGGCTCTCAAGAGTCTGAAAAGATGGTTTCTATCACCATCGAAATTCAGAACAACATCGACCATGTGCTCCAAAACCTTTGGTCCGGCAATTTGACCGTCTTTTGTAATGTGCCCAACCAGAAAAACAGGGACATTGTTTTCTTTGGCATATTTAATAATTTCATTCGAGCATTCCCGAATCTGGGAAACTGTTCCGGGCGAACTTTCGATCAACTGTGATTGTAATGTTTGAATAGAATCGATGATAACGAAATCCGGTTCCAGTTTTTTAGCTTCATGAAGGATTTTTTCTAAAGAAGTTTCGGTATATAAAAAACAATTAGGATTTTTCACATCTGCTAAACGGTCGGCTCTCATTTTAATCTGAGAAGCACTTTCTTCTCCTGAAACATAGAAGATTTTCTTCTTCATTTTCAACGCAAGCTGCAAAAGCAGAGTAGACTTACCAATTCCGGGCTCACCACCGATTAAGGTAACAGATCCTAAAACAATTCCGCCTCCCAAGACACGGTTTAGCTCATCGGAAGGAGTTTTTATTCTCGGCTCTTCAACGGCTTCAACTTCAATGATGTTGATTACGTTTTGCTTCGATTTTGAAAAAGGAGGTGTTTTTGAAGATGTTTTTTCTACGATTTCTTCTACCAAAGTGTTCCATTCGAGACAATTTTTACATTGCCCGGTCCATTGAGGGTATTGCGATCCGCAGTTTTGACAGAAGTATGCAGTTTTGAGTTTTGCCATACTGCGAAGTTCAAATTTTTTTTTGAATTTTTCTTTCTAATTTTAATTAATTTTCGGGTATGAAAAATATTTTATTAAAAAGTGCTGAGGTTATTGTTTTTATGTCTGTGATGAATTTTTTGTTAAGTGTCTTGACTCTAAATATTACAAATTTACCTGGAGGAAACTTTGGAATGTATCCTTTTCTTATACTGATAGAGTGTTTGGTCGTTTCAATTGTAGCTTTTTTAACTGTTTTAATATTCAAAAAGAGATATAATTCCATTTTGAAAATAGCAATTTTATTTCAAATAATTTATGTAATTAGTCTTATTTTGAGTTGCTTTAATCCTTTTAAGGTTGATTGTGTGGATAATATTTTCAGTTTATTGTTATATGTAAATTCGATTATTATTCTTCTAATAATTTTTCTTTATTCAAAAATAATCTCTTCAAAAAACAAGAAGTTATCATAGATCAATTATTTATAATGAAACTGTGGTTATATTTGTTTTATAAATTTAAAAAAAATGAAAAAAATACTATTAAGCTTTGTTTTTGCTTTGGTAAGCGCATTCACTTTTGCACAATCTACGTGGAGAGTAGATCCTGCACACTCATCAATTAATTTCAATATTAAACATATGGGAATAAGCTTTGTGCAGGGAAGGTTTGATAAGTTTCAGGGTGAAGTAGAAACTCCGGGTGCTAATTTAGATAATGCTAAGTTTGATTTTACTGTTTATCCGGAAACAATCAATACAGGTGTGGAGGCCAGAGATAAGCACTTAAAGAGCGCAGATTTTTTTGATGCAGAAAAGTTTCCTGAAATGAAATTTCAAGGTGCAGCTGTGTCACAAGGAAAAGATAAAAATTACATGTTAAAAGGTAAATTGACGATTAAGGGTGTTTCGAAAGAAATAAGCATCCCATTAACTTTTGGAGGTATCACAAAAAACCAGCAAGGGAAAGAAGTTGCAGGTTTGCAGGCAAAATTTACTATAAATCGTTTAGATTATAATATTAAATATGATCCAGCGGGAGCAGGTATTGCAAAAGATGTTGAGGTTGTTTTATTTTTGGAAGTAGCGAAATAATAATTTTCATATATAATTTGGTTTAGGTGAAAGGTTTCTCAAGTTGTTTTGAGAAACCTTTTGTTGTTTGTTAGAGAGGATTTTAGCAAATGACTTTTACGGTTTTACTTATTTTTTCATCTAAAAAATGAATATTTCAAAATTTAAAACGTCAACAAAATTGCTTTGCTTTTCTTTTTCCCCTAACTTTGCACAAACCTAATCTAATGAGTAAAAAGAATACAAAGTACATCTTTGTGACAGGAGGTGTAACTTCATCTTTGGGAAAGGGAATCGTTTCTGCTTCTCTGGGACTTCTGCTAAAATCACGCGGCTTTAATGTAACCATCCAAAAACTGGATCCTTATATTAACATCGACCCAGGAACATTGAACCCTTATGAACACGGAGAATGCTATGTAACCGAAGATGGCGCAGAGACGGATCTGGATTTAGGACACTATGAGCGTTATCTTGATGCTCCTACTTCTCAAAACAACAACGTTACCACGGGAAAAATCTACCAAACTGTAATTGAAAAAGAAAGAAAAGGAGATTTCCTTGGAAAAACAGTGCAGGTAATTCCTCATATCACGAACGAAATCAAACGTAGAATTAAAATTCTTTCTAAACAGAACTACGATATCATTATTACTGAAATCGGTGGAACTGTGGGAGATATAGAATCTTTACCTTACATTGAAACTGTACGTCAGCTAAAGTGGGAACTGGGTGAGAAAAATTCTATGGTAATTCACCTTACTTTGTTGCCATATTTGGCTTCAAGTGGAGAATTAAAAACAAAACCATCTCAGCATTCTGTTCGTCAATTGATGGAAAGCGGAATTATGGCAGATGTTTTAGTGTGCAGAACAGAACACAATATTCCGAAAGATCAGAGAGCAAAACTGGCTCAATTCTGTAATGTTTCTTTAGATAATGTGATCGAATGTAAAGATTTGGAAACGATCTATGAAGTTCCAATGTATCTTCAAAAACAAAATTTCGATGATGTAGTTCTTAAAGAATTAGATCTTAAAAATGATAAAGAAGCAGATCTTAAAGACTGGAAAACGTTCCTTAAAAAATTCAAAAATCCTAAAAAAACGATAGAAATCGCTTTAGTAGGTAAATATATTTCTCTGCAGGATTCTTATATTTCTATTGCTGAAGCTTTCAAGCATGCAGGGGCAAGCCTTGAAACTGAAGTAAAAGTAAGATGGGTGTATAGTGGAGATATTACTGCTGAAAATATTAAAGAAACTTTACAAGGTGTTGACGGAATTCTTGTTGCTCCAGGTTTTGGTGACAGAGGAATTGAAGGTAAGGTTCTTACTGCTCAATATGCAAGAGAAAATAAAGTTCCGATGTTGGGGATTTGTTTAGGAATGCAGATTATGACCATTGAATTTGCAAGAAATGTTCTTGGGCATTCAAAAGCCAACTCAATGGAATTTGATACATCTACTCCGGATCCTGTAATTTCAATTATGGAAGAGCAGAAAAATGTTGTGGATAAAGGAGGTACAATGCGTCTTGGTGCTTGGAAATGTTCATTGAAAAACGCTTCTAAGTTATATGATATCTACGGAACAAAAAATATTTCTGAAAGACACCGTCACCGTTATGAATTCAACAGTGACTATCTTCAGGAATTCGAGAAAAACGGCTTCTTAGCTACAGGTACAAACCCTGAAACTGGCTTGGTAGAAGCGCTTGAAATGACAGATCATCCTTTCTACGTTGGGGTACAGTATCACCCGGAATATAAGAGTACGGTTGCAACACCGCATCCTTTATTTAAAGCGTTCATTAAAGCATGTTCAGCTAAATAAAGTAATTGTAAATATGATATATTTAAACTTAGGCTGTAAAAATCAGCCTAAGTTTTTTTTAACCAAACAATTGTATCCTCCAAAACTTTTTGCCAATAATTATCTTTGCTTTTTGTTTTTAAGTTTAATTTGTTAAAATTATGATCTAAAAGGGAATAAGTTTTAAAGTAATAGTTTTTTTTATTTCTAGCTAATAACTCTAATCTCATTAAATCATTGGTAAAACAAACACCTATATCATTTGTTCCATATGCAATAAGAGTAGATGTTTTATTTTTTTTTATCTGATTAAATGTACTCGGAAAAGTAAATGATTTATAGGATTCTAAAGATAAATCATTATAAGTATTTTTAAAATCATTGTTGTTTTTTAATCTCTTATAAGATACATATTCTTTTTCAACTTTATTACTTATTAGACTATCTTGTTTAGAAATCTCTTCGTATCTTAAGTTGGTAATGCTTTCTTCAAAACGTCCTAAAAGATTTACAGATAAAACTGCGATTTTCTTAATCTTCTTTTTATTAATATTCATAGCAACTCTACCTCCTTGTGAATGTCCAATTACATAAATGTTGTTAATTCTCTTATCATAAGAATATTTTTTAATTATAATATTGACTTCTTGAGTTAAATTTTGTAATGTATTAAGTCTCATATAATCAAACAGTATCTTTTCATTATCTTCTTGAAAGTTATCATCCAAATCTTGAAAATGTTTATAAAGTGAAATTTTAGGTTTTGCAATTATTATAAATATATTGTCATTACAGAATTCTTTTAAATTAAATGGCATAAGTAGAAATTTTCCATTGTCATCTTCTGAGATTAAAGGTGATGGATTTGACCCTTGCAAAAAAATAATAAGATCCTTCTTTTTAGTACTAGTGTCATTTTCAATTTCTAAGAAATTAATAGTGTTTTTTTTAATTTGAAAGCTTTTATGTAAATAAGTTAAAGAATCGATCTCGTATTTCTTAATTAATTTTTGTGCATTTAAATGGTTAATAAGTATAAAAAATAATACACTAAAAACTTTCCAAATATTTATTTTCATATTTTGTTTTTTTATTATTCCTAATATCTTCTATAACATCTTTTACGTTTATAGATTTCAATCCTAAATCATCATACGTTTCTTTAGCAATAATATTTTGTACGTGGCAGATAAGTTTAGCAATGTCTTCGCAATATATAGACTCATTATTAAATCCGTTTTCATCACTATATCTATTTATTAAATATCCTCCAGCGCATATATTTTCTAAAACGCATTCTTCACACATTTTTGGCAGGTGATGATGAGCATAATAATACAGTTTAGCTAATGGGATATCATTTATTGTATCTAATGAATCATTTATAATATTAAAGTTTGATTTGGTAATTCCAGGTTTGCAAACCCTTAAAGTATCATTTGTTTCTATATCTCCATTTGTTTCAATAATCATAGTTCCTCCAAACCCTTTTCCCATAATATCATTGCCATGTGGTAGTGACAAAATTAATAATATTAAATCTGAGAATAACGATATTTCAGGCTTATTTGTGTCTTGATCAAAAAACCATAAGTCAAACATTTCTATAAGCCATTGTCCTATCTTTCCTCTAGTGTCATTTAAAGTTATTGTGTTATAATTTTCATCTGGGAGTAATAGGTTTGCGTAATTAACTTTTAGAGATTTGAGATGTAGGTACGTGTCATTTGGTGAATCTTGCACATTAATTACAGATAATATTCCACTATTGCCAACTATTTTGTTACACAAATCAATACCATTTTTTATTTCGTTATATGATGATTTATTATTGTGATAAACCCTATATTTAGAGTTTGTTGCCTCAGTTGTATCCATACTTACACCAATGCTTATGTCCAATTCAAATAATCCTTGAGTAAACTCTTCATCAAGTAATGTTCCATTAGTTTGCATTACAAAATTGATCGTTTTATTTGTTACAGAGAAAATGTCTTCGTAAGTTTCTACGAAAAATTTGTAATATTGTAATCCTGCTAATAAAGGTTCTCCACCATGAAAAACAATAGTATATAAATTTATATTGTATTTATTCATGTATTCTAATATTCTATTAAACAAAATCTTGGTCAATTCTTTTGAGAATATTTTAGGTTTGTTTTTATAGGTTTCGTCTCCTTTATTATAAACATAGCAATAAGAACAGTTTAGGTTACATCTGCTTGCCACTTTAAGAACAATTGTGTTAATTTTCATGATAATAGAAAAGCGTTCATTGTTTGAACGCTTAATTTAGTTAATAGTTATCTATGACTACTTAGGTTTTCTTATTTTAGCGTATGCAGTTATTCTATTATAAGAAGTGCTTTCTGCGTAGTTTTTATAATCTGAATCATCTTCGAAAGAATCTTCAAATTGTTCTAAACCACCATTAACTGTTAACATTTTTTTTCTTGAAAGAGTATTCAATGCGTTTTCAATGTTTTTAACATTTTCTCTTTTTGCAAAATAATTTTCATTGTTTTTTTTCATGTAATAAATATTTAAATTCATAACAAATATAATTACTTAATTTAATATTTGAGATTAAATATATTGTGCATAAAACCTTTTGTATGCTGATTTTATAATACTGTTTAAATAATTGTTTACTTTTGGGTAAAAATTAGCAATTAAATTTTATCTGCTAATTTTTCACAATTAAATTTTATAAATATGTAATCCGTCTAAATTATTATCTATTTGATGAGGGATATAAGTATATAACACTATGCTATTGATAAAAAAACAGTATTTTTGTCGACTCTAAAAAGTAATAAATTGATTACTTGATTAAATTTAAAAATTTTAATAAAAATAAAATGCAACAGAACAACGGACTCGATAAAAGTCAGATCATTAGTTTTGCGGTTTTATGTTTGGTCCTTTTCGGATTCATGTTTTATTTCCAGAGGAATAGTGCTGAAGAAGAAAAACTAAAAGCTGAGCAACAGAAAACAGAACAGGCAAAAACTCCCGTAAAACAAACTCCGGCAGCTGATATCAACCCCAATGTGACCCCGAATGCGATTCAGGTTTCCAATTTGGCAAACAACGAGCTGAAGCTTGAGTTTTCAAGTTTGGGAGGTCAGGTTTCAAAAGTTGAGCTTTTAAAATACAAAGCTTACGATCAAAAAACCGACAAAGCCGATCTTCCGCTTAATCTGATTACTAAAAATAACTCGAGCTACGGTTTTCAGTTCAAAGATAAATCAGGAAAAACTGTTAATACCAAAGATTTGGTATTCTCACCGGTTGTTAATGGTAATTCTGTTACGTTAACGGCAAACTACAGCGGTGCGGTAATTCAGTTTGTTTATACTTTAAATAATAATCCTAAAGCTGAGCTTAAAGATCAATATACTTTAGATTTTAAAGTAAGAACTCAAGGTCTAGCAAAAGTAACGTCTGATAACAAAGCAGATTTTATTTGGGATTACCAAGTCAGAAACCTGGAAAAAGGTAGAGCTCAAGAACAGACTCATTCAGAATTTGCTTATGCTTTTAATAATTATAAAGATTATGATTATGATGGCAGAACGACAATGGAGGAAGAAAAAGAAACGCTGAACTGGATTGGTGTAAAGCAGCAGTTTTTCTCTTCTGTAATCGAATCTAAAACAGGTTTCACAAACAGCAAAGGAAACCAAGAGTCTATAGAAGAAGGTGAATATTTAAAAAAATTAAACTTCGAAGGCTTTGTTGCCATGAATGGAGGAGAATTTAATCAGGATTTCACGTGGTATTTTATGCCATTAGATTTACCTTTATTAAAATCATATGACAAAAATTTTGATGAAATTTTACCATTAGGTTGGTCATTCATCGGTGCAATGAACCGTTATTTCTTCATGTGGCTTTACAGTATCATCGCTGGATGGGGAATTTCCGCAGGTTGGGTAATTTTCTTAATGACCATTATTGTGAAGCTTATTTTATCGCCAATTATGTATAAGCAGCATAAATTGAGTGCGATGATGAAAGTAATTCGTCCGGAAATCGACGAAGCTAATGCTAAATTCAAGGATGCTGATCCTATGAAAAAGCAACAGGCAACAATGGAAATCTACAGAAAAGCAGGAGTGAATCAAATGGCGGGATGTCTTCCGGCGTTGGTACAGATTCCGATTTTCTACGCATTATTCAGATTCTTCCCGAACTTTATCGACTTGAGAGGCCAAGGTTTCTGGTTTGCAAAAGACCTTACGGCTTATGATGATTTGATTCAATTACCATTCAAAATTCCTTTCTTGGGAGATCATTTAAGTGTTTTTGCAATTGCATGTACAATTGTAATCTTAATATATACCGTGATGACTTCAGGAAATATGCAGCAGCCACAACAGGAGGGAATGCCAAATATGAAAGTGATTATGTATATTTTCCCGATCACATTCTTATTTTTCCTTAATACTTCTGCGTCTGGTTTATCTTGGTATTATTTTGTATCGAATGCAATTAATATTTTGATTATCCTTGTCATTAAGTATGTGATTCTGGATGAAAAGAAAATCCATGCTCAGATTCAGGCCAACAAAGAAAAGCCAAAATCAGAAGGCAAGTTCCAAAAGAAAATGAGAGAAATGATGGAGAAAGCTCAGGATGCACAGAAATCCCAAGAGCAAACGAGAGGCAAGAAAAAATAACTTATAATAACAGAAAGAGAAGCAAATTATTGCTTCTCTTTTTTATTTAGAAATAAATTAAATTAAAAAGTGTCTTATTTCTTTAATCATAATTAATCTGTGACATATTCTCAGTCATATTTTAAACGGAAAGATCTCCTGTGATATTTTGTTATACCATGCTTTATCAGGGCGTCCTGGTGTTTTTTTGTAGCGTAGCCAAAGTTGGTATTCCATCCATATTCCGGATGCTCTTCGTGGAGTTGAATCATTAATTTATCTCTGTAATTTTTTGCTAAAATAGAAGCTGCAGCAATAAATATAGGCTATAAAATACATGTATCATATTTTGAATTATTGCTTTTCTTGTTATTTTCAAATAAAAATTTATATTAATTTAACCTTTATATATTTGTAGAGACTTTAGTTGGCTGATCATTTAAGTTTTCTATTTCTTTACGAAATATCTTTGTTTTATCTAAAAAAATATTTATTATAAAACTTATACTAATTATAAAAAATGCAAGGATTAGCCGTTTCAATTTACGTTAGAATGTCAAAGATTCAAATGTGCAACAGGTATTAATTTGTTTTTAGATATTAATAAATATCTTTTTATAGTTTTTTTTTGTTAAATTATTAAAATTAACTATAAAGCACTTATTTTTATTAAGAAAAATGTAATGTATTAAAATTATTTGATTTTTTTTGAAAATTTTAAGAGTTTATTAACAAAAATTTCACAACTTTGCGATCACAAAAATTAATGTTTAAATGAATAAAATAACTACAAGTATTCTTGCTGTGGTGCTTACTTCGTCTATTGCCATGGTGAATGCTCAAACGCAAAGTGACTCTTTAAGAACTCAAGACATTCGTGAAGTAGTAGTGACTGGAGCTTTAGGGCTTAAAAAAAGACAGGATGCGGTTACTTCTACAAACCAAGTGGTGAATAATGCTGAAATTACACAAGCAAACAATCCAAATGCAGTTCAATCCTTAACAGGTAAAGTGTCAGGTTTACAAATTAATACAACAAACAATTCTGTTAACTCCTCAACGAGAGTTGTACTTAGAGGACCACGATCAATTTCAGGTAATAATCAAGCGTTAGTTGTAATTGACGGCGTAATTTCAACATTAGATATCTTACAAAATATACCGCCAGAAATCATTGATAATATGAATATTATTAAGGGTATGCAAGGTGCTGCTTTATATGGTGAAAGAGGAAGTAATGGTGTCATTGTAGTGACAACAAAAAGAGGTACAAAGTCGGAAAAGTTACAGTTTAACCTTACAAGTTCAATTGATTTTTCTACTGTCTTCAAAATGCCACTCAGACAAAAACTATACGGACAGGGTTATCCAGGAGATACTTTTGATACCACTGATTATGGTGGTGCTAACTGGACCCCTTATGAAAATACAAACTGGGGACCGGCTTATTCATCTGTTTTAGGCGGGCAATCATTAATTGTAGGAATGCCTCAGGCTGATAATTCTTGGTTACGAGAAACTTTCAGTTATAAAAAGGATGGAATGTCCAACTTTTTTAAGACTGGAGTTTTGATTCAAAATGGATTGTCAGTAACAGCAGGAGGATCTGATTCTTATGTTTTCTTATCTGTAAACAGAGCCGAAAATGACTTTGTAGTAGATAAGGATAATTTAAAAAGAAATAATTTTATCTTAAAAGCTGGAAAGCAATTAGGTAAATTTAGAATTGATGGAAACGTAAATTATTTAGACAGAAGAACTTCAACTACTGATTCGAATCTGTATGGTCAATTGCTTCAAACTCCTACAAATGTTGATGTAAGGCAATTTAGAAATTCACTTCCGGATGCAAGTTATAGTATTTATACAGTTAATCCCTATTGGACAATTGACAATGACAGAGCAGATACTAAAGACAGAATATTTACGGGATTAATTAATATGGAATATAAGCTAAATGATCATATTTCATTTACTTATGCAGGAACTGCTGTTTCTGGTTCATCAATTCAAGAGAGTCATCTGAATGCTTTTGCTTTTGATAGAATATATGATGGTACAGATACTCCTATCGATGGTACATCGCCTGTAGATTATGGGCTTGATCCAATTGTTTCAAACTATTACAAAACTGTTTCATCTAACTTCAGATACTATGGTGATATAATGGCAAATTTTGACTATAATCTAACAGATGATTTAAATTTTAGATTTAACGTAGGTCATAACATCCAAGATGCATCTACCTCAACTACCCAAGTTGGAGGGCAAAACCTTAAAATTCCGGGTTGGTATCATATTAATAATGTATTGCAGCCAGATTTATTTTCTAGACTTGATAATTCTAATACAAGACAGAGATCTTTTGCATGGTTTGCTAATATAGATTTAGGCTATAAAGACTTCCTGTATTTTAACTCTACTTTCAGATATGAAAAGAGTTCTCTTACAAGTGTTAATCCTGTGACAATACAGGGAGTTCAGTTGCCATTTAGTAATAAAGGTTATCCTTATTATTCTTTTGGAGCTTCTTTTATTCCTACAAAAGCATTCGAAAGCATCAAAGGAAATGTTTTAAATTATGCAAAAGTAAGCCTAAATTATAGTAGAGTAGGTAATAGTTCTACCATTGGCTTGTATGGATTAGATAGAGTTGGTGCTTTCCCAACAGGATACCCTTTCGGGTCACTTTCTTCTTACTTACCTACAACGACAATCTTTGCTCAAGATATTGAGCCTGAATTCTATTTATCAAAGGAAGCTTCATTACAGTTAGGTTTTTTCAAAGACAGAATTACTTTCGACGGGTCAATATTTAGAAATGATAATAAAAACTTTATTACTACAATTTCTACATCTTCTGCTTCAGGTATTACCAATTTCCAAGACAATATTGGAAATAGTAGAAATAAAGGTTATGAATTAGATTTAGGTATGACACCTTTTAAAACAAAAGATTTTGAATGGAAAATCAGAGGTTCTTATTCGACATATGATACAGAAATTTTATCATTGGCTGATGGGGCTGATGAAGTAGCTTTATATAATTCTACGACTACGAATGTGGGTATATTTGCTGTTAAAGGTGAAAGTTTCCCAGTTATTAAAGGGACAAGATATCAAAGAGATCCAAACGGAAATATTATTGTAAATGCAAATGGTAATCCTCTGTCTACTTCAAATTTTGAAGTTCTTGGAAAAGTAAACCCAGATTATATTTTAGGGTTTAGTACATCGTTTAAATTCAAGGGAATTACTTTGAGTGCGACTGCAGATTATAGGACAGGAAATAGTTTTGTATCATTAGCAAAAGAAAGTTTAGGTTCTACAGGAGCATCAGAGAAAACTGCTGAATTTGATAGATCTAAAGGTTATATAATCCCTAATTCCGTTCAGTTAGTTAATGGGCAGTATATTGCAAACACCACGCCTGTAGGTAACGATGATACATATTTTGGGGTAATGAATTACTTTACAACTGCTGCTTATTCTTCAATAGGAGAGGAATTTGTTGTTGATGGAACAGCTTTAAAAGTTAGAGAAATTGCTTTGAGCTATGATTTACCAAAGTCAATTTTGAAAAGTACTTTTGTTAACTCATTATCAATAGGGGTATATGCAAGAAACCCTTTCTTTATTTATGCAAAAGATAACAGAAACTTTAACGATCCTGAAACCGCTAACACAACAGGTAATGCTGGAGGAATTGCTGTAACGGGACAATATCCCAGTATGAGAACTTTCGGTTTTAACTTTAATGCAACTTTTTAATTAAACAAAATGAAAAATAATAAATTTTTAATAACAATTTTAGCAGCTGCTTTAAGTTTTACTGCGACATCTTGTAGTAATGATTATTTAGATGTGAATGATAATCCAAATGCTGTGCAAGCGGAGCAAATTACTCCTGAGCTTATGCTTCCAGGTGCTATTAGCCAAGCTTATAGAACGCAAGCTGGAACTATGATGCAGTTTGGGAACCTAATGATGAATAGCTGGGCGGGAAATTCATATACTATTGCCGGACCATACTCAAGAGAGTTTAGTTTGTCTAGTGTAGATAATACTTTCTATAGAGGAATTTGGGAAGGTCTGTATCCAAGAGTTGCCAATTTTGACCAAATGGAGAAGTTTACAAATAATAATCACGAACAAGATTACTATATTGCTATTGCTAAAATCATGAAGGCCTATTACATGCAATATATAGTAGATTTGTATGGAGATGCACCTTACAATGAGGCTTTTATGGGGCAACAGAATACTACTCCAAAGTATGATAATGACGCTGATATTTATAAAATTTTAATTTCTAAACTAGAAGAAGCTAATGCCTTAATTGACGCTGCTGATGATAATGCTTTAGAGCCTGTTTCAGATATTGTATTTCATGGTGATATGGATAAATGGAAAGCACTCTCTAATACAATTAAACTTAAGTTATTAGTGAGGATGTCTAAAGTTACGGGTGATTTGGCAACTTATAGAAATACAAAACTTCAAACTTTAGCTACAGCTACATTTATAGATGAAGAAGTGGTAGTTAATCCAGGTTACTCTGCTTCTAGTGATGACCAGATGAATCCATATATTTTAAATTGGGCAAGAAATGCTTCCGGACAACAGGTGTCAAACTATTCTGTAGTTGTTGTTTCAGAGCATATGGCTAATGCTCTCGAGGGTAACGTTATCTTAAACAGCGCCAATTATACAAAATTTACTGGACTTAAGGATCCGAGAAGAACAAGATTATTCACAAATGTAACTTCAGTTGATTCAAATGGAAATCCATTTACAGGATTAAAAGGAGTACGACAAGGGAATGTTCCTGGACAACCAGGAGTTCCTGTAGATAATGTAAATACATCAAAATTAGGAGTAGGCAATTTTGCAGGAGGTAATACACCTGCTTCAACATGGACTCAAATTATTGACCATAATAATGGTAGAGGAGGTGTTCTTTTTTCAAAATCCGAAAGTAATCTTCTACAAGCAGAAGCTGCTTTGAGATGGCCTGCAATCTTTAGCTTTTCGCCTGCCACTAAATTTAACGTAGCTATAATTGCTAATGCAACTTGGTTAGGAGCAAACACTACTAATGCTGCATGGACAACGTATATCACGGGAATTGCTGCGAGACCTGGCCTAGGTTGGACCGGAACAGATATACAAAAGATTGAAGCAATAATGACTCAGAAATGGATTGCATTGACAAATATCAATCCAACTGAAATGTTTATAGAATATAACAGAACTGGTTATCCGTTTACCCCGATGGCTACGACAGCTCAATTTCCAAATAAACCTTATAGATTAATGTACCCAAATTCTGAATATGCAGCTAATTCTGCGAATGTTCCAAACATTTCCAGTGCTGACGTATTTGTTAAGAATCAATACACTCCATTTTGGAATCAAAATTAATTTGAGTAAAAGAAGTGTTAACTTATAATAACAGAAAGAGAAGCAAATTATTGCTTCTCTTTTTTATTTAGAAATAATTTAAATTAAAAAGTTGCTTATTTCTTTAATCATAATTCATCTGTGACATATTCTCAGTCATATTTTAAACGGAAAGACCTTCGGTGATATTTTGTTATACCATGCTTTATCAGGGCGTCTTGGTGTTTTTTTGTGGCGTAGCCGAAGTTGGTATTCCATCCATATTCCGGATGCTCTTCATGGAGCTCAATCATTAATTTATCTCTGTAATTTTTTGCTAAGATAGAAGCCGCAGCAATCGATAAAAATTTAGAATCACCTTTAATGACACATTGATGCGGAATGAAATTATAAGGGTGAAATTTATTTCCGTCTACCAGTATAAATTCTGGTCTTAGAGTTAGCTTATCTAATGCATTATGCATTGCATGAATGCTGGCATTCAGTATATTATGTTGGTCTATAAAAGAGGGCGGAAGCTCAGCAATAGCAAAATTTTTCACATTATCTTTAATGTAACTATCTAAATCCATCCTTGTTTTAAAATTCAATTTTTTTGAATCATTAACAAGATTCTGCTCAAAACTGTCATCTAAAATTACAGCTGCCGCAACTACCGGTCCACATAAGCAACCTCTTCCCACTTCATCGCAACCTGCTTCGATATAATTATTTGACCATTTCTTTAGTAAATCCATAAATTTTAACATTTAACAGTTGTAAAAATGCTGTAAAACCTCAAATGTTATGTTAAAAATAATAATTTTTTCAAATTTTAACAGTTTTATACGAGAAGTTTTTACAACTTTGTTAACGCAAAATTAATATTAATATGAAGAAATTAACCGCAGGGGTACTAATTTTAGTACTTTCCTCGTCTTTTGTGGTCGCTCAAGCGCAAACAAAGCCCGGAGATACCCTAAAAACACAAGAAATTGAAGGTGTAGTTGTTACTGCACTTGGAATTAAGAGAGAAAAAAAAGCTCTAGGATACGCCTCTCAAGAAATCAAAGGTGATATAATTTCTGACGCTGGTCAAACAAATGCTGTAAGCGCCTTATCCGGTAATGTTGCTGGAGTTCAGGTTACAGCACCCTCGTCTATGGGAGGATCTACAAGGATTACAATGAGGGGGATTAGCTCTGTTACAGGTGAAAATCGCCCATTAATTATTGTTGATGGGGTTCCTTTAGACAATTCAAACGTAAATAGTATTGATACACAAAGAGGAGCTGGAGGTAGAGATTATGGAGATGCAACTTTTGATATAAACCCTGATGATATTGAAAGTGTAACGGTTCTTAAAGGAGGGCCTGCAGCAGCTTTATATGGTTCTCGCGCTGGAAATGGGGCAATCGTTTATACTACAAAGTCTGCTAAAAAAGGTAGAACCGAAATTCAATTTAATACAGGCGTCGCATTTGAAACGATTTATATAAGACCGAAACTTCAAAGCATGTATGGAGGTGGGCTTGAGTCTTCACTGCCAACAGCAGATATTAATGGACAAACTTATAATATTACTGATTTTGGTACCGATGAAAGCTGGGGGCCAAAATATGATCCCAATTTATTTTATTTAGGATGGGATTCTTTTGACCCTGAATTTTCAAATGAATATATGAAGTTAAAACAATGGGTAGCTCCTAAAAAAGATGTTGATGACTTCTTTAGAGTAGGAACTACCTATACAAATAATTTCTCTGTTTCAAAATCATTTGAAAATACGAGTGTAAGGCTATCTTATACGAATACGAAAATTAATGGTATAGTTCCTAATTCTGAAATTAAGAAAGATAATTTAAGTTTAAACGTTGCATCTACTTTATCTGATAGATTAAAAGCAGAGGGTGTTTTTAATTATGTAAGGACTCAAGGTTTTAACAGACCAGAACAAGGATATGGTGATAATTCGGTTGCACAAAAATTTTATCAATGGGGTCAAAGACAATTAGATTTTGAAGAATTGAAAAAATATAAATTAGCGAATGGTATGCAGAGATCATGGAATAGAACATCATGGGATGACGGCACACCCAATTTCTCTGATAACCCATATTGGACAATTTATGAAAATACTTCTGCTGACGAGAGAAATCGCTTTTTTGGTAATGTAGGTCTAACTTATAATTTTTCTAAAAAAGTTTTTGCAGTAGGTAAAGTGTATGGAGATGTATATTCTCAAAGCATAAGTTCGCAAGTAGCAGTAGGGTCTGCTGCTTTATCTGAGTATAATCTTCAAAAAAGAAATAACTCTGAGTTTAACTATGAAGGAAGAGTTCACTATAATGATAATTTTGGTGATTTTAGTTTGAATACATTTGCCGGATTTAATATTATGAATAGGAAATGGGATGCTTTAAGTGGTAACTCAGTTGGAGGATTAATTATACCGGGTCTTTATAATTTAGCTAACAGTAGAGAGTCTGCTATTGCGACAAATGCTTTTTATCATACATCAGTTAAAAGTTTATTTGGTTCAGTTTCTTTAGGTTATAAGAATTTCTTATTCTTAGAAGGGACAGGAAGAAATGACTGGTTCTCGATGATTAATGATGATCAGTTTTATCCCTCTGTTACAGGAAGTTTTGTGTTTTCTCAAGTATTAAAAACAAATTGGCTTTCATTTGGAAAGGTCAGAGCTGGTTGGTCTCAAATTGCAGGCTATTCAGCAGAGCCTAATATTAGAGGTACTTATGCATCAATTGATACGCCATTTGCTGGTTCCCCAATGTATTCAATGCCTGCGATTAAAGGAGAACCAAATATTCGTCCAGAAATGAAAACGACAAAAGAAATTGGTTTGGAGGCTAGCTTTTTTAAAAATAGAATTGGTTTTGATGTAACGCTATATGATGTAAAAACTAATGATTTAATTATTCCTTTACCACTTGATCCGGCTAATGGTTATGGATTTAAGAGAATTAATGCAGGCGAAATGACGAATAAGGGAATTGAAGCAATGGTGAATGTCTCGCCTATAAGAACGGATAATTTCTCATGGGATATAACTTGGAATTTTACAAAAAATAAGAATAAATTAGTTGAATTGCAGGGTAATTTGGAAAATTATATTCTTACAAATGCACCATTTAGAGCTCAATTATCAGCTCAAGTTGGATATTCTTATGGTGTAATTTTAGGTACTGATTTTGTTTATGATGCAAATGGAAATAAAGTTGTTGGAGAAAATGGTTTCTATAAAGCATCTGCAATTAAACCGTTAGGATCTATCCTGCCTGAATATAATATGGGATTCAGAAACTCATTCAAGTATAAAAATCTAGGATTATCTTTCTTAATTGATATTCAACAAGGAGGTAAATATTTTTCGACTACTCATATGTGGGGAATGTACTCCGGAATGTTAGAAGAATCAGCACTAGGAGGGAATAGAGAAGCCGGAGTGATTTTAGCTGGTGTTAAAGAGGATGGAACTCAAAATGATATATTGCTAGATGCACCAACATGGGGTAGTTCATATTATAATACTGTTGATGCACAAAACGTTTTTGACGCAAGCTACATTAAGTTAAGAGATATTACACTGTCATACGATTTTCCTAAAGGTGCTTTAGGAGGTATTCTTCAAGGGTTTAGAGTGTCAGCATTTGCAAGAAATCTATTCGCTTGGAATTTAGATTTCAAAGGTGTAGACCCTGAAAATACATCATATGGATCTGGTAATTTACAAGGGCTAGAAGGAGGGTCTCTTCCATCCACAAGAATGTTTGGTGTTAACTTAAACTTTAAATTTTAATTAAAATGAAAAAAATAATATCAATATTAACAATTTCAGGATTTTTCCTGATTACAAATAGTTGCTCAGATAAATTTGAAGAAATCGACATAAATCCTAATTCAACAGAAAATCCATTACCTACAGGATTATTTAATAATGCTAATAAAGAATATATGGATTTTACTAGAGATGGATGGGTCTCTGGAAGGATGATGCTTCCTTGGGTACAGTATTCTGCTCAAAGACAATATACCGAAGAAGATAGATATCAATATAGACTGAGTACTGATGATCAACTTTGGAGAAGATCATACTATGTAGCAAATGACTTTAAAAAAATTATATCTCTTAATACAGACCCCGCTACAGCTGCACAGATGTCAAATTATGGTTCTAATAAAAACCAGATTGCAGCTGCTAGAATTATGTTGTCATATGTGTTTCTCAACTTGGTAGATTCTTTTGGTGACATTCCATATTGGTCATATGGAAACCAAGATGCCGATTTTCAGGCTTTAGATGTAGATAAATATATTCAGCCTAAGTTTGCGAGTCAACAAAAAATCTATACAGATATCATGAAGGAGCTTAAGGAAGCTTCTGAGATGATTGAGTTAGACAAAAATATTTTGACTGAAGGTGATCAATTGTTTGGTGGTGATCCTGAAAAAATGAAAAAATTTGCAAATTCTCTTAGGTTAAGAGTGGCAACAAGAGTTAAAGGAGTTATTCCTACTGCGACGGCTCATATTACCGATGCTATTGCATCAGGAGTTATGACTTCAAATGATGATACTGTTGGTTTGACTTATGAAAATAACTTAGTCAATCCTTCTCCTTTTTTCTTAACATATCAATCTAGATCAGATTTTGCTATTTCTAAAACATTTGTACAATTACTAAAAGGTGAAACGGGAGGTTTTACAGAAGACCCAAGATTATTTAAGTATGCTTCACCAGTTTCTGTCAAAATTGGAAATATAAGGGGGCAAACTATGACAGAAGCTACAAGCGCAAGTCAAATTAGCGGAATGCCTTATGGTTTGCCAAGTACTTTAGCTCCAAGTCAAGCAGGGGCATCTAGCTTCTTTGGTGCAAGTGTTTTAAAACCTGCGTATACTGAGATATTTATGGAATATGCTGAGGTAGAATTCTTACTTGCAGAAGCAAATGGGTGGTCTCAGGCTAATTATGTAAAAGGTGTAGAAGCATCTATGGAAAGATGGGGAATTACCCAAGCTAAGATAGATGCTTTTGTAGGAACTTTACCAGCAGCTAACAAGCAGAATGTCTTAACTCAAAAGTATATTGCTTTATTTATGCAACCTAGTGAAGCTTGGGCAGAATACAGAAGAACGGGTTACCCTAATACATTATTATTACCTGGTCAAACGGCAAATTTAAATGTTCCTTCTGCAACTGGTCAAACCAGTTACACTTTTACATCTTTAATTGCAGGATTAACTGATGTTCCAAATAGAGTATTTTATCCAACGCAAGTACAGACTTTAAATACAGCAAATTATCAAGCTGCATCTACTGCAATTGGTGGTGATAAGATGGATTCTAAACTTATTTGGGATACTAATTAATTATTAAAGCAAATTTTAATATTTTAACATTCATATAAAACCGCACTCAGGCGGTTTTATATGAATTAGTGATATATTTTGCTAACCATTTAAAATAAAATATTTATGAAAAATTTAAAAAAGCTTTCTAAAAAAGATCTTAAAAAAATTCAAGGTGGGCAAGCTCCTCCATGCTGTTTAAGCTGGAACCCCATTTTAAGAGAATGTAGAAGTTGGGACTTTAATTGTCTCAATCCTTAACAATTTTTAAAAGGCTTCGTTAACGAAGTCTTTTTTATTTCACTAAATTTGCCATTGAAAATTGTGATATGATATTAAGACTACTTATATGTGGTCTCAACAATAATATAAACCCATGAATATTAAAGATATATTAGAACAAAAACTGGCGGAGGTTATCCTTAATGTATATCAGTTGAAAGATATAAAACTCGAAATCCAGGAAAATAAAACTGAGTTTGAAGGAGATTTTACTATCGTTACCTTTCCTTTGGTAAAACAATTGAAGAAAAATCCTGAAAGTATTGGGGTAGAATTAGGAGAAGGTTTAACAACTCAGACAGAATTGCTCGAAAGTTTTAACGTAATAAAAGGATTTTTAAATGTAAAAGTTAAAAATCAGTTCTTTGTTGATCAATTTAAGACGGTTGCTGAACAGTTTTCAAATATAGAAAAGAAAAACGCAACTGTAATGGTTGAATATTCTTCACCAAACACCAACAAACCGCTGCATTTGGGACATATTAGAAACAACTTATTAGGTTTTTCTGTAGCTCAGATTCTTAAAGAAGCGGGTTATGATGTTATAAAAAGTCAAATCATTAACGATAGAGGAATTCACATCTGTAAGTCGATGTTGGCTTGGGAAAAATTTGGAAAAGGGGAAACTCCGGAAACGGATCAGGTGAAAGGAGATAAATTCGTAGGAAACTACTATGTCAAATTTGACCAGGAATATAAAAAAGAAATTGCTGAGTTAGTTGAACAGGGAAGTACTGAAGATCAGGCTAAAAAAGAGGCTCCTTTAATGAAAGAAGCTCAAAAAATGCTTCTCGACTGGGAAAGTGGCGATGAAAAAGTAAGAACGCTTTGGGCTGAAATGAATTCTTGGGTTTACAATGGTTTCAATCAGACTTATAAAAGATTGGGAGTAGATTTTGACCAGGTACAGTACGAAAGCAATACTTATATTTTAGGAAAAGACCTTATTCAGGAAGGTTTAGATAAAAGCGTTTTGTACCAGAAAGAAGACGGGTCGGTATGGTGTGATTTGACAGATGAAGGTTTAGATGAAAAACTTCTGCTTCGTTCAGACGGGACTTCTGTATATATGACTCAGGATTTAGGAACGGCGGTAGAGCGTTTTAAAGAAAATAATATTCAGAAATTAATTTATACGGTAGGAAACGAGCAGGATTATCATTTCCACGTTTTATTTAAAATTCTAAAAAAACTCGGTTACGAATGGGCAGACCAGTTGTTCCATTTATCGTACGGAATGGTTGAACTTCCGGAAGGTAAAATGAAATCCCGTGAAGGAACAGTGGTTGATGCAGACGATTTGATGCAGGATATGTTTGAAACTGCAAAAGAAAAAACAGAAGAACTTGGAAAACTTGAGGGGCTTGCAGATGAAGAAAAGGTCGTTTCTTATGAGATTATCGGGCAGGCTGCATTGAAATACTTTATGTTGAAGGTAGATCCAAAGAAAAAGATGTTGTTCAACCCGGCTGATAGTATTGATTTTAATGGAAATACAGGTCCGTTTATTCTTTATACTTATGCAAGAACTCAGTCTTTATTGGCTAAAGCAAATTATGAATATAAAGAAGTCAGCAATATTGAGTTTAATCAATATGAGAAGGAACTGATTATGCTTTTATCTAATTATAAAGCAACTGTTGAAAAAGCAGCAGAGTTATTAAGTCCGGCTTTAGTGGCCAATTATCTGTATGATTTGGTTAAAACATATAACTCATTTTATCAAAGCAATCCGATATTAAAAAGTGAGGATGAAGATCTAAAACAATTCCGTTTAAATGTATCAGATCTCACTGCAAAAACAATACAAAAATCATTAAGTCTACTGGGAATAAGAACTGTAAACAGAATGTAAAAACAAATCCTCCTGAAATTTTCGGGAGGATTTTTATTTTAAACCGGTGTAGATTCGTTTTGGTTTTGGCTTTGTCTATAAAGTTTAGCACTGCTCCATTTAGCATGTTTTGAGGGCTCGATTTTATAGCCTCTTTTATAGGTGTAGACTTTGGTAAATTCGGCTCCGAAGAATATCAGCATACACGAATAATTAATCCACATCATAATTAAAATTACTGTCCCTGCAGTTCCGAATGCTGAGGTAGGTTTAAACTGTCCGAAATAAAGACTAAGTAAAAATTTACCTAAAGTAAAAAGAGCTGCTGTAAGCAAAGCACCTTTCCAAACAGATTTCCAGTTGATTTCTACATCCGGAAGTACTTTAAACATCAATGCAAAAAGCACAACAATGATTAAAAATCCTACTGAAAAATTAATAAGTTCAACAATTAGGTAAGTTTCAAGACCGAAATAGGTTGTGATGAAGTTATTAAATAATCCAATTAATGATGATAAAACCATTGTAATCATCAGTAAAAATCCTAAAATAAGAATCATACCTAAAGAATTGGCTCGATCGAGGAGAAATTTTATTAAAGCTTTCTTGGGTGCCGCTTCTACATCCCAGAGATTATTCAAAGACTTCTGCAACTGAAAAAATAGGGTCGTAGAACCGTAGATCAATGATCCTATGCCTACAATTTTCATGAAAATATTTTCTTTATCGATGAGCGCTCCTGCAATCATATCCTGAATACTTTGCGCAACATCCTGTCCCATCAGTCCGCTGATTTGTGTACTGATCTGCCCGCGAATTGCTTCTTCACCGAAAAAATATCCGGCAATCCAGATAATGATAATCAACAAACCGGGAATTGAGAAGATAGCATAATAAGCAAGACTTGCTGAGTCATTGGACGCTGATGAATTATTCCATTCTGTAAATGTTTCTTTGACGGTTTCCCAGAAAAATTTTAGTTCTTTTAGCATAGTAGAATATTAATAGATGTGATTTGATGATTAATATTGTCTTCAATTTGAAATCAAGAAATGACAATATTATTGTTTCACAATTTAACGCAAAGATTATTCCTTAACGTGAATTTTAGTAAACAAAGGAAAATAAATTTGCACGGTGAAGTGTAAATAGCAGTTTAATGAATTACCTGTTGATTTCTAAATTAAAAAATGTAATAGAAGTTTTGGCTAAAGCCTGATGAATTGTGTTAAACTAAAAAACGGGCTAAAGCCCGTTCCTATTGAATATATATTGTTTTTATGCAGACTAAAAAAGTTTTTCTCAACCGCAATCATTTTTTAGAAAGGATATCCAATTGCAATATTTAGAATCAGATTATCTCTCCTCCAGCTGGAATCTCCAAAATTGATTCTGTCAAAAGCCCATCGGTCACCTTTTTCGTAATAAGGAACACGCAAAGGCATTGCGAGATCAAGTCTTAAAACTAAAATTGAAAAGTCAAGTCGTAAACCAACTCCTGCTCCTACAGCAATTTCACTTAGAAACTCTTTAGAAAACTTTCCTCCCGGTCTTGTATTGACTCCTTTATCATCGATGTCATCATTAATCAACCAGATATTTCCGGCATCAATAAATGCGGCAACATTTAAGAATTTATATAGATTGGCTCTGTATTCTGCATTCAGTTCCAACTTTATATCTCCGGACTGATCAAAAACAGCTCTGCTATTTTCTTCTCCTCTAGGATCGTAACTTCCAGGACCTAAAGTTCTTGCTCTGAATGCTCTGATACTGTTACTTCCCCCTACAAAAAACTGTCTTGAAAAGGGAATATGTTCTGAATTTCCGTACGGAATGGCAGCTCCTGCAATAAAACGTGAAGCGAATGATGTTTTTTCGCTAAACTTATGATAGAATCTTATATCATTTTCAATCTTAGCATATTGGCTGAAAGGAACTCCGAAAATTGTTTTCTCCTTTCCTTCTTTTGCATTGGCTCCTGTTACAAGACCTGTAATATTTCCTGCCAAATCTAACATTCCTTTATAGTAAAATGTGTTTTTTCTCGGAAGCATTGTGGTGGAGTAGGTGTAAGAATACGTTGGCCCGAAAATAAGTTGTTGCTCAGTTATTCTTTGCAAATAAGGGTTGCCTTCTTTTAATGTTATAAATTTAGGTGTTTCATTAGCAGGATCGATATATGAAACATCAATCAGTTTTAGCTCATGTTCTTTTCTTACATTCTCTTTCCACTGATATCCAAATGAGGCATTAAATGTATTTAAAGTATACAAAGTTGTACGGTTTTGGAATTCATATCCTAACTGAATATTAGTTCTTGGTACAAAAGCACTCGAAGAATTGAAACGAAAAGGTGCTACGATTCTTGGTATCGATAATTGTACATTTGCTCCGGCTCTGAAAATATTTTCAGCATCTTCAGGCCCACCTATTTGAACATCAAATGCACCATAAACAGAAGCTTTAAACTGTTCTGCACCACGGAAAAAGTTTCTTTGCGTCCAGTTTAGATTTAGTTCACTTCCTGCGTAATTGGCAGAATTGGTTCTTCCTAAAGCTTCCAAACGCAAAGATTGAAGTTCTCTTGGAGTTAAAACATAATACGCATCAAACTTATGATTTAATGAATCTGATATTACAAAGTCATTTTTTACAAATTTAAAAACACCAAGACTAATCAATCTGTTAAGTGATAAATTGTGGTCTTTTCTGTTGTAGATATCGCCTTTGTTGAAATATAAAGCTCGGTCAAAAATTCTGGGTTTAAATTTTTTATCAGGATCAACCACGTAAATATCGTTGTACTCATATCCTTTTAAAGAATCAGGATTCATTGGGATATTGTATTTTCCTTTTTTCGCATCGCGAAGATTATAATTGGGAAAAACGACTACTTTGTCAATTGTAAACTGCTCGGTCGCCAGTTTAGGAGTGTTGTCTTTCAGTTTTACAATGAGCTCTACTTTCGGCTCTTTAGTAACAGTACTGTCTGCCTGTACGATAATATTATCCGGACTGAAGTAATAAAAACCTTTATCTTTTAAACCATCGTCAATTCTTTGTCGTTCGTTTTTGATGACATCAAGATCAAAAGGATTTCCTGTTTTAAGTAAAGTTTTCGCTTTTAAATTCTGAATTTCACTGTTAATGAGCGTAGAATCTTGTGGGAAATTCACATTGCTTATCAAATATCGTGCTCCAGGATTTAAGGTATAAATTACCTGTGCTTTTTTATTTTTTGAAACGGTGTCGTATTTTGCTTTTGCATTAAAATACCCTTTGTTCTCAGAATAGTTGACAATAATATCTTTGTTGAATTCTCTGTCAACATCTCCCAGCAATACAGGCTCTTCACCAAATTTATATTTCAGCCAGTATTTCAGGCCTTTTTCTTTTTTGGGTTCCGAAGTAGCATTGTAAGCATATAATTTTGGTCTTAATCCAAGAAAACTAGAATTTGGTTTGGGGGTAAGATTTTCTTCGAGTGCTGACTGCAATTCACTTTTTTCTTTTTTGGAAAGAGTATCACTTTCTATTTTCACTTCTGCTCCGGTGTAGAGCATCTGTCCGTCTTTCAGAAATTTCGTATTGCTACATGAGATAACTGCCACTGTAACTCCCGATGCCAAAAAATATTTGCAGTATATGTTAAACTTATTCTTCATTATTTAAATTCTACAACTTGGTTATCTTGTTTTCTCTTTTTTTCTTTAATTTCCCTGTTTCTGTTATTTCGAGATTTACGGAAAATATCACGGAATTTATCGTAATCTAAAGTGATGATAAATCCGACTCCGGTTTCTACAATTTGTCCTTGCAAAGCTACCTGATAATCATTTTTTCGGTAAGCTCTCAGCATATACCTTCCGTCTCTGGAAAGGCTGTAGTCTATGGTAACATCTCCGGCAATATTGGTCGTATTTTCGTTTTGTCTCGCTTCACCTTCCAATCCGAAATTACTTCCTACAGTAACTTTCAGACGATCATTCAGTAGTTTTTTACTGATGTCTACATTCAGATCGGTTCTTGTATTTTGGGTTCCTGTAGAATAATCTTCTGTAGATTCAAGATCAAAATTCAGGTCTACTCCTTTGATAAGATTTGAGGCAATATTATTAAGCTGTTGCGAAAGAATTTTACTTACACTTTGTCTCGCCATGGTTTCAGCAGACACTCCGGAATTGCTTTCAAAAGGATTTTCTCCGATAAAACGATTCAGTAAAAGCAAGGCAAAAACCTGCTTGTTCATTTCATTTTCATCTTGTCGCAATTGAGCAAGTTTTCCGTCTATTGTTTCTGTCACGGTAGAAGATACGGCATTGTTTTTTTCGTCTGTAGTAATATCAAAAGATATTTCAGGTTTCAGCAGTTCTCCTTTTAGAATCAATAAAGTGTTAAACGGAATTCTTTGTTTAAATTGATTAAGATCGGCAGGATTACCTGCAAACTGTTGTTCTACAAGATCAATAGGTGCCGCCTCGGTTTTATATATAGCAGTAATATCTAGTTTCGCGGTTGTAGGCTCGCCGGTCCAGGTTATTGTACTTCCTTTTTGGATGTCAAATTTTCTTTTCAGAAGGCTTACAGACATTTCGTAACTTCCTTTTTCTACCTGATAAACGCCGACTAAAGTAGTTTTTCCTGAAGGGTCAATTCCGCCTGTCAAATCTGCTTCACCCTGAAGTTTTACAAAATCTCCGTTGGCTTTATCAATGATGATCGACATTTTCGCTTCTTTATCTACTTCTATATTTACATTTACATCCAATCCTTTAATTGGGCTTTGTGCATCAATAGAATCGGCTTTGATGGTTTTATTTAAAGCAACCTGATCCTGATCGATAAATTCTACAATACCATCTCTTTCCTGCAACGAAGGGCTAGACTGCGGAAGAACAAAAGTGAAATCGGTTGTTTCTGAAACAGATAATCTTCCGTCAACTTTTGGTAAGTCTAGATTTCCGCCAACTTTTAATGCTGCATCAATTGCTAAAATTCCGTACATCATGGCATCGTTTGATTTTTCAGAATTTACAACCTTGAAGTCTTTAGCTTTCAGATCTAAATTAAATGCAAAATCTCTATAAGTCTGCGTTAAAATCTGCCCGTCGATGTTCAGAGAATTTCCGTCTTTATCATTAATTTTAAAGTCGTCAAATTCAATTCCGCGGTTGGTAAATCCTATTTTATCATTGATGTTTCTGAAATCACTTCCCGTTTGTGAAATCATTAAGCCAACATTATTAAGCTTAATATCTCCAAGAATTTTCGGTGCAGTCGTCGTTCCGGTAATTTTAAGATCTCCCGAAAGATAACCTTCTGTGTTGGTAATTGCGTTCATAGAAAAGCCCTGAAGTGTTTTCATTTGAAGCTGATTCATATCTAAATTTAAATCAAACGTGCTCGAAGAAGTGTTGTAATTTCCTAAGATTTTCACATCATTATTATTCCCGGAAAGTGCAATATCAGCGTTCAGAAGATTCGCTGATTGGTTATTAACTTTTATCGCTAAATTCCCAACCGGACTTCCATAAACGATCAGATCAGAAACATTGATGTCTGAAGTGAAGGTCATGTTTTTGGTTAAATCTCTCAACTGTGCTGTTCCGTTGATGGTTCCTTTGGCCAGCAGTGAATCTTTTTTAATGATCTCTGTAATCGTTTCTATTTTAAAATCTTTTAAAGAAACATTCAGCGGACTGGTTGGTGAATTGCTTTCAGACTGCAAAGAAATTTCTGCTCCCGAATTGGAAAGTTTGAAATTATCTGCAACAATTCCCTGACTGAAAATCTGAATTTTATTGTTTTCAGCAACCGTCCAATCCATATAATTTAATTTTAAACCATTAGGATTCAGTGATATTTCGGTAACATCATTCAACGATTTGGCATTCCCTGCAATCAGGAACTGCGTTTCGTCTTTATCATCTTTTGTGGTGATATTATAATTAATGATGTTATTGGCAACATCACCATTGATATTCACTTTATTTATAGCAAAACTTTCACTTTTCAAAGCAGCAACATCAAGATTGTATTGTAAAGCCTGATTTTCGTTGGTGATCTTTAAACTTGTATTTTCTAAAGAATTTGTTCCATATAAAACCTGTGGAATTTTTGCATCCAATTCTATTTTCTGAGAATCTGCGTTGTAATTTCCTGTAATATTGATGGTTTCAAAACTTTTCAGATCTGGTACAAATTTTCTGATCAGATCATCATTTTTAATCGTTGCATTGATGGTGAAAAATTGTCCGGCATCTATTTTCTGAGCTTTGCCGGGTTTCTGAAACTGATAATATTGATTGATCGTTTGGCTTAAAGCTCCGAAAATCTGTGTAAGTTTATATTTACCATTCAGTTCAACATCTGCAATCTGCGAATTGAATTGAATTAAAGTTGAGTCTGCCGTAGAAACTGCATTAAGCCTAACTTCCTGAATAGGGTAGACTTCTTTAGCATCTGAAATGGCAAAGTCTTTTAAATTAAGATAACCGTTCAAATTATCAGGATCGAGACTTTTAAAATCTCCGTCAATTCCACCGGCAATAATCATTGGTGAGCTGTAGAATCCTAATTTATTAAGATCTAATTTATTGATGTTTCCATTAACTTTTACGGTAGGATTTTTCTCATCATAAACTCCGGAAGCGGCAAGATGTAGATTGGCATTCGGATCTTTTGAGTTTAAATCAATATCATAAGCACCACGGTTTATTTTCCCTTTCAGATTCATATTCTGATAGGTATAGCCGTTGTAAGTTGCAGATTGTACATCACCCGAAAGATTTGCAGACATTGTTTTCGGATCAAAACCTTGTCCTTTTGCATTGATCTGGGCGGTAATGCTTCCTATATCTTTATTTTGAATCAGTTTTCCGATTTGAAGACTCTGCAGGTTTGCTTTTACATCAAAAGTTTCTCTGTTTTTTCTGCGCATATCGGCTTTAGCAATAACGGCAGCATTTCCTAAAGTGGAAGTTAAACGTAAATTGGCATCCACCACTTTCGTTGTACCTTTTGCGGTTCCTCGGATTGTAAATGAAGAAGGCAGAGTGATATTGTTCGGGATTGTATTTTTTGGAACTAAATTATAAATGGTTTTGGATGAAGACGCAAGTTCTGCTACTTTCAAATCGTAATACAACTGATCCGGATTCATCGCATTTTTGATTTTCCCTGAAGCCAAAACCCTCAATTGGTCTAAACCAGAAATTTTTAAATTTTGAATCGTTAAATCATTCACTGTTCCGTTGACCAAAGCATTTACATTCAATGTAGCATTCGGATATTTGTTGAACGGTGCCGTGTTTTTTAAAGTAGGAACAATATTTAAAATGTCAGCAAACCCGATTTTAGAATCACGGATGTCGGCAGAAATTTTTACCGCTCCAAGATTGGATGATAATTGGTCAATCGAATTGTAATTTAAAATAACTTCGTCTCGCAAAATAGTTTTCGGAGTCTGTAAATAAAGATTTTTCAGATACGCTTCTTTTTGTGCATACACAAAATCGGTGTTGAATTTCTGTACATTCAAACCTCTTGCTTCCTGTATTTCTGCTGATTTTACACTTCCTGCAAAACCATTGTTTTCCATTTTGAAATTTCGGACGTCTATATTTAATTTGCCAAAATTAAGATGATTAAAATCCATTCCGCTTTTTGTGGGAGCGATTGCTGTGTTGTTATAAACAACTTTCACATCGTCCAAAAGAAGTTTTCCCAAAAGCACTTTCATTGCTTTTTCTTTTGCGGAATTTTTTGAAACTTCAGGTTTTTCTTCGTTTTTAGGATTGGCATTTTCTGTCGGAAGAAATAAGTTGGCATTAATATTTGCTCCAGTTAAATAAACATTTCCAACATTATAGTCGTTGTTTTCAAGATCAATGCTGTTTACTTTTGTGCTTAATTCTTTGAAGATAACTTTTGCAAAAGTTTTGGTATTGTCGTCGCCGTAGTCTATGTCAAAATTGGTCAGGTTTATTTTGTTTAAACCTAATTTCATCGCCTTTTTCTGATTCAGAGAATCTACTTTTTGTTCAACATTGGCAGCAACTTCCTTCACCAAATCCTGTTTCAGTTTTAATTTTAATCCGTCAAGATTAATATCGTTGACAGCATACGAATTGTTTTGAAGGTCAAAAGTTTTTACGCGTGTATCGAAAGATTTAAAATATACTTTAATATCATTTCTCGACTGCTGATCGTTGAAAGTAACCCCGATATCCTTTAATTTTATTTTATCTAAAGAAATAATAAAAGGCTTCGAAGGTTTTTGTTCCTGTTCTTTATCTGAAGTTGCAAACGCATCAATGATATAATCAAAATTAAATTTTCCCTGAGGATTTCTAACTACGTTTGCACGAACGCCTTCCAGATCAATTGATGTAAGATCGGCTTTAGAGTTAATCAATTTCCACATATCTAAACCTACATCAACTTTTCTTGCAGAAAGCAATGTGTCTACATTTTGACCTTTCAGGTATAGGTTTTCCATCACCAGGCTGTTAGGAAAACCGATATATACTTTGTCGAGGCTTACTTTGGTTTTTATTTTTTTCTCGAGATAAACGATCAGTTTATCTTTTACAAAGTTTTGAACCGCCGGAAGTCTTAAACTTAAGATGAGCAGTATGATTAAAACGATAAAAGAGATAATTGTAATTACAATACCTCTGAGAATTTTTCTTTTATTGAATTTTATTTTCAAAATTTCTGTGATTTAGCCAATAAATACTTTTTTTTGATTGATGAGTGTTTTTTATCATCGGTTTTAAAAATACGAATTTTAACTTAAATTTTAAAAATTTGAAATTTGATGAGCTGTACCATGATTTAACTTTTTTTTGAAAAAAGCCCGTTGAAAGGGCTTATTTTGAAATATGAGCAATATGTTTGCCAACGCGGCAAATTTGTTAAAATTTTCTAAATATGTGGTATATTTAATATACAAAAACCTGCTCAGTGAACAGGTTTTTGTGTTGATGTATGCCTCGTTGAAATTTAAATATTATGGAATATTTAAAGTGAATAGGTTTTCAGATGTTAGTTGAGTTACAACTGCGACATACATCTGATGGAGATTCAATTCATAGTTTATATATATTTAGATGAGTTAATTATTCTTGCCATTTTACAGATTCACCTTGAGGCGCTGCGCCACCCTGTTTTTCTGTGATGGGAGATTTCTCCTGATTGATGTGATAAATATAGGATGCGATTTTTTCTGCATCTCTTCCTGTAATGGTTCCTTCTGTAATGAAAGGTCGCATTGTAGGATTATTTGGAGAACCGTTTTCGAGCATCCAGAAGACATTTTTAAACAAACTTTTCTCTTTGATGTTGATCCAGTGTGTATCGGTAAGATTTGGTCCGATGCCGCCTTTTCCTCCGTCTGCGTGACAGGTTACACAATTGGTTTTAAAAAGTTGCTCACCTTCTGCAATATAATCTGCGCTGTATTTTGCAGTTTCCAAATTAATAGGCGGAGCATTTTTTTCGTATTCTGCAATAGATGCCAACTGTAATTTGGCTTCTCTGTCATATTCCGCTTCAGGATGAGCATAATCTGTAAAGGCAAAAGCAATAAGATAGACTGCGCAGAATATCATTCCGAAATAAAAGAGACCAATCCACCATTTGGGTAAAGAGTTGTCGAGCTCGGTAATCCCGTCGAAACCGTGATCGATCAGAATATCTTTTTCTTCAGACTGTGATTGTTTTTTGAAAGCCGAGTTCCAAAGCTTCTGGAAATATGGAGTTGCATTGTTAGTGATATACTCCTTCTTTTCTTCATCGGTGAGTCTTGCGAATCTTTCATTTTCTACCAAATCACCGATAGAATTCATAATGAGCAATAAAATCGTAATGATGATCAGCAATGCCCAAAAGAAAGGAGTAGAAAAATAATTGGCATCTTGTGCGAACATTTCGAACGCCATTATAGTAATACCAATCGTTATTGCTATATATATAGATATGGGGGTTCTTGTTTTCATTTTAATTGATATTTAAAATTAATCTACACTTGCTGTCTTAATGTCTGTCGTTTTGATGTCGGTTCCTAATCTTTGCAGATAGGCAATCATTGCGATGATTTCTCTTTGTTCCATTGGTACAAAATTGTTTCCTTTGGCAATTTTCTCTTTATCCATTTGGTCTTTTACATCGGTAGCTTCAGAATAAATTCTTTTTACAATCGCTTGTGACTGATTATTTGCCCATCGATCAGCTGAGTCTATCTGTGCTTTGGTGTACGGAACATCAAAAGTATTTTTCATCAGTTTCATTTTATCAATCATTTGAGAACGATCCAGTTTATTGGTAATTAACCAAGGGAAACGTGGCATAATAGAACCTGCAGAAGTAATTCTTGGGTTGTACATATGTTTTAAGTGCCATGAATCTGGGTTTCTTGCACCTTCTCTGTGAAGATCGGGACCTGTTCTTTTTGATCCCCAAAGGAATGGTCTGTCATAAACGAATTCCCCGGCTTTAGAATACTGCCCGTTTTTGCCGTCAAATCGTGTTACTTCATCACGGAATGGTCTTATCATTTGTGAGTGGCATGAATTACAGCCTTCTCTTACATAGAGATCTCTACCTTCAAGTTCTAACGGTGAATAAGGTTTCACAGCAGATATTGTTGGCAAGTTGCTTTTTACAGTTAGCGTAGGAACAATTTCAACCAATCCACCGATTGCAATTGCTACAAAAGCTAATATTGATAATAGATGAGGAGTTCTTTCCAGCCAAAGATGTACACCTTCGCCTTCTTTTCTGTTTGAACCAACATTTGCTAAAGCTGGTGCTTCTGCAGGAACATTTTTCTGGAATGATCCGGCTTTGATTGTTTTGTAAACATTGACAACCATTAAAATCGCTCCACTCAGATAAAATAATCCGCCTAAGAATCTCATTTTAAAGTAAGGAATGATTGCTGTTACTGTGTCTAGCCAGTTTTTCCACAATAAAGTTCCGTCCGGATTGAATTGTTTCCACATCAAACCTTGCGTAAATCCAGCGATATACATGGGTACAGCGTAGAAAATAATTCCTAAAGTTCCCAGCCAGAAGTGCCAGTTGGCTAATTTTTTAGACCAAAGTTCGGTTTTCCACATAATCGGAATCAAATAATAGATAACTCCAAATGCCATGAAACCATTCCATCCTAAAGCACCCAAGTGAACGTGACCAATTACCCAGTCGGTATAATGTCCGATTTTATTTAAAGATTTTGTTGCTAAAAGTGGTCCTTCGAAGGTTGCCATTCCGTAACAGGTAACCGCAACGACAAAGAATTTTAGAATAGGATTTTCTCTTACTTTATCCCAGGCTCCTCTTAAAGTTAATAATCCATTCAGCATTCCACCCCAAGATGGAGCAATCAGCATGATTGAGAAACCTGTTCCCACGGCTTGAGCCCATGCTGGTAAAGCCGTATATTGAAGATGATGAGGTCCTGCCCAAAGATAGACGAAGATCAACGACCAGAAGTGAATAATTGAAAGTTTATATGAAAATACAGGTCTGTTGGCAGCTTTAGGCATAAAATAATACATTAAACCTAAAACCGGTGTTGTCAAGACGAATGCAACCGCATTATGACCGTACCACCATTGTACCAATGCGTCTTTCACGCCTGCATAAGCAGAATATGATTTCCAGCTTGTAAATGATAATGGGACTTCGAGGTTGTTGAATATATGAAGCATTGCAACCGCAATCCATGTAGCAATATAAAACCAAATCGCTACATATAAATGACGCACTCTTCTTTTGGCAATCGTTCCAAACATATTGATTCCGAAAATTACCCAAGAGAAAGTAATCAAAATATCGATTGGCCATTCGTGTTCAGCATATTCTTTTGAAGTGTTGATTCCCATTAAAAAGGTAATCACAACAGCAATAATCATAATTTGCCATGTCCAGAAATGGATCCATGAAAGCGTATCGCTGTACATTCTGGTTTTCAAAAGTCGCTGCATACTGTAATAAGCACCGCAGAAGAATGAATTACAGACAAAAGCGAAAATCACCGCACTCGTATGAAGCATTCTGATTCTACCAAATCCTAACGCACCCTGAGAATTGACTAATCCCTGAATATTACCACTTCTTAAACTCTGAATGGTTGTATCATCAGTACCAAATAAAAATTCAGGCAATTCAGGATAAAAAAGCATCAAAGCGGCAGTTAAACCTAAAATAAAACCGATAATTCCGAATACGATAGTAGCATAGAGGAATGCTCTGACAATATTATTGTCATAATTAAATTTTTGCGTCTCCATAAGTCTTGTGTCTCGCAGCGAACAATATTTTTTTACAGAATCTCCCTTACATAAAGGTTTTTGAGAGCCTGAAAATAAATATCATGCTGCTTGTGTAATGTTTTGACAAAGGTATTTACTAACTTTGTCTGAGGCTATTAGATATACTTCTAAAATATACCGAAAACTACTAAAGCTATTGTGTGATGAAAATTTGTGGACAAACTATTAGAAAAATAAGACGTGACCGTGACCTTACCCAGGAATACATGGCGTTTGAAATGGGGATTTCACAAAAAGCGTATTCGGATATAGAAAATTCAAAAGTGAAAATCAATCTCGAGATTCTTACAAAAGTTTCAGATCTCCTTGATATAAAACCGTCTGATATCTGCAGCATATCTCATAAATGCAGTACAAACGATTACGAAGACAAATACAATGAGCTTGTTGAGTATATGAAACAAAATAATATAGCTCTGCCTTTAGACTTACAATAAGATTTTGTCATCCTTATATATAGATGTGTTTTCAAGATCATCTATACTTTTCTTTCAATGATTTTTTAGGAGCTATTTCCCGCTCTCCGCACTCGCTATTTTCTTTTTACAAAGAAAATGAGCTCAGACAATGCTGCGATCAGGGCTACATTGAAAGTCTACAGTAAAGCTTTTGGTTTTTACATTAAGATTAAAAATTCGATTTTAAAGTAGAATATCTACTATCTTTAAATAATATAAGCTTTACATAAAAACAAGTTGTTTTTAAATAAGTACAAGCTCCGGAGGAGCGAAAACTTTGTAGAAAAAAATTATTATATTATGCGCTCCATGGGAGCGACACCATATCACAATAAATTTTCGTTAGATGATTTACAAATGAATTCTAAATGATTTTGAATATCGTCCTATGAAGATTGTCACTTTTTTTTGAAGAAATCGACATAAAGCCTATAAAAAGCACCTCATATTTCGTTCAAAAGTTTATTTCGTTCAATGTGGATAACTATAATATGGTCTTAAAAGCATTGTAAAACAGTAATTTACTATAGGTATTTCCCCACAATTCAATTTTTCATCATCTGCTCGTTTGCTTTGTATAGTAAAGTCGTCTTATATTTGCCCCACTGAAAAACGAGAGTTGATTGGTAGCGCAGAAGAGCTTTTAAAGAGGCGGAAACGATAAGACTAATGTCATCTACAGATAGATAGAGATCAATAAAGACTTTATAAATTTTTGAAATAAAATTTTGGTAAAGTTAAAAAGATTAGTATCTTTGCAGTCCGGTAAAACGGGAGCTGAGTAGAATAAATCAAATGTAGGAAATAAGGATTTAGGGTCATCAAAAAACTTTAAAATTTCTTGAAAAAACATTTGGCTGATTAGAAATAAAGTTTTACTTTTGCACACGCAAATCGGTACTGAAAACGACAGAAAATGTAGGTATCGTAAAAAGCGGAAGAGAAGAGATCATTGAAAATAATATACAACCAAGTAAGGAAAAACTAAAGCGTAAAATAACTTTGAGTGAGTCAGACAAACATACAATGGAGAGTTTGATCCTGGCTCAGGATGAACGCTAGCGGGAGGCCTAACACATGCAAGCCGAGCGGTAGAAGATCTTCGGATCTTTGAGAGCGGCGTACGGGTGCGGAACACGTGTGCAACCTGCCTTTATCAGGGGGATAGCCTTTCGAAAGGAAGATTAATACCCCATAATATAATGAGTGGCATCACTTATTATTGAAAACTCCGGTGGATAGAGATGGGCACGCGCAAGATTAGATAGTTGGTAGGGTAACGGCCTACCAAGTCAGTGATCTTTAGGGGGCCTGAGAGGGTGATCCCCCACACTGGTACTGAGACACGGACCAGACTCCTACGGGAGGCAGCAGTGAGGAATATTGGACAATGGGTGAGAGCCTGATCCAGCCATCCCGCGTGAAGGACGACGGCCCTATGGGTTGTAAACTTCTTTTGTATAGGGATAAACCTTTCCACGTGTGGAAAGCTGAAGGTACTATACGAATAAGCACCGGCTAACTCCGTGCCAGCAGCCGCGGTAATACGGAGGGTGCAAGCGTTATCCGGATTTATTGGGTTTAAAGGGTCCGTAGGCGGATCTGTAAGTCAGTGGTGAAATCTCATAGCTTAACTATGAAACTGCCATTGATACTGCAGGTCTTGAGTAAAGTAGAAGTGGCTGGAATAAGTAGTGTAGCGGTGAAATGCATAGATATTACTTAGAACACCAATTGCGAAGGCAGGTCACTATGTTTTAACTGACGCTGATGGACGAAAGCGTGGGGAGCGAACAGGATTAGATACCCTGGTAGTCCACGCCGTAAACGATGCTAACTCGTTTTTGGGTTTTCGGATTCAGAGACTAAGCGAAAGTGATAAGTTAGCCACCTGGGGAGTACGTTCGCAAGAATGAAACTCAAAGGAATTGACGGGGGCCCGCACAAGCGGTGGATTATGTGGTTTAATTCGATGATACGCGAGGAACCTTACCAAGGCTTAAATGGGAATTGACAGGTTTAGAAATAGACTTTTCTTCGGACAATTTTCAAGGTGCTGCATGGTTGTCGTCAGCTCGTGCCGTGAGGTGTTAGGTTAAGTCCTGCAACGAGCGCAACCCCTGTCACTAGTTGCCATCATTCAGTTGGGGACTCTAGTGAGACTGCCTACGCAAGTAGAGAGGAAGGTGGGGATGACGTCAAATCATCACGGCCCTTACGCCTTGGGCCACACACGTAATACAATGGCCGGTACAGAGGGCAGCTACCTAGCGATAGGATGCGAATCTCGAAAGCCGGTCTCAGTTCGGATTGGAGTCTGCAACTCGACTCTATGAAGCTGGAATCGCTAGTAATCGCGCATCAGCCATGGCGCGGTGAATACGTTCCCGGGCCTTGTACACACCGCCCGTCAAGCCATGGAAGTTTGGGGTACCTGAAGTCGGTGACCGTAACAGGAGCTGCCTAGGGTAAAACAAGTAACTAGGGCTAAGTCGTAACAAGGTAGCCGTACCGGAAGGTGCGGCTGGAACATCTCATTTTAGAGCGTCTTACAGACGATAAACAAAACACGTATCGCAAGATACAATGTACTTACTTAAAGTTCATGCTTTAGTTTTTTATTTGGTTGATATATAAGTAAAGGAAAAAGTTAGAAGTAAAAAGCTCCAAGTAATTGGAACGTTAAGATTACTCATTACCTATTACTTATATAATATATAAAAAAATACAAAACCCACTAGAAATTAGTAACAGGGAAGAGAGATTTTAGAATTAGAAATTAGAAGTTAGTCGTTAGAAATTAGTCTAACATCTAAAATCTAGCCTCTAATATCTAAATAATGAAGTCTCGTAGCTCAGCTGGTTAGAGCGCTACACTGATAATGTAGAGGTCGGCAGTTCGAGCCTGCCCGAGACTACTAATTAAGGAGTTAGGTTATAGGTATTAGGAGTTAGGAAAAGCGCAAGCCAAATACTAACAACCAAACACCGACAACTAACAACTACTAGAGGGGGAATTAGCTCAGCTGGCTAGAGCGCCTGCCTTGCACGCAGGAGGTCAAGGGTTCGACTCCCTTATTCTCCACAGTTTTGCGAGTTTGATTTAAAAGTACGATGGATAGAGCCAAAACAAATATTCATTTATCAGACAAGCAGAAAGACATTAAGATCATTGACATTAACGGTAAAAATATCACAAAGAGAAAACCGAGCGCAATTAAGCGTTTGAGTTTACAAAATAATTTAACAGCAATGTTAAGCAAAAATACTGAACTAATTAATAATTAGGAAAGAAATCGTTAAGGGCGTATGGCGGATGCCTAGGCTTTCAGAGGCGAAGAAGGACGTGGTAAGCTGCGAAAAGCTCGGGGGATTGGCACACACGAATTGATCCCGAGATGTCCGAATGGGGCAACCCGTCTGGTTGAAGACCAGTCACTCCGCAAGGAGAGCAAACCCGGAGAACTGAAACATCTAAGTACCCGGAGGAAAAGAAATCGAAGAGATTCCGTAAGTAGTGGCGAGCGAACGCGGATTAGCCCAAAAGTCTTTATATATTTAAAAGAATGTTCTGGAAAGAACAGCCATAGAGGGTGATAGCCCCGTATTTGAAAGGTATATTTAGATGATAAATGAGTAGGGCGGGACACGTGAAATCCTGTCTGAATATGGGGGGACCATCCTCCAAGGCTAAATACTCCTGAAAGACCGATAGTGAACAAGTACTGTGAAGGAAAGGTGAAAAGCACTTCGAATAGAAGGGTGAAATAGAACCTGAAACCGTACGCCTACAAGCGGTCGGAGCCCACAAGTTGGGTGACGGCGTGCCTTTTGCATAATGAGCCTACGAGTTAATGTTACTAGCGAGGTTAAGGACTTCAGGTCCGGAGCCGGAGCGAAAGCGAGTCTGAATAGGGCGCTTAGTTAGTAGTATTAGACGCGAAACCTTGTGATCTACCCATGGGCAGGTTGAAGCTTTGGTAACACAAAGTGGAGGACCGAACCGGTTGACGTTGAAAAGTCTTCGGATGACCTGTGGGTAGGGGTGAAAGGCCAATCAAACTGGGAGATAGCTCGTACTCCCCGAAATGCATTTAGGTGCAGCGTCGTGTATAAGTTTATTAGAGGTAGAGCTACTGATTGGATGCGGGGGAGTCAAATCCTACCAATTCCTGACAAACTCCGAATGCTAATAAATGTTCCACGGCAGTGAGGGCGCGGGTGCTAAGGTCCGTGTCCGAGAGGGAAAGAACCCAGACCAACAGCTAAGGTCCCCAAATCTCTATTAAGTTGAAGCAACGCGGTTGGACTGCATTGACAGCTAGGATGTTGGCTTGGAAGCAGCCATTCATTTAAAGAGTGCGTAACAGCTCACTAGTCGAGCGGTCCGGCATGGATAATAATCGGGCATAAATAGAGTACCGAAGCTATGGATTTACAACCGTTGGGTTGTATCTGGTAGGGGAGCATTCTGTTTGCACAGAAGCAGTATCGTGAGATATTGTGGAGCGTACAGAAAAGAAAATGTAGGCATAAGTAACGATAAAGCGGGCGAGAAACCCGCTCACCGAAAGACTAAGGTTTCCTCAGCCATGCTAATCAGCTGAGGGTTAGTCGGGACCTAACGCGAACCCGAAAGGGGTAGTGGATGGACAATGGGTTAATATTCCCATACTTGCTCACACTAAAAAGGGGACGGAGTGCCGTACCTGCTGGAGACTGACGGAATAGTCAAGGCCTAGCCTTCGGGCGAAGCTGCTGCAGGGAAAGTGCTTCCAAGAAAAGCCGAAGTGAAGCAACCCGTACCATAAACCGACACAGGTAGTCGAGGAGAGAATCCTAAGGTGCTAGAGTGAATCATGGTTAAGGAACTAGGCAAAATAGTCTCGTAACTTCGGAAGAAGAGACGCCAGCAGCAATGCTGGCCGCAGTGAAGAGGCCCAGGCGACTGTTTATCAAAAACACAGGACTCTGCTAAATCGAAAGATGCTGTATAGGGTCTGACACCTGCCCGGTGCTGGAAGGTTAAGGAAGGGCGTTAGCAGCAATGCGAAGCGTTTGACTGAAGCCCCAGTAAACGGCGGCCGTAACTATAACGGTCCTAAGGTAGCGAAATTCCTTGTCGGGTAAGTTCCGACCTGCACGAATGGTGTAACGATCTGGGCACTGTCTCAACCATGAGCTCTGTGAAATTGTAGTCTCGGTGAAGATGCCGAGTACCCGCAATGGGACGAAAAGACCCTGTGAACCTTTACTATAACTTCGTATTGACTTTGAGTAAGTAATGTGTAGGATAGGTGGGAGACTTTGAAGCAGGCACGCTAGTGTTTGTGGAGTCAACGTTGAAATACCACCCTTTACTTACTTGGAGCCTAACTTCTTTTAGAAGGACACTGCGTGGTGGGTAGTTTGACTGGGGTGGTCGCCTCCAAAAGAGTAACGGAGGCTTTCAAAGGTACCCTCAGCACGCTTGGTAACCGTGCGTAGAGTGTAATGGCATAAGGGTGCTTGACTGTGAGACCTACAAGTCGATCAGGTGCGAAAGCAGGACATAGTGATCCGGTGGTTCCGTATGGAAGGGCCATCGCTCATAGGATAAAAGGTACTCCGGGGATAACAGGCTAGTCTCCCCCAAGAGCTCACATCGACGGGGAGGTTCGGCACCTCGATGTCGGCTCGTCACATCCTGGGGCTGGAGAAGGTCCCAAGGGTTGGGCTGTTCGCCCATTAAAGTGGCACGCGAGCTGGGTTCAGAACGTCGTGAGACAGTTCGGTCTCTATCTATTGCGGGCGTTAGATGTTTGAGAGGGCTTGAATCTAGTACGAGAGGACCGATTTGAACAAACCTCTGGTGTATCAGTTGTTCCGCCAGGAGCACCGCTGAGTAGCTACGTTTGGAAGAGATAAGCACTGAAAGCATATAAGTGCGAAACTCGCCTCAAGATGAGACATCTTTTAAGGGTCGTTGGAGATGACAACGTTGATAGGCTATAGGTGTAAAGTTGGTAACAGCATAGCCGAGTAGTACTAATTACCCGTAGATTTATAGCCTAATTGGCAACTGCTTAATTGCGCAATCAAGGTTCTCTCTTTGTGAATATTCTTATCGATAAATATAATTTAGCAATGTAAAAGTTTACCAATGTACCAATATCAATTGTTACACTGTTACATTAACTACATTGTTACATTAAACCATATTTAGGGTGGTTTTAGCGGTGGGGCTCACCTGTTCCCATTCCGAACACAGAAGTTAAGCCCACCAGCGCCGATGGTACTGCGAAAGCGGGAGAGTAGGTCGCCGCCAGTTTTTTTTAAAAGTCTCATACATTATTTGTATGAGACTTTTTTTTGCTCTAAACCTGAATGATGAACAATAGGTAATAGGTAATAGGTAATAGGTAATAGGCAATAGGTAATGAGCAATAGGCAATGAGTAATTTTGATAAGTGATAAGTGATAAGTGTTAGTTGTTCCAATCAATAAAATGATGACCATCAATATTTATTTAACACCAAAGAAAAACTGTTAAGGTAAAGGTAAAGGTAAAGGTAAAGGTAAAGGTAAAGGTAAAGGTAAAGGTAAAGGTAAAGGCTGGGCTCAGTAGGAGCGAAAACTTTGTAGCGAGTTAAAAAGTAGATATATTTAATGAGCTTTGTAGGAGCGACAGTTCGGTTTTGGTTTGTTTATAAAAGTGAGCAATAATAATTTTAACGTATGATAGATTTACAAGCAACGGTTACCCCGCAACGCAGAGGAAAAGTTGAAGGTTTTAGCTTTGGCAAAGAAAAGAGTGAGGAGTAAAAGCGGATAGCCGGATAAAGCTCCTAAAAAAAGTATTTATTTAAGGTATGCGCTAAATACTTTTAAGAATCACCATAATAGATATTATTAAATTGTTTAAAGTTTAGAAATTCGTAAATTTGCACCATGATTAAAATTGGCAATATAGAACTGCCGGAATTTCCGCTTTTGTTGGCTCCCATGGAAGATGTAAGTGATCCTCCATACAGACGTCTTTGTAAGATGCACGGTGCAGATTTGATGTATTCGGAGTTTATTTCTTCTGAAGGCTTAATTCGTGATGCAATGAAAAGCCGAAAAAAACTGGATATTTTCGATTATGAAAGACCAGTGGGAATTCAGATTTTTGGTGGTGATGAAGAGGCAATGGCAATGTCTGCGAGAATTGTGGAAACTGTAAATCCTGATTTGGTAGATATCAATTTTGGATGTCCTGTGAAAAAAGTTGTTTGTAAAGGTGCCGGAGCAGGTGTTTTGAAGGATGTTGATATGATGGTTCGCCTTACAAAAGCTGTGGTGAGCTCTACAAGTCTTCCGGTAACGGTAAAAACACGTTTAGGATGGGATAGCAATTCAATCAATATTGATGAAGTTGCCGAACGTCTTCAGGAAACAGGAATCAAGGCTTTGACTATTCATGCAAGAACCCGTGGACAAATGTATAAAGGGGAAGCAGATTGGGAACATATTTCAAGAATTAAACAAAATCCTAATATTGAGATTCCTATTTTTGGTAACGGGGATATAGATTCACCCGAAAAAGCTTTAGAATACAAAAATAAATATGCGTGCGATGGAATTATGATCGGTCGTGCTGCTATCGGATATCCTTGGATTTTTAATGAAATAAAACATTTCTTTAAAACAGGTGAAAACTTAGCTGCTCCAACTATTTCAGACAGATTATTGGCGGTGCGTCAACACGCTGAATGGAGTGCTGAATGGAAAGGTGAAAAGTTGGGATTAATAGAAATGAGACAGCATTACAGCAATTATTTCCGTGGAGTTCCTCATTTTAAAGATTTCAGAAGAAAGTTTCTGGAAGTATATAGCTTAGAAGAAATGGATGCCGTAATTGATGAAACTAAAGAGTTTTACGCAGAATATCAGGCTCAGCAAGCATAAAATAAACCCATCAGATAATGATGGGTTTTGTGTTTTTAAAAAAATTGTGTAGTTAATATCCTTCTGAAGCAGAATCATTTTTTAGAAGAGCCGTTGCAGAAGAAGTTCCAATCCTTTTAACGCCTAATTTTATCATCTTTTCGGCATCTTCCGGTGTTCTTACTCCGCCTGCTGCTTTTACGGGAAGTTTACCAGCATTATCAAGCATTATTTTGATTCCTTCGAAGGTTGCTCCATTTGGCTTTCCGTTCTCTGTTTGATAAAAACCTGTTGAAGATTTAACAAAAATATTTTTCAAGTCTTTTTTATCAAAATTTTCTTCAGCCCAGGTTGAAATATTTTTGGTAATGTCTGCAATTTGTTTATCTGTTAAAGCTGCAATTTCAATAATCCATTTAGCAATTTTTTGATGTTGAATACATAGTTGTGTACATCTTACAAACTCATCTTTTACAAGTTCAAAATTTCCTTTAAGATAAGCTTCGTAATTAATTACAAAATCCAGCTCATCTGCCCCATCATCAATTGCTTTAGAAGCTTGTGTTAATTTTTCATCAATGGTATAAGTACCTTCATGAAAACCAATTACTGTTCCCACAATAACATCAGAATTCTTTTCTCTTAAAAAACTTTTAATTTCGCCTACATAATCTGGGCGGATCATTACCGCAAAAATGTGATGATCTATAGCTTCCTCAGCTAAATCTTTTACCTTTTGAAGAGTTTCTTGTTCAGAAATTCCTGACTGTTGTGGAGTTTTTAAATAAGTTGAATCTAAATATTGAGCAATGTTTATCATGATTATACTTTCAGTTGTCTGTAAATACCTTGTTCCAAAGATATGAAAGTTTCTGTTCTTGTTACCCCTTTCAGCTTTTGAAGTTTGCTTAAAATCTGCATTAAATGATCATTGTCTTTGCATAATACTTTTAGAAAAATAGTGTAATTTCCTGTGGTATAATGCGCTTCTACAACTTCATTCACTTCCTTTAGCGATTTTACCACTTCAGGATAATGACTTGGCTGGTCAAGAAACATACCGATGTATGATACTACTTTGTATCCTATTTTTCGTGGGTTCAAAAATGAGATAGAATTCTCTATAACGCCTGCCGATTCGAGCTTCTTGATTCTCTGATGCACAGCAGTGGTAGATATCCCTACTTGTTTAGATATATAGGCCAAAGAACTTTTAGAATTGTCCATCAGCATATAAATAATTTCTTTGTCTAGCTGATCTAGTTGATAGCTGCTATTGTCGTCTGTGTTTTTCATCTTAGTATGTGTTACTTAAATTCAATTTTTTACAAAAGTCACCAAAACCGGAAAATGGTCGCTAAAGCCACCGAGATATCTTGTTCCCGCATAGGTTCTGAAAGGCCTTCCTTCAAAGCCCCTGTTTTTAGTGCTCATACTTTCAGGGTTAAAAACTTTTGCATCCTGAAATGATAATGATGCATCGGTCTTAAAAAAAGAATCTGACAGCATGATCTGGTCAAACAGTAATCCGGATTTGTAATGAAAGGTAGAATATTTTTTAGTTGAAAACAGCTTTTGAAAAGGATTGTGTAAGATCTTTTTCTGTGAATTGTCGTAAAGAATTTTTATTAAATTTTCATCATCCGGGTTTTGATTAAAATCGCCGCACAAAATGACATGTTCATGGTCTTTATCAATAATATTTAAGATCCGGTTTCTAATTTCATTCATAATGAAATTACGCTTAGGCTGATTAATGTCTTTTTCTCTTTTCGAAGGAAGATGAGCTACAAAAACATTCATTATTTCCTCTTTGAATTTTATTTTCGCAAAGAGTACATCCCTCGTCGTGTCATAATTGTCGGGTCTGTTGTCTACAATTTCAAAAAAGAAAGTGATGGCTTCAGAATCTATTATTTCAACTTTAGACTTGTCATATAACAAAGCAACGTCTACCTTTCGTTCATCGAGAGAATTATAGTGTACAATTCCGTATTGAGAGCTGAAAGGATCTAGTTTCACAAGATCTTCCAAAACTTTTTTTCCTGAAATTTCACACAAGCCGATAATGGCGGGTAAAACTCCGTTTTCTTCCTTTATTAAACGAAAAACATGTGCAATTTTTGAAAGTTTAGTTCTGTACTTTCTATCATCCCAGTTTCGTAGTCCTGATCTTGTGGGATCAAGCTTATGAATCTGCGGCGGATCGGGCAAAAATAAATTTTCAACATTGTAAAAAGCAAAGAGCTCCATCAACATATTTTTCTGATTATAGCAAAATTTTAAACTAAATTACCATTAAATATATCAAAAATTTGACTAATAAAAAAGACTAAATTAAATTAAATTTTAAAATAATTAGTTATTATAATGATAAATAATTGGTAAATCTACAATATAATTTTCAAATAAAGTCATGTATTAATAAATTGAATTTAATACATATAAATGTGAAATAAACAGGTGAGAATTCTTTTGAAAGGTAATAAAAATGTAAAATTTTCAGCAAAAGCTATTTATTGCATAAGTTTTTGTTTTATTCTAAAAGATCGGGGCGCTTTTCTGTGGTGATTTTTATTGCCTGATCATGTCTCCATTCTTCAATTTTAGCAAAATTTCCACTTAAAAGTATTTTTGGAACATCCAGACCTTTGTAAGATTCGGGTCTTGTATAAATAGGTGGTGAAAGCAAATCATCCTGGAAACTGTCTGTTAAAGCACTTTGCTCATCATTCAAAACTCCGGGAACAAGACGGATAATAGAATCTGCTAAAACACACGCCGCCAATTCGCCACCTGTCAAAACGAAATCTCCTATTGAAATTTCTTTGGTAATATGCAAATCTCTTACACGCTGATCGATTCCTTTGTAATGACCACACAAAAAGATCAGATTATTTTTAATCGATAACGTATTGGCAATTTTTTGATTTAAGGTTTCCCCATCCGGTGTCAGATAAATAATTTCGTCATATTCTCTTTGAGACTTAAGTTCAGAAATACATTTGTCTAAAGGCTCTATCATCATGACCATTCCTGCGCCGCCGCCGTACGGTTCGTCATCAATCTGACGGTGTTTGTTGATCGACCAGTCTCTTAACTGATGAAAATGTACTTCTACAATACCTTTATCAATTGCTCTTTTTAAAATAGAAGTTTGAAACGGACTTACCATTAATTCTGGAAGCACACTTATAATGTCAATTCTCATTGCTGCGTATTATTTTTTTTGGATGGCGAAATAATCAGACGTAAGGATGAATCTTTATTAAAATAGCTCCACATCCAGTTAAAAAATATGGCCAGTTTATTTCGGACGCTCAAAATAAGCATTAAATGTAAGAACATCCAAAAATACCACGCAAAAAGTCCCTGAAATTTTATAAATGGTAAATCTACAACGGCTCTGTGTTTTCCGATTGTGGCTAAAGAACCTTGATCTTTATATTCGTATTCTACCCATTCGTTTTTACTTTTCCTCAAAAAGTTTTTGCCTAAATTTTTCGCCTGATTGATGGCAACATTTGCAACCTGAGGATGACCTTGAGGATATTTCGGAGTTTCCATGTAAGCAATGTCTCCGACTGCGTAAATGTTTTCGTAGCCTTTTACTTTATTAAAACGGTCAACAATATATCGATTTCTGACTAAGTTTTCGGAAGGAAAGCCATCAACGACATTTCCTGTAACTCCTGCAGCCCAAATCACGTTATTAGAAGGAATTTCTTTGCCGCTTTTCATATATACTTTATCCCCGTCATAATCGGTTACGATTTCGCCACTGAGAAATTTTACACCTAATTCTTTTAAATATTTTTCAGACTTTTCCTGAGCTTCGGGGCTCATTACGGCGAGAGGCTTTTCGGTAGAACTTACAAGAATTATTTGAAGCTGATCAAAATTCATATAAGGATAATCACGCGGAAGAATTTCTTTTTTCATTTCTGAAAAAGCTCCGGCAAGTTCTACTCCGGTTGGTCCGCTTCCCACGATAACGATATTCCAGTTTCCGTCATCACTTCGGCTTTTTTCAAGAATCAGTTTTTCGAAAGTCATCAAGACATGATTTCTGATACCGATCGCCTCCTGGGTGTTTTTCATTCCGAAAGCTTTGCTTTCAAGATCTTTATTTCCGAAGAAATTGGTTTTACAACCTGTAGCGATGATTAATTTGTCGTAAGTAAATTCTGCGCCGTCAGTAATGACCTTATTGTTAGCTGTATCAATAGACTTTACATCGGTTAAACGAAACTGTGTATTTCTGGATTGCTGAAAGATTTTTCTGAAAGGAAAAGAAATATTGGAAGGCTCTATTCGTCCACAGGCGACCTGATAAAACAGTGGCTGGAACATGTGGTGGTTTACTCTGTCGAGAACAATTACTTTTTTATTTTTATTGTTCAGCGTTTTTGCAAGCTGCAATCCCGCAAAACCTCCTCCAATAATGATGATCTTTTCGCGTGTTTCCATAATACACAAATTTACTTATTTTATTTAGTATTTTAGGGCTTAAAAAGTTAGTTTTGCAAAACTTTATGAGCCCTAGAAAGTACACCAAAAAAACTGCCAAAAGCATCCATAAATCGAGACGTAAGAATTATTTTTTGCGACGAAAAATAGTGTTGGTAATATTGATTATTGCACTTATCGGAACAGGTTTGTATCTTAAGCAATCAATCACTTACTATTATGCGCTGTACTTTAATAAATTTACTCATAAGAAGCTAAAAAACAGTGAAAACGAAACTTTAAGAATTCAGAAAATAATCTCAGATAATCTCGATAAAACGTATGGTTTCGACATTTCTCATTATCAAAGTAAGGAAGATATAAAATGGGATAGTCTGAGCATCGGAAATAAAACAATTCCATTGGAATTTGTGGTGATGAGAGCAACGATGGGAAACCGAAATGCCGATAAAAATTTTGATGAATTCTGGACTTCTGCAAAAGAGCATAATCTCATTCGTGGAGCATATCATTTTTACCGGGCTGATGAAGATCCGGTGATTCAGGCAAACAATTTTTTGGATAATGTAAAGCTGGAAAGTGGTGATCTGCCACCGGTTTTAGACATTGAAAAAATTCCAAAAACAAAATCTAACGAAAAGCTGATTGAAGACCTGAAAGTCTGGTGTAAAATTATCGAGGAAACATACGGCGTAAAGCCAATTATTTATACTTATTATCATTATTACAAAGACTTTCTGAGAGGAGAATTTGATGATTATCCGATTTGGCTTGCCAATTACAATGATGTTCCGGCACCATCCCCTGAAGATCAATGGGACTTTTGGCAGTTTACAGAAAATGGAATTGTATATGGGATTAATTCTAAAATAGATCTGAATATATATAATGGCGGAGTCTGGTCATTAAAAAATCTTACATTAGACTAAATTCATGTATTATTGGCTTATGTTGAGAATTTACTAAAAATTAATCTGTAAAATTATTTTTGCTTTAAAAAATTACAGATATTTGTATAAACTAATATCTGAAAACTCGGCTGCCAATATTTTTGGTAGTTGCTTTTTCGCTTTTTATAAACTAACCATAAAAAACAAAAGTAATCATGAGAACAAAAATTTTATTGCTGTTTCTGCTCGGATGGGTGGGGATGGTGTCTGCGCAAATCGAAACCAAAGTTTTCGAATTAAATTTAGGAAAACCTTCCAAAAATGCTTTAACTGCTACAGATTCTAGCAATAAGTTGGTTATAAAAACAAATCAGCTATTATCATTCGATCTAAAAAACGCCAATCCATACAAGTATAAATATGTGATCAATCACAGATTTGTAGATTTATATGAAGGACAAGGTTATAATCCTTTAGATAGTATCGGAAAAGTAGTTCCAATTAAAAATGCAATGACTCAAAATTCGGAAAAGAACAATGATTCGATATTTCAAGAACATAATTCTATGTCTGAATTTTCAACAAATTTTATTAAAGGAAAAGAAACGGCAAACGAAGAAGAAGATAAAACCAACATTAAGAATGCAACTAAAGTTTTGCAAAAATCTTTTAATGACCTGAAAGTAAATGTTGACACCTATATTGTCGAAATTTCAGCAGAGGATTTTTTAGACAAAAACAAATTTGATTCTATACGAAAAAATTTTAATACTTCTTACATCAATCTTTTATCTGCATCGCAAAATATAGGTAACGAAGCGGAAAACTTTCCAGAGACATCCGAATATTTTAGTAAAAAACAAAAGCCTATAGACTCTATATCTGTAAAAATAAAGAATGAGATTTCGAAAATGTATCAGCTGAAATTATACAATTATCTGCTGCCAATTGATATTAATGGTAAAAATATTGATGTTGTGGAGGTTACTTTAGAACGTTATGATAGGTCTGTTGCAAACCCAATTCCTGATAAGTATGTTTTTAACATATGGGTAAAAGGAGGTTTGAAAATTGATATAAGTGGGGGTGTTTTTCTTACCTCATTAATGGATAAAGAATATGAAACGAAAGACGATACAGGAAACAACAAATTTATATATAGCAAAGAAAAAGGAGATTACGATTTCGGATTTGGCTCAATGATCAATCTATCTTTAAGAGGTGGCTCTTGGGTGCGCCCTGCTTTGAGTATTGGAGCTTTATTTACTACAAATCAAAAGTTTCAAATATTAACAGGATTTGGTTTAATTTTAGGAAAAGAAGAACGTCTTGTTTTACACGGAGGTCTTACAATGGGTGCGGTATCACGAATTTCGGATCAGTATAAAACTAATGGAGAAATCTCTTACGACTTAGGAACAGAAGGAACTGTTGCTACAAATAATAAATTTTCTTTTGGCCATTTTTTTGGGATTACCTATAACTTTGGAAGAGTTAAAAAACAAGAACCTGCAAAATAAATTTAAGATTTTAGTTTAAACAAAAAACCTTCCATCCGGAAGGTTTTCTTATATCTAATTTGAAATGTATCAATTACAAAGAAGCAGAATGGATCAACATATCAACCAATTTGTTTGAGTAACCCATTTCGTTGTCATACCAAGAAACAAGTTTTACAAAGTTTGGAGAAAGCATAATTCCTGCATCTTTATCGAAGATTGAAGTTCTCTTGTCTCCGATGAAATCCTGAGAAACTACAGCATCTTCAGTGTATCCAAGGATACCTTTCAATTCACCTTCAGAAGCAGCTTTGATTACCGCACAGATTTCTTCATAAGAAGCAGCTTTTTCAATTCTTACTGTTAAATCTACTACAGAAACGTCAACAGTTGGTACTCTGAAAGACATACCTGTTAATTTTCCGTTCAATGAAGGGATTACTTTTCCTACTGCTTTTGCAGCACCTGTAGAAGAAGGGATGATGTTATTTAGAGCAGCTCTACCACCTCTCCAGTCTTTCATTGAAGGACCGTCAACAGTTTTTTGAGTAGCTGTTGTAGCGTGTACAGTAGTCATTAAACCTTCTACGATTCCGAAGTTATCGTGAATTACTTTAGCTAAAGGAGCTAAACAGTTTGTGGTACAAGAAGCGTTTGATAAGATTTTGATATCGTCAGTAAGTTCTTTGTGGTTTACACCCATTACAAACATTGGAGTATCATCTTTAGAAGGAGCAGAAAGAATTACTTTTTTTGCACCTGCAGTAATATGCTTTGATGCACTTTCTTTATCTAAAAATAAACCTGTAGATTCTACGATATAATCAGCACCGATTTCGTTCCACTTTAGGTTGGTTGGGTCTTTTTCTGCAGTAACTCTGATTTTCTTTCCGTTTACCACAAGATCGTTACCTTCTACAGAAACTTCTCCAGGGAAAATTCCGTGTACAGAATCGTATTTTAACATGTAAGCCATGTATTCTGCATTGATAAGGTCGTTGATTCCTACAACTTCGATGTTGCTTCTCTCTGTCATTGCTCTGAAAACAAGACGACCGATTCTACCAAAACCGTTAATACCTACTTTAATTGTTGACATAATGATTTACTTTTTTAAAAATTATATTAAATAGTTAGATTGCTAAAATTTCAGAAATTAATAAAAGATCTCTATTGATTTCGTTGTGTTTTTTGATTGCCTCTTCGATCTCTGTATAAACAATATCGTTAGAACGCATTCCTGCCATTACATTGGTTTGCCCTTCCATTAATCCTACCACGGCTCCGTAACCCAGTCTGCTCGCCAAAACTCTATCGGCGCAGCTTGGTGAACCACCTCTTTGGATGTGACCTAAAATTGCTACACGGATATCATAATCAGGGAATTCTTTTTGAGTCTGCTCAGCCAGTTCGTAGATATTTGCAAGTTTTTCACCTTCAGCAACAACAACAATACTTGAAGCTTTTCCTGTTTTTTCAGCATTTCTGAAGGTTGCAAACAACTCATCCATACTGTCTTTTTTCTCAGGAATAAGAATGTCTAAAGCTCCGGTTGCCAAACCACTGTTTAAGGCAATGAAACCTGCATCACGACCCATCACCTCAACAAAGAAAACTCTGTTGTGAGAAGTCGCCGTATCACGGATTTTGTCAATCGCATCCATTGCTGTGTTCAAAGCAGTATCGTATCCAATGGTATTATCGGTTCCGAAAATATCATTGTCAATCGTTCCGGGAACACCTATTACTCTGATGCCAAATTCTTCATTAAAGATTTTAGCTCCGGTAAAAGTACCGTCACCGCCAATACACACCAAAGCATCAATTCCATATTTCATGCAATTGTCATAAGCCTTCTGACGACCTTCTTTGGTTCTGAATTCCACGGAACGGGCAGATTTAAGAATCGTACCACCCTGATTGATTATATTTTTTACGGAACGAGGCCCCATTTTCAGGAAGTCATCGTGGATAAGACCATTGTAGCCTTCTCGTACACCGTAACATTCGATATTATAGTAATTTGCGGTTCTTACAACCGCTCTTAATGCTGCGTTCATACCCGGAGAATCTCCTCCTGAAGTAAGAACTGCAATTTTTTTTACAGCACTTTCTTTCATCTAGTAAAAAATTTCAAACACAAATTTACGAAAACAAGTTCAGATAACTGTAGCATTTTGAGAATAACTTTAAGTATTAAGTTTTTACTATTGATTGGGATTATTATGTTAAATCTGAGGATTAGTCATTCCTTTTGTGATGAAGTTTAATCATGAAAAATAAATTTGAAATTGTAATTATTGTAAAGTATTTATAACATACTTTTTTATGTTCAAAATAAAATTTTAATATGTCTATATCATTAGAAATTAATATCTTGGAGTACCAAATTTTAAATATTTTAGTATGAAAAAATGTGTATTTTACGTATTGGCAGTTTTTGCGCTGGGCTCTTGTTCCACAGAAGACATGCAGACCAATGCTATTGAAGCAGAAATTGTACAGACAGATCCTTTGAGTGCAAGACAAATCAACGAACAAATCAATGAAACCACCAAAATGAAAGGAAAATTTTCGTGGAACGAGGCTTCCTCACACTTTTTGTGGAGCGGGATTGTTCAGGGAAATAAAATTGCTTCAATCGGTTTTGGAAATTCAAAAGATGATTTCGACAGGAGCAAATCTTCTAATTCTGAGGCTTTACAACAGGAAATTTTAGATGTTATTCAGCAATATGAAGGAAAAAGCAAGAGAGTTTTATTGGCTTCTGATGAATTTCTAAATCAAATAGATGTTTATATCGAAAAGCAGGAAACGGTGATTGCGTTACGAAAATTGAAATCAATACGCTATTTCGAGCCTGCAGATTATCGTTATTTTGAAAATGAAAATAAAATCAATGGTGTTGCAGCAAAATCAAGTGGAAGTTCTTCGGGCTGTGGATTAGAATCAACTGCTCTGAATGCTTCAGATTATACTACCGTAACTCCAAATGCACAAGCACCTTGGTCATTTGCAAAACATAATATTACCAGCGCATGGAATTACAGCACAGGAGCCGGAGTAACCATCGGATTAATCGATTCAGGAGTTTCTTTCAATCAAAGTTTGTTGAGTGGCAGTTTTAATAATGGCTCATCTTCGGGAAGAACGATCAGTAAAAACGGAGTGTATGTAGATTCTGTTTGGCCATGGAGTTCCGGTTATGACGGAGCGGATGATAAATGCGGCCACGGAACGAGCATGGCTTCTGCAATGGCGGCTCCGAGAAATAATCAGGGACAACCGGTTGGTGTTGCATATAATGCAAACTTGATTTCTTATCGTGCAGCTTCTAATGTTGTTTTGGATGGGTATCACGAACAAGAAGGAGTGAAAATCGCCTTTACCAATCTTGGAAATACAGCAAGTGTGAAAATAATTTCAATGTCGATGGGGCATATTTTCTCAGTTGGAAAAATTGAAGACGGTGTAAAATATGCTTATTCTAAAGGAAAACTTATTTTCTGTGCCGGTGGAACTTCTACAAGTTTTACAACATTTGTTGGCGTAATTTTTCCGGCTTGGATGCCAGAAACACAGGCAATAACAGGAGTGAAAGAAAATACTTCAAATCAGAAGTGTGATGTTTGCCATTCTGGAAGCGAAATAGATTTTACGTATCAGATGGAAAGAGCTTCGGGAAATAATATACCTGTATTGAGTTATTACAATGCACAAACCGATTATGTTGGCGGCTCTTCTGTGGCAACTGCTTCTACTGCTGGTATTGCAGCTTTGGTTTGGTCTAAAAATCCGTCATGGACGAGAGATCAGGTTTTAAATAAAATGAGACAGTCTGCAACCTATTATCCAACCAAGAATGCAGATTACGGATATGGAAATATTAATGTTTTACAAGCTGTACAATAGATTTAACAATATTTTGAGGAGCTAAAAAACAATAAAAATAAAATTTTAAAAAGTAGTGTCATAAGAAATGACGCTACTTTTTTTATGATTCGCAACGGTAATTATGGTTTTAGTTTAACCTGAATAATCTTATTGTGTATTTTTAATATGATATTTAAAATATGTTATTAATGTTGAAATATTTTATATAATTATATATGTTTATTAAATTTGATAAAAAAATTTAGTGTTTGGTAATTATACTTAAAAGTGAAAATACGTATTTATACGCTATTAAATATATTTTGTCTGTAGTAGCTTTGTCATGTGATCACAAACAAATAACAGCATTGTTTAAAATAAAATTGAAAATCAATAAATTAATTTTCAAGAATATCTAAAACAATCTTTATTAAAAAAAACTTTAACCTTGGAGACCAGAAACCATTAAAAAACGGGGCGCAATCCGAAAAGCCATAAGAGTAGGAAAAAAACAAAATATTAACCATGACAACAGCACAAGAATCATTAGTAGGAGGATGGACAGCATACCACGCTCTTACGCCACAAGATCAAAAAGTATTTGACGAAGCAATGAGAGGATTTGTAGGAGTAAAATATACACCGCAACTTGTAGCTACACAATTAGTAAACGGAACTAATTACCGTTTCAAATGTGACGCATCTATGCCGCCTTCACAAGTTATTTGGGGAGCAATCGTAGAAATTTACAGCCCAATTGAAGGCGTACCACATGTTGTTGCAATTACAAGAATCTAATTGAAGCACTTACATATTATAATCGGAGGATTTATCTTCCGATTTTTTTTTGTGCAAAATTTTAGTGATTAAATGTAATCAATCTCCCAACTGATAATCCAAAGGCAAAAGAAACTCGATTTTATTTTTGGTAAACTCTCCCTGATTTGTCAGCATGCCGGGGTTTGAAGTATTTCCGTTAGTGTAAATTTCAAAAGTGTCGCTTTCGGGATGAAGAAAAGAAGTTTCTACGATTGGGATTGTAGCTTTTACAAACTGTCCTTTTTGCAACTCATAAAAATACCTTTTGAAATTAATCTGCATCATATAATCATAATCCAAAAATAATTTATTGTCTGTTTTTTTTGTGTAATCAGTCTCTGGAATCTGTGTTTTTGTAATACCAATTTTATAAGGTTGCTCGTTTCTTTTACGATTACCAATATCTAAAATGTCTTCCGGAATATTTAATGTACCTTTTGATTTAAGCATTTCTGTAAAATCTTTGAGCCGTTGCAATTCTTCTTCAGTAGGATATTTTGAGTTCGGAAACTTGGTAATCTGGTTCACAATAAAGCCTTCATCAGCAACTTTATTTGCAAAAACACTTCTGAAAAAATGAACCTGACTGCCGTCATAGGCATTCATTCTGTTGAGTTTTACTTTATCTGTATTTTTAGTTTCTTTAAAAAAGCTTGTTCCTGTATAACGGGTCGTTTTGTTTTCAAAATCACCAACAAAATCCTGAAGATTATAGTCAATTTGATAACCTAAGTTTTTATTTTCTATAATTAAAGTTTGTGGAGCTTTTACTCTTAAAATTTTATTCGTTTTATCATAAGAAAACTTCAGAGAACGTTGATTTTTGATTTTTACATTAGATTGATCCGAACCAATAAAAGAATCCAGAAAGTATTTGATGTAATTTTTATAGGCAGTTTCTGTAAATGGGATGATCACAACTTCTTCGATTTCTTTCGCTTTTATCAAAACCACTTTCAGCTTTTTATTTAAAACATCCGAAGTGTTTACGATGACAGTTTCGTAATTATCTTTCTGAAAAACGAGACTGTTATTGTTTTTTGAGGTCAGATTAAAACTTCCGTCTGCTGCCGAAGTCGTTCCCGTTTTCGTTCCGTCGAGATAGATGTTGACATTCTCAATCGGTTTATCGATATCATTCACGACTGTACCTTTTATGGTTTGTGAAAAAAGCACATAAAAAGGACAAATCATTAAGAAAAGTAATACTGTTTTTTTCATGGTAAACAATATTACTAAATTTATAGTGATAAAAAAAGAAGGCTAAAGAAATTTAATTTAACCGATTTTTACACTCGTCATACTCAGTGAACCGCCAATTAAATCATCATTAAATAAAACCAGATCTTCCGATTTATTTTTTAAACCTAAAGAATAGATCAATGGCAAATAATGATCGGGTGTAGGAATGGCGTATTGCAGAAAAGTTCCCTGTTTTTGATAATCAATAAGGTTCTGAAAATTTCCGTCAAGAAGCCAGTTGTTGGTTTTTTCACGAGCTTCAATTGCCCAGTCCCAACCCGCTCCAACGGTATCAATGTTTCGCCAATCAATTAATCTTAGATTATGCACAATATTTCCGCTGCCGATAATTAAGATACCTTTTTCTCTCAGTTTTTCTAATTTTTTAGCCAGATCAAAATGATATTGCGGTGGTTTTGTATAATCAATACTCAACTGAATCACGGGAATATCAGCATTGGGATACATGTGTTTAATTACCGACCAAGCTCCATGATCAAGCCCCCAATTGTGATCTTCTTCAACGATTGGATTTAAAATTTCAGCAACTTCGTGTGCCAATTCAGGATTTCCGGGAGCAGGATATTGTACATCAAACAAAGCTTGCGGGAAACCACCAAAATCGTGAATCGTTTTGGGCATATCCATCGCCGTAACTTTTGTTCCGCGGGTGAACCAGTGTGCAGAAATACACAAAATAGCATTTGGTTTTGGAATTTCCTTCGCAACATTTCTAAAACCCTGTACAAACTGATTTTCTTCAATGGCATTCATCGGAGAACCGTGACCAAGAAAAAGAACCGGCATTTTCTGCGAGTTTTTAAACTGGCTGCTTATATTCTGTAAATCATTGAGATTCATTTCTATTAAGATTAAAAAAGGTTCAAGGTTAAATAATAATCCCTGAACCTTCTGATTTAAAAAACTAATTATTTCATTATTCCACGTTTTGTGGCTTGTAGAAATTTATTTTAAAATTACGCTTGTTTTACAAACTGCAATTCACCTGCAATTTTCACTTCATCGCTTACCATTACACCTCCTGCTTCAAGAGCTGCATTCCAGTTAAGTCCGAAATCTTTTCTATTGATTTTTCCTTCAAAAGAAAAACCTGCCTTTGTATTTCCCCAAGGATCTACGTTGATTCCTCCGAAGTCTACATCCAAAGTAATTGGCTTCGTAACTCCGTTTACCGTAAGATTTCCGGTCACAGAATTATTAAGAGCATCAGACTCAAAAGTGATTGTAGGATTAGCTTCTGCATTAAAAAATTCTGCAGATTTCAGGTGATTATCTCTGTCTGTATTGTGAGTAGAGATAGAATCTACATTAATTGTAGCGGTAGTTTTTGCATTCGCAAAAGTATCGTCTTCAGCTTCGATTTCTGCAGTGAAGTTGGTAAAATTACCTTTGATGTTAGAGATCATCATGTGTTTTACTTTAAAAGTAATTTCACTGTGCGCTGGGTCTAAATTCCATTTTGTAGCCATTGTATTTATTTTTTGTTGTTATTTAATACTGCAAATCTAAGACAAGAATGATTTCCGATTCATTGACTTAGGATAAGAAATTAATTTTTACATAAATTTAATGAGAATTCTGCAGTTATTTGTCGTTGAAGAAGTAAATTCTTATTTCAGGTTTTGAAATTCATAAATAATTAAAGAAAATAATTCTATTTTTGTTAGATGATGGAAAAAAAATCCCCGTTTTTAGACACTTTGTTTCTTCTCAGAAAAGAAGGTACACTGACTATTTTTTCAGATCTTAAAACGCTGTCTGAAAAAGAAGAAAAAGAGGCGGAAGATTTTTTCGAATCTGAATTTGAAAAAGAAAGATTAGATTTTTTATCAGATAAGATTCCATTCAATAAAGAAGCTGCCATTTGGGCTGCAAAAGTTTTGTATCACAGTGCTCAGTTGTATTTAATAAGAAAAGATACAGCGAAAGATTTAGAAAAACTGATTCCGCAATATCGAGGTGAAAAAGATGTTTCCGCAATTTTATCTGCAGATTTGTCGTTGAGGTTTTTACCACAATTGCTCGATGCGCTTAAGATTGCAGATTCTACAGATCCTTTGGTGAAAATTCTGGAAAATATTTTACAACAGTTTCATTATTCCGGAATTGGATTAGATTTAAATTTGGAAAACATCAATTGGGAAGAAGAATTAAAAAACAAAACCTACCGAAAATTATATCTTGAAAGAATTGTAGAAGAGAAAGCTTATTCATTGGCGGAAATTCCATATATCAACCAATTGCTGATTGCAGAATTTGGGATGTACAAAGATATTTTTTGGAAAGAATTAAAAATAAATAACACACAAGAGAATGAGTCAAGAAACAGTATTTGATTTTATAAAAGATCCCACAAAAGAAAATTTTCTAAAATCTAGAGAATTAATTGTTACTAATCCAGATTACAATCCTTATTCTGATGATTTAAGCATCATGGAAAAGTTGTATGAAAATAAAGAGTATGAAAAACTGAATTATTATGTTACTATTAATGTGTTACTAAGTCCCAGAGCGCATTTTCTAAAATATTTTTCTTTAAAGGAATCCGGAAATACAAAAGCAGCAGAAAGTGTAATGTTTATTTGTCATAATATTCTGAAATGTATTGAGAAAACAGGAGACGGAACGATACAGAACCCATATATTGTAATTAGAGTTTCTGATGAAATTGATTTTTTACAGCTTCATTTGCGAAAAAAACATACCCAACAAAGACTTATTCAAAACGAAGATAAATACCTACATGTTTTAACATTAGAAGATGGGTCTGAGTTGTATTTTGATATTACAGATTCTTACAAGAAAGCTTCTTTTTCGTGAAAAACGAAAAAAATGATGATGAGAAAAAGAAAAGCTGAGAGAAAAATGATGAAAACTTTAAAATTTAATTAATGACTCAAAATATAGAAAAATTAAACAAAGTTCTCGCCTTTGTTAAAGACACTTTTGTCGGGAAAAATGACGTTGTAGATTTGCTCGGAATCTGTTTGCTGGCAAGAGAAAATGCATTTTTATACGGACCTCCGGGAACCGCAAAATCTGCCATTGTAAGAACGTTGGCAAATACGGTGGCAGACGGCAAAAACTTTGAATATCTTTTAACCCGTTTCACAGAACCGAACGAAATTTTCGGTCCTTTTGATATTAGAAAATTAAAAGAAGGAGAATTGTTAACCAACACAGAAGGAATGATGCCTGAAGCATCAATAGTTTTTTTAGATGAAATTTTCAATGCCAATTCGGCGATCTTGAACTCCCTTTTGATGGCTTTAAACGAAAAGATTTTCAAAAGAGGAAAAGAAACAAAAAAACTTCCTGCATTGATGTTTGTCGGTGCAAGTAACGTTCTTCCTGAAGACGAAGCTTTGAATGCTTTATTCGACCGTTTTCTGATCAGAATAAATGTTGATAATGTGAATCCTGATCTTCTTCAACAAGTACTTTTAGCTGGTAGAAAACTCGAAAATATTCTGGAAACCGAAACTCCCGAAATCTTTTCAGATGAAATCCGAGAGCTTCAGAATCTGTGTAAAAGTATTGATCTGAAACCGATTTATGAAGTCTATTTAAATACGATTATCAACCTTAGAAACACCGGAATTGCGATTTCCGACCGTAGAGCGGTGAAGTTGCAAAATCTGATTGCAGCAAGTGCTTTAATTTGTGGTAGAAACGAAGCTATTCTTTCAGATTTATGGGTGTTGAAGCATATTTGGGATACCGAAGAGCAGATTGAAATTTTAGAAGGAATTATCAACAGAACGATTGAAAAAGACGACCATCCGAAATCTCATCCGCAAGCTTTGCAAAATAAAATTCCCAATCCTGAAGAAGTGATGAAAGATGTGAAAATTCTGATCGAAAAATGGAATAGCGGGACATTAAGTTTTGAAGAGCAAAACGTGATAAAAGATAAATTAAGATATCTTCAAACCCGATGCGATTGGATACGAAATCCTGAACAAAAACAATACATTCAACAAGAAATTGAAAGTTTATGGCAGAAGATTCTTCAAACGGTATAAAAATTTTTTGGGCAGAGCTTCCAAAAGCGGATGAAGATTTTCTTGGTGCAATTCGTGATTGGAAAAATGTTCAGATTGCGATAGATGAAGAAGTGATTTGGCTGAAAGGTTTTACCGATGAACAGGCTGCTTCATCGGAAATTCAACAATTGCCGAATTTTATTTTGTATGAATTAAGGGATGGATTGTTATTTCGAAAAGATGCATTGGTTCCGAGTAAAAAAATGAGAATCGCTTTGCTGTGGACTCCGATTGATAAAGCTATAAAGCTCACTTTTCCTATTTCAAATAATAATTTTTTTGGAATTGATGAAAAGGTTGATGTTAAATTGAAGCCTAGTGAAGAAGAACAGCCTGCAATGGCTTTGTTATGTACGATTTCTGAAATTAAAGAAGCAATTACTACGATACCAAAATTCAAATTAGAAAAACTAGATTGGATTGTTATTAATGATAAAACATTATTTCTCGGAACTCCTTTGTTAAGCTTTCCCGGAAAAACTTTTTGGTTAAAAGACGGTCATCTTTTACCGACTGGTTTTGATTTTGAATTTAAAAATCTGAGTTCTTTATTGCAAAGAAAATATAATGCAGATCAGAACCAATGGCTTTTATGGAATGAAAACGGAAGCGTTTTATATCTTAATAAAGAAGATTTCAGAAAAATGTCTGTAAGCTCATTTCGTTTGACTGAAAAATCACGAGAATGGAGTTAACCGAATATTTCCAGTCATATCAAAATTATTTTTGGGAATGGACAACGGATGAGGATGTTCCGGACGATACCGGCTATAATGAAAATAATCTTATTTCGTTTCAGAATATTGGAGCTGTTGTTTATAGACCTTATCTGATTGAGATCTTGAAGGAGCTTCAACTTAACGGTTTACCAATTTTGAGTCCACTTTTATTAGCTTTATATGCAACAAATGAAGGATATTTAGATCTAAAAGGTATTAAAACAAATCTCAGAAAACATCCTTTGGCAGCGCATGAATATGTTAAACATTTGATCCGTCCTGCATTTCAATTTTTAGAAACATTAAAATCTCTCCATAACAATTATAAAAAAGGAAAAAATAGAGTTCTTCTTTTACAGACAATATTCAAGTATGCATCCAATAATGTTTCGGAAAAACAATCGGAATATATTTTAAATGGATATTTACGAAATTCACGAAAAATTACCGATTCAGCACAGAAAATAGAAATTACTGTTTCGAAGTTTTCCAAAGATTTAGGAATCTTGGTTGCTTTGAATGAGAAATTTCCTTCAAGTCAAATGATTATTCAAGTAATGAAAGGTAATTTGGAAATTGCTGATATTGAAGAGGAAGTTATTGAAGAAGAAACAACGATAGAAACCGGTAAAGATTTTATTCAGGAATTAATAGAAGAACCCAAAACTTTCCAGTTTGGAAGCTTAATCAAAAGAATCTGGAGCGGATTAAAAATTCCAATGCGTCATCTTTCTCCCGGTGAACAACCGATTGGAGGCGTTTCGGATATGACTAATAAAGGTGATTTCAGCAGAATGCTTTTGTCGGAATTTGCCAATGAAGATGAGGTTTTTATGAATCGTGTGGCGAATAATGAAGCTTTGTATATTCAGCGTGAAATTCCGCCTGAAGAAAATGTTTTTGAAAGAATTATTTTAATTGATACTTCCCTGAAAAATTGGGGAACTCCGAAAGTTTTGGCATTTGCATCTGCCATTGCAGTTATAAAACATCCAAAAGCGCATTCCGAATGTAAAGTTTTTGCTTTGGGACAAAATTCAATTCCAATTAACCTTGATAAAGTGGAAGAAGTGATTGATCATCTCAATCTCGTAAGTCCGGTTTTGGAAGTTTCCCAATCATTGGAAAAGTTTTTTAGTGAAGAACATACCGAGAAAGATCTTGAAGTTTTTTTCATTACCAATCAGGAAAATTTAGAAAATCAAAAACTGCAGAAAGTGATTCAAGAAAATCGGGATCGACTGAAATTTTTGGTGACGACTTCCGTAGAAGGTGAACTGAATTTTTACAAGCATCATAAAGGAACAAGAAAACACGTTCAGAAGATCATGCTTCCGTTGCAGGAATTGTGGGCAAATCCACCGAAGAGAAATCAAAAAGGAGAAAATAACAACTCTCCGAGAAGTAAAAAGGCAGATGTTCCGTTGAATTATCCGATTTTATTTCCAACCTCAAAAAACAGAATTGCTACATTTTTGTATGAAGGAGAGTTTTTTATTTTAAGTTCTAAAAAACAGTTGCTTAAAACCTATTTGTCAGATAATTATTACAACAAAAACTATTACGATCAGTATAAAATTCATCGCGGTTGTGAGGTTTTATTTGAAGATATTTCTGTGAGACCAAAAGGTCAGTTTGCTTTAGCCAAAAACAAGCAGCAGCAATTTATTTTGTGTCATTATCAACCGGATAAAAAATTGATTTCTAAATTAAATTTAAATACAAAAGAATATTCTGAACTAAATTTGTCTGGACATAAAATTCCTCATCAACATAAATTGACCTATTTCGATAAAAATTTTTATTTACACCAAATTGAAATTCCTTACAATTACAGGATAAACATCGATGGTGATATCTCTTTAGAAGAAACTTTTGACAAGGTTAATGAAATGGATAAAAACAATTCAAAAGTTGAAACCGAACTCAATAAACTGAATAACATTGGAGTTAAAATTTTAAACAATTTCAACAATGTAGGAATCAATTCTGAATTTGGATTAGTGATTTCTAATCATGAACTGACCAAAAATTATGATAATTCATTGGTTTTTTACAGGAATAAATATCCGATGAAGATTTTTGCTCAGCAAAATAAAAACAGATTTACCTTTTCCGAAGGCAGCGAAATTATTACAGATTCCCGTGGAATGCTGACTTTTAAAAGTAGTAATCAAAATGTTCCTGAATTTTATATTCCATCGACAGAAGTTGGGTATTTGGTTTTGGCGAGTCATACAGAGTTTGGAGGTTCAGAATATTATTTGCCTGAAACTACTTTGCTGAAAATAAGAAAAATGGAAGATATGATTTTGGATTATTTAGAACCATTTATTCATCAAATTGTAGAATATGGAACTGAGAATTAAACCTTTTCCGAAAAACAATTATCCTAAAAAAGGACTTTTAATAAAAGGTTCTTCACCATTGACATGGTTGCACGAAATGGAAATTTTAAGAATTGATTTAAATGAAGTTCGGTCATTTCCAATTCCTTCGAACGAACCCAATATTTTGTACGGATGCTTTTTGATCTTTAAAAATCTGGCACCTTCTGAAATTGGCAAGAATTCTTATTTTCAATGTGTCGAAGACAAATTTTTCATTCCTGAAAATACTACTTTTTATCCTAAAATCAATCCTGAAGACTGGCAAAATATCAATGCTGATGTTTTGGTGATGCATCCCGATTTTGGTTTGGTGAAATTAAATGAAGAAATTGATTGGATTTCATTAATTAATCATCCTAAACAAGCGAAAGATAAGATTCGAAAACCATCAAACGGAGTAACAATTCCCCAAGAAATTAAAAGTTTTATGGTGGAAATGGATGATGACCAAGTAATGGAAGCGCTTCAAAAGCCACAAACCGAAGAAGAATGGATGAAAAACCTGCCTTTTGATATGAAAAAGGTAATGGCAGGAAACAAAAAAGAGATTGAAAAATATTTAAAATACATTGAAAAGTATCCTGAAAGAGCTGTAGAATTAGGTGTTCCGCTGGATGTAATGGGAACTTCAAGAGGTGATGGCTTTGGCAAATTCAAGTTTGGAAACTGGTTTCAAAACTTTTTTGGTGGTGGAGATAATTCTTCGGGTGAAACTTCGGGTTCGGAAAATTACCGTTGGCTATTTTTTGTTGCAATTATTTTAATCGTAGCAGCAGGAATTGGCTTTCAGTTTATTAAAGATGAAAATGAGGAACATGTAAATTCAGGGAAAGTTCAACAGGAAGGCAAGATTGGAAAAATATTAGCTTTCAAATCTGGCGTTACAGAAATTGATATAAAAATTGATTCTATTTACAGAAAACGAAGAGGCAAATTGATGAGTGATTTTCTTGAAGCGACGAAAGAATATCAAGAAAAGTCGATGGCTGATGTTGAAAAAGATGTTGAAAAATACAGAACTGATGAAGGAAAAACTAAAGATTCACTCAAAACGATTTATAATAAAAAAATAGTAAAAGTAATTACCCAAAATACTGAAAAATTAAAGCAGAAAATTTCGGATTCACTCAAAAAAGAAGGAAACGGAATACCGGCCGATAAAGGTGTTGTAAGTAAAGTACTCAATAAAAAGCAAATTTTGATGGCGGATTCTTTAGGCAAACTCTACGGAACGATTGAACCGCCAGTTTCCGAAATGGATGAAAATTCGCAGGCATATCTCGAAGGAAATAATGGCGAGTCAACTGATTCTGAAAAAGTTTCGGCATCAGAAATTTTTTGGCTGATAGTTTTAATGGCGGGTGCTGTAGGATTGTATTCATTCCTTTTTAAAAAGAAAAAAATACATTTTGGCGGAGAGAATATTCCTTTAGGGATCAAAATTTTTCTAATGGTTGTTCTGATTGCTTTATTGAGCTATATTTTTTATCCGATCATTGAAATGTTTGGCTATAATTGGTTTGTCTGGGTGTTGATTATTTGTGTAGCTCTTCTTTTGTACAGACTTTTCCGGGAAGATAAAACCATTTTAAAATCTGAAGACAATGAATAAGCAGAAGTTTATAGATAAGTTTTTGAGAGCGCTCGTTGTATTGGCTATCATCAAAATCATTGCGATTTTTACCGAGCTTTTTCAGAAAACATTTTGGAGTGTTATTGGAAATTTGGTCATTTTCATAGTCGTTTTAGTAATTATATTTTTTGTGGTCATCGCTCTTGAAAATAAAGAAAAATCTGGAAATTCTTCAGGAAAAAAGGGAAGTGGCGGAAATTTTTATCTTGAAAATTCTTTGTTTGACAGAATTAGAAACAAGTACGAAGAATTAGCCGAAAAATACATTGCCGAAAAAGATTATACAAGAGCTGCAAAAGTATATATGAATTTGCTGAATGACAATTATCGTGGTGCAAAAACGCTTGAAGATGGTGGTTTGTATAACGAAGCTGCCGTGATCTACCTTAAAAAATTAAAAAATAAATCGGAGGCTGCATCGTGTTTTGAAAAAGCAAAGCAATATCAAAAATCGATTGAACTATATAAAGAGCTCGAGCAAAAAGAAAAAGTGGCTGATCTTTACATGCAGATTAACGATACCAAAAATGCGAATTCTTATTACCAAATGGTCGTTGATGATTATGTAAATAACGATCAGATGGTGAAAGCCTCTCTTATCTATCGCAAAAAAATGGATGTTCCGGAAGAAGCTCAGAAAATTTTACTACAAGGTTGGGAACAAAATAAAGATGCTTTTAATTGCTTAAATAATTATTTTGTTAATATCAATAATGTTGAAGACCTGAATGATACAATTCAAAATTTATATTTAAAAACTCCTTCCGACAAGAAAATAATTTATCTGGAAGCGATGAAACATGAGTTTAAAAAAGATTTAAAACTACAGGAAACAACAAGAAATATCGCCTACGAAATCATTGCTGAAAATATAGAAAACCATTCTTCGATCATCAATGAACTGAAGCATTTCAATCCAAAAGATGAGGTGATTTTAAAAGATATTTCGAGATACAGAACGGGGAGAAATAAAATGTTTAGGAATTAATAACAGTGCTGATTTGTCATTGCGAGGAGCAAAGCGACGAAGTAGTCTCAAAGTAAATATGATATAATTAGAGATTGCTTCACGTTCGTTCGCAATGACAAAATAAAAAACTTTTAAGAAAAACAATTATCTTTGCCTCAGTAAAATTATGACAATACAAAGAGCACATATCAGTTTAAATCTATGCGATCGCCCTGTAATAAAGGGATCGTTTGGATATGAATGCATGATATGGAATGAGGTGAAATGTGCTTGCTTTGAAAATTTTTTACTGTAAACTCGTAAAGATTTAATCAAAATACTGCAGAAACGCCTCGGTCATCGAGGCGTTTTTTGTGTTTTTAGGGTAGAAATTATTTAGAATGAAAAAAAATAACCATAAAAGTGAAAATAATTTAAATAACAATGAACAAATAATTAGAAAATAAGACGTGATAGGAAAACCAATGAGAGACAGTCATTTAGGTAAAATTGATATCTGTAAAATATTACGGACAGAAATTCTCTATGCTAAAATTAAATATAATTAATTGATTTTCAAATAGTTAATTGAAAAATAAATTTGTGAGTTAAAAAAATTCATGCTTACTTTGCAACCGAAAATTAAAAGCAACACGTTTTTAATCTTTTCAAAAAACAATTTTAAACAACAAGAATATAATGAAACAATTACATAACATATCTAATCAGTATTCAAGACGACACGGACAAGAGCCGATGGGACTTGCGTGTATTCTTGATAGTGAATTTGTGGATAAAAGGTGCTTATATAAATGGGTCAGCTAATATAGCGACACGTCAAAATATATAAAGCGCCTCCCGAAAAGAGGCGCTTTTTTTTATGGTTTCTTTAGCTTATTTGGTAAAGCGCCGGTCTGTGGAACCGGAGAACAGGGTTCGATCCCCGAAGATACCCAAAAGTGTGAATAGTCAATGGTGAATTTTGCTCGCAAGTGAATTTTAAAAATTGACAAGCAAAGCGAATTGACGATTGACAATTCACAAAAAATAATCTCATAGCTCGATTGGATAGAGCGTCGGTTTACGACACCGAAGGTTGAAGGTTCGAATCCTTCTGAGATTACAAATAGAATCTCATAGCTCAAATGGTTAGAGCACCGGTCTTTTAAACCGGGGGTTGAAAGTTCAAATCTTTCTGGGGTTACAAAGATCTCGTAGCTCAATTGGATAGAGCATCGGTTTTCTAAACCGAGGGTTACAGGTTCGATCCCTGTCGAGGTCACAAAAGGAGAGTAGGTAAATATTGGTTTGTTGCGGCTTACTGCTAATGAGTTCTACGACAGTAGTGAAGATTCGATTCCTTTGCTCTCCGCAAAAAAAGGTCTATTGAGGTAATGGTAACCTACCTGACTGTCGCTCAGGCACTGCGAGTTCGAAATGCAAAGCATTCGTGAATTCAAAAGAAAAAATATATGTGATGATGAACAATCTCGCATAGACCGCAAAGATTCACGGAAAATTTCCGATCCGACTGTCTCTCGGAAAAGAATTTTGAAGTGAATCTGCAAACTGGAAAGATAACGGTGGTTGTTTACCCGCCTTGGACGCGGGAGGTCGCAAGTTCGAATCTTGCTTTCCAGACAATTTGCTCCATTCGTGTAATGGTTTAGGACGGCTGCCTTTCGAGCAGTAAATAAGGGTTCGATTCCCTTATGGAGTGCAATAATGTGAATGGTCAATAGTGAATTTCACTTCGTAAGTGAATTTGAAAATTGATAGCAAAGAGAATTGATAATTGGCAGTTCACATAAAAGATTTCGTAGCTCAATGGGTTAGAGTATCGGTTTCATAAGCCGAAGGTTGAAGGTTCGAAATCCGAAGGATTCGTGAATACAAAAAATTAAATATAAAATTCATGAACAATCCTTCCGAAATTACAAAATGATTCTGTAGCTCAATGGTAGAGCGCCGGTCTGTTAAACCGGAAGTTGAGAGTTCGAGCCTTTCCGGAATCGCAAAAAAAACTAAATGTTAATTGTTTCAAAGAGAAAGAAAAAGTTTGTCGAGAGCAGAAGATCTTTACGCCAAAAACACAATATAGACAGGCTTTTTCTTAACTCAAAAAATAAAAATTAATAGATGAAGGTTGGAAGATGGATGAAGGAAGTTTAAACTTAATATAAATTTTTAGGTGAAAATAAAGTTTGTCAAAGCGCAGAAGTTCTTATATCAAACAAAAAATTAAGACAGGCTTTATTTTTTAATTAGAAGTTAGATGTTAGAAATTAGAATTTAGAAACTTGATATTTCTAAAAACTATCAACTAGAAACCAACAACTAGTTTAAAAAAACGATGGTTCGCCGAAGTGGAAGAGTCGGGATGGTCTGCAAAACCGTTGTGAAAACTGAGTGGGTTTGAATCCCATAACCATCTCAAATAACTAAAATGAGATTAGTTCCGAAGAAAAAGTAAAAGTTTGTCGAGCGCAGAAGTTCTTATATCAAACTAAAAAAAATAATGACAGGCTTTGTTTTTCTTCACAAAAGAAATTGGGTTAAAAATTAGTTGGAAAATTACTCATTACCAATTATTTATTACCCATGAAAAAAAGGGAAGTACGCCGAAGTTGGAGAGTCGGGGCAGACTGTAAATCTGTTGCTTTATTGCTGAGTAGGTTCGAAATGCTTAGCATTCGTGAATTCATTAAAAAGAAATAAAAAATTCATGAACAATCCTACTACTTCCACAACGCTTATAATGTAATGGCAGCATGCAGGAAATGTACTCTTGTTGTTTAGGTTCTATTCCTAGTCAGTTTGTTTTAATCGCTCTATTCGTCTAACCGTTCAGGACGCCTGCCTTTCGAGCAGAAAACAAGGGTTCGATTCCCTTATAGAGTACAAAATATAAGTAATGATTGATGTGCAATGAGTACTCAAAACTCATAATTTATAACTCAAAAAACTGATTCATAGTGTAATTGGTCAGCACACAAGACTTTGACTCTTGTTGTTCAGGTTCGAGTCCTGATGAATCAACAAAAATTGCTTCGATAATGTAATGGCAGCATCTCAGTCTCCAAAACTGATGGTATTGGTTCGAGTCCAGTTCGGAGCGCAAAACGGTGAATAGTCAGTCGTGAATTTTGTTTCACAAGTGAATTTAAAAAAATTAACAAGCAAAGCGAATTGACTATTCATAATTGACATTATTAACAAATAAGTATTTAAACAAACATGTAGAAAAAATGGAAACGCAACAACAAACATGGCAAAACATGACCGGAAAAATTTTCCAAAACTCTATCACACAGTTGGTAGAAGAAGCCATCATTCGCGAACAGGCAAATGGACATCGACTGAAAGTGTGTGTGGGTTCAGACTCCCACGTTTATGGTGATGCCATTAATTATGCTACGGCAGTTGTCTTTATTCGTGAGGGAAAAGGAGCGTTTACCTTTATCAGAAAAGAAAGAGAAATACAGAATATCAGTATCACAGAGCGAATGTTGAACGAAGTCAACAAATCCGTAGAAATTGCCTACGCCATTTGCTCTATTCTAGAAATTTATGATGTGGAAATGGAGGTACACGCAGATATTAACACCGATCCGGATTTTAAATCCAACGTCGCTCTGAAAGATGCAATGGGATATATTCTGGGGATGGGTTATATATTTAAAGCAAAACCGTACGCTTTCGCAAGTTCCAATTGTGCTGATATGATGGTGTAATTTTCAAAAAATAAATAAAATGTTTTTATACGACAAAGTAATCGTCATAGATATTGAAGCCACGTGTTGGGAAAAAGGACAAATCCCCGAAAATCAAAAAAGAGAAATCATTGAAATCGGAATTTGTAAACTCAATATGTCGGACGGAAGTATCGAAGATAAAAGAAGTTACTTGATAAAGCCGACACAATCGCAAGTAAGTGAATACTGTACACAACTTACGGGAATCACTTCTGAAAAATTAGAGAAAGAAGGAATTTCTTTTAAAGAAGCTTGTTCAAATATCAAAAACAGATACAATTCATTACGAAGAACATATGCTGGTTATGGCGGATTTGATAAATCGATTATGGAAAGTCAATGTCAAGAATTTGATGTTAAATTTCCTTTTAGTGAAACTTATCTTGATGTGAAAGTGCTGATAAGTTTGATGAACGGAGAAAAGCCAATCGGACTTTTGAAAGAACTTGAGGCAAGAAATATAAAATTTGAAGGGAGTGCGCATAGTGGAGCAGACGATGCTTTCAACACAGCGAAATTATTGTATCAAGTTTTAAAAAGTTAAAGCAATGGATATTTTTAGATTAATTCAGGATATAAAAACCCATTTGAAACTCAGTTTTGATGAGGTTGACAGGTGGTTTGAGAAAAATAAAGAAACGTTGAATTTTCAACCTTCAAATGGAGGTTGGACGGTTCAGCAGATTTTAGAACATATTTATTTAACGAACTTTTATTTGTTGATTCTTATTGAAAAAGGTAAAAAAAAAGCAATGAGGAATTATCTTAATCTTGATTTAAATATTGAAATAGAAAATTACAGTTTCGATAAAGAAAAGTTTGATAAAGTAGGTGAATATGGTGCTTTTGAATGGATCAGACCAGAACATATGGAGCCAAAAGGAGAATTAAGTTTAGATGAAATGAGAAGTGTAATTTCTCAACAATATCATCAATGTTTAAACTATTTAGATTTAATGAGAAACGGGGAAGGTCTTCTTTGTAAAACGACAATGACAGTCAATGAATTAGGGAAAATAAATGTGTCTGAATATATCTATTTTCTTTCGCTTCATGCTCAAAGGCATATTACTCAGATGAAGAACAATGAACTAAATAAATAAAATATTTTCCAATTAAATTTTCCTACGCAAAAAGACTGCGCATTTTAACTTTTACTTTGCATAATCAAAAGGACAAAACACTAAAATTTTGAAAATGAATTTTAGTCAAAATATCAGACAGGTCTTGTTGGGTGTTTCTGTATATCACCATTGCAGAATACTTTGTTGAGAAACATGATTGTATTCTGTTCAGCTTGATTTGAAGGTTTAAGGAGTTTACCAAAAAACTTCTACATTTTTCTAGGTATGGAGGTTCGATTCCTCCCTGTGAATGGACACAGTAGCTAAATGGTATAGCAGTGGAAATCTTAGGATGCGAGGGTTCGATTCCCTCTCTCAATTTAGGTTTGAGATAGCTCAGTTGGTTAGAGCACTACACTTTTAATGTAGATTGAAAATAGACTCAAAATCTATTTTTTATTAGAGTTTGAATATCTCGTTAAAAATATTCCTCATGGAAAGTCTAAGATTTTTTCGGTTGTTAAATCAACAATTTTGAAAAAGCTTGTAAGAAAAGTTTTTTCTGAAAATGAAATTTAATTGATGAATAAATGATTGTTAGACAAATTTTCTAAAAACTACGGTTTTCTGCGTGAGCGATGGTAGCGGATACCCCACAGTGAAGAGGCAAAAGCCGATGAACGAGGAGTAGAAGCGGACGTAGCGACCCAAGCTGTTGCTTTCAGCGATGGAAAAGGGACACGCCCAAAATCTGATTCATTAGAATAAGTTTAAGAATGTTAGTCTGAAATTGAAATAATTTTTTTGAAATACTTTGCTTCCGCTATTTTTTGGAAGAGAGAATCTTGGTTTTTCCTTTTTATTAAAATTAATAACACTTTAAATAAAATATGATGGTAAGAAATGTACAAATTAAAGCATACCAAATTGGTTTGGTTTTTAAAAATCGAAACTTAATTGAAATCTTAAAAGAAGGAAATTATTGGATTTTCGGAAGTAAATCTGTGGAAGTCTATGAAACGAAATCTCAGTTTAAAGCAGGAGAAGATTTGAATCTTTTGCTTAAAAATGAAAGTCTGGCTTCAATGCTAGAAGTAGTTGAGGTAAAAGATGGCGAAATGGTTCTGGTCTATGAAAACGGTATTTTTAAAGAAGTATTGAATGTAGGGCAATACGCTTTCTGGAAAGATGTTTTGAATAGAGAATTTCAAAAAATAGATCTGACAAAAGTAGAAATCACAGAGAAAATTTCTAAAACAATTTTGGAAAATTTAAAGTTGAAAAACTTTGTAAGAAAATTTGTTGTGACCAATCAATATAAAGGACTTTTGATAATTGACGGAAAACTGTCAAAGGTTTTGGAAGCCGGAACTTACTACTTCTGGAATAACGAAATTTCTATCGAAATTAAAGCAGTTGATACAAGAATGCAGCAAATGGAAATTGCCGGTCAGGAATTGTTGACAAAGGATAAAGCGATGCTTCGTATCAATTTTTATGTGCGTTTTCAGGTGGAAAATATTGAGAAAGCATTGATGAATAACAAAGAATACGATAAGCAACTTTATATTTTGATGCAGTTGGCTTTGCGTGAATTCGTCGGAGCTTTAACGTTGGACGAATTGTTAGTGAAAAAAGATTCTGTAGGTAAAGAAATTCTGGAAAATCTTGGTAATAAAGCCGAAGATTTAGGTTTACAAGCTTCTGATGCCGGAATCCGTGACGTGATTTTAACAGGAGAAATGAAAGAAATCATGAATCAGGTTTTGATCGCTGAGAAAAAAGCTCAGGCAAACAGCATCATGCGTCGTGAGGAAACAGCTTCCACAAGAAGTTTACTGAACACCGCAAAATTAATGGAAGAAAACGAAGTGCTTTGGAAGCTTAAAGAAATGGAATATATGGAGAAAATCGCTGACAAAATTGGAGATATCACCGTTTCCGGAAACAGCAATATTGTTTCTCAGCTAAAAGAGATTTTTGCGAAATAATCAAAGACAGGTTTTCATTTTTGAAAATCTGTCTTTATTTGTTATAACCAGGAAAGAGTCCCGAAGGAATGATTTAGCAAAGGATTGTATAAAATCCAATTAAAATCAACATACAAATCGTAAGTTTTTTTTAATTTTCTTTCAACCACTCCTCATAAGAAAGTACGCCCAATTCCGGTTTTCCATCACCTTCCAGAATTGAAATAAATTCCAGTTGATTTCCATCAGGATCATTAAAATAAATCGCCAAAGCGGGCATCCATGCAAAAACCATAGGTTCATCAAGCCCGTCTTTCAGGAAATTGTAAGGTTTTAAATTTTTATTTTTTAAAAACTCGACTGAATAATTTAGAATATCTTCTTTATCAGCAGAAAAAGCAAAATGTCTCGTTTGTAAATTTTCTTTCTGTTCCCACAAACCAAGCATCGCTTCTTTGTTTTTTCCGATCCATAAAAAAGCAATGGGACGGTTTTCATCTTTATGAGCAAATTCCAATCCTAATACTTCAGTGTAAAATTGAATAGCACTTTCCAAATTGCTTACCTGAACATGAGTTTCATATAATCCTTTAATCATAGCTTAAATTTAATGTACACAAAGCTAAACAATGAATTTTCTAAAACTTCAAATGGGCAATTCCTTTATATAAAATGAATGATAGACAGATTGTATTTGGTTATTAGTTTTTAAATATTCAAACATTATTTTGTCATTCACAGCGAAACGAAGTGTAGCGTGGAATCTGAATAATTACCAATACTTTGCTGAGATTCCTACGGAAAGACAAACTCTTTTTAAAATTGCTTCTTCATTTCATCCCTCACAACGATAACACAATCAATTTTTCGCAGATAAAATCCTTGTGTCTTAAAAACAGTTTGTAACAAAATAAAGCTTTACGTCTTTGCGATTTTCCAACAAATGAAAACTTTTTTAAAAATCTTTTTACTACGCAAAAACACTGCGCAAGAACACTATTACTTTGCATAAGAAATCAGAGAGGAAGTGATAATCTTCCAAAAATGTTTAACAAAAAAACAGTAACCATGAAATTTAATTTTTTAAGAAAATCAAATAATGTAGTAATGAATTACGAAGGTTCAAAAGCTTACAAAATGACACCTGCAGAAGAATTGTATAGTGCTGTTGTTACAACAGGATTATCAAACGCAACTTATGAAAAAGGAAATGAAAGATTTGCGAGAATCCAGTCTCTGATTCAAAAAAACGAACCAGATTTCGTTGCAAAATTAGCAGTTTATGCAAGAAAAGAGATGTATTTACGTTCGATTCCATTGGTTTTGACGACAGAATTGGCTAAACAAACTTCAGGTATAGACTTGGTAAGCAAAACCGTTGACGGAGTTATCCAAAGAGCTGATGAAATCACAGAATTGCTGGCGTATTATCAATTGGCAAACGAAAGAACGGAAACTAAAAAGTTGAATAAACTTTCAAAGCAAATTCAAAAAGGTTTGGTAAAATCTTTCAATAAATTTGATGAATACCAATTCGCAAAATACAACAGAAAAGCAGAAGTTACTTTAAAAGACGCTTTGTTTTTGGTTCACCCAAAAGCAAAAGACGAAAATCAACAGGCAATTTTCAACAAAATCGTAAACGATGCGTTGGAAACTCCATACACTTGGGAAGTTGAACTTTCCGTTTTAGGTCAGACAAAATTTGCTGATGAAGCAGAAAGAAAAGCAGCTTTCAAAAACAAATGGGAAGAATTGATTTTCAGCAACAAACTGGGTTATATGGCAACGTTGAGAAACTTGCGAAATATCTTGGAAGCGAAAGTTTCATCAGATGCGATGTACAAAGTGTGCAACTATCTGTCGGATGAAAAAGCGGTGAGAAATTCAAAACAATTGCCATTCAGATTTTTGGCTGCGTATAGAGAATTGAAAACGATCGATTCACCTTACTTGTCATCAATTTTGGAAGCATTGGAAGATGCCGTGATGGCGAGTGCAAAAAACATCAAAGGTTTTGGCTTCGAAACTTCGGTATTGATTGCGGCAGACGTTTCGGGTTCGATGCAAAAGCCAATTTCTCCGAGATCTAAAGTTTTGTTGTACGATATCGGTCTGTTAATGTCGATGATGTTGCAGGCGCAGTGCAAAAACGTGATTACAGGTATGTTTGGTGACCGTTGGAAAAGAGTCCCGATACCGAAAAACGGTATCTTGAGAAACGTAGATGCATTCTATAAAAGAGAAGGTGAAGTGGGTTATTCCACAAACGGTCATCTTGTGCTTGAAGATTTGATCAACAAGCGAGAAATTGTTGACAAAATTATGTTATTTACCGATACTCAAATGTGGGATACCGGTGGATTTTCGAATGCTTTCAGAAACTCATGGAGCCGATACAAAAAGATGAATCCAAACGCAAAATTGTATATATTTGATTTGGCTGGTTACGGAAAACCACCGTTGGATGTCAGAAAAAATGATGTTTATCTTATCGCAGGTTGGTCCGACAAAATTTTCGATGTATTGAATGCTTTGGAAGACCGAAAATCTGCAATAGAAATAATTAAAAAAGTAGTGCTGTAAAAGGCACTGCTTTAATTACAATAAATTATAAGTGATAAATGATGAGTGTGATTTTTATCCTGAATATTACTGTAATTTAGGAGCTTAATCCCGCTTTTCACTATATCTTTTTCGCCAGCGCTTTTTTCAAGCCATTTCAGAAAAAGGATGCCGTTGCAATGGTAAGTTTGCATTAGTAAATGTACTTTAATAAATTAGTTAAAAAATTAACCTAAAGATAAAAGCAGCAGGATAAAGGCAGACGCTTCACTGATACTTAGATATCGTCCCCGATTTTATTCCCCTGCTGCTGTTTTCTTCCAAATCCGGATAGAACGTTGTTTAGCCATAACTTTTACCATGGTGGATCAGAAGAAAACTTCTTTAAAAAAGAATTTTGTATGTCAAAAATATCAAAAAAAGTAATTGGAGTAGATGTCGGAGCGAAGTTTTTAACAGTAAGCTTTAATGATTTTGAAAACAGAGATCAGGTTTTTAATATAGAAAATACCCAGCGCTCTATTTTGTCATTTCTAAAGAAACTGCGGATAGAAGATTATTGTTTTGTCATTGAGGCCACAGGAAATTACAGCAGTCGTATTTTACATTTATCCTTAGTTCAGGGCTTTGAATCAAGTCTGATAAACTGTATGTCTGTTAAGCATTTTGCAAGGATGAAAAACATCATCAGCAAGACAGATGCTGAAGATGCCAAGCTGATCAGGCTTTACGGAGAGATGTTTAAACCTGATATTTATACTTCTAAAAGTGTTGATATTGAACATCTTGATCAGGAACTAAAGCTTCTCAATGATTTGGAGGAAGAAAAAAGGAGATATGGAGTGAAGTTAAAATCTCTTCGCTATAATGCTCAGATTAATCCAAACACAGAAAAACATTATGAAAGAAGATTACAACAATTAGAAAAAGAGATTAAAGAAGTTATAAGCCGTCTCCCTGGGCTCCAGGATGAAGAGTTTAAGGAAACAAAAGCATTACTACAAAGTGTATCTGGCATTGGTGAAAAGACATCTCTTCAACTGATGACGGCTACTTCAGGATTTAAAAACTTTAATTCAGCAAAATCATTATCTAAATATTTTGGCTTGGCACCCCGTATTTATCAATCGGGAAAGAAATCATATTCCCCGGGAAAATGCAGAACCTCAAAGAATCATATCAGGGGCTTGTTATATGTTTGTTCGTGGACGGCAATTAAGCATAACAAACAATGTAAAGAGTTTTATGAAAGACTTCTTTCTCAGGGGAAACCTAAAAAATTAGCTTTAATTGCAGTATGTAACAAGCTACTGAGAATATGTTTTGGAGTGGTAAAAAATAAAATCAATTATCAACCAGATTATCAAAAAAACTTTAAAATTTTAACCTGAATAATTTGCATAGTAACATAGAACATCGGGGCTAATAAAGAAAGTCAAATAAAAATAAGTAGTATGAAAATTATAGGTAAAAGCTTTAATGATTCTGCAGATTCTACAGTTACTGTTTTTACAGGTGTGCTAGATACAGCACAGAAAGTAAATAAAATAATTGATTGTATAAAAACACATTTTGATGCGAATAATATTGATGTGTGTTTAGATGGTTTTGATTTGGTTAAGAAAATAAATGATGTAAGTTCATTGTTTGCTATTGCTACTCTTGATTTGGCGGTATCTAGTAAAATGCTTTATAATGCTTCAAATAATTGGGAAAAGATTTATGTAATTAAGAATGTATATTTGACTGTTTTTGAGAGTTTTAAGACGTTTGGTAAATATAGGCAATTCTTGAGTTTACTTTCCGAAAAAGCTCTTCCACATCTCAAAGAAAATTTTGTAAATATTAATAATTCAATTAGGGTTTTTAAGAAAGAGTATAAATACGATGTGGATATGAAAACTATTAGAAATAACATCAGTGGTCATATTAGTGATAATGTTGATTTGTACTATAATACAGTAATTAAATTTGATGGAGATAAAACTGGAGAAATGATTATTGAATTTTTCAAAATCACTCATGATTTACATAACTTTTTAACAGATATATTAGAGCAAAATCATATTCGAGAAAAAAATCAACAAATTTTAATTATGGCTAAAGAAGTTATACCGAATTTTAATGAAATGCTTTTTAAATAATTAAAGATTGTTTCGTCGCTCCGATCCTCGCAATGACGACATAGGAAATGTAGGCGTTAAGAAAATAAGCTATACGAACGTTAAGAAAATTCTACTGTTTGAAGCGCGACACAGATATCGAATCGAAAAACAAATATTGAATTCGCGCAAGTTTTAGAATTTTTAGAGAGTATAGATTATTTTTAGCCGGAGTTTCCAAGTCTTGAATTTTTGGTTCTTTTGCTTCAAGGCAAAACGAACAAAACATAAATATTCAAAATAAATTTCAACTGCGTAAAAAGAATGCGCACTAACGCAATAATTTTGCAATAACAAATAACAAATAACAAATAACAAATAATTAAAAAAGTAAGTGTCGTAAAACAGAATTTCTTCGTTTGGGGACAGCAATACAGGTTCGAATCCTGTTCTCGGAAATCCGAGATGGCGTAATTGGTACCGCTCTGTCGGTAAGTCTCTGTTTGATTTTTTACCTTACTTTAAAATATCCGATGCCGTAAAAAAGAGTTTATTCGACTTTACATTGAATTTAAAACTCTTTTTAAAAATTGCTCGGTTTTAAAAATATAAAAAAATCAAGTGTCGTTTTAGAATCATACTTCGATATTTAATCTTTGGGTCGCGGGTTCGAATCCTGCCTTTTCCTTAAAAGCGGAAGAGTAGCTCAGCCGGTAGAGCAAAAGCACTGAAAGATTCTATACTTTTTACCTTGATTTAACAATAAAGAGTGTCGTAGAAAAGACTTACTTCTTGGTGTAATTTTGGTTCGAATCCAAATGATCTTGAAAAAGATTGGGAAGTCTTTCAATGAGTTACCTCTTTTAAATTCAGTTTAAATAAAGAGTGCCGTAAAGAAAACTTACTTCGGTAAATCTTATGATATTGGTTCAAATCCAGAAAATAAGTGTTAAAACTTATTCGTGGTTTTCTTGCCATTTGCCTCTTTTTAATTAAAATAAATCACGTGGAAATACCAGTAAATTTTATAGATTTTTTATATTGGATAAGGGAACGAACAGAAAATGTATGGTCAGTTGATGACGAGAGTTTTTGCCCCAAAGGATTTTACGGTGCTAAATGGCAACCGCTAAGTGAGGAACAGATTGATTCTATTGAATTAAAATATGCCATCAAATTTACATCAGAACATCGTGAATTCCTGAAAATTCTACATGCAATTGATAAAAAAGAAATTGTCGAATACGAAGAAGATGGCAAAATAATTTCTGAGGAAGGTACTTTCTTTTACAATTGGTTGGAAGATGAAGAAGAAATTTTAAAAACAATGAAAGAACCTTATCAATGGATGTTTGATGATATTGATTCTGTGAATAAAGTTTGGCTAAAATCATGGGGGATAAAACCAAAATCTGCTGAAAAAAGAAAAGAAATTTTTGATAAATGGTTTTCTAATGTACCAAGTTTATTACCGTTGACGGGTAGTGTATTTGTTGTAAGTGATGAAAATCTTGAGTGGCAACCAATTCTTTCTGTTAGAGGTTCTGATATTTTGATAATGGGATGGGATTTTAGAACGGGTTTATTAAATGAAATTAGAAATCATCTTGATATTTATATTGAATTTTTTGATGAAGAAGACCAAATGTTTTATCCTGAATTATTGCCAGAAGTGCAAGAGATTTTTGATGAAAATATAATATGTAATAAAACAAAAGATGTTCCTTACCTCAAAGAAATGATGCTTTATTGGTCTTCCGGATGGAGTGGTTTTGGACTAAATTATTTTCCAGAAGGAACAAGAGGGCATCCTATCACAAAAACGTTTATTGCTGAAGAAGAAATTTAAAAATAAAAAAAACAAGTGCCGTAGAATAGTGTTACTTCGATATCACGACGGGGTCGCGGGTTCGAGCCCCGTCTCTTCCACCAATAAAATACAATTTCTATTGGGAGAGTAGCTCAGTTGGTTAGAGCACGATACACTTTTGACTGTCGCCTTGTTTAAAAAAATAAAAGTGTCGTAGAGAAAAGATACTTCGTCTCACTCATGGGGAGGAATAGCGAAGCCGGTAACTCCGGCAAGGCTATCCGGTTCGACTCCGGCTTGACGTGCCCCGCATTCTTTTCTTGATTTTTACCTTTTATCCTTTCCGAAATTCGGAGAGGATTTTTTTATTGAAAGAAATGATGTTTTGTGTTTTTTTTAATCATAAGTTTATGAGGCAAAAAAACTAAAAAAAAATAACAAGTATGGAAAATAAAAAAGGAGGAACATTTTTCTTCGCCATCATCGCAATTATTGTAGGAGGTGCATTATGGAAGCAGATTGATTTTAGAACCATGACAGTCGACAAAACGGCGTTGAGTATTGTCTATCTCTGCACTTTTTTATTTTCTGTTTTCTTTTTAATCAGAAGTCTCAGACATCGAGGTCAGAAATAGAAGAAAAGAATATTAGGTTTTATTTCCCTCTTTTTTCCAAAATCTCAATCCTTTCCAAAATACTGGAGAGGATGTTTTTTTGCTCAGAAGAAAGATAGCCGGAAATTTTATACACTTCTTTTTTAGAATAATCTTCTTTTGCAATCGAAGAAAGGTATTTCAGATTTCCTTCTTCCAAATATAATAGCGTTTCAGGGTTTTGCTTTAAAATATTAGATTTTGTTAAAAACAAGAAGTCTCCTAGATTGTAATTTGATAAAAGCAATGTGTTTTCTGTGAATTCATAGATTAAATCAATATTTACTAATGCTTTTTGCAGTGAATTATATTTAATATTATTATCAATGTTATTTTCTTGATAAGGTAAATCAGAATTAAAAGATAACTGGAATTTTTCTAAATTTTCCGGGTTGTTTAAATCGTCAATAGTTAAAGGAACTGTTAAAAATTTATCCAAATCAAGATTAAAGTAATGTACAACAGTGAGTAGGGTGGATATTTTAGGTTCGGATCTTCCTTCTTCATAAGCGCCTATAACACCTCTGGTTAAATCAAATAAATCTGCGAAAGCTTGTTGGCTTAAGCCTTTTGCCTGTCTTATTGTTTTAATATTGGCTCCGAAAAAACTCATGTGTTCTAATCTTTTTTGCAAATGTAATATTAAATTTAATTAATTTGCTAATAATATTTGCAATTTGGTTAAATTTTATTATATTTGTGTTCAATCAGTCAAAAATAAGTAAATAATTGAAGTTTTTATGTTATAATGCTTTAAATATTTTATCTAAATTGGTAATTGTTATGAATTGATTAATTTTTAAAAAAAAACGCATATGACCTATCATGAATTTTTAACTACAGCTTTTTCACCGGTCAATACGGTTTTGAGTGTGCTGCTGATTTTGTCTGTGATTTATTGGCTTTTTACCATTATCACAGGTTTGGATATTGATGTCGGGATTGATGCTGATCTTGATGCAGATATAGACAGTCCGGATGGTCATGTTCATGTTCCGGAAGATGCCTCAGGCTGGCTTCAGTTTTTGAAGTTTCTGAATCTTGATATTGTGCCGATTACCTATTTTCTCACATTGTCACTTTTGTTAACATGGTTGGGTTCATTTTATATCGAAGCATTTTTATCTTTAGGACTGTGGGTTTCTGCTTTACTTGTGATTCCTATATTTTTAGTAAGCATGTTGTTGACTAAATTAATTTTAAAACCTTTGAATCCTTTCTTCAGAGAAATTAATCATAAAGGTGAAGTTTCTCACGATTTTCTTGGCAGACAAGGAAGAATGAAATCAACAATTCACGGAGTTAAAACCGGAATGCTTGAAGTTTTTATAGGAAATGACCCCATGATTTTAATGGTGAGAAGTAAAGATGGAGAGGTGATTAATCACGGAACGGTTGTGTATATTGTGGATGAAGATCGGGAGAAAAGAATTTATTACGTGGCAGAAGAAATAAGATTTTAAACAATGAAATAATGATCGCTTTTTTTATGATACTTTTTATTAAAATTCTAGACTGTTTTCTTTAAAAATTAAAAGTATTGACTCATGATGAAATTTTGTTATCCGTCTCTAAAGGATGCGAAATTTCTTAAGAATTTCTTCAAAATTATTCCATTTAGGGTTGGGGGAATAATTTTGATGATTTAAATAAATTAAAAACACATTAAAATAAATAAACTATAAAAATATGAATACACCTTTGATTGTTGGGATTGTTGTCGTTGTGGTAGCATCGCTCGGATTGATTTTCTGGATTTTATCAATGTATAAAAAAACCGTTCAGGGAATCGTTATTTTAAGAACCGGTTATGGAGGAACGAAGGTTTTCTTCAATGCGGGAATCGTTATTCCGGTCATTCACCGAATGGAATCGATGGATATTTCCGTGAAAAAACTGGAAATCGCCAGAGAAGGAAAAGCTGGGTTGATCTGTAAAGATAATATGAGAGCCGATATTCAGGTGGCTTTCTTTATCAGAGTTAATAAATCGGCGGATGATATTGTGAATGTAGGGCAGACGATTGGTTGTCAGAGAGCTTCTGATATCAATACGTTGAGAGAATTATTTGAAGCTAAATTTTCTGAAGCTTTAAAAACGGTTGGTAAAAAATTTGAATTTATAGAGTTGTACGAAGCAAGAAGTGAATTCCGTCAGGAAATTTTAGATATTATCGGAACAGATTTGAATGGCTATGTTTTAGATGACTGTGCGATTGATTATCTGGAGCAGACAAAAATAGAAAACCTAGATAAAGACAATATTTTAGATTCTGAAGGGATTAAAAAAATCACTGAATTGACGGCTAATCAAAATATAAAAGCCAATCAGGTTCGCAGAGATGAAGAAAAGACGATTACCAAGCAGAATGTTGAGGCTCGTGAAGCAATTTTAGAGCTTGAAAAACAACTGGCTGAAAAAGAAGAATCTCAGAAAAGAGAAGTTGCAAATATCAAAGCCCGTGAAAATGCCGAAATTCTTAAAGTTGATGAAGAAGAACGTCTGAAATATGAAACTGTTCGCATCGCAACTGAAGAAAAATTACAGATTGCTGAAGAGAACAAACAGCGTCAGGTGGTTATTGCAGCTAAAAATAAAGAACGTGCGGATCTGGTAGAAACCGAAAGAGTGCAGAAAGATAAAATGCTTGAGGCGACAGAAAGAGAAAGAATTGTTTCTTTGGCTCAGATTGAAAAGGAAAAAGCAATCGAATTGGAGAAGAAAAATATTCAGGATGCGATCCGCGAGCGTTTGACAATGGAAAAAACGGTTGTAGAAGAACAGCAGGGAATTAAAGACTTGGAAGCTTTCAAAACAGCAGACAGAACGAAACAGGTGGAAATCACTTTGGCAACTCAGGAAGCTGAAAAGAAATTGATTCAGGAAACGAGAGCAGCAGAATCCAGAAAATTATCTGCTGAAAAAGATGCTCAGAAATACGTAATCGAAGCTCAGGCGAAAAGAGATGCTGCGGAAAAAGAAGCAGAAGCGCGTAAAATTATTGCTGATGCAAAAGCGAAGGAAGAAGCAACCGTTGGTTTATCTGAAGCTCAGGTTCTTCATGCAAAAGCTGATGCAGCCGAAAGACAGGGGATTGTAGAATCGATTGTTATCGAGAAAAAAGCGGAAGCTGAAAGAAAAGAAGGTATCGCTCAGGCTGAAGTTATTAAAGAAAAAGCATTTGCGGAAGCAGCCGGAATTACCGAAAAAGCAGAAGCAATGAAAAAACTGAACGATGCAGGAAAAGATCACGAAGAATTTAGATTGACTTTGGCGAAAGAAAAAGAAGTGGAGTTGGCGCAAATCTCAATTCAGAAAGATATTGCACAGGCTCAGGCTGGAGTTCTTGCGGAAGCATTCAAGTCTGCAAAAATCGATATTGTTGGCGGAGATAATACCTTCTTTGATAATGTGATTCGTCAGGTTTCTGCAGGAAAAGGTTTAGATAAATTCATCAGCCATAGTGAAAACGCTACTTTGGTAAAAGAAAATTTACTGGGTGATGGTGAAAACATCATCGGCAAAGTAATGGGAATGGTTGAAAAATACAATGTATCCTCAGAAGATATCAAAAATATGAGTATTGCAAGTCTGATTTTTAAACTCAACGGTATCGCCAATCAGCAGGAAAGAGGTCTTCTAGAAAGAGCAATGGATATGGCAAGAAATCTTGGCATCGACCAAAAAACAATCAGATAAGCTAATAACATTTTCTCAAAGTCCCAAAGGGACGATTTAACAAAGGATGTAATAAAATCCTAACAATAAAATTAAGTAAAACTCTCATTGTATAATCATTCAATGATGCTTTGAGAGTTTTTTTTCTAAAAAATAAATGTTTCTAAAAACATTTTAACATTACGATGGTAGTCTAAAGTCTAGCATCTAACATCTAATATCTAAAATATGTCAGAACAATTAAATTCAGGGACATACGAAATTATTCAGAACCGTTTGAATGAGCAAAAAAATGACCTCATCCAAAGGCTTCAGAAGCTAAACGAAAACCGTAAAGACATTTTCGGCGGTGTAGATTTTTCACTTATTGCCAATGAAAGAATTTCTACGGAACACAACTGTGTCGCCAAAGATATTTTTTCGCTGAATGACATTTTGATCTTTGGTTCGAATGCGCATTTAGGTTTACAGACGGAAATCAACATAACCGATGTTTTTTCTATATATAAAATAAATAACAACAGTTTTGAACCTAAGGATTCTTCATTAATTGGAGATGAAATTTTTATCGACGAGTTCAAAAACCTCTATAAATATTACAGAAATACTTTTTTTGCGCGCTTTCATTTTACCGAAAACTATCTGTATATGGTTTTTCAGTTGTCTGAAAGTACTTCCGACATCAAAGCTTTCAAATGGCTGATCAAAGAAGATAAACTGATTTATATTGATTCTCGAAGTGCTTCAGAAGTCAATTATCCGCCACAACATGGTTTTGCATGGACGAAAGCAACAAGAGATATGCAGCGAGGAGGGAAGTTTCCGCACGTTTCTTTAGCAGATAAAGTTTTTGTAGAGTCGATTGGCGGTGATATCACGATAAAAATTGAAGATAATACCGATAGCGGAAAAGGGATTTATTCTGAAGATGTTATTCATAAAGATCAGAACCTCGACGATGCTGAAATTCATTTTTGTGATCTTGATAATTTGGTTTTATTTAAAATTAAACCTTATCAGGAATCTGAGCGTTATTTTATTTATAATCATAAAGAAAAAATAGTTTCAAGAGTTGATACTTTGAAGTATTCGGCAGTTTTGCTTCCGGAAAATCAGGGGGTGCTTTTCTCAAACGGTTATGCTTTGCAGACGGGAGGTTTGAAAGTGATTTCTCAGGATCAGAATAGGCTTCATTATCTAAAAACGATTCCGGAGCCGAATGATGAAAATTTTATGTATGTTTTTTATGATGATAAAACCAACAATTATCAGCTGATTTCGTACAATATCATTACACAAACTATCGAGACACCGATTCGCTGCAGTGGTTTTTCTATTTTAAATGATGGAAGATTAATTTATCTCAGAGAAACTCTCGAAACCACAAAACATCATTTAGCTCAGATTTGGCAGACTCCATATTCGAAAGAATTATTACCGAATACCGAAAAATCAGATACGCTTCTTTACAAAATCGGGAATAAAGATATCGTAAGAGTCATGGCTGAAAGTCAGGAATTGATCACGCTTTTGAATAAAAAAGATTCTTACAGCGGACTGTACGACGATATTGTCAAGCTTTCCACTACTATTTTGGATGCCTATTATTTCCTTGGTGATGATGAGGTTGAAAATCTCGATCAGCCTTTAAAGGAAATCAGGAATATCGCTCATTCTGCTATTAATGAATATGAAAAGGTTGTCGAGCAGAAAAAAAATACTTCTGAAGCAGTTGAAAAAATCAAAGCAGCAGTCGAGAAAATTTTAGATGATACCAAAAGAATCAACTATTCTCAGCTGACAGAATATATTGATATGCTTTCGCAAATCAGAGCTTTACGCGGAGAAATTATCGGAGCCAGAGATCTGAAATATGTTGATGCTGCAATTCTTGATTCTTTAGAAAAATCACTTTCAGAGCGTTCTGAAGAACTTTCAAATGCATGTGTGAATTTCCTGCTTCAGGAAGATTCTTTGTTGCCTTATCAAAACCGAGCACAGCAGATTTCTGAAAACATCATCAATTTACAGAAAGCAATTGACGCAAAAACAATTGAGGAAGAAATCAATAATTTATCTGGACAGCTTGAACTTTTGGTGGATATTGTCAACAATTTAAAAATTGAAGACACTTCACAATCGACACAGATTATTGAAAATATTTCTGTGATTTTTGCAAGATTAAATCAGGAAAGATTAGAGCTTTCAAAAAGGAAAAGAGGAATTTCCGGTAAGGAATTGTCTGCGGATTTTCAGGCACAAATGACATTGTTTGATCAGTCAGTGATCAATTTTCTGGAACTTTCTCAAACTCCCGAAAAATGTGATGAATATTTAACCAAACTTTCCATTAAATTGGAGGAAATGGAAACAAAATTTGTTGATTTTGATGAATTTATCCAAAAGATTGGTGAAAAAAGGGAAGAAGTTTACGGGCATTTTCAGAATAAAAGAGTTCAGTTAACAGAATTCCGAAACAAGCGTACGCAGAGTTTGTATGATTCTGCACAGCGAATTTTAAAATCGGTTCAGACGAAAGGTGAATCTTTTGATTCTGAAAACGAAATCAACGGATATTTTGCTACCGATTTAATGGTGGAGAAAGTGAGAGATATTTCCCGACAGTTGATGGATTTTGAGGATTCTGCCAAGGCAGAAGAAATTCAGACTTTATTGAAAACTTCTCAGCAGGAAGCAGTTAGAAAGCTTAAAGATAAAAAAGAAATCTATGCCGATGGCGACAATGTGATTGCTTTAGGTGAGTACAAATTTGCTGTAAACCGTCAGAAGCTCGATCTCACTTTGGTACTTCGAAATGCACAATATTATTACCATTTAACAGGAACGGGATTTTATGAACCTTTGAATTTTGAAACCATTTCAGATTACAAAGAAGTTTGGAATCAGGAATATATTTCTGAAAATTCTAATGTAAAGCGTTTCGAATATTTAGCATGGAACGTTTTTTCACTGAATAAAAATATCAATACAGAAGAATTGAACCGAAACGTAATTCAGCAGTTTATGACTGAGCATTTTGGGGAAGGTTTGGTGAAAGGAATTCATGATGAAGATGCATTGGTGATTGTTTCAAAGCTTCAACAGATGCATAATGAATTAGGATTGATGCAGTTTACGCCGAAAGAAAGAGCTTTAGCGCAATTATTCTGGTATTTTCTGAATGAAGAAAAAAAAGAGTATTATCAGAAACAGTTTGAGGCTGCAGCATTGGTTTCAAAATCATTTACCACGGATAAAGGCTTTCAGTATCTTAATGATGAATTATCGAGTGAGATAAAATCATTTGCTCTGGCTAATCATATTTTTGCTGAGGTAAATTGTCTGAATGCTGCATTTTATTTAAGAAAAGAAAACAAATCTGCCTTTTTAGTTTCAGAAAAAGCAGGTTTATTATATGAATCATTTTTAAAAGATCTCAAAGAAAAAGGGAAAGACCTCGAGTTTATCGATCAGCTCGATGCGTTGAAAAAGTATCCAGCTGCTTGTTTTTCTATTGCTGAAAGTGCTTTGAATGCCTTTTTATTTAATTCAGAATTAAATTTTGAAGATGATATTAGAAAAGAAACGGCTGTGTTTTTTGTAACGCAGCATTTCGATGCTAAAAATATCCTTCATATCGCTTATGAAACGGTTCTTAAAGGTTTGAAATCTTTAGAAAAAGATCTTGACTATAGTTTAAATTACTATGAGTTTACAGCTCGTCTAACTCATTTCAATGAAGTGGTTGTTCCAAAATACAAACAGCTTCAGGAATTGAAAGCAAAATGGGTGAATGATAAAAAGAAAAGTCTGAAAATTGATACTTTCAAATCTCAGGTTTTAAGTTCATTTGTACGAAACAAATTAATCAATGATGTTTACTTTCCGCTGATTGGAGCCAATTTGGCAAAACAATTAGGAACGGTTGGAAATGATAAACGTACCGACAGAATGGGAATGTTGCTCCTCGTTTCACCTCCTGGTTATGGAAAAACCACATTGATGGAATATATGGCAGATCGAATGGGATTGGTTTTTATGAAAATTAACGGTCCGTCAATTGGTCACGATATTGTTTCCACAGATCCGAGCGAAGCTAAAAATGCAGGAGCAAAACAGGAACTTGAAAAGTTGAATTTAGCTTTAGAAATGGGTGATAATGTGATGTTGTATTTAGATGATATTCAGCATTGTAACCCGGAGTTTTTGCAAAAATTTATTTCTTTGGCAGACGGACAACGAAAAATTGAAGGAATTTATAATGGTGAAAGCAAAACCTATGATTTAAGGTCAAAACGTTTTTGTCTTGTGATGGCCGGAAACCCATATACAGAAAGCGGTGAGAAGTTTAAAATTCCTGATATGCTGGCAAACCGTTCCGATACTTATAATTTAGGTGAAATTTCTGGCAGCAAAACCGAGTTGTTTGATTTAAGTTTAATTGAAAATTCTCTGATGTCAAATGATTATCTTACCCGACTGACCCAGTTTGGAATGGAAAATCTGTATCATCTGTATGAAAGTATTAAATCTAATTCGCCAACTGTAGATTTGGCAGGAAACTTTAGTTCAAACGAGATTTCAGATTTTAGAAAGGTGCTGGAAAATATCTTGAAAGTAAGAAATATCGTTTTGAAAGTTAATAAGCAATACATTGTTTCGGCAGCGATGTCTGATGATTATCGTAACGAACCGTCTTTCAAACTACAAGGTTCTTACCGAAATATGAATAAACTGATCACGCAGATTCAGCCGATTTTAAAAGAGGAGGAAGTAACGCAGATTGTTTTAAATCATTACCAAAATGAATCTCAAACATTGACGACAGGAGCAGAATCGAATATGCTTAAATTGAAAGAGCTGATGAATATACTTTCGGAAGATGAAACTTTACGTTGGCAGGAGATCAAAAAAACATTTGTGAAAAATAAGACCCTCAAAGGATTAAGTGAAAATGACCGAATGACGCAGGTGATTGCATTATTGGCGCAGTTCAGCGAAGGTCTTGATGGTATAAAAGATGTTTTGAATAAAAACTAAAAACAAAAAAAACACTACTCAAAGTAGTGTTTTTTTGCTATTTGCCTGAATCACTTTGCAGTTCTTCTTCTAACAATTTTCTCCATTTTGCAAAAGTCGTTCTGCTGATGTTATACTTTGTCGACATAAAACTTGTAGAAAAACCATGTTTTTTTTGATAATTCAGAAGTTTCATCATGGTCTTCTTGTCGTACGTTTTAAGCTGCTGATTCGTTTTTGAAGTCTCTTTGTTTTGCTTAAAAAGCTTCTCGTTCAGCTTTAAAATATCTTCTGTAGAGTCTAGTTTGCACAGCTGTTCCCTTATTTTAGGGCATTTTAGCTTTTCCGGGTGCTGCTGTTGTAAGAGATCTTGGTAGATCCTGTTGTAATTTGGTCTCATAAAATATTGTGTGTTTCGTGGTGTTTATCTTTGCTTTTGAATCCAGCGATGTAGCGTGCTTTTCGGAATAGAATATTCTTTGATTACATCGGCCTGCGTCATTTCTCCGGATTCAATTTTGTCTAGGATGAAATTTTTTATTTCCTGAGTGTAAATATTTTTCCTAAACTGTGGTGTTTTTTCGCTCTTTGGTGCGTCGGTTTTATTTACTGCTGCAGGAGGTGCGTATAATATAAGATGTGAACTGTATAGCCTGAAAAAATCATATTCCAAAAGCTTGCTCCACCTCAAAAGAATATCAGTTTCTACAGATTTGCTTTCATATACTTTCTCTACAAATTCTTCATCCTTCGCAAGAAAATTGCAGATTCTTTCTATAGGAATGTTTTTATGATCTACCATCTCCTTGATGTACTTTCCTATATGTATGTTTTTATATAACATTTACTAATAATGGCTTTTTTTTAAATTAATCGCATTTTGGGTAGTAAAGGAATGAATATGAGCGCTGTGTAAAAAAATATGAAAATTCCTACATACTTTTGAATTGCTCAAAAAAGTGGCTACTTCATTACTTTACAATATCAACCGTTGATTTATTGTAAAAAATTGATTTTCAGTAATTTGTGTTTGTGATTGGGTTATAAACAGGATATACAGTATCATTTTAAATTTCAGGAGATTATTTTTATAAAAATTCATAAAGCTTACAATTTATTAGTTCTATGCAGATGTTGCTATGAATGTTTTAAAATAATATGATCAACTTGTAATTAAAAATTTTCTTGTTTATCCCTCAAAATTAAAAAAAAATACCGAGAAATCACTATTGTTTGTTTAGATAAATGTTAATAATAATTAATTTATGTTGAAAATAGACTGTTAAAAAATACTTTTAAAAGAGAAAATTAAAATTCATATTGCTTCTTTCTTATACATTTTCAATGCGATACAGTTTAGGGCGCTGATGAATATTTTTCATTGTTAATCTGATATTGATGAGAAGTCTTATTTTTGCCAAAAGAAAAATAAATTCTGTTTTGCGGATATTTCGTGAATTGTACTTCCTATCTGGTTTGATAAGGAATTTATATAATCTTTAATAATATTATAAAATTGTTTATGCAGTCTCTCGCCTTATTTGACTTTTCAAAAAAAATAAATTATAAAAATGAATTGCTGGCAGGGTTTACTGTTGCAATGACCATGATTCCGGAATCGCTTTCATTTGCAATTCTGGCAGGGCTTTCTCCGTTAACAGGGCTTTATGCAGCGTTCATGATGGGCTTGGTTACTGCGGTTTTTGGCGGTCGTCCCGGAATGGTCTCCGGTGGAGCAGGGGCAACAATTGTTGTTTTGATAGCTCTGATCAAGTCACATGGAATAGAATATCTGTTTGCAACTGTAATTTTAGCCGGAATTTTACAGCTTTTAGTAGGTGTTTTCAAATTAGGTAAATTTGTAAGATTAATTCCGCAACCTGTAATGTATGGTTTTTTGAATGGGTTGGCGGTTATCATTTTTATGGCTCAGGTCGAGCAATTCAAAATTGTAGATGCAAGCGGAGTTGTAAGCTGGCTGTATGGTTCATCATTATATATTATGTTGGGATTAACGGCTTTAACGATTGCGATTGTTTATTTCTTTCCAAAAATTACAAAAGTGGTTCCCGCTTCTTTAGTTGCGATATTAATTGTGTTTGGAATCGTTTTAGGCTTCGGAATTAATACTAAAACAGTCGCCGATATTGCGAATATAAGTGGCGGTTTGCCAAGTTTTCATATTCCTAAACTTCCTTTTTCTTTGGAAACTTTGCAAATCATTTTTCCTTACGCTTTAATTATGGCGGGTGTCGGTTTGATCGAATCTTTGCTGACTTTATCAATGGTTGATGAAATTACCAACTCGAAAGGAAGTGCCAATAAAGAATCTGTTGCTCAGGGTTTAGCCAATATTACCAACGGTTTTTTTGGAGGAATGGGAGGTTGTGCAATGGTTGCGCAGACTTTAGTTAATCTAAATGCAGGTTCCAGAGCTAGACTTTCAGGGATTATTGCTTCAATTACTATTTTAATTATCATTCTTGTCGGTGCACCGTTTATCGAAAAGATTCCAATGGCAGCTTTGGTTGGAGTCATGATGATGGTGGCAATCAGTACTTTTCAGTGGGTTTCAATACGAATTGTCAACAAGATGCCTAAATCTGATATTTTTGTCGGAATAACGGTTGCTTTAATCACCATTGTTCTTCATAATTTAGCATTAGCAGTTTTGGTAGGTGTAATTATTGCAGCGTTGGTTTTTGCTTGGGATAATGCCAAAAGAATTCGTGCAAGAAAGCATATTGATGAAAAAGGTGTCAAACATTACGAAATTTTCGGACCCTTGTTTTTCGGTTCTGTAACAGCTTTTACAGATAAATTTGATCCGGCAAATGATCCCGCTGAAGTTATTATAGACTTTAAAGAAAGCAGAATTGTCGATATGAGCGCTATTGATGCTTTAGACAAGCTTTCAAAAAAGTACAGCCAGCTCAATAAAAAACTATACTTAAAACATCTTAGCGAAGACTGCCGAAAAATGTTGAAAAATGCAGAAGCGGTAATCGAAGTTAATATTCAGGATGATCCTACTTACAAAGTAATGCCTGAGAAGTAGGAGCGTTTTTGAGTTTGAGGGTTGGAGTGTTTGAGAGTTGTGGTGTTTAAATTTGTCATTACGAGGAGCGGAGTGATGAGGCAATCTCATGAAAAAATCTTTAGAATTAAAATTCATTTAAAATTTTTTGGAAATAATTAATTCTCATTTTCTGTTAGAATACATAAATATAAAGTTAAAAGTAAAACTTAAAATCATTCGTCTTTAATTAAAATCTTAAAAAATCTTAAAAAAAATCAAGATTGAATGAAAAATTTTATCTTTGAGAGGAATTGATTATTAAAACACATCATGATGATTAAAAGATGTAAAATATTAAAAATCTTTTTCAATAAAGGCTAACATAATTAACTTATAATATTTTGAAAACAGATATTGACATTCATAGGCACGATCATTTTTCGTTTGATCTGTGGCTTACTTTAATAAAATCTCACCCTGAATTTAAAACAAAAAGAGTGGAGCTTTTTTCCTCTTTTTTTAACGTGGACAAACCTATTGAAGAAGTAGCAAAAGCAGTGAAATATTATGATGATCTCTGTAATACGATTAATGAGGTAATCGGTGGAAATGTGGATACGTTTGAGATTTATTTATTGATTTTAAACTCATTGAATGTCGATATAAAACAACTGAATCAGGATAATTTCAAAGAGTTTTATCAAAAAAGTGAAGATTTGTTTTTAGAATATAAACCTGTCGTGATTTTTAACGAATTACATAATTTTTTCGATGAAATTAAAAACCAGGGAAAAACAATCAATATTCTGAGCAATACAGGTTTTATCAAAGGTAAAACTATGCGTAAATTTTTGATTAATGAAAATCTCGATCAATACATCGATTTCCATATTTATTCTGACGAAATAAAATGCTCTAAACCCAATCCTTTGGTTTTTCAGGAAGTGAAAAATCAGATTAGAAATCAGGAAATTCAAATGGATCAGATTTTGCATATTGGCGATAATCCGATTGCTGATTATAAAGGCGCAAAAGATTTCGGATTCAGTGCACATCTACTCAAACACCAAATATAATATGAACAAGCGTTACAGTTTACATAAAATAGATTCTGCGGAAGAGTTTACTTTTTCGCCTGCCGAATATAGCTATTTCAAATATGGAGATAAATTTTTTGCGGAAAAATTTGCAAAAGAACTTTTTGAAGGGTTTATCGGCCAGCATCAGGAGATTTTAGATACCGATAAAGAAATTGTAGTATTGCCGAGTCCGTACATGGCGATTCCTACCGCTTCCAATTTCCTTTGTTTTTATTTTAAAAAACATCTTGACTTTTATCTTTTTCAAAAAGGAAAAAAGTCGAGCATCATTTCAAAAATCAATAGAAATCATACTTACACTACAGATTACGGAAATCTCAGTTTTGAAGACCGTAAAAGTTTGATTGCAAACGACACTTACTATTTAGATAAAGATTTTTTGAGAGAAAAACTGTGTATTTTTATCGATGATATCAAAATCACGGGAAGTCATGAATATACGGTAAATAAAATTCTCAATCAATATGCAGTAAACGCAGATTTTCTGTTTATGTATTACGCTGAACTTACGAATTTTGACATCGATCCTACCATTGAAAACTTCTTTAATTACTATACGGTAAAAGATGTTCAGGACGTTGTAAAGGTGATGGCTAAAGAAAGTTTTCAGTTTAATACGAGAATTGTAAAATATATTTTAGGGCTAAATTCAGAAAATTTTGAGTATCTTACCTCAAATGTAAAAAAACAGCATACAGATGATTTAATTGAGCTGGCCATCAGCAATAATTATCATTTAATAAAAGAATACGAAAATAACATAAATACTTTAACACAAACAGAAATCTATTATGGCAATTAACTTACAGAAAGGACAAAGAGAAAATATAAATGCACCAAAATTTACAATAGGTTTAGGTTGGGACGTAAATAATACTTCAACCGGTGGAGCTTTTGACCTTGATGCTTCTTTATTCCTGTTGAATGACAGCAAAAAATTGGTTTCTGATAACCATTTTATCTTTTATAACAATCTTGAATCTCCTGATAAAGCTGTAATTCACTCTGGTGATAATCTTACAGGTGACGGTGATGGTGATGATGAGCAAATCAAAATCGATTTAACGAAAATTGATGCTGCCGTACAAGAAATCACTGTTGTGGTAACCATTCACGATGCAGATGCAAGAAGACAAAACTTCGGACAGGTAAGAAATTCTTTCATCAGAATTTTCAATACAGAAACCAATGAAGAGATTTTAAAGTATGAATTAGACGAAGATTTCTCTATCGAAACAGCAGTAGAATTTGGAAGAATCTACAACAGAAATGGTGAATGGAAATTCGAAGCGGTAGGAAGCGGGCAGAGAGACGGTCTGGATAAATTTGTATCAATGTATCAATAATTAGTATTATGGATAATCAGAATAACCAAAACGATCCACTGGGATCAATTGAACCACTGAAAAGTTTTGATCCGACACCATCTATGAGTCAATCTCTTCAACCTGATCCTGCAGCTCCTGCAGTTTTGATGGATAGAGATGGAAACGTGAATCTAAATCAGATTCAGCAGCAGGATCGCGCAAAATACGAAATGGTTGCTAACGCAATTGATGAAACCAATCCGGGATCTATCGTCAACTTCGGTTCAGAATTACAGAAAACACTTGCCAACCAAAGTGATAGTTTCTTAAGCAACGTAAGAAGATCAAATTCTGGTGAAGTAGGAGAATTGATTAATAATTTATTGGTCGAGCTGAACTATGTAGACGTAGACGAAATCAATAACGGCGGAGTAAAAGGTTTTTTAAGCAAAATTCCTTTTATGAAAAAGATGTTGACGCAGGTTGACAATCTTTTTGCTAAATATGATAAGATCACAAATAATATCGACCAGATTTCACATAAAGTAAACGCCGGAATTATCACTTCAACGAAAGATAATGCGGTTTTACAGACTATTTTCGACAGCAATGTGAATTCCATTAAAGCTATTGAAGATCTGGTAATTGCCGGAAATTTAAGAATGGAAAAAGCTGCTTTGGAATTGGCAAATATGGAAGCAAATGTTCAGAATTTTGCAGACTACCAGATTGCTGATAAAAGAGATTTTATCAACAGATTAGACAGAAGATTGGCTGATCTGAAAGTGGTTCGTTTGATTATGATGCAATCACTTCCTCAAATCAGATTGGTGCAGAATAACAACGTTTCGATTGCTGAAAAAGCGCAGACGATTCTTACGACAACTTTACCGGTTTGGAAGAACCAGCTTTCTTTAGCAGTTGCAATGCACAGACAACAGCAGAATATTGAGATTCAGCAGAAAGTTTCGCAAACAACTGAAGATATTCTAAAGAAAAATGCAGAACGTTTGGGTCAGAATTCAAGAAATGTAGCAAGAGCAAACGAACAGACGATTGTTTCTGCTGAAACGTTGAAAGAAACTACTGCAATGTTGATTAATACCTTGAATGAAGTGAAACAGATTCAGAAACAAGGTACCGAAAGCAGAAGAAAACTGGATCAGGATCTTCAGACGTTGGAAAGCGAATTAAAAGCAAATATCAGAGGGTAATAAGACGGTAAAACGGTGAATGAAGAGGTTGCAATCATAATGTCTCAAAGCAAAAGAAGATTAACAAGGCTTAAACTTCTCGCTAATTTCTTTGAAAATATTGATATCATTGCGATTTATATCAAAACAGATATCATTCATAATCTATTCAACGAAAATCAGACGTTAGATTTTAATAAATTAGAGCTTTTTCACCTGCAATATACCGACAGTCTTATCGAATTGTTAACCAAAATAAAAAAGAAAAAGGAAAACGATTTGCTGGCTGTTATTAACGAAATTAATATCAACAACCGATACATTGCTTCTTTCGAAGAAAAAAAGACCGACAGTTTTGAAACCGACAGGAAGATCTACAGCGGGCTTTTTTCTGAACATCTGAGAAATCTGTATAAAGATCTTACAGAAAACAGAGCAACCCTAAATTGGAATGATGTGCTGTATTTCCATAAAAAATATGCTGCAGAATTTTACAGAACAGAAGTGGAACATGAAAAACTGAAGCCTCGATCTGTTCCGTTTTACCAGTATCAGGATTACTGTATCGAAAGAAAATTGTTGGGGAAACTCAATATACAGAATTTTAAAGTGCGTTTTGTCTGCGGTTATCGTATTGAACGAGATGAATATGAGCTGTTCAAAATTTTTCAGTCTGATGAGCATTTCATTTTTAATGTAGAAGAAAAAAAAATGTATTTGATTGATGATGAAGATTTATCGGCGTTAAATACCGATGAAAACGAATCTAATCAGATTACAATTATCAATCAGCTGAAAAGAAAAAATGAAGACCTCAACGAAACGATGGAATTTAAGAAAAAAGAGCTTTCACCGGAGGTAGAATTGGTTTTAAAAGATTATCTCAGAAATATTGAGAGCGTTGATATTATGAGCAAGATATTTGATGTGAACGAGGAAACCAATATTCTTCGGGCAATGCTTAATTTAAATTTAAATAATTAAAAAAGTAAAAAGTAAAAAGTAAAAAGTAAAAAGTAAAAAGTAAAAAAGTTTATAAAATTTATTTTCTACTCTATATTTTAAGTATGCAAATTTTCTTTGCTGAGTGAAACGCCTTTGCGAACGAAAATATGCAGAACGGATTTAACAAAAATCTTTGCGAGCTTTGCGTTTAAATTAAATTGAGCAATGAAGCAGAGATTCAAAAAATAACTAAACAAAAAGAAATAATGGCTATTAACTTACAAAAAGGTCAGAGAATAAACCTTACCAAAGAAAATGGAACTACACTTTCCCAGGCTTGTGTGGGAATCAACTGGGGGGCTATCGAGAAGAAAGGTTTCTTCGGTGGAACTTCAAAAGAAGCAGTAGACTTAGATGGAAGCTGTATTTTATATGATTCTACCAAAAATGCAACCGAAGTCATTTATTTCGGAAATCTAAAATCTAAAAACGGTTCTGTGAAGCACAGCGGTGATGATTTAACCGGTGACGTGAATGGTGACGACGGTTTAGATAACGAAGTAATCACAGTAGATTTTGCTAATTTAGATCCTGCAGTTGAGCATGTAGCAATGGTTTTGCACAGCTACAGAGGCCAGGATTTTGGAACGATTCCTTTTGCATCAATCAGAATTTACGAAGGTACGCCTACCAACGTAAGAGAAGTTTTTGCTAAATATGATATTGCCAATGATAAATCTTTCAGCGGACATGTATCAATGGTGATGGGAGTTTTCTATAAGAGAAATGGTGAATGGAAATTCAATGCGATCGGAGATGCTACTTCAGATAAAAAACTAGAGCAGACGGTACAGACCGTTCAGCAAAAATATTTGTAAAATCATAAAATAATGTCTGAAATTGTATTATTTTAGACAAACAATTATTAGCAATAACTGTATATTTACGGCTATTGCTTTTATCATATAATAAACATAATTAAAGTGGATCAACATCAAAGTATTTTAGAGCTGCATCCCGGTTTGGTCTGGGGATTTGCGATAACGGTTGTTATCATGTTACTTCTCGATTTGGGGGTATTCAACAAAAAAAGTCATGAAGTTTCTTCAAAAGAGGCTACAATATGGTCAGTAGTTTGGATCTCGCTGTCTATGATTTTTTCCGGAGTGGTCTATTGGGTTTTCAATACAGATGGCACTCCTGCAAGTCACGCTTTAGCGGTAGAAAAATTCACTCAATATCAGGCAGCGTATTGGATTGAGAAAGCACTGTCGGTGGATAATCTCTTCGTATTTATATTGGTTTTCGGATTTTTTAAAGTACCAAAATTCCTACATCACAAAGTTCTGTTCTGGGGAATTATCGGGGCGCTTATTTTCAGAGCGATCTTTATTTTTGCCGGAGTTGAATTGATCGATTTAACGTATTTACCAGAGATGAATGTCTTTGGTCATCCAGTAAAAATCAATGTTGTAATGACACTTTTTGGGCTATTCCTTATCTATGCAGGGATTAAATCTTGGGGTGACGGCGGAGATGATGACGATGAAGATTACAGCGATACAGCAGGTGCAAAATTAATCAAGAGTTTCTGGAAAGTTTCAGATAACTATGATGGAGACAAGTTTTTTACCGTTCAAAACGGAATCAAAATGGCAACACCGCTTTTAGTGGTTGTCGCAGTGATTGAATTTACAGATGTTCTTTTCGCAGTAGATTCTATCCCGGCTATCTTTGCGATCTCAAAAGATCCTTTCATCCTTTATACATCAAATATTTTTGCAATTTTAGGATTAAGATCTTTGTATTTCCTGTTGGCAAACTTCATTTACATGTTCAGCAAGCTACCTTATGGTTTGGCAATTATTTTAGCATTTATCGGTGTTAAGATGTTGATTGCACCTTGGTATCATATTTCATCTCCGGTTTCATTAGGAATTGTAGGTGGAGTTTTGGTGCTTTCGGTACTTATTTCTATCATGTTTCCCGATAAGAAAGATGATGAAGTAAAAGAATAACTAAAATAAAATTTAAACATACAAGGCTTTACAAATCGTAAAGCCTTTTTTATTTCTTATTTTCACTATCAACTTTATTTATATTTCAAAAGCTTATTAATCTTCTTTCTAGTCTGTAGCGATACTTTATACGCTTCATCTCTGAGTTTCTGAATCTTTCCGACTGGCTGAAAAATTTCGGCACTATCAAAAGGATTAAAAGACAAAAGTTCATTCTCGCAGCCTTTAGGATTTAATAATGAGTTCTTATCAATTTTAATTTCTCCAATTTTGATGAAAGGAGAGTTTTTCCATTCGATATTAAGCTTGTTGATCGGCTGGTCATTCAGATCATAGCAAAATTGAATATAGACATTTGCAGCGAAATCATGAGTTCCGCAGAAAGTTTCAACAGCCTCTTTTACAGATTGATTTCTACCAAAATTTTTCTGCACGTGTTTGGGGCTTACTTTTATCTTAATCATTTTATCATCAAAACGATAAACTCCCACAGAATGAAAATCAAATGACAGAATGAAGTTATTTTTGTTTAAAATAAATTTCCAGACGTTTTTCAGAAATGATGGGTTTAATGTATAAGGAATTATTTTATAAATCTGCTTTAAGAGCGGAAATAAGTTGCTCCATTTTTTCACAAAAAACCGATTAAGAGAAGTAAACAATTTCAAAAATACAGAAACCGAATTCACCGGAAACAAAGGGAAATTCACCAAAGGATAGTTGGATATCGTTCTTCCGGAATCATCTTTTATTTTAATGGCAAAACCGTAAGCGGGAATATCTTTTCTGTTTTTATTAATTTTCGGATGTGCATTAGACAATCTTGCGGTAATCTCGTATTGATCACTGTCAAAAACATGTTTTAAGTCATTCGGAATATCTTTGCTGATGATAAATGTACCTTTCAAAACAGCATACGTTTTGGCATGAGCATTTCGTGTAGCATAATTCACATCACTTATCGTGGAAGAGTACTCTACAAAATCGGCAATACTCTTTTTAGTTTCTTCAAATAGCTGTTTTTCTTCATAGCTGAGCTTCTCAAAGTTCTTATTATATCTTAACGGATTTGGCATATAGTTTTTAAAATTCAATTATAACGCCAAGTTTTTAAATCTACGTTACGAGAATATTAAGCATTTTTTAATGTTTTTTGTGCTGTAAACTGAAGCGATAGTAAAAAGCTGGAGGCTTGATGTTTGAAGCTGGAAGTTTATCATTTATGATATATTTATTTCAATTATCAATTATGATTTATCATTTATGCATAAACCTTATCTTTGTAAAAAAAATTATGGGAGTAGCAGATTTGTTATTTAAGAAAAAGAAGGAATTGGCAGAAAAGAACCTGAAAGACGGTCAGGAATATATGTTTGAATACGGTAAAAGAGAAAGCGTAGTGCAGTTACCAAGCGGGTTGCAGTACGAAATCATTACTGAAGGCGATGGACCGAAACCTGGGCCGAAATCAATGGTTAAATGTCATTATCACGGAACAACAATTGCCGGAAAAGTATTCGACAGCTCTGTAAAAAGAGGAACACCTGCTTCATTTCCGTTGAATAAAGTAATCAAAGGATGGACAGAAGCACTTCAGTTGATGCCTGTAGGAAGCAAATGGAGATTGATTATTCCACCGCATTTAGCGTATGGAGATCAGCAGATCAGCAAAGAAATCGGTCCCAATTCAACATTGGTATTTCAGGTAGAATTATTAGATATTAAATAAATCTAAACCTTAAAAATAAATTAAAATCTATCTGTTATCAGGTGGATTTTTTTTATTTGTTTTATCTTAGTATTTAAGGTTAATTTTTTTTTGTAATTAAGTTTTAATGAAGAAACTATATTTTATTTTTGCTGCTTTTATTTTGTTGACTTCCTGTGTTTCAAAGAAAAACCAGGCTATAAAGCAGAATATTCTTACTTTGAGAGACAGCTATTGCAAAGCGCCCTTTAAGTATAATTATGAAAATAAATTACCTTCTTATAATTCAGATTCTATTATTTCGGCCAATCAGCAACTGAAAGGCATTTTTTCTGATCAGAGTATTTTGATTTTAAATGCTTTGGATAATCTGGATGAAGTAAATGAGATTGTTAAACTAAAAAAAGACTCATCATTAAGTTCTCAGGTAAAAGTTTTACAGCTGAAGATGAAAATCAATAGTAAAATAACCATTGCATTGACCGAATTGGACGCCGTTGCTGCAGAATTTGACTGTGAAGGAGAACGTGTCGCACAAATTGGAAATTATGTAGATAATTTAAATGATTCCAGGAATAATAAGCTCATTTTATATTCAATTGCAGCCGGAGCTGTAGCCTCCATTGCAGGTGGAATTGTAAAAGATGAAGGGTGGAGTAGTGCGATTGATATTTCCGGAGGTGCTTTGGGAGCAGGTTTTGGTTTGGCAACTTTAAATCCGAAAGGTAAAAAAGTAGAATTTATACATCAAAGAAATTTATTAAGAGACATCTGGAACGAAAAGCTGGAATCACCTAATTTTCCACCTTTTATCTGGTATATGTATACTGAAAAGAGGTTTTCAAATAAAGAAGAGCATTCAGTTATTTCGAGCATGAAACAACGATGGCTGCATTATCAGTTTGATGATGATAAAAATGCTGCAGATCATTCAGTAATTTTCAAAGATGGAGGGCTTTATCGAGCTGATGATCTTCACAATCGCGCGGCAATGCTCAATCAGATGCAGTCGGCAACTCGTACGATTAATCAGACGATTAATTATTTGCTTTTAGATCTAGATAAATTGATTTTGTAAAGCAGAATGAAAGTTTGAATCTGTAAATTTGCTGTAATCTACTCGTAAATAATGTCTGAATTAAAAAAAATCCGTGAAAAGAGAAACCTTACTCAAGAAGAATTAGCCGAAAAGTCGGGGATTTCGGTAAGAACCATTCAACGAATTGAAGCTGGAACTACTCCAAAAGGGTATACATTAAAAACTTTGGCAGAAAGTCTTGAAGTTTCTGAGAATGATTTATTGACTTCTGAGACGATAAAGGAAGAAATTGTAATTGATGAAGTAATCGACACGACAGAAGAAAATCACTCTCTTTTTAATTCTGGTTTAATCAAAATAATTAATCTTTCTTCACTTCCGTTTGCATGGCTGCCGATTGCTAATTTTTTGCTGCCATTATTGATTATGTTTTTCACAAAAGAGAAGTCTCCAATTGTAAAACAAATAATTTCTCTTCAAATATTTTTAGCCATTATTTCGCCGATTATTTTTATGTTGATTGCCTTATTAAAATTAGGTTCAGTATCTGTTATGATCACGATGATTGTCTTAGTATTGACAAATGTTTACATTATTTTGAGAAATGCTTATGAAATCGATAAGAAGAAAAGCCTTCGTTATAAACTGAATTTCAGTTTTATATAAATATTACAGTTGATTGTCGGGTTTTTGTCGGGTTTATTTTTTGACTTAAAATCAATTTATTCTGAATCTTTGTCAAAAATAATTCAATGACACAAAAGCTCAGCATCAGTATTTTTACTCTCTTCTTTTTCTTAGGAAATATAAACGCTCAAATCGATAAAAATTCACCATTATTTTTAGAATTAAAGAAACAAGATAGTCTTTTTTTTGAACGTGGTTTCAATAATTGTGACATAGCATATCTGGAAAAATCGGTTGATGATAATCTGAAATTCTACCATGATAATGGCGGTTTTCAGGATAAAAAATTATTCTTGGAAAGAACGAAACAAAATATTTGTTCCAACCCAAATCAAAAGCCGATTCGTAAAGTTATCGAAAGCAGTCTGGAAGTTTTTCCTCTGTATAATAATGGCGAATTGTATGGTGCAATACAAACGGGAGAACATCAGTTTTTTATGCGAGAAAAAAATAAAGAAGATGTTTTAGGCGGACAAGCAAAATTCACATCGGTTTGGACAAAAAAAGACGGAAACTGGTTAATGAGTGATGTTTTGAGCTACGATCATGGCGATCCTAATAAAGCAAAAATTCCAGATAATTTGGAAAAGCTATTGAAAGATAATCATATCCCTACTTTAGGATTGGGAATTATTGAAAATGGAAAATTAACACAAATAAAAGTTTACGGAAAATTAAATGATAAAACTCCGGCATCTTACAATTCACTTTTTAATGTGGCATCTTTAACTAAACCTGTAACTGCAATGACGGTTTTACGTTTAGTAAGTCTCGGAAAATGGGATCTTGATGAGCCGCTTTACAAATATTTTACAGATCCTGATGTTGCAAAAGACCCTCGACACAAAAAATTAACAACAAGATTGGTTTTAAGCCATCAGACCGGCTTTGCAAATTGGAGGTGGGCGAATAAAGATCAAAAGCTAAGTTTTGATTTTGATCCCGGAACAAAATATCAGTATTCCGGTGAAGGTTTTGAATATCTGCGAAAAGCAATTGAAAAAAAATTCGGTAAAAGTCTGGAAGATTTAGCTAAGGAGATGGTTTTTAAACCATTAAATATGAACGATACAAGTTATATCTGGAACGATAAAAAAGATGCTGACAGAATTGTAATCGGGTATGACAAAAACGGAAAACCCTACGATATTGTAAAAAATAAAACTCCCAATGCGGCGGATGATTTGACGACTTCTGTGGAAGATTACAGTAAATTTTTGATTGCGGTAATGGATAATAAATTGCTTTCATCTAAAGTTTTTGAAGAGATGAAAAGCAAGCAGGTAGAAACTAAAAAAAACAAATATTACGGGCTCGGTTTTGAAATTTATGATTTGGGGAATAATGATATTTCACTTTCGCACACCGGTTCTGATAAAGGAGTAAACACATTTGCGATCGTTCTACCAAAGACGAAAAAAGGTCTCGTAATTTTTACAAATGTTGATGACGGCTATAAAATTTATGAAACAATCATCAATCAATACTTTGGCGATATCGGAAAAAGAATTGTTGAGATTGAAACCAAATAATCTTTCAGGTAATTAATTACAGTTAAATTAAATTTTAATTGTAATTAATTTTGTTACAATTGAAATATTTGTATCTTTGCTGAACAATTACAATGAATAATACAAGATTTGCTACGGCAATACATATCATGACGCTGTTGTCAAAATTCCCTAAGGATTGGATCACTTCTGATTGGCTTGCGGGCAGCATCAATGTAAATCCTGTAATTGTTCGTAAAGAAATTGGTGTTTTAAAAAAAGCAGGATTAATTATCAGTCGAAAAGGCAAAGAAGGAGGAAGCCAGTTAGCGAAAAATGCTTCCGAGATCAGTATTTCTGAGATTTATTCAGCGGTAAAAAACTCTGATGTTTTAGGTAAAAAAAATAACGATCCCAATCCGGCTTGTCCTGTCGGTAAAAATATAAACACCCATTTGGGGCAGCTTTTTACAGAAACAGATCTGTTGGTTTGTCAGTTTTTGGGAGATAAAACATTAAAAGAATTTACAGAACATTTCGATTAAAATTTTTTGATCTAAAATGTAATAAAATGTATTACAATTAATTTAAATAAAAAAAGGTATGAACAAAAAAGTAGCAGTAATCGGTGCAACCGGTTTTGTGGGAACACAAGTAGTAAAAGAACTGGCAAACAGAGGTTTTGAAGTAGAAGCAATCGTAAGAGACGCATCTAAAGTAAACGAAACTGAAACGGTAAAAGCAAAAAGTGTCGATGTAAATAATGTAGATGATTTAGCAGAGGCTTTGAAAGGAAATGATGCCGTTATCAACACATTCAATGCAGGCTGGACGAATCCTAATCTTTATAATGATTTCCTAAACGGATCAATCAATATAGAAAAAGCAGTTGAAAAATCGGGTGTAAAGAGATTTATAACGGTTGGTGGAGCAGGAAGTTTATTCATTGACGGAAATCAATTGGTTGACGGACCAGATTTTCCGGCAGATATCAAACCCGGAGCAACTGCAGCAAGAGATTATCTAAATAAAATCAAAGAAAATACAACTTTAGACTGGACTTTTTTCAGCCCCGCAATTGAAATGCATCCCGGAACAGCAGGAATCAGAACCGGAAAATACAGAACTGCTCTTGAAAATCCTGTATTCAATGAAGAAGGAAGAAGTGTACTTTCTGTAGAAGATGTTGCCGTGGTTTTGGTTGATGAATTAGAACAAAACAATCACATCCGTGAAAGGTTCACAGCAGCTTATTAATTATTTTAGAAGTCCCAAAGGGACGACTTACCAAAGCGTCGGATAAAATCCGATGAAAACCGATCCAACAAATAAAAAAAATTTCGGCGGCACCCAAGGTGCCGCCGAAATTTTTATCCAACTAAATTATGTTACAAATTCATAAACAACTTCGGATTCACCGGAGCATTGTTTTTGTGTACTTCATAGTGCAAATGCGGCCCTGTAGAACGCCCGGAATTTCCTGATTTTGCAATCACTTGCCCAACTTTTATTTTTTCATTGGTTTTTGCAACCAATTTTGAAAGATGACCGTAAAGTGTTGCCAATCCATTTCCGTGAGACACGATGACGCAATTTCCATAGCCGCCTTTCTGTCCGGAGAAAATTACAGTTCCGGCTGCTGTTGCGACAACGTCAGATCCGAAAGGAACGGCAATGTCTAAACCTTTGTGAAACTGCATTTGATCAGCTTCTGCAGGAGGATTATTTTTTTCTGTTGGAGCTTTAGATACCGCTACATTTTTAGTCGCTGTATGAGAAGGAGCAGCTGCACTTGCTGTCTTTGGTGTCACCATGACTTTTATTTCTCTCTTATTTCCGTAGCTGTCGGTTACTTCTATAATTTTTTCTATCGGTTCTGCTTTTACTTCCGGTTTGGGAGTTGCTGCGACGGCGCCTGGAGCAGAGGTTGCAGGTTTTACAGATGCATAAACGGTCTTAAAAGGAATTGGGTTTTTTCGGATCCCGAAGTTTGATGAAATATAGCCTTCCGTCGGCATTCCTAAAGGTATCTGCATCAGTTTTTTCTGCAAATCCATGAGATATTGGCTGTATCTGTTTGATTGTTTTGCCAGATAAATCGAGTTTGAAATACTGTCGTTATCAAGAACCATCAATTTTTCGTTCTTAATATCTTTTGATTTTAAAAAAGAATTCAGTTGAGATACCGTTTGATCTACCAAACCAAGATCTGTTTTCATTTTAAGATAATCAACGCTGTCTTTTTCTGTATTTATCTTCACCAAATTTACTTCATAGTTTTTGTCATCTTTCTCCGAAAACAATTTGGCAATGAAAATACTTTGTGCAAAAACTACCAGTGAAAGTCCTCCGATAAGAACTGTTACTTTCTTTTTGCTGCCTAAAAATTTCTTCATTTTTCTTTCTCTTAGAATTTAAAAAGGTTTTAAGGGTGCAAATTTAAGTAAAAATAAACTTTCAGGATTATTCTTAACGAAAATTTAGAAATACTTGTAATAAACGTAAAATTAAGTGTTTAATTGTATGACAATGATAAAATTTCCAAAAATGATTTATATTGGATGAGAGAAAGTTTTGATATCTTTCGGTTTTAATATATTTGCATTTCAGATTTCAATTATGGCGAAAAAGAAAACCAACTCAGATTCTTCTATTTCTAAAAAGACCAAAAATGACGTTGCGGTTGGCGTTGTAGGCAGCGGAAGTTTTGCAACGGCTATTGTAAAAATGCTTGTCGAAAACTGCAAGACAGTGCATTGGTGTGTAAGAAATGAGTTTGTAAAAGGAGCAATCGAACTGCGCGGTCACAACCCGACTTATCTTACAGCAGTTAATTTTAATCTTAAAAATTTAAAACTGACGACCGATGTCAACGAGTTGGTTACAGCTTGTGATGTTGTTGTTTTGGCGACTCCATCTATTTATCTTTCAGATACTTTAGATAAAATGACATGCGAATACAAAGACAAAATTTTTGTCTCAGCCATTAAAGGGATTATTCCTAAAGTGAATGATGTGGTTGCCCATTACTTGAAAGAAGAATTTCAGATAGGATTTAGAAATCAGGCAGTTATTGCCGGACCTTGTCACGCTGAAGAAGTCGCAATGGAAAGGCTTTCTTATCTTACCGTGGCCACCGTTGAAGATGAAACTTCTCAAAAACTGGTTAATATTTTCAATTCAGATTTTATTAAGGTAAATTCAAGTAAAGATATTTTAGGAAACGAATACAGTGCTATTCTGAAAAATATTTTTGCGATCGGAGCTGGTATTGCAAGCGGTTTGGGTTACGGAGATAACTTTACAGCTGTTTTTGTATCAAATGCGATTCGTGAGATGGAAACTTTTCTTGAAGCGATTTATGAAGCACCGAGAGATGTTAACGAAAGTGCTTATTTGGGAGATTTACTGGTTACAGCATATTCATTGTTTTCAAGAAACCGAAATTTAGGAAACCTTATCGGAAAAGGATACACGGTGAAATCTGCAATTCAGTCGATGAACATGGTTGCTGAAGGATATTACGCTGCAGATTCTATTTACAAGACAGCAAAACAGAAAAAACTGGAGTTACCAATTATTGATACTATTTATGCGATTTTATATGAAGGTAAAAACGCTGAAAAACAGTTTAAAAAATTAACGGCAAAATTGAATTAGGATCAATTTCATTTTAAAAAATATAAGACATCGGTGATATTCATTGATGTTTTTTTATTAAATATATCATCTCTATGATTTGAAATGATAATTTCCATCATCATTATTCGGTTGATAATAATTTTATTTTTGTGACTGAATTAAATAGTGAAATCTTATTTTAATATAAAACTTTTCCCGAAATTCGTATTAAAATTCACACAATGCCACATACAATTACAAACAGAACACCCAAGCCAAAATACGATGTAGTATTAATCGGCGGCGGAATTATGAGCGTAACGCTAGCAACTTTACTTCACGAATTTGATCCCAATTTAGATATTGCTATTTTTGAAAGACTGGGAAGGTTTGCCAAAGAAAGTACCGCTGCATGGAACAATGCGGGAACAGGGCATTCTGCATTCTGTGAACTCAATTATACACCCGAAAATGAAGATGGAAGTATAGATATTTCAAAAGCTGAAAAAATTGCAGAACAGTTTGAAATTTCAAAGCAGTTCTGGTCTTATTTGGTTGACAAAAAATACATTCAGAATCCTCAGGAGTTTATCAATTCTTGTGCGCACATGAGTTTGGTTTTTGGGGAGAAAGATGCAGAATACCTTCGCAAAAGACATGACGCACTCATCAATTCGCCTTTGTTTTCGGAAATGGAATTTTCTACCGATCATGATACATTGAGAGAATGGATTCCTTTGGTGATGAGCAAAAGAAATCAGTCTGAAGTTTTAGCAGCTACAAAAATGGATCTCGGAACCGATGTAAATTTTGGTAGTCTTACCCGAAAAATGGGTCGACATTTGGTAGAAGATTCTCATGTGGAAGTTTTCTTATATCATGAAGTGAAAGACGTCGATCCCAGAGAAGATGGAAAGTGGGAAATGAAAGTAAAAGACCGCATCAAAAGTCATAAACAGGAAGTTGTTGCAGATTTTGTTTTTATAGGAGCAGGAGGTTACGCATTACCATTACTCGATAGCTCAGATATTAAAGAAAGTGAAGGATACGGAGGCTTTCCTGTCTCCGGACAGTGGCTGGTTACCCATAATCAGGAATTAGTAGCACAACATCAGGCAAAAGTTTATACGCAGGCAACAGTTGATGCACCTCCAATGTCTGTTCCGCATTTAGATTTAAGAATAATTGATGGTAAGAAAGCATTACTTTTCGGGCCTTTTGCAGGATTTTCAACGAAATTTTTGAAAGAAGGAAGCTATCTCGATTTACCGGAAAGTGTCAATACAAAAAATCTTCGCTCATTATTCGGAGCTTGGTGGCATAATCTTCCTTTAACAAAATATCTGGTTCAGCAGGTTGCGATGACGAAAGCTCAGAGGATACAGCATTTAAGAGAGTTTATAAAAGATGCAAATGAAGAAGACTGGGAATTGAAAGTTGCCGGACAACGGGTGCAAATCATTAAAAAAGACGATAAATTAGGCGGTAAATTAGAATTCGGAACCGAGGTTGTCGTTAATGATAAAGGAACTATTGCTTCCCTTTTGGGAGCTTCTCCGGGAGCATCAACTGCAGTTTTTGCTATGCTAAATGTTTTAGAAAAATGTTTTCCTGAAAAACTTAAAGGAGAATGGAGAGATAAATTAATGGAAATGATTCCTTCATACGGACAAAAATTATCCGAAAATCCTGAATTGGCAAAAAAAACCAGAGCGTACAGCAAAGAAAAATTGGAGCTTAAGCATTAAATATAAGCAATAAGTAATGGGTAATAAGTAATTTTGCAAGGTTACTTATTACTCATTATCTATTAACAATTACTCATATCAAGATGGAAGTTATCTCAAAACCGATTGTTGCAAAGGAAATCCTTGAATCTCTTCAGACCAAAATTGAAGAAGAAAAGCAGGTGATCGTACATTGCTGCTTTCCGGCATCACCGTTTTTGGGAAATTTAATCAGAATTTGGAACACGACTTACCTTGTAGATAACACTTCCAGCCACAAAAGCAAATTGATACACGCAGAAAATATTACTATTTATCCCAATTGGACAGTCGTTCCATTTATGAAAGATTTTTGGTTTACATTGGTTTTTTCAGGTTTGCCAAAAGATTGCACAAGTTTTGATTTTAAAGAAATAATTCCCGAAGAAGGAGGTTTTTTTGTGAAATCAATTAAAAGAAATTCATCTGATATTTACCGTATTAAAATTTCAGAATAAAAATTTCTGTCCGAATGAAATGAAGTGTAATGATCAATCTTTACCAATTTAATTAAACTAAAATGAAGAAAATTATATTGCTCTTGTTCGCTGTTATTCCTCTTTTAATGTTTTCTCAGAAAATGAAAACAAACAATTCTTTGAGAAACAATTCAACGGAAATTAAAGAAATCAAAAAGTTTCAATCAGATTTAAATAAAGAATACCTCAACAAAAAAGAAACGCCATTGCGAGGCGATAATTTTGAAAACTTCAAAGCACATCCTTTCTTTCCGATTGATTTGAAATACCGTGTAACTGCCGGTTTTGTTAAAAATGAAAATCCTGAACCCTTCGATCTGCCGACTTCTTCAGGAAAATCAAAATCATATCAGGAATTTGGAAAAGCCCACTTTACAATTGACGGAAAATCTTATACTTTGACCATTTATCAAAGTTTAGATCTGATGAAAATGGAAAAATATAAAGATTATCTTTTCTTACCTTTCCGTGACGAAACCAGTCAGAAAGAAACTTATGGCGGCGGTAAATATATGGATTTAAAGATTCCGAAAGGAAATACGATTGTCCTAGATTTCAACCAATCTTATCAGCCATTTTGCGCATACAACGCTTATGATTACAATTGTCCGATCGTTCCCGAAGAAAATAAACTGCTTGTAGAGATAAGAGCGGGAGTAATGTATAACGATATTTATCACCACTAAACTATGGTCGACTTACAATTTTTTGAACCGAAAGATTTACCTGAATTAAATTATGAACTTGATGAAATTCAGGCGCAGTTTTCAGCTTTACCCAAACAGGCATTAGAAAGAATTGAGGCAAGAAATCAAAATGATGATTTTTTTGCCTATCCAATTACGATTTTCTATGACGAAAAGGTGGCTGGCTTCTGTGTCTTAGATTTTGGAGATGATAAATTGGCACTTACCGATAATGCTGATTCGGTTTTGCTTCGATCATTGTCTATAAATCCTGAATTTCAGGGGAATGGAATTGGTAAATCTGTGATGATTGTATTGGATCATTTTATTAAAGAACATTTTAAGGACTGCAATGAAATTGTTTTATCAGTTAATGAGAGAAATGATCTTGCTTTTCAGATTTATCTAAAAACAGGATATATTTTTGAGGGTAAAAAGATCGAAGGGAGGAGCGGTCCCCAGTTTGTAATGTTTAAAATTTTAGATTAATTTAAAATATAATCTTCAGTTTGGCGTGATACTTTCAATTGATTTTAGACATCATTAAATCAAAATATGGAAGTTTCATTAAAAAATCAGGTTGCCATCATCACAGGCGCTTCAAGCGGAATCGGAACCGGAATTGCAAAATCTATCGCTTCGGCCGGAGCTACAGTAATTATCAATCATTCATCTGAAAAATCTAAAGATGAGGCTCAAAAAGTTTTAGACGAGATTCAAAAAAACGGCGGAAACGGAATGGTTTATCTTTGTGATGTTTCTAAAGAAGATCAGGTGATAAAGATGTTTGCAGACGTAATTTTAGAATACGGAACCGTTGATATTCTGGTTAATAATGCCGGCATTCAAAAAGATGCTAAATTTATCGATATGACTTTGGAAGATTGGGACACCGTAATGGGCGTGAATCTTAGAGGCCAGTTTTTATGTTCCAGAGAAGCTATTAAAGAATTTCTTCGCCGTGGAATAGATACAAAACGTTCAGTTGCCTGCGGCAAAATCATCCACATCAGTTCGGTACATGAAATTATTCCTTGGGCAGGCCATGCAAATTATGCAGCAAGTAAAGGTGCTATAAAAATGTTGATGCAAACTTTGGCTCAGGAGCATGGTGCGGATAAAATCCGGGTAAATTCAATTTGTCCTGGAGCTATTCAGACACCAATTAATAAAGATGCGTGGGAAACTCCGGAAGCAATGAATGATTTGATGAAGCTTATTCCATACAACAGAATTGGTCAGCCTGAAGATGTAGGGAATTTGGCCGCATTTTTAGCCAGCGATTTGGCTGATTATATTTCTGGAACCAGTATTTTCATAGACGGTGGAATGACCAGTCTTGAAAGCTTCTCAAACGGTGGATAATTTATTCGAAAATCTGCTGAATAATTTCGAGTGAATTAGGTGTTTTAAAATCGGTAATATGGTAATGATAATAAATAAGCAGGCTGTCTAAAAACTTTTTCCTTAAAACTTGCGGAATCTTTATTTCATAAGGATCATTAGAGGATAAAATTAATTTCCATAAAAGAGAGTTCTCACTGTCAAAAAAATGGTGTGTTCCAACATTTGAGAAAGTTCCTGTTTCGGGATCAAGATAGTTTCCTTCTCCTAAAAGTGGTGCAACTCCCTGAATTTTTAAGATCTTAATGAGAAGAATAAGATGAGAACGGTAATTTTGCCGGCTGAGCTCAAGGATAAATTCATCAATGGTATGAAAGATGATCTGATTTTTATTTTCGTTTCTTAAAATTTGATTCAAAAAATCTGCAATAAAAAATATAACCGTATTGGCTTTAATGTCGGTGTAAACATCATTTATTTCTACAATTTCAAATCTAGATATCGTTTGAATTCCACTGCTTTTTCCAGCGCTGACAGAAAAATTAAGCTTATTTAAAGGAAGCAAAAATGCTTTCTTCTTATTCTTTTTACTGTAAATCCCTTTTAAAAAATAGGTCTGAAAACCATCCTCTTCGGTGAAACAATGGAGAACGGCATCGTTTTCTCCATATTTTATATAAGAAAGTAAAAATCCGCTTTGTAAAATCATTAATTGACTACCGCTATTTTTGCTGTAGCTTTATCTGAACCATCTTCGTTGGTCATCAAAACAAAATAAATTCCCGAAGCCACTCTTTTGCCTTTTTGGTTATTAAGATTCCATTCGTAATATCCTGTTCTTGCAATGGCAGAATGTACTAAGTTTCCTGCAGCATCGGTAATTCTGATATTAGTTTTTTCAGCTAATCCTTTAATAGTTACATTTCCTTTAAATTGGGAATACACAACCGGATTAGGATAAACGAGAACATTCCCAAAATCTGAAGTCACGTCTGCAACATCACCCTGATAGGTAACAATTCCATCAAAGGTTACAAAATAAACTTTGCCGGTTTTTTTATCAACTTTAATATCTGTAATGGTATTCGTTGGAAGTGGAGAATTATCTTTATTGAAAAATTTTATAGTTTTTTCTCCGTTAGCAGATAAGTAATAAACACCTCCATCTTCTACAGATACCCATTTTTGGTTTCCGCCATCAACTTCGATATGCAAAATCGTAGCATCTCTGAAAAGTTCTTCGGCAAGTCCACCTTGCTCAATGACGATAGGTTCAAATTGAGGATCATTCTTTATTTCGGTTGCTGCATTTGGGAGAATTCTTATTCCTCCTTCTGTACCGATCCACGCATCCCCTGATTTATCCATTGCAAAAGAAATTGTATTTGCCGGAAAGCCGTTTGATTGGTCTAAATAATATTGTGTGTCGTCTGAAAAGCTAGCTGTTTTCTTTGTATCATAAGCCAAAAAATTGACTGTTCTAGGAATTGGTATCCACAATAAGTCATTACTGAAGACAGGAAATTGAATACCAGTACTCACATTCAAATCTCTTATAATGAAATCATCGGTAGCTCTGTCATATAATGCAAGAGAAGATTTAGTTGCTATACCAGTAAAAGCTATAGTTGCAAAAATATTATTCTGATCATCTGAAGTAAAACCAACCGGACGGTTTATATATTGGCTATCTGCACCAACTAAATATCTTTTAGAAAATTCAAAGTCTTTTGAGCCAGAATTGTATTTCATTTTATAAATACCATATCCTGTAGGAGAAAAATAATTGGTGAAAAACACTTCATTTGTATTGGCAGGATCTGGAAATACATCTACAATATTAAATTCTGTCGTGCTTCCTATAAAATAAGACGAGTAGACCCACTCTGTTCCGGTAAAATAATAAAATCCTGGATTTTTCGGATTAAACTGAGCATCATTATATCCATTTGCTCTAATTCCTGTTGATACTAAAAGCTGATTGTCATTAAACAATCTTATTTTATAAGAATCATTAAAGTAAGGGCCATCTGGTTTGTATGAAATATTATCATCGGTTTTAACTCCGGATACTTTAGTTCCGCAATATACTTTAGAGCCGATTGTTGTTGCTGTATTGCAAGCTTCTCCTACACTTGTGCTGCCAGCGAAATTCCCATTCGTGTTATACGTGTAAATTCTGCTACCATCTGTAATAATAATATTATTTGAATTTACAACGACATCATTTATACCTCCAAAAGTTTGCGCAAGAGGAGTTGAAGTTCCGTTATTGTAAATATAAGTAGCTGTTGCAGATGAAAAAGCTAAAGCTGATTCAGAATCGATATCTGTAAAGTTTCCTGCCAGTTCGGTTGTCCAGGTTGAAAAAACAGGAAAAGTTGTATTAAGTTCATGAGTTTTTAAGCCTGTATTTGTAACGGAAAAAACTTTATTTCCCAAAATAGTCGCCTCATTACTTGCTTGAAAAACGCCTCCGGTGATAAAGAATGCAGAATCTCCAAATTCTTTCTTTTTTAAATCAAAAATAGATACACCATAACCTACAGAAACCGTTGCACGGTCTCCGGTAATTGAGATATGATTAACCTTTTTGCTTCCGTTGTATCCTGTTGCAATTGGGATGTCTACAACATACGTTATGCCTTGTGGAGTAATAACGTCTAATGCTCCGTTCTGGTAACCTACCAAGCCTATTTTCGTCTGCGGATTATAATCAAAAGCAGAAATTTTCACATCATGAAGTCCATTGGCTTTAGATAGTTTGGTGATTTCCCCTGTTGAAATTGTATAATAAAAAATCCCGTTTTCTGTGGCGGCAAAGATTTTTCCGTTATCTTCTTTCATCGCCAAAACATTGTTGTAGGAAAACAAGTCAGACCATTTTTTTGAAGAAATATTCTGCGCATTTACAAACTGCAACGATGCGAAAATACCAAAAGAAAGTAATGAGATTTTTTTCATATTATACTGTTATACTGCTGTCGATTGCCTGATTATTCCAGGAAATCTGTTTTACATTTTTGTCTGAATCAAAAAAGAAATCTATTCTGCCTAAAAGAAGACCCGCCCAACCTACTTGGTTTACTAAAACATTTTTTCCTTGTCTGTTTTTAAAAGTCTGGGGCTCCGGTAAAAAAGTGTGGGTGTGACCACCCAAAATTAAGTCAATATTTTCTGTTTTTGAAGCTAAAATTTTATCGTTTATTTTTTCAGGATCGTCTTTGTAGTCATATCCGATGTGAGAAAGGCAAATCACAAGGTCACACTTTTTCTCATTTTTCAGGAAATTAGAATAATGCTGAGCCACATCAATCGGGTCAGACCAAACGGTTTCTCCATATTGTTTTTTGCCGACTAATCCATCCAGTTGAATTCCTACGCCAAAAATTCCAACCTTAATGCCGTTCTTGTTGAATATTTTATACTGCGAAGTTTTTCCGTCGAGAATTGTGTTTTTAAAATCATAATTCGAACAGATAAATGGAAATTTTGCGTTAGGCAAAACCTTTAAAAATCCATCTAAACCATTATCGAAATCATGATTTCCCATCGTTGACGCATCATACTTCATCATCGACATCAGCTTAAACTCCAGTTCACCACCAAAAAAATTAAAATAAGGCGTTCCCTGAAAAATATCTCCGGAATCCAGCAGCAAAAGATTATTTTCTTCGCTTCTTATTTTTTGTATTAAACTTGCTCTTCTCGCAAAACCACCCTGATTAGGGTTTTTGGTATAGCTTTCGTCAAAAGGTTCAATTCTGCTGTGTTGATCGTTGGTGTGAAGAATTGTTAATTTATGGGCAGATTTGAAAGAATTTAAACTTAATTCTTCCGCCATCATCAAATTGGGAGCTAAAGTCATCGCTAAAGTTCCGCCACCTATTGTTTTTAAAAAACTCTTTCTGTTCATTATTTCTTCCCAATAAAATTTAAACGAATATCTTCCTTCGGATTGATCTCAGCATTTTTCTTAAAATAATCGATAAATAAATCTCTCAATTTAATTCCTGTAGGAATCGATTCTCCTTTGCTGAAAAACTTCATATTATCACCACCCAAAGCCAGATAATCAGAAGTAGCGATATAATAATCCTGAGTTGGATTTACCTCTTTCCCATTAATCAAAGTTTTGGTTAATTGTCCGTTGTTGGTTTCGATATATAAATGAGAAACAGGATTATTTACCTGAGTTTTTGCATAATAATTAAACAATCCCTGCAAATCTGAACCTTTCATTTTTACAATGATCACTTCATTTTCAAAAGGCATAACTTCAAAAACATTTTTCAGAAGAACATCGCCTTTCCCGATCGTAGTACGTATTCCCCCGATATTGATTAGGGCAGCGTCTACGTTTTTATTAAGATTTGTTTTAACCCAAACATCGGCTCCGTCAAAGGTATAATCTGCTAAAAGATTTCCCAGATTGCTGTTGTCTCCTTCTTTAGTTAAATCTACTTGGGTATAAGAGATTTTTTGATTCATCTCTTTGTTGAGTTTCTCTGTATAAGGCTCGATAAATTTCGCAAAATCTTCATCGTCCTTCAAGTCTTTATTAACAGAAATATTCTTTTGTGTCTGCACATTGGCAACCTGCAACGATGTCGTTTTACAGGCCGTGAGAGAAAAAAAGGCAATTCCTAATAACAAGAATTTATTTTGCATAATATCTTTAGTATATGCAAATATAATTATATGTATAATAAAACAGGATTAAATATTGTAAATTCTTGTATGAAATTATTAAATTTGGAGAAAATAATTCGAACAGATGAGCATTTTAAAAGGAGTAGGTGTTGCTTTGGTAACACCCTTTAATGAAGATTTATCCGTAGATTTCGAAAGTTTGACAAAACTTGTTGAGTTTAATATCGAAAACGGAACCAACTATTTGGTAGTATTGGGAACTACAGCGGAAGCGGCTACACTTTCTTCAGACGAGAAGAAACAGGTAGTTGAGCATATCATTAAGGTGAATAATAAACGTCTTCCTTTGGTTTTAGGAATTGGCGGAAACAATACTCTTGAAGTCAAACAGCAAATCGAAGAAACCGATTTATCAGATTTCACGGCAGTTTTATCGGTGTCTCCTTATTATAATAAACCAAATCAGGAAGGGCTTTATCAGCATTATAAAATGTTGGCTTCTACCGGAAAGAATATTATCATTTATAACGTTCCTTCACGAACAGGACAAAATGTAGAAGCAGAAACTACTTTGCGTTTGGCAAATGAATTCCCGAATTTATTCTTAATTAAAGAAGCTGCACCAAATATTCTTCAGTATTTTGATATTTTGAGAAAAAAACCTGAAGGATTTAACTTAGTTTCTGGAGATGATGAATACACACTTCCTGTAACTTTAGCAGGTGGAAACGGTGTGATTTCTGTAATCGGACAAGGTTATCCGAAAGAATTTTCTACAATGGTTCAGCTGGCTTTTGATGGGAAAGTAAAAGAAGCGTACGAAATTCATAACAAACTTGTTGACATTACAAGACTTATTTTTGCAGAAGGAAATCCTTGCGGAATTAAAGTTGTTTTAGCAGAAAAAGGAATTATCAAAAACTATTTGAGACTTCCATTGGTTGCTGCTTCAGAAGGACTTTATGCGAAAATAAAAGCTGAAATGGCGAAAATTTAAGAGGGTGAATTGTCAACAGTCAATTGTGAATTCTTAAACTATAAATATTTAAAGTGAAAAGTGTAGTGCTTTTCACTTTTTTAATTAGAATATTATGAAATTAATTAAAGCAACAGAAAAAGATATTCCGCTGATTCGGGATTTGGCAAAAAGATCGTGGGAAAATGCTTACGCAGAAATTCTTTCAAAAGAACAGATGGAATATATGCTCAATACGATGTATTCTGAAGATGAAATTTCAGCACACCTGAAAAGCCCAAATTATCATTATTTCCTGGTTTTTGATGAAAATTCAAATGTATTCGATGGGTTTTTAGGCTATGAAAATCATTATGAAAATCAAACCACAAAACTTCACCGTATTTATCTGGTTCCTGAAAGTAAAGGAAAAGGTTTAGGTAAAAAAACGCTTGAGTTTTTAAATGAAAAAACTTTAGAAAGTGGTGACAACAGAATTATTCTCAACGTCAATAAACATAATTCAGCGAAGAAATTCTATGAAGCTCAAGGCTATAAAGTTTACGATGAAGGTGTTTTTGATATCGGGAATGGGTATGTAATGGATGATTTTTTAATGGAAAAAATTATAAAAGTATTTTAAATAAACAACTTGTTTGTCATGCTGGAAGCATCTAGGTAAAATAAATTAGATTCTTACGAAGTGACAAACGTTGTATTATTTTCTAAAAAAGTTATTAAGAGATTTTACTCCACTTATTTTTTCCTTTATAATATTGAAGATAGTAATTTTTGATAATCTGATGTTCTGGTCTTGAAAGTAATGGGTCTTTTTCCAGGATCTTTTCAACCATATTTTTAGTGTTTTTAATGATGGCTGAGTCGTTCACTAAATCGAGTCTTTTAAAATCGACAACACCGCTTTGTTGAGTCCCCAAAATATCACCGGGACCACGCAACTGCATATCAACTTCAGAAATTTTAAAACCATCATTGGTTTCTGTCATTGTTTTGATTCTCGTTCGGCTTTCGGTAGACATTTTATCCGAAGTCATCAAGATACAATAGCTTTGTTCGGCTCCTCTTCCGACTCTTCCACGAAGCTGATGAAGCTGAGAAAGGCCAAATCTTTCGGCACTTTCAATCACCATAACCGAAGCGTTAGGCACATTGACCCCAACTTCAATTACCGTTGTAGCAACCATAATCTGCGATTTTCCTGAAGCAAAATAATTCATGGCAGCGTCTTTTTCATCAGGTTTCATTTTCCCGTGAAGCATTGTTACGTTGTAATGGGCAAAATTATCCATAACATGCTCCAAACCTTCCATCAGGTTTTTATAATCTAAAGTTTCAGATTCTTCAATCAAGGGATAAACAAAATAAATCTGTCTTCCTTTGCGGATTTCTTCATGACAGAAATGATAAACATAAGTTCTGTCTTTTTCTCTTCGATGAGCGGTAATAATCGCTTTTCTTCCAACCGGCATTTCATCAATCACAGAAACGTCGAGATCCGAATAAAAACTCATTGCCAAAGTTCTCGGAATCGGAGTTGCGGTCATCACCAAAATATGTGGCGGAATCTTATTTTTTGCCCAAAGTTTAGCTCTTTGAGCGACACCAAATCGATGTTGCTCATCAATAATTGCCAACCCAAGGTTTTTAAATTTCACTTTGTCTTCCAAAACAGCGTGAGTCCCCACCAAAATCGAAAGTTCGCCATTTTCAAGCTCTTCATGAATGATCTTTCTTGCGGAAGCTTTTACCGAACCAGTGAGCAGATTGACTTTAATTTCGGTGTCTTTCAGCAAGTCTTTAATGCCGTTGTAATGTTGTTGTGCAAGAATTTCAGTCGGTGCCATCAAACAGCTTTGAAAACCGTTGTCTAAAGCAATGAGCATCGTTAATAAAGCAACCATCGTTTTTCCTGAACCTACATCACCCTGTAAAAGACGATTCATCTGAATGGGCTTTTTCATATCCATTCTGATTTCTTTTAAAACTCTTTTTTGAGCATTCGTCAGTTCAAACGGAAGATGATTTTCATAAAATCCTGTAAAATAATCGCCAACAATCGGAAACGGGTTTCCTTGTGACTTTGTTTTGTGATGTGCTTTTTTTAAGCCGAAACCTAATTGAAAAAAAAACGATTCTTCAAATTTTAATCTAAAATTTGCTTTCTCAAAATACGCTAGGTTTTCCGGGAAATGAATATTTAAATAAGTCTGTTGCCTTGATAGAAATTTCATCGAACCAATCAAATATTCCGGAAGATTTTCCTGAATAAGATTCGGAATTTCTTTACAGATGTTTCTCAGAATTACCTGAAAGAATTTTTGATTTAAACCTCTTTTGGTCAATTTTTCAGAACTTGGATAAATAGGTCTTAATCTATTGTCTTTTTCTTTGTTTTCATCTAATTCAATTTCGGGATGTGGCATCGAAAATTGATTGTTGAATGCATTGATCTTTCCAAAAATAAAAACCTCTCTATTGACGGGAAGCTGTTCTTTCAACCATTTTGAGTATTGAAACCAAACCAGATCCATACTTCCGGTATCGTCATTAAATTTGGCTGTAAGTCTTTTTACTTTTCCGGTAAGAATTTCCTGAACGTTGCTTATTTTTCCTTTCAGCTGAATTTCAAGATTGCTTTCCTGAAGCTGAGCGGTTTTGTACACTTTATTTTTGTCGATGTAGCGAATAGGATAAAATTGTAAAAGATCTTCCACCGTAGAAATGCCCAACACATTTTTGATGAGTTTGGCTCTTTCAGGACCGATTCCTTTGACGAATTCTATAGATGTTTCTAAAGTCATTTTCCTGCTTTCGAGATGTCGCTTTCGAGTTTATTATCCGTGTTTTGAATGAAAAAATAAAAGCTCGAATTTCGGTAAAATAAAAAAGACTTCCAAAAAAATGGAAGCCTTAATTCTATATTTCAGAATGATTATTCTTTTATTTTTGATCTGAATTTCTTCTGATAATCTTCCCAGTCTTGTTTGGTTTTTACTTTTTTGAATAAATCATTTGAAATGAAATCAAGATATGGTTCTAGTTCTTTCGCAGATAATTCTCCCTGTAGCATCGTAATGGGATTTCCTTTTTCATCAAGAAAAACGGTGCTTGGAACAGCATTCACGTTCATATATTGAGTAAACTCATGCAGTGAATTTCTTCCTTTCTTGTGAGCAGTGTTTTCATTAGCAAATTTTCTTCCGAAGATTTCTATAGTATTTTTGTCTTCAGCATTAAATTTTACAGGATAATAATTTGCATTTAAAGACTCATAAATTATAGGGTTTCCGTAGGTTTTTTTATCCATGATTTTGCATGGGCCACACCAATCTGCATAAAAGTCGATCAGGATTTTTTTGGGTTGTGTTTTCTGTGCATTTAATGCTTCCTCAATTGTCATCCATTTTACCTGAGCAAAATTTAAAGTGATTAAAAAGAGAAAAGTCAGGGTGAATATTTTTTTCATTTTATTTGTGATTATTTTATTAGCGAACTTCCTGCATGAGTTTTTTCACCCACGGAGATATCAAAATTAATACCACACCGGCAATTACAGCATATAATCCTAATTGTTTGTAACCTTCTGTGTATGTAATCAATGCGTCATAATTCGTTGAGCCTTCTTTTGCATCCGCTAAACCTGCACCAATAATTCCAGCAACATATTGACCGTAAGCTGACGCCAGAAACCACATTCCCATCATCATTCCCTGGAGATTTTTGGTAGAAAGTTTCGTCATAATTGATAATCCGATAGGGGAGAGGCATAATTCTCCCAGAGTGATTACGAGTAAAGCTAATGTAAAGAAGTTTAATGAAGTGATTCCTTGTAAATCTGCAAATAATCTTGTTGCAAATAAAACGTAATATCCTAATCCTAAAAATATAAAACCTAATCCGAATTTTATAATGGTGTTTGGCTCAAATTTTCTTTTGCTCATCCAAATCCATAATAATCCAAGTAATGGTGCAAGGAAAATAATGAAAAATGCTCCTCCGGAATTATTGACACCGTTTGGGTCTAAACCGAATAAATCTTTATTTAAATTTTTAGCGGCAAAAATACTTAGTGAACCTCCACTTTGCTCGTAGATTCCCCAGAATAAAATAGAAAATATGATGAAAATTAATGCGGCCCAAAGTTTTTTTCTTTCAGCAGATGTTACTTTACTCATTTCAAAAAAGAGATAAACTAACGTTAATGGTCCTACTGTCCACATGAAATAATCGGTGTATTGAGGAACGGAAACCATTATCATAATGATCGGGATGAATATCAATGATAAAACATATACTCCGTATTCTTTCCACTTTGGCATTGGAGCCGATTTCACTTCGTGATCCGGATGTCCCGGTTGAAGACCTATTGTTCCCAAACTTCTTTGTGTAAATATGAAATTGATTAAACTAATGACCATTACAATAGCAGCTAAACCAAAAGCAACATTCCAATGTAAACCTTCAGGGATTAAGTGAGAAAGTAATTCTCCTTTTCCGATGGCGATGCATAAATATCCACCAAGTAAGGCTCCTAAATTAATTCCGGCATAGAAAAGCGAAAATCCCGCATCGGCTCTGGAGTCGTTGGGTTTGTACAATTGACCAACCATCGAGGAAATGTTTGGTTTGAAAAAACCTGTTCCTACGACGGTAAATGCAATTCCTAAAAAGAAAAATTTATGCGGATCTGTAGCTAAAATTAAACTCCCGACAATCATTAAAAGTCCGCCCCAAAAAAGAGATTTTCTGAATCCTAGTATTTTGTCAGCAAAAAGTCCGCCCACGAAAGTAAAAGCATACACGAAAGCCTGTGTTGCTCCATATTGAAGATTTGCTTCTTTTTCATGGAAATTTAGCTGAGAAATCATAAAGAAAACCAGCATCCCTCGCATTCCGTAGAAGCAAAAGCGTTCCCACATTTCGGAAAAAAAAAGCGACCAGATTTGTTTTGGATATTTTCCTTTGAAATTCTGTATTTCGTCGAGCGTTAAGTTCATAATTGTTTATGATAGTTTTAATTGAATATAGAATACGAAAATAAAGAAAACCTCTGACTTAGCAGAGGTTTTATGTTATATTTATTGATAGACTTTAGTTTTAGTTCACACCATGCATCATTTTTTTCAAAATCGGCGAGATGAGTGCTAAAATGGCGCCAGCAATTCCACAAAGGATAACGAATACCATAAAGAATTCAAATAAATTATGAATTTCAAATCCTACAAAACTATTGTAAACAGTTGAAATTTGTTCTTTATTTAGAAGAGCTAACTGATCTTCACTTAAAGTAACTTTTTTATCTAAAACATCTTGTAGGTTAATTCCTAACTCTTTAGCTTTTAAGAATTTATCACCTGTTGCCGGTAAAATAGATCCTAAAGTTCCGGATAAGGCGTAACCCGCTGCATTAGCAATAAAAAACACACCAAATAAAAGTGAAGCGAATCTTTTAGGTGCTAATTTTCCAACTAAAGATAAACCGATTGGTGATAAACATAATTCTCCCATCGTTTGGATTAAATAAAGTAAAATAAGCCATTTAACAGCAAGTAATCCTGTGTTTCCTAAATCTTTTACATTGTAAGCAATTATTAAATAACTTAAAGCAATTAATCCAAGACCAATCGCTTGTTTTAAAGGTGAAGCCGGTTCTTTTGTATTAGCTCTTAATTTGTCCCAAAGCATACTGAATGGAACTGCCAACATTACGATAAATAAACCGTTGAATATCTGAACCATTGATGGCGGCATATTCCAACCAAAGATGTTTCTGTCTGTTTGGTTATCTGCAATAAATGTTAAAGATGACCCTGCTTGTTCAAAAGCTGCCCAGAAGAATATGATAAAAAAGGATACGATGTAGATTACCCAGATTCTATCTCTTTCTATTTTGTTTTCAGTGGCAGACATAATCAAATAAGCCAAAGCAAGCCCCATAGAATAGATGAATGGATAGATTACTGCTTTTACAAATTCTCCCATTCCAACAGAACCAAATCCAACTTTGTCAACAAATAAATATTGGAATCCAAAGAAAGTCAGTACAAAAACGGCAGCTGCGATACCAATAGATTTTCCAGAAAATTTGGCAGTTTGTGATTCACCTTCTTCAAAATCTTCTGCTGTGCTTTCACTAGGCAAACCACCGATTGGTCTTCCTTCCGGTGTTACAACGTATTTGTTTTTAAGTAAAATAAAAGTTAATGTTCCAATCGTCATTGCAATAGAAGCTGCTAAGAATCCCCATTTGAAAGCGTGAATATCTCTTAAACCATTAGAATCTTTTACGTCTCCTAAAAAAGGACAGATAAATTGACCTAAAAAAGCACCTAAGTTAATCCCCATATAGAAAATAGTAAATGCAGAGTCCAATTTAGACTTTTCTTGCTTTGGATAAAGGCTTCCCACCATCGAAGAAATATTTGGTTTGAAAAAACCATTTCCGAAAATGATTACTCCCAAAGCAATCCACATTAATGTTTGTGCTGATCCTAAATTGGAACCAAATGTTGATGCACTCATAAACATCAGGAATTGACCAAGTGCCATTAATGCTCCTCCTACAATAATACAGTACCTATTTCCTAAAAATCGGTCTGCGATGAAACCTCCCAACATTGGTGTTAGATAACATAAAGCCAAAAAACCGCCATATATTATCGTAACTTCTCCTTCTTTCATTAATAGAGAGTTTACCATAAATAAGGTAAGTAATGCTCTCATCCCATAAAAGTTGAAACGCTCCCACATCTCTGTTCCGAATAGGACCCATAATCCTTTAGGGTGTTTAGTCTTCGACTGAACTGCTGTATCCATATTTGATTGTTAAATTTTTGTTAAGACTCACAAATATAGTTTTTTTTGAGTTTTTGGCAAGGTTTTAATTTTATTTTTAAAATAAAAAAGCCGCAGAAATTATCTACGGCTGTTTATTTAGAATTTTAGGAGGTTAATTTACTCCTTTTTCCTTCATTATTTTATTTAGCCTTTTCAAAATTGAAAGTCCAAGTAAAGTCGCTAAAAGCAACAATCCGAAATTTACGATAAAGAAATTGGCTTTGTTGTCGTAATCATACCAAAAACTTGCTAAAACTCCCGAAAGTTTATTCCCGATTGAGGTGGAAAGGAAAAATCCGCCCATCATTAATGCTGTTAATCTTGGTGGCGAAAGTTTTGAAACCAAAGATAATCCCATTGGCGAAAGACAAAGTTCTCCCACGGTGATCACACCATACGCTGCAACGAGCCATAAAGCAGATACTTTTAAAAGACCGTTCTGCCCTGCATAAACTGCTCCCACCATCACTAAACAGGATAATGCCGAGATAAATAATCCCAATACTATTTTCGAAGGAGTACTTGGCTCTTTTCCTTTTCTGCGAAGCATCATAAAAAATGCAACGACAACAGGCGTGAGTAAAATTACCCAACCCGGATTAATCGACTGAAATAATTCGGTATTGTAAAGATTAACTTTTTCGGCAGGGTTTGCTTCAAGTTTTGTACGCTCAGCCTGCGAAATATTTCTGAAATAAATATCTTTTCCTTGCTCTTTTAGAGCGTTGCCTTTTTCGTCTTTTTTCACTTGATATTGGTCGTCGTAGACTGAGACTTCTTTGTCTAGATAATCTTTTTTATCCACTAAATAAATGGCTTCTAAAGGTTTTTCTAAAGGAGCAGGTACGGTTCTATCTGTATAATAATTTGCCCAACGTGTTAAGGCAGTTCCGTTTTGTTTAAACACAGCCCAAAACATTAAACTTACAGCAAAAATTGCCAATAATGCGCCGATTGGTTTTTTATCTTCTGCATTTGCCTTTACGTAAAGCATTACGTAGAAATAAATCACGGGAACGCACGCAAAAATAAATGCATCCGTACTGTCGCTTCCAAAAATATTATTCGGGATAAACCAACCGACTAGTCCGAAAATAACAGCTGGTAAAAATACTTTTACTAAGACATCAGAAATCTTTGTGTCTCCTTCCTGTGCAGGCTTTAAAATATTTGCTTTAAGAATATGTTGTCTTCCGATGCTGAAAACTAAAAGTCCCACAAACATTCCTACTCCGGCGGTCATAAATGCAGGACCCCATCCGTATTTATTACGCATGAAAGCAGCAATAATGTTGCAGACAAAAGCACCGATGTTGATACCCATGTAGAAAATGTTATATCCGGCGTCTTTATTGGCTTTATAAGGCTCTTCATTGTAAAGATTTCCTAACAGAGTGGAAATACTTGGTTTGAAAAATCCGTTTCCGATGATAATTAATGCTAAAGAAGCATAAAATAAAGGTAATTCCTTAAAAAAACCAATCCCCAGATATCCAAGTCCCATCAAGAAGCCACCGATGTATATGGCTTTGATATAACCTAAAACTCTGTCGGCTAAAAATCCGCCTAAGAAAGGGGTAAGATAAGTCAATGCGATAAAGGTTCCGAAGATATCATCAGCATTTTTATCGTCAAAAGCCAATCCTCCTTTTTCGCTGTCGATCATGTACAGTACAAAAATTCCGAGGATAAGGTAATAGCCGAAACGCTCCCACATCTCTGTGAAGAATAAATAGGGAAGGCCTTTTGGGTGTTTGGTTTTCATGTATGAGATTTTTACAATTTCACAAATATAAAATTTTAAAAACAATATTTGAATTTTATTAACTTTGAGTAAAAATAAAACACTGAAAAAATGGAAATTACAGTAAAAGATATTGAAAGTAATCTGGAAACTTTGCCTAAAGAATTTTTTTACCAGGTAAATGATTTTATTGATTTTTTAAAATATAAACATTTAAATGATAAGCAATATAAAATTCCTGACTGGCAGAAAGAAGAAGTGAGAAGAAGGGTGAAGTATTCGCAAGAACACCCAGAAAGTTTTGTTTCTGAATCTGAAATGGATGATTATTTAAAGGATTTGGAAAGTGGTGACTAAATTAATTTATAACCATTTCGTAAAAATTGATTTACAAGAAATCAACAGGTGGTACAGGAAAATTGATAAAAAGCTCGGGGATGATTTTGTTAATGAGTTTCGTTATAAAATTAATTTTATTAAAGAAAACCCCTTGTCTTGTGAGCTTAAATATGATGAGAACAGAATTGTTTTCTTCAAAAAATTCCCTTATGGTATTCATTATTACTACAACGAAGAGAAAAATTTAATTGAAATATATTCTGTTTTCCATACTTCAAGAAATCCTGAAGTTTGGAAAGATAGAAAGTAAAAATCCGAATCTTATGTGAAAGATTCGGATTTTTTTATTATTTAATTTAGATAAAATTTTAAAGGTTCTCCAAAATAAAATCTGTCATTTTTTGATACAGTTGTGGTCTTGTTTGCCCACCATAAATTCCATGATTTTTATCCGGATATGCCATAAATTCAAACTGTTTTTTATTCTGAATCAATGCTTCAGAAAACTCCATAGAATTCTGGAAATGTACGTTGTCATCAGCCGTTCCGTGGATTAATAAAAATTTACCTTTCAACAAATTAGCATAAGTTGTTGGCGAATTATCATCGTAACCTGCCGGGTTTTCCTGTGGTGTTAACAAAAATCTTTCGGTGTAAACAGAATCATAATATCTCCAGTTGGTTACCGGTGCAACAGCGATTCCAGCTTTGAAAACATCAGCACCTTTGGTCATTGCCAAACTTGCCATATATCCACCGAAACTCCATCCGAAGATTCCGATTCTTGTTTTGTCGATATATTTTTGATTTCCTAACCATTTTGCGGCAGTAATCTGATCTTCAATCTCGTATTTCCCTAAATTTTTATAGGTTACTTTCTTGAATTTTGCACCTTTATATCCGGTTCCGCGTCCGTCTACACAAGCAATAATATATCCTTTTTGTGCAAGCATTTCAAACCAAAGTGCATTTCCATTGTCCCAAGAATTAGAAACCTGTTGAGATCCCGGACCAGAATATTGGTACATAAATAAAGGATATTTCTTGTTTGGATCAAAATTTTTAGGCTTAATAATCCATGCATTCATCTGATCTCCTGCTGTGTTTGGAATGGTAATGAATTCTTTTACTGCAAATTGATCTGCCTGTAATTTTTTTAACTGATCGTCATTATTCTGAAGCTCTTTCAATTTTTTGCCATTCCCGTCTTTTAAAACAAATGTGTACGGGTTTGCTGCTGTGGAAGAAGTTTCGATAAAATAACTGTAATTTTTGCTGAAGTTTGCCGCATTGCTCCCTTCTGCATTTGAAATCAGCTGCGATTTTCCGTTTTGAATATTGATTTTAGAAATCACTTTGTTAATGCTTCCTTTTTCTGTAGTCTGAACGAATATTTCCTGAGATTTAGGATTGTAACCGTAATATTCTGTTACTTCCCAGTTGCCTTTTGTAACCTGTTTCTTTAGCTTTCCGTCTTTATCATACCAGTACAAGTGGCGGAAACCATCTCTTTCGGAAGCCCAAAGAAAACTGTTGTCTTCAAGAAATTCTAACGTTACATTGTCTGTATCAATCCACTTGTCGTCTGTTTCTGTAAAAAGTTTTTTTACTTCACCGGTTTTAGTATTTACCTTCAAAACATCAGAAGCATTTTGCGTTCTCTGTGAAGTAATCAAAACAATTTCGTCTGCATTTGATGTCTGAATAACATTCGGAATATAATAGTTTTTAAACTGATCAAGATTTACTTTTGTCTTTTTCCCGTCTGCCAGATGATAAATGTGTGCTGATGCAATTGAGTTTTTTTCTCCTGCTTTAGGATATTTGTAGCGCATTTCAGTCGGGTAAAGAGATTTGCCGTACAGTGGAATGTAAATTTCAGGAACGTCGGTCTCAACCAACTTTACAAATAGAATGTCTGCCGAGTTTTTGGTCCATTCATACAATCTTGCATGTCCAAATTCTTCTTCATACACCCAATCTGCCAAACCATTTAAGACTTTATTTTTTATACCATGTTCTGTAATCTGAGTGATTTTTCCTGAATTTAAATCCTGATAAAATAAATTATTATCAACAATGAAAGAAATTTTTGTTGCATCAGGAGAAAATCTCGGTTCCTGAACAGGTTTTCCTTCATTAAGGCTTAAATTTTTTCCAGATTTTAAATCTTTAACATCATAAACACCTAAAAAAGAATGTCTATAGATTGGCTGACTTTGTTTTAATAAAAGTATTTTAGACTCATCATCAGAAAATTCGTAGCTCTCGAAACTTCCGTCTACCAGATTTCCTTCTTTCTGAGACGTTTTATAAGAATATTTTGCGATACCATTTTGCTCGATAACTAGATAATTTTCACCATTTTTCATGGATGTAATTCCGGCTATGCCTTTGCCACGGTAGTATCCTGAATATATTTTATCTAAAGTAATTTCCTGCGACATAGCATTTTGAAATGCTGCAATAACAGTAAGGGTAAGTAAGAATTTTTTCATTGCTTTATTTAAAGAATTTCAAAGATAATAATTTTATCAATCTGATAAGAAAAAGCTTTTGTCTTAGTGCTTTGGCAGAAAAATTGAATATAATTTAATATTAAAGAAATAATTATGGAAACTAAAGAAAATAATAAAAAGCTTAATCGTTACGATTTGGAGGATCAAACTGTCTTTACAGGATTTGCAAATTTTGCAGAAGCAGAAAATTACGTACAAAATGAAGGTGGAAAATTAATTGAAGTTGCTTTTAAAGACGGTAACGACAATCCTCAGATTACAGATGAAGCTGGCTTGGTTGAAAAAAAGATTCACTATTATGTATATGCAGGTGATGAATATAAATTTATACACTCTTCAGACCCTGGCTTTAAACAATACGCAGACGAACTGCAGAAAATAAAAGCAAAGTTGACACAGTCTCCGCCGGATGAAAGATATCTGGCGAATTTTGAAATTGAAAACGCAGAAGATCCAATTGTTGTTTTGAAAAACGACCAATTTGAATCGGTAACTTCAAGAGAGCGTTCAAAATATTTGAAGCATGCAAATGTTTATGAAATAGGCATATCAGTACCAAAATCTTAAAAATTAAATGTTATGAGCAAAACAAAATATTCAGATAAGGCTCAGAAGAAAGTAGGAAAAGTGATGGAAGAATTCAAAGAAGGAAAATTGAAATCTTCATCAGGTGAAAAAGTCAAAAACAGAAAACAGGCCGTTGCAATCGGTATTTCTGAGGCTCGCGAAGCCGGTTTGAAAGTCCCAAAGCAAAAAAAGAAAAAAGAATAAAAAAAAATAATCGGTCTGACTATTCAGACCGATTATTTTTTTATTGTAGATTATATAATCACTAAGTGAGTTTTATGCCTTATGATTATACATAATATTATAGTATTCATCAGCCATTCTATCACTGTTGAAATTTTGTTTTACGTCTTTCATAGAATTTTGCTGTATTTTTCGCCATTTATCAGGCTGGTCGTAATAAGTAGGAAGAATTTCTTTCTCCAGAAGTTCATATAATTTGTTGAAATCATATCTGTCTTGTTCGTAAATACTCATATTCGCAAAATCTGCTTTCGGAACAACGAAAGCATTTTCGCCATGTTTTGCAAATTCAGGAATCCAGCCATCGTCAGTTGAAAGATTTACCGAGCCATTCATTGCAGCCGTCATCCCTGATGTACCCGAAGCTTCTCTGGGAACTCGAGGATTATTTAACCATAAATCTGAACCTTGCTTTAAAGATTTGCTTAAAGCCAATTCGTAACCCGTTAAAACCGCCATGTTTTTGTGATTTTTACTCTCTTCCACCAAAACATTGAATGTTGAGATCGAAGAATAATCCATCGGATAAGGTTTTCCGGCCCAAATAATCTGTACGGGATAGTCAGGATTGCTAAGCAATTTTCTAAATCTTTCTTTGTCCTGTAGAAGCAGATCTGCTCTCTTATAACCTGCAAATCTCCTTGCCCAAACGATTGTAAATATATTAGGATCAAATAAATTTCCGGTTTGGTCGGCAACTATTCTGAATAGTCTTTTCTTTAAAATTTTCTTTCTGTAATCGAAAAGAGTATCGTTTTTTTCGTCCTTCGAATTGTAAAGCTCTTTGTCGCCCCAATATTTGAATTCCTGAGCGTTGGTAATCGATTTAATCTCACAGATTCCCGGATATTTACTCCACATTGCTCTGGAAACTTCACCATGTAACTGTGAAACACCATTGGCAACCCTCGCCATTTTCAAAGCGCAAAGAGAATGATTGAAAAGTTCGCCGTCGGAACCTTCTATCGCTTTTGCCTCTTCCATGCTTAATCCTGAAAAATAAGACATATCGTAGCAAAGTTTCAGATTATGTTTTTCATTTCCTGCTTCTTCCGGAGTGTGAGTAGTAAAAACAAGTTTTTCTTTTACTTTCTGAATATTTCCGTTATATTTTTTTAGTAAATGAAATGCTGCAGGAAGGCCGTGAGCCTCGTTTAGATGATAGACATCTCTCTCGATATTCATTTCATCTAAAAGTTTTGCGCCGCCTTTTCCAAGCAAAATGTATTGTGCGAGTTTTGTAGATTCATTGGCATCATACAATCTGTGACAAATTGTTTTAGAAATATGATCGTTTTCCGGTACATCTGTAGAAAGCAAAAACATGGGTGCTGTGTTGAACGTTTCAGGATCGAGATACCACACTTTCACCCAAACCGGTGCGCTGTGGATTTCGATTTGAAATTTGACACCTGTATCTTCAAGAAAGCTGTACATTTTTCTTGTCCACGTGGGCTGCAAAGTCTGATCATGATTTCTTGCCTGATCGTAATATCCGAATTTCCATAAAATTCCGATCCCGATAAGATCCTGATTAAGATTGTACGCACTTCTCATGTGAGATCCCGCTAAGAATCCCAAACCTCCGGAATATATTTTTAAAACCTGCTCCAATGCAAATTCCATTGAGAAATAGGCAACTTTTTTAGAGTATTCTGGGCTGATGTTGAAAGGTACTTTATAATTTCTGAAATCCATAAAATCATTGTTTGCGTTAAATAAGAGTAAAGGTATTAATTAAGAAAAGAAACTCTACATTAATTATGTGATAAATTATTGTAAAAAGAGACTGTTGAATCTTATTTTTAATTACCTTTAAGTGTAAATTTTTGATAATCAAAAACTTTCAGTCTAAACCGTGAAAACCATGTGTCATTATTAATTAAAAAAACAACACATGAAAAGAGCATTTTCTGATGAAGATTTAATAAAAAATCTCAGCTTGTATTATCTCAACCGGCATTTGAAAAAAAAGCCGATGCAAAAATATCACCAAAAGATTGATGAATCACAACTTCATGACCGTGAAAAATATAAGAAAAAAGCAGAAATTTTATTGCTTAATTCTTTTATGCATCATTTTCCGGAAGTTACCTTTGAGAATCTTACCTGCGAAAGTCCTGATTTTATTGCTACGCTTAACGAAAAAAAGATAGGAATAGAATTGACTGAGGTGATCAATCATCTTGATATGAAAAAGTTGGAAAGCAGCTTAAACAAGATTTTCCGTCAGGCAGAAATATTACTCGAACAAGAAGACACTACGAAATATCGTGGTGTTTATTTTTTAGAATTTCATCCAAATATTAAATTTGATTCTCTGGAGAATCAGCAAGAAATTATTTTAAATATTTATAAAAGCATTAAAAGAGGAAAACCTGTCGGTTGTGTGAAAAATATCAGAAAATCTTCTCACCGCAGAAATGTTTTTATCACTTATGAATATAATATGAGTCTTTTTGACGAACTCTGTTCTGAGAAAATTATTGAACTGATCGAAAAAAAGAACGAAAAATTCCCATATTATGACACTTCTGTTGATGAATGCTGGCTGGTTATTGTTTCAGATATGAATTCTATTGCGTCGAGGTATACTTTCATTCAGGACAGAGAACATCTGAGTCAGGTGAAAAGCCCTTTTCATAAGATTTTTCATCTCGAAAACCTCTGTGGGAATATGACTAATATTAAATAGGATCCAGATATTAGTATAAATTTTATAATTTTATAAATGTTTTATTGATGAATAATATGTTTTTATCAATATTTTGTGATGTTAATTAAATTTGATTATATTTGGTATAATTAATTAATAACCAGATTAACATGAAAAAAACTTTACTATTTATCCTTTTTTGCATTTCACAAAGTTTTTATTCTCAGGCAGATTGTTCTACTGCATTAGCTGTTTGTGGAAACTCAAGCATTACCTACAGCCCTACAGGAATTGGTCTGGTCAACGAATCTTTAGGAGGCTGTCTGATAACCGGAGAGCATAACTCAATATGGTATAAATTAACGATCGCAACAAGCGGAACGCTTACTTTTGATTTGGTTCCCACCAATTCAGATGCAGATTATGACTGGGCAATTTATGGGCCTAATGCTGTCTGCGGAAGTTTAGGTTCGCCAATTCGATGCAATGCCGCAACCGTAATTGGAGTAGGCGCCTCAACAGGATTGGATATGACAAGTACGATTATAAGTGCAGCAGGCGGTTCTACGACTCCTTATTGTCAATATATGGATGTAGTTGCAGGGCAAACTTATTACTTATATATCGATAACTGGGTCGGAGCTGGTGGCAGCACCACAGCACCTTTTTCGCTGACATGGGGCGGAACAGCTACTTTAGCTTCTCCTTTTACCAATCCTGCATTACAGCCAAACCCTTTTGTTCCACCGGGAATTCCTGCGGCTAATCCAAATGATCCTCGCGAAATCCTTATTTGTACAAGCCCAGCTTTGTTTGATTTCAGTACGCTGACTGCCGGGATCTTAAATGGAAACCCAAACTTTACTATCTCTTATCATACATCACAAAATGATGCACTTTCCGGGACAAGTCCTATTACGGCACCTTTGGTTGTGAATACCACAACAACCTATTATTACAGTATTCATTATCAGGATCCTGCAAATCCTAATAATGCGCTTAATTCTTGTCGACAGATTGGTGCTTTTAAATTCAAATTAGGAAATATTACGGCTAATGATGTAACGATTTATGCGTGTAACAATAACAAAAAAGGACAAGGTATATTTAATTTGGTTGGAGCTAATGTATTTACTGGCTCGAATGTGACGATAACATATTACCCGACTTTGGCTAATCTAAATGCAGGAACAGGGCAAATTGCTAACCCAAGTCAGTATTTGTCAGCGGAAGGAACTGTTTATGCACATGTGCAAACAACAGATGGCTGTTCTGATAATGCAGTGATTACCCTGCTTTTTTATCCTGAAGTCGTTGTAAATGATGCTACATTGAGAGCTTGTACATTTGATTTTAATCTTAAAACGGCTTCTTTTGATCTTACAAATGCTGTAGTGACAGCTCAGTCAGGAATAACGAAAAAATATTATCCATCTCTTACAGATGCAACCAACGGAACTAACATTATTTCAAACTTCACAACATATATTTCTCCAAATGCAGTGGTATATGTAAAAGTTATTGACGGAAATGGTTGTTATGGTATTGCAAAAATTAATTTGGAAGTAATTCCTCCCGTGTATTCTCAAACTTTAAAAGATAAAACAATCTGTATTGAAGATAGAACGACATTAGATGCAGGTGCAGGGTTTGATGGCTATGAGTGGAGCACCGGTGCAACAACACAAATTATTTCTGATGTTGGAGTAGGAACTTATTGGGTGAGATTAAAAACCGGAGATTGTATCGCTCAGCAGAGCGTAAAAGTACATTCTTCAGAACAGCCTGTTATTACAAGTGTCGATATTTCTAATACAACAGTGACAGTCAATGTAAATGGAGGAACTGCCCCATACCAATATTCGATGGATGCCATTGCTTGGCAAAATTCTAATGTATTTACGAATGTGAAAAGAGGCGATCACAAAATCTATGTGAAAGACGCTTATGATTGCGAGCCTATAGAAATTGGAATTGTCGTTCCGAATCTTGTAAATGTTATTACGCCCAATGGCGACGGTATCAATGATATCATAGATTATTCTGCTTTGGCAAATAAACAGAATTTGATTTTTAATGTTTTTGACAGATACGGAAACAAAATTTTCCAGGCAGATAAAATGAATAATTATAAATGGGACGGAACTGCAGGTAATAAAAAAGTACCTACCGGAAATTACTGGTATTCTGTATCATGGAATGAAAATGATAAAAAAGGAACACTAATTAAATATTCAGGTTGGGTATTGGTGAAAAATAGAGAATAATAATTAATGATTATATAATGAGAAAGCCATCTTGCAAAAGATGGCTTTTGTTAATTAAAAACTTTTGTATCTTTAAAATAATCAGAGAGATAAAGTATTTTACCGCATTCTGAAAACTGTACAACAGTACAGATCTCATTAATGTAAGCTTCCTTACCTGCCATATTTCCTGAAGAAGAAGTTTGATAAAAATATTTGTTGTTTCCTAAAGAGAAAATTTCAGAAACATTCCATTCAATCTTTTCGTATCGTTTAAAAATAGCTCTGAATAACGCTAATATCCTGCTTTTTCCGGAAATTTCTTTCGCCGGTGGAATCCAAATTACAGTTTCATCAGTAAACCACTTTTCAAGCTTCTCAATATTCAAAGAATTTAAATCCTGCATAAAATGGCTGATCTTACAATTCATAGGTTGCAATTTACATTTATATACGTGAAAAACACTAAATTGGATTTAAATTAAAATAGTAAACATTCATCATGAAAGATTTATTCATTAAAAGGTTTCAATATTATAAGATGCTCGGCGATAAATCATTTGAGCAACTTTCAGACGAGCAGATTTTTTGGCAGTTCAATCAAGAAAGTAATTCAATTGCAATCATTGTGAAGCATGTCGCAGGAAATATGCTGTCGAGATGGACTAATTTTTTAACGGAAGATGGTGAGAAACCGTGGCGAAACCGTGATGAAGAATTCGTAAATACTTTTCAATCCAAAGCTGAGGTTTTAGATTATTGGGAAAAAGGCTGGAAATGTCTCTTTGAAGCTTTGAGTCAGATTAATGATCAAAATTTATATTCAACAATTTATATAAGAAATGAAGGACATTCGGTGATTGATGCAGTTTTCAGACAGCTAGCTCATTATCCTTATCACATCGGTCAGATTGTTTTTATTGCTAAAATGATGAAAAATGATGATTGGAAAACACTTTCCATCGCAAGAAATAAGTCGCAGGATTTTAATAATGAAATGAAAGATAAATTTACAAATGGTGATATAGAAATTCAGAATTCTTCTTCCGTTTGTTTTGCCAATAGCCCTGATGTAAGAGACGATTATAAACCATAGACCAAATCAATTTACAATTCATATTAAAATCATTATCTTTGCACCCACAAAATTCAGGAAAATAAATGTCCCACTTTCATAGAACAGCCGCTTTTCATACCCTTGGCTGCAAATTAAATTTTGCGGAAACATCTACTATTGCCCGTCAATTAACAGATGCAGGTTATGATAAGGTAAGCTTTGATGATAGAGCAGATATTTATGTAATCAATACTTGTTCGGTTACCGAAAACGCCGATCGTGAATGTAAACTTCACGTAAAAAGAGCGATGAAAGCTAATCCTGAAGGTTTAGTAGTAATTGTAGGTTGCTATGCACAGCTGAAACCTGAGGAAATTTCACAGATTACCGGTGTTGACTTGGTTCTTGGAGCCAAAGAAAAATTCAATATTCTAAGCTATTTGGATGATTTAGAAAAATCTGAAAGCGAAGGTGTTGTTCATTCATGCGAAATTGAAGAAACTGATTTCTTTATCGGAAGTTACTCCATTGGTGACAGAACCAGAGCTTTCCTGAAAGTTCAGGATGGTTGCGATTATAAATGTACATACTGTACAATTCCTTTAGCAAGAGGGATTTCCCGTTCAGACACCATCGAAAATGTTCTGAAAAATGCTAAAGAAATTGCCGAAAGAGATATCAAAGAAATCGTTTTGACAGGTGTAAATATCGGTGATTACGGTAAAGGTGAATTCGGAAACAAAAGACACGAGCATACTTTTTTAGATTTAATTTCTGAGTTGGATCAGGTTGAAGGTATCGAAAGAATTCGTATTTCTTCAATTGAACCCAATCTTTTGAAAGATGAAAGCATCGAATTGGTTTCTAAAAGTAAAAGTTTTGTACCGCATTTTCACATTCCTTTGCAATCGGGAAGCGACGAGTTGTTGAAAAAAATGAAACGCCGTTATCTTACCAAATTGTATAACGATAGGGTTGATAAAATCCGTGAAGTAATGCCTGATGCAGCAATTGGAGTAGATGTTATCGTTGGTTTCCCTGGCGAGACCGAAGAATTATTCATGGAAACATATAACTTCCTAAATAATCTACCGATTTCTTATCTTCATGTATTTACTTATTCTGAAAGAGAAAATACAGAAGCGGTAGGAATGCCGGGTGTTGTTCCAATTCCGGAGCGAAAAAAACGTAATAAAATGCTTAGAATTCTTTCCGAAAAGAAAAAAATGGCATTTTACCAGACTCAATTAGGGAAAACGCTTCCTGTTCTTTGGGAGCACGAAAATAAAGACGGCAAAATGTATGGCTTCACAGAAAATTATGTGAGGGTACAAAAAGATTTTGACCAAGCCTCGGTAAATCAAATTGAATTTCTGAATTTAGAAAAAATCCTGTCAGATGGCACGGTTTCTGTGCAATCGTCTTACGAAAGTTTTTTAGCAAAAGCTTAGTCTGTTTGCTATATTTCCACTACATTTAATCTTTAACGTTTTAAATATATATTCTTATGAGAGATAAGTTTTTATCTTGGGGAATTGTATTGGTAGCTGCAACGTGGGTTGTGGCATTACTGATCAAAGCACATTACTGGATTCCTACACTATTGACAGCAATTTATGCATTAGGAGTTTATAATACTTACCAGACAAAACACGCAATTCTAAGGAATTTTCCTGTTTTGGGATATTTCAGATACTTTTTTGAAGATATTTCGCCTGAAATGCAGCAATATTTCATTGAAAGAGAAACCGATGGAAAGCCATTTCCCAGAAATCAACGTTCTGCGGTGTATAGACGGTCAAAAAACCTGAGCGATACCGTTCCTTTTGGAACTCAATTGGAGGTGAATCATAGAAAATATGAAGGAATAAAACATTCCATTTATGCTAAATCTCCGAAAGAAGAACTTCCAAGAGTTTGGGTTGGGGGTGAACAGTGTTCTCAGCCTTATCATGCTTCATTATTTAATATTTCGGCAATGAGTTTTGGCGCATTGAGTGACAGAGCACAAATCTCGCTGAATAGAGGTGCGAAAAAAGGAAACTTCTATCATAATACAGGAGAAGGTGGAATCTCGCCTCACCATTTGGAAGGCGGAGATTTATGCTGGCAAATAGGAACCGGATATTTTGGTTGTAGAGACGAGGAAGGTAAATTTAATCCTGAATTATTTACAAAATATTCTAATCTTCCAAGTGTGAAAATGGTTGAAATTAAGTTATCTCAAGGTGCAAAACCTGGGCATGGCGGAGTTTTACCAGGAGTAAAAAACACACCTGAAATCGCAAAAATACGTCATGTCACACCGGGAGTAACTATTATTTCCCCTCCTTCGCATTCATCTTTCTCTGATGCTGCCGGATTATTGAGGTTTGTACAACAGTTGAGAGAACTTTCCGGAGGAAAACCTGTTGGTTTTAAATTGTGTATCGGTGATACTAAAGAGTTTGAAGATATTTGCGTTCAGATGAATGTTCTGAAAATCTATCCTGATTTTATAACCATTGACGGAGCAGAAGGAGGAACCGGAGCTGCACCACCGGAGTTTTCGGATGGAGTAGGTATGCCTTTGGAACCAGCTTTAATATTTGTCAATCGTACGTTGAGAAATTATAACCTTAGAAATAAATTACGTGTAATAGCAAGCGGAAAAGTTCTTACGAGTTTAGATATTTTGCGAGCGGTTGCAATGGGTGCAGATATGTGTAACAATGCAAGAGGATTTATGTTTTCTCTTGGCTGTATTCAGGCTTTGAGATGTAATAACAACAATTGTCCGACGGGTGTAGCAACGCAGGATAAAATGTTGATTAAAGGACTTGATGTAACTGATAAAGCAGAAAGGGTATATCATTTCCATAAAAATACTTTACACACGTGTAATGAATTAATTGCTGCGGCAGGAAGAAGTTCTTATGAAGAAGTAGATGCAAGTATGTTTATGCGAGGAGATGAATTTGAGCATCTTTCAGATAAATATTTCCCGGATATTTTAGGGAATGTGAGATAAATAAAAAGCGCTTCAAAATATTTTGAAGCGCTTTTTGTATGTTTTAATTAATTACTTACTTATTGTTGATTAGAAGGTCTATGCACTGCTTTGTAAATTTGGAAATTAAAAACAAAAGATGCATTCTGTAGATTATAATAATTAGCATTTCTCGCGAATGCAGCTTTAGAAGGTACAATAATTACACCTTGTAAATTATAGGGGTTTGCATCTGGTAGATTTTCAAAACCTGTAAACTGTTTTAAGCCTTCTTTCAGACCTGCTATTTCATAATAGCTGCTATTCTGTCCGGCAGCAACTCTGACACTTTTTTTAACAAAATAAAATGTTGGATCAGTTACCGGGGAACCGCTTCCATCAATGGTATTTAAAAGAACTCCTGGATTACCAAGCGAGATGTTTCCGTCTGTTTCTGTAGCAAGATAATAATTGGCTCTCATCATTGTTTTAATCTGCGTAGAATCTCCAATTGCTACACCTGTTGAAGGAGGAGTGCTGTCTTCAGGCTGAGCTCCGGTTCTTTTGATGTAAATAACTCCCGAAGGAAGTGTTTGAGGATTTAGCTGAGATAGTTTTTTCTCATTGTCATCGGCTGCATCAGCAGTGAAAGCTTTGATGTTTCCCTGCAGATCTAAGTAGTTGTTATCCATGAATTTCTGAATAGCCTGCTCGTCATAAGAATTTCTTACATTGATATCTTCCGGTTCTACGAAGGTCTCCACTTCATCATCCTTTTTACAAGCTGCGAAACACAACGATCCTGCAAGGATATACAAAAATATTTTTTTCATTTCAAAAACTTTAATTACTTTACAAATAATATAACGACAAAAGTATAAAAAAATATGAGAATAGATAAATTTTTATGGAGCATTCGTTTTTATAAAACAAGATCGGTATCGGCAGATGAAATAAAAAAGAACCGGGTTTCTATCGGAAACTCAGTTGTGAAGTCCTCCAAAGAAGTAAAAGAAGGAGATGTTATCAAAATTCGTAAAAATCAAATTGAGTATAAAATTAAGGTAATACAGATCCCTAAAAGTAGAATTGGAGCTAAATTGGTGCCGCTTCATATCAAAGATGTGACCGATAAAGATCAGTATGAGCAATTGATGATGCGGAAAATGTCTCAGGAATACTACCGAAACAGAGGAGAAGGAAGACCTACCAAAAAAGACAGAAGAGACATGGATGGATATGTAGAAAACGATGTCACTGCTGATTTTACAGATTGGGACGATTTTTTTGGTGAAGACGGCAGTGATGCTGAAACCAAGGATTAAAATAATTAATGAATAGAAAAGCTCTAGAGATAGAGCTTTTCTATTATTTCCTGAATGATGTCTTCAGGATCCTTTTGATCGGTATTAATGCTAAGCTGAGCTTTGCTGTAATACACATTTCGCTCAAATAAATGTTTGGCAATAAATTCAGGAAGATCTTCATCTGCAATTTTTGCAATCAAAGGTCTCTTTTCCTTCTGCTTTGAAATTCTTTCTGCTAAAGTAGCGATAGAAGCTCTCAAAAAAACACTCGCCGAATTATTATTAATGATTTCCATATTATTATAATACACCGGCGTTCCCCCGCCCAGACTCAAAACTATGTTTTCCTGGGTAGCTAAAATCTCCTCTAAAGTTTCTCTTTCTAACTTTCTAAAGTAAATTTCTCCCTTTTTTTCGAATATTTCAGGAATAGTCAATTTATTTCGTCGAGAAATTTCTTTATCGAGGTCAATTAATTTAAAATTTATTTTGTCGCTTAATATTTTGGAAATGTGAGATTTGCCACTCCCCATGTACCCTACTAGTGAAATTATCATGAAATTATTTTAAACAAATTTGCGAAAAAGTTTTGAGATAATGAAAAAAGTCCTATCTTTGCACCACTAAAAACAAGGGACATTACTTAACAATGAAACTTGATAATAAAGTGACCGACTCGGTAGCTCAGCTGGTAGAGCAATACACTTTTAATGTATGGGTCCTGGGTTCGAATCCCAGCCGGGTCACTAGCAAAAAATTACTAGAATTCTGTAATTTTATTGCCTGTGTGGTGAAATTGGTAGACACGCCATCTTGAGGGGGTGGTTTCCTAAGGATGTGCTGGTTCGAGTCCAGTCGCAGGCACTGCAAAAAAAAATATTTGATTAATAATTGATATTTTATAAAAATAATTTTATATTTGTCGACGTTAATTTAATGTGACCGACTCGGTAGCTCAGCTGGTAGAGCAATACACTTTTAATGTATGGGTCCTGGGTTCGAATCCCAGCCGGGTCACAAGTTTACTGAAAAGTAAATTTTTTTCATATTAATATTTTGTGATTTGGTGTTCAAAGGCTTCCTTCCGGAAGCCTTTGATTTTTTGTTTCAGTCCAAATGCATATTGTCAATCAATCTTACTCCGTCTACATTTACTACAATAAATGCTCTGTAAGAATTTTCATTTTCTTTTTGATCAATTTCTTTTAATGTATCCTCGTCAGCAATTAAAAAATATTCCAATTCCATATTTTCCTGGTTGCTGAAAATTTCATTTATCTTTTCCTTAATTTCAGAAACAGAAATGTTTTTAAACCATTCTTTAACTTTAATTAAAGTTTCAAAAATAATTTTAGCATCGCTTTTTCTTTCTTCAGCAAGACGTTGGTTTCTGGAGCTTAAAGCTAAACCGTTTTCGGCTCTGTAGATAGAAACGCCTATTATTTTAATAGGGAGTTGCTTTTTCTCAACCATTTTACTGATAATTGCCAATTGCTGGAAGTCTTTTTCTCCGAAATACGCATTGTTTGGTTTTACCTGTCTGAAAAGTTCTTCAACGACAGTTCCAACACCGTCAAAGTGTCCGGGTCTTGATTTTCCTTCCATTTCATTTTCCAGTCCGTCATAATCATAATGCTGGCTTTCTGTTTTCTCAGGATAAATATCTTCAACCTGCGGAAGGTAAACAGCATCTACCAAACCGGAATTTTCAAGAATAGATATATCGCGGTCAGTATCTCTTGGGTATTTTTCCAGATCTCCGGCATTGTTAAACTGTGTAGGATTTACAAAAATTGAAGAAATCACCAAGTCATTTTCTTTTCTTGCAGCCTCATACAATGATAGATGACCATTGTGTAAAGCTCCCATCGTAGGTGCAAAACCTATTTTTTTGCCCATTTCCTTCTGTCTTTCTATAAAATCCTGAAGTGTTTTTTTGTTTTTTAGAACTTCCATAGTTTGTTTTAATAACAATTCAAAAATACTAAATATTAAGATATTCATTTTTAGTTTTCATGCATTATCTTGAGAACTATCGTAAAAAAATGTTAATTAGGATAATGTTGAATGTTTTTTCGTAATTTTGCATATTAAGCGTTATTTAAAAATTATATAAAAAATTATATGCCCAATCAGAAAATACTGTACATTACCACAGAGATGTACCCTTATCAGGAAGACACAAATTTAGGAGCGGTGGTAAACAAGATGGCACTTAAAATGCACCAAGAAGGCAATGATGTAAGAGTTTTTATGCCAAGATTCGGACAGATAAGTGAGAGAAAATTCCAGTTACATGAGGTAATTCGTCTTTCAGGGATGAATATTATCATTAATGATTTAGATCAGCCCTTAATTATTAAAGTGGCTTCACTTCCGGGCGAGAGACTGCAGGTTTATTTCATCGATAACGAAGAATATTTCAAAAGAAAGCAATATTATTTTGATGATGCAGGAGTAGCGTTTGAGGATAATGATGAGAGAGCTATATTCTTTGCACGTGGTGTAATAGAGACAATCAAAAAACTAAACTGGGTGCCGGATGTAATCCACTTAAATGGATGGATGTCTTCTTTTGTGCCTATTTATCTGAAAACATACTACAAATCTGATACTTATTTCAAAGATGCAAAAATTGTACTTTCACTATATAATGAGAAAAATGCAGCTTTGGCAGGAAATGTAAGTGACAAACTGAAGTTTGATAATATTTCAGACTTAAATGCGTTAAATAACCCAAGCTTCGAGAGTTTCGTAATTGAAAGTATGAATTACGTAGACGAAGTTGTAAAAGGTGACGAGTTTTTGAACGGTGATCTTGATAAAGGCTTCAACGAAACAGCTACATCAAAATCTGAATACCTAGATGTAGACTCTATCAGTAAATTATATTAATATACATTTTGATGATTTATAATATTAGAAAATTTTTCACCATCCTTTCTGTAATGGTTTTAGGTGGTGTTTTGGTTTATAACTGTGAGCCGGAGCCAGATTCTTTAGGTGAACAATTATTTTTGAATGGTGCGGCAGAAGGAAATGAAACTTCTTATGATCTTATTGCTTACAACATAGATAATAATGATACAATAAGAACAGATGCATTTAAGTTATTAAGTCTTGTGAGCTCTGGTTCAACTACTTCCACAGCAGTTTTAGGAGCTTTTAATGAGAAGCAGTTTGGGAAGCAGAAAGCTTCTTATTTTACTCAGGTAAGATTAGCTGCCAATAATCCTGATTTTGGAACGGATGCGGTGGTTGATTCTGTAGTTCTTGTTCTTAAACCAATTGTAAGCGTAGATTCTCTTAAAACTACTACAGATGAAAGTTATGTTTTCCCTAATGGAAATGTAGACGCTAAAAAAGTTGTGAATACATATCCTATTAAAAAATATGGTAAAGCAAAACTTAACGGAGGTAAACTTACCTTACAAGTAAACGAAGTTACCGAATTTATGAATGGACTTAATGATATTGTCTATTCTAATAAAAACTTCGATACAAATCCTACAGCTTTAGGTTCAAAAGAAATTAAAGATGGAAGTGTAAGCTCTGTTGTCATTACAAAAGATTCTGACAATACTGAATTATTTACTGCATCTGCACCTTCAGTGAGAATTCCGCTGACAGCATCGGTTTTCCAAACTAAAATTATAGACAAAAAGGGACAGCCTGAATTAAGTGATGTTTCTAATTTTATCAGACATTTCAAAGGTTTAAAAGTTTCTGTAGTTGAAGAAGATGGTTATTTATTCCAGTTTACTCCAAACGATATGCAGCTTATCATGTACTACAAAAGTGATAAAATTGAAAACGGAGTTAAAACAAGACCTCAAACAACATACGAGTTTGCTATAAAAGGTTCTAATATGCATTCTGCTTATTATGAATACGACAGAACAAATGCTATCATTAATGATTATGCTAACGGAAATACTACAACAGGAGACTTGAAGCTTTATGCACAAGGAATGGGAGGTAATTCTATTGGTATCAAATTTAAAGAGGAAGAGATTGCTAAACTGAAAAAGCTTTATCAAGATGATAAAGCAGCAATCATTACTGCGAAAATCAGGATCTATACGGATGAAGCTACTTGGTCTACTCCTTATGCGAAGCCAACAGCGAGTGATTTTACTATCGTTCAAAAAGATAAAGATGCAAATGGAAAAGAAACAACAGCATTTACAGCAGATTATACTTCTTTAGGAGCATTATTTATTCCTGTAAGAGCTTATAATACAGATAAAAATCCTGCTTATTATGATTTTACGGTAACGCAGTCTTTAAAAGATATTGTTGAATCTGGAGCTGCTTATAATAATAAATATTTCAAAATTGATCTTGCTCAGTTTGCACCGAACTCTTCAGGTACTGTAGCAGGGTATAATTATACAACAAGAGCGTTTTCAATGTTACGAACTGTCTTTGTAGGTTCTGACCCTTCAAATCAGAACAAAATACAGTTAAAAGTTACTTACGGGACAAAAAAATAAAATATTAAAATACATTTGATTAAAATATGTGCGGAATAGTTGGTTATACAGGTTTTCAGGATGCTTATGATATTGTTATCAACGGTCTTAGAAGACTAGAATATAGAGGTTATGATAGTGCCGGTATTGTTTTAGAAAATACAGAAAACAGTTTTAGCGTCGAAAAGACTAAAGGGAAGGTTGATGATTTGGTCAATATTTCTAATAATTTAAAAGGAACGTCCAAAATAGGAATGGGGCATACACGTTGGGCAACTCATGGTGTACCAAGTGATAGAAATTCACATCCTCATGTTTCAAATAATAATAAAATAGCACTTGTTCATAACGGAATCATTGAAAATTATGATACAATTAAAACAATGCTTACCGAGAAAGGTTTTTCTTTCAAATCGGAAACTGATACGGAAGTTTTGGTTAATCTAATCCAGTATTTTACAGATATTAATCCTGAGATAGATTTTCCTGAAGCAGTAAGATATGCCCTAAACGAAGTGTATGGTGCTTATGCAATTACTGTAATGCACGAAGATCATCCGGGAGTTTTGGTTGTTGCAAGATTGGGTTCTCCGTTAGCAATTGGGATTGGTGATAAAGAATATTTTATTGCCTCTGATGCATCTCCTTTTGTTGAGTTTACGAAAGAAGCTATTTATCTGGAAGAAGGTCATATGGCAACTATATCTTTAGAAGGAGGGGTAGACATTAGAACAATTACCGAAAATTCTAAGATAATTCCTGAAATTCAGGAGCTGAAATTAAGTTTAGAGCAAATCGAAAAAGGTGGATATGAGCATTTTATGCTTAAAGAAATTTTCGAACAGCCAAAATCTATTCATGATACAATGAGAGGAAGACTTATTGTAAATGAAGGAGTTATTAAAATGGCCGGAATCTGGGATCATCTTGAAAGATTTAAAAATGCAAACAGAATCATCATTATCGCTTGCGGTACTTCGTGGCATGCAGGTCTTATTGGTGAATATCTGATCGAAGAATTTGCAAGAGTTCCTGTAGAAGTAGAATATGCTTCAGAATTCAGATATAGAAATCCTATTATTACAGATAAAGATGTTGTAATTGCTATTTCTCAGTCAGGAGAAACTGCAGATACTATGGCTGCTTTAAAATTAGCTAAAGAAAAAGGTGCATTTATATATGGTATATGTAATGTCGTTGATTCTTCGATTGCGAGAATTACAGATGCAGGATCTTATACCCATGCAGGACCAGAAATTGGTGTTGCTTCTACCAAAGCATTTACAGCTCAGTTGACGATTCTTTCATTAATAGCATTAAAATTAGGAAAGCACAATGGTAATTTAGGAAATGCAGATTTTATGAGTCTAATTTCTGAATTGGATGCTCTTCCTAAAAAAATTGAAGAAGTTCTGGAAGCTACTCACGAGCTTACTCAGCATATTGCAAAAGACTTTATCAATGCAACCAATTTCCTTTATTTAGGAAGAGGATACAATTATCCTGCAGCATTGGAAGGAGCTCTTAAATTGAAAGAAATTTCATACATTCATGCAGAAGGCTATCCTGCTGCTGAAATGAAGCACGGCCCTATTGCATTAATTGACGAAAATATGCCAATTGTTATCATTGCTCCAAAAAGAGGTCATTATGATAAGATTGTAAGCAATGTACAAGAAATTAAAGCAAGAAAAGGTAAAGTAATTGCGGTGGTAAACAAAGGAGATACACAGGTAAGCGCAATGGCTGACTATGTGATAGAAATTCCTGAAACATCAGAATGTTTTTCTCCAATAGTAGCTTCAGTGCCTTTACAGCTATTAGCTTATTATATAGCGGTGTATAGGGGAGCCAACGTAGATCAGCCAAGAAATCTTGCAAAATCAGTAACTGTAGAGTAAAAAGGACTTGGAAATAAAATAAGTTCAGGTTTTTTTCGTTATTATAAAAAAAATCTTAAAAGTTTCTTAAAAAAATTATATATTTACGGCTTAATTATAAAAATTAACATGAAAAGGATATTTCTTTTATTATTGTCTGCGTCGGTAGCATCGGTATCTTGTTCAGGTGGTGGATCTTCTTCTGTAGGGAAGCCTGGAACAAAAGGAGAATTGATACCTAGAGAAAAAACAAAATCATTCGTTGCACAGAGACCTTATGGTATGGTGGCAATTCCTGGCGGTTCTTTTATTGCTGGTATGGCCGATGAATCATTTACCAATAACGGTGAAACTGCACCTTTGAAAACGGTAACTGTTGCTCCTTTCTTTATGGATGAAGCAGAAACTACTAATGCAGAATACAGAGTTTTCATCAATTATGTAAGAGATTCTATCGCTAGAACTATGCTTGCTGAAGCAGCAGGTGAAGGCGGTGAAGGTGGCGGCCGAGGTGCAAGCATCGGAGATTACGCTTATCTTGCTAAAAAAGAAGAAGACCTTACACCTTATCAGGAATATCTTGAAGGAGCTGGTGGAAGAGATGATGGTTTCGATGCAAGCAAAAAATTAGACTGGAAAATTCCATTACACTGGAATACGTCTAAATATCCTGATGTAGAATACGCTGAAGTTCTTGAGTCTATGTATTTACCTGCATCTTCTAGAGTAGGTAGCGAAAGACTTATTGATGTAAGCAAACTAAAATACAATTATAGATGGGGAGATATGGATGCTGCCCTTGCTGATAACGAAAGAGGTGTAAACTTCTTGAGAAGCGAAAGCATTGCAATCTATCCAGATACAACAGTTTGGGTTAATGATTTCCACTTTACTTATAATGAGCCTTTATTTGAGCAGTATTTCTGGCACAAAGCTTACAAAGATTATCCTGTTGTTGGGGTAACTTGGGATCAGGCAAGAGCATACTGTGACTTCAGAACTAAATTGAAGTCTGATTATAATGAAAGCTTGAAAAGAAAACAACAAAGACCTTTACGTTTCCGTCTTCCTAATGAAATGGAGTGGGAATACGCAGCAAGAGGTGGTAAGCAAAATGCTACTTATCCTTGGGGTGGTCCTTATTTGATGGATGATAGAGGTTGTTATCTAGCAAACTTCAAGCCAAAGAGAGGTAGCTATATGGAAGATGAGATAAAAGGTACGTATACTTACACAGCACCGGTAAAAAAATTCAAAAAGAATACTTTTGGGTTATTTGATATGGCTGGTAACGTATCTGAGTGGACTGATTCAGGATACAACAATTCTGCATACGGATTCTCTTCTACTTTAAATCCTTCTATTAAATCTAAAACAGACGACAAAAAATCAGTAAGAGGAGGTTCTTGGAAAGATGTTGGTTATATGTTGATGACAGGTGCAAGAGACTGGGAAAACAAAGATTCTGCTAGAAGTTATATCGGTTTCAGAACGGTACAAGATATTCCTGAAGCAGCTGTTAAAGCGAAAAGAGTTAACAGATAATATTGCTTAAATCATTTTTATTATCAATTCATAACACTTAAAAAAACTAACTTATATGTTTAAGACTAAAGATGCTTGGATGAATTTCTTCTATTCATTCGGTGCTGCAATTGTAATTCTTGGAGCTTGGCTTAAAATTACTCACATTACCTTGGGACCTATTAACGGAAACATCGCTCTTACCGTAGGGCTTGTAACTGAGGCAATTATCTTTATCATTTTTGCATTCGACCCTCCTGCTGCTGAAGAGTCGTACCACTGGGAAAACGTTTATCCTGAATTGTTGGATAAGCATGCAAACCCAAATCCTTTACATTCAAACATTTCTGCTAAAAATACAAGCGCTCAGTTTGCTGAGCTGGAGAACTCTCTTTCAACTAAGTTAGATAAAATGCTTCAGGATGCTAAGCTTGATGTACAATTGTTTGACAGATTAAGAACAGGGATTGATAAATTTTCAAACTCAGTAGATCAAATCAACCAAACTGTTGATGTATCTGCTTCTACACACAAATATAATGATCAGTTAAACAAAGCTGCTGCACACATGGAAAGCATGAATGCTCTTTATGCAATGCAGTTAGAAAACGGTCAGAGACAATCAGATTTTGCTAAAAAATATGTTGATGATATGCAGAAATCAGCAGAGCAATCTGAGAAATTTAATCAAGAATTACAAGGTTTAACTACTAACTTAAACAGCTTAAATAGAGTTTATGGTGGTATGTTAACTGCTATGAAGTCATAATCCTTAACCATTAATTAAATAAAACTAAAGAAAAGAGAATGGCAAAAGGAAAACAGACTCCACGTCAGAAGATGATCAACCTAATGTATTTGGTGTTCATCGCTATGATGGCCCTAAACATTGATGTTGAAATCATCAGATCGTATTACGATTCTACAAGAGCCCTAAATGAAACAAGGTTTTTGACAGAGCAAAAAAATGAAGATATTTTTGAAAAAACATTAGAGGCAAAAGCTCAGCAAGTACCTGACACTTATGCTACACCTTGGGAACAGTATAAAACACTGAAGAGCAAGATTGATGTTTTGGTAAGCTCTGCAGAAGATATTAAAGTTACGCTGAAAAAGCAATCAGACTTCCATGATAAAGATCCTAAAACAGGAAAAGACATGGACGTAAGTGAGAACTTCTCAGCATTGAATAATAATGAGGCTACAACTGAATATTTCTTTAAAGATGGCGACGAAAATTCTCCTTCTCCAAAAGCTTTGGAGCTTAAAAAGAAATTGGATGACGTAAGATCTTATATTGTAGCTACTTTTGGAGGTAACGCACAGTTATTGAAATTAGTTGAAAGAGCAAACAGATCCATCATTGCAGACTATCCTGCCGGAAAATCTCCGAATGGTAAGACTTGGTTTCAGAATAAATTCTATCACCAACCTCTTATTGCTGCGATTTCAAATCTTGAGATTATTCAGAATGACGCAAGAAACGTACAATCGGATGCATTGGCGTTGATGCTTCAGGAAAAAGTAGATGCTAGTATTAAGTTTACAAGTTATGAAGCGATTGTTTCTGCTCCAACAGATGTTCAAGCTGGTAAAAAAGCTGAAGCGGTTGTAATGCTTGGTAACTATTCAAACAGTAGTAAAATCAGCATCAGTGGTGTAAGCAGACAAGAAAACGGTAAAGGATATCTTCCTTTAAATACTGGAGGTCTTGGAGAGAAAAAGATTGGTGGAGTAATTACTTTAACAGATGCTACAGGAAAAGCTCAGCAATTCCCGTTCACACATACTTATAATGTAATCGCTGGTCCTCAACAGGTAAAACTAGAACAAGGGCTATTGCTTTCTGCTGATAAGATGAATGTAATGTATAGAGGATTAGAAAACCCTGTTACAGGATCTATCCTTGGTGCAGACAATGCTAAACTATCTTTATCTGCTCCGGGAGCAGTGGTTAAGAATACTGGTAAAGGTAAGTGGAATGTTGTTCCATCTACTGGAAATATTGTGAAATTAACTCTATCAGGTACAGATCCTACTGGAAAAACAGTATCGCAAGTATTTGAATATAGAATTAAGGGAGTTCCTAGACCACAAGGTCAGATCAGAGGAAAGGCTGTTAATTTTATGCCTGTTGGTTCTATTCCAAATCAAATTGTTGCTGCGGCATTACCTGATTTTGATTTCCCGGTTTCGTTTACTGTTAACAGTTTCATTTTGAAACTTCCAGGCAGAGCTGGTACTATGATTCAAGGTAACTCATTATCTTCTGCAGAAGGGTTAATCAGAAATCTTAGACCGGGTGATGTTGTTCAGATTTATGATATCCAAGCTACGGCTACTGGACTTGGTAATCAACGATTGAAAGAAATATCACCAGTTATTATCAATGTTCAATAACATTAATTTGTAAATTCATATTATGAAAAAATATATTAGCAGTCTTTTAGTATTAGCTTCTGGGTTTGCATTTTCTCAGACTATTCTAAATGCTTCTTCACCGGAAGAATTCAGACAGATGAGAGCTGAAAATATGAAAAAAGTAGGAGATACTGTTATCAGCAATAAAATAACCCCACTTGAATATGGCTTTGTAGATGAAAAAGACATCTTAAAAAGTATGATGGTTTGGGAAATAATTGACCTTAATGATAAAATTAATCAGCCATTCTACTATGATAATCCCAATGGATTAACATCTAGAACTACAAGATCTTTGTATCAGATTTTATTAGATGCAGCTTTAAGTGGCCAGATTGATGAAGTTTATGAAGATGAAAACTTTTCTACTAAATCTACTCCTGAAGCGATTAGAAAGAAGTTGGAGAGTGAAAGAATTGATGATGAATTAATTGAAATTATTAACTCTGGAAGAACTCCTACAGAGGCCGAGAAAAAGCAATATGTAGACTTAATCAGAACAACTACTGATAAAGTTAAAGTTCTAAAGATTATGGGAATGTGGTTCATCGACAAAAGAGATGGTATGATGAAATACAGACCTATTGGTATTGCTGCAATGGGACCTGACCCAACTTCAATTGGAAGAATAGGACCAGATGGTCAGCCTTTAGCTGGAGCCGACGAATTAGTTGATTTATTTTGGGTTTATTATCCAAAAGCAAGAGATATTTTAGCAAACAATTATGTCTACAACAGAGCAAATTCGTCAGCGGATTTATCTTTTGATGATATAATTAATGCAAGAAGATTCTCTTCAATCATCTATAAATCAAGCAATGGTCTTGGAGATGGTACAATTAAAGATTATATTCCTAGAAATGCTGAAGAGCAATTGGCTGAAAGCCAAAGAATCAAAGATCAGATTCTTCAAATGGAAAATGATATGTGGAATTACTAAATTTCACTTGATATTTATAAAAAACCTGAGTACTTTTACTCAGGTTTTTTTGTTAGAAAATGACTTTTCATAAATACAATTTAATAACGCATTCGATTGTTATTGCTTTTAAAAATTAAGAATTTGATATGAGAAATGTAGATTACATCATAGTGGGTGATGGTTATGCGGCTTTGTTTTTTGCTCATCAGTTATTATTAAATAACAAATCATTTGTAATTTTCTCGGAGGGTAAGAAAAGTGCATCGCAAATTTCTGCCGGAATTATTAATCCCGTAGTTTTAAAAAAGTTTACTACATTTTGGTTAGCTCAGGAACAAATTGATTTTCTAAAAAAATCTCTTAAAGAAATAGAATCTTATACAGGTCACAATTATCTGATAGAATCTCCTATTCATAGAATTTTTCATGATGAGAACGAACAGAAACTTTGGCTTAAAAAATCTGATAATGATGAGTTAAGAAACTTTTTAGATGAAAATTTCGATCATTTAAATGGTGTAAAAAACGATTTTCAGACTGGAAAGGTCAATCAGTCAGCGAGACTGAATGTTAAAGGATTTTTTAACGGTTTATTGAGTTATTTAGAAAATAAAGGGAATTTGATCAAAGAAAAATTTGATTATTCACTAATCGATACTTCAAATTCTACTTACCAAGATTTTAGCTTTAAAAACATCTTGTTCAGCGAAGGAATAGGGGTAAAAGAAAATCCTTACTTTTCAGATATTGCTGTTAATCCAAACAAAGGTCATCATATTCGTGTAAAGCTTTCTGAATCTATTCCTAAAGATATTACCATTAAGAAAAAGCACTTTTTGTTTCCTTTGGATGATAATCTCCATTTTTATGGCGGAACGTACGACCGTGAACAACTTCATCACGAAATTGACAATTCTGCAGTCGCACAGTTAAAAAAAGGTCTTTCAGAATTTTATATGTCTGATTTTGAGATTAAGGAAGTGCATTTTGGTTTCAGACCTACCGTAAAAGATAGGAGACCTATTTTGGGAAGGCATTCTCAGCATCACAATTTTTATGTTTTTAATGGTTTAGGAGCCCGCGGAATTCTTAATGGCTGCTATTTCTCAAAAACATTGTTCGATTATATAGAAAATAATATTCCCTTGCCCAAAGAGATTTCAATCGATAGGTTTAATCAAAAAGACGCTTAAAAAAGCGTCTTTTTTTATTGTAATGCGATTTTTTTGGTGGGTTGATCTTTTTTTGCATGAAATAAAACCATGTCAGCATCTTTTTTTAAGAAAGTGACTTCATATTTTGTTTCAGTAAATTGATATTTGTTATCATCAGTAGAAAAACCGGGGTTTTCTGCATTTTTATAAAGTTCATAAGATTGCCCGTTAAGTCTTACAATGACAGTATTCTTGGTGTTATTCGTAATGATTTCCATTTCATCACCATGACGGTCAGCGAGTGTTACCTTAGTGATGTCGTCTTGAGAGATTGGTTTTTCTTGCTTAACGATTGATGTGTCTGGGTCTTTAGCCGAGTGTTTACAGGCTGATAGAGTGAGGATTATAAGAAATCCGGGTAAAAGTTTTTTCATTTGTAATTTTGGTTTTTAAAGGTTTCATATTATTTTGCTTTGGTTGTGTAAAATTACAATTATTTTTCCTTAAAATATGTTAATTTTTAATAATTTAAAGAATTTAGATTCTGAATATAGTCTTTTTTTAATGTTAAATATAATTAATTGGTTCTCTCATTCATTTTTCAGCTGATTTCAAGAAGAGTTAAATTTTGTTAATAGTGAATTAAGTATTAAAATCTCAGCTTACATTTGCAACTTGTAATGAGAAACTATATTGTATACTTTTTGACAACGCTTTTTCTGCTATTCGTAGTGGAAAGCAAACTTAATGTCAAAACTTTGTACAATGACTTTTCAACTCATATTTCTCACAATTATCCTGAAAAGGTAGATCACTCAACTCATTCTGTACAGAAGTTTTCTATTCAGCAATCTACTGACAGTGGTGATAATTTTTCATTTGATGTTGCAGAAGAAGATTTTCAGTTAGCTGACAGTCTGCAGACAATTATTACTTTTGCCTGTGTTTTCGGACTGATTTATTCTTTTGGGCTATTATTCAAAAAAAGGGTTAAACCTTCAATTCCCAATTTTTTACAGCATATTCATTCTGTAAAAACGTTTATTCTGGTTCGATCTATCAGAATCTAAAATCTCGTTTTCCGATTATCATTTTGGCTCCAAAACGGAGCTAAAAGCATTGCGTTGTGACTTTTCTGGTTTTCACAAAGTAAATATTTTCAAAATTATTATTCAATCAACATTTAACGATTTATACCACTCTAAAATTATGATGAAAAGAGTTGTCCCAGGCGTTGTATTAAGCGCTGTTCTCTTACTGTTTAGCTGTAACGAGAAGAAGGAAGAAAAACAAGAAGACTCAGTGTATCCGGTGACTTCCCCCGTAAAAATGGATACCATTATTAATAAAGACTTTGTTGCTCAGGTACAGTCTGTAAAAAATATCGAAGTGCGGGCTCAGGAAAAAGGTTTCCTAGAAAAAATCTATGTAGACGAAGGTCAGTATGTAAAGGCTGGACAGACATTATTCAGAATTATGCCTCAGGTTTATCAGGCCGAATTATTAAAAGCAAAAGCTGAAGTAGAGCAGGCTTCAATTGAATTGAGAAATGCAAGTACACTTGCCAACAATGATATCGTTTCAAAGAACGAGAGATTAATGGCAAAAGCAAAACTAGACGCAGCCAATGCAGAAATGAGATTGGCGCAAATTCACCTTTCATTTACTGATATCAAAGCGCCATTTTCAGGTGTAATTGATAGAATTCCTTTAAAATTGGGAAGTCTCGTTGATGAAGGTGATCTTTTGACTACACTTTCAGACAATACCAATATTTACACATATTTCAATGTTTCGGAACCTGAATATCTCAATTATCAGACTAATGTTGCAGGCCGTGGAAATCAAAATGTAAGTTTGGTGATGGCAAACGGAGATTTGTTTAATCAGACTGGAGAAATTCAGACCATTGAAGGGCAGTTTGATAATGAAACGGGAAATATCGCTTTCAGAGCCAAGTTTCCAAATCCTGAAAAGCTGTTAAGAAATGGTGAAACCGGAAAAATCAGAATGACTTTGCCGCTCAAAAATGCATTAATCATTCCTCAGAAAGCTACTTATGAAATTCAGGATCAGAAATATGTTTTTGTAATTGATAAAAACGGAGTTGCAAAATCAAAAAATATCAAAGTGTCTTATGAGCTTCCGGATATCTATGTTGTTTCTTCAGGGATTTCTCCGGATGAAAAAATCTTGTTAGAAGGTGTTCAGAAGGTGAAAGATGATCAGAAAGTAAAGGTGAAATTTCAGGATCCGAAGAAAGTTCTTCAGTCTTTAAAATTAAAAGCAGAGTAAAAAATAAGTGATAATTGATAAGCGATCATTGATTATTGTTTATCATTCATCATTAATAATTTATCATTTATAATTATTATATGTTTAAAAAATTCATCCGCAGACCCGTTCTGTCGATCGTAATCTCTTTGATTATCGTTTTTATGGGAGTTTTATCATTAATGAAACTTCCGATTACTCAGTTTCCTGCGATTTCTCCGCCAAAAGTAAATATTACGGCAACTTATCCGGGAGCCAATAACGAATTACTTGTAAAGGCAGTGGTAATTCCTTTGGAGCGATCATTAAATGGTGTTCCGGGAATGAAATACATGACTTCAGATGCCGGAAATGACGGTGAAACATCCATTCAGGTGGTTTTTGATTTGGGAACAGACCCGAATGTTGCTGCAGTAAACGTTCAAAACCGTGTCTCTTCGGCAGTTAATAAACTTCCACCTTTGGTGGTACGTGAAGGGGTGAAGATTACCCGTGAAGAACCGAATATGTTGATGTATATTAACTTGTACAGTGACGATCCCAAAGCTGATCAAAAGTTTCTTTTCAACTATGCAGATATCAATGTAATGTCTGAATTGAGAAGGGTAAGCGGAGTAGGTTTTGCCGATATTTTGGGAACCCGTGAATATGCAATGCGTATTTGGCTGAAACCCGACAGACTTACAGCTTATAATATTTCGGCTGATGAAGTAATGGAAGCTTTAAACCAACAAAGTTTAGAGGCTTCTCCCGGCAAAACAGGCGAAAGCTCAGGTAAACGTTCTCAGTCTTTTGAATATATTTTGAAATATTCCGGACGTTTTAATAATGAAAAAGATTACGGAAATATTATTCTTAAAGCTAAATCTGCCGGCGAATTTGTAAGACTAAAAGATGTTGCAGATATCGAATTTGGTTCTTCAATGTATGATATTTATTCTACATTGAACGGAAAACCTTCTGCTGCAATTACGGTAAAACAATCGTACGGATCAAACGCAAGTGACGTTATCAAAAATGTAAAAACATTGATGGCAGATCTTGAGAAAACCAATTTCCCGAAAGGAATGCATTATGACATCAGTTATGACGTTTCCAGATTCCTGGATGCTTCGATTGAAAAGGTAGTTCATACTTTATTTGAGGCCTTTATTTTGGTGGCGATTGTGGTGTTTTTATTCCTTGGAGATTGGCGTTCGACGCTTATTCCGGCGATTGCGGTTCCGGTTTCATTAGTAGGAACTTTTGCAGTGATGTCCGCATTTGGAATTACTTTAAATATGATTTCACTTTTCGCTTTGGTAATGGCAATTGGGGTCGTCGTCGACGATGCGATTGTAGTAATTGAAGCCGTTCACGCCAAGATGGAGGAAAAAGGACTTTCTGCATTAAAGGCGACTGAAGAAGCAATGCACGAAATCAGCGGAGCAATTATCGCAATCACTTTAGTAATGGCAGCGGTGTTTATTCCGGTGGCATTTATGTCGGGTCCGGTTGGGGTTTTCTACCGTCAGTTTTCGATTACAATGGCGTCATCAATTATTCTTTCGGGAGTTGTGGCGTTGACGTTGACTCCGGCTTTATGTGCTTTAATTCTAAAAAACAACCACGGAAAAGCGAAAAAGAAAGGTCCGATCACGATTCTTTTAGATAAATTCAACAATGTATTTACAAAAGGAGCAGGAAAATATGAGAACTTACTGAAGAAAACAGTTACTAAAAAGTTCATTACACTTCCTTTGTTATTGATCTTCTGCGCATGTACTTACTTTTTGAGCAACTCATTGCCTTCAGGGTTTATTCCGGGAGAAGATCAGGGGATGATTTATGCAATTATCCAGACGCCGCCGGGTTCTACATTAGAAAGAACGAATCAGATTGCCAAAGAATTATTAAAAGAATCTGAAGATATTGACGGAGTACAGTCGGTTTCTTCATTAGCTGGTTACGAAATTCTGACCGAAGGAACAGGTTCAAATTCAGGAACATGTTTAATCAACCTTAAAAGTTGGGAAGACCGTTCAGAATCTGCCGCCGAGATTATTGAAAAGCTCGAAGAAAAAGCCAAAAATATTCCGGGAGCCAATATTGAATTCTTCCAACCACCTTCTATTCCTGGTTATGGAGCTGCAGGTGGATTTGAATTGAGACTTTTGGATAAAGCCGGAAGCGGTGATTATCAGAAGATGGAGCAGGTAAGTACCGATTTTGTGAAAGAACTCAAGAAACGTCCTGAATTGGGTTCTGCATTTACCTTCTATTCTGCGAGTTTCCCGCAATATATGCTTAAAATCGATAATGATTTAGCTGAACAAAAAGGCGTAAGCATCGAGAAAGCAATGGATAATCTTTCGACATTAATCGGTTCAAACTACGAAACCAGTTTCATCCGTTTCGACCGACCTTATAAAGTAATCGTTCAGGCGGGTCCGCAATATCGTGCTTTACCAAGTGATTTGATGAAATTGTATGTGAAAAACGATAAAGATCAAATGGTTCCGTATTCAGATTTTATGCATCTGGAAAAAGTGTATGGTCTTTCAGAAATCACAAGACATAATATGTACAACTCTTCTGAGGTGAGCGGAACTCCGGCGCCTGGTTACAGTTCCGGACAGGCAATTAAAGCCATTCAGGAAGTAGCCGATAAAACATTACCAAGAGGTTTCGGAATCGACTGGGCGGGAATTTCAAAAGATGAAGTTGGTCGTGGGAACGAAGCAGTGTACATCTTCTTGATCTGTTTGGGATTTGTTTATTTAATTCTTTCTGCGCAGTATGAAAGCTTCATTCTTCCTTTACCGGTGATTCTTTCGTTACCGACAGGTATTTTCGGAGCATTTTTATGTTTAAAACTTTTAGGTTTAGAAAACAACATCTACGCACAGGTTGCAATGGTTATGTTGATCGGACTTTTAGGTAAAAATGCCGTATTGATCATTGAATTTGCCGTTCAGAAAAAAGCTGAAGAAGGAATTCCTGTTGCACAGGCGGCAATTGAAGGAGCTGCCATCCGTTTCAGACCCATTTTGATGACTTCATTTGCATTTGTTGCAGGGTTAATTCCTTTGGTAATGGCAACCGGACCGGGAGCTGTCGGAAACAGAACGATAGGAACGGCAGCAGCAGGAGGAATGCTTATCGGGACTGTTTTCGGACTGATGATTATTCCGGGATTATATTACATTTTCGGAACTATTGCAGACAAATCCCGACTGGCAAAATATGAAGAAGAAAATCCGTTAACTGAACAAACAGAACCTTATCAACACGATGATAAACATGAAGATTTATAATAAATATATAGCAGCCATCGCCTTATCGCTTGTTTTAGCAAGTTGTAAGGCGCCAATGGCGACCGTCATTCAGGACGAAGTAAAAAATAATATTCCTGAGAATTTTACTCAAAATGAGCAACAGGATGTCAATAACAATAGTGGAACTACGCCGTGGAGACAGTTTTTCACAGATCCAAATTTGGTAAGCTTAATCGAAACTTCTTTGAAAAACAATCAGGAGTTGATGATCACACTTCAGGAAATTGAGATTGCAAAAAGCGGAGTTGTTGCTAAAAAAGGAAAACTTTCACCCACAGTTAGAGCAGGATTAGGAGCCGGAGTTGAAAAAGTAGGTCGCTACACAAGTACAGGTGCCGGTGATGCATCCACTGAAATAGAGCCCGGAAGAGAAATGCCCGATCCGCTTGGGAATTTCGAAGGAGGTTTGATGGCCAACTGGGAAATCGACATCTGGAAAAAACTCAGAACGGAAAAAGAAGCTGCTGTTGCGCATTATCTTTCAACTGTTGAAGGAAAGAATTTTGTTCTTTCTAATCTGATCGAGGAAGTTGCCGATAATTATTACGAATTATTAGCGCTCGATAATCAGATGGATATTATTCAGCAGTATATCAAATTGCAGACTAGAGCTTTAGAAATTGCTAAAATCCAGAAACAGGCAGCAGCGGCAACAGAATTGGCGGTGAAAAAGTTTGAAGCAGAATTAGCAAAATCAAAAGCAACAGAATATACAATCCGTCAGCAGATCACCGAAAAGGAAAACCAGATCAATGCACTTTGCGGTCGTTATCCGCAGCCGATTGTGAGAACGAAGGAAAGTTTTATGTCTACCATTCCGCAAACGGTTTATACGGGAATTCCGTCACAATTATTAGCAAACCGTCCTGATATTAAACAGGCTGAATTAGAATTAAAATCTGCAAAACTAGATGTTGAAGCCGCAAGAAAAGAGTTTTATCCAAGCTTAGAAATTTCTGCAACTCTAGGCTTGGAAGCCTTTAAACCTTCTTATCTGGTTAAATTACCAGAGTCGATCGCTACAAGTTTAGTGGGAGAATTGGCGGGGCCACTGATTAATAAAAGTGCTATTAAAGCTAATTTCCAAACAGCAGATGCAAAGCAGATTCAGGCTTTGTATGAGTACGACAAAACTATTTTGAATGCCTATCTGGATATTTCAAACCTGATGTCGAAAGTAAAAAATATCGATCAGTATTACCAATTGAAGTCTCAGGAGACGCAGGCTTTAGACCAATCTATCGATATTGCCAATCAGCTTTTCAAAAACTCAAGAGCCGATTATCTGGAAGTTCTTTTAAACCAAAGAGACGCTTTAGATGCAAAAATGGAATTGATTGAAGCCAAGCAAAAACAATTAAGCACCGTTGTAGACATTTATAAAGGTTTAGGCGGCGGCTGGAAATAAGTTAGTTTTTTATTCATATATATCATTATTTCAATTATGAGGTCCGGTTCTGTTTTCAGAGCCGGGCTTTTTATTTTAAAACAGGGTAGTCGATAACCATCGGAATTTCCCGAAGATGCAAAACACTCCTGTTTATAACTATCAGAACTCTCCGAAAGTTTAAAACACCCCTGTTTGTGGTTTCCGGGACTCTCCGAAAGTCTTCTGCACCCTTGCAAGAAACTTTCGGGTATTTCCGATGGTTTGTTTCATCCTTTTTAGCAATCAAAAGATTCTTTTTAAACTATTTAAAAAATGTTTTATCAAAAAATAAAACACGTCAAGTTTTGGCGCATTACACCTATAGCTTTGTAGTATAAAATAGTAAGAGTTATGGAAATTCCGTTTTATTTAAGTTTCAGAGAATTTGAAAATAATTATTATAGCAATCTTGAAAACTGGTTTGAAAACAATCGAAATACCAATGAGACCGATTTTTTGCTTCATTTGAAAGAGATGTATAAACCCTATTTATGCTATAACTTTTCGAAAGACCGATTGCAGGCAGATGCCGTGATTGAAGTGAAAAACTGCTTCTTTCCGTATCATGATAATTTCGGAATTTCATTTAATACAAATCATGCCAATGCTAAAAATTTCAAAACTGGAATCAACAATATTTCGGAAATGAAAACCATTACCATGATGGAATATGCCCAACATATTTTAGACAGGATACATCATTATTTTCAGAAACAAAAAATCTCGATGAAAGAAAATGAAACGATTCTCGATTATATCAATCATTACGAAATCATCACGGCAAAAGAAAAAACAGGGTATTGTCCGGATTATAACTTACACCAGAAAAAACTTCCGTTTTTAAAGGCTTTTCTTCCCCTTTTCGGAAGTACTGTAGATATCTCTCTGTACAGGAATTTTTATTTTTCGGTGGTGAGAATTGCAGATTTTATAGATGCAAAATTAAGTGATGTTCAGGCTTTTGATCAAAGTATTTACAGCGAGTTAAAATCTGAAGCAATGATAAAAATTCACATGAGAGGACATAGTTTTCTTACGATTTGCAATTGATTTTTTTTTAGGAGCTTAATCCCGCTTTCCGCACTCGCTATTTTTGTGATTTCGGGCTGCGGCAAAGCCGCCGCCGCCCGAAATCACAAAAATGAGCTCAGACAAATGCTCAAATCGGGGCTAGGAAATGACCCTTCAATTAAATATTTCGTACTAAAATAAAATAGTGTCAGATGTAGAAAACTGTAACGTGAAAAAAATAAAAATTAATCCGTTAAATAAGATTCCCACTGTTTGAATGCTGGGCAGAACTAATAACCAAATCGCTAATCAATAAACCGCACAAGCTTTGGGAATCTTAGGATTAATCATTTAATGTTTAGAAGAATATTTCAGTTTTGAACTTTTTAAGGATATTAAATATCAAATACTAACATTCATACACTAATTATATTGTCGAAATGCATTTTAAAACTGTATTTCAAGCAAAAAACCAGATCGATTGATCTGGTTTTTGTTTTGCAGAGAGGAAGGGATTCGAACCCTCGATACAGTTACCCGCATACTACCTTTCCAGGGTAGCTCCTTCAACCACTCGGACACCTCTCTATGTTTGAAGACTGCAAAAATAGGCTATTTTATTGAATCTGCAAATTCTTAATTTAAAATTACTCGCTTATTTCTCCACAGATATTTCTTGAGAAATTATCAGCAAAACTTCCACGATAATTTGGGTTGTCAATCAAGTGCATTGCTTTGGTAATTGCAGATTCTGCAGTCATATCTCTTCCGCTGATCGCTCCGATTCTTGAGAAAATATTAGAGTTTTCATATTTTCCAAATGATATTCCGCCTGAAATGCACTGACTTACCACGACAATCTCGGTTCCGTTACTTCTGATTTGTTGTAAAGTTTCCAAGGTCTTTTCACTGCTGAAAATCGTTCCCGAACCAAAAACCTGTAAGATCAACACTTTCATTTTCGGAATCTCTTTAAAATGATTCAGCTTCATTCCCGGGAAAATTCTCCAGAAAAGAACATCTTCAGAAATATGTTCGTCAACATGAAATTCAATTCTACCGTCGCAACGGAAAAGATTGTCCTTATCAATCTTTAAATGAACTCCAGATTGTCCTAAAATAGGGTAGTTCGGACTTGCATATGCATCAAAATACTCCGCAGAATACTTTAAAGTACGGTTCCCTCTCAATAATTTATATTCAAAATAGATCGCAACTTCCTGAATCACGGCTTCGTTTTCTTCATAAAGACTTGCATAATATAAACTCGTCAGAAGATTTTCTTTTGCATCAGTTCTCAGATCTCCAATGGGAAGTTGTGAACCTGTTAAAATAACTGGTTTTGTCAAACCTTTCAACATAAAACTCAATGCAGAAGCAGTATAAGACATCGTATCTGTCCCGTGAAGAATGAGGAAGCCGTCATATTTCTTATAATTGTCGAATATTAAATTGGCGATCATTCTCCATTCTTCAGGTCCCATATCGGAAGAGTCGAGCGGTTGTGCAAAAGGATGTACGAATACCTCGCATTCCATCAGCTTCATTTCGGGCATTTTCTCAAAAATATTTCCGAAATCAAAGGCACGGAGACTTCCTGTTTCGTAGTCTTTTTCCATACCAATCGTTCCGCCGGTATAAATAAGAAGGACTTTTCGCTTCATTTTTTAGTTTAAATTAAAGATTTTGAGTTTCTTTTCAGGTTCAGAATTTCAAAATTACGTTAATTTGCAAAGATTTGAAAGAAGATGAAAGATTTAGAGAAAACTTACGAGTATTTACAGCAATTTTTAACCGAAGAAAGATTAAGAAAAATCGAACATTTTGCTCCTGAAAGTTCAGATTTTATACTTCCGGTGATTGAAGATATTTATCAGTTCAGAAACGCAGCTGCAATTGTGCGTTCTGTTGAAGCTTGTGGTTTTCATAAAGTGGTTGCTTTGCAGGAAGAGCATAGCTTTGAGCCCAATTTAAAAGTAACAAAAGGAGCAGATACATGGGTTGAAGTAGAAAGGCTTCCCAGAAATATGGAATCTTTTCAGAATATTAAAAACAGAGGATATAAAATGGTAGCAGTTTCGCTGGAAAAAAACGCAAAATTTTTACCTGAATATGAAATTACAGAACCAATCGCTTTAGTTTTCGGAACCGAAATGGAAGGTGTTTCTCAGGAGATTTTAGATTTTGCAGATGAAACTCTGGCAATTCCGATGTATGGCTTTACCAGAAGTTTTAATGTTTCTGTTGCTGCCTCAATCTGTATGTATGAATTGAAGCAAAAGCTTATAAAATCTAATATTGACTACAAATTGAATGAAGAAAAGCTGTTAAGAATGAAAATTCGTTGGGCAGTAAATTCTATGCGAAGCGGGGAGCAGGTTTTTAATAAGTATTTGAAGGATAATAATTTCAACTTTTAAAAGTTATTATTAAAATTTTAAATCATCATGACAAGATTATTTTCTGTTTTATTTTTCCTTTTCTATGGCTGTATGTTTCCTCAATTGAAGTTTGATACACTCTCTCCCAGAAGATTAAAAACTACAGTTACTCCTGCAATATTGGTGGGTTATCATTATGCAGGTGATGCAAAAGATAATACTGAAACATTCAGAGCATCGCAAATGCATATCATTGAAGTTGTTTTTGCTAAAATCATTGAGTATGGCGGAAATCACGGTGCAGCAAAAGTATATTATGTGGGAAGTGATTTTATATTTAATAATCGGTATGATTTTTTTATGGCTCCTAAAATCGGAGTAAGTTCCAGTGCAGGAATTGCTTTGGGTGCAGAAGTGCAATTCCAGACTAATTTTGAAAAAGTAATTCCACGAGTAATGCCATATTTTGGATTTGGTGGCGGTGGCGGAAAACTGACTGTCGGATATAATTTTAGGTTATTAAAAGCCGAAAATTTTCCGATCAATACTCTTCAGATAGGAATTACCTGGCCTATAAAAAGGTTTAAAGAGAAAACTATTTAATCATTTTATTATAATTCCAAGCAGCTACAAAAACTCCTGCTGTTTCTGTTCTCAATCTTTGATTTCCTAATGAAACCGCTTTAATTCCTTTTTCGGCTAAAAACATAATTTCCTTATCTGAAAAATCACCTTCAGGGCCAATCAAAAAAGTATAGTTTTCTAGTTGTGGAATTTCATTTAAAACTATTCTTTCTAACTTTTCATTACAATGTGCGACAAAAGTAGTTTCAGAATTTATTTTTTTTAGAAAATCCTGAATTTTAATTAAACCATTTATAACAGGAAAATGAAATCTTAAACTTTGCTTTGAAGCCGCAATTGCCTGTTTTCTGATTTTATCAATATTCAGATTTTTACGTTCAGTTTTTTCGGTTTGAAGAATTGTAACTTCAGAAATTCCCATTTCTACAGCCTTTTCTACAAAAAATTCGATACGGTCGATATTTTTAGTCGGCGCAATGGCAATATGAAGTTTTGGACTGAAATCAGATATTTTGGTTTTAATTTCAGCAACCTCAATTCCGGCTTTTTTTCCTTCAATAATTAATGCTCCGGAAGCAAGATTTCCCTTTCCGTCAGTTACATGAATTTCTTCGCCATCTTTCATGCGAAGAACTTTTACGATGTGCTGCTGCTCTTCATCGTTAATGATTGCTTTTCCGTTATTGATTTCGCCAAAAAAAAGTTTCATAAAATGGAATATTTAGAATCTGTCTGATTTTGATTAAGTTAATTTGCTATTAAAAAAAGATCTCATTTTCACTAATAAATGCCACTCCGGTTTTTATTGTGGTATAAATATCACCATCGCAATCTCTGTAAGAACACATATAGATTTCCTCAATCCAAACGTTATTCATGAAAATCAAATTCAAATATTCGTTTTTTCTTAAATTATTTTTGATCGATAAATAATCTCCTTCTTTTGGCTCGAAAGGAAAGCTGAAAACATTCTCTGAATTTATTTTCTCTATAATCTCTTCCTTTACATTCTGAATATATCCAATTTCTGAACTCGCCATTAAATAATCCTCGTCTTCAGATTTTTCTGTCGCTTCATTTTTCCCGGTAATGGTCTCTAAAACCCAATAATATTTTGAGTTCTTTTTAGATTGCGTTCCCAGTACTTTTTCTTCTAATAATATTTTCATCTGTAGATGTTTATTGTTTAAGTCGTTATTTTAACAAATTTTCTACCCTTTAGGGTCGGTGAAAGAAAATTTCTTTTATAAATCGTATTTCGAGGTTGCTGTAGTTCTTAAATCTGTAAACTCACCGCGTTCAAATTTCAGTTGTGCTACCATTGCAATCATTGCTGCGTTATCGGTGGTATATTCAAATTTCGGGATATAAATATTCCAGCCCAATTTGTCGTGATTATCCTGCATCACTTTTCTCAATGCTGAGTTGGCAGAAACGCCACCTGCAATCGCAACTTCTTTGATGTTTAAATCTTTAGCTGCTTTCTCTAATTTATTCATCAAAATTTCAATGATACACTTTTGTACGGAAGCACAAAGATCATTCATATTTTCTTTAATGAAATCAGGATTTTTCCTAACTTCTTTCTGAATAAAATATAAAACCGAGGTTTTAATTCCACTAAAAGAGTAATCGTAATTTTCAAGTCTTGGCTTATTAAATTTGAAAGCATCCGGATTTCCTTCTTTGGCTAATCTATCGATGATTGGACCTGCAGGATAATCAAGATCAAAAATTTTCCCGATTTTATCAAAAGCTTCACCGGCAGCATCATCAATTGTTTTCCCGATAATTTCCATATCGAAATAATCTTTTACCAAGACAATCATCGTATGTCCACCACTTACGGTAAGACACAAAAACGGGAATTTTGGCGGCACAGGATTTGCATCGTCAATGAAATGCGCTAAAATATGCGCCTGAAGGTGATTTACCTCTATTAAAGGAACATCCAAACTCATAGCGAGCGACTTAGCAAAAGAGGTTCCTACAAGCAGGGAGCCCAAAAGTCCGGGACCTCTCGTAAAGCCTATGGCAGAAATTGCATTTTGTTGTATATTTGCTTTGAGTATAGATTTTTCAACAACAGGAATGATATTCTGCTGATGAGCACGAGAAGCCAGCTCCGGAACAACTCCACCATATTCTTTGTGGATTTCCTGATTGGCTGCAATGTTTGAAAGAATAGAATTCCCTTTGATAATAGCTGCTGAAGTGTCATCGCAAGATGATTCGATACCTAAAATTATAGAGTCGCTCATAATAATGGCAAAGTTAGAGAATAATAACGAAAATGAGAACAAAAAATCGGTAGCTGAAAACCTGGGAGATCAGGTACAAAAGACCGTAGAAAATGTTCAGGAGACTGTGAAAGAGGCTTCTGAACTGGCTTCAGACGCTATAAATCATCCGATTGACACTGCACAAGAGTTTGGTAAGCAGGCTGCGAAAGATGTCGTGAGCTATTCTTGGTGGGCGAAGTTATTGCTTTTTCTTTTCTGGACTCTGCTTTCAATCGTAGTTATTGTTTTTATCGCAATCAATTTGCCGGTTACCAAAAGATGGGCTGCAGATCAGGCTTTACAGATTGTCAATAGAGATTTTAAAGCTAAAATGTCTACCGAAAGTGTAGAGGTAGATTTCTTTGGAGATGTTACGATTAAAGGTTTAAGAATAAAGGATTATAAAAACTTAGACTTTATTAAGGCAAGAGAATTTAAAGCCAATTCAGACTGGTTCTCTTTGGCAACCAATATCGGGAAAAACAATTCTCTTAGTTTTAATGCTTTGACGCTTAAAGATGCAGACATCAAAGTAGTAACCTATAAAGGCGACAGTATTTCAAACTTCATTCGTTTTACACAACTTTTTGATAGCGGTAAAAAGAAAGATCCTACAAAACCACCTTTTCAGCTCAATGCACGTCTTGAAATCTTAGACTCTAAAGTTTCGATTGTTAATCAAAATTCTCCGGGAGAACCAGGAAAATGGTTAACTGCAACCAATGTGAATCTGATCGCTCCAAAAGTAAAAGTAAACGGAGCTAACATCAATGCTCGTATTGATAATTTCACCTTTACGACCAAAAGATGGGGCAAAGCTCACTTTGTTGAAACATTTTCTACCGATTTTTCTATGACCGAAGATTTTCTTTCTTTGGGAGATCTTACTTTAAATACCGATCATTCACTTCTTCAGGGAGATATTAAATTTCACTTAAACAAAGGTTCCTGGGCAGATTTTACCAATAAAGTAAAGTGGGAAATGAATATGAAACTGGGAAGCCAGGTAAGCGGATATGACATCTCTTATTTTGTGACCAACTGGGATAATTTCATTCCGTTTAATGCAAGCGGAAAAATGACTGGTCCTTTAAATAATTTCACTCTGGAAAACTTTTTGATCAGAAACCCAAGTGTAAATATTGCGACCAAAAAACTGAAAGCTGAAAATCTTTTAAACGGTAATTTCTTGATTGAAACCAATGATCTTTCAGCAGATTTTACGTATAAAGACCTGAAAGCAATGATGCCGACTTTCGTTGCTTCAAAGATGAAAAATTTTGCTGATGATTTCGGTAAATTAAAATACAACGGAACAGCGAAAGTAACTCCAAAACAGGTTTATGTTTCTGCAGGTAATCTGATGACAGGAATTGGGCAGGCGAAAATCTCTAATTTCTCTTTAACGGATTACAGTACAGCGTTGCCTAAATATAAAGGTTATGCCGAAGTTAATGACTTAAATACTTCCATAATTACCAAAAGTAAAGCAGTTGGTTTGATTTCGGGTAAATTTAATTTAGACGGACAAAGTTTTGATGTCAACACGATGCGATTGAGCACAAAATCTCAGATCTCAAGTATTGAAATCATGAATAAAGAGATCAATAATGTGGTTTTGGATGGTCTTTTAGATCATAAAAAATACAACGGATTGATTACTGTAAATGACGAGCAGGCAAAAGCAACGGTAAAAGGTTTAATAGATTTTAGCACCTCAAGAATTTCTGCAAACGTAGATGCTGATGTTGCCTATTTAAATATGAATTATTTTACCGACAAGGCTGGAAGCCAGGTTGTAAGTGGTAGAGTAAATGGTAAAATGGCAATGTCTACGCTGAATGATCTGAATTTGGATGTAGAAGCTTTTGATGTAAATTTTGCAACAGCGGATCAAAAATATCATATTCCGAATGCTAAGCTGAAAACTTTTGTGGAAGGTGGAAATCGTTCAATTTTAGTGGACGCACCAGGCGCAGTAAACGGGAAAATTTCAGGGAAATATAATCTTGCCGATTTAGCAGGAATGGTTGAAAATGGTTTAGGGAAAATTTTGGTTGGTCCTGAGCCTAGAAAATTATATCGTGGACAAACTTTCGCCATGAATTTTGATGTTGAACAGGGTTTGGTTGCTTATTTTCTACCTGATCTGAAACTTCCTCAAGGTGCAAAGGTGGAAGGAGAATATGATGGTAATTCAAATAATCTGATCTTAAATCTGGATGCAGCTTCTCTGAAATATATCATGACAAAAAAGGAGGAGATCACCGAAGCAGACCGTGCTTTGGCAGAAGCGAACCCTGATTATAAAATTGATGACAGAGTAGCGGTTACACGAGACAGTGCAATGGTCGACAGTGTAATGGTAAGAATTAATACTGCCAATACAGAACAGCAACTTTACGCAAAAATAAGCAGACTAGAATACAATAAAAATATTCTTAAAGACGTCATACTTACGGGCAAAAATGAGAATAATTCAGTTTTAAGGATTGCTACCAATTTCAAACATGGAAATCCGGATGATGAATTGAATAATACTCTGAAAGATTATGCAGTTAATTTTAATCAGTCTACCAATCCCGAGGGAGATTATGTTTTCAGGTTTGAACCTACTGAAATTAATTTAAATAATGTGAAATGGTCGATAGACACCAGTCCGGAGCTTGATCATTATATAAGTTACCGCAGAAAAACATCTGATTTTGAAATTCATAATTTAAAAATTTACTCAGATGATAGTTCATTACTCATCAACGAATCTATATTTAAATCTGCAAAAGATTTTTATGTGGATGCTGAAGTTCAGAATTTTGCTGTTGAAAAACTTTTAGAAATGCAATCGGGTGGAAATCCGATGGATATTAAAGGTTTAGCCAATGGTAATGTGAAAATCAAGATGGATAAAAGCACGTTGCAGCCATTGGTAGATCTTACTGTTGATAACATCATGATGAATGGTAATGATATGGGCGATCTTACGATTTCTGCAGTCAACGGATTTTCTCTCAATGTATATGATGTTGACGTAAAAGTGACTTCGGCAGGAGTAATTGGCAATAATAATCTACATCTTACAGGAACTGTAAATAACAATACACCGTCGCCAACAATTGATTTGGTCACTGAGCTCAGAGATTTTGATCTCGCATTTACACAGCAGTTTGTGCAAACAATTTTTGGTAATTTGAGAGGGAAAGCGACCGGAGATCTGAAGATCAATGGAACACTGAAAAATCTTGATTACAGCGGTGATATTGCCTTAAAGGAATTCGGCTTAAAATTATTATTTACAGGTGTAGATTATTCTTTTGACGATACCGTGATTCCGCTTTCTAAAGGTTTGGCAATTTTAAACAATATTGGTGTTCATGATGGAAGATCAAACTCTCAGGGAACTATTTCCGGAGCTATACAGTTTGAAACTTTATCTTCAATGGGGGTCAACCTCGTAATGAGAGCAGACAATCTATTGATGCTGAATACCACTCAGAAAGAGTATGATCTGTTTTGGGGAAGAGTTTACGGACAAGGTGATCTGTATGTTGACGGACCTGTTTCTGCTTTAAATCTTTCCACTCCCAATATGAAAGCATTGAATGGAAGTACATTTACTTTCAATTCGAGTTCAACTTCCAATGTTGAAGAATTTAAAATGCTGAGGTTCTTGAAAGAAGGAAAAGATGGCTTGGTTACGTTAGAAGAAAAGAAGAGAACGGGAGCCAATATGAATATCGATTTTAGTTTGGATGTTGATAAAGGTACAACGGTAAATGTTTTGGTAGGTGATGACGTGGGAAATATTACGGTGAAAGGAGTTGCTGATGATTTGAGATTCCAAATGAACAGAAAAGGAAGTATTGCCATGAACGGATCTTATATGGTTGACAGCGGAACTTTTGTATCTAAAGCAATCCTTAACAGAACTTTCCAGATCCAAAAAAACAGCAGCATCAGATGGGATGGCGATGCGATGAAACCTGCTTTGGATATCTCTGCCAACTATGTAAGGATGGTTTCCAATGCCGGGCAATACCTAAATATGGGGCAATTACAGCCGATAAGTGTTTTGCTGCAAGCCAATATTACCAATACTTTAAATGACCCGAAAATTGCATTGAATGTGACAGCTTTGGATGTTTCCAGCCAGGTGAAAGAAACTTTGGCCGCAAAAATTAATCAGACGGAAGGTGAAAATGTTTTACAGTTTGGTTCTATTTTGCTGCTTAATATGTTTAATGTTTCCAATTCCGGAGGAGGGTTTGATATCGATGCGGTAGGTGTTGCAGAATCTTCAGGTTACAATATGCTTTTGAAACAACTTGGTTCTGTTTTGAATACGGTAAGTAATGAATTTCAAATAGATTTGAATTATGTAAAAGGAAACGACCAGTTTTCAAACAGTGGAGACCGTGCTAATGCGGGTGTTAGTTTTGATCTTTCACCCCGAGTTACGGTAAAAACAGGTTTGGGAATTCCACTTTCAAGAACTGAAAACACAAGTAACAATTATCTGTCTGGTGAAGGATCGGTAGAATATGATATTTCTAAGAAAAACGACGGTACATTGGTCTTGAGAGGTTATTCTAAGCCAACCAACATCGGAATGGGCGTAGGAACTGTAGGTACTAATGGTTCTGCAAATCAGGCGTATGGTGGTGGTATCGTATGGAGTAAAAGCTTCAATTCTTTCTTTAAAAAGAAGAAAAAAGACAAAAAGTCAGTCACTGTCAAAACTGAAATAAAAACAGATTCTGTAAAATCAGACGGCAAAAAGCCTTAAATTTTTAATGATTTTTATCATACATGTTAATTATTGTTAATGTTTGATAATATTTTTTTAGTTTAATTATTTTTTTTAATTTTGTAAAAAAATTTATCGATTTTTTAGGAAAAATATAATTTCACTAATATGAACTATCAACTGGACGAAATAGACAAGAAAATTCTTGACTTCTTAGTAGAAAACACAAGAATGCCTTTTACAGAAATTGCTAAGCAGATGGATGTTTCTGCGGGTACAATTCACGTAAGAGTGAAGAAAATGGAAGATGCAGGTATTATTTTAGGATCATCTCTTAATCTTGATTATGGTAAACTAGATTACCATTTTACAGCTTTTATCGGAATTCTTTTAACAAAATCAAACCGTACGCAAGAGGTTTTGAAAGAGTTGGGAACAATTCCAAACGTTATAGAAGCGAGTGTTATCTCAGGAAAATACAACATTTTCTGCAAGGTAAGAGCTAAAAATACAAACGACGCAAAAAGAATCATCTATCAGATTGACGACATTCAGGACGTAATGAGAACTGAATCTATGATCTCTATGGAAGAATTCTTAAGCGATAAAAACAGATTGATCAACGCAATCTCAATTTAATCGAATTTTAGACGATATAAATACCAAAGAACTTATGAAATCATTCATAAGTTCTTTATTTTTGCAGTATGGAAAAGGAATATAAAGAATACAGCTATTTTGATGTAGATCCGAAGAAAGGGTGGGGTTTTATTTTGGCTCTGGCTTCTCTGCTTTTGTTTACGATCATGGGCTTGGGAATAGATGTTGATGAGTTTCTTCAGCACGAATTCCTCAATATACCGAGATGGTATTTCTATGTGATTTTCACAATTGATGCTTTAATGGTGCTAAGTTTGGTTCTGATGTTTTTTTACAGAAAAATTGGAATGTTCGCTTTTCCTGTATTATTGGTTTTTCATTTTCTGATGCATAATTATTATCTGTCTACTTTCTTATACACAGACGTTACCAATCTTTTTCTTTTTACAGGTTTTGGAATGTTGGCAATTATCCCAAAGTGGAAATTTTTCAGATAACTGAATTTAAAATATAGTTTATTTAACCATTAAGAATTAATTCAAGGAGCTTAGAATATTAAGATCGCTTGGGATTTAGAGTTCATGTGAACTTAAAAATCAGAATGATTAAATTTAACTAACCTTAAATCTTAATTTACCTTAATGGTTCAAACTTTCTACAAAAAAAGCATCCAAAATTTGGATGCTTTTCTTTATTTCAAATGAAATATTATTATGCTAAAATTCTTTTCACCGCTTCTTTTACAGCGGCAGCGTCAATTTTATATTTTTTCATTAATTCAGCTGGTGTAGCAGATTCTCCGAAAGTATCATTAACCGCAACGAATTCCTGTCTTGTAGGTCTTCTTCTTGCTAGCATTCCCGCAATTGATTCACCCAAGCCACCTAAGTAGTTGTGCTCTTCAGCAGTTACAATTTTACCTGTTTTTTCAACCGATTTTAAGATAATTTCTTCGTCTAAAGGTTTAATTGTGTGAATGTTGATTACCTCACAAGAAATACCTTCTTTTTCAAGCTCGTCAGCAGCAACCAAAGACTCCCAAACCAAGTGACCTGTTGCAACAATCGTTACGTCAGTTCCTTCTTGCAAAAGAATACCTTTTCCGATTTCGAAAGGCATATCTTCCGGAATGAAAACAGGAACGGTTGGTCTACCGAATCTCAAATATACCGGACCTTGATGATCAGCAATTGCCAATGTTGCAGCTTTCGTCTGGTTATAATCACAAGGATTAATTACCGTCATGCCTGGAAGCATTTTCATCATACCGATGTCTTCCAAAACCTGATGCGTTGCTCCGTCTTCTCCTAAAGTAAGACCTGCGTGAGAAGCACAAATTTTTACATTTTTATCAGAATACGCAATAGACTGACGAATCTGGTCATACACTCTTGACGTAGAGAAGTTGGCAAAAGTTCCGGTAAAAGGAATTTTCCCTGTGATGCTTAAACCTGCGGCAAGACCCATCATATTTGCTTCTGCAATACCAACTTGGTAAAATCTTTCAGGAGCTTTTTCGATGAATTTTTCCATTTTCAAAGAACCGATAAGGTCTGCGCATAATGCAACAACATTTGGGTTTTTATCAGCCAATTCAGCTAAACCAGCCCCAAAACCTGAACGTGTATCTTTTTTTTCTGTATATGTATATTTCATGAGAATTTTAAATTTTGATAATTGATAAATGATGTGTGATCAACGATATTGAATCGTATCATTTATCAATGATAATTTATCATTGATAATTAATAGTCAGCTGGAGCTTCCAGGTACAATTGTTTGAATGCAGTATCCAATTGATCATCATTAGGAGCTTTACCATGCCAAGCGTGAGTTCCCATCATGAAATCAACCCCATTACCCATTTCTGTATGAAGAATAATTACCACTGGTTTTCCTTTTCCGGTTTCCGTTTTTGCTCTTTCAAGAATTCCGATTACCGCTTCAAGGTCGTTACCTTTTTTCTCTTCCAAAACTGTCCATCCGAAAGATTCTAGTTTTGCATGAAGATTTCCTAATGAAAGTACATTTTCTGTGCTTCCGTCAATTTGCTGTCCGTTGTAATCAATTGTAGAAATGATGTTGTCTACTTTGTTTGCTGCAGCATACATCAATGCTTCCCAGATTTGCCCTTCCTGCAATTCTCCGTCTCCGTGAAGTGAGTAAACTAAAGAGTTATCACCGTCTAATTTTTTCCCCTGTGCAACACCTAAAGCTACAGAAAGCCCTTGTCCCAAAGATCCTGAAGCAATTCTTACCCCTTCCAAACCTTCGTGAGTGGTTGGGTGACCCTGCAATCTTGAGTCTAATTTTCTGAAAGTTCTCAATTCGTCAATCGGGAAGAAGCCAAATCTAGCCAAAGTAGAATAGAAAACCGGCGAAATATGTCCGTTTGAAAGATAGAAGTGATCTTCATTTTTACCTTCCATTGTGAAAGGAAGATTATAGTTCATTACTTTACCATACAATGCTGTGAAGTACTCAGTACAGCCCAAACTTCCACCCGGGTGCCCTGAATTTACAGCGTGAACCATTCTTAAAATGTCTCTTCTGATTTGTGTTGTAAGAGATTTCAGCTCTTCAATACTTTTACTCATATATTAGGATTTATTTGCATGCAAATTTACAATTTTTTGTCGGCTTACGGAAATGCAAAATCTGAGACTTTTTACGCAGATTTAGTTTTATTTACTTTGCCAAAGTTGAACATCTTTGACAAAGCTTAAAGAGATTTTAATTAGTCTTTAGCCGAACTTAAAATTAAACAATGGAAGAAATTTGACATTCTGACATGATTTTCTTCTATACAGTTTCTGTATCATCGCTATATCATCTCTCCGTCCGGATTTTATTTTGAATTTGATGAGAAATATTTAAACAGACACTTTGGCAGTAATTTATAAATTGATGGTTGTGTGCTCAACCTTGTCAAGGTTAGATAATTTTTTGCCGGCTTACGGAAATTTAAAAATCCAGAGTTTGAATTGTAGATTTTCTTATTGAAAGACTGAACCTTGTCAAGGTCACAGAAGAGCATTTTCGTAAAACTTAAAATTGGTAATCTATTTGTATTTTATGACACATGATAAAATTTTCTTTATCCTCAAACATTTCAAGTACTTCATTTCTTTTTAATAAAGTTTTAAAATTGCTGAGAATAGTTTTGTAAGAAGAATGTTTATAATTTTTAAAGTCTTCTGAACCAGGATTTTGATGAATGTAGATTACACATTTTCTAAGATACTCTTCAGAAGTAATTAACTTCCTTTTGAATGGTGACTCTATTAATGCACCGTGTCGATTATTTTCTTTATTGAATGCTTGCGAATAAGAATTAAAAACTTTTGAAAATTGCTTAGAAAATATATTTTGAGAAGCATGTAAACCTTTTTCTATATTTTTATCTAAATGGGAAGTAATTTCATTTAAATATTTATCACTCTTAATTTTGACTAAGAGATGAAAATGATTTGGCATTAAGCAATATGCATAAACATCACAAACACTCAAGAGATTATTTTTAATTTTATTTATGAAAAAATGATAATTTCTCGCTGTTTTGAATATTGCTTCACCATTAATTCCGCGATTATAAATGTGATAAAAGCAATCTGCTTCTATGGGGGTAATTCTTATATCCATTGTGTTTTTTTAAGTACTGTTTCTTTGAGCTGTTTTATTAACCTTGTCAAGGTTCGAAACCTTGACAAGGTTAATAATAAAATTAAACCACTTTCAGATAATTCTTATTTTTCACCAGCCACAAACCAATGAAAGTTAGTAATCCGTTCAGAATAATCAGCTCTACACCAATTCTGTAATCGGTATAAATGGTTACCAACATATTGATCAGATAAGTTAAAACCGGTGCTAAAAGTGTTACCGCAAGAATTGAATATTTTTGTGAAATTTTAAATTTGGTAAAAATTCCGAAGGCAAAAAGTCCTAAAAGTGGACCATAAGTATAGCCGGCGATTTCCATAATCAAATAAACAATCGACTTGTCATTCATTGCTTTGAAAACCATAATTAGGATAAAGAAAACAACCGTAAACGTTAAATGGATCTTCATACGAAGATGTTTTTTCTGTTTTTCTGTTCTTGTTTTATCTTCATTTAAATTGAGTAAATCTACACAATACGAACTTGTAACAGCCGTCAATGCGCCATCTGCAGAAGGGAATAAGGCAGAGATTAATCCGATGATGAAAATCACAGCGATTGGCATCGGGAAATATCCGTTAAGTGACAAAGCCGGGAATAAATCGTCGCCCATAATATTTTTCACATTTCCTGCAGCGTCTTTAAATCCGAAAATATTAGATACGACTTCTTTCCCTTCTATTATATTTGTAATTTGAGAATATCCTGCGCCATTTTGTAACGCAAAAAGATAAAGTAATCCACCTAAAAATAAGAATGCAAGATTTACAAAAAGCAATGTTCCTGCAAAAGTCAGCATGTTTTTCTTTGAATTCTGTAGATTGTCAACCGAAATGTTTTTCTGCATCATTTCCTGATCCAATCCGGTCATTGCAATAGTAATAAAGATTCCTCCCAAAATGGTTTTCAGGAAAAATGTCTTGGAATTCGGATCAAAATTGATAAAATGAGTGTAATTTTTCTGTTCTAAAATCGTGTAAGCTTCGCCAAAAGATAAATTTAAATTAGATAAAATGTAAACAATACATGCAATTAAACTGATAATCATAAATGAAGTCTGCAAAGTATCGGTAATGACAATCGTTTTTACACCGCCTTCAAAAGTATATAAAAGTACCATTAATAGAAGCACCGAAGCCGTTACCCAAAACGGAACGCCTAAACCTTCCAATAAAAATATCTGTAAAACATTGACTACCAAATATAATCTTGCGGTTGCTCCGATCGCTCGTGAAACGATAAAAAATACTGAACCGATTTTATGCGCCTCTACATTGAATCTTTTTCCTAAATAGGTATAGATTGAGGTCAGATTCATCTTATAATAGAGTGGAAGTAATATGGCAGCCACAATAAAATATCCGATGAAAAACCCGATCACCATCATGTAATATTCAAAACCACCGAAAATATATTCGCTTCCGGTCATTTTGCCGACCGTTCCCGGAACGGAAATAAAGGTAACTCCACTTAAGCTGGTTCCGATCATCCCGAAAGCAACGAGCCACCATTTACTTTTTTTGTTTCCGATGAAAAAAGACTGGTTATCAGAATTTCGGCTCGTAAAATAAGAAATCACCAAAAGACCAATGAAATAAACAAAAACAAATAGCAAAAGTATAGTTCCGGAATTCATGTTTACAATTTAAATTTCAGCAAATATAGTTTTTTTTCGAATGTAGCTGAATGCTGGATGTATGATGATGGAAGTTTTGGACAAATTGTAATTTATACGAAATAAGATTTGAATTAAAAATAAAAAAATCCGTGAAGAAAAAACTTTAAGATTAATTAAAATTCTTTCTTCACGGATAGATACCCTGTAATTTTTTTGCCACGAATGCACGAATTTAATTGATACTATCTTTTCTTTATTTAAAATACGTGCATTCGTGGCGATTTATTTTATTCCCACAGATTTCACAGATTAGCACAGATTTTATTCTCATTCATCTGCGAAAATCTGTGAAATCTGTGGGATTTTAACATCCCGTTTTATAAAACATCCCGCAAATCTTCATTTTTCTGGAAAGTCGCTTTTGCAAACGGACAAAGAGGAATAATCTTTTTACCATTTTCTCTTGCAAATTCTACCGCTTTTATCAGCATTTCTTTTCCTACACCTTTTCCGTTGTAAGCCTCTTCAACTTCGGTATGATCGATAATGAATCGGTCTTCACCTGCCCAAGTATAGGTCATTAATCCTGCTTTGTTTCCATCAATCAAAGCTTCAAAGCTTCCGTGTTTTTCGTCGTTGTTTTGTTTTACGTCTATCATATTTAAGAAAATTTGGTTTGAATTTCTATTTCGTTAGTTAACATTTTGTGTACCGGACAAGCATCTGCAATGGTGTGAAGTCTTTTCAGCTGTTCTTCACTCAAATCATTTCCTTCAAAACTAATGTTTCTTTTAAAAACTGCCAATTTTGTTAAAGGAAAATTTTCCAGCTCGACTTCTACGTCTATTTTTTCAACATTCCACTCTTTTCTGTCGATATACATTCTAAGCGTGGCTGCAGTACAGCTTGCCAAGGAGGTTGCGAGAATTTCAAAAGGATTAAACCCTTTATTTTGTCCGCCTTTGTCAATCGGTTCGTCAGTAATCAGGCGGTTTTCGCCTGCGATAACTTCCGTGTAATATTTTGTAGTACCTAAACTTGCTTTTACAGTTACGGCCATTATTTGTTGATTGTTTTTAGTTGATAGTTGTTGGTTTATTGAAAATCGGTTTAAGCAATCTGACTTTTAAAACTCTCAATTTTGTTATTTAAATCGTTCAGCATTTCAGGATTGATAACACCACTTTCCAAATCGAAATTTTCGTAAAATTGAGGTAATGAAAAAGTTTCCTTTACATCTGCCGCAAATTGTGGGAAAAATGTTTTTGCTGTATTCATGACATTTCCGCCACCATAACCTCCCGGTGAAGTGCTCATTAAAAGCATCGGTTTATTCTGAAAAACTTTTACATTAATTCTTGATGCCCAATCAAAAACATTTTTGAAAGCTGCCGAGTACGAACGGTTGTGCTCTGCTAAAGAACAGATAATGACATCACATTCTTCAATTTGTTTTAAAAAGTTATGCGCTTCATCCGGAAAACCTTTCTTTTCAAGATCAACAGAAAATACAGGCATCGTGAAATCATTAAGGTCGATTAAATTGATCTCGTGTTCCTGAAAGTTTTTCAGAACAAATTTTACCAGCTCTCTGTTGATAGATGTGGAAGAAGTACTTCCTGCAAATGCTAATATTTTCATGTGTATTTATTTTTAAATTTTAAAAAGAAAATTCGGAATTAATTATTTTTTCGCTGAATCTTCTTTTACTTTTTCCAGATAATCTTCTTCGAGACTTTTGAGCCTTTTAAAATAATTTTCTTTATCCATAAACAACTTTGGGTTGTAAGAATCTCCTTCTTTTCGCTTTTTATGAAGATCAAACTGACTTGCATGTGAAGCTACCCAAACATCGAAATTTATTTTTTTCATGGCTTCAAAAGTATATCCATAATCTTTTTGAATAGTAGGATATTTCTTTACATCAGAGAATTTATGGTCAATAATAATAGAAGGTAAATTGGCAATCAAAACTTTGTAATTTTTGTTTCCTTCTTTGGTTTCAAATAAAAAGCTGCACGATCCTTTTGTGTGACCTGGATGATGAAGTAAGGTCAATACCGTATTTCCCAATTTTATTTTAGCATTATTTTTCAATAAAAAATCAGGCTGTACAGGTTCAAAAGTAACGCCGTATTTTCCCATTTCGTAGTCAGATTTTCCACCACTTTTCAGTTCATTTGCATCTTTTTCGTCTACATAAAGTTTTGCACCGGTTTCTTTTTTTATTTGAGCCATTGCTCCCATGTGATCGTAATGAGCCTGCGTTAAAGTAATAATTTTAATGTCTTTATAATTGAAACCCAACTTTTCAATATTTTTTTTAATGGTAGAATAAGAATCCGCCAAACCTGTGTTGATCAAAATGTTGCCTTTATCGGTCACAATCAGATAAGATGCAAGATCGTAAGTTCCTACATAATACAGATTCCCCACAATTTTGAAAGGTTCGTAGTTTTTAGACCATTCTGCCGGATTATTTTTAGGTTCTGTTACGGTTTGCGCAGTTCCCAAAAAAGATAAGCATAATAAAAATAAAAGTGTCAGGTTTCTCATTTATAAAAAATCGGGATATTCATTAAAATCAAATTATTTTCTGTTTAAAATAGCTTTAGGAAGCGGAACAAATTCCTTTTCGTCTCCGGGAACCAAAGGAAAAGCTTCGTGATTCTGATCGTTCCAGTTTACTTTTGCCTGATCAATGACTTCTTTGTCTGAATTTACAAAATTCCAGAAAATGAAACGTTCTTCATCAAAAGGTTCGCCTCCGAAAAGATAAACAGTTGCGTTTTCGCTCATTTCAAACTCGCAAAGTTGGGTGTTTTTGGCAATCAGCAATTGTTTTGAACCGTAAGAATTCTCTTCAATGTTTACCGTTCCGTCTAAAACATACATTGCCGCTTCACCGTAAAGATCTTTCCCGATACTGATTTTTTGTGCGGTTTTAGTTTTAATTTCAATAAAAAATAATTTACTGTGCACAGGAACCGGAGACTTTTTACCAAAAGCTTCACCTGCAATTAGTTTATAATGAACTTCTCCTTCTTCCCAAACCGGAAGCTCGTTGGCTTCAGTATGATGAAAAGTAGGCTCGCTTTGCTCCAAATGTTTTGGAAGACCTACCCAAATTTGAAATCCGTGAAGTTTTTTATCTGTATTTCTTAAATATTCAGGAGTTCTTTCTGAGTGTACAACGCCTTTTCCGGCAGTCATCCAGTTGACAGCTCCAGGTTTTATTTCAAGAGCGCTCCCAATGCTGTCTCTGTGAAAAATAGATCCTTCCAAAAGATAAGTTAAAGTAGAAAGACCAATGTGAGGATGTGGCGGAACATCAAGATTTTGATAATCTTTTAATTCTGCAGGCCCCATGTGATCGATAAAAACGAAAGGACCAACCGCTCTTTTTTCACGGAATGGCAGTAGTCTTCCAACTAGAAAATTTCCTATATCTGCGGATTTTTCTTCTAATATAAGTCCGATATTTGACATGAATGTTGTGATTTAAGTTTTTTGTGAGAAGCTAATTTAATTAAAATTTCTACTATTTAAGATAGTTTAATAAAAATTAAAGTTTGTCGTAACCCTCAAATCTTTGGTCTACAATACGTTTCCATTCAGGATTTTTTTTGATGTATGCAAAAACATACGGACAGAACGGAAGCAACTTTTTGCCGCTTTCTTCTATATAAATCAAGGATTTTTCTACTACCGCAGCGGCGGCTCCGGTTCCTGCCAATTCAGGCTCGGCTTCCGTATGGATCAGGGATATTTGCTGACTTGTTTCTTTATAGTCAATAAATGCAAAATGGCTGTTTAGCTCAATTTCAAATCTTTTCTTTTCTTCGTTTTTTACTAATGGAATATTTTCAAGTTCTGGTTTCATAATGTTTATATTTTTTAAGTTTTATAAAAGAGAATAACGTTTGTCATTCTGAAAAGGATCTCGACTTTAAAAAAATAAGGTTAGATTCCTGCGGAATGACAAACACTATTCTAATTTTTATGAATATGATTTTATTTAATTAGTCTTCCAAATACCCGAATTTTCCGGTATTGAAATCTTCAAAAGCCTGCATGATTTCTTCTCTGCTGTTCATTACAAAAGGACCGTGTGGAAAAATAGGTTCATTTAAAGGTTCCCCACTTAGAATTAACACAACTGTATCTTCTGTTGCTTCAATAGTAAAGTTTTCACCTTCATTTTCAAACAAAACGAAATGATTAGCTGATACTTTTTCTTCACCGTTGACCAAAATACTTCCTTCAATTACCAAAGCTGCGGTATTAAAATTTGCTCGAAAATTAAATTCTGCTTTTCCACCTGATTTTAATTTAGCATTCATCAAATTGACAGGACTGAATGTTGTGGCAGAACCTTTTATATTTTGATATTCTCCGGCAATAATTTCTACAAATCCGTTTTCACCTAAATCTGCTCTTTTTATTTCTGAGTTTTTAATCGCCTGATATTTTGGCTTGCTCATTTTATCTTTGGCAGGAAGGTTTACCCAAAGCTGCACCATCTGAAAAATTCCTCCGGTTTTTGACCATTCTTTTTCATGATATTCTTTATGTAAAATTCCACTTGCTGCAGTCATCCACTGTATGTCTCCTTCACCAATAATACCGCCACCGCCTGCACTGTCATGATGTTCTACTTTACCTTCATACGCAATGGTAACGGTTTCGAAACCTCTGTGTGGATGTACTCCAACCCCGCGAGGTGTTTCTGAGCCATTGAAATGAAATTTAGAATTATAATCGAGCATGATAAAAGGATCCATTCTCTTCATATCTAAACGAGGAACGCTCGGAATAAAATTGTGTACTCTGAAACCATCGCCCACAAAATGCGCAGGCTTTGGCGAGATTACTATTTCTACTTTTTTTGTTGTCATAATAGATGTTTTTATTTTAAACAAAATTAGGACAGTCAGAAGAGAATTACATTGATGTGTGGTAAGTAAGTTTGAGGGAATGAGAGTTATAGAGTTTTAGAGGGGGAGGGTTTTATGTTTTATTCTTGGGATTTCATGTTTCTGCCATCGAACGTATGCAGCCTTCTGAAAACTAAGCTTGATAAAATCGTTAAAATTCCTACGGTAAGGAAAGTGTAGCGAAACGCGTTGTGGGTTTCGTGTCTGATTAAATCGGGGCTGTTTTCGTAAATTTTTAAAACAATTAAACCAAATGCAATTCCGAATCCGATCGCTAATTGTTGATTAACCGAAATCAAAGAGTTTCCGCTGCTGGTCTGGAAGTTTCGTAGATCTGCTATAGAAATGGTATTCATTGATGTGAACTGAATAGAATTAAAAAATCCTAGGATCGCAATCACAGGAACAAACCAATATATTGAAGTGTGAATATCCGGAATGGCAAGACAGCAAATTAAGACTCCGATAATAAATGTATTGACCATTAATGTTCGTCTGTAGCCAAATTTATTTAAAATTTTAATGACGGAAGATTTACCAAACATGGCTGTTAATGCCATCGGTGCAATAATCCATCCCGAAATTACGGCTGATTGTCCATAAGCAATCTGAATCATTAATGGCAGTAAAAGAGGAACAGAACTGATCCCTAATCTTGTTGCCAGATTTCCGATAATTCCTACACGAAATGTACGAACCTGAAATAAACTTAAAGGAAAAATAGGGTTATTCCCTCTTTTTGCATGCCTGTAATAATAATACAGAAACAAAAATCCTAATATGAAAACGAGTAAAACCGGCGTGATATTCTGTATATCTCCGAAAAGTTCGAGAGAAACAGAAAGCAGGAGAGAGGCTGCTGCAAAAATCATAAAGCCTTTCAGATCAAAATCGATTTCCCGTGCATTGTAATTGGGCATATATTTTAAGCCTAAAACAATTCCTAAAACCCCGATTGGAATGTTGATAAGAAAGATCCAGTGCCACGAAAGATAATCTACCATATAACCTCCTACAAGCGGGCCGAGAACAGGACCAATCAATGCAGGAACGATAGCAAAATTCATAGCTTTGAGTAATTCATTTCGGTTAAAAGTTTTGATTAAAGCCAGTTTTCCAACAGGAGTCATCAAACTTCCACCAACTCCCTGAATAACCCTTGAAATAACCAAATGAGTAAGGTTTTGAGAAAGCGCACAAAACACAGAACCTAAACTAAAAAGCACCAAAGCAAAGATGAAAACTCTTCTCGTTCCGAAACGGTCTGCCAAAAATCCGCTTGCAGGCATGAAAACGGCAAGTGTCAACACATAACTGATAATTGCATTTTGCATATTAAGTGGAGATTCATTCAAATCTTTAGCGATTGAAGGCAGGGAAGTATTGAGGATTGTAGAATCTAGCATCTGCATAAAAATAGCAGTTGCTAAAATCAACGGGAGAACTTTTTTTACAGTTTGTCGGGTAGAAATTTGTGCGGGCATTTATCGTAAATTGAAGTGATTTGCTATACCAATTTACAAAAAAATATAGACTAAGAGTTTTTTAAGCTTAAGATAATTACAGACTCATGTGAATCAACGGATAATCTTTACCCGAACCATCTTTGTCTGATCTTCCTGTTTTTCTGAATCCCATTTTTTCATAGAATCCTATTGCCTGCGGATTTTGCTCGTTCACATCTACTTTTGTACAACCAGTTTTATCATGCAAATATTGATAAAGAATTTTTCCTAAACCATTTCCACGAGCATCATTATGTACAAAAAGCATTTCTAAAGTATCTTCTGAAACTGCGCCAAAACCTTTCGGATCGTTATTTTCGGAAATGATATAAACCTGAAGGTGGGGGAAATACTGTTCAGGAATCACTTTTTTAAATATTGAAAATCACTTTCTGATAAAAAATCATGGGTGGCTTTTACAGCAGATTCCCAAATTTTAACCAATTTCGGATAGTCATCAGTAATAGCTATTCTAATCGTATACGACATTTTATATTTTTCAGTTAAATTTAAAAATTAATCAATGAAAACGAAAATCATGTTTTCAGAATGATGAGAAAAAAAATAATTGACTAATTTTAAGTAAAAGAAATCTTATGCTTTTTTCAGAAACCATCAGTGAAATCTTAAAGGTAAAATATCCAATTATACAAGCGCCAATGTTTGGAGTAAGCACTCCGGAAATGGTTGAAGCTGCTGCAAAAGCAGAATGTTTGGGTTCATTGGCTTTGGCAGATCTTTCCGCTGAAAAGTCTGTTGAATTGATTCGTAAAACCAAATCACTGACAAATCGACCTTTTGCGGTTAATATTTTTGTTCATCAAATTCCTGAAATTACCGATGAATTAAAACAACAATATTCTAAGACGAAAAAACATCTTGAAAACTTGACTCAGGAAAATAATATGGAGATTGATCTTCCTGAATTAGAAAGCTTGAAAATCAATTCTTATCATGAGCAAATTGATGCCATTATCGATGAGAACTGTGAAATTCTGAGCTTTACTTTTGGAAATCTTGACCATCAAAGCATTCAGAAATTAAAAGAAAACGGAACAATTTTAATTGGAACCTGTACTTCTGTAGAAGAAGCTTTGGCTCTTGAAAAATCGGGAATTGATATTATTTGCGTTCAGGGAATAGAAGCCGGAGGTCATAGAGGAAGTTTTGTTTCGGAAAATATTCCTCAGATCGGTGGATTTTCTTTGCTTTCTCAGGTTAATGATTCTGTAAAAGTTCCTCTCATTTATGCAGGCGGAATTTATAACGGAAAAACTTTGGCTGCTGCAAAACAATTGGGCGCACAAGGCGTTCAGGTGGGAAGTATTTTATTATCTTCAAATGAGAGTGCTTTACAGGATTTTGAAAAAAAAAGACTAAAGAATGTTAATGAAAAGGATATTGTTTTAACGAAAAGTTTTTCGGGGCGCTACGCAAGAGGAATTAAAAATAAATTTATTGAAACGATTGAAAATTCAGAATATATTTTACCTTATCCATATCAAAATAAATTGACTGGAGAAATGAGAAGAATTGCAAGAACGGTGAAAAATGATGAGTTTGTCAATCTTTGGGTAGGACAATCGATTATCGATTACAGCGAACTTTCAACCCAAGTTATTTTAGAGAAATTAATTCAGGAATATTAAATCCCGCTGATTATACAGATTTAGCAGATTTAAGAATGAAAATAAATTAACGAAATAAATAACCAGCAAAGTTTTAAAATCGAACCACTTCATCATCTTAATTTACATCATAAAAATCACAATTAATGAAATCACCATTACAAAATCCTGAAAAGACTACAAGAAAAAAATCATCCGTCGGAAAAATATTTAAAGTCATCAGTATTTTATTTTTGATTTTAATCCTTGGTTTAGGAATCGCACAATACATATACCGAAACGAAAAAGAAACGCCGCTGTATAAAATTCAGCAGTATTTGACGTACAGCAAAGAAGATTGGGAAAATTATGAAAACAACAAGCGAATTTTGGCAAGTTTTCCTGCTGAGTCAGGCATAATAGATGTTGCAAATCCTGCTCCTGAAAGCCCGATTGATACATTGATGTGGGAAAATGCAATTAAAAATAAAGATTATATTCCGGATGAGGTTTTGGCAGAAATAAAACGGTACAAAGCACGAGATTTTTCTAAACTGATTTTAGCGGAAAACAAACCGAGTAACGAAGAAGCTCAAAATGCCATTGTTAGTCATTATAAAAATGAAGTAAGTAAGCTTTTGGACGAATATAAAGCTCATATTCAGATTGGAACGGCTTATAATGCACCGTTACAATCGGGAGATGAACTGGTGCGGGTTACAGCGATGGTTTCAGCGTTTAATAAAGAGCGTGGAAATTTGGGAAATATTCAAATGCCGCTTAATGTGATTTATGATTTTGTTCAATATAAATCTGAACCGAATGTTTGGTATGTATCAGATTTTAGTCAGAATATTCCGTACGACTACAAGCTTAATAAAGATCCTTGGTAATTTTATTAATCAAATCCAATATAAAAAAAATAGCTTTCAGTACTTCTGAAAGCTATTTTTTTTATGTTATAATTAAGAGATTGCTTTGATTGCAATAGTTTATTTGGTTAAATCTAAACCACCGAAATTACCGGAGCTCATCATCATATAAACACCTTTGGTTTTATCAAGTAAATCCCAATAGGCGTGAAGTTCTTCAGCATTCGTAAACACTTTCAGGTTTTCATTTTTGAATTTCTCTTTAATTAAATCTGGAGAAATCGGCTCCATTCTTTTAATTTTTAAAGCATCTTCAGAATAGAAAACAATGGCTTCCTCCAATCCGTCCATGGCGTGATCATATTGCTCAAGGAAAACAGGATTTAAACTTGAATAGGTGTGAAGCTCAAGAAAACCGTATTTTTTTTCATTTTTAAACTGTTCGCAGAATGCTTTCACCGCAGCTTTTACTTTGCTTGGAGCGTGTGCGAAATCTTTATAAAGAATTCCTTTGTCTTCTCTTTCAACTTTTTCGAGACGCTTTGAAGCTCCTTTAAAACTCATAATAGCATCGTAGAAATCTTCATCCATAATCCCTAACGTGTGGCAAATGTGTCTTGCACCTTCAAGATTTAATAAATTGTGCGCTCCAAAAACAGAAAGCGGAATATCGCCCATTTCTGTTTTAAGAAGGACTTTTCCGTTACTGATTTCATATTCAGGAGTTTTATATGGTATTTTTCTGAAATAATTTTCAGCATTTTCTACCACTTTTACGACTTCTGCATCTTCTTCGTTATACACCAAAACTCCACCCGGCGTAATGCTAGCCACAAATCTTCTGAACTGCTCAATGTAATCGTCAAATGTTTTGAAAACATTGATGTGATCCCATGCAATTCCGCTCATTAAAGCGATATTTGGCTGATATAAAAGGAATTTTGAACGCAGATCGATAGGAGAGGAAAGGTATTCATCACCTTCCAAAACCATAAAATCGTTGTCTTCGGTCAGTTTTACCATACAGTCGAAACCCTCCAACTGAGCTCCCACCATATAATCTACATCTTTCTGATGGAAATTCAGCACGTGAAGAATCATCGAAGTGATGGTTGTTTTTCCATGAGAACCGGCGATGACAACTCTGGTTTTATTTTTTGATTGTTCGTAAAGAAACTCAGGATAAGAATATATTTTTAAACCTAATTCTTTTGCTTTTGCCAATTCGGGATTGTCTTGATGAGCGTGCATTCCAAGGATTACAGCATCAATATCAGACGTGATTTTTTCAGGAAACCAACCCAACTCTTCGGGAAGAATTCCTTTTTTTTCTAATCTTGATTTTGAAGGTTCAAAAATAGCATCATCTGAACCTGTTACGTGATATCCTTTATCTTTAAGTGCAATTGCAAGGTTGTGCATTGCGCTTCCGCCAATAGCAATAAAATGAGTTCTCAATTTATTTTCCTAGTTTTTTACGTTATTGTTGATAAGTTTCTGAAATTCAGCGGTAATGTTTTGCCAATTGGTCTTGTAATTGGGCATGATCATGCTTCCGTCATTTTTGCTACCTTCATTTACACCTTTCTTAATGTTGATCGATGTAGTCACGTTATCATAAACCTTCTTATGATCTTCCTGAATTTTTCTGAAATTATTTTTTGAAAGGGTCGCTTCCAAATTTTTCAGATCGTCATCAGATACTTTGAAACTTTTCTTGATTTTTTTGCCTTGTCCTTCTAATGAATAATGGGCATCATTTCCTTTTATCAAAAGGTTTTCGTAAGACGGAGCATAACCTCCGCTTTTAGAATAACTGATATCAAAGTCCTGGTAAACTTTCTGACTGTTGCAAGAAAGTGACGTGAGAATAATTAAAAGTACGCCTAAAATCTTCTTCATTGTCGTTTTAGTTTTGTGAATTATTTTGTTCAGACTTTTTGGCCTTAATTTCTTCATCATAAGTGTGTAGAATATTAAAGTCTTCGGTCTGCTCAATGGCCGTCATTATTTTAAGAAGAATCTGCTGTGCATTTTCTTTGTCGTAGTCAATATCCAAAGGTTTTTTAAACTCCATTGTCGGTTTTACTCCGGTTACTTTTACACGAAGTCCTTTCTTGTCAAAGGCTCTTCTGAAGCCGTTTATTTTAATAGGAATTACAATCGGGCGCTGGTTTTTAACCAATTTTGCCGTTCCTTTTCTTCCCTGAGCAAAAGCTGCAGTAGTACCTTGCGGAAATGTTGCTACCCAACCATTGTCTAAGGCCTTCATAATATTGTCGATCTCACCGAGATCTACCATTCTGTTGACGTTTTTACCTTCCGCTCTCCAGGTTCTTTTTACAGTAACTGCACCTGCAATTTTAAATATTTTTGGAAGAATACCCTTATTCATCGTTTCTTCGGCAGCAACATAATAAAAATCTACTCTTGGGTTTAAAAGGTAAATAGGATTTTTTATAGTATCTAAATACCCATTATTTACGGCACAAAATGCATGATACATTGCTGCAACATCAGCAAAGTAGGTTTGATGATTTGATACAAAAAGTACATTAGAATCCGGAAGATCAAGCAAATTTTCGGTTCCGGTAATTTTTAGCTTATTGAAGCCATTGAATCTTCTGTAAGAAACAATTCCCAGAATGAAAATGATTAATCTTTTTAAAAAATAAGGTGTTCCGAATGAATCGGTAAAAATGTTCTTTTTCGCCATTTTTCAATTAAACATAATAGTTGCAAAGTTACATTTTTTTAATCAACTGGCTGAATTCGCTCAGGATCATCGCTGTGGCTCCCCAAATAATGTATCCGTTAAAATTTATTACCGGAACTTCATGTCCGCCAGCGCCGGGAAGTGCCATAATTTCCGGACTGTCTGGTAAGTTTAAGAATGAGGTGATAGGAAATTCTATCACTTCGACAGCTTCACTTTGCTGAAGAATAAATTCAGGATTTTTTTTGGTATACGAAATAAAAGGATAAACATAAAAATTACTTGGCGGAATATAAATAGGGGAGAGCTCCCTTATAATTCTCACATAATGTTTTTCGATGCCAATTTCTTCTGAAGTTTCGCGGATTGCGGTTTGGGCAAAATCTTTATCCAACTCTTCGCGCTTTCCGCCGGGAAGAGAAATTTGTCCGCTGTGGCGGTCTCTTTCGTTTTCGGATCTTACAATCAGCGGGAAGTACCACTCATTATCTTTTAGATATAAAACGATATTTACGGCTGCAAATTTCGGATTTTTCTCTAAAACCTGATCATAGGTGAACACGGGGCGTGAAGGCGGTGAGAAAATTCCGTGGGCATTGGCGCCGGCCAACCCTGCATTTTTTATTTTTCTTAAAAGATCTTTACCAAAACTTTCCATAGCTCAAATTTAGTAATATATCTTGTAGAAAGGAAGCGTAAAAATGTTAATTAAAAATAATTTTCTCAACAAAATAAATGTATTTATATGTGATTTTTGAGAAAAAGGATGAATTAACTTGATGTCAGTATTTACTTACAATTCTTTGTTTTTCCTTGTATTTTTTATCACTAGGAAAAACAAAGTTTTTATAATAAATGTATTTAACCTGAGTTCGGGTTAAGCGAAGCTTAAAAATAATTGACCATCATTTACTTTTTTCAAGTTTAATGATGGTTTTTTTGGGAAAAAGCAATATGCTGAAAGACTTCCTAAAATATTCATCATAAAATTATTCACGCTTCGATGTCTGGTGTGTTCCACTTGGCAGTGATTCTTTAATTCATCATTTATCGTCTCAATGATAGCTCTTTTTCGAAGCAAAATCTTGTCTTCCATTTTCATGATATGATTTTTCATATTCTTACGAAGCTTTGTGAAAAGCTGGATCCCATCAGCAAAAAGCATCTCCCAAAGAGCCTTGGAAAGATATCCTTTGTCGGCAAAGAGTTTTCCAAAAAGCTGCTCTGTCATTTTTTTAATATGTTTTGGATTTCGGTCATCAACATTCCCTTTCGTTAAATAAAAAGATAGAAGTTCTCCTTTTTCATTACAAACCAGATGCAGTTTAAACCCATAAAACCAGCCCATTGAAGATTTTCCGCGTTCTGCCAAACCTTTGAAAACTTTATGATTGTGTATCCTTTGGTTTCTACAAACCTTCAAAGTGGTACTGTCCATAAAGCATATTCCCGTGCATTTACCCAAACATTTTTCTTTCAGAAACAATGCAAAAACCACAAAACTTCTTTGCTGAAGTTCTATAAATCTATTGTAGGAAAGGGCTTTTGGAAACAAATTTTTCCAGTAGCCACACACTATTTCCCGGTAGTAATGCTTAAATGTTTTGTGTGCACCGAGATGAAAACCGATCATGATGGTAATGATTTCAGAATCGGACATCATAGATCTTCTGTTTCTTCTCTTCTTTTCATCTCCCAGCGCCTGAAACTTCATTTGTTTGATTTGGGAGTCAAATTCTTTACAAAAATCGTCAACTTGTACAAAAATATTTGTAATTTGGTCTTTCAGAATCATAAGCAATAATTCGTTTAAACATTTGAATGTTAGATACTTAAATGTACGAATTATTGCTTTTTATTGCAAATTTATTTTGTAATCTTATCCCGAACTCAGGTTATTTAATAAGATAAACAAAGGCATTTGACTTCGTCGAATCTTCGATTCATTTAGCTACGAAATACTAAAACGTAAATCATCATTTATTTGACATTACGGTATCCGAAAATTGTGCAAGGCGTTGAATTATTAGAATATTTTATCAGAAAATAAAAAAACCTCCAGAAAACTGGAGGTTGTAGAATGTTTTTTTAATTAGAATATCCGCTCAATTCTTCTTTTTTAGAATTGTAGATTTTGTATTCTAAGTACTTGAAAGAATCCCTTGGGATAATGGTGACCCATTTTTTATACTTCAAAAACCACTTCATCTGGATGCTTTTAAGACCTTTAGTAAGGTAAGCTTCTACGAAAGGGTGTACATGCAGGAAAAGTTTTCCTTTTTCTTTCTGCATAATGGTTCTGATGGTGTCTCCCATTTTCTCAACAATCACGATCGGAGCTACTATTTCTCCGTCTTTGTTGGGGTTTTCTTCTTTGGTGTCGATCTGTTTTTCCGGACGGTTTCTTTGTCTTGTGATTTGTATCAATCCAAATTTACTTGGTGGTAAAATCTTGTGACGTGCTTTGTCTCGGCTCATTTCTGTTTTAAAATGCTCATACAAATCTCTTCTGTGATCGGGATTGGTCATGTCGATAAAATCGATCACAATGATGCCTCCCATATCGCGAAGACGCAATTGTCTTGCTATTTCTGTGGCTGCCATTTTATTTACATGCAGTGCATGCTCTTTATTGGCACTGTTTCCGGCGGTAATATTATTTCCGGAATTGACGTCGATTACGTGCAGCGCTTCTGTGTGTTCTATAACCAGATAGGCGCCTTTTGAACTAGGAATATTTACATGTTTTCCAAAGCTTTGTTTAAGCTGTTTTTCTACATTATAATATTCGAGAAGAGGAATATGGGAGTCATAGAACTGAACGATGTTTTTTCGTTCCGGAGCTATCACTTCCAGATAATTTTTCATTTCGTCTACCATTTGCTCGTCATCGCAAAAGACATTTACAAAATCCTGATTAAAGTTATCTCTCAAGATCGATGATGCTTTATCATCTTCGCTCAAGACTTTAGAAGGTACTTTGTTTTTCTGAATATTCTTAAAAGTATTCTCCCATTTCTGAATCAGTTGATTCATATCATTATGGAGATCAGCTACTTTCTTTCCTTCTGCTACTGTTCTGATGATGACCCCAAAACCTTCCGGTTTTATACTGTCGATCAGGGTGCGAAGTCTTATTTTTTCTTCAGAACTGCTTATTTTTTTTGATATTGAAACTTTATTGTCGAAAGGTATCAAAACCAAAAAACGTCCTGTTAAAGAAATTTGGGTAGAAATTCTGGGTCCTTTTGTGGAGATTGGCTCCTTGGTAATTTGTAATAAAACGATATCATCTTTGGCGATGATCTTATCTACAGTCCCGTTTTTGTCGATTTCAGGCTGAATCTCAAAGTTTTTCAAGCCTGATGAAACCTGCTTTTTGGATACCGAATCTTTTAAAAATTTTCGGTAAGTAAGGTATTGCGGTCCCAAATCCTGATAATGCAAGAATGCATCTTTGTCGTATCCGATATTTACAAATGCGGCATTAAGGTTGGGGGCAAGTTTTTTTACTTTTCCTATAAACAGATCTCCTACTACAAAATCATTTTTGTCTTCTTCCTCATGAAGTTCACATAGTCTTCCATCCTCCAGTAAAGCAATCTTTGTAAGATCATCTTCATGCGAAACTATTAGTTCTTTCTTCATTTTTAAAATTAAAGATAAAAAGATTGGTGATGAATTTGAGGTAATGATTGCTCATTTTGCTCAACTTATTACTTATTTTACATAACAAAATATAGTCGGTGAATATTAAAAAATTAAAAACACCAACTATATTATTATACTAAAAATCCCGAAGGAGATTATTTTTTCTTATGTCTGTTCGCTCTTCTTCTTTTCTTTCTTTTGTGTGTTGCAACCTTGTGTCTTTTTCTTTTCTTTCCGCTTGGCATAATGTTTAAATTTTTTTTAGTAACTCGTTAATATTAATTATTTCTCTTTATTTTACTGCAACCTTAGTTTTTACTTTCTCCACAAAAGATTTTGATGGCTTGAAAGCAGGGATATTATGTGCAGGAATTTCTATTGCAGTGTTCTTAGAGATGTTTCTTCCCGTTTTTGCTGCTCTTGTCTTCACTATGAAAGATCCAAAACCTCTTAAGTAAACATTGTCTCCATTGTACATAGAAGTTCTGATCTCCTGCATAAAAGCTTCTACAACTTTCTGTGTTTCATTCTTTTCGGTCCCCAATTTATTTGAGATGGTGTTTACCAATTCTGCCTTTGTCATTTCCTTTGTAAATTTTAAATTTTAGGTGTGCAAATTTAGTTAAAAAAAATTGAATAGTAGCAAATTCACGCGAAAAATGTTTCACATAAACTACTGAGAATTCTATCTTTAGTATAGTATGCCGCTAAAAAGAGTGCTTTTTTTACATGCTGGAATTGTAATATCCGTTCTCTACACAGAAGCGAATGAGATGCAGTTTTGTTTTTAAACCAAGTTTTTCTGTAAGTCTGTTGATGTACGTATCGATGGTACGTGTGCTTAGATTGAGCTTTTCACCAATTTCTTTATTACTGAAACCTTCATAGCAGAATTTCATTAGCAAAATTTCTGTCGAAGAAAGCTCTTCCTGACTTTTTTTCTGGCGACTCATATATTCCTGAACTGCCAAAGGCTGTTGTTTCCAATTTTCAGAATACGCAGGATAATCAAATTCCTGGGAGGTAATTTGTCCCTTGATGATGTCTTTTATAATATTGCTGTTTTTCTGGCAGTAATAGACATTGGGGATTTTATCTAAAATATCTGCCATGTCTTCCTGATAAGTTCCGGAATAGGTGATAATTGGGGTTTCACTATTATTTTTCCGGATAAACTTTATGGCTTCCATCCCGCTGAGCACGGGCATAAACAGCTCGATGATGAAAACATCTTCTTGCTTTCTGTAGATCCGATTAATGAGCTCATGGCCGTTATTACAGTCATTTAGTAGCATATTGAATGGGTTTTCCAACAGCGTTTTGATCATTATTTTTTTAAAATAAAAATCGCTGTCGGCAATAGAAAATCTTACCGTATTGGTCAGTAGTTTACTCATTTTATTTTTGTGATTTGGTATGGCAAAATAAAATTCTGCTGACTAAAATAAGAAAATCTTTCGGATCTGAAAATTAAACTTTACATTAAAAAATTGTGAATAGTATTGTATGCATTAAATTTAATTTTGTACATAAATGTTTTTTTTCCTATTTTCACAATCCAAATCAAATCACAAGCATGTCTTCTAATAAAGAAAAAAAATTAAACAAATCTGATGTAAGATTAGGTATATGGAAGTTTATACTTTCATTTATTATATTATCTGCAATATCTTTTATTGCAGTATTCTTCTTTTTTAAGAGTTACGACAGGCAACTTACGGGTGTTGATGAAGAAGTTCGCGCATACCGTGACCTGTTGAATCGTAATAATCTTCTTCATACTCACATTGACAGTATTTATGCAAGAATGGAGCTTTATGATTCTGATAAAGCTTATAACGATAACTATTTGCGTACTTACATTCTGGATAACGTTCGCGAAGCTCAGGAAATTATGGGCGCCGACAGTGCTACCAATTTAAAGCATTATGCCGTTTTAATGCAGAAAATTAAGCCGATGCTTAATCTTAAAAGCCAGATTGTGACTGTTTCTGCCAAACAGCAGATTGCCATCCGCGATGTTCAGGAATGTCAGGGGAAATCTAGTCAGATCAGCAACAAGATGAGAATAGATCCCTCCAGAAAATTTACAGGGCGCAGAAGATAATTATATTATAAAGTTTAGAAACTATGCAGGGACAAGTTACATTATCAAAAAAAGAAAAGCATTACCAATTTTTTTACCTCATATTAATGCTTATTGTTGCTCTTTTCTTCTTGGGAGTTATTTTTCTTAAGGGTTTTTCATCTCCATTTTCTGAGGCAGATACTAATGCATTGCAGATATTAGATCAGAAAGTAAAGTTTGATCAGCAGCAGAAAATAGGTTTAAAATTAATAGATACAGCTTCAGCAAGAGTTAATAGACTTTCTATAGAAATTCAACAGCCTGTAGAAAGAAACGATGCTGAGTATGCAATACAGGATTTAGCTAACACATTTCAGAATGTTGTGGTCCATGATCAACGAAAAATGGCTTTCCCGCAAATAGGAAAATTTATCAAAATGAATATGGTTGATAAAGAGAGAATTATGAAGATGAACGAAACGACCAAAACATTTGAAAAACAGTTTGAAGAATGCCAGTTGGGATACAAAGAAAAAAGCCAGACCCTGAGAGAACGGAATAATTCTTTAAACCCGAGATAACGCCAAAAAAATATACAAAACACATCACAAAAACTTACTATGAACTATTTTCAAAAGAACAGGAAAAACATCATTATTGGTGTAATCGTCACATTGCTTATTGCTGCACTCGTTGCATTATGGCTGCAAAAAAAGGTCATTCATTCGGCAGATGATATTGAAGGAGTAGTTTTTCCCTCTACGCTTTCTACTGGTGATACGTTAACATTTAATGATAAAACATCATTTGCGAAATTCAAAAAATGGGATTTTGGTGATGGCCAGACTTCAGAAAAAGACAAAGGAATTCATTTTTACACTAAGCCGGGTTATTACAATGTAACCTTGATTATTGATAATAAATATTCTAAATCTTTTCCGATCATAGTTTCTTCAAGAGGAATACCAAAACCTAAAGACAGCGCCACCACGGTAACTAAAATTGATGCTCAGACTCAGGCAATGCAATATGAAAATGTGCAGTTTCGTGCCCTTTCAGATGCTACGCAGTTTACCTGGAGGTTTGGTGAGAGCGGAAAAATTGATGCTAAAGACAAATTAGCTATTTATGCGTTTCAAAAACCGGGAGATTATGTAGTTACGCTTTACACGGAGAAAGATTTAGAGCCAATTCAGCATCGTATAAAGATTTTACAGGCGTATAATTCTATGCAGGACGAAGAGCCGACTTTAGACGAACTGTATGCTAAAAAAGATAATGATTTTAAATATCATCTGCAGCAGATTGCGAATGGTAACAGCTTCAATATGCATTACAACTATCTTTTGAAAACTTATCTGTGTAACAATGAAAATACAATTGTAAAAGTTGCCGACAGCAAAGTCAATAATTTTTACCTGTATTGTGCGGGTCTTCAGTTTGATAAAAATACAGTGATACAGTCTGTAAAACTGAATTTTGATGACGGAATGACTTGTGTAACCAAAGTTGACATCAACCAAAGCAAATAATAAATTGTTCGTTATCGGGCATCACACCAATTATAAAGAAAATTAAGATGAAAAATAAATTTCCTCTAGCGGCTTATTACATCGGGCTTTCAGTTTTACTGACGAGCTGTCAGGTAAAATTACCGTCAAAAAAAACTCCTGAGCCACAACAATATGGGCAGATCGACAATGCGTCTGTAATCAATGGTTTTCCAAAAAAATCAGCACCTTGGATCGTTATTTCAGACCGATCAAGAAATACAGCTTATCTTGATAAAAATGATGAGAAATCATATAAAGAAGTAAAGTTTTTGGAACCTCTAATGGTTTTAAAACACAGAGACGGAATGGTAAAAGTAGCAGAATATATTCCTGATGCTTTAATGAAAAAAGTTTCGTCAAAATCAATAAAAACCTATGGCTGGATCTCAGAATCTGATCTGTTGCTTTGGAGTAACTCTTTAAAAAGCGAAAAAACCGGATATCCCGTTCGAGTAGCAGTTGTTCCCAATAATCCTGATGTTATAAAAAGTGCAGAAAGATATTATAAAAACGACTCTATTATGGTTTTCAATTCGCCAAGCCTTATTGAGGCTGCCGATGTGAAAATTCCAAACGGACAAATGGTGTACGTTTATAAGCAAGCAGAAAATAACAAACGTTTTTTAGTCGGGAAAAAGCCCAGAATCGATATGGACAGTATAAGTACAGGCTTATACGGTTGGGTGAGTTCTAATGTAATTTCGGCCTGGGGCGAGCGTTCTGCCGTTAAAATGAAAAACCCAACTGGTATAAAAGAAACAACGTTAGGAATTCATGAAGGTTCTCCCGGAGCTGCTGATCAAGAAAATCGCACCGCTGTTCTATTGACAGATGTCAATAAAAGACCACCTCTTGAAAATATTTATCCTGTAACATTAGCCTTAAACGAAGAAGCAAAGCCAGATGTGAAAACGAAGTATTTTACCAATGTTTTAGACTACAGTAAAAACTTTGTTAAGAATGTGCTGGGAGAGCCTATTATTTTTGACCGTTACAAAGAGATCATTGAAAAAAACAAGAAAATAAATATTGTTTTTGTTGTCGATATAAGTGAAGCAAATAAGCCTTACATACCAATTGTAAGCTCACTTTTGCAGGATCTTCAGTTAAAATTTGAAAAGCCTACTTACTTTAATTCTGTAAAATACGGAGTTGTTTTATATAAAAACAATTCTTGTGGAGAAAATGTGATTCCGTCACCTTTAAGTAAAGATTACAATAAGGTAATGGCATTTATTGAAGATAAAATGAATGAAATGAATTGTCCGAGTAATATTGGAAATCAGCCGGTAAATGAAGGTTTGATTGCCGCAGGAAATTTACTTTCTGATGTTCCGGACGAAGCTAATATTGTAGTTACTATCGGTACTTCTGCCAACCGAAGCGGAAATATGTATAGTGTGATTGGATCATTAACGCAGGCTCAGGCAAGGCTTATAATGTTCCAGACGAATGCTCGCTCTTCCGATACTTACAACGATTTTGTCTTAATCTCAGAGAATGTTGTGACCAACACGGCCAAAAATGTCGCTGAATTGAAAAAGCAAAAAATCATCAACCAAAGTGAGGTCTTAACCAAGAATAATTTTAATCTGATAGAAGGAGATGCAGGTTTCTTTTCTTTAGACTTTCCTAAACAAAGTATGGCTCAGGGATTCGTAATCTTTCCTAAAAAAGGAGATATTACTGCACCGGGTCTTTTGGTGAAATCTGTAGATAGTCTGATTGCTCAGGTGACTTATGATAATGAAATGATTGATAAATCTTTGAATGAACGTTTTCATTCTTCGGTGGGTGCAGGAAAAACGGAAGTAGACTTCAAATATAAATATCTGTATCCGGGACTGACGAATCCTGTTCCTGCAGGTATTGCAGCTCAGCTTATCAATTATGGTAACCCGTTTTTAGCGAAAGGATATATTCCTAAAGAACTGATGGATTATAAGCAGAATATGGAAAAAGGTATTCTTGTTTCAGAATCTGAATATGATCAGCTAAAAGCTTTCTATAAAGAAGTTTATGAAAATACGGGTGCTGCAAGAACAGATTTTAAGCAAGGAAGAGCGGTTAGAGAATACATTAAATTATTAAAAAAATACAATCCTACGCTTAAGTTTTTAGACAAAGGAGAATTATATAAGCAACCGATGTCTTATGCAGTGGGTGTAAGTACAGGTTTTGACAATTCTGATGAAGAAAAAATGTCAAAATTTATGCTTAAAGGTTGGATGAAATCTGATATTATCACCAATGAAGAGGCCAGAACTTATTTTAAATATTACAAAGATCTTGCAGACAGAATGCTTACATACCGAAATAATCCTGCGGTAAAAATTAAGCAGAACGGGCAGGAATTCTATTGGCTAAACGAATATTTTATGCCAACAATGCTTCCTGTAGATGAGCCGGAATATACTCAACATTAATTAGTTATGATATAAAAAAAAACGGAAAATTAATTTTCCGTTTTTTTTATGTTAGAATACTTTTTGTTATCTTTGAGTACCAAACATCACATTATGTCTACTCAATCATCATCTCATGATGGTAAACACTTCGTCGTTCAAAAAGGAACATGCCAGTGTAACCAAGGAGACCAGTTTCCTAAGCATATCGTCAATGCTCACAACAAACATTTCTGGAATGATGCTGCAGGAAATGCAGATTATTTAGCTGTCACAGAAGATGACCTTCAGTTTAATCCATCAGGACCAAGTTTTGGAAAATGTAAATTAAAACCCAGTTCGGGTGGTTATCTTCCTTGTGCTTATGCTCCAGCCGGAAAATGGCAAAAGACCTACGAAAAAGTTCTGGTGATGGGCAAAAAATGTGTGACAGAAGTTTCTGAACTGCAATGTACAACAGGTGGGAAAATTACGATTAAAGATCACGGACAGCGTGGTGAAATGAGCAAAAAGAATGTGAAAAATGCTGATGCAAAAGTAATCAGACATGTAAATCCTCTTGTGGATGTGAATGACTTCAAAGAAACAGTAACGGAAAGCGAAATCGACGCTTATTAATCATTAAACTTTCCTGAAATGTCTAAAAAAGGAGTTTCAAAAATATCCGGAAATCCTTCTCCAAAAGTGGGGGAGGCAGTTACTTATACCGTTACAGATTGGTATCCTTCCACACCACAAAACCAAAGGAATCCGGCTAATGTTATTTGGGAATTATTTAAAAAAAGATCCAACGGAAGATTTACGACAACCAATATCAAGAAAACGGGTGTTGGGAATTTTACTTTCGGAGAAGTTGCACAAAAGCATGCCTATCGTTTAGAAGCCTATCTTTTTGAGCCTGAAGGAGAAGGTGCATCAACAATTGAAATCAATCCTCAACCTGAAGTTGTTCCGAAAATTGAAAAAGTAGAACTTCAGTATGTGGATGATTCACCGGGAACGGTGTTCAGTTTTACAGAGAAAATGAGAGCTCGCGCGCAATGTGTGAATTTGAATGGAAAAAAATTAAAATTTACTCTTTGGGAAGATGATGCAACAGGAGAAGGACATGATGCAAAAAATCTTTTAATTGAAACTAAAGAAGCTACCGTAGACAGAACCGGAGTTGCTACTGTCGAGTTCATGCTTACCCGAGCTTTGATGCAAAAAGCAATGCAGGGAGAAACAGACCCACAACAACTTGAGTTTTATGTCACGGTAGAATATTTTTCGCACAATAAACATGCAACGGTTAATGTAAATGTCAATAATCCTTTGCATACACCTGCGCCAAATCCTCAATCAAGACCACAGCAACCAGCAAATAATCATACTCCTCCAGCTCAATCAACACCTGAAACTCCATCAAATAATGCTCAACCCAGAGCTGAAAATTCTCCTGCTGCAGAAAAACCGGCATCACAGATGGAAGAAAGGCAAGTGGCTGGTCAGAATCCAAATCCATCTGAAGAATTACATGATTATCAGGAAGCTCAGGGAACGATTCAAGCTGATCAGCCACCGACTCCGCAATCAAATGAAGGGAAAACGGTAAGTGTTGTTGAAGATTCTTCGGTGGAAGAATTATTGGATGCTTATTTTGCTAAAAAAGAATACACTAAACAAACTGGTGAAGCAGCCGGAACTTTAGAATATCAGTTCGGAAGCAACGGCAATAAAACGGCTACTGATGCAGAAAAAGAAAAAATCGCAAAAATTATTTTTGGAAAGCCTGCTGTAAAAGCATTGGCAGACAAAAAAGAATATACAACTCTGGAAGCCATTAAACAGGCTCTCTCCAGAGAGGTTTACAATAAAGATGAAAAAATAAGTTTCCAAACCTTTAAACTGGGAGGCGAATTAAAGAAAATTACTTCAGCACCTTTAGACACAAAATTATATTTGGTGGCAAAAACCGCGGGTTCAGGTCTAAGCGACAAACAGGCTACGATAATCATTAAAGAAAAAGATGGATTAATTAAAGGTTCTGCAGGCGCTGTTTTACCAATTTTAGAAATTAGTGAAGAACAAATGGAGCAGGCTACTCCAACTACAGGAGAAGTTCCGGGAACTGAAAAAAGTGAGTTTACAGGGAAAATAGAAAACGGAATGGTGAAAATTCCTGTTCATCTGAGACCGAAATCTGATGATGAACTGAAACAATGGAAGGAGAAGATTTCTAAAGGAAAAGAAGATGGGGAATACACTTACAAATTTGGTGGTGAAAATAAAGTTACCGATGAAAATTCTAAAAAAAGAGTTGCAGAAGCCATTTTGAAAAACGCAAAAAATGGAAATACGAATAATGAAAAAATAGCTGACGGTAAAACTGCTTACATTGATGATATCGAAAAAGCTCTTGAGATAAAAACATATCAGAAAGATCAGACAATTAAGTTTAAGCTTTATAAAAAAGAAAAAGAACTTCTCTATCTTCAAGCCAAAGCCCAAGGAGAAAAAAAACATGATAAAGAATTTTTGAAAGCGGATGGGGAATATTTTGAGGTAGCTACAAAATGTCCAAGATGTGGAGTGCTAACAATGGAGGAATTGACTCAGGTATTTCCATCTGCTGCTGAAGATAGGAAGACCCAATTGATGGATGCTTTTAACGGAGCTAATTCTAAATTTGGACTTAATACTTGTAGACAAAAAGCTCAATTTTTTGCTCAGGTTTTACAGGAAGTTGGTGAATCTATAAACGTACGAAATGGTGAAGGTTTAGATTATCCTGCTGAAGAACTTCCAAGACATTTCGCAAATTTCAGTACTACAGGAAGATTAAATGGTACACCAAATAATCTTGCATATCAATATGGTAGAAGTGCACAGAATAATTACAGATCAAATCCTGAAATGATTGCAAATATTGCATACGCAAATAGAGGAGGTAACGGAAATGTTGCAAGTGGTGACGGCTGGAAGTACAGAGGCCGTGGAATCATTCAAATCACATTTAAAAATAAATACAACAGAATAAATACCAGAATAGATAACGATTACCCGGAATTCGGAATTGATATCGATGCAAATAATATTAATAATCTTAATGAAGGAACAGTGGCTAGTATGGCATATTGGGAGGATTATGGTTGTCAGACAGAAGCAGATAAAGGTGTAGAAAGACCTAATTTTGATGCAATCGTAGATATAGTTAATCCAAGTACGCCTTCTCGTGAAGATAGGTGGCAAAATTTGCAGAGAATGATAACTATTTTTAAAGTTAAAGAATGCAGTGGTGGTGAACAAGATTCTGCATGGCATCAACCTTTAGATACAATGGTCTTGAGAGGTTGGTATTCAGAAACACAATGGTCTCCTGGTAAAAGTGATTTCCATGGTAGAACCGGTGGAAAGCACGATGGATTAGATCTTTATGCCCCTGTTGGTACACCAATATACGCTTCGATTGACGGAACAATCACATATCAGGAAGATCCTACTGGATATGGACATCGAATCTTCCTAGAAGGTAATTATAAAGGTCAAAAATATTTTCTAATGTATTGTCACCTTTCAGAATATGTCACGGGTGAGGTGAAAGCTGGTGACCCTATTGGTAAAACCGGGCAGACAGGAAATGCTAATGGTCAGGCTGCAAAAATGGCTCACTTACATTTTGAAGTCAGAAAAGCAAAAATGTCTAAACCTTCATTTAGTCCGCTTACAGAAATTCCCGAATTAGGAAGGGCTGTAAATATTAATCCAGATCAAACAACTCAAACAGGAACTTAATATGATAAATTCAAAAATATTCTACAGCATTTTTCTTTTGTCAATATTTTTCTCTTGTAAACAGAATAAACAGGCGGATCAGAAGGCAGTGATTAATGAAGTTAAAACCGATATATTAAACAATATTCCTTCAAACTTAAAAATTGAAAAACAGGAAAAAATTAATATAGATAATGATCCTGACGACGAATTGATTGTTACCGCAGTCGACTCGCTTTCTGAGAAATATTTTGAATATTGGTATAAAAATGGAAATCTTATTCATGAATTTTCTTATCCTTTTGTTTCCATTAATTATAAATGGTTTGCAGATTTAGATGATGATAATAAAAAAGAGGTCATAAGAGCACAAGGATATGAAGATGGGGTAGATTATGCAATTTATAAGATTAAAAATAATGACGAGATTCTGCAATTATATTTTAATCCAGGATTGAAAGATGAGAGATACGGAGATAAGAATTTTTGGGCTTATCCCAATGATATTAGAGAATTAGCAGTTGATCAAGATAAAAAATTATTGGTTTCTCTAGATAATAATTATCCGAGAGATGACGATCACACGATGCCTGATAATCAGCGAGAGTTACCTTTTGTTTTTTTTAAAGGAAAAACTACACAACCGGATATGGAATTGAAGAACTTAAAAAGACAACAAAGAATTGATTTAAAAGATTTAGTTAAAAGTATTGCGAAGGGAAATTCACCGGAAAGTAAAATTTCTATGGCGACAGTTCAGGAGATTATCCATGATTTAAATGGAGATGGTATTAAAGATAAGATTGAGATATATAAAAACACATCTTTAAATGATAAATTTGATCAGGAACATTTCCATTTGCCAATCAAAATTTTTAAGGGTACTAACAGCGGATTTGAATTATGGAAAGAAAATAATAACTTGATTTATTCTGTAGATAATACGTGTGCCTCTGAGGGCTTTAGTAATATCGTTGTAAAAGATAACTACTTTACGATTGAAGCACAGACATGTTATGATTACAATATTTTAGTAAATGGTTTTACTACTTTTAAGATAGAAAATAATGAAATCTTTTTATATAAATATGGAGAAGAATATTTTGATAAAAGCAATCATGATAAAAAAATACCTTCTAAAGTCTGGACTCAAAAGAATCTCGGTAAGATCAAATTTCAGGACGTTAATGAATCATTTCTGAAAAAGTTGAAAAATAAAAATTGATATTGGTTTTAAAGATTAAAATTTGCTTTTTGATTCAATTGAAAAAGTATCAAATTATGGCTTACTAAATAGTATTCTTGGCAAAGGATTTCTGTTCACATTGAAGCATGTGCTAATGGAGCAGGTTTAGTGACTTTCTTTGGCAAATATAGATTACAGCCGGAAGATTATATGAAAACAAAATTTGATACTAATGAAAATGCAATTAAGTAAACTATTATATGCAATAGGAATATTATTGTTAATGTCTTGCAAAGGAACTACAAAAGATAATATTCAAACAATAACAAGTACACAACAAGTAAAACCTCATCAAGATCAAATTGATTTTTTCAATAAAAAATATTTTACTACATATAATTTAGCTATAGATGAATCAAATTTATCTGATCATCCCTATTTCAGTTATTTAGATTGTAAAAACGAAGGATATTTCAGTGTTCATTTTGTGCCTAAAGAAAAAGATTTACAATTATTTTGGTCAGATGATTATTATAAAAAGGAAGACTTTAATACTTATGATTTTGAAAAAGATAATAAAAAAATTGAAGCTTTAATAAAAAATAATCTAAATGCATATAATGTTTTTTCTTATTTTATAAAAAAAGAGTACTTGGATTCAAAAGATGGCTGTACTTTGGAGAGTATCTGGTTAACAAAAAATGCTATTGCAGAAATATTTTTATATAATTTAAAAACTAATGAATGGGAATTAGTGAAAAAAAAATCATCTAAAATTTTACCTCCTTATGCAGATAATAACTTTTTTATTTCACATTTTCCAAATTTATTTTTAAAACAAAATAAAGCTGTCAATGAAGAAAAAACTTTTCCTTCGGATTTAAAAGGATCATGGGCAGTGAGTTGTGACAATGGACTTACAACTTTTAATATAAATAAAGATGAAGGTTTGATATCGTTGTACGGAAATTCTATATATATAAAAGTGCAAGTCGAAAAGCGACTTGAGAATGAATATATTTTAAAATTTAAACAAATAGCTGACCAAAAAGATTGGGTAGATACTTCATTAAGAATAACAGAATCGGAAATATCAAAAGATAAAATAATAGGGAAATTTTTTATAAAAAAAGATGGTAAAGTAGAATTGCATTGGGAAGGCTTATATAATATTAAAAAACAAAAAATAGATTATACAGGCAAAGATTTTTCATTAATTAGAGAAAGTGATGGAGAAAATCCAATTTTATTAGAAAAATGTTAAAGAATTATACAATTGATAATGTAAATGATGAACCGATTGCTTATATTAAAATGATTGATGATAAAACATATCATTTCTATTGGTATGGATTTTATAATAAAAAAACAAAAAAAAGAGAGTTTAAAGAAAATAGTTTCCAGCAGGAAACTAATAATGAAGAAGTTATTCTCAAAAAATGTGAATAAAATTTATCAAAACAGATAACAACCTGAGAAATGTTAAAAAGTAAATTGTGGCGATTATAGCGGTTAGGTTTTAATCAATATTGAAGATGAATAATTCAAATCTCTGACTATAATTCGTTTTACAAAAAGAAATAGAAAAAAATATAGATTAAGTGTATAAATATTAATCAGGATCAGACCACACAAACAGGAATTCAATGTGAAAAGTGTAACCTATATTTATATACTGTCAGTTTTATTAACTTTTTTATCTTGTGGTAAAAGCAGCCAAAAAACTATCACTGATTCTGAAAAAAGCAGTGTTGCAACTAATGAAAGGAAGGAACAAGCATTAGGACAAAATGATATTTATCTCAACAGAGAATTTAACGAAATGACAGAACTTGTTGATGTGAAAACCCTAAAGTTCAAAGAAACTGCTATTGATAGCATTTGGTATGGTTTATATAATATAACCAATAGTGAAAATTATATATTTGCAGTTCATAAGTTTTTAGAAAATCCGGATGTAGCAAAGTATCGAATTGTGGATACCGTTAATCTCAAATCGAAAAATATTGATGTAAAAATCGAAAAATTTTCTGATCACAAAATTTTAAATTTATTGTTGGATAAAAAACTTGTGAAAAAATGGACATTTAGGTTGAATTCTAAAAATGGACAAAATAGTGTCAATGGAAAAGAGGATCAGCTTCGTACAATAACTGATGATAAACAGCTTTTTAAAACCGCTAATTTTACTTACTTTATTAAAACAGTTTCCTTTACTGAAGAAAAGAAGCCGAAAGCACTCCAAATAAAAATAATTGATAAAAGTGCTCAAAATCAATTGGTTAATTTTAATCCTGAATATATTTATTCTGCACCAGAAGAGGCAGTTTCTTTTTTTAATGATTCAGGTATAAATCAGAAGATAAATAAGCAAAACTTACCGGAATTTATAATTGTTGATATCAATTTCGATGGTTTAGAAGATTTCGTTATTGCAAATTATGTGGGTGGAAATGCAGGAACACTATATGCATATTTTATTCAGGATAAAAACAGAAAGTTCAAAATTGACCATTACTTGACAGATCAGGTTAGATTTTTTCCAAGAAATATAGATTTTAAAAATAAAACTTTGACATTTTTACATTTGAGCGGCTGTTGCAGCCAAGTTAACTTTAAGGTTCAATTACAAAATTCTAATAAATGGAAGCAAATTTTTTATGAAGAAAAGCCTTTGTGATATTTTTGAAAAGATGTGAGACTCAAGTACACATTTTGGTATGGATTTATGCTCTCCAAGAAATCATAGCAGAAATTTAATTTCGTAAAAAAATGTTTAAATTGGAAATATCGAGCAAGTATTAATTGTAATTATTTAAACTTAGTTTTAAAAATAATTAGTAAATTAAGATCTCTTTTATAACACCAACATCAGAAAATATTTACAGAATATGATGGTACATTTTATCGTTCCTGGTGATACTTTGCAGAAGATTGCAGATGAGATCAATCTTGAAAATCCCGTTTATCTCAAAGAATTTCACAATCAGCATTGTCTGAAAGAAGACATGATTGTCGATCATTTGGTTCCCGGAAAAAAGCTGTTGTTACCCGATTTTGCGAAAATAAAAGCCTATAATGATAAAAATGATGCTCCTTTTAAAAGTCCGGAATTAAACCCAAAAATCGTTTTTGATCCGATTGGTTTTGATGAAAAATTTAAGATTAAAATTAAAGAATCATCAAATACTGAGGGTAAAACCGTTGAAAACAGTTTTTCGTATATCGCATCACTACAATGGATAAAAAACGAGTTTGATGATCATCTTTTTCAGTTTACCAAAGATCAGTTTTCAAATCAGAATAATACAAAAATGGAAAGCTTGGCAATTGAAAGCATGAAGTCTTTGTATCCGATTGAAGTTTTTGTGAACGCCAAAGGCGAGATCTTACGAACTGCTTTAAAGAAAGAAACTCTGAATAATTTTAAACAGATTAAAGAAAAATTAATAGATCTTTTTCCCGATAAATATGCTAAAATATATCTTGAAGAGTTTGAATATGTTGTCTTAAATCCTGATGTTTTTGATCAAAAAATGAAAGAAGACTGGTTTTTGAAAACCTACTTTTCAACTTTCCGAAATCCTTTTGAAAACGGAAAGTCTTTTTTTGAAATGTATTTAGATAAAACCTTATTGAAAGTTCAGCAAACTGCAAAATTGACGGATAGCAAAGAAGAAATTTTATTACATCAAACCTTAAAAAGTAAAGAAGAAAACCAAGATGATTTCACAGGAAATGTAACGGTTTTTAAAAACAATGGTATGATTGAATCTTTGAATGCAGTATATTCTTACAAAGAATTTTCAGTTTCCTATTCCACCGAATTTTTAATTGAAAATATATAAATGAAACAGTTTTTTTAATTTCCCGTAATTTCTCATTGTATTTCTTTGTTAAGTTTACTCCGTTGTTTAACTTAAAATCAGTCAATATTTAAAATTCTTTGTTTCCCTCTGCGTTAAATTAATGTAGGTTTTGTTGTAATTAATTGATTTTTAAATTGTTGTATTTGTTTGTATTTTTATCCGAAAAAGCTTTAATTTTTAAATATTTTCATAAAATTCGTGCATTCGTGGCAAACCAATTTACTTCCAATTATCATCTAAAAACCCGCGATATATATCTAAAAAAAGACTGCTTCAAAATTGAAACAGCCTCTTTTTATATTTTCTAAAACTTACTTAATCACAAATTTCAGACTAGATTCATCAAGCTTCAAAATATAAACTCCCTGCAAAAGACTTTTAATTTTAATTGACTTTCCATTTTTGAAAGGATTGTTAATAGTTTGCATTACTTTCCCTTGTAGATTATATATTTCCGCTTTTTTAATATTTTGCGTATCTCCTTTCACAAAAATTTCCTGATTCGTAATAGGGTTTGGATAGATCTGTAATTCTTTTGGCTCGGCAATAGTATTTATCGTTTGGCTTTGCCTTGAAGCAGAATTATTGCAAGTCCAGCTCAGGTTATCAATCGCCACTCTGTTGCTTGTAGAATTATTCACTAAAGTCACCACAACATTCCCTGAAACATTGATATTGTTAATTGTCGTCGTAGTTACCGTTGTGCTGTAAGGAACTGTTCCTACATTTACACCATTCACCTGAACCGTAAAATTTCCATTACTTCCACTGAATTTGAGTTGGGTTGTAACCGTCAAAGATCCTATTCCGTTTGCAGAGCTGCTCGATTTCAAAGATCCGTTTCTTATCGTAATTGCTTTGTTGGAAATGGTTTGATCGGTCCTTGAATCTGTTGCCGTCCATGTAATTCCGTTACTCGTCCATGTTTTTGTTGAATATGATGACGAACTGGCTGTTGGAATTGTCTCAAAAGTTTCATTTACACAACCTGTCGGATTCGGATTGGTAGTTCCTGCATTCGTCGTTGCTGAAACTGTAGTGCTGTTGGCTGAAGAGTTTCCTGCAGCATCTTTAGCTTTTATGTAAAAACTGTAGCTTGTAGAAGGATTTAGCCCTGTAACTGTTGTAGAAGTTGAAGAAACATTGGTTTTTAAGCTTCCATTCATATATACATCGTAAGAAGTTACGGCTACATTATCTGTTGCTGCATTCCATGTAAGAGAAACGGTGTTGGATGTTTTTCCTGAAACGGTTAAATTAGTAACTGTTGACGGAGCTTGAGTATCGGTTGTTGGAGTTTGCCCTCCCCAAATTTGGTTCACATAACTTGGATTGTCTATAAACGGATTTCTGTTCCCCTGAAAAGTATACGATGCATTGTTTCTGTTGATTTCTGCTTGCGAAACCGGATCCTGATTATGCCAAGCGAGAAGTACATTCAGTTCCCACGTTTGCAGTCCCGGAAAAGCAGAACTGCCAATCATATTTCCGGTAGAGAACGTAGATAATTTGCTTTGGTATCTTGTCACAAAATAGAAAACCATTCTTGCTACATCACCTTTAAACTCATCAATGGGTTCAAAGACCGTCCCGGAAAATCCTGCAGATGAAGAACTTCCCAATTTTGATCCGTTTTGAGAAGTAAAACTTGCACTTCCCACTTTTCCAAAAGGATAATTAGAACGCATTCCGTTTACCTTTCCATCTGTAGCTCTGATGAAATGAACATCATTTTTCATTGGCGAAGCTTCATTAAAAAGACTTTGAGGAACAATGTGTTCACGATTATAGCAATTACCTTCAGTAGAATAAGTGCCACATTGATTGTTTCCTGGAGTAAACTTATAAGGGTCGACAGAGCTCGGTCTTTCTGAATAAATATCAAGAATAGAACCGTCATTTTCATAATTTTTATCAATGTCGGTGGTTTTATAAGCGGTCCAAAGCCCGCTGTATCCTTTGTCTTGATGACCGTTGGTAATAATTGTGCTTAAAGCTGTTTTTAGAGAAGCTCCAGACAATCCGTTCGCTGCATTGTAATATCCTGCCGGAGCCTGCGCATAGGCAAGCTGGGAGAATACTACGCATAAAAGTAGTTTTTTCATAATAATATTATTGTTGGTAAAGATTAAAATAATTTGGTAAAAGTAAAATTACACTATTATTAAATTTAAAAACAATTATTTTTTCCGGAACAGATTAATTTTTTGTAAAATGGAGTATTGATTCCCGAAAATAACGCACACAAAAAAGTCAACACAATTTTGTGTTGACTTTTAATATAATTTAAAATTAAAATTTTATTTCTTCATTCCCGGAGGATAGTTAGCCATAATTTCAGCTACAATCTGAGGGATTTGTTTTTGTTTGGCTTTTGGTCTGTCTACAGCGATTCCGCTACCGATTCCCTGCCATACCAATTTTTGAGTTTGACCATCTACAAGATCTACAATGATAGCACCTTCGTTATAATTGCTGGTCCAGGTTCTGTTCATCCCGATTCCCCAACCGAAACCTCCGCCCCAGCCCCACATTCCGTACGGATTCGTGGTATTGATATCGGTAATTTTTTTGTGGTTTGCTTTTACGTTGACAATCAAATCCGGATTTTCCCCAGGCTGAAGTCCTTTTGTCTGTAATTGTTTAGATAGCTCATTCAAAACTCTGTCTTTATCAATATCATTCAATTTCAAATCGTCGATTCTGATTTTGTATGTTTTGTAAGATGTAAAATTAGCAGTTTGAGCATAATCTGAGCGTACTTTGAATGGGCTGCAAGACGACAAACCTAAACTTGCCGCAAGCAAAATAAAAATATATTTCTTCATTTTATTTATTTTTTTTATTGGTTTTTATAAATGTGTCAGTCTTTTTATCATATCCGTACGGGCAGTGTCTGCAACCACTTTTACAACAATGTCCACGTTTAAGATGGAATTTTTCGGTAAAAACTTTGTAACCTTGCTCGTTATAGTAAAAGTCTTCACCTTCTTTGATTTCAAAAAGAGCCATAAGTTAAATCAAAACTTTTATATTTGTTATCATGATAATTGTGTGCCAAAAGCTCCTCAAAAATACAAAAATAAACGGCATTACGCTCTATCCTTTTATTTTCATCAAAAATCCTGAAGATAAGAAGAATAGGGTCTTGATTAATCATGAAAAAATTCACATTCGACAACAATTAGAGCTGTTGGTGATCTTCTTTTACATCTTATATATAGCCGAATATTATTATCATTTTTTCAGACTTAAAAATGCGCATTCAGCCTATCACGCCATTTCTTTTGAAAGAGAAGCTTATGCGATGGAACACGATTTAAATTATCTGAAAAAAAGAAATTTGTGGGCATTCAGAAAATATTTTAATTAAAAGATTAGCGCTCCAAAATTCCCCTCCTCTGGAGGGGTGGCGAAAATTCAAAGAATTTTTGACGGGGTGGTAAAAAAAATATTCGTAGGAAATCCATGTTATCCAAAGTAGCTCAAATAAAAAAACTAATTTTGTTAAAACAAGTATCATTTAGAACAAATGCTATTACAACTTCCGACAGAAACGATTCCAATTCAGGAAATTCCAATTCATAAAAAAGTAAAGCTTTTCATCAAGAGAGAAGATCTTATTCATCCACAAATTTCAGGGAATAAATACTGGAAACTTTTTTACAATATCAATAATTATTTGGAAACTCTACCGGAAAATCCTTTAATTATAACATTTGGCGGAGCCTACTCAAACCATATTTCTGCAGTTTCTGCCACAGGAAAACTTTCCGGAATTAAAACTTTAGGAATTATAAGAGGCGAAGAATTAGAACAAAAATGGCGTGATAATCCGACCTTAGTTTTAGCAAAAAGAAACGGGATGAATTTAAAATTTGTGACCCGTGAAGAATACCGACATAAGGAAAAACTAACTGAGTTTCTGTTGCATGAATTTCCTGAAGCATTAATAATTCCCGAAGGTGGAACCAATGAAAATGCTGTTCAGGGTGTAAAAATGATGCTCAATAACGATACAAAAGATTTTGATTATCTTTGCACCGCAGTTGGAACCGGAGGTACTTTGGCGGGGATTTCAGAGTTTTGTGAAGATAATCAAAAGGTTATAGGTTTTAAAGTAGTTGAAGATTCTTCTTTAGAAAGCAAAATTTTGGAGTTAACCTCTAAAAGAAATTTTCATCTAACCGATGCTGCTTTTGGCGGTTATGGTAAAATAAATGATGAAAATGTTCGTTTTATCAATGATTTTAAAGTAAAGTTTCAAATTCCTTTAGAACCGGTTTATACAGGAAAGATGATGCTGAAATTGTTTGAAATGATTGATGCTGATTATTTTCCTGAAGGAAGCAAAATCCTGTGTTTTCATACCGGAGGTTTGCAGGGAATAGAAGGAGCCAATTTGCTTTTAGAAAAACAAAATAGAAATTTAATAATATAAAGCTGAAAGCATGAGGTAATCATGCAAATATTAAAGTACAAGTAAATTACTTGTCAGGCTTTAAAAAATCAAGAAACATGAAAAGACTTTTCTTACTAATTAGCCTTTTAGTTTTATCAAAATTCTCAGCTCAGACCTGGGCTACAGAAGATCAGTACATCCAGAAATTTGCTCAATATGCAGTGGAAGAAATGGAAAAGTACAAGATTCCGGCTTCAATTACTCTTGCGCAAGGACTTTTAGAAACCGGTGGTGGACAAAGCCGTTTGGCGCAGGAAGGAAAAAACCATTTCGGTATAAAATGTAAAGAAGACTGGACCGGAAAAACAATGAAGCATACCGATGATGCTCCAAATGAATGTTTCCGTGTGTATGACGATCCTAAACAATCTTACGAAGACCACTCTATATTTTTGGCAACAAGAAAATATTACACCAAACTTTTTGATCTTGATATGAAAGATTACAGAGCTTGGGCGCATGGTTTAAAAAAAGCAGGTTATGCTACTAATCCTCGTTATGCATCAATTCTTATCGGAAAAATTGAAAAATACAAGCTGTATGAGTTTGATGAAGTAAATTCTAAGGAAGTTCTTTATGCAGTATTAAAAAAATATCCAGATCTGAAAGATGACCGTGCTTTCATGGCAAGAATGGAACCTGCAAAAGCTACTAAAAAAACAACGACACCTGTCACTGTAAAAGTTCCTTACAAAGCGACCTCTTATGCGCAACAACAGCAAAGAGTGGAAAGAATTAAAACAAAAGCAGAAATTCTTAATTCTATTTTAATAAAAAGTCATCCGAATGGCGGCTTGAAATATATTGTGATTCCCGAAGATACCGATGTACAGTATATTGCTAAGAAATTTAAAATCAGTGAAAGTAAACTGATGAAATGGAATGAGCTCGAAGGAATGGTATTGGCAAAAAATGAAGTCGTTTTCCTTGAATCTAAAAATTCTGATGGAAATACTGCAACCTACAAAGCCGAATATGGTGAAGATATGTATGATATAGCACAGAAATTTGGCATCAAACTCAATAAATTATACTCAAAAAACAGAATGGATGAAGGTCAAAAACCATCCGCTGGACAATTAATTTATCTGATCGACAAAAAACCTAGAAACTAATTTTGGTTGCTGGTTTTTAGTTGAAAGTTGTTAGTTTTAAATACAGACAATAATCGCTATCAACTAATTACTATCAACTATCAACTAATTAATAATGAAATACCAAAGAAGTTCAGCTTTATTTGAAGAAGCTTACAAATATATTCCGGGAGGTGTAAATTCTCCGGTTCGTGCGTTTAAATCGGTGGGTGGAGTTCCCGTTTTTATGAAATCTGCGAAAGGCGCTTACCTTACAGATGCCGATGATAACACGTATGTAGACTACATTAATTCTTGGGGACCTGCAATTTTGGGTCACACCCATCCTGAAGTTTTAGAAGAATTAAAAATTCAGGCACAAAAAGGTTTCTCTTTTGGTGCACCAACAGAATTGGAAACTGAAATTGCAAAATTCATTACCGAAAATGTTCCGAATATCGACCAGATCAGAATGGTTTCTTCAGGTACAGAAGCGTGTATGAGCGCAATCAGATTGGCAAGAGGTTTTACAGGAAGAGATAAATTTATAAAATTTGAAGGCTGTTATCATGGTCATTCAGATTCGTTTTTGATAAAAGCGGGAAGTGGCGCTGCAACTTTTGGAAATCCAAATTCGCCGGGCGTAACGGCTGGAACAGCAAAAGACACTTTGTTAGCAAGATATAATGATTTTGAACAAGTTGAAGATTTGTTCAGACATAATCAGGGTGAAATTGCAGCGGTAATTATAGAGCCGGTTGCTGGAAACATGGGTTGTGTACTTCCTGAAAATGATTTCTTACAAAAATTAAGAAAAATCTGTGATGAAAACGGAGCCTTATTGATTTTTGATGAAGTGATGACAGGTTTCAGATTGGCTTTTGGTGGAGCTCAGGAATTGTTTAATGTGAAAGCCGATTTGGTAACTTACGGTAAAGTAATCGGAGGCGGACTTCCGGTAGGAGCTTTTGCCGGAAGAAACGAAATTATGGATCATCTTGCTCCAAAAGGCGGTGTTTATCAAGCCGGAACTTTGAGCGGAAATCCTTTGGCAATGAGAGCAGGTTTAAAAACTTTGCAAATCATTAAAAACGATCCTGAATTTTTCAACAGATTAGCTAAAACAACAGAAACTTTAGACTTTGAAATCGGAAAAATTCTAAACGAAAAAGGAATCGAACACAGAATCAACAGAAAAGGTTCAATGATGTCGGTTTTCTTCCACATCAATGCGGTTTCCAATTTTGATGAAGCGCAGAATGCAAACCATTCGTTATTCAATAATTTCTTTCATCAGCTTTTGACCAACGGAATTTATCTTCCGCCAAGTGGTTATGAAACCTATTTCATCAGCGATGCGATCAAAGACAAAGAAATCGATATGACTTTAGAAGCGGTAAGAAAATTTCAGTATTCTTAAAAATCATAAGACATAAATTATAGAGGATGAGGCTTAAAACTTCATCCTTTTTTTATTTATTTAAATGAAAATCATACAAGCAATGTGATAAATGATACAATTCTAAGACCTTAGTTCTTGCTAATTTTGTATCATAGAAATTGAATATGGAAAGGTCTAATAATATTTCGCGAAAAGATTTTTTGAAAAGCTCTGCTTTAGCAATGGCTGGAATTACTTTAACGCCTACAGTGATGAGCGCAAATACGCTTTCTGAAGATAAAGTTTTAGGAGTAAATGGTAAATTAATTCTTAAGAATGTCCGCCTTGAAACCGGTTTTGAATATGAAGAAGGGGAAGTGATCTCTACAAAGACAGATTTGTTTTTAGTGGAAACTGAAAACGGAAATATCACAAAAATAGCTCCGAATGATCCTAAAGCCAAAGCGGTGGATGCAAAAGGATTTTTGATGCTTCCGGCTTTTAAAGATATGCATATTCACCTTGATAAAACTTTTTATGGCGACAAATGGCAGGCTGTCAGAAAAAGAAAAGGCGGAGTAAAAGGAATGATTGCTTTGGAAGAACAAATCATGCTGGAAATTCTGAAAAATTCTACCTACAAAGCAGAAAAAATGATTGAATTGATTCAGTCCAAAGGAACTGCTTTTGCAAGAAGTCATGTGAATATTGAGCCTACTTCCAAGCTCGATTCTTTGAAAAATTTACAGAAAGCTTTAGATAATAAAAAGAAAAGTTTCGGAGCAGAAATTGTTGCCTTTCCGCAACACGGAGTTTTTTACAAAAATTCTGTTCCTTATTTGAAAGAAGCAGCTCAGATGAATATCGATTTTATCGGTGGAGTAGATCCTTACACGATTGACGGAGCGATTGAAAAAACAATTGATTTTACGGTACAACTCGCTTTAGATCATCAAAAAGGAATTGACATTCATCTTCATGAAACCGGAGAATCAGGTTTGAAAACGGTTGAATACCTTATCGATAAAGTGAATGAAAATCCTTCTTTAAAAGGAAAAACATTTTTTAGTCATTGTTTTATTTTAGGTAAATTAGATAAAATAAAACAAGAAGAGATTGCCGAAAAATTAGGCAATGCTCGAGTGGGAATTGCTTCAACGATTCCTATCGGAAATTTGATTATGCCGCTTCCGACTTTACAAAAACATAATGTAACCGTTTATACCGGAAACGACAGTATTATCGATCATTGGAATACGTACGGAACCGGAAGTGTTTTAGAAAAAGCCAATCTTTATGCTCAGCTTTACGGTCAGTCGACTGAATTTTTGCTTTCAAGAAGTTTAAAATTGGCCACGGCAAATCTAACTCCTTTGGATGATAAAGGCGTTCAGCAATGGCCGAAAACAGGTGATGATGCCGATTTTGTTTTGCTGAATGCAAGTTGTTCGGCAGAAGCGGTATCAAGAATTTCAAACGTAGAATCTCTTATTTATAGAGGGAACGTGGTATTTTAATTAAATAAAAATCAGGCGATGAAAGTTTTGTTTTTTCTGTTGTGTTTTATCAGTATAAATGCTTGCGAAAAAAGCTTTTCTCAACCTGTAAAAGAAATTATGATTAATGGTGAAAATGTGATTGAGCTTGTAAAGAGTAATAATGCAGAAGGTTTAAGAACGGCTTTGGAAAACGGAGCCGATGTGAATACGAAAGATTCGAGAGGAAGATCTTTGCTGCTTCTTGCCGCGGTAGGAAAAAAGATAAAAATTGCAAAAATCCTTGTCGAGTATAAAGCGGATGTTAACCTGCAGGATCAACAATTAGATAGTCCGTTTTTGTTTGCAGGTGCAAACGGACAGACCGAATTGGTGAAATTATTTCTGGAAAACGGAGCTCGTTTTGACGTTTTCAACAGATACAACGGAACGGCTTTAATTCCTGCCTGCGAAAGAGGTCACGTAGAAACTGTAAACGTTTTGGCGAATACGGAAGGCTTTCCGATTAATCATGTGAACAGATTGGGATGGACTGCTTTGATGGAAGCGGTGATTTTAGGTGACGGAAGTTTAAAATACCAGCAAATTGTTCAGATCCTTAAAGATAAAAAGGCAAAAGATATTCCCGATAACGACGGAGTTAAGGCTTTGGAACACGCAAAATCTTTAGGTTATAAAGAGATTGTAAAAATTTTAGAATCTTAAAACTGCCCAAACTTAGAAACGCTTGAAGCTTTATTATTTTAAATTATACATGATTGATATTTACTTTTTTTCAATCAGTTTTTCTTAGTATTTGAGGTTTTTTTAACCGCAAAAGAATCAAAAGATTAAGTTATTCAAAAGTTTGCACAACGAGTGTTAATTAAGTTTTTTACATTTTGTAAGCTTTTGAATTTCTATTCTTCTATCATTTCTTTTGAATCTTTTGCGGTAAAATATTTTTTCTCATGTACTAAGTCAGTTTTTATATAAATTCATGAAAATGATTAACTGCATAAATTTCACTAATTTTAAGCAAAAATCATTCGGAATGAGCCGTCGTTCAGATTATTTTCCGGTTTTGGGTATTCAGGATTTCAAGGATGATCATTCTTTGGAAGCCCATCTTCTGTTTAATGAACTTTACGGAGAACGCTCTATCGATCATCCGCACAAGCATGATTTTTTTATCATTAATATTTTTGAAAAAGCAAAAGGAAATCATATCATCGATTTTGTAGATTATGAAGTGAAAGATCATCAGATTCATTTGGTTTTCCCCGATCAGGTGCATCAATGGGATATTGAAGCAGGAACAATAGGATATCAATTGATGATCAGCAGAGATTGGTTTGAAAGTTTAATTCCGGCTTTGAGATTTTCACAATTATTTTATCAGAATCATCCGGTGATAGACCTTTCAGATATGAGTTTTGAATTTCTGGTTTATGAATTTAAGACTATTAAAAAACTTTTGAATGATGAGAATATCTTTTGGGAAATGATTCAGAAACGTAGCGAAATGATTGGATTACTCATCAGTGAAGCGGTAGAATTTATTTTTAAAAATGATGAACGATATCATGCAAATCCTGTTTTTTCAAAGTTTTTAAACCTTATTGATGAACATTTTAAAGAAAAACGTTCTGTTTCTTTTTATGCTGAAAAGCTTAATATTTCTCCGAATTATTTAAATATCATCTGTAAAAAAAGCATCAATTCTTCAGCTTCATCGCTTATTCAGGATAGAATTTTACTTGAAGCGAAGCGTCTTCTGAAAGTGTCAGAAAAATCGGTGAAAGATATTGTTTTTGATTTGGGATTTTATGATCAGGCAAGTTTTTCAAAATTTTTTAAGTCACAAACAGGTATGACACCTTCTCAATTCAAAGAATGATCATTGGAAAAGGTTGAACTTCTACGGAGTTCTAATTGTGGTTCTTACCATTATGCTACAAAGGTATTGCTCCTCCGGAGCTGCCCAGATTGTGAGACAAATTGGTATAAGGAAAATTCTAAATGAAAATGATATAAGTTAATTGTTTAAATAAAAATTCCTCAGAAAATATTTCTAAGGAATTTTAATATTGATGTTGAATTTAATTATTGTAATCCGGACCAACCAACTGCCCAGGCTGGCGTTAAAATTCCGTTTCCAGCTCCGGTTGCATCAGGTTTTTCGGTATAAGTGTTGGCTAAAATTGTTACAGATGTACCCGCTGTTGAAGTAGCTGAAATCTTAGCCGTAACATTGGTGGCATTAAATAGAATGTCTTTTACTTTACTTTGACCGTTAAAATAAGTAACGGTTGCGTCACCTTGTAAATTAATACCTGTTTTCCAGCTTGAAATCACAACATTTTCAATCGTGGCTTGCGCTCCCGATGATAACAGTATGCCATTAGCTTCGCCTGTGTCATTTCCTCCGATTACAGTCACGTTTTTGATAGTTGCGCTTGATTGAGGAGAAGCAGTAGGATTTGTAGCATTATTAATACCTTTAATTCCATTATTTCCTGTGCCGTCTGCTTTTCTTTTGGTATAAATATTTGTTGCCGTTCCGATCCATCCGTCTTTATAACTGAATGCATGATTGGTATTTCCGATTGAAACAATATTTAAAACATTTACCGTTCCGCCATAAATTTCAATACCGTCGTCTGCATTATTTAAAAGTGCCACGCTTTCTACTCTGGTCTCGTTACCGATCCCGAAAAGTGAAAGACCGTTAAATTTTTTACTGGTTGTAAATTCGGCACCTGCATATTCAATTCTTACATAATTCAATGATCCTGAATTATCTGTAGTTTCAGTTCCTCCGTAAGTTAAATTTCCTATTTCTGATGACCCTGTATTTCCTGTATTAATCGGAGCTTTACCACAAATGACTATTCCGCCCCAATTTCCGGCAACGGTTGTCTCTGATGTAAATAAAACCGGTGAACCCGCTGTACCGTTGGCGTAGATTTTTCCACCCTGTTCTACAAGAACGTAAGAGGAAGCTCCTGATGTAGCAATAATTCTTGTTCCGGCAGGAATGACGAGAGTTCCACCATTTTTTACGGTAACAATACCATTGAGCTTATAAAATTTCATAGGATCAAGTGTTACAACTTGCCCGCTGGTAACATCACCTTTAAAATTGTTGGGATCCTGAGCGATTCCGACCACTGCAATTTCAGAAGTTATATCTTCTTCTTTACCGCACGAATGAATGATCAATGATGAGCAGATAATGAAAGCTGCAATGATTAATTTTAAGTGATTTTTCTTCATAATTCTCAGGTTACTCTTCTTCAACGAGATTTTTATCAATCTATTTTGAATGAGAAGACCAAATTACTATTTTTTTGCTTGGTTTCCCAACAGAATATTGATGATTTAATTTTAGTATTAAATATTTAAAATGAATAAAAGTTAATATTAAAAAAAATAACCACGCCCGGAAAATAAATTCCGGGCGTGGTTTTCAATTTAATATGAAGAAACTAATTACTTAATATTAAATACCTGCCCATCCTGCAGCCCAAGTTGGAGTTGCTGTACCGTTACCAGCACCATTTGCCGTTGCATCTTCAGTGTAAGTATTTGGTAATAAAGCTGCAGCAGGACTTCCTGTAGTTGCTTTTACAGACGCTTTAGTTGCAACATTGTCAAATTTCACTTTTGTGATTCTGTTTTGACCATTGAAATAAGTTACAGACTGATCGTGCTCTACGTTGATACCTGTAGTCCAGTTAGATAATACAACATTATCAATTGACGCATAAGTACCTTCTCTCAATTTTAGACCATCAGATTCTCCTGAAGTTGCTCCAATGAAAGTAGCATTTTTGATTGTTGGATTAGATCTTGGACTTGCATCTTTATTATTTGCATTGTTATCCGCCTCGATTCCTCTGTTTCCAACGTTATCTGCTCTTCTTTTTGTATAGATATTTGTTGCTGTTCCGTTCCAACCTTCAGTCCAGTCAAAAGCATCATCTTCGTTAGCGACAGAAATAATGTTTGATACATTTACTGTTCCACCAAAGAACTCAATACCATCATCAGATCCATTAATCATAGAGATATTGTCTATTACAGTTCCGTTACCTACACCGAATAAAGAAAGACCGTTAAATTCTTTCACTCCAGTATAAATTGCGCCTGCATATTCTATTCTTACAAACTTTAAGCTTCCTGAATTGTCATTGGCAACAGTTCCTCCATAGATTGATTCTCCTACTTCAGAAACTGCAGTAGCACCACTATTGATAGGAGCTTTACCACAGATTACCACACCTCCCCAGCTTCCTGGTGTAGGATTTGGTGAAGTAAATACGATGGGTGATGTAGCAGTTCCGTTAGCGAAAATTTTAGCACCTTGCTCTATAAGAACGTAAGAAGATGTACCTCCATTGGCTTCAATTCTAGTTCCTGCAGGAATTACCAAAGTACCACCAGCTCTTACTTTCACTGATCCAGTTAATTTATATAATTTCGTAGCATCTAAAGTTACGGTTTCACCAGACTTTACCTCTCCCTTGAAATTGGCAGGATCTGCTGCAATACCCGTTGCAGGATTTGTGATGATAACTTCATCATCATCGTTGTCACTACATGATTGAAATGCTACAGCTGTTGTAGACATAATGAATGCCGCAGCTAATAATTTTAAAGTGTTCTTTTTCATTTTACAATATTTTTATAATTTATTTTCAGTAATTAAAATTCATATGATACGCTCGCTCCTACGCCTGCCCCTCTTTTATATTTTCTCGAAACAAGCTCTCCTGTTGTATTGTCTTGAACTCTTGTAAAGTAAGGGTTTAATAAATTTCTTCCACTTAAAGAAAAGCCCATTCCGTTTACTAATTTTATTTTTAGTGTAGTATCTAATGTGCTGAATGCTTTATCTACTAGATTTCCTTTTCCAATGTTACCAAGAGCATACACATTATCTGAAATATAAGAGTAAGACACTACAAAATCCATCGTGTTTTTATTTCCCCATTTTTGTTCGATACCTAGGTTGGCATTGGCTAAGAATTCTGAAGCTCCTTGTAATTTGTCTTTAGTAGTATTGAAATTAACACTCAATTTATTTTCGCGCATCACTTTTTCTTTATCTAAGTTTTGCTCGGTATTTAAGTAAGTACCATTTAAGAAAGTATAAAATCTAGTTTTACCAGAGTCATAAATATCTTTTCTTATCTCAGCTTCCAAACCAAAAACTCTACCGGAGTCTCCTACATTGATAAAAGAAACTGTATTTGAAGAAGATGCAACTACTGTTCTAGCGATTGGGTTTTTAATGAATTTTCCAAATGCAGTTAAAGAGATTAGTTCATTTTTCTTAGGAAACCATTCCCACTTTAAATCTATATTGTAGTTATCAGCGATGTACACATCTCTGTTCCCTTGGCTTGATTCATCTATATCTTCATATTCAAATGGTGCAACTTCTAGTAAAAGAGGAGTAGTGTAAGTTTTTGAACCGGCTAATCTTAAGTTATGCTTATCATTTACACTGTATTTTAAGTTGAAAGCAGGTAAAATTTTAGAATAGTCTTTATTTACTTTTCCTCCATCTGCGAATAATGCAGTGTTATACTCAATTTCTTGTTTTAAATTATCATAACGTACACCAACTTGTGCCGTCAACTTTTCTGAGAATTTATATTCTACATTTACGTAACCTGCATTGTTCATTATTTCTGATGTAAAATATTGAGGAACAAAGGCAGTTTCATTAGATTTAATATCTCCTCTGAATGTTACAATATCGAAAAATCCTCCAGCTTGATAATTAGTACTATTAAAGAAAGAATCATAATTATTGCGATCTACAAAATAACTTCCTTGCACAGGAAGCACTCGGAAGTTATACTGTGTTGCTTTGAAATCGCTATCTTTATATCTTCCGCTATACCCCAATGTAATTTTTGTGTTTTCGCCCAATTTGTAATCAGCATGTACATCACCTACAAAATCATTTTCCAATAATCTGTCGTAATATCTGTTATTGGCTCCAGGATTGGAACTAGCAAAAAAACTGTAATCTTGAAGTTTATCATAGATTGTTATATTTTGCTGTCTGTCTGGTCTTCTGCTGTCTAGTCTGTTATATCCTAGATTCCAGACAATTTTCAATGGCTCAGATATCGTATGCTCACCTTTTAACTGGTTTGCAAGTAAGTCATTCGTTCTGTATGTAGCTCTTCTTACTTGGGTTACATATCTTTCTTGCAATGCATCATTATCATAATAATCTCTATTGTAACCACTGTAATTACCCAGTTTTTGCTCAGTTGTATGGATGTAGTTAGAAGATAAGTTGATATTGTGATTTGAATTAATCTTATAATTAACGTTTATTAATCCGGTTGTATTGGTAGTGTATTTAAATTCTTCAGAATTATCATAGATTTTATTAGTTCCTTTTTCAGTATCAAATGATCCACCAGTAATCCCTTGGAAATAATCGTAGCTGTTATCAAATCCTCCAAATCCGAAAATACTCAACTTACCTTGCTCTCCAATTTTAAAATTAGTTCCAAAATCAAAACTTAGAGCCGAGTTGATAGGATTGTTAATTTCCTGATTTTTTAGAGAAGTTTTGAACACATAACCTCTGTTCAGAATTGCATTCTTTGATGGTTTCTCAAGCATTTTAGAACCAAAGAAATTGGGTCCGTCCTGAAGGAAATAATTATTTTTCTGAACTGCATTAAAGTTTACAGAAGAGCCTAAATTAATTTTAAAATAAGGCTTTCCTGTGTAAACTTTTGTTACAATGTCAACGTTCGCTCCAGACATATCACCCCATAGTTTTGGGTTGTACACCTTTTCCAAACCGATGAAATCGATCATGTCAGTTTTTATGATACTTAAATCGATGTTTTTGTATAAAGGATCGTTTGAAGGAACCTGAAGGCCGTTAATCGTTGTAGAGTTGTTACGGTCACCCAGTCCACGGATGAATATTTGCCCACTACCTTCTTGTTTCTGTGATCCGGTTGCTTTAGTTACAGCTACAGAAACATCACCTACACCTTGTTTTTCTAGCTGTACAGAACCTACACGTTCAATTACTTCAACAGATTTTCTCTGTACCGTAATGATGTTAGATTCGCTGCCTTTCTTTGTTGTACCTTGAATAATAACACCCTCAATCTTCTTTTCGTTCTTTACGGTGTCATTTTTTTCTTGAGCGTACATTAAAGTCCCTGATGTAGTAAGGAATAATGCAGCGATACTCAGTTTTCTAAAATTCATTTCTTTTTTACTAATTACTTTCGGTGCAAAGGAAGAAAAGTTTAATGGGGTAAATGGTTTAGCGAAATTTAATTTTTTCTTAACTAAACATTACGAAAAGGATATTATTGTTAACTTTATGTGAACGATAACCATTGTGTTAATCCATCATTCAAAATTGATTAACTTTGAAACGTAAAAATTGAAAATGAACCAAAAGAAAATTCTTCTAATAGACGATGAACTCGATATTCTAGAGATTCTGTCTTACAATCTGGAAAAAGAAGGTTACGACATTTATACCGCTACAAATGGTAATGAAGGTATAGAAAAAGCCAAAGAAATTATTCCAGATTTGATCTTATTAGATGTAATGATGCCCGAAAAAGACGGTATCGAAACTTGCCAGGAGCTTAGAAAAGTAAAAGAGCTGCAAAAATCTCTTATCGTTTTCCTTTCAGCAAGAAGTGAAGAGTTTTCTCAATTGGCTGGCTTTCAGGCAGGAGCAAACGACTATATTGTAAAGCTTATCAAACCGAAAATTCTTATTTCTAAAGTAAATGCATTGCTTCAGCTGACTTCTCAGGTTTCTGATAATGCTAAACTTATTGAAATTGGCGATTTGGTAATCGATAAAGATAACTTCCGAGTTTCAAAAAGCGGACAGCAGTTTCTGTTACCGAAAAAAGAATTCGATCTGCTTTATCTTTTGGCTTCAAACACCGAAAAAGTCTTTAAAAGAGAGGAAATTCTTGAAAGAGTATGGGGAAATGACGTAATTGTTGGTGAAAGAACAATCGATGTACATATCCGTAGACTGAGAGAAAAATTAGGAATCAACACGATTCAGACCTTAAAAGGAATTGGGTATAAATTGATTGTTTAACTCAGAAAAGACTAACTTTACATTTAACTCAAAATTTTGTAAAATTGAAATTTTACAGGCTTACCTTAGTTTCATCATGTCTGCTTACATTGGTGATGTTTGTTTTAGTGATTATATTCGATTCACTAAAAGATATCTATTATAATACATCTCAGTTTAAGATTGGCCTTTTTTTGTGTGTTGTTTTGATGTTTATTATTAATTATGTTGTTTTAGAACTACTTTTTAATTATTACGCCAAAAAACAGGTACGAAAGATCTCAAAAATTCTTCCTGAAGAAATAATTTACAGCGATCAGAATAATATTACACTGAAAGAACTCGGAGAAAGATTTTCAGATTTTAATCAGCAGCAGCTCACCGAGATGGATATGATGAAAGAAATGGAAAGTTACCGTAAAGAATATATCGGAAATGTTTCACATGAGCTAAAAACACCACTTTTTTCCATTCAGGGTTACGTAGAAACTTTAGTTGACGGTGGAGTAGATAATCTGACGATCCGTGATAAATATTTGGAACGAATAGGGATCTCTGTAGAAAGATTGATAGCTATCGTTAATGATCTAGACATGATCAACAGATTGGAAGCCGGTGAAATCAATCTTACCGTTTCCAGATTTGATGTTAATATTCTTATTAAAGAAATTTTTGACCTGCTCGATCTGGAAGCCGAAAAAAATAATACCGTTTTGCAGCTTCAGACTTTACATAGCCAGATTTTTGTGGAGGCCGACAAGCAGAAAGTGTCTCAGGTTTTTATTAATTTAATTTCAAATGCTATTCACTACGCCAACAGGCAGGAAGCGAAAGTAGTGGTGAAGACAAGTGTTCTCAGAAATAAAGTACTTATCGAAGTAATTGATAACGGTATGGGAATAAAAGCCGAACTTTTACCAAGAATTTTTGAAAGATTTTATAGAGTAGAGACCAGCCGAAGCAGAAGACAGGGTGGTTCAGGATTAGGGCTAGCCATTGTGAAGCACATCCTGGAGGCTCATAACGAAAATATTACGGTAGAAAGTGTTTACCTGGAAGGCACAAAATTCAGTTTTATGCTCGAGAAAAGTAAATGATTTTGCGAAATGTAAGGAAAAAAAAGTTTCTAAAAAATTATTAAATATTTTTTGTAAAATCTCATTTATTATATATTTGCAACAAGAATTTATCACAATAAATAAGGCAAAAAGTAATTGAAATACTGATATGGTTTACAAAATCCGTGTAATATTAGATACGAAAGAAGACATTTTCCGAGATGTAGAAATCAAAGGAAAACAAACACTCTGGAACTTACATTTGGGAATTAAAAGTGCATTCAACCTTAGTGGAGATGAGCTGTCTACTTTTAATCTTCTCGAAGAAGATGGTACTGTTGTAAAAAGCGTACCACTGGAAGATATGAGTGATGATGGTGATGGCGAAATTATGTCAGATGTATACATCGATGAAGCATTTGAGTCAGCAGGAGACAAAGCGCAGTTCCAGTACGGTCTGCTTGATCTTTGGGAATTTTTCTGCGAATTGGTAGAAGTTGTAGACGAAACGAAAGGTGTAAACTACCCGATTACAACGTACAGATTCGGAAATGCTCCTTTAAAAGCTCCGGGTAAAAACGGAAGCGCCGGAGGATCAAAAAACAAAAAATCTGCAATGCCTTTATTGGATGATGATTTCAGTTTTGATGATGATTTCGTAAGTGGTAGCAGCTTTGAAGATGAAGATGACAATTTCGATGACGATGAAGAAGATGACTATAATGATGATGTTTTCGATGAAGAAGACGATGACAACGAAAGATAAATAAAATACAGCCCTGAACTAAAATTCAGGGTTTTTCGTTTTAAATAATATGACTTAATTCATAATTTTTAGCAGGAAATTACAGTCTTCAACTTTTTTTCCTTTGGTTTTAAGAGAAAAAGAGATTTTCAAGAAAATAGACATAATCAACTCGTTTAAATATTTTTAAAACTCAATTTCTTATTTTTGCTAAATAAATTCAGCTTAAAACTTATAAAGGAAATAGAAAAATTTCATTTATCTAAAAAATGACAATGAATATGGATGTACCTCAGGAATGGAAACACACCACCAATATATATGAAGTTAACGTAAGACAATATACTAAGGAAGGCACTTTCAGAGCATTTGAAAAAGAAATGCCGCGTCTGAAAAACATGGGTGTTAAAACATTATGGTTTATGCCGATTACTCCCATTGCTCAGAAAAATAAAAAAGGAAGTTTAGGAAGTCCTTATGCAGCTGCAGATTTCACATCAATCAATCCAGAGTTTGGGACGATGGATGATTTCAAACATTTGGTGAATGAAGCGCATCGTTTAGGTTTTAAAGTAATCATCGACTGGGTTGCCAATCACACAGGCTGGGACCATGTTTGGACGAAAACGGATCCTGAATTTTACCTGAAAGAAAATGGCGATTTCAAAATGGCATCCGGAATGGATGATATTATCGAGCTTGATTATGAAAATCAGGAAATGAGGAAAGCGATGATTGATGCGATGAAGTTTTGGATCGAAGAAACCAATATTGATGGTTTCAGATGCGATCTGGCTTCTTGGGTGACGGTAGATTTTTGGGAAGAAGCAAGACCTGAAGTTGAAAAAATAAAACCTCTTTTCTGGATTGGTGAATTTGATGAATTAGAAAGTCCGGAACATGGTAAAGTGTTTGACGCCAGTTATTCTTGGAAATGGATGCACAAATCTGCTGAATTTTATAAAGACAATCAGCCGATTCAAGAGCTTGTAGATCTGCTGAGAAAATATTCTCAAATAGGAGATTCCTCTATGAGAGCGTGGTTTACCACCAATCATGATGAAAATTCCTGGAACGGAACAGAGTACGAAAAGTACGGCGATATTACAAAAGCAATGGCTGTATTCTCAGCGACTTGGAATGGTATTCCGTTATTGTATTCCGGGCAGGAACTTCCTAATCACAAAAGATTAGAATTTTTTGAAAAAGATCCGATAGAATGGACGAATGACTGTAAAATGGCTGATTTTTATAAGACTTTGTTGAATCTGAAATCTTCAAACCCAGCTTTAAGAGGTGGTGATTCAAATGTGGTCACTTATCTTTTAAACACTTCAGCGAATGATAAAATTTTTGCTTACATCAGAAAAAATAAGTGGAATGAAGTGTTAGTAGTGCTCAATTTTTCAAAAGAAAACGTTGAATTTACTATTGATGATGAAAATGTGTCTGGAATTTTTAAAAATATTTTTGATGGTACCAAAAGAGATTTCAACACGGGTAAAAACTTCAGTTTTAAAGTTTCCGATTACGCTGTTTTTGAAAAATAAATTTGCATAAAAGTTATAGATAAGTTTTTCTTTTAAGATTAAATCAAAATACATAACTTTAAAAATCTTATGAATACGAGCGGGCTTTAGCCCGCTTTTTAATGAATTAAAGAAAAGACTTTAGCTAAAATTTAATATGAACAAATCTTCACTTTTAGATATTATTAAATCAAAATTATCTGAAAAAATCCAAACTTTAGAGAAACTGATTGCTGAAACCCGAGCTTCAAGCAACGATACCAAAAGTTCGATGGGCGACAAATACGAAACCGGAAGAGAAATGCTTCAGCAGGAAATCAATAATCTGCAAATTCAGTTGAATGAAGTTTTGAAACAGCAGGATTTTCTGAAAACAGTACTTCCAAAACAATCTGACAAAGCAGAAAAAGGAGCGATTGTAAAAACGGAAAAAGGATTGTTTTTTATTTCGGTTTCTTTAGGTGAAATTACTTGTGAAAATCAAAAAATCATCTGTATTTCTCCGGAATCTCCATTGGCAAAAGCAATGTTTGGGAAGCAGGAAAATGAATGTTTCTCGTTGAATAATATAAATCAGAAAATTATTGAGATTCAGTAGTTTTTAACTTTAAAACATATCATTGATTCGAAAAGAAACATTTGTGAATTTATTAACTTTTAAAAACACTTCTTTGCATAATTTTTGTTGATTTAATATCATAATTAAATACATCATTTGTTATGAAAATTTTAGACAATAAAGTAGCATTGGTTACAGGGGCAGGTTCAGGAATTGGTCTTGCTATCGCAAAATTATACGCTAAAGAAGGCGCAAAAGTTATCGTTTCCGATATTAACGAAGAACACGGAAAATCTGCAGTTAAAGAAATAAAATCAGCAGGTGGCGAAGCAACTTTTGTTAAAGCCGACACTTCAAATCCTGAACAGGTGGAAGCTTTGGTAAAAGCAACAGTTGAAACGTACGGAAGATTAGATATTGCCTGTAATAATGCCGGAATTGGTGGTGAAACGAATCAAACTGGAGATTACAGTCTTGATGGATGGAAAAAAGTGATCGATATTAATCTTGATGGTGTTTTCTACGGTTGCAAATATGAATTGACACAAATGGAGAAAAATGGAGGCGGGGTTATTGTAAACATCGCATCAATCCATGGATCTGTTGCAGCACCATTATCATCAGCTTATACTTCGACGAAGCATGCTGTTGTTGGTTTAACAAAAAATATCGGCGCAGAATACGGTCAAAAAAACATTCGTTGTAATGCAGTTGGACCTGGTTATATTGATACTCCTCTTTTGAATCAGTTGGATGCTGAGCATAAAAAAGCATTGATTGCCAAACATCCGATGGGAAGATTGGGTACATCAGAAGAAGTTGCCGAATTGGTTCTTTTCCTAAGTTCTGAAAAATCATCTTTTATGACGGGAGGTTATTATTTGGTTGATGGTGGCTATACCGCAGTTTAATATTTCGAAAAATAAAAATGTTCAAGCATTCATTTTTATGGATGCTTTTTTTTGATAGAAAATTAGAATCGTATTGATATGCTAACTTTAAGTTTTAAATGAAGATTTTAAACTTTGTTTTTTTTAAATTTGAAGCTGATAATTTTCACAATGCAAAACTACCTCGATTTACTCCAGCATATTTTAGATAACGGAACCGATAAAACCGACAGAACAGGAACAGGAACACGAAGTGTTTTTGGATACCAGTTGCGTTATGATTTGTCAAAAGGATTTCCTTTGGTTACAACTAAAAAGGTTCATTTGAAATCTATTATTTATGAATTGCTTTGGTTTATTAAAGGTGATACCAATATTAAGTATCTCACTGATAATGGAGTCTCTATCTGGAACGAATGGGCAGATGAAAATGGCGATTTAGGTCCTGTTTATGGTGCACAATGGAGAAGCTGGAATGGTGCCGACGGAAAAGTAGTTGACCAATTTTCTGAAGTAATCGAACAGATCAAAACAAATCCTGATTCCAGAAGATTAATTGTCTCTGCGTGGAATGCAGCTGAAATTCCGAATATGGCTTTGGCGCCTTGTCATGCTTTATTTCAGTTTTATGTCGCAGATGGAAAATTGTCGCTTCAATTGTACCAAAGAAGTGCCGATGTTTTCCTGGGAGTTCCTTTTAATATTGCAAGTTATGCGCTTTTATTAATGATGGTTGCTCAGGTTACCGGATTAGAAGTTGGTGATTATGTGCATACTTTTGGTGATGTTCATATTTACAACAACCATTTTGAACAGGTTAATAAACAGCTTTCCCGAGAGACACGACCTTTACCAACAATGAAACTTAACCCTGAAATCAAAGATATTTTCGATTTTAATTTTGAAGATTTTACTTTAGAAAATTACGATCCGCATCCGGGAATCAAAGCGCCTGTGGCGATATAACTTTTTAGTAATAAAATTATTAACTTTGATTAAAATCCTGGAATTATGGAAATTAAAATCAGTTTAGACGAATATGCAGATGTTCCTTTCATTAAAAAACTTTTGTCTCAGATAAAAGGAATTAATCATATTGAGATTTCAGAAAATGATAAAACTTATTCGTGGGAAGAAATTGAAAATTCAGAGGTCTTTGCAAAAGTAATTGAGCAAAGCAGAAATCAAATTAAAAATGGCGAATATGAAGAGTTTTCGGAAGAATTAATTGATTCGATTTTTAATAAGAAATGAGAATTATTTTTTCGAGAGATGCTATTAAAAGTCTTCAAGAAATCACTGACTTTTTGAATTATCGCTGGAGTCAAAAAGAGTTGAAATTTTTCAAGAATGATTTGAAGAAATTTAAGCAATCACTTAATGATAAAATAATTTCTTATCCATCAATAGATTTAGATAGTAAACTACGATTTGCTTTATTAGGAAAAAAGCAAGTTAAAGTATATTTTGAAATACAAATTAATTGCGTAGAAATCTTATTATTTCTCCCATCAAAAGGTAATCCTGAGAAATTAGAAAGAATGCTCAATAAATAATCAAGTGAAGTACAAAACTTCACTTTTTTTGTAACGTTCACGCCAAAATATCTACTTATCGCTTATGAAATCACTAAAAATAACCATTGCAGAAAATACGGATGTTGAAAAATTGAAAGAACTTTTGCTTCAGGTAAAAGGAATTAATGATATTGAAATTATCGACGACGAAAACCCTGAAAGTGATCTTAAAAAAGCTTTCGCAAAAACTAAAGAACAGTTGAAGAAAGGTGATTACGAAACATTAGTCAATGATATTTTTGATATTCTGATTAAAAAATAATTCAAAAAAAAATAATATAGAAAAGGATGAGAAAAGCCATTTTATCTATTGCAATACTTGGAGTTTTATTCTCCGCAAACGTATCTGCACAAACAGAAACTTCGGGAAGAGAAAAAGTCTACAGAGCAACGCACACAAAAGTTACGGAGCTTAAGCATACTAAACTTAAAGTCAATTTTGATTATCAAAAAGAGCAGATGAATGGCGAAGAATGGTTAACAGCTTCTCCGTATTTTTATCCTTCTAATGAATTGACGCTTGATGCAAAAGGAATGTTGATCCACGAAGTGGCTTTAGATAATAACGGTAAAAAATCTCCTTTAAAATATGAGTATAAAGATGATGTTTTAAAGATAAGCCTTGATAAAACGTATACAAGAAACCAGGATTATACAGTGTACATCAAATACACGTCTCGTCCGAACGAAGTGAAGCAGGAGGGAAGTGCAGCTATTAATGATGCAAAGGGTCTTTATTTCATCAATGCTCAGGGAAAAGATGCTGATAAGCCAACACAAATCTGGACTCAAGGTGAAACTGAATCTTCTTCAGCATGGTTTCCAACAATTGATAAACCGAATCAGAAGACTACACAGGAAATCTTCATGACGGTTCCGGATAAATACGTTACCCTTTCAAACGGTATTTTAAAAGAATCTAAAAAAGAATCCAACGATTTAAGAACCGATCATTGGGTGATGGATAAAAGACATTCAACCTATCTTTTCTTCATGGGAGTTGGTGAATATGCCGTGGTAAAAGACAAATGGAAAAATGTTCCTGTAGATTATTATATTGAAAAGGAATACGAACCGTATGCAAAACAGATTTACGGAAACACTCCGGAAATGATCGATTTTTTCTCTAAAAAATTAGGTTACGATTATCCTTGGGCAAAATATGCACAGATTTCCGGAAGAGATTATGTTTCCGGAGCAATGGAAAATACAACAGCAACACTTCATGGAAGTGATATTCTTCAAAAGCCTGGACAGTTAATCGATGAGAACAAATGGGAAGATACCATTGCTCATGAATTATTCCACCATTGGTTCGGCGATTTGGTAACGGCGGAAAGCTGGAGCAATCTTACCGTTAATGAATCTTTTGCAAACTATTCAGAATATCTTTGGAACGAATATAAGTACGGAAAAGATCAGGCAGATTACCATCAGTTGGAAGATGTGAATCATTACATCCACAATCCTTCAGATTTCAAAAAAGATTTGGTAAGATTTGATTATAGCTCTCGTGAAGATGTTTTCGATTTGGTAACCTATCAGAAAGGAGGCGGAATTCTTCACATGCTGAGAAATTATCTTGGTGATGATGCCTTTTTCGCCGGAATTACAGATTATCTTAAAACCAACGAATACAAGAATGCCGAAGCACATCAATTGAGGTTATCTTTTGAAAAAGTTTCTGGTAAAGATTTAAACTGGTTCTTCAATCAATGGTATTTCGGAAGCGGAAATCCAAAATTAAACTATACATATACTTTTGAGCCGGTAAAAAAACAGGTTACTGTTATTTTAAACCAATCTCAGGATTTGCCTTTTGAATTTCCTTTGGCAATCGATGTTTATGATAACGGTAAACCAAAAAGATATAATGTTTGGGCAAATGCTGCCACAAAAAATACATTTACTTTTGATTCTTCTAAAAACCCGGATCTCATTAACATCAACGCGGACGGCGTTTTGTTAGCTGATATTACGGAGTCTAAAACTCCGGAGCAGAACTTATTGCAGTTCACCAATTCTAAAGAGTTTAAAAGCAAGTACATCGCTTTAAATGCAATAAAAGATCAGGTAGGCAAAAATCCGACTGCTACAAAATTATTGGCTGCAGCGATAAAAGATCCTTTCTTCAGAATAAGAATCAAGGCTTTGGAGTTGATGGATCTAAGTAATCCTGAGCAAATGAAAGCTTTGGGAAGTGATGTTGAAAAACTGGCTTCAAATGATCCTAAAACTTTAGTTCAGGGTGCAGCAATTGCGGCTTTAGCAAAAACAAAGGATAAAAAATATGTTCCTGTTTTTGAAAAAGGAGTTAATGCAGTTTCCAATTCTGTAAAAGGAAATTCTTTGGCTGCGATCGTTTCTGTAGATCCTTCAAAAGTAAATACGCTGGCTGATAAAATTAATTTGGAAGGTGCTTCTGAAGATATGCTGACCCAGCTATTGCCTATTGTTGTTAAAAATAAAGTGACTTCGCAGATGGCAAATATTGCTCCGATTGCGGCATTTTATCCTTTTATAAAATTCCAGAATCCTGAATTGGGGAAAGTGGCAGAAGAAGGATATAACTGGATAATGACTTCAGATAATTTAAAAGCTACAGAAAGTATCACAAAGATTCTTGGTCAGGCTAAAGATCAGATGGGGAATAATCCGCAAGTAAAAATGATGATTACTCAAATGCTGAAAGACGGTCTCAATAAGAAAATGGAACTTCTTAAGCAGAATCCGCAAAAAGCATCAAGCATCAATCCGCAAATTGACGCAATCAATAAAGCGATTGAAAATTTTAAATAAATAAAAATTTATGTTTACAAGAACCACTGTTTAGACAGTGGTTTTTTATTTGAAGAAAATAGCTTTTTGGATATTTGTTAATGTATTTGCTTTTTTTATGTTATTTTAATACATAAATAGTATATTTGTTAATAAACCTTTAAAATAAGATTTTATGAAAACAAAACTATTTTCTAAATTTGTATCAAAACGTACATATCTTGCCATTGCGGTTCTTGGGATTTCGTTTATGAATGCACAGATTACTACATTTCCCTGGACAGAAACTTTTGAAGACAACTCACCTACAAGAGCCAGCTGGACTCAGATTTATGAGGTAAATAATATGTCTTGGACATTTGCTTCCACAGCTTCTACGGGCGGAACTGGAGTTACCGCGTACGAAGGAACAAAATTTGCAAATTATCCCGGAACTTCACATAATTTTGATAAAACAAAATTGGTAAGCCCTGTATTAAATTTGTCGGGCGTTAATAGCCCAACAGTTAGCTTTTATTATATAAATAAGTTATGGGGTTCTGATCAAAACTGGTTGAGAGTATTTTACAGAACTTCCGCAACTGCGGCTTGGGTTCAGCTTGCTGAGTTCCATTCTAATATTACTGCTTGGACGTCTTCAGGATCAATAGGGCTTCCTCCTACAACGTATCAAATTGCTATTGAGTGTGAGACTGATTACGGATATTCTACATTAGTAGATGCACTGGTTGTTTCAGGAGCTAATTTAAGTGTAAGTGATGTTAAGAAAACTGTGAAATCTTCAATCAGTTATTATCCAAATCCTGCGCAAAATGTATTGAATTATAAGAGCAGTGAAAAAGTGAGTCAGATTACCGTTTATAACAGTGTAGGTCAAAAAATTCAGTCTCACAAAACAGATTCAGATCAAGGTCGATTAGATGTTTCTGCATTACCAAGCGGAACATATATTGTAACTGGTGAAACAGCATTAGGAACAGAAACATTCAAAATGATTAAAAAGTAATTAAAATTTAATCAATACAACAATATCATTTTAAAGCATCTCCAACGAGATGCTTTTTTTGTTTAATCAATAAAAAAATAGACGATTATCCAGTATTTTTTGCAACATCTTTCATAAATTAGTTTAAAATTTGACGATTATGAGTTTTGGAATTGAGGCTGCAGCTTATTATGTGCCTTCTTTGTATTTGGAAATTAAGGATTTAGCAGAAAAAAGAGGAATTGAACCTGCAAAACTGGAAAAAGGATTAGGCTTACATAAAATGGGTTTCCCCGATTTACATGAAGATGCTGCTACATTTGCTGCGGGAGCATTGCTGAAATTAATAAAAGAATATCAAATCAATCCCAAAGAAATTTCCCGTATTTATTTAGGAACAGAAAGTGCAATCGATGCCGCTAAACCAACGGCTTCTTATGCAATGCAGATGGTAGAAAAAGTTTTGGAACCGGAGTTCGGAGAAAGATGTTTCAAAAACTGCGATGTGGTAGATATGACTTTTGCGTGTATCGGAGCAGTAGATGCGCTTCATAATTCTTTAGATTTTGTAAGGGTGAATCCCGATAAAAAAGCAGTGGTTATTGCAAGCGATTATGCTAAATACGAACTGGCTTCTTCTGGTGAATATACCCAAGGCGGAGGAGCGGTCGCTTTGCTAGTTTCTGCGAAACCAGATTTAATTGAAATTGAAAATAATTGGGGAATTGCTACAGAATCTGTTTTTGATTTTTTTAAACCCAGAAGACATTTCAAAAAAGAAGATTTAAAGAATGCTACTGAATCTTTTCCAGACAAAATAGAAATCTTTACGGATGAACCTGTATTTGACGGGCAATATTCCAACCAATGTTATCAGGATAGAATCAGAGAAGCTTATCAGCATTATGCAGAGGTTTCTGGTAAAACAAAGCCTTCAGAAAACTGGAAATACCTTATTTTCCACCTTCCGTATGCATTTCATGGCAAAAGAGTTTTTACAGAAATTTACAGCTTAGAAAACGGACTCAATTATTCAACTCCTGAGGAACAAAAAACGGTTGCGAAATCTGAAAACTATATCCAATTTATCAATAATAAAATTGAAAAAACACAGCGTGCATCGTCTGAAATAGGAAATATGTACACCGCTTCGATTTTTATGGCCTTACTTTCAGCATTACAGACTTCTTTTAATGAAAATGAAGAACTAGCTGGTGAAGAACTAGGATTTTTAGGTTACGGAAGCGGTTCAAAATCAAAAGTTTTTGCCGGAAAAGTTTCTGAAAACTGGAAAACTGTCGTTGCAAAATGGGATTTATTTGAAAATCTTAAGAACCGTCTAGCGATTGATTTCGATACTTACGAAAAGCTTCATAGAAAACAGTTGGAACATTCTGTAAATCCTGATTACACCGGATTTGGCTTAGAATCTGTGGAATTGGAAAATCCTGTGTTGAAAGGAGCGAGGTATTACGGTTATAAAGGATAAAAATAATAAATAAAGCATCTCTTTTGAGGTGCTTTGTTTTTAGACTAAATAATATGCGAAATTTAATTTATCTGATTATCATTTTTGCTTTCACTTCATGTGCTGAGAAAAAGAATGATTACGAAATTATAAATACCTTTTTTGATGAGCATAAAATAAGTGTGAAGAATCTTTCTTCAGAACCATTTTATCTAAAAGAAGGACTGGAATACTGGAAAGAAAAAGAGTTTACAGATTTGAATTTTGAAATTATTAAAAATGAAAAATATAAGATTGATACTTCTTTAGTGAAAAATAAATATATCGATTCAAAATCTATTTTGTGTAAAACAAGAATATCGAAACCTTTATTTTCAAAGGATAGAAAAAGAATACTTCTAGCTGTAGATGAAAATTGTGGTTCAGATAAAAGTTTAACGATTTATTTACTTAAAAAAGATAAAGGAAAATATGTTTATGAAACTGATATTAATTCAACAAGAACTTATCGTCATTAGAATTAAATATGACACATAATCTTATTCTGATAACTTTTCGGCGTCACACCAACCAATTGTTTAAAAACCCTTGTGAAATAATTAGTATCAGAAAAACCGGTTTGAAAGGCAGTTTCCTTGATGCTGTTATTTAAAGCTAAAAGTTCTTTTGCCCTATTAATTCGTTCCTGAAGAATAAAATCATTAGGCGAAGTTCCTAGTTCATCTTTAAACATTTTAAAGAAGTTTGATTTGCTTACATAAGCCAGTTTCGCAATGCTGTCAATTGAAAGTTTTTGGTGGATATTTTTCTTGATATAATCTACTACAAACCCGATTCTGGATTTATTTTTAGCAATATTTTTTTCTACCATAGTTCTTGCCTGAGTTTGCATCAGCCTTATTAGTAATTCCTTCAAAGCAAAATCTGCCATAATATCTTTCTGTGAATTATCATCCATTGCAATTCTCATAATATTGTTGGTTGCAGAAGCCAAAGACTTATTATTAAACAGAAAATACTCATCCAGCTGTATATTCCATGTTGAGGTTTCATCAACTTTTGGAAAATTGTAGTTGAGGTGATTCAGAGAATTTTCAATGAATTCTGGATTTAAGCTTAAAGAAATACATTGAGAAGGGGTTTCGTCTGCATCAGGAAAATCGATGACCATCGTTTCACCGGGAGCGACCAAAATGCTTTCTCCGGGATGGTAATCAAAATAATTGGTTTTATTTTCCAGTTTCATGTGCTTTCTACCGCGGAGCATTGCTGTAAATGCAATGTTGTCAAAATGTAGTTTTACGCCGTAAGCAGACTTGTGGGTTTCGTAAATGCTAAATTCACAGTTGTTTAGATTGAATAATGTCTGGTTTTCGACCAAGTTCAAAAGCTGGCTTTCCTTCTTTAATTCAGGAGTATTTAATAAAAACTTGTTATCATTCATTTCTAACATTTTTCGAGACCTATCTATTCAAATATAAAGATTAATTGACTATTTATTTGTTAATGAAACGATAAAAATTAGAACGGTGTACTATTTTAATATTTTTTTGTAGGATTCTGCTATTCAATTCTCTTTGCTGTATGTAATTTGGCTTTAGATAAAAATTAAACATATTAATATGAGCACAACAACAGAACAGCAATCGGCTACCACTTTACAGTGGCCGGAGTTTAAAAATCAATACAATAATTATATTGACGGCAAGTTTACAGCACCGGTTAACGGGCAGTATTTTGATGTGGTTTCTCCGGTTGACGGGAAAGTTTTCACGCAGGCAGCACATTCATCCAAAGAAGATTTAGAATTAGCGGTAAATGCTGCAGAAAAAGCATTTCAAACCTGGAAAGACACTTCTTCTACAGAAAGAAGCATTATCCTGAATAAAATTGCAGATAGAATTGAGCAGAATTTAGAATATATAGCAACGGTCGAGACTATTGATAACGGTAAAGCAGTAAGAGAAACTTTGGCAGCAGATATTCCTTTGGCAATTGATCATTTCAGATATTTTGCATCGGTCATCAGAGCAGAAGAAGGTTCTCACAACGAATTGGATAAAGATACGGTTTCGTTAATCGTTCATGAGCCTTTAGGAGTAATTGCTCAAATCATTCCTTGGAATTTTCCAATTCTTATGGCGGTTTGGAAATTAGCTCCGGCTTTGGCAGCAGGTAATTGCGTGGTTTTAAAGCCTGCAGAAAGTACACCGGTCTCTATCTTGGTTTTAATGGAATTAATAGGCGATTTGCTTCCGGCGGGAGTCGTAAATATCGTTAATGGTTTTGGAGCAGAATTGGGAAGAGCTTTGGTAACCAATCCGAAAGTGAACAAAGCAGCATTTACAGGTTCTACAGCAACAGGTCGTTTGGTAATGCAATATGCGACAGAAAATATTATTCCGGTGACTTTAGAATTGGGAGGGAAATCTCCAAACGTATTCTTCAGTTCAGTGATGGATGCAGATGATGCATTTTTAGATAAAGCGATTGAAGGAGCAGTACTTTTTGCTTTAAATCAGGGTGAGATTTGTACCTGTCCGTCAAGATTGTTGGTACAGGAAGATATTGCAGACGCTTTCATTGCAAAAGTTATCGAAAGAGTAAAAGCAATCAAAGTAGGAAATCCCTTAGATAAAACGGTGATGATGGGTGCTCAGGCTTCAAAAATTCAAAAAGACAAGATTCTTTCTTATATCAAATTGGGTAAAGAAGAAGGTGCAGAAGTTTTAGTGGGTGGTGATGTAAATAATGTTGGAGAAGGTTTAGATGAAGGATATTACATTCAGCCGACCATTTTCAAAGGAAACAACAGAATGAGAATTTTCCAGGAAGAAATTTTCGGACCGGTTCTGGCTTTCACAACGTTTAAAGACGAAGAAGAAGGAATCAAAATCGCCAACGATACTATTTACGGATTAGGAGCAGGAGTTTGGACGAGAGATGCACACCAGTTGTACAATGTGCCGCGTCAGATTCAGGCGGGTAGAGTTTGGGTCAATCAATATCACTCATATCCTGCAGGAGCGCCGTTTGGAGGGTACAAACAATCGGGTATCGGTAGAGAAAACCATAAAATGATGTTAGATCATTACCGTCAGACGAAGAATATGTTGATCTCTTACAACAAAAATAAATTAGGTTTCTTTTAATTTAAATATTTAGGGCGTGCCCGTTTTCCCCGTTTGTCACGGGGAAAACGGTCGGGCTATCCATGGCTGCACTTCGTTTCGGTGCTTCACACCGGCGAGGAACTCGCCGCCCTTCCTATCCCTCACGCAGAAGTGGTGTGAAAAACACGTCCCTATATTTGGTTTATGTAAAGCCTGACAATGCTTGTTTTGTCAGGCTTTTTTTAACTTTATAAAATAGACAAAGACTAAGCTCGACTTAATCAAAGTTTAATAAACCAAATTCTGTTTGAAAGACTTTAAAATGACTTAGGAGTCTGAAGCGTTAAGAAAATTCTTCTGCCTGAAGCGCGATACAAATGTTCAACCGAAGGGAAAAATAAGTTCTCGCGCAAGTTTAGAATTTTCAGTGAATTGAATTAATTTTCAGCGAAAGAATCCAAGTCTTGAACTTTTGGTTCTTTTGTTTCAAGACAAAAGAACAATAAAAAAATCATTATGGAAACAAAAAAAATATCAAGACTCTCAGTTACAGAAAAAGCATTGGAGGTAATCTGGGAGCTAGAGAAAAAGTATGGTGATCTGATGTTTTACCAGGCCGGAGGTTGTTGTGAAGGAACGCAGCCACAATGTTTTGAGAAAGGAGGTTATTTTCCAAGAATGAACGATGCAATGATCGGAACCATCAACGGACATGAGTTCTGGATCGACCGCGACCTTTTCGAATATTGGCAGTACTCGCATTTTACATTAGATATTTTAGAAGGTTTCGGTCCGGGCGGGTTTTCTCTGGAAACCCCTTTAGGAAAAACCTTTAAAGTGCATTACAAACTTTTTACGGCGGATGAATTGAAGAATTTAGAAGAGGTAAAACGAAGTGAATAAATAAAGTCCGCATCAGGAACCACAAAGTATTTCAAAACAATAGTCTTGGTTGTCCCATGTATGCTAGTAGAAAAGCTTACCATAAGAACCACGAAGTAGTTTAACTGAATTTATACTTGTGTTGATTTCAATTGAATCTGTAAAAATCTGTGAAGTCTGTAGGATATTTTTTTCCACTCATAGACTTCACAGATTTTCTTTTACTTAGATATTGTCGATATAAATCTCAAGCATTGTAGAAGTTTATCTGGAGACAAGTATTGCAAAGAAAAATTTAATAATTTTATTTTATAATTTAAATAATACACAAATGTCAATCAAGTACACCGTAATCGAACGTGGCGAACCAGGCGTGACTGGCGGGGGAATCAAAAAATGGTATGCACAGGTAAAGTATGATGGTGAGATGACCATCGACAATCTTGTAGATGAGATAGAGAAATTCTCCGCACTCAGTGAGGCAGATATACGTGGGGTTATCATTGCGCTGGAGAATGTCATCCAGAAAGAACTCGTCAATGGAAAAATCATCCGGCTCGACAAGCTGGGCAGCTTTTACCCAAGTCTTAGCAGCAGTGGTGCAGAAACCGAAGAGAAATTCACATCTACACTCATCAAAAGTGCCAAGGTAAATTACCGTCCGGGAAAGAGAATCGAAGATGCATTAAGTGTTGCCGATTTCACCAAAGACAAATAATACTAAAAATCACTGCGCAGTCACAACCCCGTCACTGCGCACCGAAGACCTCTTCACTGCGCAGTCATCACACGATGGATGCGCAGTCTTTTTTGAGAGGGCAGTGGGTTCAGTTTATAGCAATTGGAAGATTGAGAAACTGGCAGGAAGATTCAGTTACTCAAAAGCCAATCTTGGAAGAAAAGCGACCTCACTTACCTATGTTGATGGCTCTCCAAAGCCAGAGATTACTCAAGGTTTAATCGGAACCAAGTTTATAGAAGGAATACCAACGGAAAAGCATTTATATTCTACAGTCCCGACTTATGTATCTCGTAAAAAGGATAATGGTGAGAAGATCCTCAACATTATTGTAGAAACGAAAGATATTGATAAAAAATCTTCTTTAAGGAAAATAGAAGATGCCAAAATAGATTGTGCTAAAGAATTCTTTAATCAGTTAACAATAGATGGATACAAGGCAGAATTCAAAACCCAGCTTAATAATAAGAGAATCCGTCAGATCATTGATGAGGTATTGGCAGAATAAAAGAAAGTTTCGTTTTAGATTATACAAAGTGCAAGTTGTAAGGACTTGCAATTTTATTGATGAACAGTTTTATAGATGGATAAATCAAACCTTCACGAACCGATTCACAAACATCGCCGCTACAACATCTCCGACCGCATTCAAAACCGTCGCCAACGGATCTACCAAAGTTCCGATAATGATCACGGCGGGAATAGCTTCCTGTGGCAAGCTGTAAACAGAAATCATCAGCATTTCACCAATATAACCACCATTCGGAATTCCACCAGCGACGATACTTACGAAAACAGTGATTCCTAAAGCTAGCAAAAGATTAGAAGGTTCAAAAAAATCTCTCCCGATAATCTGAAAAGCTACATATATTTTAATAATCGAAGACATTGACGAACCGTTTTTATGCAATGTCGTCCCAATCGGTATCACCAAATTGGCAATCGAACTTGGAACTCCTATCCGTGATGCAGCTACCAAATTGGTGGGCATTGTTGCAAAGCTACTGCAGGTACTCAATGCGGTTAAGGTCGGAAGAATTGCATTTTTCCAGAAACTTTTTATTCCGTTTTGTCCGTTTGCCATAAAAGCATAGAGCGTGAAAAAGACAAAGAAGTAGATAATTCCTGCAACGTAATATAAACCAAGCGGTTTAGCGTAAAAACCAAAAAGCTGAGGTCCCAATGTGGCAACCTGATATGCAAAGTATGCTCCCAAACCGATGGGTGCAATTTTCATAATCATTAAAAGAAGTTCTTTCATTACTTCATAGCCTGAAGCAATAAAAACCCTGAATGGTTTCCCGTTTTCGCCTGATTTTCTGGCTGCAAAACCGGTAAGGAAAGCAAAAATAAGAAGCGCGAGCATATTTTTTCGGGAAAACAATTCGGTAAACTCACCAACGGTAAAAAAGCTTACAATTCTATCGCCCCAATTTTCTTCTTTGGTAGCTTCAGTAATCAGTTCTGTACTTCCTGATATGGATGAAACGGGAAAAAGATAGACTGCGCTAATCGTAAAAACTGCTGCAGTCAATATAAAAAAGAGAAATGTAAAAGACATTACCAGAAGGATTTTACCAAACTTAGATTCCTGCTCAAGAGAAGCAATGGAATTTGAAACGGCAAAAAATACAAGCGGAACTACACTTACAAAAAGAAGATTAAGGAAAATGTCCCCCAGAGGTTTTATGTACTCCACGATTTGTGGAGCAATAATACCGATAATACTTCCCACGGTGATTCCCAGAAGTAAAAGCAAAATTCCGGAATAGTTTTTTAAGACCTCTTTCATAGGTGGATATTTCTTGTTTCTGACTAATTATTGTATTAATCAGTATTTGAACTTCAGTTTAGTAATGGCGACGTTCAGCCTGATTTTTATCAAAGATAGATTTATTTTTAACAATTTCTTAGATGCATGTTCGCCTTAATTTTTCTAAATTTGAGTAAACATTCGTTTCTATGGCTTATATAGATTATTACAAAATTTTAGGCGTAGACAAAAGCGCAACTCAGGATGCTATTAAAAAAGCGTATCGCAAACAGGCAAGAAAACTCCATCCAGACCTTAATCCGAACGACAAAGAGGCAGAAAAACAGTTCAAAGAGCTGAATGAAGCCAATGAAGTGCTCAGTAATCCTGAAAACCGTGCCAAGTACGATAAGTATGGTGAAAACTGGAAGCATGGTGAAGAATACGAAAAAGCCCAACAACAGCAAAGACAGCAATATCAAGGCGGAAACTACGGCGGTGGATTCTCTGGTGCCGATTTTGGAGAAGGTGAAGATTTTTCAGATTTTTTCCAAAGCATGTTTGGCGGAGCAGGTGGCGGTTTCGGGAGAAGTTCACGCGGCAGTGCCTCCGGAAAGTTTAAAGGTCAGGATGTTCAGGCAGAATTAAATTTAAACTTAAAAGAAGCAGCAACAACGCATCAGCAGACTTTTGATATCAATGGTAAAAAGGTAAGAATCACAATTCCCGCCGGAGTGTATGACGGGCAGCAAATAAAATTAAAAGGTCACGGAAATCCGGGCGTTAACGGCGGTCCGAGCGGAGATTTGTATATTACTTTTAATATCAATCCTGATCCTAATTTTGAAAGAGTAGGAGATGATCTGAAAACTAAAGTTACAATTGATCTTTACACGGCAGTTTTAGGCGGCGAAGTGTATGTAAGCACTTTGGAGGGAAGCGTTAATCTGAAAGTAAAACCCGGAACACAAAACGGAACAACGGTAAGACTAAAAGGAAAAGGCTTTCCAATCTATAAAAAAGACGGTCAATTTGGTGATTTATTTGTGACGTATGATGTAAAATTGCCGACCGATCTTACAGATAAGCAGAAAGAACTTTTTGAACAACTTAAAAATTCCTAAGCTATGAGTGAAAGAATATCACGCGAAGAGCTCGTACAGATTTATAATATTGAAATTACTTTTTTTGATGAATTGGTAGATTCGGGTTTGCTGAATATAGAGACGGATAATGAAATTCGTTATCTGATGTATGAAGATCTTCCCACATTTGAGCGATTTACCAATTGGCATTACGATCTGGAAATTAATCTTCCCGGTCTTGAAGTAATCCACAATATGCTTCAGAAAATGGAAAATTTAAATCAGATCAACCGTGAGTTAATGCAAAAACTTTCGGCGATAAGTGATAAATATGAGGATATTTAATTTAGTTTTGTAAACTATAAAAACTCATTACATGGCAAGACTCAACGACGATAAGATCATTAATTTACAGATCAACAAAAAAGATTTTGAAGAGATTTACCTTCATGGAGACCAGGGAAGCCTTTTTTTCTCACCAACTGTGAAAGGGAAGTTGATCACCACAATCGTAGTAGCTGTGATTTTGTTGGTTTTATTTTACTTTAAAGATGATTTAAGTAAAGAGAAATTCGGGATTTTATACTTTGTGAGTTTCCTTTTTCTGCTTTGTGCGGTCTACTTATCTTTAGCGATCAATAAAGTTTCAAAATGGAAAAAGGAAGTGGTAAAATATCTTAAAACACTTGAAAATACAGATATTTACCAAATTCAGTTTAATGCTAAAGTTTTTAAAGTAAACCTTAATGACAATAAAGAAACCAGTCTTTGGACAGAATTCACGGCTGCAGAGATCAGCGATAAATTTATCGGTTTAGAAGGGAAATTCAATTATATGTTTCCAAAAAAGTCAATGCAGGAAGCAGATTTCGAATTGCTGAAGCAAGCGGTGCAAACGAATGTTTTGAAATAGAACTTAGAAAAATCGTTTGCTTTAAAATTTTTGCTTCCTCAATAAATTTAATGCTTTTAAGTAATCATCAAAATCTTGTTTATAAATAAAATTTGTGCATTCGTGGCAAAAATATAGGATACTAAACTAATACTGATTGTATGAATTTTCGTAAATGATGAGAAGGGTATCTTTGTAAATATGCGTATAAAAGTTAATAGCCACGAATACACAAAGCTAATTGTTAGTATTTTTAAATGATTTGTTGTGTATTGTTGTTTCATCATGACTAGACAATTTAAATAAATAAAAAACTCAGAGCAAATACTCTGAGTTTTGTTTTATAATGAAAAGCTGATTACTCTAACCAACCCATTTCTTTCATCCATTCGTCGTTGTAGATTTTCCCAACGTATCTTGAACCGTGATCGTGAAGAAGTACAACAATGATATCATCTTTTGTGAACTGATCTTTCATCTGTACCAAAGCTGCCATTGCGCTTCCTGCAGAATATCCACAGAAAATACCTTCTTCTTTAGCTAGTTTTCTTGCATAAATAGCACCGTCTTTATCGGTCACTTTTTCGAAATGATCGATCACAGACATATCGTAATTTTCAGGAAGAATATCTTCACCAATACCTTCTGTAATGTAGCTGTAAGCGTTTCCTAGATTAATTTCTCCCGTTTCGTGAATTTCTTTTAAGATAGAACCATACGTATCGACTCCGATTATTTTTATATCAGAATTTTTTTCTTTAAAGAAAGTTCCGCACCCTGTAATGGTACCGCCCGTTCCGGCTCCAACAACAAAATGAGTCAGTTTTCCTTCCGTTTGTTCCCAGATTTCAGGAGCGGTAGAATCGTAGTGAGCAGCTCTGTTAGACAAATTATCATATTGATTAACGTACCATCCGTTTTCCGTTTCTTTTGCCAATCTCTTTGAAACTGAATAATAAGAACGAGGATCTGTAGGTTTTACGTCTGTAGGACAAACGATAACTTCAGCTCCAACGGCACGAAGAATATCACATTTTTCTTTTGACTGTTTAGCGTTTGTTACAAAAATACATTTGTAACCTTTGATGATGGCTGCCAAAGCCAATCCCATCCCTGTATTTCCTGAAGTACCTTCAATGATCGTTCCCCCTGGTTTTAGTCTTCCGTCTTTTTCGGCGTCTTCAATCATTTTTACGGCCATTCTGTCTTTTACCGAATTTCCGGGGTTGAAAGTTTCTACTTTTGCCAAAACCAATGCTGGAAAATCTTCACCCAAAACTTTATTAAGCTTTACAAGAGGGGTATTTCCAATGGTTTCAAGTATATTTTCTGCGTATTTCATATGTAGCTTTATTCTTTTTTTATGGTCATATGTTATCGCTTATCTTCGTACACTTATGCGATTTAAAAGTCTACACAGCGATTTCACAAATGTTTTTTATGCCTGACAAAGATACGGTTTTCAAATAATTAATAATTAAAAATGAAGAATTAAGAGCGTTTCCAATAAAACTTTTCAACGCTATACCCATCAATTTAATCAGGAGCTTTTTCCCGCTTTTCGTTACAATCTTTTTTTTCAAAAAAGGATTTTCACTGCAATGGTAAGTTTGCATTAGTAAATGTACTTTAATAAATTAGTTAAAAAATTAACCTAAAGATAAAAGCAGCAGGATAAAGGCAGACGCTTCACTGATACTTAGATATCGTCCCCGATTTTATTCCCCTGCTGCTGTTTTCTTCCAAATCCGGATAGAACGTTGTTTAGCCATAACTTTTACCATGGTGGATCAGAAGAAAACTTCTTTAAAAAAGAATTTTGTATGTCAAAAATATCAAAAAAAGTAATTGGAGTAGATGTCGGAGCGAAGTTTTTAACAGTAAGCTTTAATGATTTTGAAAACAGAGATCAGGTTTTTAATATAGAAAATACCCAGCGCTCTATTTTGTCATTTCTAAAGAAACTGCGGATAGAAGATTATTGTTTTGTCATTGAGGCCACAGGAAATTACAGCAGTCGTATTTTACATTTATCCTTAGTTCAGGGCTTTGAATCAAGTCTGATAAACTGTATGTCTGTTAAGCATTTTGCAAGGATGAAAAACATCATCAGCAAGACAGATGCTGAAGATGCCAAGCTGATCAGGCTTTACGGAGAGATGTTTAAACCTGATATTTATACTTCTAAAAGTGTTGATATTGAACATCTTGATCAGGAACTAAAGCTTCTCAATGATTTGGAGGAAGAAAAAAGGAGATATGGAGTGAAGTTAAAATCTCTTCGCTATAATGCTCAGATTAATCCAAACACAGAAAAACATTATGAAAGAAGATTACAACAATTAGAAAAAGAGATTAAAGAAGTTATAAGCCGTCTCCCTGGGCTCCAGGATGAAGAGTTTAAGGAAACAAAAGCATTACTACAAAGTGTATCTGGCATTGGTGAAAAGACATCTCTTCAACTGATGACGGCTACTTCAGGATTTAAAAACTTTAATTCAGCAAAATCATTATCTAAATATTTTGGCTTGGCACCCCGTATTTATCAATCGGGAAAGAAATCATATTCCCCGGGAAAATGCAGAACCTCAAAGAATCATATCAGGGGCTTGTTATATGTTTGTTCGTGGACGGCAATTAAGCATAACAAACAATGTAAAGAGTTTTATGAAAGACTTCTTTCTCAGGGGAAACCTAAAAAATTAGCTTTAATTGCAGTATGTAACAAGCTACTGAGAATATGTTTTGGAGTGGTAAAAAATAAAATCAATTATCAACCAGATTATCAAAAAAACTTTAAAATTTTAACCTGAATAATTTGCATAGTAACATAGAACATCGGGGCTAAGGTATTTGTCACATTACAATTATTTGTCATTGCGAGCAGATTGCAAGTCTGTGAACGTTGTCTCGTAGCGTAGAAATCTCAAAAGTATTTTATAATAAATGTCCACTCATTTTGTCATTCTGTAAGAATCTCCACAGTCGAATCACAAAATGCCCGCTTAGATTTCTACGAAATGACAAACTTTATGAAAAACAAAATTTGTAATTAATAATTCACAATTCACTAGCGAAGCTAAATTGACAATTCACTAATTATACTTAATCGCTTTTACAGGAGAAATTTTACTGATCAGATAACTTGGGATCACCAAAGCCATTCCCGAAATAATTAAAACACCTATCGAAATAGAAATAATAATCCATGGGTTAAGGTCAACGGGAACTACACTTACATAGTAATTATTAGGATTTAGTTTTATAATTCCTGTATATTTTTGGGTAATTAAAAGCCCGAGTCCGATGAGGTTTCCGCACAAAAGCCCCGGAACCATGATAATCAAAGTATAGTTGATAAAGGTCGCACGAATCTGTCCGTTCGTTGCACCCAACGTTTTAAGCAAGCCAATAGAATTGGTTCTTTCGATGATAAGAATCAGCAATACCATGATGATATTGATGATGACCACCAAAAGCATGATTGAAATAATAATACCGATATTGGTGTCAAAGAGACCGATCCAATCGTTTATTTGCGGATATTTATCGGTTGCTTTTTCTGCATAATTTTTATATCCTATGAATTGTTCAACTTCAGGAGCGTCTTCGTCAACATTATTAATATTTTTGCAGAATACATCGAGCCCGCCAATTTCATCAGGCTTCATATCCATAATTCTTCGTACGTGATTGATATCGCCGACCACAAACTGTTCATCGATCATTTTGATGTCGGTTTTGTAGATTCCTACAACTTCAAAGTTTCTGTAAATAGGTTTTTGATCAGCCTTTGAAAAAACAGTAACAATGCTGTCGTTTACTTTCAGATGAAGATCATTAGCTATTTTTTCTGAAATGACAACGCCGTTGTTGTAGCCTTCTCCATTCAAAAAAGGAGTTTTTCCGGCAGTCAGAAATTTTTTGAACCTCAAACTGTCAAAATCTTTACCGACACCTTTAAAAATGATTCCGGCAAAGCTGTTTTCATTACGCATAATTCCGGTTACCATTGCATATCCCTGTACTGTCGCAACATCGGGAAGAGCTTTGATTTTTTTAATATCCAATCCTTGATTATCGAGAACCGAAGTATTGTAAGATGAATTTGATTTGGTAGATCTTACCGTAATGTGACCACTGAAATCTCCCAATCTTTCTTTAATCGCTTTTTTTGAACCCAATCCTGTAGAAACAGTGATGAGCGAAACGATAATTCCCAGCGCTACAGACAGCCTGCCGATGAAGATGATAACCCGAGAAAGGTTATTTTTGTTATCTTTGGAAAACGCTATTTTTCGGGAAAAATATAATGGAAATTTCAAGCTTATGAATTTAAATTTCAAAATTAAAACTTTAGTTCTTATTTGCCTAATTTTTTTAGGAGTATTCAGTCAATATTATTCTCAGACATCAAATAAAGAAGGTTTTAAAACTGGTGCAGACCGCCCGGAACTCTATCTTCCGCTTCTGAAGAATAAAACAATTGGTATTGTTACCAATCAAACAGGATTATTACAAGACAAGACTCACCTGGTAGATTTTCTGGTGAAAAATAATATAAAAATCAAAACTATTTTTGCTCCTGAACATGGTTTCCGAGGGAATGCTGATGCTGGCGAAAAAGTGAAAAATGGAGTAGACATTAAAACAGGAATCCCTATTGTTTCGCTTTATGGACCGAACAAAAAGCCGAAACCGGAACAGTTAAAAGGAATTGATATTGTTGTTTTTGATATTCAGGATGTTGGGGTACGATTTTATACGTATATCTCAACTTTAACTTATTTAATGGAAGCCGGAGCTGAAAATAATGTTGAAATTATGGTGCTCGATCGGCCAAATCCTCACGACGGATATATTGACGGCCCTGTTTTAAAGAAAAAATGGGAAAGTTTTGTAGGAATGCATGAAGTTCCTGTGGTGTATGGTTTGACCATCGGAGAATACGGAAAAATGGTAAATGGTGAAAAATGGTTGAAAAATGGAGTTCACGCAAAATATACCTTAATTGAAATGCAGAACTATCATAAGAAACAGCGGTATTCAATTTTAGATAAACCTTCCCCTAATTTGCCGAATGACCAATCGATAAATTTGTATCCAAGCTTATGTTTTTTTGAAGGAACTCAGGTTTCTGTAGGGAGAGGAACAGATATTCCGTTTCAGGTTTATGGCTCACCATGGACAAAAGATCTGCCTTATCAGTTTACTCCAAAACCCAATTTCGGAGCAAAAGATCCTTTCCTGAATGGTAAATTATGTTATGGTGAAAATCTTTCCGATTATTCTAAAGATTTAAGGGAAATCAATTTAGAATGGCTACTCAAAGCGTATAAAAATTATAAAAATCCGCAGCAGGATTTCTTTCTTAAAAATCTTTTCTTTGATACTTTGGCAGGAAGTGATGAGTTGAGAAAACAAATTATCTCGGGTAAATCTGAAAAAGAAATCAAATCTTCCTGGAAATCAAACTTAGAGAAGTTTTCGAAAATCAGGAGTAAATATATTATTTATCAAGATTAAAAAATGTCAACTGTAAATTTTACAGTTGACATTTTTTTATGTTCTCTATTTATTAATCAAAATTCTGAGGCGGATTCTTATCATCTTTACCTTTATTCAAAATAAATAGTCCGATGGATAAGCCTATAACGCCAGCACAAGCAGTCATTAATGCACGTTCTAATTTATCAGCTTCATGATTCCCGAGATAATTCATCAGGAATAATATTGCAAATGTAATAACCGATATGATAATATGGTTTCTTCCTAGTAGTTTCATTTTATTTTAATCTGTAAGAAATCATTACTCCTCCTCTGTAAGGAATTATTTCGCCGCTTCTGTTGTAACCGTCTGGCTTTTCATCATATCTTTTACCTGATACTCGATCATACCCTTTGTAAAAATCCTGTGAAGTTCCTATCGTACCATATAAATCCATTCTCCAATTATCGGATAATTTAAACTGGTACCCTGCAGTGATTCCAGCTAAAAATGAATATCCTTTTTGATAAAGATTTGATTTTGTAAAAATTACATTTTCTTCATTTTTACTTGGGTATGGATCATCATTCCAGTAATTCCATTTTTGCAATACAAAAGATGATACTCCAATATTTGCACCTAAATACCACCCGTCAAAAGCTTCTCTGAAATAGTATCTCCCTTCAATCGATGCAGAGTAATACTGCAACTCATGGCCGGAAAATGATTTCCAGGGAGATATTAAAACATCTCCCTGTATTGTTATTTTCTTATTTATTTGATGCTCTAAACCTAAATTAATAATTCCGATCGGAATTAATAAAGCATTTCCTTTTATGTATACTTTTTTGTCAGTTTCAGATTTTATCTCTTCAGTCTGATTTTCCTGCGCGCTAATATGTATTATTGAAAATAAGCTTAAAGCAGCGCTAAAAATTTTATATTTCAAAATGTATTCTTATTTAATTTGGTTTAATAATGCTTGTGCTAAACTTGCGTCTTTACCCGATTGATTAGCAATGTTTTTAGATTGCTCAGCAAAGTTTTTGGCTAAATCTTTACTTCCTAAATTAAAATAAAGTTTGGCTAAAATATAAGTGTTCTCCGATGTTTCACCACGCATAACAGACTTTTCAGCCCATTCTGCAGCTTTCTTCAAAGAAGATTGCGTTTTTATATGATCTGAAAATATCCATGCTGCTTTTAAAAGCTCATTTGGTTCAAATGTATCAGCATTTTTATAGTAATCTAAAGCTACTTTTTCATATTCTGGAAAATTCGAATTTTGCTCGTAATAAGCCAGTTTGGTCTGGTTAAGTTTTGTAAGAGCAGCTTCTTTTCCCACTAAAGGTTCCGCAGTTTTTAGAAAATAAGCGTCATTGATTTTTTTAGCTTTATCATCAATAGATTCCTCAACAACTTTGCCTAAAACCAGTTGGTTATTAAATTCATTGTAATTTTCTTCGGGTAAAAACTTTAGGATTTCAGCCTTTTTAGCAACAAAAGTTTTATAATTTACATCATCAGATGACTTCAGAAAATAAAATAAAAGTCCGGCCTCATCTTTTGTGAATTCTTCGTCTTTACTTTTATTTTCAAAATATCTTTCAGAAGCTTTTTTAGCAAATTCATAATCTGAACTTGAATTCAGCTTCATGATATTGATCAAAAAATCTTTGTCCTTTTCACCATTTGCAAAACGCTCTTTCAAAGAACCTTTTTTGTTATTCGGGGCGTTTATTTCTTGTGCCATTGCCAGAAATAAACTTTCTTCCATGTAACCATAATTTTGTGAAACCAATTCGCCATCGCCATTTAGGAATAGATAAGTAGGATACGATCGAACGCCAAATTTTTGAGCAACTTCTCGTCCTTCACCTTTTTCCATGTCAATTCTTGCGTTGACGAAGTTTTTATTGTAAAAATCTCCCACAGATTTTTTGGTAAAAATATTTTTCTCCATCATTTTACAGGGACCGCACCAAGAAGCGTATGCATCGATAAATACGAGCTTATTTTCCTTTTTTGCCTTTGCGATAAGATCCTTAAAAGGGATATCCTGAAATTTAATCTCATCCTGAGCCAAAATAAAGACATTGATAAAAATAAATAACCCGGAGATAATCTTTCTCATTCTCATTATAAATTTAAAGAAACGAAGATACTTAATTTTGGTTTTATATGAATAATGAAACTTTCATTAAAATAATAAACAAAAAAACCGCCCTATAAAAGGCGGTTTGTGGTTTCTCCAGGAATCGAACCAGGGACACATGGATTTTCAATCCATTGCTCTACCAACTGAGCTAAGAAACCATTTTGTGTTGTACTTCGTTTTTGAAGTGGTGCAAAAGTAATAATAAATATTAAATTCTGCAAATTTACTTTTAAACAATTTTGAAAAGAAAACCGCCTAATGAAAGGCGGTTTAAGTGGTTTCTCCAGGAATCGAACCAGGGACACATGGATTTTCAATCCATTGCTCTACCAACTGAGCTAAGAAACCATTATATTGTTGTATGATTTACTTCGTTGTTTTAAAGTGATGCAAAAGTAGGAAGTTTTGGTATATGAAGCAAGTATTAATTAAAATTTTTTGCCAATAAATTAAAACCTACTGATTTTCAGTCTGATTATTTTCCTGTTCTTTTCTTATTTGCTCACTCATTTCCTCTAAAACAGGCTTAATGGTACTTTCCGGAAGGTCACTTATTCTGATATACATCAAGCCGTCAATCGCATCGTTAAAATTTGGATCAACATTGAAAGCAATCACTTTTGCATTTTGCTTGATGTATTTTTTAATTAAAACCGGCATTCTCAATTCAGGCTCAAGATCGTCAATGATTTTATCTAATTTATTTAAATCAGATTCCATTTCATCTAAAAAAAGATTTTTATCACGATCTCTAAGCTTTACTTTAAAATCATTTCGTGGGGTAATGTATTGAGCTACTGCAGAATCATAATAGTTTGATCGCATAAACTCAATCATTAAAGATTTAGAAAACTCTGAAAATTTATTAGAAATGCTTACGCCTCCCATCAGGAATTTATGATCGGGGTTTCTTAAGCAAACATGTACAATCCCGCGCCATAAAAGGAACAAAGGAAGTGGCTTTTGCTGATACTCTTCACAAATATAAGCCCGTCCCATTTCGATTACTTTTTTGAAAAAAGGATGGATATCTTGTTCAAATTCAAAAAGAGAACTGGTGTAAAAGCCTTTAATACCAAACTTTTTCATCACATCCTTACCCAAAGCCATTCTGTATGCTCCGGCTAGTTTTTCTGCAGCGTTATCCCATAAAAACAGGTGATGATAGTGTTTGTCATATTCATCAAGATCAAAGGGAAGATTACTTCCTTCACCCACCGCACGAAAGGTAAGTTCTCTCTGTCTTCCTATTTCCCGCATTACTGAAGGAATCTGCTCATATGGAGTAAAATATATTTCGTAGTTACCATTACTGAAAAGCATTTTATCTGTGCCTCTCAGTTTATTGATGTCTTTTATAATATCTTCTTTCGGAGTCTCATCAATGATATTCTGAACAATATTTTCTTCTCTTAATAAAGGGAATTTTACGTATAAATTTTTAAGATTAATAGCCTGCGCCAGAGATTTTCTTTTTTCATAATAAGATTTCATCATATAAACCTTACGTTTCAAAAATTCACCCAGTTCCTCAATGTTTTCCATCTCGTCCATCACTTTTACCGTGATAGGTTTCCCTATTCTTATTCGGATTGGCTTTTCGCGGTCATTCATCATTTCTGCAGGAAGCATAATCGTCTGCAAATTAGGGTGAATCTTGGCTACCTGGTAAAATAAAGTGCTGTTTTTAGCATGGAAATACATCGGAACAACGGGTACTTTTGCCATTTTTATAAGCTTTAAAGCAGGTTTTTCCCAATCTCTATCCAGAATTTCTCCGTATGGATTATTTTTATTTGAAACTTCTCCGGCAGGAAAAATTCCTACGCAGCCTCCATTTTCAAGATGCTTCAAAGTTTCGCGCATTCCGGTTGAGCTGTTTCGCACTTCCCTTCTGCCTTCAAATGGGTTTACAGCAATCACAAACGGTTCCATGGGTTTTATTTTTTCTAAAAGAAAATTCCCCATCACTTTAAAATCCGGGCGAACTTCGGAAAGAATTTTGCACATCAAAATCCCGTCGATAGCACCCAGAGGATGATTAGAAACCAAAATAAAAGGACCGGTTTTCGGAATTTTTGCCAAGTCTTCTTCAAAAGCAACATAGCTCAAATTTCTCTCTCTTACAAAAGAATCGAAAAAATCTTTTCCCTCTTTGTCTTTCAGCTTATCATAAAGTCTGTTGACTTCATTTATTTTTGCAATGCTCATAACAGCAGATGCCACAGGATTTTTAAGAAACCCTATTTTATGCAAGCCGGAAGCCTTGATTAAATCATTTTTCGATATTAAGCTCATGTGTGTTTAGTCCGAATTAGTTTTATAATGTTACCATTTGAAGTGTATTTTTTGAAATCTGTTCCAATAATACATTTTTTTCTTGGTAAAACTTGTCAATGTTCTCCATTTTTGCATTTCTTACAGTAAATAAAGATACATTTTTTATAACATCTGTCTTGAAAATTTTCTGAAGTTCATTATTAAGCTCCTCAATTTTAAGGAATTTATCTTCAAGACATAGTGCCAGCGAAATTGCAGAATTCTGCATCAAAGAAACTTTGATTTTGTGTTTAGCTAAATTATTGAAGATCAAACTCATGTGGTCTTCTGCGATGAAAGAGAAATCTCTTGTGTAAATTTTTAGTAATGTTTGGTTATCCTTTAAAATATAAGATTCTTCACTTTGATTTTTATCAGAAGCACCTACTTTAGTTCCTTCTTTTGTAGGATCGACAAAAGATTTCACATAAAAAGGAATATTTTTTTGTTGAAGTGGCTGCAAAGTTTTTGGATGGATAACACTCGCACCAAAATAAGCTAACTCTATTGCCTCCTCGTAAGAGATATTAGATAATAAAGTTACATCCTTAAAGATTCTAGGGTCACCAGTCATCACTCCCGGAACATCTTTCCAAATAGTCATTGCCGTTGCATTAAGGCAATACGCGAAAATAGCAGCAGAATAATCTGAGCCCTCTCTTCCTAAAGTCACTGTAAAATTATTATCATCAGAGCCAATGAAACCTTGGGTTACATAGCAGATGTCAGGATTAAGATTTGAGATAAATTCCTCAGTTTTCTGCCAGTTTACGATACCGTCTCTATAAGAATCGTCTGTTTTTATATAATCTCTTGCATCAAGCCACTGGTTGGTAAATTGTATATCGTTCAGATATTCGCTCACAATTTTAGTGGAAATCATTTCTCCGCAGCTTACTACCTGATCGTAAACAAAATTATAATTTGGAGATTTATTTCTTCTTAAAAATGAAACAATGTCATCAAAAAACAAATTGATTTCTGCAAAAACTGCATGATCTTCCGAGAAAAGCCCCTTAGCTATTTCGATGTGTTTCTGTTTTATATGTTCTATTTCAGTTTGATAGTTATCTTTTTTGAAATACATTTCTACCACTTTTTCCAGCTCATTGGTCGTTTTACCCATTGCTGAAATTACAAGTAGACATTTTTCAAAACCCTGGCTGCTAAGAACCATGGATACATTTTTTACACTCTCGGCATCTTTCACCGATGCGCCTCCAAACTTGAAAATTTTCATTAAATTGTTAAGAATAAAATTGTTAGATAAAAAAGATTGGTTTTTTTTTCGGAGGTCAAAATTATGGAATTACGATGAGATATGAAATAGCGTTGAACCGGGATTGAATTAAGATTTGCTTAAAATTGAAGTAAAGTACAGGTAATATTTGCTGTTTGATGGTACAATTGGGAATAGTTACACGGATAAAATTATGCTGTGTATATAGAAATATGATTGATATAGTGTTGATTAATAGTGTCTAAGGTCTTTTGTAAGAAAATGTTTTTTAATGTGATAAAATTTACGAAATTTGGCAGTAAAGTAAAAACATAAAAATGTCAGATCAACCATTACAGACCCTAGGAGAATTTTTAATTGATAAGCAGGAAGATTTTCAGTATTCCACTGGGGAATTTTCGCGCCTTCTAAGTGCTATAAGACTGGCGTCCAAAGTTGTAAACAGAGAAGTAAACAAAGCAGGAATTGTAGATATTGCAGGAGCTGCAGGAAACCAGAATGTTCAGGGTGAAGAGCAACAGAAGCTTGATGTGATTGCCAACGATATTTTTATCACTGCACTTTCTCAAAGAGAAGTTGTTTGCGGTATTGCTTCTGAAGAGAACGATGATTTTATTGATATTAAATGCGGAGAAAATGGGCATTTAAGCAAATATGTCGTTCTGATCGATCCATTAGACGGTTCTTCAAATATTGATGTAAATGTTTCTGTGGGAACTATTTTCTCAATTTACAGAAGAGTTACAGAGCCGGGAACTCCTGTGCAGCTAGAAGATTTTTTACAGAAAGGTATTAACCAGATTGCTGCAGGATATGTGATTTACGGATCTTCTACAATGATTGTTTACACCACTGGTAACGGTGTAAACGGGTTTACTTTGGATCCTTCTTTGGGAACATATTATTTATCCCATCCAAATATGACATTCCCGAAATCAGGTAAAATTTATTCAATCAACGAAGGAAATTATATCAAGTTTCCGCAAGGAGTTAAAAATTACCTGAAATATTGTCAGATGGAGGAAGGCGATCGTCCTTACACTTCAAGATATATTGGTTCCTTAGTAGCTGATTTTCATAGAAATATGTTAAAAGGCGGAATTTATATTTATCCGTCATACGGCCAATCACCAAATGGAAAGTTGAGATTATTATATGAATGTAATCCTATGGCATTCCTAGCGGAACAAGCTGGTGCAAAGGCTACAGACGGTTTCAGAAGAATTATGGAAATTGAGCCGACAGAGCTTCACCAAAGAATTCCTTTTTTCTGTGGAAGTGTTGAGATGGTGGAAAAGGCAGAAGAATTTATGCGAATTGACAGCGTAAAATAAATGACAGCAAAATATTACAAATATATATTAGAATTCAAGCGCCCGAGTGGAACATCTCGCGGCGTTTTGCTTACTAAAGAAACCTACATTCTTGAAATTTTTGAAAATGCAAACAAAGGAGTAGGAGAGTGTGCACTATTCAGAGGGTTGAGCTATGATGACACCCCAGAGTATGAAGGGAAAATGAACTGGCTCTGTGAAAATATAAATCAGGATTTTAAATTTTTAAAAGAAGAATTAAAAGAATTTCCATCAATTTGGTTTGGCTACGAGCAAGCTTTGTTGAATTTAAAACACGGCGGGAAACTTTATTTTCCAAGCGAATTTACAAATGAGAAAGGCTCAATGACGATTAATGGTTTAATCTGGATGGGGGATATAGATTTTATGGAAGAGCAGATTCAGGAAAAACTTGAACAAGGCTTTCATTGTATCAAATTAAAAATCGGTGTCGATTGGAAGTCTGAACATGCTATTCTTCAAAAACTAAGACAAAAATTTTCAAAAGAACAGTTAGAATTACGAGTTGATGCCAATGGCGGGTTTTCTAAAGAAGAAGCACAAGTCGTACTGCAACAGCTTTCAGATTTACATATTCATTCTATCGAGCAGCCCATAAAAGCTGGAAATTGGGATGATATGGCAGTTTTGTGCGCGGACACCCCGACTCCAATAGCGCTTGATGAAGAGCTGATCGGAATTTTTAATTTAAACGAAAAGAAGAAACTTTTAGAAAAAATAAAACCTCAATACATTATTCTGAAGCCAGCTTTGGTCGGAGGTTTTGCAGGTTCTGACGAATGGATATCTGTAGCTGAGCAGCAAAATATAAAGTGGTGGATTACATCTGCTTTAGAAAGTAATATTGGATTAAACGCTATTGCGCAGTACACTTTTACGAAAGATAATTTTATTCCTCAGGGATTGGGCACAGGAAACCTGTTTACTAATAATTTTAAAACGCATCTTGATCTGATTGGCGACAAATTGTTTTTCAAAATCAATTAGTATTAAAATCAAATTGCTTAAAAGACATTATACAACGTCTTCAATGAAGATTGCTTTCTTTATATATTCTAAAAAATAGAATATATGTCTTCTAATTTTTTGCATGGTGATGATTTTTGTTAAAGTTTGTAAATACAATATTTTAGCAATAATCTTTATTAATTAAGTAATTACTAAAGATTTAATGTTATAATTACTAAATGCGTTTTTATACATAGAAAATATTGTGCCAAATTGAAATGAAAATTTATTAATTTAGCTTTTAAACTATAATTTCTTAAAACCCATTAAATTTCTTAAATTTGCAGATTGTCAGATAATACGACATTTTAAAGCGAATTTTAATGGAAGAAGAAAAAAAAACACTCAATTTTATTGAGCAAATTATCGAAGATGATTTGGCAAACGGTTTGAAACAAGATCAGATCCGTTTCCGTTTTCCGCCTGAACCAAACGGTTATTTGCATGTAGGTCACACAAAAGCGATCTGCATCAACTTCGGTTTGGGTGAAAAATACAATGCTCCCGTAAACCTTCGTTTCGACGATACAAACCCTGAAAAAGAAGAGCAGGAATTTGTAGATTCTATTATGAAAGACGTCGAGTGGCTAGGTTTTAAGTGGGATAAAGTATTGTACGCATCCGATTACTTCCAGCAGCTTTACGATTGGGCTGTACAATTGATTAAGGAAGAAAAAGCTTACGTTGATGAGCAACCTTCTGAAGTCATTACCGAGCAAAGAAAAAATCCTGCAGAACCGGGAGTAGAATCTCCATTTAGAAATCGTCCTGTTGAAGAATCTTTAGATTTATTTGAAAGGATGAAAAACGGCGAATTTGAAAGTGGCTCAATGTCTCTTCGTGCAAAAATTGACATGGCTTCACCAAATATGAACATGCGTGACCCTGTGATGTACAGAATCTTGAATAAGCCTCACCACAGAACAGGTACTGCCTGGAAAATTTATCCAATGTATGACTGGGCGCATGGTGAATCTGACTATTTAGAACAAGTTTCGCATTCATTATGTTCTTTGGAGTTTGAAAACCATAGACCACTTTACAACTGGTATTTAGACCAAGTATACGAAGAAGGTAAGGTTAAAAATAAGCAAAGAGAATTTGCGAGAATGAACGTTTCTTATATGATCACTTCCAAAAGAAAACTACAAAGGCTAATCGCTGAAAATGTAGTCAATGGTTGGGATGATCCTAGAATGCCTACAATTTCCGGAATGAGGAGAAAAGGCTTCACGGCTAATGCAATCAGAAACTTTATTGATAAAGTTGGGGTTGCAAAAAGAGAAAATTTAATTGAAATCCAATTATTAGATTTTTGTGTTCGTGAAGATCTTAATAAAGTGGCTAAACGTGTGATGGCCGTTGTAGATCCTATCAAATTGGTCATTGAAAATTATCCAGAAGGCAAGGAGGAATGGTTGACTACCGAAAATAATAATGAGCAGGAAGATGCAGGAACAAGAGAAATTCCTTTCTCAAGAGAATTATATATTGAGCGCGAAGACTTCAAGGAAGAAGCGGGCAATAAGTTCTTTAGATTAAGACTGGGTGGCGAAGTCCGTTTAAAGTCTGCTTACATCATTAAAGGCGAAAGAGTAGAGAAGGATGAAAATGGAGAGATTACAACCATTTACGCTACTTATGACGAAAAATCTAAATCTGGAAGCGGAACTGAAGAAAGTTTGAGAAAAGTAAAAGGTACCATTCACTGGGTTTCTGCGCAGCATGCAATTCCTATTGAAGTAAGAAATTACGAAAAATTATTCACTGTTGAACAGCCTGATGCTGAGAAAGATGTAGATTTCTTAAATTTCATTAACCCTGAATCTGTCAATATAATTCAAGGATTTGGTGAGCCTAGTTTAAAGGATGTTGCTGTGGGTGAACCGCTTCAGTTCCAGAGAATTGGCTACTTTACGAAAGATCAGGATTCTACAGATACAAATTTTGTGTTCAATAGAACTGTGACGTTAAAAGACTCTTATAAGCCGGAGTAAAAAATTTATTTATATCATATAAATGAAACAGGGCTTAATTTTTAAGCTCTGTTTTTTGTTTTTAAATATTACTGTACCATAAAATGCCACGAATACTTGAATATTTTTTGTGTTATTAATGAGAAATATTAATGCTATTTGTGTTTAAAAGTCCCGAAGAGACGATTTAATAAAGGATAGGATGAAAATCCTATCAATGAAAAAAGATAATTTAATAAATAAAAGATGAAATTCTATCAAAAATTATCAACGAATTATCATCAAATTAAAATTAGAAAATTGTGAAACTATTACATATATACGCCAGTTCATACAAAGGGCTATCGAAAGAAAGCTGGATGCTTGCATTGGTAATGCTCATCAACCGTGCAGGTTCGATGGTGCTCCCATTTTTGGGAGTTTATATGACTGCACATTTAAAATTCAGTATAGAACATACAGGAATTGTACTTAGCTTTTTCGGGATCGGTTCTGTAATTGGTTCTTGGATAGGCGGATTTATCACCGATAAAATTGGGGAGTATAAAGTACAGTATCTCAGTTTGTTGCTGAGCGTTCCGCTGTTTTGTTTAATTCCTCTTTTTAAAACGGAAGTGGGAGTTGCTGCTATTATTTTGATTCAAAGTATTGTAAGTGACTCCTTTCGTCCGGCAAATTCAGTTGCGATTACCAAATATGCGAAACCGGAAAATATTACAAGAGCATTTTCATTAAACCGAATGGCGGTCAATTTAGGATTCTCTATCGGTCCGGCTTTAGGTGGAATTTTGTCGGCAATTTCTTATGAGTTTTTATTCTTTTCAAATGCTTTAGCAGCTTTATTGGCCGGGATTTTATACATTATATTCTTTCGAAAACGCAATAAACTCGCAAAACTGAAAGCAAGAAAAGTGAAAGAAGCGATTGAGATTAAAAAAGAAAATTCTCCTTATCAGGATAATAAATTTTTAATTTACTGTTTCTTGTGTATGCTTTTTTCAATCTGTTTTTTCCAGCTATTCAGTACTTTGACAATTTTTTATACGGATACTGCTCACTTAAGTCAGCAAAATATCGGTTATTTATTAGGGTACAGCGGATTTATAGTTGTGTTATTAGAAATGGGATTGGTTCAGATTGCCGAAAAATATCTGAGCTTAGCTAGAACCATGTTTTTAGGAACCTTTATTTGTGGGCTTTCTTATGCGATGTTGGGCTTCGATTATAGTATTATCACTTTAGTAATTTCAATGACTTTATTGTCGATTGGTGAGATTTGGGCATTGCCTTTTATGTCGACGATCACCGCCTTAAGATCAGGAAAAAACAACAAAGGCGCCTATATGGGGTTGAATGGAATTTCTTTTTCAATCGCATTTATTGTGACCCCATATTTGGGAACTTTGATTGCTGAAAAACTAGGATTTACCGTTTTATGGATTGGTACCGGAGTGTTGGCAACCTTGATTGCTATTGCATTCTACTTTATTGTTCCATGGATGATTAAAGACAACAAGGAAATTGTTGACTAAATATTTTAAATGATATAAGAAAGTTGCAAATTTGCAGCTTTCTTTTTTTTTGATTAATTCACAAAACATTAATTTTAAATAAACAAAAAACAGTATAATTTTTGCTTTGCATTGCACAATGACAAAAATATATTTTCTTCTTTCAACCCTGTCCGCAACATTTTTACTGTCTCAAAAAAAAGATTCTGTCAACTTAATTTCAGAAGTAAAAATTGATGCCTATAAAAAACCTACTACTTTTATAGCTTCTACAAAATCAGTTTCGGTAGTTTCAGAAAATTTACTCAATCAAAATACACCGGAAAGAATGCTGGAATCGATCAATCAAATTGCAGGAGCAAGAATGGAAGAACGTTCCCCAGGAAGTTACAGGATTTCGCTTCGTGGAAGCACTTTACGCTCACCTTTTGGAGTTCGGAATGTAAAGGTTTATCTGGATGATTTTATTTTGTCAGACGCTTCCGGAAATACTTATTTTAATGTGATTTCTCCAGAACTTATTGATCGAATGGAAATTTATAAAGGCCCGGAAAGTGGGGATTATGGAGCTGTAACTGGCGGAACAGTGCTTTTAAAAACAAAATCTTCAGACAATTTATCAGCTAATTTATCCACCGGAAGTTATAGAACGTTTAACCAGAGTTTTAATTTTTCTAAACAAATCGGGAAACATTTTTTGGAAGTTTTTCAAAATTATTATCAAACCGATTCTTATCGTGAACAGTCGAAAGTAAAGAGAAAGCAAATCTTTATAAAAGATAATTTTCAATATTCAGAAAAGGGAATTTTAAAAGGAATGTTGATGTATTCTGATCTTGATTATCAAACTCCGGGCGGACTGACTTTGGAGCAGATGAATATTGACAGAAAGCAAGCCCGACCGGGAACTGCAACACTTCCGGGTGCTGAAGAACAGAACGCAGGAATTCGCAATAAAATGATTCTTGCGGGGCTTTCAAATGAATATCAATTTAATCATAATTTTTTGCATTTTATTTTAGTTCAGGGCTCTTACGTAGATTTTGAAAATCCGTTTATTACCAATTTTGAAAACCGTTTTGAAAAGAATTTTGCGGTAAGAACCCATTTTAATTATGAGAAAATGTGGGATAAAATTTCATTAGCCTACCGATTCGGTTTTGAAGGTGGAATTAATGATATTTTCGTTAAAAATTATGATAATAACAACGGTTTTGAAGGAAATCCACAAAATTTTGATCAGATCAAAAATACTTCAGGGTTTTATTTTCTATCTCAGAAATTAAATGTTAATAAAAAATTTTTTAGCGATATTTCGGTAAGTTTAAATTCTAATTCTTACGATTGGGAAAGGCTTTATCCACGAACAGAAAACGGAAATATACATTTTAAAAATCAATGGCTTCCTAATTTTGGAGTAACCTATCTTTTAGAAAAAGGTTTTTCGGTTAGAGGGAAAATCGGAAAAGGAAATTCTGCGCCAACGAATGAAGAAATCCGTTCTTCCACACAAGAATTTAATGTCAATCTCAATCCGGAATATGGCTGGAATAAAGAAGTGGGAATCCGAAAGCAGTTTGTAAATTCCTTTTTTGTGGAAGCAAACTATTTTGATTTTCGACTCAATGATGCAATTGTGAGAAGGCAAAATGAAGCCGGACAGGAATATTTTGTGAATTCAGGGGAAACTGTTCAGAAAGGCTTTGAAGTTTTGTTGGAGTCTAAAAATTTTGATCTTAAAAATGATTTTTTCAGCCAGTTGAAATTCAGATTTTCAGGAAGTTTTTATGATTTTAAATTTAAAAATTATCAGCAAAATCAAAATGATTTTTCAGGAAATGATGTAACGGGAGTTCCAAGAACGACGATAAACAGTTTGCTTAATTTTACTTTTTTCAAAAAACTTTATGTTGATTATTCTCATTTTTATACTTCAAAAATACCTTTGAATGATGCGAATTCTGTTTATTCGAAATCAAATTTAATTGGAAATATTCAATTTAGATTTCCGGTAGATTTTGAGAAAACAAGAGTGAATTTATATCTGCAAGTTCAGAATTTATATAATGAAGAGTATGTTTTAGGTTTTGACATCAATGCTTTTGGAAACCGATATTATAATCCTGCAGCGAAAAGAAATTTTATTTTGGGAATAAAGGTTGATTTTTAATTTTTTATTTGCCATCAATGTACTTAAACGCTTCTTTTAAATATGTTTCATTCGTTTTTGCTTTGTCAGCTGATTTTTCAATGATGATATTTGGTGGAATTCCTTCACCAATTTTAGCATATTCTTTTCCTGTTCTATCAACGATATTACCAACCGTAAGTACAAGGAAAGACCCATCGGATAATTTGTATTCCTGGTTTCCTGATGTTAAACCCTGCGTGTTGGTGCCGATAATCTTTACATTTTTTTGACCAACAAATGCAGCGGTAATAAATTCTGCTGAACTTCCGGTGACTTTATCTACCAATATGGCAACTGGTTTTTTTGTCGGTTTGGGCTCTTTTTGTGTCAGTTGAAACATCTGTGTAGCTGTTGAACCTTCATAAAATTTAGCGTCTTTATAATTGTAATACTCAATTTGTCCTTCCGCATCTTTTGTGCCGACTACATTTTTAGTATCTAAAAAAGGAGCTATTGCAGCATACATCGGATAAAGCATTCCTCCAAAATTTCCTCTCAAATCAATGATCCAGCCTTTAGGTTTACTTTTTTGTAAATCATTAACCTTAGCATAAAAAGTATTAATATACATGTTCCAGTCATCTTTATTGAACGAGCCTATATCCGGTAAATTGATGTAAGCATAGTTATTTTCAAGGATTTCACTTTTAATGACCGGAAACTCCTGACCCGTTGCTTTGTATCCTAAAGTGTAGGCTTTTACCACTTCTGCAGGATAAAAATTAGAATGAGAATCGTTTAATGAATTTAAAGCATTTTTAATAATGGGATAAGTCTCTTTTATCGTTTTAGCTTTCGATGCTTCTGCAAGAGTTTTATCAAATATTTCATCCCAATTGAGCTTTGATTTATTCACCGATTTACTTTTCATAATTTTCAGCGCTTTGGTAACATACACTCGAATGCTATCTGACTGAGCTGAAATTGTAATTGAAAAAAATGTGGTAAGTAATGCGAAGATGATGTTTCTTTTCATATTGAAATTGAATATTTCAAAAGTAAAAATATATTGTTATATTTCTTATAATAAAATAATTACGTTGAAAGAATGTTTCGAATAATCATTTCTGCATGAATTCTTGAATTTTCGATAAACCAAAGATGAGTATCTTTCCCACCACAAACTACGCCTGCTAAATATAAATTTTCAATATTTGTTTCCATGGTTTCATGGTTGTAGATAGGATTTAAACATTCTCCCTGCAAATCAATACCAGAATTTTTAAGAAAATCAAAATCAGGAAGATAACCAGTCATTGCCAATACAAAATCATTTTCAATTTCCTGAATTTCACCTTTTTTATCTTTAAAAATAACCGTTTTCTCTTTAATTTCTATCAATTCAGCATTAAAATGAGCTTTAATACTTCCTTCTGCAATCCTGTTTTCAATATCTGGTTTTACCCAATATTTTACATTTTCAGAAATTTCAGAATTACGAATAATCATCGTCACTTCAGCACCTTTTCTATAAGTTTCTAAAGCGGCATCAACGGAAGAATTACTCGATCCGATGACTACAATTTTCTGTTTTGCATAAGGGTAAGGTTCGGTATAATAATGCTTTACTTTCTCAAGATTTTCTCCGGGAATATTCATCAGATTCGGAATATCATAAAACCCGGTCGAGATAATGACGTTCTTGGCAGTATATTTTGATTTGGAAGTTTCAATTTCAAATATTTTTCCGTTTTTAGAAACTTTTAATACTTTTTCGTAAAGGTGAATGTTGATGTTTTTTTGCCTCGCAATTCCCTGATAATATTCCAGCGCTTCCTGTCTTCCCGGTTTGGGTGCAGCCGAGATAAAAGGAATTTCTGCAATTTCAAGCTTATCTGCCGTCGAAAAAAACTTCATGTATAAAGGATAATTGTAAAGCGAATTTACAATCGTTCCTTTTTCTATAATTAAATAATTCAGGTTGTTTTTCTTGGCTTCGAGTGCGCAGTTGAGACCAATCGGCCCGGCTCCGATAATCAGAATATCTAAAATTTCCATATAACAAAAATACAAAAAAGCTTGAAGCAAGAGGCTTTTAGTAATAAGTCAAAAACAATAATTATAATATTTAAACTCTATTCATTCAATTGAACACTAAAAATTTAAAACTCAAAACTGGCACCTCTTTTGAACTTTTCACGAAAATTTTATAATGAGAAAATCTTTTTTAGCAATCTTACTTTTAACAGCGTTGTCGTGTGAGAAAAAACAAGATAAAAATCCCGTAGTTTCTACGGATAATCTGAAAAGATCAAATGAAAGAGCAGATACAAAACCTGAAGCGTTCTCAAAAGAAGTAGCTTTGAAAAAGACCAATGACGAGCTTTTACAAGCGCTAAAAGTAGGTTATTATGATGTTTTTGCCAATTATATTCATCCTGAAAAAGGGGTGAGATTTTCGATGTATGCTTTTGTTAACCGAAATGAAGACAAGCATTTCTCAAAAACCGATTTCGAGAAATATCTGCCTACAAAAACTATCTTTACTTGGGGCTCCAGAGATGGGTCGGGTGCGATTTATAAAGCAACTCTTGAGCAATATCTCAAAAATTGGGTATTTAAAAAAGATTTCACAAAATCTGACTATGCATTTGATACATTTTTAGGCACAGGTAATTCTCTTAATAATTTAAAAGAAATATATCCAAATACCAATTTCACAGAAAATTATATTCCCGGATCTGAAAAAAATGGAGGGATGGACTGGAATGCACTCCGATTTGTGTTTGAAGAATTTGAAGGGAAATATTATGTAATCGCTGTCATCAATGACGAATGGACGATTTAAAATTCCCCTTTATTAAGGTTGGATTGAACGAAGTTGAAGACGGGATAGTTTACAGAATTTGTACCAACTGTTTCGTTAAATTTTTCCTAGAAAACTGCTCAATATTTTGAGTGTTTTCTAAAAGGTTTCCACTTTTCCACAGTTCGAATTTTTCTAAAATAAAATCTTCAATTTGTTTGGAATCATTGTATCCAAAATGTTTTCCGGCTTTTGTTTCATCTAAAATTTTTGCAACATCAGCTTCATTAGGACCGAAAGAAATAATTTGTTTGCCAGTTGCTAAATATTCAAATATTTTTCCAGGAATAATACCTTTTGACGAATCATTTGGAAAATTAGTGATCAACAAAAGGGAAGATTTCGCCATCTCATCAACTGCTTTATCGTGCGAAACGTAACCAAGATTCTGAATATGATTTTTTAAGCTTGATTTTTCAATAGTTTCTAAAATTTTGTCATCAATTCTTCCGACAAATTTAAGGTTGAAGTTTTCTGCAAAATCTGAATTGGTTTTCACTAAATTATCGAGTGCTTTCCAAAGGTTTTCAGGATTTCTTAACTGTTCTAAAACACCGATGTAACTTAGTGTAAATTGGGTTGGAGAGTTTGAGGGTTGAAGGGTTTGAGGGTTTGAGTCTGTTTCATCAAATCCATTGGTGATACAAAATGCATTCGCTCCATTTTTACGGAAATTTTCAGCATCGGTATAGCTTGTAGCCAAAGTGATATCTGCATTTTTAAAAACATCAGATTCCAATTGGCGGTGTTTTTTGTCTGATCTGTTGGTCAGTTTTAAATGTTTATAATACGAAATTTCGGTCCACGGATCACGGAAATCGGCAATCCATTTTAAATCAGGGAACTTCTTTTTTAGATTTAAACCAATCAGATGCATAGAGTGGGGCGGTCCTGAAGTAACGATCGTCTCAATATTGTTAATTTTCAAATATTGCTCAAGAAATTGAGTTGAAGGATTAACCCAAAAAACACGTGCATCGGGAATGAAAAAATTACCTCTTACCCAAATCGAAAGTTTAGATTTCCAGCTTTGATTGTTGCCCACATCAAATTGCCCCGCTTTGAATTTTTTATTGCTTTTATTAAGCTTTTCCGCCAATTGATATGGCTCCCAGATTTTTGTTCTTACGATTTCCAAATCTTCAGGAACATCTTTCATTAAACTTTCATCCAATAAAGGATAGCTTGGATTTTCAGGTGTATAAATAATCGGTTTCCAGCCAAATTCTGGAAGATATTTTGCAAATTTCAGCCATCGCTGAACTCCTGGTCCTCCTGCAGGTGGCCAATAATAGGTGATGATAAGAATTTTTTTATCTTCCATGAAATTAAAATTCCGAAGAAATAAGGTTTTTAAAACATTAACTTCTTAATTCAGACCTTAATGTTTTGTTTACCATTAAGATTTAATTTAAGAAGTTAAGAATAATAAGTTTTTAAGCTTCGCTTATTAGATTTTTTCTTTAACTAAAACGTTCTCTTTTTTCTTTTTATTCAGCCAGAAAATTCCGAAAGCACTCAATGCAATGAATAATCCGAAGCAAAGAAGAGATATCCATTTTCCGGTTTCAATGACTTGTGGCTCAAAGATCATTTTGATATGATGATTTCCTGCAGGAACATGTACTGCACGCAATAAATAATCAGCTTTGATGTATGGAACTTCTTTTTCATCAACAAAAACTTTCCAGCCATGAGGATAATAAATTTCAGAGAAAACGGCTAATTGCGGAGTTTTAGACTGAGATTTAAACTCTAGTTCATTGGCTTCATATTTTGTCAGATTAATCGTTGCTGTAGAATCTGCTTGAACTGGTCTGTTATCGAAATATGATTTGTCGGAAGCATTAATAACAGCGGTTTTCTTACTGTCGATTTCCCCGATATATTTAATTTCTTCGTCCGGAGTATTTACAAATTTTAAATCACTTACAAACCATGCATTTCCATTGGCTTTAGGATTCGGAACAACTTGTGGCTCTCCCGGATTTCCAAAAATCATGTATTTAGTATTGAGTAAATTCAGGATTTTTGGAGTTTTTACGCTATCGACTTTAGAAATATATTCATTTAATAAGTCATCATATCTTCTCAGTTTCACCGCATGATAACCTCCGATTGAAGCTTTAAAATAAGAAGTGTTAGTTTCGCTCGTTGTTCCTAAAACCTGGTTGTAAATTCGGTAATGTTTTTTGTCATTTTCAGCAATTGTTTCTAATGTTTTATTCACAGGAATACTTGCTAAAATAGACTGTAGGTTTGGGTTATCACCTACTTTTTCAGCTAAATAATCTGAACCTTCAGTTTGGAAAGGGTTTTCAGCAAAGATTTTATCTACATAATTATCATCGTTTAGATAACGCTTATTTACAGACCAAAGATCAAATAAACTTATCAATCCGATGATAATTAAAGCAATATTCTGATTAAGCTTTTGTTTTAAAGCAAAGAATAAAACGGCTACCGTGATCCCGACGTACAAGAAAGCTTTTATTGCATCAGTTCTGAACATACTGAAACGTTCATCAACCAAATAATCAAGTAGAAAAGGTGGTAAGTATACTTTTTCGTTATCCGTGGCAAAACCTAAAATTGATTTTCCGAAAACAATTAGAATTAAAGTTAAACCTAAAGTTCCACCTCCAACATACGTAAGGATTTTCTTTTTGTAGTCTTCTTCCAACGTTTCGCTATTGAAGAATCTATACAATCCGATAATCGCTATTAATGGAAATAACAATTCCACAACAACCAAAATAGAAGAAGGTGCTCTGAATTTGCTGTAAAATGGAACGTAATCGATAAAGAAATCTGAAAGCGGCATGAAATTGCTTCCCCAAGCCAACAAAATAGTTAGAATGGTAGCACCTAAAATCCAATAACGGTATTTTTTTGAGGCAAAAAAGAATCCCAAAAGTGCTAAGAAACAAACAATGGCACCTTGATAAGCTGGTCCCGAAGTTCCCGGTTGATCTCCCCAATATGTCAAGCTTCCAAATCCTTTTGAAACTCTATCCATTTCTGCCTGAGAAGTTACATTGTCCTGAACCATCTGCTGTACTTTTTCCATCATTGCAGCTCCTTCAGGTTCCTGGCTTCCGCCACCCATTAATCTTGGGATAAATAGGTTTAAAGTTTCCAGTTTACCGTAGCTCCACATCAGGATACTTTCTTTATCCATTCCTGTATTTCCGGCAGTATGGGTTTCGGTATTCAGAATTTGTTTTCCTCTTACTGTTTCTTTGATGTACTCAGAATTAGCCATGATTCGCTGAGAATTCATCCCAACTCCGATTGCCAAAGCAGAAGCTATAATTCCTGATGAAATCAAAAAATGCTTCATCGGAACTTTCTTTTTGATCGCTCTTACCAATTCAGAAATAAATAAAAATCCTAAGCCTAAGAATAAATAATAGGTCATTTGTGGATGGTTTGCTGCAACCTGTAATCCGAAGAAAAGGGTGGTTACAATAAATCCGAGGACGTATTTTTTTCTGATATAAACCAATAAAATCCCGGCTAAAAGTGGCGCGAAATATTCTATTGTGTTTACTTTTCCGTTGTGTCCGGCTGCAATAATGATGTAAAAATAAGTGGAGAGCCCAAAAAATGTGGCTCCCAAAAGGGCGTATTTCCAATTTCTGACGGCAACCATTCCTAAAAGGAAAAACCCTGAGAACAGTAAAAGCAGATAATTAACCGGTCTTGGCAGAATATTCAGATAGCTATCAAGTTTTTTGATAACGTCGCCTTCAAAACGGCTTCCCATCTGGTAAGTGGGCATTCCGCCAAACATAGAGTCGCTCCAGTAAGTTTCTTTATCATAATTGTTACGATAATCAATCAACTCTTTTGCGCCACCTCGATACTGTACAATATCATGCTGGAAAAGCTGTTTCCCCGTAAAAACAGGAGTAGAATATAAAAATGCTAAAACTAAAAATGCAATTAATGAAACTGCAATATATATTAAGTTTTTGTTTTTTGCCATCTTGGTTATTAAGTAGATTTTAATTTAGGTGTTTTAGAGAGTCAAAATAATATTATCTTTTCTCTTTCACCTCTTCATAGTCCACAGTTTCTGCGTCCCACTTTACTTTTTTTTCAATATTCGTTTTTGAGTTTTTGGTTTCCTGCTGCTGATTGTTATTGGGTTTGAAGCCCATGAAATTATAAAACTTTTTGAAGAAAATTCTCTTCAAAATATTCCAGACAAAAAAAATAACAATGGTTGCGAGAACGATCTCAAAAATTCCTTTGATAAAAGACATATTACTTTTTATTTAATAATTCAAAGTTCAAGGTTTAAAGTTTTAAAATTTCAGTTCTAAAACTTTCAGACACTCAAACCCTAAAACTTATTTAGATGAAGGGTTTACCATTACAGAAGAGTTAGAAACACTTTTCATAGACTGAGATTGCTTTCCGTCTGAAATAGTTTCCACCTGCGTAGTTTTTACACTGATGTTTTGGTTGTTAATCCACCCAGTGTTTTGGTCAAACTTGATTGTTCCGTTTTGAGACAATTCACTGCTCATGCTGTGCGTCATCGGACCTTGAGATTTTTTCTCTTCTTTTTTAGGAATTCCACCAGTGATTGCAATTTCTACAATGCCGTTTCCTGCACTTTTCAGGGTATAGTTTGAAGTTACTTTGATTTTTCCGGCTTCATCTGCGCTTTCAGAAGTACTCCATTTTTCACCAATTTTCGCTCCTTTTTTAGGAATTACAGAAAGGTTTTTTTCAAACTGATCTTTCAGAACTTTTTCGTTAAAGCTTTCTTTAAGGCTTGCCACAACGCTTGCTCTTTGGTTAGCGTCTTTAACGATGTTTTTAAGCGCATCAGAAATTTTTGTGTAAACAGCTTCAAATCCGGTGATAGAAATTACGTTTCCATTCGTATCCATCTTCATATTCAGCTTGTTTCCGGTAAGTGCTTTATTCACATTCCAGATCATTTTCAGATCATCTTCTTTAGGAAGAGGAAGTTTGGTATCTACAATAACCGTTTTTCCTTGTGCAGATTGAGAGTTTCTCTTTCCAATCAGGTTGATGGTAAGATCATAAACATTCCCTTTGATATCATTCACTGTGAAACTCATTTCGTCAGTAGATTCGCTGGTTCCGGTCATGGTTTTGCCTTGCGGATCAGTCATCGTTTTTGTATCTCTTTGGTACGTTGTCAAAGGATAAGTTTTTCCTTTTTCAAGCTTAAAAGTCTGTTTGAAAATACCCACAGAATCTTTGATCGCAGCATCTGCTTTTACTTCTTTTACAGAATCTGCAGGAACTTCTACGGTGATTGTTTTTCCTGTTTTAGGATCTATTTTTGTTACGGTTGCTGTTTCCTTTTTACATGAAACAAGTGCTATTGAGATTAGCGCTAATGCTGCTATGTTTTTCATTAAATAATTTTAAAAGGTGAATTAAATTTTTGTGATTTTCTGTCTCATTGCTTCATATAAAATAGCTCCACAAGCTACAGAAACGTTCAAAGACTGTGTTTTTCCTTCTATCGGAAGTTTTATTTTTTCGTCTGAATGATGCAGAACTTCTTTAGAAATTCCGGTCTCTTCATTTCCCATTACAATGGCGCAAGGCGCAGTAAAATCAACGTCGTATATCAATTTTTGTGCCTTTTCGGTTGCAGAAAATACTGCAATTCCACTTTGTTGTAAAAAATCTACAACGTGAGCCAGATTGGGTTCTTTACAAATTTTAATGTTGTACATGGCTCCGGCTGAAGTTTTTATCGCATCAGAATTTACCGGTGCACCTCCTTTTTCAGGAATTACAATCGCATCAATTCCTACACATTCTGCAGTTCTGCAAATTGCTCCGAAGTTTCTTACATCAGTTAACCTATCCAAAATTAAAATGAATGGCGTTTTACCTTCTTCAAATAATTCAGGAACAATATTTTCAATTCTGTGAAACGGAACATCAGAAATAAAAGCTACCACACCCTGGTGGTTTTTCCTTGTAAAACGGTTAAGTTTCTCTACCGGAACGTAGTTGGGACGTATTTTATTTTTTGCTAAAATAGCTTTCAGTTCAGCGTAAATCTCACCCTGCAATGCATTTTGTACAAAAATTTTGTCAATAGTTTTTCCAGCTTCAATAGCTTCCAATACGGGACGAAGCCCAAAAATAAAATCGTCTTTCATATGTATAGTTCAACGTTTAAGGTTTAAAGTTCAATGTTAAAATGTGTCTATAATTTAAACTTTGTCCCTTTCAAGTCTGTATTCTTTAAATAATTTATAAATGAGCCCATTTTTTTGCTCAATATTTCAGTTTGCTCTTTTAAATTTTCAAATTTTTCAGGAGTTATAAATTTCCTGTCAAATACTCTGTATAATTGTGATCTGGTTTCTCCACATGAAGCTTTTGCAATTGAAAGAAAGTTGATAAATTCTTTATTTCCGTTTCTTTCAAATCCTTCAGCAATGTTATCCATGATTGAACCTGATGAGCCATCAATTTGATTGCTTAGTCTAAAGTTATTTTTAAGATTCGTAGTTTCAATAATTTCAAAAATTTCAGCACACAAAATTCTGGATAATTTCCATATCTCCAAATCTTCGAATTTGCTGATTGTTGCCATAACCTTAAACTTTGAACTTCAAACCATGAACCTTAGTATTTTTCTCCTAAAATTGCTCTTTTCTGCGCCATTGCATAGCCGTAGTGCAGACTTTCGTGCATGTTGTTAAAAATAATAGCATCCTGAATACTTTTCAGATCCATTCCGAAACTTGTGGTGTAAGGCGTGTAATCTGAAAAGAAATCACTGTCGAAATCCTTCATCAAAGTTTTTGAAGTTTCGGTCAGTAAAAATTCTAAATCCTCGACTTCAGATTTTTGAACATTCAGATTCGGTAACGTGCCTTTTTTGTATGTTTCAATCCAGTATTTATCAATTCTGAACGTGTTTCCACTCAGGTAATAATGCAGCAATTGCTGTGTAGCAACGGTGTGAGCAATATTCCAATAGATGTTATTATTAAAACCATCAGGAATTAATAACAGATCCTGGTGAGAAGTGTTCTGAAGAATATCCAAAAGATTTTTTCTGACCTGTCTGTGAGCTTGAAAATGATAATTCATTTTGCAATATTTTTAATCTTCAAAAATAGTTTAATAAACTGAAAATGACAATTCTTGACCGAATCAATGAATGAAAATTTATAAATTTTTATGAAAGTAAGAGTTTCCCTGAGGTAGATTTAGTAAAAGTTCAATTATTATTCTTATATTTAAGAGAGAATATTTAACAAACTTTAACTCAAATATGGCATTAATTGTGTTGATTAGTGCAAGTATTTATCAGAAATTTACCCATTATTTTAATTCAAACTAATGTCAGATTCATATCAAGCAGAAGACATCCGTCAATTGACCGAAAAGGTTAAAGAACAAAATTATTTTTTTAATCTTCTAAGGCAGGAAATCAATAAAGCGATTATTGGTCAACATTACATGATCGATCGGCTTTTGATCGGTCTCTTAGGAAACGGACATGTTTTACTGGAAGGTGTTCCCGGTTTGGCAAAAACTTTAGCGATAAAGACTTTGGCAGAAGCAGTTCATGGTGATTTTTCAAGAATTCAGTTTACACCAGATTTACTTCCTGCAGATGTGGTGGGAACAATGATTTATAATATCAAAGAGAATGATTTTTCCATAAAAAGAGGTCCTGTTTTTGCAAATTTTGTTTTGGCAGATGAGATCAATCGAGCTCCTGCAAAAGTACAGTCTGCTCTTTTGGAAGTAATGCAGGAAAAGCAGGTGACCATCGGTGACGAAACAATGCCGTTACCGAAACCTTTTCTGGTTTTAGCTACTCAAAACCCGATTGATCAGGAAGGAACCTATCTTTTACCTGAAGCACAAAGCGACCGTTTTATGCTGAAATGTAAAATCGATTATCCTGAATTTGAAGATGAAAGAAAAGTGATGAGAATGGTTTCTACCTCACATCAACCTGAAATAAAACAGGTAATTTCATTACAGAATATTGTTGAAGCAAAAGCAATTGTCAATCAGATTTATCTCGACGAAAAAATTGAAAAATATATTTTGGACATGGTTTTTGCAACCCGTTATCCTGAAAAATATGGTCTTTCTGAACTGAAAAATTACATCAGTTTCGGAGCGTCGCCAAGAGCGTCAATCAACTTAGCCATTGCTTCGAGAGCTTATGCGTTTTTGAAAGGAAGAGCTTTTGTAATTCCTGAAGATGTAAAAGCTTTGGCGCAGGATGTTTTAAGACACAGAATCGGACTCACTTTTGAAGCTGAAGCCGAAGAAATTACTTCTGAGGAAATTGTAAATAGAATTTTAGCAAAAATTCAAGCACCTTAAAATATGATTGATAAATGATGAATTATAAATGATATCATTTTGTATTATCAATCATCATCTATCAATTATCATTTATATTAGAAACCATGCAAATAAAAGATATTGTAAAAAAAGTCAAACAAATAGAAATCCGTACCAGAAGGAAAACGGAAGCTACTTTGATGGGACAATATCATAGTGCTTTCAAAGGACAGGGAATGACTTTTTCCGAAGTTCGTCCTTATCAGTTCGGAGACGAAATCCGTAGAATCGATTGGAATAAAACAGCTCGTTTCCGTGAACCTTTCGTTAAGGTAATGGAAGAGGAAAGAGAATTGACGATGATGATTCTGGTTGATATTTCTGCATCGATGGATTATGGCACAAAAACCCAACTTAAAAGAGAATATGTTGCAGAAATTGCAGCAAGTTTAGGATTTTCTGCAGCAGGAAATAATGATAAAGTAGGAATGATTTTGTTTGCGGATAAAGTGTATAAAGTGATTCCGCCACAGAAAGGCAGGAAGCATATTTTATCGATGATCAGTCATATTTTGACCGCTGAATATATTCCTGCAGAATCAAAAGTAGATAAGGCTTTAGAATATATGATGGGGATTTTTAAAAGAAAATCTCTTGTATTTTTACTTTCCGATTTTGAGGATGATTACGATTCTAAAATTCTGCGAGTAGCATCTAAAAAACATCAGCTTTTGGGAATGAGAATTTATGACGAAAAGGATAACGAAATTCCCGATGTCGGTTATACTTTGTTGTACGATGCCGAGACAGGAAATCAGGTTTGGGCAAATACGTCGAGTGCGAGATGGAGATACACTTTTGCTGAGGCACAAAAACAGAAGCAGAGAAATCTGGAAGAAGATTTTGCCAATTCTTCAGCCTCATTTTTGAATATAAACACGGGCGAAGATTATTCAAAATTATTGTATAATTATTTTCAGAAGAAATAAAATAGAATTTGCTCTGTTATTCTGAGCGAAATGAAATGTAAAGCAGAATCTATTTGTTATATTAGATTCTTTCTTCGTCAGAATGACAGCAACATGCTAAAAATTTAGAAATAAAATTGAAAAAAATATTTTTATTACTCTCATTCTTTATCTGTGTGAATTCTTTTGCACAGTTGCTTTCTTCTAAACTGGAGAAAACGACAATCGCTTTGGGAGAAGTTAATCATTTCGTTATAAAAATAGATAATCTTAAAAGTAGTGCTGTTGTTACAGCGCCAAAAGATGAGTTGCTACCTTTTCATTTTGAAGAAATTTCAGACAGCATCAGCATCAACGCCAATACGTACGAAAGAAAAATAGAATTTGCTGTTTATGAAGAAGGAGTTTATAAAATTCCGGAGCTTGAATTTAAAGTAGGGGAAAAGGTTTTAAAAACTATTCCTTACGAAATTGAAGTGATCAATACTGCGTTGAAAGAAGACCAGATTAATGACATTATGAAGAATAAGGAAGTTGATTTGGAAGCAATTGATTACTGGCAACTTTATAAATGGTATGTTTTGGCGGCAATCGCTTTTATCTGTTTGATTTTTGTCATTGTAATGTTTGTCAAATACGGAAGAAGACGCAAAAGTTCACCTGTTGTAGCGACAAATCAGACTTTAAAAGAATTAGATTCATTAAAGAAGAAAAAATATATCGAAGAAGGGAATTACCGGTCGTTTTATGTAGAGTTAATCGATATTTCAAGAAAATTTATAACTAAACAGTACCGAATTCCTGCAGATATTTTGCTGACGGACGATCTAATAGTTTTGATGAAAGAAAACAATACCATTTCGCAGGATAACGAAAAGATTGTAGAAGATGTTTTCTTACGAGGTGATTTGGTGAAATTTGCCAAAACATTTCCTGATAAAGAAGTGATGGAAAAAGATTTTGCCGAAATAAGAGCCTTTGTGCAACGCTCATCAAAGGATATAGAATTTGAAAACCTGAGAAAAGATGTTTGATTTTGAATTTTACAGTCCGTGGTTTTTTCTTTTATTTTTGGTATTTATTCCGCTTTTATTTAAAGATTTAAGTCAGAAAAAAAGAAAAGGGATTAAAGTTCCCACAACAAAAAAAATGAACGGAAGCAGTGGAATTCTTCCCGTGCTTTTCTTATTAAAACTATCAAAATATATCATTCTTTCTGCTTTAATCATTGCTATGGCAAGACCGAGAACGTTTTCGGTTTCGCAGGACAGGGATGAAACAAAAGGAATTGATATAATGCTTGCTGTAGACGTCTCACTGAGTATGTTGTCAAAAGATTTTGAGCCTGATCGCTATGAAGTGCTGAAAAATATTGCGGTAGACTTTATTAATAAACGACCTAATGACCGATTTGGTCTTGTAAAATATAAAATGGAGGCTTTTCTGAAAGTACCATTGACGTTTGATCATGATGCCGTAAAGGAAGAAATTGTAAACATGAATCAGCGTGAAATGGTAGACGGTACTTCTGTAGGAGACGGATTGGCGGTTGCTGTAAATCACCTGATGAAAAGTAAAGCAAAAAGCAAAGTGGTTATCCTGATGACTGACGGAGTAAACAGTCCTGTAGGGAATCTCTTTCCACCGGAGATTGCTGCTGTTCTCGCTAAAGATAATCATATAAAGGTATACTGTATAGGAATTGGAACAAACGGTTATGCTTTAATGCCCGTTACTTACGATGAGTTTGGATATATTTACGACGAAAGAGAAGTTTCTATTGATGAAAATATGCTGAGAGAGATTGCTGCAACCACAGACGGCAAATACTACAGAGCAGATTCTGAAAGTAAATTGCAGGAAATCTATGCTGAGATTAATAAGCTTGAAAAAACGGATATCAATGTTTCAAGAATGTACAATTATGACGAATATTTTAGACTTTTTCTCTGGATTGCTTTAGGAATGCTGGTTTTTGATGCTATTTTACGTTGGGTACTTTATAAATTTTTAAGCTGATGGGTTGGTATTTAGGAAATTACTGGTATCTTTTGTTATTGCTGCTTCTGTCGCTATTATCATTTTTTCTGATCCGTTATCTGCGTTGGAAAAAAAGAAAAAGAGAATTATTTGCAGAATCAAAATTTCACGAAAGTTTGTTTGAAAAGAATTCGGGATTTTTAAAAATATTCCCGGTACTTTATTTTCTGGCAGCACTTTTCTTGGTATTTTCAATCATTGATCTTTTAAGCGGAAGCGAAAAAATACAAACCAAGCAAAAGATGAACAATGTGATGTTTGTATTGGATGTTTCGAATTCTATGAACGCAGAAGACATTAATCCGGACCGCCTTACTCAGGCTAAAAATTTGATCATCAATACCATGCATGAGCTTAAAAACGATAAGATAGGCATCGTTATTTTTGCAGGTGAAGCAGTTTCTATAATGCCGTTAACGACAGATTATAGCTCGGTAGAAAACTATATTTCAGATTTAGATACAGATAATATAACGATTCAGGGAACAGATTTTCTTCTCGCAATGGAAACTACAGCAACCAAATTTAAAAATATAAATAAAGGTTCGAGAAAAGTAGTTTTAATAAGCGATGGTGAAGATAATGAAGGAAATGACAATGCAGCGATACGTTTGGCAAACAAAGAAGGAATAAGTATTACTTCCGTAGGTGTTGGTACTGATGAAGGTGCGCCGGTGCCGGTTTATAAGTTTGGACAGCTTATCGGGTACAAATTTGATCAGAATGGTGAAACTGTTATCTCTAAAAGACAAACCGGGGCTCTGAAAAAAATGGCAGAATCTACTGGCGGAAGTTATATTGATGGTAATAATATGAACGATGCTCCGAAAAGAATTGCTGATGAAATCAACAAAAAAGCATCAGGCAGCAGCACAACGGTCAATTCTCAGAATGCCAATCACTATTACCAATACTTTTTAGGCGTTTCTATATTTTTCTTTTTGATGATTTTTCTATTTAATCCTAAAAGAGATTTTAATGTTTAAAGTAATTCAGTTTTTCATTGAATACTTTAACCCAATTTTAACAAATAAGACGCTGTTTCTTAACATATAAAGGGATAATTTTGCAAGAGATGAATACTAAAATTGTATTTTTAGCGTTATTGTTTGCTTTTTCGTTCTCAAGTGCATTATTTGGGCAGGAAAGTTATAAGACTTTAGTCTTTGAAGGCAACAAAAAATTTAATGCTAATGATTATGATGGCGCTTCTTCAAAGTATATGGAAGCTATAAAATCAAACTCTGGTGATTTTACAGCACACTATAATTTGGGAAATGCTCTGTACAAAAGAAAAATGTATCAGGAAGCGAAAGAAGAATATGCAAAAGCAGAAAAACTTTCTCAGACTTTACCGGATAAAGCGGCAACGCTTCACAATTTGGGAAACACAATGATGCAGATGAATCAGCCGGATAAAGCAGCTGATTATTACAAACAATCTCTGAAGCAAGATCCTTACAATGAGGCGACCAGAAAAAACTATGAGATTGCTAAGCTGAAGCAGAAAGAAAAAGAGAGAAACGACAGCAAGAAGGACAAAAGCTCCGGTAAAAACGGAGGCGGAGAAGATAAAAACAAAGGAGAGAAAGGAGATTCTAAAAATCAACAAAAGGATCAGGGTGAGGGTCCTCAACAAAATAAAGGTGAGGAAAACAAACCCCAAGGAAAAGGCGGCGAAGGCAAACTTCCAAAAGAATTAGAAAAAGCCATCCTTGATAGTATCAACGGCAGAGAGAAAAAAACTGCCAAAAGAATTTTAGACGAAAAATCTTATTCAAAGCCGCAAAGCAACGAGAAAGATTGGTGATGAAACAAAAAATTATTTACGCAATATTTACCCTCATATCTGTAATTTCTTACGGACAGGTACAGCTGTCTATGAAATCTGATAAAACGGATTACAACGGTAAAGAAGTCGTAAATCTTACGATTGTTTTAGAACTAAATGGAAATAATCTGGAGCAGAAGAGTAAAATCATGCTTCCGGATCTGTCGAAGTTTAATATGATCGGTAGCGGATCATTCAATCAAATCGTTAACGACTCCGATACAAACACGGCAATCGATCAATATATCACGAGAATTGCGCTTGAGCCCAAACAAAAAGGGAAAGTAAGAATTGGTTCTGTCTTGGTAAACGTCAATAATAAAATCTATAAAACTGAACCTTTTGACATTTTCATAAAAGATATTGAGAAAAAACCAGTCGCAAATCTTGCCAACGATGTTTATCTCAATATGGAAATTGAGGATCGCGAAGTGTATCAGGATCAGCCTACAATAGCTGTTTTGCGTGTTTATTCCAAAAATATCGACAACCTTAGAAGAGTAAAAAATATAAGGCTTCCACAGCAGGAAAACCTCAATGTACATGCAGTAAGTTTAAAAAGATCAGAGATAGATCCTTCCGGTTACGCCAATATGGCATCACAGGTTTTGGCTGTTTTTATGGTGTTTCCAAACGAGTCGGGTTACGTAGAAGTTCCTTCGGTTTCTGCTTCGGTAAATACTTTTTCTACCAAAAGCAAGATAGCTTCCAATAAAGTAAGGCTGAATGTAAAAAAACTTCCCGAAGGCTCACCTCAGTCTTTTAAAAATGCAGTAGGTAATTTTAAAGTGGATATTTATTGCCCGACAAAAGAAAAAATTGAAGCTAAAAAACCTGTTAATGTAACGGTGAAAGTATCTGGTGAAGGTAATCTTGCTGACATGAATCTTCCGAAAATTGAAGAATCTCCCGATTATGAAATTTTTGCGCCCAAAATTACTTCACGCTTAAATCCCGGTCTTACAGGAATGAAAGGGGAAATTTTGGCTAAATATATCTTGATTCCCAAAAAAGCAGGTGAACTGATCGTTAAAACAGAAGCTTTTGCTTTTTTCAATCCGGCGGAAAAAGAATATGTAAATCTTGGACAGGAAAAACTAGGTTTAACGGCCTTTTCGCATGATCAGGTTTTAGAAGCGAGATCTACCGTAGAAAAAGTAAATGAATATACCAATACCTTTCTGGAAACCGTTGACAGCCCAGTGTTGAAAACTACTTCTTTTAAAGTGAAAGAGAAAAGTAAATTCAACTGGAATGTGCTTTTTGTGAATATTGCTATATTAATTGGCTTATTCATCGCCTATATCTTGTTTAAATATTGGCAAAAAAAACAAACTATAATTAAAGAAAAGCCAACTCCGAAACCGCTGGGTTCTGTCGCTGAAACAGAAAAAGAAATCAGAGAAAGTTTAAACACAGATATCAGTGATTATTTTGCATATCTTGAAAATCTGAAAATTTCAGGTGATTATCCTAAGTTTTTTGAAACATTTGATGAAATGGATGCGGAAGTGAGAAATCAGTATTTTCAAAGTTCTAAAGAGGATTTTAAAGTATTCCTTGAAAGACAAAATGGAAGTTCTGTTGCTGAAAGCTATCAGGAATTGTTGCAAAAAGTGCAGATTGAGAAGTATTCTCCTATCACCTCAGAAGATTCTATAAACGATCTGTTAAAAGATATTGTTAAATTATATTCTCTTATTAGTAAATAATCATTTTTTATTTATATTTTTGCGAAATTAATAATCGTAAGAAATGGAGGTTTTCAACAGTTTCTCTTTTAAAGAAGTAATTACCAGTTTCATGGTACTTTTCGCGGTCATCGACATCATCGGTTCGGTTCCGATTGTGGTAAGCTTGCAACAGAAATTCGGACAAATCGAAGCCGGAAGAGCATCAATTACAGCCGGATTGATTATGATTGTTTTTCTTTTTGTAGGAAACAAGATCTTAAAATTCATCGGTGTAGATGTCAATTCATTTGCTATTGCAGGTGCTTTTGTTATTTTTATCATTGCACTTGAAATGATTTTGGGGATTGAAATCAACAAAACGACCGAAGCAAAATCAGCCTCAATTGTTCCTATTGCATTTCCTTTGGTTGCAGGTGCCGGAACTTTAACGACAACTTTATCTTTAAGAGCAGAGTTTCATGATATTAACATTATTTGTGGGATCATTCTCAATACAATTTTCGTATATTTGGTGCTGAAATCTGCGAAGTGGATCGAGAAGAAAATGGGAGAGGCGTCTTTGGCAATTCTTCAGAAAGTTTTCGGAATTATTCTACTGGCAATTTCAATTAAATTATTTACCGCAAATTTTGCGCAGCTGGTGCAGAATTATATAAATTTTTAAATCATGCAGAAGTTTTATAAAGTATTTTTAATCGTATTTATCGTAATTATCGCTATCAATACGTATGCAATAGACTGGAATTCAGATATTACATCTGAAGATAATGTTAAATTTTTAATTTCAATCGCTTGTGGATTGTTGGGTGTTGGTTTACTTTTCATCCTTAATACTTGGAGCAAAATAGGAGCGAAGAAGTAATTCTTTGCACATAAATATAAAAAACCTCTTTCGTTTTGAAAGAGGTTTTTTATTGGTCTAAAAATGATGATAATTATTAAATTACAACCAAATTTTTAAGTACAGCTTGAGATTTTAGCTCAGTTTCCTGCCATTCTTTTTTAGGATTGCTTTGAGCGGTAATTCCACCACCTACAAAGAGATGAACTGAGTTTTTATATAACCTTGCACAACGTAAATTCACAAAATATTGTATGTAATCTTCTGTTTCAATCTTGATGTAACCTGCATACAGTTCACGAGGGAATTTTTCAACTTTTTCAATAATTTCTCTGCAAAAATCCTTTGGAATACCACAAACTGCTGGCGTCGGATGAAGTTCCTTAATAATGGAATCTAAATCTTCAGGATTGATTTTTATTTTAAAATCAGTTTTTAAATGTTTGATATTTCCAGAAATATGATCGTACGTTTCAGATTCCTGAACTTCGCTCAGAGTGGCATATTTCGTTAAAGTATTTCTAATGTAAGATGAAACAGGCTTCTGTTCCTCAATCTCTTTTTCAGTCCATTCTTCAGACACAGGAATTGTTCCTGCAATACTCATGGTTTCAAATTCGTGAGTCGATTTATTGAATTTTCCTAAAACTTCGGAAAAAGCACCCATCCATGAGGTTTCGCCATCGAAAAACAGATATTTGAATGCATTAGGATAATTTCTACAAAGGTTGTTGAAACTTTCTTTTAAATTTATTTCAGTAAAACCAGTTAAAATTTTTCTTCTGGAAAGAACAAGTTTCGGAAGATCATTTTCTTTGATTATTTGAATGACTTCTTCCAGTTTTTGCAAATATTCTTCTTGAGTTTCTGCAATAAACTGAGATTCATCTTTTGGTAAAATTTCAGAAGTGATTTTTAAATTTTCAAATTCCGTAATGTTTTTTTTAATGATTTTTCCGGCAATATCAATTCTTTCAGCATTATTAAAAGAGTGAAAATTGATTGAATTAGTGTTAGAATTTTCGTCCGTAGAGTAAAGTTGTTCGTCAAAAGGAAATTTGAAATAGATCATAATTTTGAATCTTTCAGAAAACCATTATTTAGAAATAAAATAAGAAATTCCTAAACTGATTTTTCTTTCAGCAAAGGTATTATTAGTCTTAAAAATGTCAAAATCAAATGAAGAGTTTTTTAAAGAAAGATTTTTGATTTTATAGTATTGATATTCCAGATCAATCAAGAATCTGCTGAATATTTGATATTGTAGACCTAAAGAAAATCCGAAATTGACTTGATTGCTTTTAAAATAATCCAGTTTATTGAGAACATTATTTTCAGGAACTAAAAACTGCATTTTATAATTATTTTTATTCGCTAAGAAGCCAACAAACAGACGGAGATTTTTCCATTCGTAAATTGCTTTTAATTGCAAAATATATTCAAAATGTTTATTGTTAAATCTTTGAAAGAGTAGAGGTTGGTCGTCTTTAGAAAAGTAAAAACCGTCGAGGTAAGTTTCTTCTTTATTGGCATCCAAATCAAACGTAGAATTCCAAGAATAGATATTTGCAGAAAGCATTAATGAAAAATTCGGATCGATAATGCTTTTAGAAATCCATATTCCTAAGTTTTGTCCAAACTGTTGATTTTTATCAGAGATATTTTCTGCCCAACTTGCTTTTTTTACACCAATTCCTGCATAAATTCCGTATTGAAATTTATTGACTGAAATTTTATTTAATTGTTCTTCAATTTCTTCTTTATTTGTGTTTTGTGGAATGCTTTTTATTTCTTTTGCCTGAATTTCAAGAGAAGACAGCATCAGTTTTGCAGGTTTTAATTTTATTGCTTTTTCCAGATAAATAGTATCGTATACAATCACTTTTTCATACACGTAAACGGTGTCTGTTTTTTTGCGTTGAGCGAACGTAGAACTAATGAAAATAACAGAAAAAAGTAAAATTATTTTTCTTAAAAGCATGGTTGGTTTAGTTTTATCTTTCTATAAAAATAGTATCTCTTTGAATTATTTTTTTTACAACAATCACTTTGTGAGAAACAGTTTCAGCAGAATCTTTTTTTGTTATAGGCTTTGAATATACTAAGTTTTTTGTTTTAATGGAATGATTTTCTTGCTTTAAATCTTTGTTGATTTCTACATCTGAGTTTTGCACCGGTTTTACATTTTCTAAACCTTTATTTGAAGATAATTCTTTTGAAATATTTGCATTGCTTTGATCAATTGTTACAACATTTTCAACGGGTTTAAAATTAGTAATATTTGAATTAAATGTTTTGCTTAAAGAATTTTTAGGACTAAAAAATAAAATTGAACCAACGATAATAATGAAGAAAGTAGTTCCGATAATTGCTTTCTCTTTCCAAAAATTTTGGGTTGATGAAAACGAAATAGTATTTGAATTAATATCAGAAGGAATTTCAAAATTTTTCGATGGTGAAATAACAAAATCCGAAAATTTACTTTGAAAATTTTGAGCCCACAACAAGCCACCAAATCCAAGAAAAACTAAAAGCTGAGCCGTTTTATTTTTCGGAGTTTCATTGTTGACAAAATGTGTAATTAAATAGCTTTGAATCGATTTTTTAGCTCTCATCAAATGAGATTTTGATGTATTGACTGGAATTTCCAATAGACTTGAAATTTCTGCGTGAGAATAGTTTTCGATATAATATAAATTGAAAACCGATTTGTGGTGTGAAGGTAAACTGTCAATAGATTTCAACAGTTCTTCTCTCGTAAAATCATATGCTAAAATGTGTTTTTTTTCGTCGGTTACAGATGTTGTCATTTCGGTCAATGTATCTGGGATTTCTGATGGTTCGGTGGTGATAAAGGTGTCTTTATTGGTTTTTCTGATGAACTGTAATGCGTTATTGACAACAATTTTTTTCAGCCAACCAAAAATTGCCTTCTCGTCTTTTAACTGATGATTTTTCTGAATCGCTGTCATAAAACTGTCCTGCACAATATCTTCCGCATTCTGAAGATCGGTGATATATCTGCGACAAATCCCCAAAAGTTTTGGGGAATAGTTGAGATAGATTGTTTGCCAGTTGAGTTTTTGCATATCAAATCAATCAACATAAATTGATAAAAGATCTTCTACATCCGAAGCTGAAATTGGAGTTATTGGTTGGTTTTGAACCTCGATATTGTTAATAAAAACTTTAGCTAAATCTCCAAAATTTATTACCTCTTTATATCTGATCATGTAAATTTGTTGGTTCTTGACATGGAATTTGCCAATTCTGTTATAGCCATTGGGATCATTTATTTGTACTAAAGTATTATTTTTATAATAAAAATTAGTTCCTATATAATACTTGTCATTGCCTTCCCAAATAACATTCAATATTTCCCCTGGAGGATTTGTGGGTAATTGTAAAATCGTATTTGTATGTATATTTTTTAGATATTGTTGATTAGTAAATACATTTTTAATTAAAGCATATATTCCTGTATTGTCTGAATGATAGCTTTTAATATCAGAATTATTATCTATAGATAAATATACATTGTTTTTAAAAAAACCTGTTTCCCACGTAAGAGGATTATATTGATAGTTTTTTCTAATGCTAAAGTAAATTTCATTATTTATTAAATCATAAGATGTAGGAACAGTTATATTATTATCATTTGAAATAAGAGTTTTGATACCATTTTTCCAAGAATAATAACTTGTTGTAGAAAGTGTAGAAGAAGAATTATAAATTGTAATATAACCTGAGAAATATATATTGCCATTCTCCACTATCATTTTAGAATTTATTCCAAAATTACTGTTTGGACCTGGATTGGGAACATCTTCTAAGTATTCATCCAAATTGTACCTAATGCCATTTTTCCATAAGTAATGGTGTTTTGATGGTAAATTTAAAGTGTATTCACTCGTCATTGATCCGAACACATAAATGTTATTGTTTTCGGCAATTATTTGATGGGCATACAATCCGCTGCCATTTTGTAAAATAACTTTTTGACCATTTTTCCAATAGCAAGCTTCATTATTTTCTGCTCCAGCAATATATAAATTTACTGAATTAATATTTTTCTCAAGCCCTTCATCCATATCGTTTTCCCGGCAAGAAAATACAAACGTCAGGAATAAAATAAATGGTAAAATTAAATTTCTCATGGTCATTCTTTTCTTATAAGATGTGGAAATGTAAAAAGGTTGCAGTAGATTTTAACTAAATATCACAGGTTTTAAAATTTTAGGTATTTTCACAATGTGATAAGGTTGGGTGACAACTGTTGTTACGTTTCCCTGAAGTAATTTTTCAACATCAATCTCAATATTTTGCGGATTTTCTTCAACGGTTATAATATCAACGGAATGTCCACCGTTTGGATAAACTGCATCAATAACAACAATTACCATAAACTGATTAAAATCGATATTTGTTTCTGTAAAACCTGCCGAAGGATGATTGTTTTGACCGTCTATTTGACTTAGAAAGTTATTCCATTGTGTTGTGTTTGTAATCACTGTATTTTGTTGGGCAGCGTAATTTCCCGTCAAATTTCCTTTTCCAATCAACTGAAAATTAATTTGGTTTTTATTCTCCAATGGTTCATCATCATGATTATTACGACAGGAAATCGTAACAAAAAAGATGGAACATAGTAAAAGGAGTAAATGTTTTTTCATGATATATAAATTTAAGGGTTTCTTTATATAAGATGAGAAAAAATAAAAAGGTTGCAGGAGGCTTTAATTAAATATTAAAGATTTAGCGGTTTTAGGAATTTTCACAATATGATAAGGCTGAGTGATAAAAGATGTGACGTTCCCCTTTAATGATTTTTCTACATTGATAGTAATATACTTAGGGTATTCTTCTATTTTTGTAATCTCGATTGAGTGTCCACCGCTTGGATACGTTTCATCTACTACAACGATAACTATAAATTCGTTAAAATCAATATAAGTTGTGATAAAACTAGCAGAAGTTTGATAAGTTGTGCTGTCTATTTGATTAAGAAAATTATTCCATTGTATAGAGTTTGTAATAATAGTGTTTTGAGGATTAACATAATTTCCTATCAAATTTCCTTTTCCAATCAATTGAAAGTTAATTTGATTTTTATTCTCAATGTTTTCATCATCATTACGACATGAAGTTACAATGAATAATACGGAATATAACAGAATAATTAAATGTTTTTTCATACTGTGTAAATTTATGTTTTTCAATCACATAATAAATGAAAATCTAAAAATTTTGTTGTAACATAGTAAAAAAGACTCAAAAATTTGAGCCTTTAAATTTTATTTAAAATAAATTTCTTATCGGTTGATAATCGTATTCGTCATCGTTGTATGATTAATCAATTGACCTTTTTCATCACGAATTTCAATCTCGGAAACGTGCATCGTTTTTCCTTTTCTGATAAATCTTGCTACAGCAGTCACAATACCATCTTTTTTGCTTCTTAAGTGATTGGAATTAATGTTGGTTCCCACCCCAAAATATTTGCTTCCGTCAATAAAAATATTAGAAAGACTAGAACCCATTGTTTCCGCTAAAACACAGCTCGCTCCACCATGCATAATTCCGAAAGGTTGATGGATGTTTGGTGTAACAGGCATTGTTGCAGTCAGCGTTTCGTTTTCAATATCAATATCGATAAAATGAATACCAATCGTTTTCGCAAAAGTTTCTTCACCCCAGTTATTGATGAATTCTAATATTTCTTCTTTCGTTTTATCTTTTGTGTACATATTTTTATGTGTAATAAGTAATTTTTTAAAGTAAAAAGTAAAAAGTAAAAAGTAAAAAGTAAAAAGTAATTTTGCTCCTAACTCCTAACTCCTAACTCCTAACTCCTAACTCCTAACTTCTTCAACGTCATTTCCCATAATATTCGGATTCCAGTTTGCCGGAATTTTTGGACCGATATCATTTTTAATATAATAATCCTGAATTTCCTTCATTACTTCAGCAAAACTTGCCGTTTCCAATCTCTCGTAAGGAATTTGATAACCTAAGTAAACAATATTTCTTTTAAAATCACCCGCTGCCAAAACAATAGGAACTTTTGCTGCTAAAGCCATGTGGTAAAAACCTTTTCTCCATTTCGGAACCCAGCTTCTTGTACCTTCCGGTGTAATCACTAAGCTGAAATCATCTTTTTTGAACTCATTAGCCACAAAATTAATAAGATCGTTTTTCTGACTTCTGTCGATACCGATTCCACCTAAACCTCTTACTACTGAACCGTACCAGGCTTTAGTATGAGCGTCTTTAATGATAATTTTAAGTTTTTTTCCTAATTTCCAGTAGGCTAAGTTTCCCAATAGATATTCCATATTATGGGTGTGTGGTGCAACAACAAGAATGCAACGGTCTAGATTGCTTACATCGCCCTGCAGAACGACTTTCCAACCCAGAATTTTTAGCATTAGACTACCTATTAGCTTTTTCATGTAATTTTATATTTAAAACAAAAAAGTATAACCAAACTTTGGTTATACTTTACAAATATATTGAAATATTGTCGCTCTTAAAATAAACTGCTGATTAAATCTGCGATTTTTACTGCAATTTCTAAAACTACTTGTACCATGGCTTAAATTTTTTTCGTGTTTGTTTTTATAGAATCTGGATATACAAATATAAAGCTTTTTTTGAGATAAAACACTTTCTATTGAAATTTTTTGTAAATTTTTGAGAGAAGAAGAGTGTGAATTTCAAACGGTTGTCTTTCATCCACACCTTCTAACACTCTCAGAGGTTACTTATTTAGTTTTAATAGAAATTTCTTTATCGCCGTCTTTTATTTTGATATTTTTTATCTCGGTTTCTTGTTGCTTGATGATGTTTTTGATAGAGTCTATCTTTTTCTTGGCATCTCTTTCGGCAACTTTTACTCCGTTGATGATTACGCTGTCTTTATCATCCGAATTGTATTCGATGGTAGAACCGTTGATTGAAATTTTGTTTTTTTCAATGCTTATGTTCCCTTCTTCATTGTCATCAGATTCTTCGTTATCATTAATACCGTTATTATCCAGGTCTCCTTTGAAATCTATCCCGTGATCTTTTACAGGAATTACAATCATATTTTGAGGAATTACCAGTTCATAATCAATGTGATAATCTCTGAATCTGTGGTCATACGGGTATTTAATAAAATTCGGAAGTAATACTTTATTACCGGAAATTTCTACAGGAACATTTACATTCAATGGTATATTATATCCTTTTGCCTCTTTTTTGATGATCAGGTAAGGTGTTTTTACATTTTCCTTTCTTGTCACTTCTACATAAATGTAATCTTTGTTGTACACCGATTTTTTATCTGAATAGATGTCGTCATCATATCCCGTAAAGTTCTGGGGAATAGAAATTTGTTTTACATCTACATAAAGACTGTCTGATGTTGTGTTGATTGCAATTTCTTCAGTATCTTCTTTATGACCTTTAAAAAGCATTTCTCTTTTTGCCATACTCACTCCGAAGAATGTTCCTAAGCCTATTACTGCTAAAAATAATACTCCTAAAACCCAACCGATATTTCTCAACTTAGTTTTTGGTGAGAAGATTTTAATGCTCAAAAGGCTGAAAAGTATAGCCGGTATCAAAGATCCAATGATAATTAATGCTGCCAAAACATTGTAAAGGCCATCATCATCAAAAAGGAATTTCATTTCATTCGCTCCTGGAAAATTAGAATCAATTCCAAATAAACCGAATACTACAAATACACCGATGATGCTGCTTATTGCCATGAAGGCGAAAAATGCACCGATTATATATTTGAAAACATTCCAGATTCCGTTTCCTGCATTGTTGATGTACGGTTTGTTTTCGATGAAAATTTCACCCGCTCTTGTACTTGTTTCGTTGGCAAACTGTACAATTTTGCTTGATTCTTCTTTTAGATTATCAAAATTTAAAGGCTTTCCCTTCATTTTTAGAAAATCTGAAGCAGATTCAGCTTTTGGTAAAACAGCCCAAAGAATAAAATACAGAATAATTACAAGAAAAGATGATCCCGGTGCAACCCATAAGAATAAAAATGCACCCACCCAGATCAATCTCATCCAAGAAATTTCCATTCCGGAATATGCTGCTAAACCAGCACAAACCCCTGCAATTTTCTGATTTTCAGGATCACGGAACAATTGTCTTTTATCTGTATAGGTTGTTCCTGTAGAATTGTTTTTATTTGAGTTTGTATTTTTTTCAGAATAATAAGCTTCTTCCTGCTCTTCGATCTTTTCTGGTGTACCAATCTGTGCAATTACCCTTTCTACATCACCGTCGTTGATTACTTCACGTTTTCCTAAAGAATCTCTGAAGATTTCAACCATTCTTATTTCTATATCGTGAATTACCTCATCAGCTTCAGAAATATCCAAAGCGCTTCTAAGAGCATTCAGATAATCGCTAAGCTTTATGTATGCGTGTTCTTCTATGGTAAAAGAAAAACCTGCGAGTCCTATTGAGAGTGTCTTGTTCATAGCTTTTGTTTTTAAAGTTTTTGGGTAATTTGGTTTACAGAATCTGTTAATTCTTTCCAGGTTATTTGAAGTTCAGATAAAAACGTTTTGCCTTTTTCTGTAATTTGGTAATATTTTCTGGGAGGTCCTCCTGTAGATTCTTCCCATCTGTAAGAGAGAAACTCTCCATTTTTCAATCGGGTTAAAAGAGGATAGAGGGTTCCTTCCACGACATCCAGTTTTCCTTTTTTCAGCTCGTCTATCAAATCAGAAACGTACATTTCGCGATTATTGATAAGGCTCAAAATACAGAATTCCAGAATCCCTTTTCGCATTTGCGCTTTGGTATTTTCGGTATTCATCTTTAATAGGTTTTTGTTATTGAGTTATATAATTTTCAGATTTCGGTTCCTAGCTAGATGAACCTATTCCGATTTTACATTACAAAGATATGTAATTAAAATGGTAATATGCAATACAAAGTAGTGAAATTATTTTTAAAAATAAATTAAAGTATTGATAATCAATTAAATAATTTTAATTAGCAATTAGGTATTATTATTAAATAGTAGAAATAAACTGATTTTTTGAGCTTAAATTTTTATATTTGTTGTAGATTTTTCAGCTTTTCTTTTGAAAAATTATAAAAACTATTACCATGAATTACAGCAAATTTCTAATGACATATGTTCTTTTAGGAGGACTTTGTAGTGCGCAAAATATTTTTGAGTTGAGAGATGTTTCCAAAAGCTTTAATGTCATCGTTACTATTGAAACCTGTAATGAGAATAAATGCAACGGGAAGGCTACTGTAGATCTTTATGATAAAGGTATTTCCAGGAAATATCAGACTTTATTTTCGGACGATTTTTATTTAGATTTAAATGAAAGCAGCAAACCTGTTTTTGATTCATTGAAAAATTCAGTTGTTTTTGATGATTTCAATTTTGACGCAACTGAAGATGTTGCCATTAGAAACGGAAACAGTAATCATGAAAGTCCTTTTTATGAGGTATATTTGAATAATACTTCTACACAACGGTTTGTTTTGAGTGATGAGTTGACGAATTTGGTGCATTCAAATTCCGGAATATTTAAAATAGATCAAGAACATAAAAGAATTGTAGCCTATCAAAAAAACGGATGTTGCTGGAATCTTACATCAGAATATCTGTTCGTTCCCGAAAGGGGAATATTGAAGGTATTAGAATTTGAAGAAGATACAAGAGATCCTGAAAAAGTAAAAACCGTAAAAAGAGAATTTATAGATTACAAGTGGTTTGCAAAAACAACAATCTATCCCAGAGAACGATATTTTAAAGAAGAAATAAATGAAAATACAGAAAGAAATTGATTTTATTCTCGCAGTAGATGCACTGAAAAATGTGCAGAGAAGAAATTATAATGCAGATGATTCCAGAAGAGAAAACACAGCAGAACATTCGTGGCAGATTATTATTCTGGCTCAAATTCTTTTTCCGTACGCCAAAAACAGAGCCGATATCGATTTGTTGAGAGTCATCAGAATGCTTTCCATTCATGATTTGGTTGAAATTGAAGCAGGCGATACTTTTCTTTTTGATGAAGCGGCAATGGTTGGCAAATTTGAAAGAGAAAAACAATCCGCTCAGAATATTTTTGGAATCTTAGATGAACCAATTCGCTCAGAATTCTTCAACCTATGGCTTGAATTTGAAGAAGAGCAAACTCCCGATGCTATTTTTGCATGCGCAATCGACAGAATTATGCCTTTCATTCTAAATTCTCATACTTCAGGGAAAAGCTGGACGGAAGCTAAAGTAACAGAGTTGCAAATCAGAAAAATGCTTGAAAATGCAATCAGCAGAGCTTCTGATGAAATGGGGGAGGCTTTTCATTACCTAATGAATCTTAATCTAGAATCTGAAAAAGTAATAAAGTAACAAAACATATTATTAAAATTAAAAGAACTTTTGAATTTTGGTCTGCAGATTGTTTTTAATTTACAAAAAATGTCATGCAAACAAAAGATTACAGCAGAGAAGAATTACAATACCATCAAAGTGAAAACAATTATACGCTTATCGTTCCTAAGAAATTTCTCAGTGCTAAAGATATTATAGTTAAGAAAAAAAATTCTGACGGAAGCTTTTCTAATGCTGATGTTGAAGTAAGAGATGAAGAAAATCATATATTGATTATCACGACCATTCCTATAGACATCCGTTTGGAAATTTTAGAGGAATAAATTGGTTGTTTTTACAATTTTTCAGAGTTTCGGCGGGCTTTTGGCCCGCCGAAACTCTGAAAAAAAACATTGAATTTCAATTGATTTCGGCAACCGAAGGTTGCCGAAACCTCTATTTATAGTATTTGAATTGGTTTCTTAAATTCGTCAATCGCTACAAAAGTAAAATCTCCTACAATTGCCTTTTCTCTTTCGTAAGAATACATTTGCTCGGTGTAGATCTCAACATTCACTTTCATACTGGTTTTTCCAACATGCGAAACTTTTCCGATTAATTCCACAATCGTACCTGCAGGAATTGGTTTTTTAAAATCAATTTTATCGCTGCTTACGGTTACCACTCGTTTTCTGGCAAATCTTGTTGCGGTAATAAAGGCAACTTCATCCATCAATTGCATGGCTGTTCCTCCAAAAAGGGTATCGTAATGATTGGTAGTATTAGGGAAAACGGCTTTAAAAATTCGGGTTTCCGATGATTGAATTCTTTCTTCTGTAGTCATATTTCATTATAAATTAAAGCGAAAATGAAATAATATTGAAACCAACAGAATTATTCAGGAACATGAAATTCCTGAAAAAGCCATAAGATCAATAAACTTCAAATCGCGAAAGTTTTTGTCTAAAGAAATAGGCAGGTCTCCTGACTTGTAACATCTTTATTCCTTCCCATGCTTTGCACAGTGGCTTTTTATAAAGACTTCGGTTACTTACAGTTGCGCGACAGTTCGTGATTTTCACACGATTCCCTTTTAATCTGCGGTTAAACAGAACCAGTTTCTCGAAAAATAGTAGCATAAAGCGGTACGCCAAAAGCTAATGACTTTTCGGTTGCAAAAATAAGAATAATAAAAAGAATATTTGTAAAAATTATTCAGGGTTGCTATAAATAATCTGGCTGATCGCTTTTCCTTCCTTAATGGTCCAGAAAGTCGTGTATCTGTGCTCTCCCGAACCATTAATCATATAAAGAAAAATATGATCATCATCGATTGAAGTTACACCCATATTGTCAAAATCCATCGTTGGATTAAACATATTTTTAATCGCTTCTCTTACGAAAACAGAGCCTCTTCCGGGCTGCTGTACACGAACTGATTTTATTTCCTTTAAATCTTCAGGAAGCTCTTTTCCGAGTCCCCAGGTTTTTTGTTTGTCGATTTTAACGATATTTCCTTCCGCATCCTTTTCCTGTTTTTTGAATTTTGCGCTTGAAGGATAAATGTCAATCACCACTTTCGTTCGCTGAGCGGTTGGTATTTTCTGATTATTGTTGTCTGTAAAAGTGATCGATCTACCGTTTTTAGATAATACCGGAGTGAACTTCGGAAGCTGATCGATAAATGCAATACGGCTTTTGTTCACCATTCCTTCTTTATTAAGACTGTCGTATCGTACGAAAGGCTTTGGGAGCTCTTCTTTTTCAGGATATTTTATCCATATCCATTCAGTTTCTCCGGGAGCGGGTTTTACATACACAAAAACGTCTCCTTTTTTCATTCTGATTTTATCAACAATTTTACGGTAATCTTCTTTGTGTACACGCACCATTGCATAGCCTTCCTCGGCTTTTACCACGCCAAAAGGAACTTTATTCTGAGCATTAACCAAACTAAAAGAGAAAATACAAAATACCGATAAATAGATTGCTTTGTGGATGAAAGTCATGATGAAAAGAATATTTATAGTTCAAAGATATAAATTAAATAGTTGTAGGAAGATAATTAAACCTTTTCAATTCTGTTAAATCTTTGATTGGCTTTAAATGAGTATCCGAAAGAAGAAAAATATTGTCTGAAATATCTAAAACGTCATGATATTGATGATCTGAAATGATAAAACCTTTGTCAGTTTGTTGTTTGATAATTGTTTTTATTTCGGTTACTGTTTTTGGCGAAAGGCTGTGAAAAGGTTCATCCAGTAAAATGAATTCAGCTTTGGAATAAATAATCAACAAAACTTCAACAATTCTAAGCTCTCCTCCGGAAAGTGTATTTGGGGTTTCATTTAAAAATGGTTGAATGAATTTTGATTGAAAAATTTTCGCATTATTTTCTTTAGCACAAAACAAATCAATAAGGTTTTTGATCTTTATATTCTTCGGTAAAAATGGATGTTGAGGTAAATAAGCAATTCTATTTTTCCTGTCGGGCTGATTTTGTAAAATTATATCGTTGAATTTTATATATTGAGTATCACCTTTTATCGTTCCAAAAATAATTTGAAATAAAGTTGATTTTCCGGAACCATTTCTTCCCAAAAGACCACAAATATTTCCGGTTTCACAGCTTAAATAAATATCTTTTAAAATATCTTTTTTACCAAAAGATTTTGTAATACTGTCGATATGAAGCTTGCTCATAGAATAACAGAAATAAGTTTTAAAATAATACTAAAAGCAACTGTTATCATCCAAAATGATATTCTTGAAAACCCAAAATTAGCATAGAAATGATATTCGTTTTTAAGTCTTAATTCATAAATAAAATATTGCATCAACGGGAAAATAAATAAAAATCCAAAGCTGAAGGTTTCAAAATTTATTCCCGCAGGAATGGATGTCAATAAAGAAAACAAAACTGCCGGAATAAGAAGTTTTCTGTAAAAAATCCACAATACTTTTAAATTGATAAGCATATTCAAAAATAGAAATAAAAAAGAGAGCAATATAAGGTTGCTCTCTTTTAGTTTAATTATTTAAAAGCTTTGCTTTTACATTACTTTTTTTAATCATGTTCCTCAGTTCTGAAATCTGACTGTCGGAAAAGTATTTTTTCGGAATCATATTCATCGTTGTTTTACTTTGATAAATCAAAAGCCAATCCTTGGTTTCTTTAATCTTGTAGACTGTATTCCAGGCGAAATCTCCTTCGAAAGTTTCGCCCTTTGTCTGAACTTTTTCTTCAGTAAAAGTATAAATGATTTCTTCCTGAATTTTCTTGTTAGAAAAAAATGCATTCTTCAAACGGAAATAAGAACGGATGATGATAAAAACAAATACAGCAGCAAACCAAATCGATGCAGATTGTAAGATATTCTGCGTATCGTTCTCAGTATTATAAAGATTCAAAACCAAAAATATCAGGATAATGAAAGAGAAAATAATAATTCTCGGCAATGAACTTTTAATATTAAAATTCAAAAATTCCTTAAATGTAATATGAGTTTTTACAGTCATTTAAAAGTAATAATCAATAAAATAATTTATAAATCACCTGCATATTCAAGCTTAAGCGACTTGTTCGCAACTCTTTGCTTCTTAAAATATTAAAAGTAGAAGATAATCTTTGCGTTGAAAATTAATTCAAAATTAAATCCTTTCTAATTCGTCCGCATCAATCATCGTCTTAAAAGTACCGTAATTTACCGTCACTTTATTTCTCGAGATTTTCTCAATCGTTCCCACACTCGTACTTCCGGTAATTCTCACGCGTTGACCTTCTTTCATCCAGACAGCTCGGTCAGATTTACGTTTTTCCTCAATCTTTTCGTTAGTTTCCGTAATTTTTTCGATCACATCTTCCTTCTTCAATTGTTGCGTAATTTTTCTTTTTACGACCTGCAGACGCTTAGATTCATCTTTGTCAGCTCCAATTTTTCTGAATTTTTCCTGCTCCAAGATCTTTACAAAATCTTTCACCACATCTTTCCTCGATTTTCCTTTCACATAGCTGTCGATAAAGGCTTCTATCTTGCTTCCGAACTGAAGTTTTCGGTGTTCATCTTCATATAATTTCTGGAAATTGAATAACTTTTGCTGCAACTGCTCATTTAGTTTTTGCAAATTATCACGCTTGTCTTCCACCGATTCTTTTCTTTCTGCAAGATCAGTTTTCAGTTTTTCAACTTCGTATTTTTCCTGTTGAAGTTTTACAATCGTTTTATCTAAATTCACGATATCATGTTCCACTTTTTTCTTCGCAGAATGAATGATAAATCGTGGGATTTTATTCTTTTCAGCAACTTCAAACGTAAACGAACTTCCTGCTTGCCCGACTTCCAGTTTATACATCGGTTCCAAAGTTTCTTCATTAAATAGCATCGCTGCATTTTCTGCGTTGGGAAGTTGTTCTACAACCAGTTTGATATTAGTATAATGCGTTGTAATAATCGCAAAACTTTTCTTGTCATAGAAAAACTCTAAGAAACTTTCTGCCAAAGCGCCACCTAGCTCAGGATCAGAACCTGTTCCGAATTCGTCGATCAGTAAAAGCGTTTCGCCATCAGCTTCACGGATGATTCCGCCCATTTTCTTTAATCTTGACGAATAGGTCGATAGATGATTTTCAATAGATTGATTGTCACCAATATCGGTCATGATCTTATCAAAGAAAAACATCTCAGATTTCGGATGAGTAGGAACTAAAATTCCGCTCTGAATCATTAGTTGAAGTAGCCCAACAGTTTTCAGAGTAATCGATTTTCCACCGGCATTGGGTCCGGAAATACAGATGATTCTGTTGTGCTCCGTTAAAGCCAATGTTTGTGGGAAAATAGTTTTATTTTCTGCTTTATTTCTTAAAAACAATAATGGATGAAAAGCATCTTTTAATCGTAAGGTTTTGTGGCGGTTTATTTTAGGTAAAATTCCGTTGATTTGCTCAGCAAACTTTGATTTGGCTCTCGTTAAATCAAGGTCAAAAATATACATCTGATATCTCCAAAGCTGAGGTTGAAATTCGGCCAACTCTGCCGTTAATTTTCTCAGAATTTTGTCGATTTCCTTTTTTTCCTCTTCCTGACTTTCCTTAAGTTTAAAATGATGTTTTACCACAGAATCCGGCTGCATATACGTGATAGAACCTGTTTTTGAAAGTCCTAAAACTCTTCCTGCAACTCTTTTTTTGTATGCTGATTTTACGGCTAAAACTCTTTGGTCATCAATAATTGTTTCTCGAATATCATCCAGAAATTCACTTTGTCCGTAATTGAACAAAGCTCTGTTGAAATTTTCTGTAATTGCTTTTTTAGCATGCTGAATTTCAGTTCTCAACTCTTTTAAAATCGGGGAAGCTTCACTTTTAACTTCGCCAAAACGGTTGAAAACTTTATCAATTTTATCAATGATTTCCTTTTTGTATTCAAGTGCAGCAACATCCTGAATCAAATTGGGAAAAGTTTCGGGCATCGTCGGAAAAAACTTCTGCAGTTTTCCGATCTGTTCCGTAAGCGTTTTTATTTTGATAAAAGCTACGTTTTCCAATCGATAATTTTCGATCAGCATCAACTTTAGTTCATTTTCGATATCTTCATATTCGTCAAACGGAACTGCATTCGAACTTTCAAAACTTGATAAATACTCGGAAGTTTTTTTTAATGAAACTTCAGCTTCATCAATGTTCATCGGGCGAAGTTCAAGAATTTTATCTCTCGTTTTCGGAGAATATGCAAAAGGAGCAATTTCCGCGAGCAATTGCGGAAACTCTAATTCGTCTAAATCTTCTTTATTTATATACACAATGCAAAGATAATTAATTTGGAAATGAATTAATTTGAGAATTTGAAAATTAGTTTAACTTCAAATACGTTTTTACTACATTTGAAATATGAGAATAGAAACCGAACGATTAATTCTTAAAGAAATCAATGAAAATCACGCAGAGGATATTCTGAAAATTCGGAGCAATGAAGAAATCAATAGATTTTTAAAGAGAAATCCGCCACAAACGAATTATGAAGCGCTGAGCTTTATTTTAACGATAAAACAACGAACTGCAAACAAGGAAACATTTTATTGGGGAATCTCTTTAAAAAATCATACAAATCTTATCGGAACAATATGTTTATACCGATTTTCTGAAGACCGTAAAGAAGCCGAAGTCGGGTATGAACTGTTGCCTGATTATCACAGAAAAGGAATCATGTCTGAAGCTTTGAAAGCTGTTTTGAATTTTGGTTTTAATGAATTATATTTAGATGAAATTTTAGCTTTCACCAACAAATTCAATGAAAATTCAAAGTTACTTCTTTTAAAACATCAATTTATTTTGGAAGAGGGGAGAGCGGATGAAGGTTTTCCTGAGAATTTGGTATTTAGCCTGAGGAAAAATATGTGATTTTGTCATTTCTGACAAAGGAAGAATCTCAATTCTAATCATTAATTTTGCTAATAGATTCTTATTACGCTTTGCTTCATTCAGAAATCTAAGATTGAACGAAGTCAATGACAGTTTAGCATAAAAATTGAATTTTAAGATTAACCCGTTCTCAAATTTTAAATTGAAATCATGACCTGGACAGAAGTTTTAGCACCTATAAAAAGCACCGAATACTTTACCCAACTTTGGGAGAAAGTAAAACAGGAATACGCAACTACAAAAGTATTCCCTCCAAAAAATCAGATTTTCAGAGCGTTGGAATTAACGGCTTTTGAAGATGTGGAAGTTGTGATTATTGGTCAGGATCCTTATCATAACGATTTTCAGGCAAATGGTTTGTGTTTTTCAGTTTCAGAAAAGGTAACGGCACCGCCTTCACTTAAAAATATTTTCACCGAATTAAAAGATGATATTGGTGTGGAGCGAACTTCAAAAGAATTAGACGATTGGGCTAGACAGGGAGTTTTGTTGTTGAATGCAACGTTAACCGTTCGTGCTCATTCTCCGAACTCTCACAAAGATTTAGGTTGGGAAAAGTTTACCGATTTTATCATTAAAGAAATTTCAGATAAGAAGGAAAATGTAGTTTTTGTTTTGTGGGGAGCTTTTGCACAGAAAAAAGCCGAATTGATCAATCCGGCTAAGCATTTTATTTTAAAATCTGCGCATCCCTCGCCCTTTTCTGTATACAGAGGTTTTTATGGAAGTAAACCTTTTTCGAAAATCAACGAATATCTGGCATCAAAAGGTAAGAAAGCGATCTCTTGGTAAGGTTGTAAGGTTGTTTTAATTATTTTCTTTACTGATCTCAATTCCTATTCTGTATTTTCCGGAAAGCGATTTTGCACTGTTTTCTGACGTCGGATGAGGTGTAATTTCTTTTAAAGAAATGGTATATCCGTTGAATGATTGCGTTTTGTGATAATCTTTTCCCTTCACTTCTGTAGTTGAAAATTGAAAGGTCATTGGTCTGCTTGTGGTGCTCATCAATTCTACATTAGCAACGGCAACTCCCGCCCAGACACATTGTGTGCCTTGAGGACAACGGCTGTCTTCTGCAATATTCTTGAACGTTACATTCATTTGAAACTCTGGCAAGAATTTATTTTCTCCCTCGTTGAAGTAAATAATTTTGCCTTCGTTCTTGGTAGGAATAGTATTCACAACGGGTGTTTGATTGTTTACAGCTTGTTTTTTCGCTTCTTTCTGCGCATTGCAATTTATTAAGCTAATAAAACTTAGGCCGACTATTATACTTCTATACATTTCTATTTATATTACATTAACGATGTCTAAAATTACAACTAAAAACATTGCAATTCCAACGACTAAACTAAATCCTGTTCCGTAGATAAAGCCAATGAAAGCTCCTTTTGTTGATTTTAAAGCTTTATTCATGTCTTTACTGTCGTGTAAAAGTTCACCGATAAAAACTCCGGCAAACATTCCTACCAAAAATCCTAAAGGAATTGGAAGAAATATTCCAACAATGGTTCCAATAACCGAGCCGATGCTTCCCCAGCGTGTTCCGCCATATTTTCTATTGGTTTTTGCTGGAATTATATAATTTAAAACTGCCGAAGCAAGCGTCAGAATAACGAATGCCCAAATATAGATCATCGAAAGATCAGAATCTGTTCCGTATTTATAAATTAATAATCCGGCAAGACTTAAGACTAGCCCTGGTAAAACAGGTAAAAAAGTTCCTAAGATTCCCAGAATAAGCAAGACAATACTTAAAAACGTAATGATTGAATGATCCATATTTATTTTAATAAAAAAGTGACTTAAAAGCCACTTTTTATGTATCAATTTTTAAGCCGATTTATAGATTCAGAATAACGTACTGTAGAATTACTCCTGCGTTACCAATGTTTCCTGAAGCATGATTGTGGAAACTTGTGTAATAAATGTAGCCACTGTTTGTTGATCCCGAACAAGGCCCTACAGTTGCCCCTAAAGCCACCAGATAAGGAACTGTAATGGTAGGGACAGAAATACTGATCTGAATATTTCCCGGAAGTGTAATACAAACGGTTGTAAATGTAGAATTTGGAGCATTACCAATTGGAGTGCTTGGAATTCCTGTTGCCGTAAAATGATTGGTTCTGATCATTAAAGCATTATTGGATGAGGTTTCTTTTACTAAAACTTCCCAATAAGCAGGATCGTAATTTGTGATTTTTTGCCATGAACTTAAATCAAAATCAATATTAACAGTATTAAATCCTAAAGCTGTTGATAATCCTGCATTGTTTACGGTTGCTGCAACTATTCCTGAAGTTCCTGTATTTTTTGAACATAACTTTGTGTCCGGAACAAATCCTCCGGCAAGCGAACAGTTGCTGGTATTGTCTGTTCCGCCAACCAAATAAGAAACATCCCAATCTGAAGCGTAGATACTTCCGCCGTTGGCAACAAAAACAGCTAAATTGGCATCTATTGCAGGATAAAGTGATTGATTCACACTGTAATTTCTTGAACCGCAATTCAGAAAGATAATATCATACTGAGCAATTGTATTGATGTTGGCAAGGTCTGCATTGGTGATTTCGGTAGCGTTATAACCTAAAGTCTGGATAATGTCTTCAATTTTATCATAGGTTCCTTTTACATAGGCTATTTTTGCAACCTGATTTAGTTTAGTTTGGTCTGCATTCAGATTTACAGTTTCATTATTTTTTACGGTAGCTGCAATTTGAGTACGGAAATTACTACCGTCACCGGTTTGAATATGAATCCTTTGATTTCCGGCTGGAGCTTCTAAGGTAAAATTGCCGTCTGCATCAGAAGTGGTGTAATAAATTTTGTATTTTTCATCAAAAGTAAAAACTGATGCTCCGCCGATGGGCTTGGTACCATTTTGGGACATCACTTTTCCAGTAAGTTTGCCGGTTTTGATAGTGTTATCAATTGTTATTTCGGCAGGTATTTCAGAATCTGATCGGCATGATCCAAATGATAAAAGAATGATGAAGATCAATAGTAAGTTGAAGTTTTTCATAAGATTATAGTTTTGTGGTTTAGAATACTAAATTAATGAATTTATTGTTAATTTGATTTTTTTATTGAATATATTTTATGTAATTGCTATTCATATTAGTTTAATGTTGTCAAAAATTCTTATTTGATTAGGGTTGCAGTAACTCTTAATTTTATTAAATTTGTTGTCAATGAAAGACGAAATAAAAGATACCAAGAGTTTTTTTCAGGAAATGAGCGAACAACTTTACATTTACATCAGTAAGGTTTCTCCGACGGGGCTCGATTGGGTCTTTCACATCATTGTGAAACTGAGTTTGTTGGTGGCAATTTTTTTGTTTCTAGATTTTATTTTTAAAATCATCATCAATTATGTATTTCGACTTTTCCGAAATGAAAACCGATTTCCTATCTTAAAATCTATTTATCAATCTAAAATAACCAATTCAGTAGCTCATTTTACAGCTTTGGCAATTGTAGGTTCTATGCACGAGGCTATTTTTGTAGGAGCTTTAAAACAAACAACAATTTTCATTATCAGATCTGTAAATTTAGGGTTGGTGATGATTCTTGCCGGAATGTTGTACCGCTCATTAACGGCATTCAGGAACTATTTCACAATACAACAGGATTATTACAAGGTAATGGCAATAAATGCGATTTCCGAAACTGTAAAAATTCTGGGAATATTCTTGTTTAGCATTGTGAGTATCTGCGTGGTTTTCGGGATCAAAGGAACTACAATTGTAGGAAGTTTAGGGGCAATTACGGCTGTTTTGGTATTGGTTTTCAGAGACACTATTTTGGGTTTTGTAACGGGTATTCACGTAGCAACATCAAAAAGTCTGAAAGTAGGTGACTGGATCGGCATTCCTAAATACAGTATCGAAGGAAATATTTTGGATATCAGCTTGTTAACCACCAAAATTGCTAATTTCGATAAAACAATTTCATCAATTCCAACATATGATTTGCTGACTACCGAGATTAAAAATCTCCAGGTGATGTCTGAATCGAATACCCGAAGAATTAAAAAATCTATTTTCTTTAATATCAATTCATTTAAATTTTTAAATCCCGAAGAGATTGAACGATTAAAAGAAATTAATCTAATATCTGATTACCTGATCGAAAAAACTTCTGAAATCAATCATGAAAAAGAATCGATCGGTCATCGCGATAAAGTCATCAACGGAAGACAGCTTACTAATATCGGCGTCTTTAGATACTACGCTCAGAAATATCTCGAAAATGATCGTGAAATAAATAAAGAAAATCCAATCATGGTACGTCAGCTAGAAATTACTACGCAAGGGCTTCCAATGGAAGTGTATTGTTTTACTAATGATTCAAATTGGCAACGTTTTGAGGAAATTCAGGCAGATATTTTTGATCACTTATTGGTTGCTTCAAAAGAATTTGATCTTCAAATTATGCAAATAGGATTTCCAAAATAAATATTTTTATTACTTTAGCAAGATGACAAAAATAGAATGGGTAGATTGTCACCGAATACCATCGCGATCTTTTTTTTATAAAAAGAAACAATTTCCTGTGTGCGCAAGATGCACAGGTATATATTTGGGCTTTTTTATAATGATTCCTTTGCTTTGGTTTTATCAGATAGGAATGATTATAAGTATAATTCTTATTCTTCCCACATTGATTGATGGGCTTACGCAGGCCTATTTAAATAGGGAAAGCACAAATTTTTTACGTTTCTCTACCGGAATTTTAGCTGGAATAGGAATGAGCGGATTTAGCGAGCGAATAACGTATCATACCTATAAATTTATCGAATTACTATTATCATAAAATATAAACTATGTCAGAATTTAAAGAAAACTTACCACAGAAGTCCAACGAAGATTTACATATCGGACTTAAGGTTTTATCATTTTGTATCCCACTTGCCGGAGCAATTATTTACTTTGTTAAAAAGGAAAATGAGCCTGTTGCAGCAAAATCAGCTTGTAATTTAGCATTGATTGGGCTTGGGGTAAACGTCGTTCTCACGGTAGTGAGACTTGCGCTCACAGGAAGTTAAAAAACTTTTATAAAGCCACTTTCGAGTGGTTTTTTTATTTTTGTACTTTAATTAATGAGGGTAAGAGATTTTAAGTTTAAGTTTATCATACTTAAAATTCTGATTTTTAGCCTTAAACTTGAATAATACAATGACAAAACTAAGTGTAAACATTAATAAAATTGCAACGCTGAGAAATGCAAGAGGCGGCGAAACGCCAAGTGTGACTGAAGCAGCAATAAAAATTCAGGAATTTGGTGCGCACGGAATCACCATCCATCCAAGACCTGATGAAAGACATATTACAAGAAAAGATGTGTATGACCTGAAACCTTTGGTAACTACCGAATATAATATTGAAGGAAATCCTCATCGTGAGTTTATCGACATGGTTTTGGAAATAAAACCGGAACAGGTAACATTGGTTCCTGATGCTGATGATGCAATCACTTCAAACGCAGGTTGGGATACCAAAAAGCACTTTGATTTTTTAAAAGAAATTATCGCTGAATTTAAAAATGCAGGAATTCGTACGTCTATCTTCCTTGATCCCGATCCTGAATTGGTAGAGTATGCTGCTAAAACCGGAGCCGATAGAATTGAACTGTATACAGAAGCGTACGCAAAAAATTATACAACAAATAAAGAAGAAGCTATTAAACCATATTATGAAACTGCTGTAAAAGCTGCTGAATTTGGTTTAGGAATCAACGCAGGTCACGATTTAAGTTTAGAAAATTTAAAATATTTTGCAGACAATATTCCCAATCTTTTGGAAGTTTCCATTGGTCATGCTTTGGTTTCAGAAGCTTTATATATGGGAATGGAAAATACGGTTCAGGCGTATTTAAAGAGATTAGCAAAATGGGCATAAAGCTGGAAGCTGGATGTTCGAAGCTGGAAGTTTGATTATACACTTTTAATAACTTCCAGCCTCCATCATCCAACTTCCTCCTTAAAAAATTTTATATATGGAAATTTTACATTCAAAAATATTTGGCGAAAATATATCGTCAACACCGCTTTTGGTATTTCACGGTTTGTTTGGAATGCTTGATAATTGGGGAAGTTTCGGAAAAGAATTGGGCGAGTTTTTGCCTGTTCATTTAATTGATTTAAGAAATCACGGCAGAAGTTTTCATTCTGAAAATATGTCGCATGATGATTTGGCAGATGATATTTCCAATTATATGAATCATTACGGAATTGAAAAAGCTCACGTTTTAGGACATTCTTTGGGTGGAAAAGCAGTAATGCAGTTCGCAATCAATTATCCTGAAAAAGTAGATAAATTAATTGTTGTTGATATTTCTCCAAAAGCTTATCCGCCGCATCACCAAGGGATTATCAAAGCTCTCGAAACTGTAGATTTTAATACGGTTGCTTCCAGAAATGAAGTTGAAGCAGTTTTAACGCAATATATTCCGGAGAAATCGACGATTCAGTTTTTAGCTAAAAATCTGTATTGGGAAGAATCCGGTGATAGTAAAAAACTCAACTGGAGATTTAATCTGAAAACACTTTCTGAGAAATACAACGAATTTGTTTCTAATGCGATTAAATACGGAGTTTTTCAAGGCGAAGCTTTATTTATTGCCGGCGAAAAATCTAATTACATCTTGCCACAGGATGAGTTTTCGATCAAACAGCAGTTTCCGAAAGCTCAGTTTGTAAAAATTAAAAATGCAGCGCACTGGGTTCAGGCAGATAATCCTGCTGATTTTTCAATCGCAGTAAAAGAATTTTTACAAATTAAATAACTAAACAGTCATTTTAAGTACTGTTAAATTTTTCCTAAATATTTTATTTTTAAATATTGTGAATTATTTTATTGTAAATTAGTTTTGTCAAGTTGATAAATATATTGGTTTATATCAGATTATTTGAAAAATAATCTTAATTTATAAATGGATATTTGAGTTATTAACTTGAATTTAGTAAATAATTCATACTTAGCAAATTTATATAAGAAAGGAAACTTAGCACGTAGGTTTCCTTTTTTTATGACCCTATTTAATCTTAATAATTATAAAAATCTAATGAATTTTGGCTGAAAAAGTTGCAAATTTGCATAAATCGTTTTTAAGCTGAATTACGCTTAAATTATTTTTTAAAAAATTTAAAATCGACTAATTTAGCAGGTCATCAATTAGAAGTAAATTCATGGTTTTTGTAACAGGAGCAACAGGAATTTTAGGCAGAGTCATTGTTTTGGAACTTTTGAAAAAAGGTAGAAAAGTACGTGCTGCAAAAAGACCTTCAAGCAACATCAATGAAGTAAAACATTCTTATCAGTTTTATACCGAAAAGCCTGATGATTTTTTTAATAAAATCGAATGGATTGATGTTGATTTTGATGATATTAATTCTGTTGAATCTGCCTTAAAAGATATTACCGAAGTTTATCACTGTGCTGCAAAAGTAAGTTTTCATCCGAAAGATGAGAAAGAAATGTATCATACGAATATTAAGGCTACCGAAAATCTTCTTTTTGCCTGTGAAAATTCGACAGTAGAAAAATTTCTTCACGTCAGTTCGATTGCTGTATTGGATTCATTTAATGAAAAAGGTGAGCTCGACGAAAGTTCAGATTTTAATCCTAAAGAAGAACATTCTGCTTATGCTATTTCAAAGCATCTTTCTGAAATGGAAATCTGGAGAGCTTCTGCAGAAGGCTTAAACACGATTGTCATCAATCCCGGAATGATCATCGGAACCGGAAACTGGGGGAAAAGCAGCGGAGATATTTTCCCGACCTTTGAGAATAATAGTTTTACTTTCTCGGGCGGAACAAGTTATGTTGACGTAAGAGATGTGGCTGAAATTTCAATTCAGTTAATGGAAAATAATGCTTTCGGAGAACGTTTTATCCTAGTATCAGAAAGTAAAAAATACGCTGATCTTGGAAAACAGATCAGAACAAAATTAGGCTTGAAAGATGCTAAAATTCTTTCTAAAAGCACTTTGAAAATCGGTAGAATTGCCAATTTACTTTTCGGATGGATTTTTCCTCAACTGAAAATGGCTACAAAATCAAACATTGATGCCGTTTCGTCTCTTACTGTTATTTCTAATCAGAAAATTAAGGATAAGTTAAATTTTCAATTTATTCCGGTACAAGAAAGCATCGATTTTCATCTCAATAATTATATTAACGACAAAAAGCTGAACAAAAAATAATGAATCTTGCAGAGGCAATTATTAAAAAAAATATAGAAAAGCATCCTTTAAAATCGGCAGTCGGTTTCAAAAAAAAGGAAGGCTGGAAAGAATTGAGCTGGAAAAAGTTTGGCGAAATTGTTTTTAAAACAGCCAATGCTCTGAAAAATTCGGGTATTGGCGAAAATGATAAAGTAGCGATCTATGCCGAAAATTCTGCAGAATGGATGATTTTCGATTTGGCAGCCATGTCAATTGGTGCGATTACAGTTCCTATTTATTCTACCAATAATGCAGAACAGGCAGAGTTTATACTGAAAGATTCCGGAGCAAAAATTGTGTTGGTAGGAGATCAGGTACAATATGACGGATGTCTTGAAATTTTGAAAAAAGAAGACGCAGATAATTATATTAAAACAATTATTGTTTCTAAAAAAGCAGTCTGGATTAAGAAAGAATTCAGCAGTTTTTATCTTGAAGATTTTATTGCCAAATCTTCTCCGGAACTTGACATTATTTCTAAAAATGATGATGATTTAGCCACCATTATTTATACTTCAGGCACCACGGGAACTCCAAAAGGAGTGATGTTAACACATGGAAATTTCACTAAAGCATTTGATGCTCATTTTGAGTTTTTTAAATTTAAAAACTTTGAAGAAGAGCTTTCATTAGCGTTTTTACCTTTAACCCACGTTTTCGAAAGAAGCTGGAGCTTGCTTTGCCTGTATGGCGGAGCGAGAGTCTATTTTTTAGAAGATCCGAAAAGTATAGCGAAAGCTTTGGAAGAGGTGAAACCAACAATGATGTGCGCAGTTCCGAGGTTTTTCCAAAAAGTGTATGCAGGAGTTTTAGAAAAAGCAGAAGAAGGTTCGTCATTAAAAAAGAAAATCTTCAATTGGGCCTTAGAAACTGGTAAACAAACCGGAGAATTGAGAAGAACGGAAAAACAAATTCCATTCGGTTTAAAAATAAAAGAAACATTCGCCGAATTACTGGTTTACAGTAAAATTAAAGAAAAAATGGGCGGCCGACTTTGGTTTATGCCTTGTGGAGGCGCTTCCTTGTCACCGGAAGTTACCCAGTTTTTTGAATCGGTGAATATTCATTTGACGGTTGGTTACGGCCTTACGGAAACCACGGCGACTTTAACAGCTTTTCCATTCACAAATTTTGAGCATGGAAGTTGCGGGAAACCTTTACCCGGTGTTGAAATTCGTATTGGAGAACAGGATGAAATTCAGGCAAAAGGAAACGGAATTATGAAAGGTTATTACAACAAGCCTGAAGAAACCGAAAAAGTTTTTACTCAGGATGGCTGGTTCAAAACTGGTGATGCAGGAAAGTTTGATGAAAAAGGAAATCTGTTTATTACCGACAGAATCAAAGATCTGATGAAAACATCCAATGGAAAATATATTGCGCCGCAAATGATCGAAAATTTGCTGACCAACAATAATTTCATCCAGCAGATTGTTTTGATCGCAGAAGGAAAACAATTTGTCTCGGCCTTAATTGTTCCGAATTTTGAGTTTTTAGAAAGTTATCTTAAGAAAAATAATATCCCGTTTACCAATTGGGAAGAAATAGTAAATAAGAAAGAAATACAGGATTTTTACAAAGAAAAAGTAAACGAATTTCAAAAGCATCTTTCTGATTTTGAAAAGGTGAAGAAATTTACCTTAATGCCTTCTGAATTTGAAATTGGCTCAGGCGAAATCACCCCGACTTTAAAAGTGAAAAGAAATATCGTACTAAAAAAATATGCGGATATTATTGAGAAAATGTATTAATTGAAGTTGATATTTAGGTTGATACAAAAAATATAAAATTAAAAGTTTAGTAATTAAACGATGACAACACAAGAATTTTTAGGGAAAGAAAACTTTAATATACAATCTACAACAGTATCAGAAAGCTGTCCGTCAAATATTGCCTTAATTAAATATTGGGGAAAATATAAGGATCAGATTCCTGCAAATCCTAGTATCAGTTTTACATTGAATCACTGCAAAACAAATACTGAGATGGAATTTGTAGCAAATGAATCATTTTCTGTGCAGACTTTTCTATCAGGAAACGAAGAAGTGAAATTTGCCGAAAAAATTGAAAAATATTTTAAAAATATCGAGCAATATCTGCCTTGGATTCTACAAGGAAAATATATCATTAAAACAGAAAACACATTTCCTCACAGTTCAGGTATTGCGAGTTCAGCATCAGGTTTTGGAGCGATTGCAAAATGTCTGATGAAGTTGGATGAAAGTTTTTCCGGGAAAAAATCTGACGAAGAATCTTTAACAAAAGCATCTTTTTTAGCAAGATTAGGAAGCGGAAGTGCTTGCAGAAGTCTTTACAACGGATTAGTAGTTTGGGGAGAATCTGATCAAGTTGAGGGAAGCTCAGATTTGTTTGCAGTACAATATCTCAATTCTGAAGTTCATGATATTTTCAAAGATTTTAACGATTGGGTTTTGCTGATTCATGCAGGAGTAAAAAGTGTTTCTTCTACAGTTGGTCATGGTTTGATGAATACGAATCCTTATGCAGAAAGAAGATTTCAGGAGGCAAGAGAAAATTTTGTTCCGATGAAAGAAATCTTGAAAAGTGGAGATTTGCAAGGCTTCATCAAATTGGTAGAACACGAAGCATTGACGCTTCATGCGATGATGATGATGAGCGACCCTGCATTTATTTTAATGAAAACAGGAACTTTAGAAGTGATCAATAAAATTTGGGATTTCAGAAGAGAAACCGATTTGCCTTTATTCTTCACTTTAGATGCCGGTGCAAATGTTCATTTGCTATTTCCAAATGACGGTTCAGAAGAAAAAATAAAAACTTTTATCGAAGCTGAATTGCTGCAACATACTCAGAAAAGTGGAGTAGTGAAGGATGTGATGAAGTTTTAAAATGAAAAAGAAAAAAAGAGTTTTACTAATTTGCTTATTGATTAGTTTCCTGTTATTAGTCTATCTTAATGTAAGTTACAATAAAGGTTCAGTTGTTGAAACTTTGGGAAGAAACAGAACAATCAATTGGGGATGGGATTGGCGAGATCTTTGGCCTTTTTAAAATATAGGAGCGGACTTTTAGTTCGCTTTTTTTGTCTATGCAAAGTTTCATTGATTTCTGTTGATCATTCTTCTCAATTTAAAATAGTAAATAATCCACACCAAAAAGTTAATCCAAGGAATAATGATAACATATTCTTCACCTGAAAATTCGGAAAGACTTGCTAAAATTAAAGTAAAATAGAGCAAGTATCCGGCAAAAAATGCTAGAAACACAAGATATTTATTTTTTCTGATTTGCTTAAAAAGAATTAGAAATGCAGGTAAAGTAAACAAAGCTATCAAAATCTGAATTCCTATTGCGATCCCATATTGTAAACCGCCAAAACAATTCATTTTTGGTCTTCCGTCTTCATAATAATCTGAAGTTTGCATATCAATTATGATCAAAAATCCAATCATAAAAATTGTTCCTGCCAAAAAGCTGGCAAGTAATCCGGAACCTATTATTTTTGCGCTTTGCTTTTTTATCATAATTGATCTTCAAAAAAATTATAAAGTTTAATGTTTCAAATATACTTTCTTTATTTTAGTAAAATTTACAATGAGTTTTTAGAAAATATAATTTAAATAAAAATGATTAATTTGTCCCTTCGAAAAGCATTTGCATCAAATTTGCAAACACAAATGTTCAATTAAAACAATTCAAATTCAGCATATCACATGGAGTTTAAAAATAATGAGTTTCTGAGCAATTTCTCAACCTATTTCAGAGATAGAAGAAAAACACTTTTTTTATGTTTTTCTATTTTTTTTATCATTGTTTTTCTTCTTTTGAGTTTTTATGTTGTCGACTCGTCTCCAAAATCTTGGGATCTTCTCGTTTCTCAGGAACTGCAGGAAGATCCGAGTGCGCTTTTGGATGTTTTGATGAAAGGTTTTAGTTGGCTCGGAACAGTTTATGTTGCAGCGATCATGGTTACTGTATTTTCTTTGGTTTTTTTGATATTTAAATATTTCAGGGAAGGATTATTTGTATTATCATGTCTTTTATCAGGCGGCGTAAGTTATGTTTTAAAAATGCTCATCGACCGTCCACGGCCAACGACAGATTTTGTAAGAATTGTTGAAGAAACGCATTATCAAAGCTTTCCGAGCGGACATGTTCTGTTTTATACTGCTTTTTTCGGAACATTAATGGTGATTGCTATCTCTTCGAGCATTTTAAAAATTTCCTGGAAAATACTAATTACAGTAATTTGTCTGGCAATGATTGTTTTGGGAGCTGTTTCACGTATTTATTTGGGTGCGCACTGGTTTACAGATGTCATTGGCGGATTTATCGTGGGAGTTCTTTTTGTGATGGTTACAGGAAGTATTTATCTGAGAAGCAAAAAGAAATCTACTGATATTCAATAAAAATATTTTTAATAAATCTAATCTGGATTTTTAGGGGATTCATCAATCTTCTGTAACTACCGCATCGCGCTCACCATCCTCTTCTTTGCCTTCTTCGATCATTTCCTTTGCTTCAGCTATTTCTTCAGCATCTGCCTGTTCTACACGCTCTTCCTGATCATCATTGTGATGGTCGATGAAAAACTCACAATATACAGGAAGGTGGTCTGAGCCAAAATTTTCAAGTGTTTTTAAATCCTTAATGAAAATATCATCACTGTGAAACATCAAATCAATAGGAAATCTAAAAAGCCTGTACTTTGCATGAAATGTAGACACAAAAGCATGTCCGACTCTAGGATCGATCAAATGACTTGTTTTTCTGAATAAAACGGAAGATTTAGACCACGCAACGTTATTGAAATCTCCTACAACAATTACAGGTTTTTTTATTTCAGTCACTCTTCTGGCAACACTTAGAATGTCGCCGTCTCTTTCCTTTGAAGTTTCTTCTTCTGTCGGACTTGGCGGAGGGGGATGAACCCCAAAAAAGACAAACTCAAAACCATCTTCAGTTTTTAAATGTGCCTCAATACTCGGGATATCATCTGCTACGAAATAATGCGTTTTTGATTCTTCAATTTTCATTTTAGAATAAAAATGCATTCCGTATGTGTTTTCAAGGGTAACTTTATGTTGGTACGGATAATCTTTTTCTAAAACCTGCAACGCTTTTTCCCAGTCACCGTTGCTTTCCATTGTTAAGAATATTTCAGGCTTATTTTTTTTGATGAGATGAATAAATTTACCGAAATCTGTATTAAACTGATAGACATTGGCAGAAATAAAATGGTATTTCTTTGAAGATTTATCGGTCTGCGGCTGTTTTTTTACTTTGTAAAGCGGAGTATATTTTATTAGTGTGATCCCGTGGTAAATAATCATGGCTAATAATAAGCCTTGCATATACCAGAAATATTGTGTTTTTTCGACAATAAATCCTAAAGCAAAAGTGATAATTGTAAAATAGGTAATCTGTATTTTACCAAAATCGGGAAAGCGAAAAATCCAATGCGGGCTTGGAAGTTTTGGCAATACGGTTAAAATCAGTAATAAAATACTTAGAACAAGGTAAGTTTCCCACATATATCTTAAAATAAACGGATAAAAATAAGGTATTTTCAGGTAATTTCGTGCCAGTTTTTATATAAACAGTTGTGCCGGAGCATATTTTTTTTAATTTTAAACCTTAAACCGTAATCATGGAAAAATTTTTAATAGTTCTGTTGTTTTTAAGCTCGTTTTGTTTTGCTCAAAAAACAGAAAACGATGCAATAAAAGAAAGTATAGAAAATCTGTTTACAGGCATGAAAAATGCAGATACAGTCATGATAAAATCTGTCTTTGCCGATAACGCAATTTTACAAACAATTACGAAAAGTGATGCAGTGAAAACAGAAAAGCTACAAGATTTCTTATCCTCTTTCTCTAAGCTATCAAAAAATGATGCAGACGAAAAGATTAAATTTGAAGCTATTCATGTCGACGGAAATCTTGCAAGCGTTTTTACACCGTACGAATTCTATTATAAAGGGAAATTTTCGCACTGCGGAGCCAATAGCTTCCAGTTAGTCAAACAAAATAATGTCTGGAAAATTCAATATTTAATCGATACAAGAAGAACAAACTGTAATAAATAATTTAAAAATGAAAATTCATCATATTGCTATCATTTGCTCAGATTACGAGGTTTCAAAAAAGTTTTATACCGAAATTTTAGGTTTAAATATTATCCGTGAAGTTTATCGTGAAGAAAGACAATCTTATAAATTAGATTTAGCTATCGAAGAACATTATGTGATTGAGTTATTTTCTTTTCCTAATCCTCCAAAAAGACCTTCAAGACCGGAATCTTGTGGCTTAAGGCATTTGGCATTCTCGGTAGAAAACGTCAATGAAAAACGTGAAGAATTAATTAAAAAAGGTTTAAACTGCGAAGAAATCCGAATTGATGAATTTACCGGAAAAGAGTTTTTCTTTACACAAGATCCGGATGATTTACCTCTGGAATTTTATGAAAATTAAATCAATTATCGTTGATCAATCATCAATGATAATTAATGCGCATAACCTGTAAAGAAACTTACCGCCATAATTGCCAAAACAATTGAAGAAATAACAACATAGACATAATCTTTCTCTTTAAGATAGCCAATAAGTGCAAAAATAATTCTCATCAACGGTGTGAAAATAAGCATCAAAATTCCCAATTGAATGATGGCCATGCCGTCACCTTTACAAAGTGTTTCCCAGAAATGACTCCAGACTTTCTCTGAAGAAGTTCCCATGTCTAGAAGCTTATATTTTCTGGGCATTTGGAAACCTTCCATAAAAAGCTTTACAAAACCAATCAATGAAGTGATAACCGATAAAATAACGCCCAAACGAAGGAGATTCCCGACAGAACGGTTAAGATCAATATCTGTAAAATCTTTTCTCATGAGAAATTGCTTCTAATACCGTTATACATCATATATACTGAAAGAATCGTAATAACGATGGCAAAAAATGTCTTCAGTTTTTTTGTTTTTGAAACCATTAAGGTTTTAGATCCTATAAAACTTCCGACAACAACACCTACCAAAACGGGTGCTACAATTACGGGAATAATTTCTCCTCTCTGAAAATAGATTAATGAGCTGGCTACTGCAGTTACGCCAATCATAAAATTACTGGTCGTTGTAGAAACCTTGAAGGGTAATCTCATCATATTATCCATTGCCAAAACTTTCAAAGCTCCCGAACCGATTCCTAAAAGACCCGACATTGCGCCTGCAAACATCATCATAAAAAATCCAGGAACAGTATTTCTTGCGGCATAGTTTTTTACAATTCCTTTATCGGGAAATGTACCGTAGAGCTTGAGCTTATCTTCAAGGCTTCCTTTAATTAGAGGCTCCTGATGATCGGGTTTTCCTTTAAGATTTAAAATAACTGTAAGCAAAAGTATGCTGGCAAAGATGATCCCGATTGTATTAGGATTCAGCATTCCAGAAACCAATGCACCAACAATTGCTCCTGAAGTGGTTGCAATCTCCAGGAACATTCCGATCCTCATATTGGTAAAACCTTCTTTTACGAAAGCAACGGCTGCACCGGAAGATGTTCCGATCACCGAAATCAGTGAAGCGCCAATTGCGTAATGCATAGGAACGCCAAAACCAAGCGTTAATAAAGGGATAATGATAACTCCTCCTCCCAAACCGGTAAGTGAACCTAAAAGACCGGCCGAGATAGCGCCAAGAAAAAGAATAATGATCTCCGACATGGTACAAATATAAAACTATTGCGGTTTTCAGGCAAACATTAACCCAAGATTATTTTTTGCCGTATTTTTGCAAAAATAAAATTCAAAATGAAGTTATTTTATATGATCCTCGGTGCAACGCCAAAAGGCAGAAATATAGAACAACATGATGTTTTCTTTGGGATCGCTGAAAGCCTCAAAGATTTGGTGCCGGATATAAAAGAGTTCTGGAAAGAAGCTGATGGGAAAATTCATCTCGACTGTTATCAGGAAGTGAAATTTGCTGATGGTTTTGAAGTAAAGATTGTAGAAAAAGGAGAAGAAGTTTCAGAAAATCAACTGTATTTTATCAATTTAGGCGGATATAAGAAAGGTTATTTTGAAGAATTTCACGAGCAACATTTAATGGTTGGAACTTCAATGGCTGAAATCGTGAAAAAAGCGAAACAAACCGAGTTTTATAAAACAATGGGATTTGAAGGTGCAGTAAGTCACATCGACGATAAACATGGTGTAGATATTGACGATATTTTCAATGTGAATGATATTCTTCCTGGAAAAATGAAAGAAAAATATTCGATTGTTTTAATGAAGTCTGATGCTGAAAATCAGGAAAATCCGATGGGATTAGGATATTTGAAAATTGATAAAATTCAATAAATTTTAAGGTCTTTGCTAAATGAAATCGAAGATTCGACGAAATCTAACGCCTTTGCGAGCTTAGAAGCATAAAGTATTTAAATAAAACCTTTGCGAACTTTGCGTTTAAAAAAGGTTTCAACTAATAATTAAATCTAATAGAAAAAATAAAAGTAAAAATGAAAATAGGAATTTTGGGAGGCGGACAGCTTGGAAGAATGTTTATTCAGGAAGCGCTGAAGTATGATGATGAATTTTACACTTTAGATCCGGCATCAGATGCGCCTTGTCATAATATTTCGCATTTTACGCAAGGAAGTTTCAATGATTATGAAACAGTTTTGAATTTTGGGAAAGATAAAGATGTTGTAACAATCGAAATCGAGCATGTAAATGCAGATGCATTGGCTGAACTTGAAAAACAAGGCGTGAAAGTGGTGCCTAATGCGCAAATCATTAAAACCATTCAGCAAAAGATTCTTCAAAAGCAATTTTATAAGGCTCATGATATTCCAAGTCCTGATTTTGAAATTATGGACGGTAGCTCAGATGAAATAAAAATACCACTTCCTTTTGTACAGAAAATGAATACAGGCGGTTACGACGGAAAAGGAGTTCAGGTTATTCGTACCAATGAAGACATGAAAAATCTTTGGATACAGGATTCTGTTCTTGAAAAACTGGTTGATATCGACAAAGAACTTTCGGTAATTGTTGCTAAAAACGAAAACGGAGAAACTCAAATTTTTCCTGTAACGGAAATGGTTGCAGATCCTAAGTTGAATTTGCTTGATTTTAATATTTGTCCGGTTTTTTTGAGTGAAGAAATTGAAGATCAAATCGATTCAATTACTGAGAAATTCCTGAATGCCGTTAATTCTCCGGGACTTTTTGCGATTGAATTATTTTTAGATAAAGAAGGAAAAGTTTGGGTCAATGAAACGGCTCCGAGGCTTCACAATTCAGGACATCAAAGTCAGGAAGGAAATGCCAATTCGCAATTCGAACAGATGTATCGCGTGGTAAAAAATCTTCCTTTAGCTGATACAGATGCCGTTATTTACAGCGGAATGCTGAATTTAGTCGGAGCAGAAGGCTTTTCAGGAAAAGTAATTTATGAAGGAATGGAAGACGTTTTAAAACTTCCGGAAACCTACATTCACCTTTACGGAAAAACAGAAACCAAACCCGGAAGAAAAATGGGACACATCAATGTTTTGGCAGAATCCAGAGAAGAATTGATGGAGAAACTGATACAGGTAAAAGCGATGGTAAGAGTGATTGCTTAACGTTTTGAAATATATTGAGAAAGACTGCTTTTGGGCAGTCTTTTTTTATTTGATTTTTGGCTGATCAATCGTCCATTTTTTCTCTGTTGAATTCCATAATAAATAAGGACCGCCTAAACCGTCATCATAGATCAGTTCGTAATTTCCTGTCTCATCTTTGTTGTAAACCGGTTTTTCAGGATTATCTTTTTGTAATCCCAACTTCTCTAATGTTTGCCAATCGTTAACTTCCGGAAGTTTGTAGCTGTTTTTTCGGTAATTCTCAATATTCTCAACTATTTTATTTCCCGATTTAATATCAGATTTTCTGGTGATTTCAATAGGAAGATTCCAATAAATGGTAATTGATAAAATGATTAGAGCGATTACTGATATGGAGATGATGAGTGTTTTTTTCATTATTTAAAATCTTTTGATTTTATAAGGCTGTCTTTTTTATAATTATAAATCATATAACCATCTAATGAAGGTGAGTAAACAGAAAACTCTTCAAGTTTGGTAAACGGAGCATATAATTTAAAAGTGCAAATGTCTGTTGCGGAAATAAAGGGATTTGTCTTTAAATGACTATGGGTTGACATTGTTACTATACCTCCTTCTGGCATTGAAGTCATTGTAGGTATTAATCTTGAGTGAAACTTTTTATTCGATATAATATTTCCCTCTTTATCAGTAATGAATAAATAATCATTTCCAAAAGGAATTACATTTGCTTCAGAAGAACCGGTGATAACATAGTTTTTGTAACTTTCTTCAAATGGAATTGTAATGATATTCAAGTTAAAACCATTAGGAACTCCAACCTCATACTTTGGGTCTGATAATTGTGCAATCACCTTTGAACGGATATTTTTTAAATTATTTTCATTTGAATTAAGATTTCTTTGATATAGATTTTCTTTGATAGGTTTTTTAGAATTGTTTGTAAAAGAATATTCTGCAATAACCAAATTTCTATCTTTATGTAAAATCACCGTTTTTACAGTATCATTATTTTTATAGGTAAGATATCCACCAAAATTTCCATTTATTTTTTTGTTTTCTCTTGCAAGATCTGTAGAGTGCCATGATGAATTTTCTAGTGAAAAAAGAAGATTGCCTTCAGCCTTTATGGAGTCTAATTTTTTTTTGATTTCTGCATCTGTGTATTTTGTATTCTGAGCCAAAAATAATGATGACACTAAAATAAAAGTCAGGGAAATAATTCGTTTCATAATTGTTTAAAATTGAGTGTTTATTCAACTTAATTTAACTTAAAATATTTAATAAGAAATCTACTTTTCCAATTCTTTGTTAAATCCCAAGGTTATATACTCAATTTCTCTTTGACTAGGCTTTCTATCTTTAATTTCTTCCCAAATATTTAAAGCGTCTTCAGCTTTATTCACCCCTAACTCATAATTTCCACGCCCCCATTTGTAAAGAGCAATTCCAATTTTTGTAGAGAAGACGCCAGGTTTTACTTGAACTCCATCATTTTCATGACCTTTTATTTCTGTGAAAAAATCTAATTTTCCACCTTCCGTGGTTTCTTTAATAATTATTTTTTTCAACAGAGCTTTATCAGCAAATTTAATTTGATTGGCCTCACCTTTATTAAGTTTCTTTTCACTTATAAGGTTTTTAACTTTGGTTTTAATTTCTTCTGTACTAATAATGGATAATTTTTTGTTATTAAAAAATAAAATATTACCATCAATCTTTGCTTTTTTGTCAAATTTTTGTTCAATAATCTCATTAGCTCGATTTTCTGTGATATCTCCTTTTATATCTGTTGAAAATACTTCATTAGATCCTGTTGCAGGGTCAATTATAAAAAAGACCTTCTCAGGTTTTTCTGCCAACATTATCATTTTTACAGGAGATAGATTTTTAACGACAAGAAAAAAATCTGATGGAAGTTTGGTTGCGGCTAATTCTATTTCGTCTAAGGATGGTTGTTCATTAATAAAAACAGATGAGTTTCTATTACTAATATTATTGGCTAAAGTATAATAGTTGGAATTTAGAACATAATCATCTACTTTCTCCTCAGATAAAGTAAGAGAATTGAAAACAGGATTTCCATTTTTATCAGTTTGGCTGTATGCATTCAAAGATAAAAGTGAAATAAATAGGGCAATAATTTTATTCATAAAAGTGAATTTTTGTAATTTTTTAAGCTTCTTCAGTAATCTTTTTTCTCTTAAAAAGCTCCTTATTATAATTAATGATAAAAACCCCGACAATAATCAAGATCGCTGCGATGATAAATTTAGCAGAAATCGTTTCATCCAAAATCAGCCAGCTTAAGAATATTGAAATTATCGTGTTGATATACGCTAAAATTGAAACCTGAACCGGAGAAACTCGTGTTAACGCATAATGAAACGCAAAGAAAGCAGCCACAGAACCGAAAATAGATAAATAAAGCATTGCTGAAATACTTTTTATACTCCAGTTTTCAAATTGATAGGAGTCTGAAAATAGAAATGCAAAACATATCTGTACTATTCCAGCAAAAAGAAATTGATAAAAAAGATTAAGGGTTATGTTTTTACTCTGAATATTCAGTTTTTTTGTGAAAATAGTTCCCGATGCCCATCCTAAAATTGCGATAAAAAGAAAGATGACACCTACCAGATAATCAGGATTTGAAAGGTCATTCAAGCCATCCCAAAATATAAAAAGAATACCACTGAAGCACATTATTATCCCTACTAAAGCGCGAAAACTAAATTTCTGTAATCCGATCGCCACACTTCCTAGAAATACAACGATGGGAGAGCAGGCACTCACTAATGAAGCCAGACTGCTGGTGACGGTTTCCTCAGCAACAGTGGTCATTCCATTGGCGATAACAAGCATTAAGGTTGAAAAAACAATTTGGTAGCCTAGGTTTTTCCAGCCAATCCATTTGAATTCTTTTCTGTAAAAAAGGATCACCATCATTATAATTGCGGCTAAAAACTGGCGGATTCCTGCTACAAACCACGCAGGAATGGTCTCGACAGCCACACGAATAGATAAAAAAGTAGTTCCCCAAACAACGGCTACAGTGAGGATGGCTAAAGTAAGTTTGTAATTTTTCAAAATTAAAATGTGATTCGTATGCAAATATAAAAATAATGAGCCGGAAATTCCCGCTCTTTTAATGCTCAAAAAGTTATTTTTTAGCTTTAACCCGCAGAATAAATAAAATTACAAATGATAGAATTCACATTCAATTTTTTAAAATCCTTATCTTTGAAATCTAATAAAATTGAAAAAATGGTAGGAATTATTATGGGAAGTCAGAGTGACTTACCGATTATGGAATTAGCGGCTAATTTTTTGAAAAGTTTAGACATTCCTTACGAACTGACCGTGGTTTCGGCTCACAGAACTCCAGAAAGAATGTTTGATTATGCAAAAACTGCAAAAGAAAGAGGGTTGAAGGTCATTATTGCTGGAGCGGGCGGAGCTGCTCACCTTCCCGGAATGGTTGCAAGCTGTACTACTTTACCGGTAATCGGAGTTCCTATACTTTCCAGCAATTCTATTGATGGCTGGGATTCTGTTTTGTCTATTTTACAAATGCCGGGCGGAATTCCTGTAGCTACCGTTGCATTAAACGGCGCACTGAATGCCGGGATTTTAGCTGCCAAAATTTTAGGAAGCGGAAACGAAGAAATTGCAGAAAAACTACAGGTTTACCAAGATACTTTGAAAGATAAAGTTTTGGGTACCGTGGATGATATTAAAGCAAAGCATCCTAACCAATATGATAATTAAGAGTGAATAATGAATTGTCAATTGTGAGTTTTTGATTCCGTGAAAATTGATTAATTCTTTTTTATAAATAGAAAAGCCCCACATTTCTGTGAGGCTTTTCTTATTTTTTGATGAATTTGAAAGATTCTGTTTTTTCTTTTGTAATGATTTGTAAAATGTAAGTTCCAGAAGTAAGGTTTTGAATATTGATAAAATCTTCTTTTACTATATCTTTCATCATTATTCTACTACTCAGATCTGTTATGATAAAGTTTGTTGCAGCAGACATATTTTTTAAATAAATAATGTGATGTGCAGGATTTGGATAAACAGAAGATTTTAAAGAAACTGTTTCTGAAGTTCCAAGACCTTCTTTTGTTACGCAGGTTCCTAAGGTGTCTCCGAAAATTTGCCAGCCTTTACTGATTAGTGTATTTCTGTCTGTAATGACATCTGGAGAATAGGAAAGCATAAGCAACGGACCCAACGAAATATTGTTGGCTGTATTGGGGTTTAGTGCCCATCCTGTAAGAGTGTTGCTGTAATTAATGCAGCTCATTGCCGTTCCGCTAATAGCAAGAGTCGCATTCGTAAGCGAGCTTAAATCCCAGCTTCCGAGGCTTTGATCAAAACTGTCTGCTCCCACAAATGCACTGTTCATATTTTCAAGTTTATTGGTGTTCCAGGAAACAAGGGGTTGGTTAAAATAATCTGCATCATGAAACATACCGGAAATATCTGTTACTTTAGATGTATTCCAGCTGTTAATTGGTTGATTAAAATTACTACTCTGAAACATATTCGACATGTTTGTAACGTTAGAAGTATTCCAGTTATTTAGAGGTTGGTTAAAAGCCTCACAGCCGGCAAACATATAGCTCATGTTTTTAACATTGGTGGTATTCCAATTATTGATATTCTGGTTGAATGCGAATCTTCCCTCAAACATATGGCTGAGGTTTTCTGCGGAAGAGATATTCCAAGAATAAATAGGTGCATTAAATGTATCAGTAATTAGATCGCCCGATGAGCCACCAAACATTGCCTGAAAATTTTTAATTGTTGACATGTTCCAATTTCCCATTGATGCATGTGCAACGAGATTAGGAATTTTATAAAACATATAAGAGACATCTGTAACATTATTAAAATTGGGTAAATCTGTTGCTGTGATTTTTAAGTGTTCACAATTTGCAAATGCACTGTACATTGATGTCCACTGAATATTTCCCCATTGCTCTACTTCAAGTATTCTTTCAATACTCCCAAGATTTTGGAACATCGGAAATTGGTATGAAGCTGTACTGGGATACATCAATCCAAACTTTATCTGGTTGAAGCTGCCATTGCCATTGCTAACTTTTACTCTGTATTTTACATCATTCGGTAAAGGATTTAAAGCTGTTCCGAAGTCAATTAAAATCTGAGTAGTAGAAGTTACATTAGGCATTGTACCGTTGTGTTGCGGGTAACCTACTTCTTCCCAACTGATCGTATAATTTTGTCCTACGCCGGGAAACCATATCTGATTGGCTCCAACCTGGTAGGGTGCTACAACGGTGAAATCCATATTAGGCGCGGTAGGAGGTTTCCAAATGGTAATAAATTCGTTCTGCGATTGCAGGAAATGAAAAGTGAGTAATAAAATAAATGGTAAAAGTTTTTTAAACATATCAGTATTTTGTGAAATAAATATATGTAAAATAAAAAAACTCACCAAATTTTGGTGAGTGTGAGTTATTTATTCCTGAGTCATATTGTCTCGGGTGTTTTTCTGGACGGCTATTGCACCAAATAAAGCCAGTAAAAATGCAAAACCATAAAAACCTTTTTCACTAGGAAGAATGGTCGCATTCCAAAGACCAATTGCCAGTAAAACAATCGATGATAATGTGGCAAACCAGCAAATCCCGTAATAGATATCGGTTACTTTGATGTTTTCTAATCGGTCACGAACAGCTTTCTGTAGAGAAACTACCGCAAACAAACCGTAAAGCAGTATGGTAAAGTAATATCCTTTTTCGTTAAGCTGCATTTCAGCTCTCGCGAGCCCTACGATAAATCCTATCATTCCTGCAGCGAGCGCCACCCAAGATGCGGCTACGAATGCATTTGAAACTCCTTGTTTTTTCATTACTTGTTATTTTTTTGTTTATTATTCATTCAAATATATTATTTTTTAAGTTAATGCTTACCGTTATTTCATAGGATATTGAAATTTATTGAAATCTGTTGTTAAATACTAGCCCCGATAGGAGAGATATCCTTTTTTTAGGAATGGAAAAACCTCATAGATTTTCAGAATCTATGGGGTTTAGCTTGGAGAAAAGATATAACGGATAGCGGGAATTGCTCCTAAAAAAACAAAAACTCTCCAAAAAGGAAAGTTTTGATTATTTATTACTGAAGAATATATTCGTAATTATATTTTACATAATTGCTTCCGTTTGCTGCTTTTCCGATGACCTGAACAGGTAATTGTGCGCTGTTGTACTGAATTTCGTAGATAATGTTTTGATTCTGAACCCAATTTCCTGCGCTGTCTTTAAAGCTGATTCTCTCTGAAGCGTAATTGTTTTTGCTCAACGCATACGCACCTCCCATCATTATTCTGAAATATTTATTGGTAAAAGTATAAGGATTGAGCTGATTGTCATATAAATATTCATGTTTAGTGGATGAAGGAAAAGTACCTCCGATTTCTGATGTTTCTACAGTGATATTATCCCCATTATAAGTGTATGAAGAGAGGCTAGGATTGCTACAGTTTGCAGATTGGCATTGAGTGGAAGTAGCCACCTTACCGTTATTATAAGTATAAGTGATGGTTCTATTGAAGTCGGGATTGCTGTAGATTGCTTTAGTATTCTGGAGTTCGTTGTTAGAATAAGTATACAGTAAATAATATTCTAAAGTTCCCGCAGAATTATAGTAATTTATTTTTGAAGGTTTTCCGTTTGTATCATACTCAAAAATTGAAGTTCTTCCTTCAGATCTCATTTTTGATAAATCTCCCTGATTATTATATTCTAAAGTTGATACCGTAGTTTGAGGATTTGCGGGATTGTCATAGTAAACCGTTGTCACTTTACTCAACAATATTCTTTGTTGTATAGGATCAGTGATCAGCTCATATTCATCGGTGCTGTTGCAGCTGTTAAAAAATACTACAGAGCTCATTAAACTCAGGAAAAAATACTTTTTCATTTTCAAATTTTAATTTGTCAAAAATAGTAATTCCTAAATGAGTTTTAAAATATTGAAAGAAAAAATCCCATTATTTTGAATAATGGGATTTTATTTTTAGTTGAAATGCTTCAACAAGCAAAGCATCGCAATATCTTAGTATCTGTAATACTCAGGTTTGAATGGTCCTTTCACATCTACACCGATGTATTCAGCTTGTTCAGTAGAAAGAGTTTCCAGCTCAACGCTTAATTTTTTAAGGTGAAGAGCCGCTACTTTCTCATCCAAATGCTTAGGAAGCATATATACTTCATTTCCGTAAGCTTCAGAATTAGTCCAAAGTTCGATCTGAGCCAAAGTCTGGTTAGAGAAAGAGTTAGACATTACAAAACTCGGGTGACCTGTTGCGCAACCAAGGTTTACCAATCTACCTTCAGCAAGAATAATTACTTCTTTGCCTTCGATTGTATAGATGTCAACCTGAGGTTTTACTTCAGATTTTGTGTGACCGTAATTTTCGTTTAGCCAAGCCATATCGATTTCGTTATCGAAATGACCGATGTTACAAACGATCGCTTTATCTTTTAATTTTAAGAAATGTTCTTTTCTTACGATGTTAAAGTTACCTGTAGTCGTGATTACGATATCTGCGTTATCCACAACAGTGTCTAATCTTTTTACTTCGTAACCGTCCATTGCAGCCTGAAGCGCACAGATTGGGTCGATCTCAGTAACAGTAACGATAGAACCTGCTCCTCTGAAAGAAGCTGCAGTACCTTTACCTACGTCTCCGTACCCGCAAACTACCACTCTTTTTCCTGCCAACATAAGGTCTGTCGCTCTTCTTACAGCATCTACTGCAGATTCTTTACATCCGTATTTGTTATCGAATTTAGACTTGGTAACTGAATCGTTTACGTTGATTGCAGGCATTACCAAAGTTCCGTTTTTCATTCTTTCGTACAATCTGTGAACTCCGGTTGTAGTTTCCTCAGAAAGTCCTTTGATATCTTTTGTGAATTCAGGGTATTTATCAAAAACCATGTTTGTTAAATCTCCACCATCATCCAAAATCATGTTTAATGGTTTTCTGTCTTCACCGAAGAATAAAGTTTGCTCGATACACCAGTCAAATTCTTCTTCGTTTAAGCCTTTCCAAGCGTAAACAGGAATTCCTGCAGCAGCAATAGCAGCAGCAGCGTGATCCTGAGTAGAAAAAATATTACAAGAAGACCAAGTAACCTCAGCTCCTAAAGCAACCAAAGTTTCGATCAAAACTGCAGTTTGTATCGTCATGTGAAGACATCCTGCGATTCTAGCTCCTTTCAACGGTTGAGATGGTCCGTATTCTTCACGAATAGACATTAAACCCGGCATTTCTGCTTCTGCAAGGGTGATTTCTTTTCTTCCCCATTCTGCAAGAGAAATATCCTTAACTTTATAAGGAACGTATTGTGTTGTAGTACTCATATCGATGAATAATTTTTAATTTCAATTAAATAAAGTGCAAAATTACAACATATAATTTAGATATAAAAAAAAGCATCTAGCCGATTAGCATGAAATAATACATACCATGAATTTTATTTTTATTTATTCTAAATTATGTATTTTTGTGCAAAATAAATCTCTATTATGAATCATACACATGCGCAGGAAGAAGCCCAAAGACAGGCAAAGCCTCTTGCTCCCAAAGTAAAAGAATTGGTTGAAAGAACAAAAAGTATCATTCTGGCGACGGTAGACGGAGAAGGAACACCCAATTCTAGCTATGCCCCTTTTGTACAGGTAGAAAATACATTCTATATTTTGGTTTCTTTCATGGCAAAACATACCAAAAATCTTGCTGACGGAAGAAAAACGTCGATTATGTTTATCGAAGATGAATCTGCTACAAAACAGATTTATGCTCGTGAAAGATTAACCATTGAGGCATCAACTTCGCAGGTAGAAAGAGATTCTGAGATTTGGAACACTGTTGTTTCTCAGTTAAAAGAAACGCACGGAAAAGTAGTAGATGTTATTTCTGAAATGAAAGATTTTATCCTGATCGGTCTTCATCCTGTAAAAGGTTCTTATGTAAACGGTTTCGGAAGCGCTTATTTTGTAGATGAAAATCTTCAGATTATGGAACATAGAAATGATCAGAATCATCAGTCGAAATAAGTTGATGGAAGCTTGACGATGGAAGTGGGGAGTTTAATGCTTTACGCTTTACTGTTTTTAGCTTTAAATAATATTCAAATTCACTTAAGTCTTAGGATTTAAGTGATTTTTTTGTTTAAATTTTAATCTTAATTTCTGCGATCAATTTGTTATGCTGAAAGCATCTCAATATTGCGTTTAAATGTTGTTTAGAGGCTTTCAGCATGACAAACTATGTGTGAGAATCTTCGAAAACTTCTGAGTAAACGCAAAGATTTATTTTGCAAACTGTATTATTTAAGGAGCAAAGTTTTGCGACAAGTCGCAGATGAAGCTTACGTATAAAACAAACGCTTCATCAAATCAATTTTGTTGATTTTCTTTGCTCCTTAACTTTAGCATAACGATTAATAAACCTTTGCGTTAAAAATAAAAAAGCAATTAGTAATAAAAACTTCCATCACCAAACTTTCATCATCCAACCAAAATTTTTTCACTAATTTTACCCAATAAACAAACCCATGCCTCTTTACCGAGATTTTTCTGATGATACTGCAACTATTCTAGTCTGGAAATATGATGAGAATGAAGAGCTCAATATTGATGAGCTTTTAGAGCCTGAAAATGCCGATAAAGTGAAAGATTATCATCCTAAAAAATTGCAGGAGGTTTTAATGGTCAGAAAACTTTTGAAAAGTTTGAAACCCAACTCTAAAATTTTGTACAAAGAAAGAGAGCCTTTCTTGTCTCCCAAAGATGCCGAAATTTCGATTACCCATTCTTTTCCTTTTGCGGCGATTGCTATTTCTAAGAATAAAATAGGAATTGATATTGAAAAATTTAATCCTAAAATTTTAAGGGTTATCGATAAATTCACGTACGAAAATGAAAGAGGATTTATCCCTTTTGATACAGAAGTTGTTTTTTATACCATTATCTGGAGCGTGAAGGAAAGTATGTACAAGATTCATCATTCTAAGCACTGGTCGCTGAAAAAGCATTATGAAGTAAGACCTTTTGAATTAAAATATCTGCACCACATAAAATGCAGAGTTCATGATGATCAAATCTCAGATGAACTCAAGGCAAGAGTAGAGTTTTTTGATGAATACTGCTTTACGATTGTGGAAGAGTAGTCTTCTCTTCGTTTCTGTACTTCTCGATTACTTTTCGCTGTTCTTTAGCAACATCATAAATAAGTTCTAAAACATCATGAATGTTCTTCAATTCTGTTAAGTGAGAGATTTTATTCGGATCTCTTATGTCGAAATGCTCATTTTCCAGAAGTTCGGTTTTTCTTTTGTGAAGCATATCTTCGATTGACGATTCTTCAGGCTCCAGACGGCTGTCCATTCTTAATGTTTCTGAAATTTTATCTCCATTAAGTATTGCCGAAACCTGATTCATTTCTGATTCTATCTTTTTACTCCAGCTTTCAGAATCTATTTCGGGGTATTGCTGATTACTTTTGGCATATTGTGACAACGAAGCGGTATAAGCTGTAATAAGATGTGATGTTGCTACAAACTGATGCACAACTTCCAGTTTTTTCTGCTGATTTTTTGGATCAGAAATCATTCTCTGGAAATTATCCGAAAGATTGGCTAATGAAATGATCGCGTTTTTACGTTTAACTTTATAGTTTTCTACATCGAAATTTTCGTTCAGAAACTTAGACATCACGCTGTGAAAATACGTGAGATTAGATTCTGCAGATTTTTTCATTAAATCTAAATTTTGCGTATGTTCCCAAACCGGAAGTACAATGTATGAAACCAAAAAAGCAATAATTCCTGCGATAAAAGTATCTACAATTCTATCTTTAAAAATGACATTTACGTTTCCAGGATTTAAGAAATTAAAACTCATAAAAACATAAATTGTCATAAATAAAACTGCCCAGAAATATTTACCTTTTAATAAGCTGAAACACAAAATCATACTAATTAAAAGAATACCGAAAAGCACAGCATTAATATGAATGAAATGCAATAAGCCATAAGCAATCACTGCTCCGGCAACGGTGCCGTAAAAACGCAGCAAATTTCTCTGTTTGGTAATAGAGTAGGCAGGTTTTAAGATTGCAACAATGGTGATTAAAATCCAATAGGTATGCCCAATTACCAGGAATGGCAGCAGAGAAACCAGATAACCGATTAAGAGAGCGATGGTGATTCTTATTGCATGCCTGAAATGGGATGAGGTAAGAGAAATATTGCTTTTTAAAACCTTAAAATTGATTTTTTCTTCTTTAGGCATAAATTTCTTTAAATCTAAACCTGTAGAAAGACTTTTCGCCAGCTTTACGTTCTGTGAAAAAACTTTATAAATCTCATTGATCTCTTTGGTAATTTCATTGATACGCATCATAATCTGGCGTAGAATCATGAAGTTTTCCAGATTTTCGGGCGTCATTTCTTTATTTCGCAATTCGTAGTAATGTACATTGAGCTCATGAAAATGTACTTCCAGATCGGAAATAGGTTTTGCGCGGGCGCTGCTTTGTAAAGAGATCCCGATGTTGGCAATTTCTTCTGAAAGAATATTCAGATAATCGTGTATTTTTACCAGGATTGTAGTGTCTTTAAAACTTTCCTGCAGCTTTTTGTAATCGCTTTCAGAGGTCATCAACTTTTCGTGAAGATCCATAGAATTCAGGAACATCAGCATCAATAATCTGCTGATTGTTGTAGATTCGTTAACGATGGTTCTGGTTTTAAAAACGGTTTCCCGTGTTTCCTCCTGAAGATTTTTTATGCCGATCTGTTTGGCAATTATTTGTAAACTTAACTTGTCGAAATCAGGATTTTTCTGATAATAATTTGCTTTTATTTTAAGGAATTCAGCAAGCTGAAGGTAATTTTCACCGATCATCTGACTTGCCAGTTTATAAGGCTGAATCGTTGTAACGATAAGGAAAATCAACAAAAACCAGATGCATCCGGCTGCGAAAATAAGTAAGCTTTTAAGAATATTGGCTCCTGTTAAATGACCGTCGATAAAAATGGCTAAAACGACTAAGGCTAACGAGCCTACGGCCGCTAATCTTTGTCCGTAAACTCCGATTAATGAGAAAAACATTCCGAAAACAATAACTTCGAGAAGAACAAGCGGAATAATGCCTTTCACCAAACTCGCAATTGATGCAACAACGACAAAGCAGAAAATAGCAAATGTCAATGAATTTCTACGTCTGATAAATGGTCCCGGCTGATCAGTCAATGCCACAAAGCTGGTTCCCAAAGGAAAAAGGAAATATTCTTTGAGCAGACCAAAATAGGAGAGAACTAAACACGGAATCACCGTCGCCAATGTAATTCGTATCGAAGAATACACATATTGGCTGGTAACGATTTTTTTAAGCTCCGCAGAATAGTTCATTTTACAAAAATAAGGGTTAAATGTGAATTGTCAGTTTTACTTCGTACGTGAATTGTGAATTTTTATTTAAATATTTTATTAGACGCTCTTGAAAATGACATCAAAATAGCAAAACAAAAAAAAGCCTCATACAAATGAGACTTTTCAAAACTTTTTATAGTATGTTTTTTAATAATCTACATTTGAAGTTTCATCACCGATGTTCCAAGTTAAACCGAAACGAATCGTGTTGTCTAATGCTGTATTAATTTTAGACATATTGATCAAATAAGATACATCAAGACCGAAAGAACGGTACTTTAAACCAATACCTGCAGTTGCAAACTGTCTTGCTCCCTGCTCTTCACTTTCGTGGAAATAACCTCCTCTTACAGCAAATGCATTGTCATAAGAATATTCTAATGCACCACTATACATGATTGAATTGGTATTTTTGAAAGATTTTCCGATACCTGCCATTACACCAACGTTGGGTACCTGATAAATTGGCTGTCTTGTATTAGGGTCTGTACCTACAAACTCTGATCCCGGAACCAATATTTTAGATCCTTCCACAGAAATACCTACTCTGTTCATTTCGTCAAGATACATATCGTAACCAACACCTAATCTAGCCATCGTCGGAAGATAAGATCTTGAAGCCTCATCACCTGTATAGTCTAATTTCGGACCTAAGTTTGTTACTGCAAAACCTGCATTCACTTTACCTTCGTAATTTCCAAAGCTAGAGAATCTCGGAGATGTATAGTAACCTGAAACGTCTACAGCAAATGTATTTGCGGGTTTCAGCGTAGTGTCGGTGTTGAAACCTCCAGATAAGTCTGAACGAATGAATCTACCTGTAACTGCCATTGAGTAAGAATCTGATAATTTCAAACCATAGGCAACGTCAATTGACATTTCGTTTGGTTTTGAAACTCCATTAGATGTTACTGTATTATCTACACCAAGCTCGGTAAGTTCTACTTCCCCCATATTGAAGTAATAGATACTTGCAGAAATAGTAGATCTTTCTTCCTGACCTAAAAATTTGTGGAAAGCACCGTACAATAAAAACACATCATTGGTTAATTTTCCCATATATGGTGTGTAGTTCAAACCTACAGAAGAACTTGTTCTGCTAAAAGGATATTTTGCCGCATTCCAGAATTGTGAGAATGCATCAGGTGAAGTTGCCACGCCCTGATCTCCCATACCTCCTGATCGTGCATCTGGTGCAATTCTAAGAAATGGAGCTCCGGTTAATACAGGTCTTACCTGACTCAAATCTTGTGCGTAGCTTAAAAAACCAGCACTCAAACCAATCCCTAAAAGCAGTTTAGTAGTTAAATTCATATGTTGTCTTTTATATATTATCAGTTTTTTATTGATATTGTTGATTAATTATTTATTTACTTCAAAAGTACCATTTTTTCTACAGCTGTAGCACTTCCTTTGCATTTTTCTTGATTTTGACTTTTTGCAAATATCTTAAAAATATACGTACCTTTTGCTACAGTGTCACCAAAATCGTCTTTTCCGTCCCATTCTATTGCCTGACGTGGCGTTCTAAAGCCCTGTAGGAAAGGTTCTGCAACAACAACATTTGTTAAAGTTCTTACCAGTTTTCCTGTAATCGTATAGATTTGAACGTTTACATCTAAAATATCATCACAATTGTGCTCAAACTGCACGTATGTTTTATTGGTGAAAGGATTTGGCCAGTTCAACGGTCTGTTGATGATCAAATGTTGATCGGCTTCGTCTTTAACTTCAAAGTTTAACGTTTCAGTTGTCGAATTATTGTTGATGTCCCAAACTTTAAATGTTAATTGATGCTGACCAATCGCTAAGTTTCTGAAAGGGTAGGTTACATTTCCTTTTTGGTAGTCTGCTAAGGCAGGATTAATACATCCGTTTCCTTCACCTGAAGCAAAGAAATCATTTAAAACAACGGTGTTGATAATTTGCCCGTCAAGATATACTGTAATATCATGGCCGACACCAGAACCGGTAGAGTTTATTCCTGTATCGTCATTCAAACAAGCCAAAAGCATCGGGTTCTGATCTGTAATACCACCATTTGCAAAATTGGTGTTATTCATGTAAAGTTTTATTTTTGGAGGCTCGTTATCATTAAGTCCATTAGGATTAATATCTCCGACCTGTACAAACTGGTTATCAAATACATCAATTGATTTGTTATCTGCATATCCCAAGATTCTACCTTCTCCCACAGCGTAATTGATATCTTTCGGAACATAAAATTCTACAGTGAAAACTCCGTTTACTGCAGTTCCCGAAGCTTTTACAATAGCACTTCCTTCTTCTTTATAGCTTAAAACAGGAGTTAAATCTCCATCATTATTTAATGTTGTTTTATTTAATTTTTTATCAAAAATATTAATAACCACTCTTCCGTTAAATGTTGTATTTACGGTTCCGTTTGGATTATTAATATGACCTTTAACTTTTACAAAATCCAAACCTCTTATCAATCCCGGAACAGGAGTTTCTATAGCGTCTATGGCCAATAGCCTTTGTGGTCTGCTTAATTTCATTGCAGGATCTCCCAAGACATTTACCTTTAAGTGATTGCTGTCTCCAGGTCTTAATTTTTTAGCATTTAAATGAGCATTTCCGACTGTATTAAAATCATCATTGGTCATTTTGAACATTTCTTTTGTATAAAGATCTGTGAAATCTCTTCCGTAACCGACGCCAACTGCTCGACTCGATGTAATCATTGCAGCAGGACCTCCTTGTTTTAATTTAATAAACTGTTCACCTGCCGAAAAAGTAGAAGGCTCATCCCAAAGTGTAAATTCACAAGTAATAGTCGATACAAATGGAAAACGGCTGTAAACATTGGAGAAATTATTTGAGTTCTGAATTTCATCTGTTGTTAAAACCCTTTCCTGAGCCCATCCATTAATACCTCCATGTCCAAAATAGAATAAATAAAGACTGTTGCCTATGTCATTGGATATTGCCTGATTTACCTGAGGATATCTCTGGCCTCCTGCCGTACTTTGTGCCTGAAATGCATCCAGATAAAGTTTTCTTACATTGTATTCTTTCAAAGTATTTGTCAATGGAATTTCAAATGTATTTGCAAGAGTGTTGTTCATCACATTGTGAAAAGGACCTCCGCCTTGTCCATCATCATCCACTACGAAATCTAACTTCATCCTCCATTCTCCGAAAGGCGATGATTGCCCTGGAAGTGAATTGTAATATGCTAAAGTTTTATCAACCATATTGGCTGCCTCGGTAGGATTGGCTGCCGGAATTCTCCCTACAGGTAAATCCGGAAGGTTATTTGTTATTTCTCTGGCAGTTTGCGGCTTTGTCATCACAATATAATCATCTGTGACGAATGAACTCACAAAATCGGAAGACCATTCGCTATGATAACTTGAAACAATATTTGAGTTCCCTGAAATCCTGTTTTTGTAGTCGTAAGAAGTGTCTCCTAAAATAAATACATACTTTAGACTTCCAAGTGGCGTATTGAGTTTAGTTACAAAATCTCTTATTGCGGTAAGATCTCTGCTTCCACTCCCAAATTCATTGTAAATTTTATCTGTGTCTACAATCTGAACGCTAAAATTATTTTTTGTCTGATGATAATTGGCGATTCTCTGTGCCTGTGCCATCATTTGAGGCGTGGTAATAATCAAATAGTCTACATTTTGTAAGGCAGAAAGGTTTTGATTATTTATTCTTCCCACAAATTGAGGTGAAAAAGCTGCATCAGCTCTGAAAGCAACAAATTCGTTGTTAAAATTAGGATCGGAAGTAGCATATCCGAAATTGAAATTTCCAGTTCCCGCCGCCTTATTTACTCTTCTGTTAGCATTAGTAATATCAGTTACATCCCAAACCTGCTCCAGATTTCCGGTATTTGAAATACTGAAACCGTAATTGGTATTGGTTCCGCTTGCTAAAGAAAAATCTCTGAAACTCATCTGAGTTCCATTAAATTTCAAATCATCTTTGTATTGTACTTCTGCATAATCCAGATAAAAAGTTCCATTCGGATTGGTTGAAATATTGGGCAGATAATTAATTGTAAGTTGATTACCAGATAGATTAGATATTGTGCCGCTGTAAGTTATTGGAAAAAAATCATAGGCGTAATCCTGATCATTTGGCGGTACTATTTTCGGTAAAGGATTTTGACTATTGATATTAAACGTAATGCTGTTTTGCTGTGATCTCCATCCTACAACCTGAGTTCTGTAGCGTATAACATCAGTTCCCTGAATAGGCGATGCTAAGTTGAATGTAACTGCTTTATCGGTGGTGAAACCTTGATCTTCTACCCAGATTCTTCCTACTTTTAATAAGTTTTTCTGATCATTATTAATAACCTGGTAGTTGTCAAATCTTGAAATAAGAGGTGTCGCAGGAAGATTCAGATCAACATTCTGCACCCTTTTTCCTGCACCTTTATCAAAATTAATATAGTAATAAGAAAAGTCTTCATAGATGTTTTTTACATTTTCACTTCTGTCATTTAGCCTTGTTTCAGCTCTCTTAAATCCGTTTCCGTTTGTCGTGTTGTAGAGATTATATCCATTCGGTCCCTGAGCATAGAAAAGAGCATAATCGCCATCATTCCATACATTATCATCTTCACCAACTACCTGAATGGCATTTTCCTGTAAAGCGCTATATTTTGCATCCTGATTAAATTCCGGAAGCATTATCCCTCCATTTCCGTAGATTCTGAAATTTTTAGGATTTATAGTAGCCGGGTTCATCCCATTGTCTTTCAAAAACTGAGTTGTTATTTTGAAAACGCCCGATTTATCAACTTTAATTTTATAAAAACCGCCACTTGATAAAGCATTTTGAGTTGTTCCCACCTTACTGGCGACTAAAGGCGCAGAAGAATTGCTTTCTGAAATATCAAAAGATGAAAGTCTAAGGATTTTGCCTTTATTATTTTTAAACAACCCAACCTTTACACTTGCATACCTTTCTCCATCCAAATAATAATAGTCGATGTCTGAAATATCAAAATCCTGGATAAGATCTTTATTCAGTTCAAATAAATCTTTAGCAGATACAGATTCCCAAATAAGATTAGAAACACGAAATTGTTTTTCGCCTGCTTTTTGCTTATTAACGATAAAAATATTATTTTGGCTATACGAAAAACCTTCGTTTGTAAAATTGGGAAGATTCTTTTTTGTATCACCATAATCCTGAATTTTGGCACCTTCCCAATTAATGGGTACTCTTTGAGCCCAAGAGGTTGATACAAAAGCAATTATAAGTAAGAGAGCGATTTTTAGTCTCATGTTTATGTTTGAAATTTCTAAATTACAAAATAAATGAAAATTTTGTAATTAATATGTGATACCATAAAATTAATTTGTTAAGAATTTTCAAAAAAATCAAATCTTTATTTGATTTATTGAATAATTTATTTTTTCTTTGTACTTTGAATAATATTTATATCGACTATGAAAAAACTAAAGTTGTTTTCATTAATAGCATTGAGTTCTACACTTGCATTAACCAGCTGTGGTGGTTCAGGAACTTCCGGAGGCGGGGGTACCAAAAAATTTGTCAGCAAGACAGGTTGGAAACCAAACGAAAAACAGGGTTGGTTTTTTGCAGGAAAGCAACAGAAGCAAAAAGGTTGGCCGGGAATGGTATATGTTGAAGGAGGAACTTTTACAATGGGATTAGTGAAAGATGATGTAATGCACGATTGGAATAACACGCCTCGCAGAATGCAGGTGAGTTCGTTCTTTATCGGTGAAACTGAGATTACTAACTACGAATACCGCGAATACCTTACATGGTTGAAGTATGTATTCCCTCCGAGTGATCCTAGTTATAAAGAAATTTACAACGGTGCTTTACCGGATACTTTGTTATGGGATAATAAATTGTCTAGAAATGATCTTAATGAAACTTATTTCAGAGATCAGAACTACGATTATTACCCGGTAGTAGGAGTTTCTTGGACACAAGCAAACAGATATTGTGAATGGTTGACAGACAGAGCAAACGAAAAAGCTTTGATGCAGGCAGGTATTATTGCAAAAGATTTGTACATCAACGAATCTAATAACCAAGGTGGAACAGCTTTCAATATGGATAAATTCAAATCGAATGACCCTGAAATGCAAGGTTACATCAATCAGCAAAGAATGAATCAAAGGACTGGTATGAAAACGACCAACCAAAGAATTCAGGCTGCAAACGGTGCTCCGAATGCTGCGATGGTTACCAAATTCAGACTTCCGACAGAAGTAGAATGGGAATTTGCTGCCCTTGGAATGGAGAAAAACAGAGAGTACAACAATTACTTAGAGAAAAAACCGCAGGTAGATCTTCTTAGAGGAACCAAAGGTAAAAATAGAGGGATGATCCTTGAAAACTTCAAGCAAGGAAGAGGAGATTACTCAGGTACTGCAGGATGGAAAAATGATGGTGCTGCTAAAACTTCAGATGTTAGACAGTTTCCTACAAACAATATCGGTATTTACGGTATGTTTGGAAACGTTTCAGAATGGACTGCAGATGTGTACAGACCAATCATTGATGAATCTGGTAGCGACTTTAACTATTACAGAGGAAATATGCCTCAAGCTATCGTAAGAAACGGTGACGGAACTTACAAAATGGTAGAAGAAGGTAATATGAAATACGATACTTTAGCAGACGGAAGATTAGTTTACAAAAACTTACCTGGTCAGTTTGAGAGAGAGACTATCGCAGATTACAGAAACTACAGAGATGGTGACAGACAGTCTTCATTAGATTATAGAAATGCAAACGATTCTGCTTCAACATACAATATGTATAATGCACCAACAACTAAATTTGTTGTTGATGCAAATGGTAGAGTAATCATGCAAAAAGATACTAAAGACAGAACTTCAGCGATTTCTAATGACATCAGAGTTGTGAAAGGAGGTTCTTGGCAAGATTCAGCATATTGGTTGGATCCGGGACAGAGAAGATACAAAGATCAGGCATCTGGTTATGGTTGGATCGGTTTCCGTGTTGCACAAGATGCTAGAGTAAACGACAAAGCTAGAACAAGAAGATAATATTTATCAAAATACTTAAAAAAAACCTCCCGAATTGTCGGGAGGTTTTTTATTTTTGAATCGTGAAATTGCTTTGCTGAAAAATCTAAAATACCAACGTAGATTTTGCAATGGCAGCGTGACCTCTGAAAAAAAATATAATGAATATAGAACAGTTTTATCCGATCTTTTTAAATGCAAAAAAGGTAACTATTGACAGTAGAAAAATAGAGAAGAGTGATATTTTCTTTGCATTTTCGGGAGATAATTTTGATGCAGCAACCTTAGCTGAAAAGGCTGTTGATCTGGGTGCACTTGCTGTTATTATCGAAAATAAAGAATTTGAAAATTCAGAGAAGAATATTTTTTATGTTCCTTCTACTTTAGAGTTTTTGCAGGAACTGTCTGTACATCACAGAAATCAATTACATATTCCGATTATAGGCCTTACCGGCAGTAATGGTAAAACTACAACCAAAGAGCTTATTCACGCTGTGTTATCAGAAAAATTTAATGTGCAATATACTTTTGGGAATTTAAATAATCACATCGGTGTACCTTTAACCATTCTTTCAATCAAACCGGAACATGAAATGGCGGTTATTGAAATGGGAGCCAATCATCAAAAAGAGATCGAATTGCTTTGTACTATTGCTCGCCCGAATTATGGTTATATAACCAATTTCGGAAAAGCACATTTAGAAGGTTTCGGCGGATTTGAGGGCGTTATAAAAGGAAAATCTGAATTATACGATTATCTGAAAAATGCAAATCAAACAATTTTAATTAATGAAAATGATCCTATTCAGTTTGATAAAACTAAGGATTATGCATCAAAAATAACTTTCGGAAAAGCAGATTCCGACTATTATTTTGATGCTTTTTCTGAAAATAATTTTGTCGGTTTACAATATCAGAATCAGAAAGCATTATCAAAACTTACAGGAGAATATAATTTCACCAATCTTTGCGCAGCAGCAAGCTTAGGACTTTATTTTAGGATAGATTTCGATAAAATTCAAACTGCAATAGAATCTTATACTCCAACCAATATGAGGTCTCAGGTTGTAAAAAAAGATGATAAAATTTTAGTTTTAGATACCTACAATGCAAACCCAAGCTCAATGTCTGCTTCATTGTACAATTTTACCACTTTTACAGGCTCAAAAACAATCGTTATAGGCGATATGCTAGAATTAGGAGACGAAAGCGAAAAAGAACATAAGGATATTCTTTTATTGGCTCAAGAGCTCGGCTTTGACCAAATTATCACTGTTGGAAAACACTTTAAAAACGTCAACAAAAGTTCTGCTGCTTTTGAAAGTACAGATCAATTAATTCACTATTTAAAAGACAATAAGATCAAGTCAGAAAATATTCTTCTTAAAGCTTCACGAGGAATTTCTTTAGAAAAAGCAATCGATTTTATTTAGATTTTGTATCCCAAAATTCCTTTAAAATCAATTTTATATTCTGGAAGGTATTTGGAAAAACTTCATTCTCGATCTGAGTGGTGTTTTTCCAGGCAACTTCTGTGATTCCTTCTTCCAACTGAGGTTTTGAAGTATCTTCACCGTCAAAAAACATTTCAAACCAATGCGTGTGTTTCAAAACACGGTCACCATTTCTTTCAAGATAAATATGGTAGGTGGTGTTGATGAAATCTTTAAGCTGTACATTGAGGAGATTTGTCTCTTCTTCAATTTCTCTTATTGCAGATTCTTCACGCGACTCACCTTTTTCCATTTTACCTTTCGGAAGATCCCATTTTCCTAATCTTCTGATGAAAAGTGTATCTCCATTCGGTTTGTTTACAATTCCTCCCGCTGCTTCAATGATTCTGAAAAGTTTTTTAAACTCTTCCCAAATCTCGTCTATTTTCTCGCCATATACATTAAGCTCGGAAGCAGATGTATTCTGCAGAAGATCAAGGGCGATTTCTAAAGTTGTGAAACTTTCGTAATTTAAGACTTTCTCTAAGTTTTCCGGCTTCTTAGATATCAATAATTTTTTTTCGTTCACAAAAACTTTATACATTTGTAGTAATTTAAATACAAAAATAAAAAATGAATTTAGAAGGACGAAAAATTATTGTCAATAAATCATCTAAAGATTTATCTGAGTTGCTGAAATCTCCTGAAAATTATAAAGAATTTATGCCGGATGGTCTTCAAAAGTTTGAAACCAGAGAAGACGGCTTCAAATTCGGACTTCAGGGAATGCCTGAAATTGCACTTAAAATAGATGAAGTTACTGATGAAAAAGCTGTTTTGAAATCGGCTAGCTCAAGCTTAGACTTTACGCTTACAGCAACTTTAAAGCCTTTGAATGAAAATCAGACTGAAGTACAAATGCTTTTTGAAGGAAAATTTAATCCTTTTATTAAGATGATGGTTGAGAAACCACTTCAGAATTTTATTAATACTTTGACAGATAAGATCGAAGCTTACAAATAAAACACAAACCTTCAGAAATGAAGGTTTTTTTATGCTTGAAATGATAAATTATTTCGCTTAAATTTTAAATATATTTTCAACTAACACACTACTGTTATTTTCATATTTTAGAACAAATAATAATTACGACTAAAGTTTCATCCATCATAAGATTAATATATATTTCTTATATTTATAAAAAAACACTTATGATTATCTTACTTCAGTCTTCCACCGAAGCCATTCAGAAATCTCTCAACAATTACTATGAAGGTTTTCTAAGTATTCTTCCACGAATTGCTTTAGCTTTATTAGTCGTTGTTTTAGGAGTTTTAATCGCTCAGTTACTTACCAATTTTTACAGAAGAAAATTCTTAAAACAATCTGATGATCCGCTGATGTCAAAGTTTTTGACGCAGGCAGTAAAATTGGTATTGATCATAGTGGCAATAATGTTCGCATTACGCATTGCAGGATTAGACGGTTTAGCAGCCGGACTTCTTACAGCGGTAGGCGGAAGTGCTATTATTTTGGGTTTTGCTTTTCAGGATATTGGCAAAAATTTTCTTGCAGGAATTATCTTAGCGTTCAACCGCCCTTTTCACATAAATGATACAATAAAAATTGATGATATTTTTGGGAAAGTGAAAGCGTTGAGTTTCCGTTATAGCCATATAAAAACTTTTGACGGACGGGATATTTTTATTCCCAATAGTGATGTGCTTACAAAACCGGTTGAAAATTATACGGCAGACGGCTTTTACAGGCTTGATTTTGTTGTTGGTATTGGTTATGAAGATGACATTGAATCTGCAAAAAAGGTGATCCAGAAAGTTTTGGATGAAAATGAGGATATTGTAAAAGATGTTGAGCACGAAAACTATGTAATTGAGGACAATCTTGCGGCCAGTACAGTCAACCTGAAAGTGTTTTTCTGGGTTTATACTGTAGATTATCGTAAGGCTTCCATGATTTTGCGAGGATTGATTATCAGAAAGGTGAAAGAAGCGCTGGCAGCCAAAGACTTCAATCTTCCTTCAGATATTATTGAGCTTAAATTGTATAAGAATGCATCAGAAATTCCTTTTAAACTTAATAAAGCGGATGAAAACGAAATTTCTACGAAATAAATCAATTTAAATTAAGCGAGAATTCCCGAACTGTGATTTTGTGAACTTCCGGTTGCAGAAGAAAGTACATTAATTTCATTATTCAGTTTTAAAACACCCATAAAAGCAAAAATTAAGGCTTCTTTGAAATCAATAATTTCTTTTTCGGGAATAATAATTTCTGATGTAGTTTTTCCTTTAATCTTTTCAATAAAATATTGATTGTAAGTTCCGCCGCCTGTAAAAAGGACTTTTTTTAATTGATGAAGATTTAAAACTTTTGAAATTTGTTCAGCTGCATGTTCTGTGAAAGTAGCTAAAATATCTTTGGTATCTAAATTGGAAAACAGCGGAAATATATTTTCATTGCACCACTCAACTCCTAATGATTTTGGATGTGACTGATGATAAAATTCCAAAGAATTAAGTTGATTTAGCAGTTCAGTATTTATTTTTCCTTGTTTGGCTAAATTTCCATTCTGATCAAAGTTCTGACCAAAGTTTTGAGCTAATTTATTTAAAACAATATTGACAGGAGCAATATCAAAAGCTATTCTTTCATCATTAATTTTAAAAGAGATATTTGAAAATCCACCTAAATTAAGACAGGCATCATACTCAGAAAACAAAAGCTCGTCACCTATTGGAACCAAAGGTGCACCGTTTCCGCCAAATAAAACATCCTGAGACCGGAAATCGTAAATAACAGGTATTTGAGTTTGTAATTTTATGGCTCTTCCGTCACCGATCTGAAGGGTAAATTTTCTGTTTGGCTGATGAAAAACAGTATGGCCGTGAGAAGCGATGACATCAATAGCAGAAAGCTGCTTTCTTGTAATGAAATTGTCGGTTATCTGGCCTAAATAAAAGCCATATTCTGAGTGTAAAGCTAATAAGTCTTGCGCAGATAAATGAATAGAATTTCTAAGTTGTTCTTCTAAAGTTTCAGAATAAGCAATAGTTTCTGCTTCAATGATTTCAAATTTCCAACAAGAATTTTCTTTCCAAAACTTTGCAAAGCAAATATCTAAACCATCCAGACTTGTTCCTGACATTAACCCAATTGCTTTGTAAACGATCATTGCTAGGGTTTTGGTTGTGCCATTTTAGTCTTACTTACATCGAGATCCCCGGAATTATTAAAGAATTTATATTCTGAGAAATCGTCTTTCGCAGTCATTCCGTTGGCGTGTACAAGAGTAGAGCCGTCTTCCATTGTAGCGTAAACCGTATCTCTTGTGTAAATTCTATTTTTTTTCTGATCCCAAAAAACACTTTGTGTCGCAAATCTTTGTCCGTCACTGGTAAGAATTTTCACATCACCTCTTGCTTCATAGAATTTTTTGTAATCATACATTTTTGCATATTTCGCAGTAATGTTACCAGGCTTTGTAGGATTTTTTTTATCAAAAAACTCTATTTTCATTCCTTTCTTGGCGACGGTGTATGGGCTGTCGATCAATTCGTATTTTTCAATAATAGGAGCAGTGGCTTTTAAAGTAATCATACCAGAATCTCTCTGTATAATATTTGCATTGTGAATAATCTGCGATGGGAAGTTCTTGTCATTGTCCCCATTTAGTTTAGTAAGATCTTCTTCGCAGGATGTGAATATAAAAAATATAGCACAACTAAAAAGGTATGCTATATTTTTAAAAATTTTATTTGAAATAAGATTCATTCTTAGTTGTAAAGCTGTTTTCTGAACCATCTGTCAGCAAAATTGAAACCAACTTTTAGGTTGACAAAATTCTGGTTGATCAGGTTATTTTTAAGCGTTCCTCTTTTTCCTACTTCTACACCAATTTCAAGGCCACTCATTCTGGTGATGCTGCTGGTTTTGAAAGGCAACATCACACCTCCCGATATACCAAATTTATTGATGCTGTTTCCAGCGATTTCAAGGCTTCCTTTTTCATAGAAAGCTCCATAACGGTAAACAATTCTCGAGAAATAGCTTCTAAAGTTATTGTAGTTTGGCAAATACCAACCTCCGGCAGAAATTCTGTAAGAATCCTGATAATCAAAAGTATTACCGAAATAGCTTATAGATTCTCCTTTTTTATAATCAATCTGTCCTGAAACAAACCATTCGTTTTCACTACCATATCCTACACCCACTGATGCCTGAAGGGGCAATAAGTTATTTGAGCTCGTACTTTTCTGGTCAATAATTTTTTCTCCACCTTTGATGTCAACATCACTGTAAAAATAAGTGCTGTTAATATAATTGGTTGTCATATTGCTGGTATTACCAAATGTAGCAGTTGCACCAATCGTCAATTTGTGGTCATTACGCGTATCTATGCTTTGATAGCTTGTACCTAATGTAAAGTTGAAGTTTTTTATGCTGTTTTTGGTTTCGTACCCATTGATTAATTCTGCGGTCGAAGTAGAAAATTCATTCAGATCATAAAGATTACCAAAGTAATAATTAGCTCTTGCTCCTACAGCAAATTGCGAATTTATCTTGTATGATAATGCTAATTGAGCGGTATTTAATGTACCGCTACCTTTGAATCTATTTCCATAAACTGTACCATCAAGCTGAGTTTCAGTATGTACAACTTCATAGCTCTTAGAACTGTAAGGCTGATAAAGGAATCCCATTTTTATTTTTGATGAAATAGGAAAGGCTATGGAAATATTTGATAAATACGTAGAATGTTTTGTAGACTTCGTATTATTATAATCAGTTTTGAAATAATTGTTTTCGTTAGTAGCTTCAAGCTTAATGCTTGTTAACTCAAAATTGCTGTTATTAGCAGGGTTTCCAAAGTTAAAATTACTGCTGAAATCACTTATAAAAGCAGTTGAGATCCCTCCCATTGAGGAAGTTTCAATCGTATTATCATATTTTACATCACCAATTCCATAAGTTGCATAAGGTGAGTTGCTCAAACTTTGCGCGTTAAGGAAGTACCCAACTGAAATGAATGATAGTACAAAAATTTTTTTCATTCTATATTTTTAAAATAATGCGCAAATATCTTAAATATTAATGAATTGTAAAAATTTACTGAGGTTAAAGTTTGTTAAGGGAGAATTTGTAATGAATTGTCAATGAAAAATTAGCTTTACTGTCAATTTTTTAAAGACATTAAATTAACTATTCACTTACGAAGCAAAATTGACACTTGACTCGCTACCATTTTTAAAAATTCTTATCTTTGAAACATGAATTGGGAAAACATCGCCGGACAAGAAAATCTTAAAAAACTTCTACAAGACAGCATTACCGAAAACAGAGTAAGCCACGCCCAGCTCTTTATAGGAAAAGAAGGTTATGGTACAATGCCTTTGGTTTTAGCGTACGCAAAAGAGATCTTAAAAGGTGAAAATGAGCATGCTGCCTCAAAAGTAGAGCATCTCAATCATTTAGATTTACACTTTAGCTTTCCGGTTTTTACAGATAACAGAAACTCATTGAGTAAAAATAAATTCGAAGAGTTCAGAGAAATGATTTTAGATTTTCCCTACGCTAGTTTTGATGACTGGACGGCCGTTTTGGAATCTGAAAACAAACAGTTCTTTATTTCTGCAGACGAAATAGACGAGCAAAATCAAAAATTTGCTCTGAAAAGTTTTGAAGGCGGAACCAAAATTCTCGTTGTTTGGCGAGCTGACAAAATGAATGTCGCAGCATCCAACAAGTTTCTTAAATTTTTGGAAGAACCACCTGCAAAAACCATTATTCTTTTAACAGCAGAAAGCAGCGACGATATTTTACCAACAATTTTATCCAGAACACAGCTTATTGATGTTCCCAGAATAAGTGATGAAGATCTGGAAGTTTATCTGAAAAATAAATTTAATGTTTCAAGTGAAAAAGGGAAAGAAATTGTGCATCAGTCACAAGGAAACCTCAATGATGCTGTAAAATTTCTAAGTTCGCAAGATAAAAATCCTGAATTTGAAAAGCTTTTTGTGCAATGGGTTCGTGACGCTTTTATGGTAAAAAAGAAACCTGAATTTCTCAAAAATATTATTATCTGGGCAAAAGAAATTGCAGGCTGGAACAGAGAAAAACAAAAGAACTTTCTCAATTATGCCTCAGAAATTTTCAGATTGGCATTGTTGCAAAATTATCAGTCTGAAGAATTGGTGTATAAAAAAATTGATGCTAATGGATTCAATTGGGCAGGTTTTTCAAAATTTATTAGTGGTGCAAACATCATCAGTATTCTAGATGAGATCAATACTGCAGATCTGCATCTTACGAGAAATGGAAATCCTAAAATCGTCTGGACAGATTTAGGAATCAAACTTTCAAGATATATTCATAAAAATTCGTAAGAAACTCTGGCAATTAGTTGGAGTTATAGCATTTATTTTCTGGAAAAATCTAATAATTACACCATCAATAATATTAATCTAATTTATAAATAAAGTTTAAGTCACTGATTGTTAGTTATTTAAAAATATATAAATTAACTAATCATTAAATTTAAATTAAAAACCAATCAATCGTTTGATTTTTCGGAAATCTGTTGTAAATTTGCTCCCTGAAAAAACGAGAGTATAAAATGATTTCAAAAGAAGAAAATATATTATTTGCAGCAGAGAAATTATTTGCAGAAAATGGTTTTCAGGGTACCTCAACCAGAGAGATCTCTAAAGCTGCCAATGTAAATATTTCTATGATTTCTTATTATTTCGGTTCTAAAGAAAAACTTTACGAGAAACTGGTCGAGTATAGAATGCAGGAAGGACAGTTTTTCTCAAAAGACATTTTAGAAAGAACAGATATTGACGAATGGGAAAAAATCCAAAAAATTGTTGATCAGTTTGCAGGAAGAGTAAGACATAATAAATGCTTTTACAGAATTATGCAGAGAGAACAGCTTTATACAGAAAACCCTCAGATTGTACAGTTTTTGAAGGAAACCAAAATGAGCTTTATTTCCATGTATTCTAAAATTCTGGAAAGCGGAATTCAAAAAGGAATTTTCACTAAAAATCCACCCATTTATTTACTGCATTCTACCGTAAGCGGAACGTTATTTTATGCGTCCAATGCTAAAGAAATGTATAAAGAATTTCTTAATAATACAGAAGACGAAGAAGCTTTTGAAGAAAAATATTATTCGGAACTCAACAAACATATAAAACATATTTTAAAAGACCTTTTAGGTTATGAAGAGAATAAATAACTCAGTTATTGTACTCTCCCTTTTTGCAGGGATGATGTACACCCACGCTCAGGAGAAAAAACAGCTCAGCCTCGATGAAGCCGTGCAGTTGGGAATCCAGAACAGCAAAAGTTTAAAAATAGATGCTGCCAAAATAGAAGAAGCAACAGCCGATCTTTTGGAAGCAAAAAACAGACAGCTCCCGGAATTGAAAGTTTCTGCAAGTTATTTGTATCTGCCGTTAAAGCCCAATGTTGATATCAGACTTCCGGGTGTTTCCGGTGCGGGCGGCCCAGAAGTACATCAGGTAGCTTTTGGCTCGGCGAATCTGAGTGTTCCGATCTACAGCGGTGGAAGAATAAAATATGGTATTCAGTCTGCGAAATATTTGGTAGAAGCATCAAAATTGAGCACCGAAAATGATAAAGTTGCCATTGCATACAATGTGGCTCAGGCTTATAACAATTTGTTTAAAGCCAATCAGTCTATTAAAGTTTTGGAAGAAAACCTTACCGCTTCTCAAAAAAGAGATGAAACTTTTCTAAAGCTTGAAAATAACGGAGTGATTGCTAGAAACGACCGTTTAAAAGCAAACCTTCAGACTTCAAACATCGAATTGCAGTTATTGGAAGCTAAAAACAACTACAATATTGCCAATATCAATATGGATCTGTTGCTTGGTCTTCCTGAAACTACAGAAATTGAAGTTGATCAAAACTATATTGATGAATCTGATGATGTAAAACCAGTTGATTTTTATCTGAATGAAGCAAGAGAGAATCGTAAAGATTTACAGGCTCTGGATCAGCAGAGAAAAGCAGCAGAGTTGGGAACGAAATCTGCAAAAGCTGAAAACCTTCCTTCAATTGCATTTACAGGCGGATATGTAGCGGCAGATATTCCAAAATTTTTAACAATTTATAATGCTGTTAATGTTGGGGTGGGAGTTTCTTATAACCTGTCGAATCTCTGGAAAGAAAATTCTTCTTTAAAACAGTCTAAAGCCAGAGAGATGCAGCTGTCTGCAACTAATGAATTATTGAATGATAACATTAAACTAGACGTAAATAGAGAATATCAGAATTCAGATTATTCTAAAAAAAGAATTGCTGTTTTCGAAAAAGCAGCCGTTCAGGCAAATGAAAACTACAGAATTACAAAAAACAAGTATGATAACGGTCTTGCAACCATGACGGAACTTTTGGATGCTGATGCTGCTCAGATTGCCGCAAATGTAAGTGTTATCAATGCGAAAGCAGATGCAGCCCTGGCTTACAGAAAACTATTGCAGACTACAGGAACTTTAACAATCAAATAAAAACAAGAACAAATATCCAAAATGGAAAATAACAATACTCAAGCAACTGAACCAAAAAAGAAAAAAAGTTTAGTTTTCCCGATCATTTTAGCGGTAATCATTGTCGTAGGCGGGATTTATGGATATAGAACCTATTCTTACGGGCAAGTGCACGAAGAAACCGATGATGCTCAAATTGCTTCTAACATGAACCCTGTGATTTCTAAAATTTCAGGATATGTAGCCGAGGTGAGAGTGAAAGACAATCAATTTGTAAAAAAAGGTGATACACTGGTTATTTTAGATAATAAAGATCAGAAAATGGCGTTGGAGCAAGCTCAGGCAGCTTTGTCAACGGCGAAAAGCAATATTTCGTCAGCGCAGTCTTCTACCAATGCAACATCAAAAAACATAAGCAGTTCACAAGCGGCTGTAGCAACAGCAAATGCACAGATAGAAGCTGCAAAAGTAAACGTTTGGAAAACAGGGCAGGACTTGAAAAGATATTCAGTTCTTGTAAAAGATCATTCAATTACAGAACAGCAGTACGAACAGGCTTTAGCGGCAAAACAATCTGCCGATAAGCAGTTACAGGTTTTAGTTGACACAAGAAACCAGATCGCACAACAGACAGGAATTGCATCTTCACAAACAGAAGCAAGCTCACAACAGATTTCAGTGGCCGGTTCGGTAGCAAAACAGAGAGAAGTTGATGTAGAAAGCGCAAAATTAAATCTTTCTTATACTATTATTGTTGCTCCGGAAGATGGTTTTGTTGGGAAAGTTCCTATTCAGAAAGGTCAGTTTTTACAGGCAGGTGCACAGTTATTTAGCTTGGTTAAAAATGATCAAAAATGGGTAATTGCAAACTTTAAAGAAACTCAGGTTGCCAAAATGGTTGAAGGACAAAAAGTGAAAATAGAAATTGATGCTTTTCCTGATACAGAATTTGAAGGAGTCGTAAGCTCATTCTCTCCTGCGACAGGTTCTACATTCTCAATTTTGCCTCCGGATAATGCTAGCGGAAACTTTGTAAAAGTAGTACAGAGACTTCCTATAAAAATCGATTTTGTAAATCTTGATCCGAAAATTGCAAAAAGATTAAGAACAGGAATGAATGTGAAAGCAGAAGTTTCTTTAAAATAATATTGAAAAAGTTAGTTAAGTGAATTGTCAATTTTGTGGAAGCAAATCAATTGTGAATGGAAATGCAGCTGAAGATTGATAACAATGTTGATAGGTATTGACAATTCATTTTTTATAAAAAATATATAAGTGAATTGTCAGTTTGCTGAGGCGAGTCAATTGGGAATGTTGAGGAATTAGATGCAGGAGATGGTTGATGAGGATTATGGCAATGATTGATGACAGATTGGAAATGAAGTAGTAAAATTGACAACGATGTTGATTGATTATTGACAATTCACTTTTTATAATTCTTAAAGATGAGGAACAATGATTTTAAGCTTAAAAATGTTTTATTCTTAGCCTAAATCTTTACCTCAACCTTCTTTAAAACACATTAAAAAATCAATGCAAGATTCATTAGTAGAATATGGAGCCCGAAGAGTAATCATTACGATTACAGCGATTCTTTGTGCTTTGCTTGAAATTGTGGATTCCACGATTGTAAATGTTGCCCTCAACGAAATGAAGGGAAACATGGGTGCCACACTTTCTGAAGTGGGTTGGGTAATCACAGCATATGCGATTGGTAACGTTATCGTAGTACCAATGACAAGCTGGCTTTCGCAGCAATTCGGAAGAAGGAACTATTTTGCAGCTTCCATTATTATATTTACGATTTTCTCATTTTTATGCGGAAATGCCGATAATATCTGGGAACTGGTATTTTTCAGATTGTGTCAGGGAATTGGTGGTGGAGCGTTGCTCGTAACCTCACAAACCATTATTACCGAATCTTATCCGGTTGAAAAACGTAGTATGGCGCAAGCAATTTATGGTTTGGGAGTAATTATTGGTCCAACTTTAGGTCCGCCTTTGGGAGGTTATATTGTTGATAATTACAGCTGGCCGTATATTTTTTACATCAATATTCCAATTGGTATTGCAGCAACGTTAATGACTTTACAGTTTGTGAAAAGTCCGAAATTTTCTGAAAAACGTAAAGCTTCAGATGTCGATTGGCTTGGAATTATGTTGTTGGCATTAACAGTAGGTTCTTTACAGTTTATTCTGGAAAGAGGTCATGAAGAAGACTGGTTTGAAAGCGGGATGATCGTAACCTTCACGACGACAGCTGTTTTAGGATTTATATTATTCCTTTGGCGGGAGCTCACCTTTAAATATCCAATTGTGGAACTCCGGGTTTTAAAGAACGGAAACCTGAGGATCGGAACCGTTATGTCCTTTGTTTTAGGTTTCGGTTTGTACGGTTCAACGTTTATCGTTCCTTTATATACACAGAGTATTTTGGGTTGGACGGCACTTCAGTCAGGAGCATTAATGATTCCTGCAGCTTTAACGACAGCTTTCATGATGCCTATTATTGGAAGATTACTTTCAAAAGGGGCAAAACAGCAGATTCTGGTTTCCTTGGGATTATTTATATTCTTTGTTTACAGTTTCTGGGGTTACAAAATTCTGACACCCGATACCAGTAAAGAAGCCTTTTTCTGGATGCTGATTGTGCGAGGAATGGGACTCGGTCTATTGTTTATTCCGATTACATCTTTGTCATTAAGCACATTAAAAGGTCAGGAAATCGGACAGGGAGCAGCTTTTACAGGAATGATGAGACAGCTTGGCGGTTCTTTCGGGATTGCAGCGATTACCACATTTATTGCCAACGCCAGTCAGAAATACAGGGTAAATTTAATATCTCATCTCGACAGTGACAACTTTGATGTTCAGCAGCGATTGGCCGGCTTAAAAGCTAATTTTATAGCAAAAGGAATGACCCCTGATGCAGCAATGAATGCAGCTTACAAGGTTTTAGATATGACCGTTACCAAACAGGCAACCGTTTTATCTTATATGGATGTTTTCCTTTATCTGGGTATAGCGTTCCTGATATGTATTCCGTTTATCCTATTTATTAGAGAGCGGAAAAGCAAAGAAAAAATAGATCTGAGTGAAGCAATGCACTAAAATGTATTAAAAAGAGATTGTCTTAAAAGGCAGTCTCTTTTTTATTTAAGCTAATTAAGCATTTAAAAAGTAAGCTAGGCTTTGTATCAATTGACGGAGCTTTTGTTATTTATAATATTCAATTTCTTTTACCCATTTATATGATCTTTTCCGGTCACGTTTTTAATGATTTCCGTCCAGTTTTTTTGTTTGTCGAATTTATATTTGAATATGGCTATGGTGGTTTCAAATCATTTTTATTTTTTCCCCAAGTATGTACATTTACTTCAATGGTTGTAGATTTACCCTTAATATCGACAAAGCCGCCATTACTTAGGGTTTCGTTTTCCTGTTGCGTAAGATTATAAATAACCAGAAGCTCTCTGTACCTTAGCACAAGGTTTTCCAGCGTAAAGACCGCTTACCTGCTCTTCGTGAAAATATTTCTTTCCATGATATGAATAAAAACTGCCTCGAATGAGGCAGCGTAACTTTATGGGACTTTTGTCATTATAATATTATTAGGAATACTAAAGGTTGGCAGCCCATTGTATGCAGGGTTTTTATATTCTCCCCCTATACTTTGGCGTAAGCTCAAACTAAATTTTATTTTAGGTGGTTCGGATAAATTTAAAGGTAATCTCTCAATGGTACATGAAGGATGAAAATAGTCTCCTCCCTGTCTGAGTACTCCCAGTTTTAGTATGTGATCAAGTGGCAATTTTTTATCTACGGTTACTCTGCCGTAATCTGTCATATATCCTTCTAATTTTAAATTATCAGAAGCGCTTAATGTGGGCTTGTTTTTTATGGGTGATTCGAAAACAAGATTGCCATTAGTAAACTTCTTATATCTTAAAACAATACCATCTTCATACAGATTTAATTTTATATTTGGTGAGACATTATGGTATTTGATAATTTTAGTTAAAATGATTTGAAATTTTTCATTCCCATTGATATATTCCCAAGTCCCAGTAAAACTGTCTAAATAATTATTAACATCCTTATAATAATATTGGCCACTGCTTAAAAAATCATCAGGTAATGGACCATTATTTTCTCCCCACACTAATACTGTCTGACTTTTTATCATGGTTGTTACCAGCAAGATATTCAGCATTATAACTATTTTTGTATATATATATTGTATTTTCATTTTTTTAAATATTACACGGTATCTTTTTAAAACCAAAAGTTCCATTATTTAATAATTCTAATTTTTTCCAATCTCCCATGGTTGTTGGTTTCCACCGTAAAGACCGCTTACCTGCTCTTCGTGAAAATATTTCTTTCCATGATATGAATAAAAACTGCCTCGAATGAGGCAGCATAACTTTATGGGACTTTTGTCATTATAATATTATTAGGAATACTAAAGGTTGGCAGCCCATTGTATGCAGGGTTTTTATATTCTCCCCCTATACTTTGGCGTAAGCTCAAACTAAATTTTATTTTAGGTGGTTCGGATAAATTTAAAGGTAATCTCTCAATGGTACATGAAGGATGAAAATAGTCTCCTCCCTGTCTGAGTACTCCCAGTTTTAGTATGTGATCAAGTGGCAATTTTGTATCTACAGTTACTCTGCCGTAATCTGCCATATAGCCCTCTAATTTTAAATTATCAAAAGCACTAAATGTAGGTTTATCTTCTATTGGAGATTCAAAAACAAGATTGCCATTAGTAAACTTCTTATATCTTAAAACAATACCATCCTCGTAAAAATTTAACTTTAAATCACTGTTAACAAAGTGATATTTTACAATTTTAGTCAGAATAATTTGAAACTTTTCATTTCCATTCACATATTCCCATGTTCCCGTAAAATTATCTAAATAGTTATGTATATCTTTTTCATAGTACTGCCCTGTTTCATTATAATTAAAGGGTAAAACTTCATCAGATGTCATATCTACAACTATTTGAGATTTCATAACAAAAATAATATTTGTAAGAAGATAGATTATTGTTAATTTAAATTGGATTTTATATATAAATTTTTTCATTTTCATTTTTTTAAATATTACACGGTATCTTTTTAAAACCAAAAGTTCCATTATTTAATAATTCTAATTTTTTCCAATCTCCCATTGTTGTTTTATTGCCTTCATACAGTTCGATACCAATACTTTCGTCCTGTATAAAACGTAAAAAACCGCTTACCTGCTCTTCGTATGTAGATTCATGTCTTATATTATACTTTTTTCTATTTTGAAATGTTTTTTTCATATAATCATCAACTTTATTTTTCGTCCAATTTCCATATTTATTTACAAAAGCTTTTAATCCGTCGAGATCTTTTATTTTCAAAGCAAAAAAACCTTTATCTGTAGTTACAAATATAATAGATTTTACAGGTAATAAACTTTTAACGGGATTTTGTGGGTCTGTTTCTATTATCCCGTAGGTTGCTAAATACGGCAAATCGTCAGGGGTAAATACACCTATATGGTTAGGATCATTTTTAAGGTGGTTATGCGCATTGCCATACATGCTATATGCTTGAGCATCACTTAAATTACTGTAATAAGCACTAAAATCTATAGAGTTGCTGTCATTGTTACTGCTTCCTGAAATAATGTAGGATGCAGGTGTTGTCGCATCATTATGAAGAATAAACCCTTTTTCTACAGTGCCATTTTCAACATTACTGTTAAGCTCTGCCATATTGTTTTTAAAATAATCTTTTTTACCAAGATTAGATAACTGTACACAAGGATCAGTCTTGGGATTCGGTAAAGTCGGCATCGTCGGTATTCCGGTACATCCGTTAGGGTCTGTAATTCCAGGTTGTTGAGGGCCTGTAAGTACACCGTTTCCGTTGCAGGGTGTATTATCATCTCCGCCGCTTCCCGAGCTTGAGCTTCCACCACCTGTACTTCCGCCACCACCTTCACCCGGTCCGGGATCAGATTCTGATAGACACCTATATTCCTCAACTGTATAAGCTCGTGGAGGTGTACCTTCCTCAGGATGCGTAATCAAACGACATTCATTGAAATTTGAAGTATCATGAAGGCATTAGATCACTCAAAATCCTAAAAACAAAAAGGCTGTCTCACT